>NZ_CP171843.1:1200000-2400000 GCF_048020265.1 Limnohabitans sp. YIMB22184
CGCGCACTGCCAAAGACCACCACGGTGTGTTCAATCTTGGCCTCGGTTTGCGCCAGGTCCGGTTTGAGCATCTCCAGTTGGAAACGGATGCCCCGGGTTTCTCGGCGCAGCAAAAATTCGGGGTCGGCAAAGGCCAAGCGGTGGGCTTGTGGCTCCAGCCAGTCGGCGGTGTTGGCCTCGGCTTGCAGATCGGCCCAAGCGTGGGGCAGGGAAGGGGTCAGGAGGTCTTGTCGGGATTGCATGGCGGCATTGTGCATGCACCAGCCCTGCAGGCAAGACGGAGATGCCCAAACGAATCGCTTTGACCATGAAAAAAGCCCCTTGCGGGGCTTTCATGGGGGCGGGATCGGAAGATCAGACGCGCTTGCGGTATTCGCCGGTGCGGGTGTCGATTTCGATCTTATCGCCTTGGCTCACGAACAAAGGCACGGGCACTTCCATGCCGGTGGCAATCTTGGCGGGCTTGAGCACTTTGCCCGAGGTGTCGCCTTTGACGGCTGGCTCGGTCCAGGTGATCTCGCGCACCACGCTGGTGGGCAATTCGACCGAGATGGCTTTCTCGTTGTAGAACACCACTTCGAGTTCCATGCCGTCTTCGAGGTAGTTCAGGGCGTCGCCCATGTTGGTGGCTTCGACTTCGTACTGGTTGAAGTCGGTGTCCATGCAAACGTACATCGGGTCAGCGAAATACGAGTATGTGCACTCTTTCTTGTCCAGAATGACCTGGTCCATCTTGTCGTCGGCGCGGAACACGACTTCGGTACCGAAATTGGCGATCAGGCTTTTGAGCTTCATGCGCACAGTCGACGAGCCGCGGCCACCGCGTTGGTATTCGGTGCGCAGGACGACCATGGGGTCTTTGCCGTGCATGATGACGTTGCCGACGCGGATTTCTTGAGCGGTTTTCATAGGAATTGAGTCTGAAATGAAAAGGGGTGGCTTGAAGCCAAGCCCATTATTCTAACCTGTGGGGCCTGCTAAGGCCGAGGGCCCTTACAGGCGCTCAGTCCCGCGCCGTCAGGCCATGGGCCAGTGCACCCAGCACAATGCCGCCCAAAGCCCACAGGATGTCGGTGTTGCCTGTGCCCAAGGCCGCAATCGCCGGGCCGGGGCACACCCCGCTCAAACCCCAGCCCACGCCAAAAATGGCCGAGCCGATCACGGTTTGGCGGTTCCAGCTCGCCGGTTGCGTCAGGAACTGCCCGCTCAATAAGGGGCGGCCCAGCCAGCGCGGAAAACCTTTGTAAGCCAGCATGGCCAAGCCCGCCGCGCCGCCCATGACCAGCATCAGGCCCCAGTCTTGAAAGCGCAAAAAGCTCAAAACCACCTCGGGCTGCACCATGGTGGCCAGCGACAGGCCAAAGCCAAACAAGGCCCCGGCGACCAAGGTGACCAGCGCTTTGGGCAGAGAAAGTGTGTGAGGGGTCAACGGGTTCATGCCAGGCCTTTCGTGAAGATGGCCATCAGGTTGGCGGTCATGAAAGCAGTGGCCATGAAGGTCAGCACCGCGCCCAGCGAAGGCAACTGCAGCGAGCCCAGCCCGCAAATACCGTGGCCCGAGGTGCAGCCATTGCCCAAACGGGCACCGTAGCCCACCAAAAAGCCGCCCACCAGCAGCTGCCAGGCGGGCACGCTGGTGTGCTGCGCCTCGCCGCCCGCCAGCGTGAACCGCCAAACCAGCGCCCCCAGCACAACGCCCAAGGCGTAAACCAGCCGCCAGTTGCGGGTGCTGACAAAGCGGGCTTGCTGAAAAAACGCCCGTTTGGACACGAACGACCAACTGCTGGAAAAGACGGAACTCATGCCGCCAACCCAGCCGTTGAACAAATAGAGCAGCGCCACGCCAGCGCCAATGGTCAGGCCGCCCAGCAGGTAGTGCTGCCAGCCGAGGGGGAAGAGGGTGTCAATCAAAGTCATGGGTCGGGATTATCGGTGAGTGCTTCCAAGCGTTCCGGGAGGCTGGGTTCAAACCACGCCTGGCGTGTGCGGTTTTTCCGGCGATGAACAAGCTCAGTCTGTTTGAGGTGGGGTCCCGGTGTGCATCACCAATTGGCGCACCAAGTCTTGCTGGTTTGACAGATGTTGTTTCGCGGTTTGTACGCAGGCGGTCCAGTCTGCCAGCAACTTGTCATCAAGCGTTGGCAATTCGCTCGCCTCAATCCCATTCCAAACCCGATGCGCCTTGCGCAGACTCTCAGGCGCTTGCATCCAGTCCAGAAACGCTTCCAGCTTGTCGTGGTGCGCGTTGTCGTCTTGTGGGTAGATGTGCCAGATGAAGGGCTGGCCTGCCAAGAGGGCCCGCACCAGTGAGTCTTCTCCGCGCACAAAGTTGAGGTCGCAGGCCCAGAGCATCTCGTCGAATCCGTTTTGGTCGGTGTAGGGCAGGGCGCTCCAGCTGGGTGGCACGGCCATGCCCGCCAGTGCTTGCTGCACCGCCGCCAGTGGGCGGCCGGGGGTGACCAGCAGGTGGTGGGGTGTGCCCACCAATTGGGCCAGCAGCTGGGGCAGGGCGGCGGGTTCGTAGCAGAACAGACTGATCAGCAGACCGCCCGGTGACAGTTGGGGTGCGTGTTGCTCGCGCCAGGCTGAACGTTTGACAAGGTCAAACTTTTGCTGGCGCTCTAGCAGGTCGGTTTCGCGCAGCAGGCCGCCCGTGTCCGGTGTGAAGCCTGGGTAAAAGAAGGTCTTGGTCCAGCCTTTGGCCGGGCCGCTCATCACGGGCGAAGGCAGCTGGTGCATGCGTGGCACCCAGTCTTCGGCGCTCAGGTATTCGAGGTTGATCCAAGTGGGTGGCTTTGCTCTTGTGTTGACAGCGTGGGCCACAAAGGCTTCGGGCAAGGTGCAGCCAAAGGCTTCGACCCAGACGTCGGCCGGGGAAAGGGCTTGCAGGGTGCTGGCTTGGCTGGCATCGGCCCACGGGCGCACTTCAATGCCAGGCTTCTGGTGGGCGGTGGGCGCCATCCAGGCCAGGGCCGAGGCGTCGTCCACCCACAGGCGCACGCGCTGGCCAGCGTCGCGCAGCTGGCGCGTCAGGCGCCAGCACACGCCCAGGTCGCCGTGGTTGTCGATCACGGTGCAGAAGATGTCCCAGAGTTGGCCAGTTTGCATGCGGCGATTGTCGCTGGAGATTTCACACACATCTTTTCACAGACAATAGCCGCCATGTCGAACACCCATGATGAAGCCCTGCTCGCGCAAGTTGCCGCGCTGCCCGCCTTGCCGGGGGTGTACCGCTACTTTGATGCGCAGGACCAGCTGCTGTATGTGGGCAAGGCCCTGAACCTGAAGCGCCGGGTGTCGAGCTATTTCCAGAAGGACCATGGCGGCACCCGCATTGGCCACATGGTCAGCAAGATCACCCGGATGGAGACCACGGTGGTGCGCTCCGAAGCCGAGGCGCTGCTGCTGGAAAACAACCTCATCAAGACCCAGCACCCGCGCTTCAACATCCTGTTTCGGGACGACAAGAGTTATCCCTACCTCAAGCTCACGGGCAATGGCCGTGTGGCGCTGCCCGCTGTGGTGAAGGCGCCCGAGGCGCAGCATTACCCGCGTGTGGCGTACTACCGGGGGGCGGTGGAAAAGAAGCACCGGTACTTCGGGCCGTTCCCCAGCGCATGGGCGGTCAAGGAGTCGATCCAGCTGATCCAGAAAGTGTTCAGGCTGCGCACTTGCGAAGACACGGTGTTTGCCAACCGCACCCGGCCGTGTCTGCTGTTTCAGATCAAGCGTTGCTCAGGGCCGTGTGTGAACCTGATCAGCCCCGAGGACTACAAAGCCGATGTGCAGCACGCCGAGCAGTTTTTGCGTGGCGAAACGAAGGCATTGATGCGCGAGATGGAAGCGCGGATGATGCAGCATGCCGAGCGCCTGGAGTTTGAGCAAGCCGCCGAGGTGCGCAACCAGCTCACGGCGCTGTCGCGGGTCTTGCACCAGCAGTCGGTTGACACGGCGGTGGACACCGATGCCGACATTTTGGTGGCCAAAGTGCAGGGCGGGCGCGCTTGTGTGAACCTGGCCATGGTGCGCGGTGGACGGCATCTGGGTGACCGACCTTATTTTCCGGTGCACGTTCAGGACGCGCAGGACTTGCTGGGTCTGGAGGAGGCAGAGGCGCAGCGCCCCGTTGAAGTGCAGGTGCTCGAAGCCTTTTTGGCGCAGCACTACATCGGCGTGCCCGTGCCGCCGCTCTTGATCTTGAGCGCGGCGGTGGACAAAGCGCTGATTGCGGCTTTGTCGGCGCAGTCAGGCGTGAAGATCAGCACGGTGACGCAGCCGCGCGAGCACCGCCGCGTCTGGCTGGAGATGGCCGAGAAAAACGCCGAGCTGCAATTGGCCCGTTTGCTGGCCGAAGAGGGCTCGCAGCAGGCCCGCACCCGGGCATTGGCCGAGGCGCTGGACTTGGCCCCAGACGATTTGGACCAACTCCACATTGAGTGTTTTGACATTTCGCACACGGCGGGCGAGAACACGCAGGCGTCTTGTGTGGTGTTTCGCCAGCACAAGATGCAAAGCAGCGACTACCGCCGCTACAACATCGAGGGCATCACACCCGGCGACGATTACGCGGCCATGCGCCAGGTGCTGATGCGCCGCTATGGCAAATTGGCCGAGGCCTTGCGCTCGGGCGAAGGCACAGCCCGGCTGCCGGACTTGGTGCTGATCGACGGCGGCAAAGGCCAGGTGAGCATGGCGCGTGAGGTGTTCACCGACCTGGGGCTGGACCTCTCGCGCATCGTGGGCGTGGAAAAAGGCGAAGGCCGCAAGGTGGGCCTGGAGGAGTTGGTGTTTGCCGATGGCCGCGAGAAGGTCTACCTGGGCAAGGATTCGGCCGCGCTCATGCTGGTGGCGCAAATCCGCGACGAGGCGCACCGCTTTGCCATCACCGGCATGCGGGCGGCACGTGCCAAGGTGCGGATGGGGGGCAGCAAGATTGAAGAGATTCCCGGTATCGGTCCGCGCAAACGCGCCAAGTTGCTGCAGCGCTTTGGCGGTGTGCGGGGTGTGGAAAGCGCCAGTGTGGAGGATTTGTTGAGCGTGGAGGGCATCTCCCGGGAGCTCGCCGAGGCCATTTACAACGCCTTGCACTGAGCGCACCTCATGTTGTCATGAAGCCTTTGGCCGAGCGTGCCACAATCTAAACCATGTTTTTCACGATTCCCACCCTCATGACCTGGACGCGCATTGTCGCGATCCCTTTGATCGTTGGCGTGTATTACCTGGAGAGCTTGTCGGTCGAGACGCAAAACCTGATCGCCACGGTCATGTTTGTTCTCTTTGCCATCACCGACTGGCTCGATGGCTTTCTGGCCCGCAAACTCAACCAGACTTCGGCTTTTGGCGCTTTTCTGGACCCGGTGGCCGACAAATTTTTGGTGTGCGCCGCCTTGTTGATTTTGGTGCACATGAACCGGGTGCATGTGCTGGTGGCCTTGATCATCATTGGCCGCGAAATAGCCATTTCCTCCCTGCGCGAGTGGATGGCGCAGATCGGTGCTAGCAAAAGTGTGGCCGTGCACATGGTGGGCAAGCTCAAGACCACGGTCCAAATGTTGGCGATTCCCTTCCTGCTGTACGACGGCGTGTTGCTGGGCGTGATCGACACCCGCATTTGGGGAGCGGTGCTGATCCTGATCGCTGCCGTTTTGACCATTTGGTCGATGGTTTATTACATGCAAAAGGCCTTGCCTGAAATTCGAGCCCGCGTGAAATGAGCGGGGGCCGTTCGTCAGACGCCTGGTTGAGGGCGATCCCCGCCGTGTTCGTGTTGATCTGGAGCACCGGCTTCATCGTTGCCCGCTACGGCATGCCTCATGCGCCTCCTTTGTCCTTTTTGTCCCTGCGCTATGCCCTGTCGATCGCCTGCTTTTTGCCTTGGGTCCTGTGGGCCCGAGTGGCCTGGCCCCAAAGTCGATCGCAATGGTTGCATTTGTCGGTCACGGGCATCTTGATGCATGCGGGCTATTTGGGTGGCGTTTGGGTGGCGGTCAAGGCCGGTATGGGCTCTGGCTTGTCGTCCTTGATCGTCGGGTTCCAGCCGGTGTTGACGGCCATTTGGCTCGCTTACAGCTTGCGCGGCAGTGACGAGCCTGGCGTCTCGCGTCGGCAGTGGCTGGGCTTGCTGCTGGGTTTTGTGGGTTTGCTCATGGTGGTCTGGCGCAAGTTGACGCTGGGCACGCCCCTCGACCATGTCACATCCGCCAACATGGCCTTTGCCTTGGCCGCTTTGCTGAGCATCACGGTGGGCACCCTTTATCAAAAGCGCTTTGTCCAGCCTTGTGATGTGCGATCGGCCAACACTGTTCAGTTGTGTGCCGCTTTGGTGGTCACGCTTCCCCTGGCCTTGCTGGAAACCGAACCGATGCGTTGGAACACGGAGTTGGCAGGGGCCATGGCTTGGTCGGTGTTGGGTTTGACTTTGGGCGGCAGCTCGCTGCTCTATATGCTGATTCAGCGCGGCGCCGCCGCCTCGGTCACCAGCCTGATGTACCTGGTGCCACCCACTACGGCCATGATGGCCTGGGTTTTGTTTGGCGAAACAATCACATTGGCCACCTTGCTGGGCACTGCCTTGACTGCGCTGGGTGTGAGTTGGGTGGTTCGACCGTCTCGCAAGTGAAGCTTGTGCACGGTCTTTGTTGCTAAGCTCTCGGTTTTTCTGGTTTGACTTTTGATTTGAGAAAGTATTTTGTATGAGCAAGCACCGCATTGCTGTGATCCCCGGCGATGGCATTGGCCAAGAAGTGATGCCCGAGGGCCTGCGCGTGATGGACGCCGCAGCCCGAAAGTTCGGGATTGACCTGCAGTTCGACCACTTCGATTTTTCCAGTTGGGATTACTTTGAAAAGCACGGCCAGATGCTGCCCGACAACTGGAAAGACCAGATCGGTGGCCATGATGCGATTTATTTTGGCGCCGTTGGCTGGCCCGACAAAATCGCCGACCATGTCTCGCTGTGGGGCTCGCTGCTTTTGTTTCGCCGCGAGTTTGACCAGTACATCAACCTGCGCCCAGCCCGCTTGATGCCCGGCATCATCGCCCCCGTGGTCCGCCGTGACGGTAGTCCTCGCCAACCGGGCGAGATCGACATGTACATCGTGCGCGAAAACACCGAAGGTGAATACTCCAGCGTGGGCGGGCGCATGTTCCCGGGCACCGAGCGCGAAATTGTGATGCAGGAATCCATCATGAGTCGTATCGGTGTGGACCGTGTGCTCAAGTTTGCTTTCGAGTTGGCGCAGTCGCGCCCCAAGAAGCACCTGACCAGCGCCACCAAATCCAATGGCATCGCCATCACCATGCCCTATTGGGACGAGCGCGTGGCCGAAATGGCCAAAGCTTACCCTGGCATCAACGTGGACAAGTTCCACATCGACATCCTGACAGCGCACTTTGTGCAGCGTCCCGACTTTTTTGATGTGGTCGTAGCCAGCAATTTGTTTGGTGACATCCTGAGCGATCTGGGGCCCGCTTGCACCGGCACCATCGGTATTGCGCCCAGTGCCAACCTGAACCCTGACCGCAAGTTCCCCTCATTGTTCGAGCCTGTGCATGGCTCTGCGCCTGACATTGCGGGCCAAGGCATTGCCAATCCGATTGGTCAAATTTGGTGCGGCGCCATGATGCTGGAATTCTTGGGTCATAAAGCCGCTCATGACGCCGTTTTGGGGGCCATTGAGAAGGTGCTGGCGGCTGGTGCCGATGCGCCGCGCACCCCCGATCTGGGCGGTACAGCCAAGACGGCCGATGTTGGTCGAGCGATTTTCGAGGCACTTTAAGGCACCTTGCGCCTTGGAGGCAATAGCGTTTGGATGATGAAAAAGTCCCTTGCAGGGCATGAATGTCAATTTTTAAACGCTAAAATCCAAGGCTTGCCTAAGTGACTGCGACTCCTTTTTCCAGTCCACTGCCGCTTGCCCCGGTTGGTAACTTCAAGAGGTTTCTTGTGAACAAGACAGAGCTGATCGAACACATTGCAAAACAAGCAGACTTGTCCAAGGCTGCTGCTGGCCGCGCACTGGAAGCCACCCTGGGCGCAGTGCGCCTCACCCTTAAAAAAGGCGGCACGGTTTCGTTGGTCGGTTTTGGCACTTTTGCAGTTGGCAAACGGGCTGCTCGCACGGGTCGCAATCCGCGCACCGGCGCAGCGATTAAAATCAAGTCAGCCAAAGTCCCAAAGTTCCGCCCAGGCAAAGCCCTGAAGGATGCTTTGAACTGACAACACTTTTCAGGTGGGGCGCTTAGCTCAGTTGGTAGAGCGGCTCCTTTACACGGAGTAGGTCGGCGGTTCGAGACCGTCAGCGCCCACCACCCTACAAAGTAAAGGCGAACCCAGTGTTCGCCTTTTTTCTTGATAACCCGAGACTTCAGACATGTTTGATTCCATTCGCAACAACTCAAAAATCTTGATGGGGTTGTTGTTCTTGTTGGTGATTCCGTCTTTTGTGCTGTTTGGCATCGAGGGCTACAGCCAGTTTGAAGACAAAGGTGCTGTGGTGGCTCGGGTAGACGGACAAAAAATCACCCAGTCAGAGTGGGATGCCGTTCATCAGCAGGAAGTGGATCGGATTCGCGCCTCGGTGCCCAATCTGGACCCGAAGTTGCTCGACTCCGCAGAAGCGCGTTACGCGACGCTTGAAAAAATGGTCAACGACCGCTTGGTTGCCCGAGCTTCAGAAAAACAGTTGCTGGTCACCAGTGACCAGCGCCTGGCTCGCTATCTTCAGCAAGACCCATCCATTGCGGGTTTGCGTGGCGCAGACGGCAAGTTGGACATGGAACGCTACCGCCAGCTGGCAGCCAGCCAAGGCATGACCCCCGAGATGCTCGAAGCCCGTGTGCGCCGCGACCTGTCCAATCAGCAGGTGTTGGCCGGTTTGCAAGCTTCGGTGTTTGCGACGCAGCGTCAGACCGATGCCGCACTGGATGCCTACTTGCAGCGCCGTGAAATTCAGGTCAAGCGCTGGAGCCCGGCAGACTTTGCCGCCAAGGTCGAGGTGTCGGATGCGGACCTGGAGCGCTATTACAAAGACAATGCGGAGCGTTTTCGTTCGGTTGAAAACGTGGACCTGGAATACCTCGTCCTGGACGTGGCGGCCCTGCAAAGCCGGATTGAATTGCCCGAGCAGGACCTGAAAACCTACTACGAGCAAAACCTGCAACGGCTCGCAGGTCAGGAGCAGCGCCGCGCGAGCCATATTTTGATCAACGCTGCGAAAGATTTGCCCGTGGCAGACAGGCAAAAAGCCCGTGCCAAGGCGGAAAGCCTTTTGGCCACCGTTCGCCAGTCACCCAAAACCTTTGCCGAGGTGGCACGCAAGAACTCGGATGACACCGGTTCGGCTGCACGCGGCGGCGATTTGGATTTCTTCGCGCGTGGTGCGATGGTCAAGCCTTTTGAAGATGCGGCTTTTGCCCTTCAAAAGGGTGATATCAGTGAGATTGTGGAGTCCGATTTCGGCTACCACATCATCTTGCTGACCGATGTGAAGCAACCCCAAGCACCTACTTTTGCCTCCATGCGCCCGCAATTGGAAGCAGACTTGCGCAAACAGCAGGCTCAGCGCCAGTTCGCAGAATTGGCAGAAACCTTCAGCAACAGCGTTTACGAGCAGTCGGACAGTTTGACGCCCGTAGCAGAGCGACTGAAATTGTCGGTTCAAAAAGCGCAAGCGTTGACCCGCACACCCTCACCCGGTGCGCAGGGCGTTTTGAGCAACCCCAAATTGTTACAAGCCATCTTTTCGGAAGATGCCATCGCCAAACGCCGCAACACAGCGGCCGTAGAGGTGGCTCCGAACACGCTGGTCTCGGCCCGTGTGGTGAATCACCGCCCAGCGGCCGTTCGTCCCTTCGACGAGGTCAAAGCCAATGCGCGTCAACTTTTGATTCAAGCCAAATCTGCGGAGTTGGCCAAAGCTGAAGGGCAAGCCCGACTGGCGGCTTGGAAGACCGATGTCGCTCAGGCCAACTTGGGAGAGGCGGTGACGGTCTCGCGTGATCAGGCGCCTGCATGGCCTCAAGCGGTGATCGATGCTGCGTTGCGTGCCGATCCATCCAAAATGCCTGCCCTGTTGGGTGTGGACCTGGGCCTTCAAGGCTTTGCTGTTGTGCGTGTGAATAAAATCGTGCCACGCCCAGAGGCGACTGCCCAGCAATCCGAGCAGAGCCGCCAGCAATTTGCCCGCTTGTGGGGGCAGGCCGAGTCTCAGGCTTACCTGGCCAGTTTGAAGTCGCAATTCAAAGTTGAAATGTTGGCTCAAAAACCTAAAAAGTTGGAAGGTTCAGAGACCGAAAAGCCCTGAGCTTCAGGCTATAATATCGATCTGCGGTGGCTGTAGCTCAGTTGGTAGAGTCCAGGATTGTGATTCCTGTTGTCGTGGGTTCGAGCCCCATCAGCCACCCCAAAGTCTCAAAGGCCCTTTCGGCAACGAAAGGGCCTTTTCATTTGTGCATCACTTTGTTTGTGTTGCCGAGTTGTCCTCGTTTGGGCACCGGATACCCCATGTTTATCCACAGGGTTATCCCGTGACGCCAGGCGCTGTGGGGACTACCATTGCTTTTTGATTTGTCGGTACGCCATGTCTGCTGTTTTTTCTCCCCATCTGAGTGAATTTCCCACGGACTTGTCCTCTGACAGCCAAATTGCCAAATTGCGTGTTCCACCTCACTCGATCGAGGCCGAGTCGAGCGTGTTGGGCGGCTTGTTGCTGGACAACGGAGCTTGGGACAGGGTGGGCGATTTGTTGGTGGATTCCGACTTTTACCGGCACGAGCACAAGTTGATTTATGCCGCGATTGGCGCTTTGATCAATGCGTCCAAACCGGCCGATGTCATCACCGTCAGCGAACATCTGCAAAACCAGGGCAAAACCGCAGAGATGGGCGGTTTGGGCTACCTGAACTCCCTGGCCCAGTATGTGCCCAGCGCCAGCAACATCCGCCGCTATGCCGAGATCGTGCGCGAGCGCTCGATCCTGCGCAAACTGGTATCAGCCAGCGAT
The DNA here is from genome assembly GCF_048020265.1 of Limnohabitans sp. YIMB22184. Classification (GTDB taxonomy): domain Bacteria; phylum Pseudomonadota; class Gammaproteobacteria; order Burkholderiales; family Burkholderiaceae_C; genus Limnohabitans_A. The sequence continues at coordinate 1,211,004 of NZ_CP171843.1, forward strand.
GAAATCGCGACCAACGCCTTCAACCCCCAGGGCAAGGCGATTGACCGCATCCTGGACGAGGCCGAGCAAAAGATCTTCAACATCGGTGAAGAAGGCTCGCGCATGAAGCAGGGCTTTCAGTCCATGGACACGCTGGTGGTGGAGTTGCTCGACCGCGTGCAGGAGATGGCCGATAACCCCAACGACATCACGGGTGTGCCCACCGGCTTTTACGACCTGGACCGCATGACTTCAGGCCTGCAGCCGGGCGACATGGTCGTGCTGGCCGCACGTCCCTCCATGGGTAAAACGGCTTTTGCCATCAACATCGCCGAGCATGTGGCCTTGAATGAGGGCTTGCCAGTGGCGGTGTTTTCGATGGAGATGGGCGCATCCCAGCTGGCAGTGCGTGTGGTCGGCTCAATTGGCCGCATTGACCAGGGCCATTTGCGCACGGGCAAGCTCAGCGATGATGAGTGGCCACGCTTGACCGAGGCCATCGAAAAACTGCGCACCGTGTCTTTGCACATCGACGAAACCCCTGGGCTCACGCCCTCCGAGCTGCGGGCTAACGCGCGGCGCCTGGCGCGGCAATGCGGCAAGCTGGGCTTGATCGTGGTGGACTATTTGCAGCTGATGAGCGGCTCGGGTGGCTCAGGCGGCGACAACCGCGCCACCGAGTTGGGCGAGATTTCCCGTGGCCTGAAAATGCTGGCCAAAGAGCTGCAGTGCCCGGTGATTGCGCTGTCGCAGCTCAACCGTAGCGTCGAGCAACGCACCGACAAGCGCCCCATGATGAGCGATTTGCGAGAGTCCGGCGCCATCGAGCAGGATGCCGACATCATCATGTTCATCTACCGTGACGATTACTACAACAAGGATTCCAAAGATCCCGGTGTGGCCGAAATCATCATTGGCAAGCAGCGTAACGGCCCGACAGGCACGGTCCGCCTCACGTTCCTGAAGAACCTGACCCGTTTTGAAAGCCTGGCCTCAGGCCTCAGCGACGATTACTGAGACCCGAGGACGGGGTTTTTAAAGCGCTTCGCTGGCGAAGTCGGCCAGGCGCGAGCGCTCACCACGCGCCAGCGTGATGTGGCCCCCGTGGGCCCAGCCCTTGAAACGATCCACCGCATACGTGAGGCCCGACGAGCCTTCTGTCAGGTAGGGCGTGTCGATCTGAGCCAAGTTGCCCATGCAGATGATCTTGGTGCCCGGGCCTGCACGCGTGATCAGCGTTTTCATTTGCTTGGGCGTGAGGTTTTGCGCTTCGTCGATGATCACGTACTTGTTCATGAAGGTGCGACCCCGCATGAAGTTCATGCTCTTGATCTTGATGCGGCTCTTGATCAACTCGTTGGTCGCAGCGCGGCCCCATTCTCCGGCGTTGCCGCCGTCGCCTTTGGCTAAAAACTCCAGGTTGTCGTCCAACGCGCCCATCCAGGGGCCCATTTTTTCTTCTTCGGTACCCGGCAAGAAACCGATGTCTTCGCCCACGCTCACAGTGGCACGCGTCATGATGATTTCGGTGTAGCGGCGGTCGTCCAGCACCTGCGTCAGGCCTGCAGCCAGAGCCATCAAAGTTTTACCCGTGCCTGCTGTGCCCGCGAGCGTGACAAAGTCGACGTCTGGATCGGTCAGCAGGTTCATCGCAAAGTTTTGTTCGCGGTTACGCGTGGTCACGCCCCACACCGCATTCTTTTGGTGGTTGAAGTCCTTGAGGGTGCGCAGCACCGCGGTTTTGCCACGGATTTCGGTCACCCGTGCGTACAAGCTGGGCTCTCCGGGGGCCTCGAAATACACGAACTGGTTCATGAACAGACTGGGCACCACGGGCCCGCTGATTCTGTAAAACGTGTGGGTGCCTTGCTGCCAGCTTTCCACGGTTTTGCCGTTCTTGAGCCAGAAGTCGCTGGGCAAAGCCATAGAGCCCGGATACAGCAAATCCCCGTCTTCCAGCGTCTTGTCGTTTTGGTAGTCCTCTGCCTGAAGCCCCAACGCGCGGGCCTTGACGCGCATATTGATGTCCTTGGACACCAAGACCACTTCACGCGGTGCATGCAATTGGCCCAGCGCCTTGACGACGCCCAGAATCTGGTTGTCGGCCTTGCCTTGCGGCAGCGCCAGGGGCAGGCTCAGGTCCAGTGCCTGTGTCTGGAAAAACAATTGCCCCATGGCATCGGTGTGGCCTGTTGCGTTCAGGGGCGAGCCCTTGCCCAGATCGGCACCTTGACCCGAGGCCAAGGTGTCCAGCGAACGGCTGGCCTGGCGTGCATTGCGGGCGACCTCGGTCATGCCTTTCTTATGGCCATCGAGCTCTTCCAGCACGATCATCGGCAAAAAGACGTCGTGCTCCTCAAAACGGAACAGGCTCATCGGATCATGCATCAGCACATTCGTGTCAAGCACAAAAAGCTTGCTCGGGCCCGATCTCCGCTTGGGCCGAGCCGGAGTGCTTGAGCGGTTTGGGGCGGTGGCGGTTGAGGCGATCACCACAGAAGGCTCGGGTCGTGGGCTTGTATTCGCAGAAACGCTCTTGCGGCCCCGAGGCGGGCGTTTGGCTTCGGCGGCTGCAGCTGGCTGGGCGGGCGCTGACTGGACTTTGGTTTCGACTTGGATCATGCCTGTCGAGGCATCGTCTTCAGGGGGGGCTGACTCGAAAGCCTTGTGGGTCAAGCGGCTGGCGCGTTGGGTGGGGGCGGGTGGCAGTGGCATGAACGAAGGCCTCTTGAGGGGTGAAAAATCCGGACGCTGAAAAATAAAAAGCCGCCTGGAGGCCAAGGCGGCTTTTGATAGGGGAGAGAAGGGGGCTGACTTTCAGCGGCATGAATTCATTATGCACGAGCCAAAAGACAAAACCTGTCCGGTGGCATCAGGCCACAGCAGCGGATTTTTTCAAGTCCTTGACTGCTTTGAGGACTTCTTCCACATGCCCGGGCACTTTCAGGCCGCGCCATTCTTGCTTGAGTGTGCCGTCTGCGCCGATCAGGAAGGTGCTGCGCTCAATCCCTTTGACTTTTTTACCGTACATGATTTTGTTTTTGACCACACCAAACATGTGGCACATTTTTTCTTCGGTGTCGGCAATCAGCTCGAATGGCAGTTCCAGCTTGGCTTTGAAATCATCGTGGGACTTCATGTTGTCGCGCGACACCCCCAGGACCAAAGCGCCGGCTTTGACGAAATCCTTGTACTTGTCACGGAACTGCATGGCCTCGGTGGTGCAGCCGGGCGTGTTGTCCTTGGGGTAGAAAAACAAAACCACGGGTTGACCAAGATGGGAGATGTTGGAAACTTTCAGGCCGCTGGTAGCGTTCGCTTCAAATTCGGGGAGGGGCTTGTTAAGAACGATCGCCATAAAACTTTGATCTCGCTTGACAGGTTGAGCGCTTGCCGCCGTTGGGTGACGTCATATGCGCTGAAGGCACAGGCCTCGGCAACCTTCGATTTTACTCTGAATGAGGGCCTTCAAATGGGCGAGTACTTGTAAACAAGTAGGTGATGAAAATGCATGCTTTAAGGCTCCATCAGCAAAGCGACCACGACTTTTCGCCCCTCGCTGGCCAAAATGTTGTAGGTGCGGCAAGCCGCTGCGGTGTCCATGGTTTCCAGCCCAATGCCCCGCGCGATCAAAGGTGCCAGCCAGGCTGGCTGAGGAAAGCGCAGGCGTTGACCGCTGCCAAAGATGACCAGTTCGGCCCCGCTGGCGGCCAATGGTTCAAAGTGCTCGGTTTTAAGTGCCTCAAAGTGGTTGACGGCCCATTCTTCGGGTGCAGCGCCTTTCAGGCTACTGACGGTCAAAGAGTGGGTGAATTTCTCGCCATTGACTTCGATCCAACCTGGGCCGTAGGCGTTGATGGTGAGGCTGTTGGATTTGTCGGGTTGTAGTTTCATGGGGTCTTCGCAGCGAACGAGGGAGCTTCGTGACCATATTAGAGTTGCCGCTCGGGTTGGCAGGCTCGAAATAGCCCTAAGTTGTGGTCAAATTATAGGTTTTCCCCTCTCGCAACCGCCTTTGGAGGCACTTTGAAGCCCATTCAAAAATCTGCCAAGCTCGCCAACGTTTGTTATGACATCCGTGGACCGATCATGGACCGTGCCCGCCAGATGGAAGAGGACGGACAAAAGATCATCAAATTGAACATTGGAAATCTGGCGGTTTTCGGTTTTGATGCGCCCGAAGAAATTCAACAAGACATGATCCGCAACCTGCCCAACTCGGCCGGTTACTCGGACAGTAAGGGCATTTTTGCGGCACGCAAAGCCGTCATGCACGAGACCCAAAAGCAGGGGGTCGTTGGGGTCACGCTGGATGACATTTACCTTGGCAACGGTGCCAGCGAATTGATCGTCATGGCCACCAATGCCTTGCTGGACAACGGCGACGAACTCTTGCTGCCATCGCCCGATTACCCATTGTGGACAGCGGCGGCCAGCTTGTCGGGCGGCTCGCCTGTGCACTACCGCTGCGAAGAGGCCAATGGCTGGATGCCCGATTTGGCGGACATCCGCGCCAAGGTGACCCCGCGGACCAAAGGCATTGTGGTCATCAACCCGAACAACCCAACAGGTGCGCTGTATTCCGACGATTTGCTCCAAGGCATTGTGGCCATCGCGCGTGAACATGGTTTGGTGATTTTTGCCGATGAGGTGTATGACAAGGTTTTGTACGACGGAGTCAAGCACACCCCGCTGGCGAGTCTGTCCCAAGATGTCTTGACATTGACATTCAATTCTCTGTCCAAGAGTTACCGCTCCTGCGGCTACCGTGCAGGATGGATGGTCATCTCGGGCGACAAGAAAAACGCCCGCGACTACATTGAGGGCTTGAACATGCTCTCCAACATGCGCTTGTGCGCCAACGTGCCAGGCCAATGGGCGATTCAGACCGCACTGGGCGGTCACCAAAGCATCAACGAACTGGTGGGTGAAGGGGGGCGCTTGCGCAAGCAACGCGATCTGGCGTATGCCTTGATCACCGCCATTCCTGGTGTGAGTTGTGTCAAGCCGCAGGCGGCGTTGTACATGTTCCCCAAGTTGGACGCCCGCATCTACCCGGTCAAGGACGACCAGGATTTCTTCTTGCAACTGCTGGAAGAAACCAAAGTCATGCTGGTGCAAGGGACTGGCTTCAACTGGCCCGATACCGACCATTTCCGCATCGTCTTCTTGCCCCATGAGGACGATTTGCGCGAGGCCATTGCCCGCGTGGCGCGTTTCCTGGAAGGTGCCCGCAAGCGCTTTGGCACCGAGGCCCTGGTGGCCTGAATTTGAAAATGAACACCCGGTTGTTTCGGGTGTAACGTCGTAAAGAAGTGAAAAAATGAAACCGATCAAAGTGGGCCTGCTGGGCATTGGTACTGTGGGCAGCGGCACTTTCAATGTGCTCCAACGCAACCAGGGTGAAATTCAACGCCGGGCGGGTCGTGGTATCGAAATCACCATGGTGGCCGACCTCAACGTGGCGCGAGCCCAAGAACTGGTGGGCCAGGGCGTGCAGGTCGTGGCCGATGCACGAGAGGTGATTGCCAACCCGGAGATTGACATCGTCATTGAGCTGATCGGCGGCTATGGCATTGCCAAGGCGCTGGTGCTCGATGCCATTGCCGCAGGCAAGCATGTGGTCACTGCCAACAAGGCACTGTTGGCGGTGCACGGTACAGAGATCTTTGCAGCCGCCCAGGCCAAAGGCGTGATGGTGGCTTTCGAAGCCGCAGTGGCCGGGGGCATCCCGATCATCAAGGCGCTGCGCGAAGGCCTGACGGCCAACAGCATCCAGTGGGTTGCGGGCATCATCAACGGCACAACCAACTTTATCTTGTCCGAAATGCGCGACAAGGGCCTCGATTTTGGCGATGTGCTCAAGGAGGCCCAGCGTCTGGGCTATGCAGAGGCAGACCCAACGTTCGACATCGAGGGCGTGGACGCCGCGCACAAAGTGACCCTGATGAGCGCGATCGCATTTGGCATTCCGGTGCAGTTTGACAAAGCCTATGTGGAAGGCATCACTAAGTTGGGCGCAGCCGATATCAAATATGCCGAGCAATTGGGTTACCGCATCAAGCTCTTGGGCATCACCAAGCGCACGGCCCAAGGGATTGAGCTGCGGGTGCACCCCAGCCTGGTGCCCAGCCAGCGCCTGATTGCGAATGTGGAGGGCGCCATGAACGCCGTGATGGTGCAAGGCGATGCCGTGGGCACCACCTTGTATTACGGCAAAGGCGCAGGCTCCGAGCCCACCGCCAGCGCGGTGATCGCCGACCTGGTAGACATCACCCGTTTGCACACCGCCGATCCCCTCAACCGCGTACCGCATCTGGCTTTCCAGCCTGGTGCCATGAGCAATTTGTCGGTGCTGCCCATGTCCGACGTGGTGACCAGCTATTACCTGCGTTTGCGCGTGGCCGATCAGGCGGGCGTGCTGGCCAAGTTGACCGGCTTGCTGGCCCAGGCCGACATCAGCATCGACGCGGTCTTGCAGCGCGAGGCCGATCAGGTCAGCCAAGCGGGCGAAAACCAGACCGACGTGATCATCCTGACCCACGACACCCGAGAAGGCACCCTGAACGACGTGCTGGCCCAAATGCAGGCGCTGCCGACCGTGATGGCGCCGATTGTGCGCATTCGCAAGGAAGAGTTGAACTGATGCGCTACCTGTCGACCCGCGGTCATACCGACCGTAAGCAATTTTGTGAAATCCTCCTCGAAGGTTTGGCGCCGGACGGTGGCCTCTACCTGCCGGAAAGCTATCCGAAACTGGATGACGCCGCGCTGACACGCTTGCGCGGCGTTTGGCAGAGCCAGGGCTATGCAGCATTGGCCTTTGAGGTGCTGTCGCTCTACATCGACGACATCCCGCGCGACGATCTGCAAGCGCTGTGCCGCAAGACTTACACCCCAGCGGTGTTTGGCACGCAAGAGATCGTGCCGCTCAAGCCTTTGCAAACCGCAGCTCAGGCCCAGCCCGACCTCTACCTGGAGGCTTTGTCCAACGGCCCGACCTTGGCCTTCAAGGACATGGCCATGCAGTTGCTGGGCAACTTGTTTGAATACGAGCTGGCACGGCGCGGTGAAGAACTCAACATTTTGGGCGCAACATCGGGCGATACTGGCAGCGCGGCCGAATACGCCATGCGCGGCAAAAAGGGCGTGCGCGTCTTCATGACCAGCCCGAACGGCCGCATGAGCCCGTTCCAGCAAGCGCAGATGTTCAGTCTGCTCGACGAAAACATCCACAACATCGCCATCGAAGGCGTCTTCGACGACTGCCAGGACATCGTCAAGGCGGTCTCCAATGATCTGGATTTCAAGCGCCGATACAAGATCGGCACCGTGAATTCCATCAACTGGGCGCGTTTGCTGGCCCAGGTGGCGTACTACTTCGCTGGGTATTTCCAGGCGACCCAGCGCAACGCGCAAAAGGTCAGCTTCACGGTCCCCAGCGGCAACTTTGGCAATGTGTGCGCGGGCCATGTGGCCCGCATGATGGGTTTGCCGATTGACCGCTTGGTGGTGGCCACCAACGAAAACGATGTGCTGGACGAGTTTTTCCGCACCGGCGTTTACCGCGTGCGCGGCACGGCCGACACGCACGAAACCTCCAGCCCCTCGATGGACATCTCCAAGGCCAGCAACTTCGAGCGCTTTGTTTTCGACCTGCTGGAGCGCGATGGCACCCAAATCAAAGCCATATTTGGCGAAGGGCTGAGCCGCCAAGGCTTCTTCGATTTGTCGGGTGACGCCCGTTTTGCCAAGGCCGCTGCGGTCTACGGCTTTGACAGCGGCCGAAGCACCCATGCCGACCGTCTCAAGACGATTCAGCAGGTGTTTGAGCGCTATGGCGTGATGATCGACACCCACACCGCCGACGGCGTGAAGGTGGCCCAAGAGCAACTGGACCCGCAGGTGCCCATGATCGTGCTGGAAACCGCTTTGCCGATCAAGTTTGCCGCCACCATCGTGGAAGCTTTGGGTCGCCAACCTGAGCGCCCACCGCAGTTTGAAGGCATCGAAGCCTTGCCCAAACGTGTGCAAGTCATGAAAGCAGACGTGGGTTTGGTCAAGGCCTACATCTCGCAGCATTGCGACTGAAGCCGATGAGCCAGTCCCCCCGCTCACCTTTGATGTCGCTGGACGATGCGTTGACCACGCTGTTGGCGCACATCAGCCCTTTGGCAAGCACGGAGTCGGTCGCCACCCTGGATGCCGATGGCCGCATCCTGGCGCAGGACGTGGTTTCTTCCTTGCAAGTGCCGGCCTTTGACAACGCTTCCATGGACGGCTACGCGGTGCGCAGCGCCGATGTGCAGCAAGCCGGGGTGGCGTTGACGGTGACGCAGCGCATTCCCGCTGGGCACTTCGGGCAGCCCTTGGAACCCGGGCAGGCTGCTCGCATTTTCACAGGCGCCCCGGTGCCTGTAGGCGCTGACGCCATCGTGATGCAGGAGCAAACCGAGCCGGCAGAACAGACCGACCAGGTCCGTTTTGTGGCTGCGGCCCAGCCCGGCCAGTGGATTCGCCGCAGAGGCGAAGACGTTCGTCAGGGGGATACCGTGTTGAAGCGGGGTCAAAAACTGGGCCCCGCTGAGCTGGGTTTGGCGGCCAGCCTGGGTTTGGCCCACCTGCAGGTCATGAGCCGACCCAAAGTGGCCTTGTTTTCCACGGGCGACGAGTTGGTCATGCCCGGTGATGTGGCCCCTGCCGACATGCCGCCCGGGGCCATTTACAACTCCAACCGGTTTTTCTTGCGGGCTTTGCTGCACCGTCTGGGCTGCGAAGTGAGCGATCTGGGCATCGTGCCCGACCGCCGGGAGGCCACGGTGGCCGCGCTCAAGACGGCGGCCGACCACCACGACCTGATTGTGACCAGCGGCGGGGTGTCGGTCGGTGAAGAAGACCATGTCAAACCGGCCGTGCAGTCTTTGGGCGCCTTGTCGCTTTGGCAGATTGCGATGAAGCCAGGCAAACCCTTTGCCTACGGCCATGTGCGGCGCGAGACAGCTACAGGCCTGGCCCATTTTGTGGGTCTGCCGGGCAATCCCGTGTCGAGCTTCATGACCTTTTTGCTGCTCGTCAAACCCTTGATTCTGGCTCTCCAGGGGGCTGAGCAGCGTGCGCCTGTCCGGATGTCCTTGCCGGCCCATTTTGAGTTGCCCAAAGCCGACAAGCGGCGTGAATTCTTACGTGTTCGCCGCAATGCGTCGGGTGGGCTGGACCTCTTTCCCAACCAAAGCTCGGGGGTGCTGACCTCGGTGGTTTGGGGCGATGGCGTGGTGGACAACCCCGCAGGTCAAACCATTGCCCATGGGGACCTTGTCAGTTTCTGGCCGTTTTCGGAGTGGTTGTCATGAAGATCCAGGTGCGTTACTTTGCCTCTCTGCGCGAAAGCATTGGATTGGCCAGCGAGATGGTGGACACGGACAGCCAAGACGTGGCGGGCCTCCGGGCGCAATTGATCGCCCGTGGCGGCGCCTATGCAGAGTGCCTGTCTAACCAACGGCCTGTGCGCGTGGCCGTCAACCAGGTCATGGCCTCCGATGCCACGCCGCTCGCGGCCAATGCCGAAGTGGCCTTTTTCCCGCCCGTTACCGGAGGCTGAAGCCATGCCCGATCTCGTCACCGTGCAGCAAGAAGACTTCGATGTGTCGCAGGAATTGAGCGCTTTGCGGGCGCAAGATTTGCGGGTGGGCGCTGTGTGCAGTTTTGTGGGCACGGTGCGCGATACCCGCGCCTTGACAGGGCAGGCGCAAGACGAGGTGCAGGTGATGGAGCTAGAGCATTACCCGGGCATGACCGAAAAATCGATCGAAGCCATGATCGAGCAAGCGCATCAGCGTTTCGATTTTTATGCCGCCCGCGTGGTGCATCGGGTGGGGCGCTTGCTGCCCGCCGATCAGATCGTCCTGGTGGCGGTCACTTCGGCGCACCGTGGCGAGAGCTTCAAGGCCTGCGAATTCCTGATGGACTACCTCAAGACCCAAGCTCCTTTCTGGAAAAAAGAGCAAACCCCGCAAGGGGCACAGTGGGTCGATGCGCGGGTGTCCGACGATGCGGCCTTGGCCCGCTGGGGCATTGAGGGCCGCAACGCCTGAGCAGTTGCAGGCCTCAGTGCTTGTAAACCGCAGGCGTGGCCAGCGACCCGGCGCTGTCACCGTTGCTTGGAGACGGGCTGGCCGTCATCATGGCCCAATCGGCCTTGGCCATGCACTGGCGAATCAAGTGGATCAGCCCGTGGACCAGCGAGGCTTGTAAATTCATCTGGCATGACTGTGTGTTGTCGCCAGTTTTTTGTTGGAACACGATTTGTAAACCGCCGCTGGCTTGCAGGCTGATTTGCGCATCGGTGACCAGCAGCGGCTCGCTGCCCAAAGGCAACTGCTGCACTTTTCCATCGTAAGGGGTTGCAAAGTCTGCGGTTTGCAAAAAAGCATCGCGTTTGAGCTCGGTCAGCAGTTGCCGGGCTGCGGGGTCTGCAACAGCCAATCCTGGCTGCGCGGCCTCCAGGCGGCCAATTGACAGGTCCATGACGGGCAGCAAGCGCATCACCATGCGGCGGGTCAGCCAAAAACGGAATTCCTTGGCATCCTGGGTGTTCAGGCGCAACAACAGGCGATCTTGACGCTCGTCATGGCTGATGGACAGCTGGTGAATGTTCATGGCTTGATTTTAGGCAAGCCCGAGCCGGATTGCCTGACTTGAAAATGGGCAATGCCTCCCCAAATGTTCACCATTGGAGAAATTTCATGCGCCTAGACAAACTGACCACCAAATTTCATGAAGCCTTGTCCGATGCCCAATCCCTGGCATTGGGGCGGGATCACGCGTACATCGAGCCCGTCCACGTGCTGGTGGCGATGCTCAAGCAAGAAGAGGGGCCCAAGGCCTTGCTGTTGCGAGCCGGCGTGCAAGTGCCGGGCTTGACCCTGGCCGCAGAAGCTGCGCTGGGCCGCTTGCCGCAAGTCACGGGGCAGGACCAGGTCCAGGTTGGCCCCGAGCTGGCCAAGCTGCTGCAGGGGGCTGAAAAAGAAGCCATCAAGCGGGGTGACGCCTTCATTGCCAGTGAGCTGTTTTTGTTGGCTGTGGCCGACCACAAAGGCGATATTGGACGTTTGGCCAAAGAGCATGGCCTGAGCCGCAAGAGCCTGGAGACGGCCATCGACGCGGTTCGCGGTGGGCAGTCGGTGGGCAGTGCAGAGGCCGAAGGCCAGCGCGAAGCCCTCAAGAAATATTGCATCGACCTGACCGAGCGTGCTCGCATCGGCAAGCTGGACCCGGTGATTGGTCGCGATGACGAGATTCGCCGCGCCATCCAGGTTTTGCAGCGCCGCACCAAGAACAACCCGGTGCTGATCGGCGAGCCTGGTGTGGGCAAGACCGCGATTGTCGAAGGCTTGGCCCAGCGCATCGTGGCGGGCGAGGTGCCTGATTCGCTCAAGGGCAAGCGGGTGCTGTCGCTCGATATGGCCGCTTTGCTGGCCGGGGCCAAGTTCCGGGGTGAGTTTGAAGAACGCCTGAAAACCGTGCTCAGCGAATTGGCCAAGGACGAGGGCCAGACCATCGTGTTCATCGACGAGCTGCACACCATGGTCGGCGCGGGCAAGGCCGAGGGCGCCATGGACGCGGGCAACATGCTCAAGCCCGCATTGGCAAGGGGTGAGCTCCATTGCGTGGGCGCTACCACGCTGGACGAGTACCGCAAATACATCGAAAAAGACGCCGCGCTGGAGCGCCGTTTTCAGAAAATTCTGGTGAACGAACCCACGGTGGAGGCCACCATTGCCATCTTGCGGGGTTTGCAGGAGAAATACGAAATCCACCACGGGGTGGACATCACCGACCCGGCCATTGTGGCGGCGGCCGAGCTCAGCCACCGTTACATCACCGATCGCTTCCTGCCCGACAAGGCGATTGACCTGATCGACGAAGCCGCGGCCAAGATCAAGATTGAGATCGACTCCAAGCCCGAGGTGATGGACAAGCTCGACCGCCGCTTGATCCAGCTGCAGATCGAGCGCGAGGCGGTGCGCAAGGAGAGCGACGAGGCGTCGCAAAAACGCTTTGCCTTGATCGAGGAAGAGATCGACAAACTGAAAAAAGAAGCGGCTGATCTGGAAGAAATCTGGCACGCCGAAAAGGCCCAAGCCCAGGGCGGCCAGCAGGTGCGCGAGCAGATCGACCAGCTCAAGCAGCAAATCGAGGAGTTCACACGCAAGGGCGATTTCAACAAGGTGGCCGAGCTGCAATACGGCAAGCTGCCTGCGCTGGAAAAAACCCTCAAAGAGGTGCAGGCCAAGGAGTCGGCACCCGGTGAAAAACCGGTGCACCGCTTGCTGCGCACCCAGGTGGGAGCCGAAGAGATTGCCGAGGTGGTGTCGCGTGCGACGGGCATCCCGGTGTCCAAGATGATGCAAGGCGAGCGCGAAAAGCTGCTCCAGATGGAAGACAAACTGCACCAGCGCGTGGTGGGCCAGGACGAAGCCATTGCGGCCGTGGCCAACGCCATTCGCCGTTCGCGCTCGGGTCTGTCCGACCCGAACCGCCCCACGGGCTCTTTCCTGTTTTTGGGCCCCACAGGCGTGGGCAAAACCGAGCTGTGCAAAGCGCTGGCGGGCTTTTTGTTTGACAGCGAGGACCACCTGATCCGCATCGACATGAGCGAGTTCATGGAAAAGCATTCGGTGGCCCGCCTGATCGGTGCACCGCCGGGCTATGTGGGGTATGAAGAGGGCGGCTATCTGACCGAGGCGGTGCGTCGCAAGCCCTACAGCGTGTTGCTGCTCGACGAGGTGGAAAAAGCCCATCCCGATGTCTTCAACATTCTGCTGCAAGTGCTGGACGACGGTCGCCTGACCGACGGGCAAGGCCGCACGGTGGACTTCAAGAACACGGTGATCGTGATGACTTCCAATTTGGGCTCGCACCTGATCCAGTCCATGGTGGGGCAGCCCGCTGAGGACATCAAGGACGCGGTGTGGGACGAGCTCAAGACCCATTTCCGCCCCGAGTTCCTGAACCGCATCGACGAGACGGTGGTTTTCCATGGCCTTGATGCCCAGCACATCGCAGCCATTGCCGAGATCCAGCTGCAGGTCTTGCAAACCCGCCTTGCTCGCATGGATTTGACCTTGAAGGTCAGTGCCGCAGCTTTGTCCGAATTGGCCAAGGTGGGCTTTGACCCAGTGTTTGGCGCCAGGCCTTTGAAAAGGGCGATCCAGCAGCGTCTGGAAAACCCCTTGTCCAAACTGCTGCTGGAAGGGCGCTTTCCGCCCAAGTGCACCATCGAGGTCTCGGTGGACCCGGTACGCGCTCCGGGCCAGTTCGATTTCCAGGTGCTCGAACACGCGTTGTGACGCGACAAGCCGTGCAAGCAGCGCTTGCACGGCTGTGACAGACCCGCCCTGCGGCGTTGGGCACAATGGGGCATGACTTCAAAAATTGCTGGCCACCTGCTCGTTGAATGCCTCTTGGCCCAAGGCGTCACCCATGCTTTCGGGGTGCCCGGTGAAAGTTATCTGGCGGTGCTCGATGGCTTTCATTTGCACCGCGACACGATCCGGTTTGTGACCTGCAGGCAGGAGGGTGGAGCGGCTTTCATGGCCGAGGCCCAAGGCAAGCTGACGGGCCGCCCAGGTATCTGTTTCGTCACGCGCGGCCCGGGCGCCACCAACGCGTCGATCGGTGTGCACACCGCGTTCCAGGATTCCACGCCCATGATTTTGTTTGTGGGCGATGTGGCCAGCGACACCCGCGACCGCGAGGCCTTCCAGGAAATGGACTACACCCACTTTTTTGGTCCTTCGACCAAAGGCATGGCCAAACGGGTCGAGCGGGTGGACGTCCCGGAGCGCTTACCCGAGTATGTGGCCCGCGCTTTTGCCACGGCCATGAACGGTCGGCCTGGCCCTGTGGTGTTGGTGTTGCCAGAAGACATGCTGACCCGCCCCGTCAAGGCCGAGGCGCTGGGGCGCGTGGAGCCGGTTCAGGCCTGGAGCGACCCGGGCGCCTTGCGCACACTGCGCGACCTGCTGCTGGCGGCCCGCAAGCCTCTGGTGATTGCAGGTGGCGGCGGATGGACCACGCAGGCTGCTCAAGCCTTGCAGCGTTTTGCCGAGAACTGGCAGCTGCCTGTGGCCAACGCTTTCCGCTTTCAAGACACTTTTGACAACCACCACCCTTTGTATGCCGGTGATGTCGGCATTGGCATCGGGCCGGCTTTGGCTCAAGCTGTGCGCGAGTCGGATCTGATTTTGGCCTTGGGGCCGCGCCTGGGCGAAATGACGACCAGCGGCTACACCTTGCTGCAAGCGCCCAAACCCGTCCAGAAATTGGTGCACATCCATTGCAGCCCAGAAGAGTTGAACCGTGTTTACCAAGCGGATTTGGCGATCCTCGCCACCATGAATGCGGCTGCTCGCAGCCTTGAAGTGCTCACAGCACCCACCGAGCTGCCCTGGACCGAATGGACGCAGCAGGTGCATCAGGGCTATTTGAACAACCTGAAACCCCAAGCTTTGCCCGGCGATGTGGACATGCCCGACATTGTGGCCACGCTGCAAAAGCATCTACCTCCCGATGCGGTGGTCACGAACGGGGCTGGCAACTTTGCCAGCTGGATGCACCGTTTCTTCAAGCACCATGGCCTGGCCAAGGGCCACAAAACCCAATTGGCGCCCACGGTCGGGGCCATGGGTTACGGCGTCCCGGCAGGCATTGCGGCCAATTTGCTGACCGGACGGGTGGTTTTCACCATCGCAGGTGACGGTGACTTCTTGATGAATGGTCAGGAGTTGGCGACCGCTGTGCAGCACGGCGGCAAAAGCATCATTGTGGTTTTGAACAACGGCATGTACGGCACGATCCGTATGCACCAGGAGCGCGAGTACCCCACGCACGTCACAGGTTCGCAGCTGAAAAATCCTGACTTTGCCGCTTTGGCCGAGGCGTATGGCTATGTCGGGGTGCGCATTCAGAAGACGGCGCAATTCGAAGCGGCTCTTCTGGACGCGCTCGCCCGTTCACAGGGCACCCTGATGGAGGTCGTGCTCGACCCTGAAGTGATCACCACACGGGGCACCTTGCAGGCGATCACGCAAGCGTCTTTGGCCAAGAGATGAAGAGTGTGGCTTTCAAGCCGACGTAAAAAAACCCGCTTGCGCGGGTTTTTTCATGAGGCTGCAAGCTGAATTACTTCAGGTGCTTGCCAATCAAGCCGGCCATTTCAAACATGGTGACTTGTGCCTTGCCAAACACAGCCTTGAGCTTGTCGTCGGCGTTGATCGCACGGCGGTTCACGCTGTCTTGCAGGTTGTGCTTCTTGATGTAGACCCACATCTTGCTGACCACTTCGGTGCGTGGCAGTGGTGTGGCCCCCACCACAGCAGCCAATGCAGCGCTGGGTGTCAAGGCTTTCATGAAAGCTGGGTTGGGTGTGCGCTTCGTAGCAGGTGCCGCCTTTGTAGCGGGTGCTTTAGCCGCTACTTTCTTGGCGGGTGCTGCAGCCTTTTTCGCTGGAGCAGCTTTTTTGGCCGGTGCTGCTTTTTTAGCGGGTGCAGCTTTTGTGGCCGGGGTTTTTTTCGCAGTTGCCATGGTGAAATTCCTTTGAGCGGAAGTGAGTTCTTCGCTGCGTAACAGTTTGTTTACAGCTGACTGCATGCTACTGGAGAAACGGCGACTTTCCAAGCCGAATCCGCATTTTTCTATAGGGGTTGTTGCTGATTTGCGGGCTGATTTTTGGATTTTTCGTTGCCGTTTTGTGATTCGCACCGACACAGTGCGTATGCGCTGTGTAAGTCGCTCCGATTCAACTGTTCTCTTTTGACTTCGAGGGTGTGACGTTGCATACAAGCGCTTCTTTTTCAACCTGTGATTTTTGTGATGCGCACAGAGCGGATGACTCGGGTGATTTTCGTGTGCTGTCGCCTGTCTTCAAGGATTTTGGCGGGCAATCTTCATTTCATGGGCAGGTGTTGACGGTGAAGTGTTACCAAGACAACAGCCATGTCAAAAGGGCGGTAGAGTCCGATGGACAGGGCCGTGTCCTGGTGGTCGATGGGGCTGGTTGTTTGCAACGCGCTTTGCTCGGAGGCAATTTGGCCGCTGCTGCTGTACGGCATGGTTGGGCGGGTGTGGTGGTCCATGGTTGCGTGCGAGATCTTTCTGAAATCCGCGTTTTACCCATCGGCATTCGTGCTTTGGCTCTCAACCCTATGCCAACTTTGCGTGCAGACCAGGGGCAAACGGGTGGTGCTGTGACGATTCAAGGCACCCTTGTTCAGACGGGAGATTGGCTTTATGCAGACAGCGATGGCATGGTGCTCAGTTGCCGCGCCCTGCACATTTCATAAGTTGTCAGGTGTTTTCATAATTTGAAAAATGCTGATGGTGTGATGCCGCAATTTTTCTCAATATGGGAAACAATAAATCACATTGCGAAATTACTTCTATAAGCCCTTGATTTTTAACAAATAAAAATATGTCTTGTATAAGACATAAGAATGTGAGTTGGTCTTCTATAAGAGTTAAGATGAATCCAACGACGAAGCAGAATCCGCTGCCTACATCGCCAGATTTCCACTTGACTACAGGAGTCCTCCATGCCAGCCAACCTCACACAACAACTGAGCCGTGAACAGCAAATCGCCGCCCTCGAAAAAGACTGGGCCACCAATCCACGTTGGAAAGGTGTGAAGCGCGGTTATTCCGCAGCCGACGTCGTGCGCCTGCGCGGCAGCATGCCCATCGAGCACACCCTGGCCAAGCGCGGTGCAGAAAAGCTCTGGGAAAAAATCAACGGCGGTGCCAAAAAAGGCTACGTGAATGCCTTTGGTGCCATCAGCGCCGGTCAGGCTATGCAACAAGCCAAAGCGGGCTTGGAAGCTGTGTACCTGTCGGGCTGGCAAGTCGCTGCCGACGGCAACACATCGGAGACCATGTACCCCGACCAGTCACTCTACGCCTACGACTCCGTGCCCACCATGGTGCGCCGCATCAACAACACCTTCAAGCGTGCGGACGAAATCCAGTGGGGCCGTGGCATCAATCCTGGCGACAAAGAATTCATCGACTACTTCCTGCCCATCGTGGCCGATGCAGAAGCCGGTTTTGGTGGTGTGCTCAACGCTTTCGAGCTGATGAAGAACATGATCGCCTCTGGCGCAGCGGGTGTGCACTTTGAAGACCAATTGGCTGCCGTCAAGAAGTGCGGCCACATGGGCGGCAAGGTGCTGGTGCCCACTCAAGAAGCTTGCGAAAAATTGATCTCTGCACGCTTTGCCGCCGACGTCATGGGCGTGTCCACCATCGTGCTGGCCCGCACCGACGCCGAAGCTGCCAACTTGATCACATCCGATCACGACGCCAACGACAAGCCATTCTTGACTGGCGAGCGCACTCAAGAAGGCTTCTACCGCGTGAAAAACGGTCTGGAGCAAGCCATCAGCCGTGGCGTGGCTTACGCCCCTTACGCTGACCTGGTCTGGTGCGAAACCGGCGTGCCTGACATTGGCTTTGCCCGTGAATTTGCCCAAGCCGTGCACGCCGCTTGCCCCGGCAAGCTGCTGTCGTACAACTGCTCACCATCGTTCAACTGGAAGAAAAACCTCAACGACAGCCAGATCGCATCCTTCCAGGACGACCTGTCTGCTTTGGGCTACAAGTACCAGTTCATCACACTGGCGGGTATCCACATCAACTGGTTCAATACCTTCCAGTTCGCCCACGCATACGCCCGCGGCGAAGGCATGAAGCACTACACCGAGATGGTGCAAGAGCCCGAATTCGCCGCCCGCGACAAGGGTTACACCTTCGTGTCACACCAGCAAGAAGTGGGCGCAGGCTACTTCGACGACGTGACCACCGTGATCCAAGGCGGCTCGTCTTCTGTGAAGGCCCTGACCGGTTCGACAGAGGAAGAGCAGTTCCACTGAGCAGCTGCGCTGCCCTGCTGACTCGGTGAGCGCTTGAAAAGGCGCTTGCATGAACAAGCCGCCTGATGCGCAAGTATCGGGTGGCTTTTTTTCGATCTATCTAGTCAAGCCTCAACATGGACTGGCGTTTAGACCATGGTGTGACGGGCTTAAACCTGTGACGTGTTTTGGTGCAAAGCAATTGATTGCGGTCTTGCATTTATTATGAAATCCTCAAATATCCATGGATATCCTTGTGAAATTCACCAACTTTAGGTTTTTGATGGTTTTGGCCCTGGTGATGACGTCTCGGGTCGCGTGGGGCCAACTCTGCACTGACTTGCCTGTGGAAAGAACAGTGTCCGATCAAAAAGGGGGTTGCCTGGCATTGGTTCCCATCGGAACACCACTTATTGCAGCGAAAACTTTGATCGTGATGCTGCATGGGGATGGCGAGGGCCAGTTGGGGCACAGGCAGATTGACCGATGGACCGCCATTGGACGCAGTTTGTCGGCACCTGATCGCAATGTGTTTTTCATGATTCGTCCTGGCTATCAAACACCCGTCGGCAATTCGAGTGGTTGGGCCAATCCCAAAGATGACGATTACACGGCCGAGAATATTGCCCGGGTCGCAGGAGCCCTGGCGTCCTTGAAAAGCACTTATAAAGCCAAAAAATTGCTCCTAGTCGGTCATTCAGGAGGAGCTGCAACATCGGCTTTGGTTTTGGGCAAACATCCTACCGTGGCCGATGCGGCGTTGCTGCTCGGATGTCCGTGTGATGTACCTCCGTGGCGAAACCACCGAAATGCACAACGGGGACGAGGTGGCCCATGGACCAACAGCCTGAATCCGCTTGATTACATTTCGACCATACCCTCTGGTACTCGTGTGATGGCCGTGACAGGCTCACAAGACGACAACACGCTACCAGAGTTTGCCGAGCGTTGGGTTGAAAAAGCATCATCCAGTGGTGTTCATGCCCGTTATGCAGATGCTCCCGGCCTCAACCATTCAAGTATTCAGCAGTGGCCTGATATCCATTCCAAGGTCAGTGAACTCATCAATTCCCTGTAGTCGTTTTTAATACGCATCTGAAGCTGTACCTTTGTCTCGCAACAGTCAGAACCTGGTGCAGGCTGCTTCGACGGCGTGATCACCGTAATCCAGGGCGGCTCGTCCTATGTGTAAGCCCTCACAGGTTCGACCGGAGAAGGGCATTTGCACCGATCGACTTCGGATATCTGAAGGCGAGGGCGGCGTAAAATCCACATTCAGCGTTTCGACACACCTTCCAAGCGCGGCCCGCGCCGCGCTTTTTTACTTGCAGACACATGGTTCAGATCACACTCCCCGACGGCTCTTTGCGTGAATTTCCTGGTCCGGTCACCGTGGCCGAAGTTGCTGCTTCCATTGGCGCAGGCCTGGCCAAGGCGGCTTTGGGTGGCAAGGTCAATGGGCAACTGGTGGATACCAGCTTCAGCATGTCGGCCAACGCCAAGCTGGCCATCGTGACCGCCAAGGACCCTGAGGGGCTGGAGTTGATCCGCCACTCAACGGCCCACTTGCTGGCATACGCCGTGAAGGATTTGTTTCCTCAGGCGCAAGTCACCATCGGTCCCGTGATCGACAACGGTTTTTATTACGACTTTTCCTACAGCCGCCCCTTCACGCCCGAAGATCTGGTGGCCATTGAAAAACGCATGACCGAGCTGGCCAATAAGGATGAGCCTGTGGTGCGTCGTGTTTTGCCGCGTGACGAGGCGGTGACTTATTTCAAAGGTTTGGGCGAACATTACAAAGCCGAGATCATCTCCAGCATCCCGGCCGACCAAGAGGTCAGCCTGTACCGCGAAGGCAATTTTGAAGACCTGTGCCGGGGCCCCCACGTGCCCAGCACGGGCAAACTCAAGCACTTCAAACTCATGAAAGTGGCGGGCGCCTACTGGCGTGGCGACAGCAAGAACGAGATGCTGCAGCGTGTCTACGGTACGGCTTGGGCCAGCAAGGAAGACCTGCAGCAGTACCTGGTGCGCCTGGAAGAAGCTGAAAAGCGCGATCACCGCAAGCTCGGACGCGAGCTGGACCTGTTCCACATCGACGAGCATGCCCCGGGTCTGGTGTTCTGGCACCCCAAAGGCTGGACCGTTTGGCAAACCATCGAGCAGTACATGCGACAGGTATACCGCGACAACGGCTACCAGGAAGTCAAAGGCCCGCAGATCATCGACAAGAGCCTGTGGGAGAAGACTGGCCACTGGGACAAGTACCGCGACAACATGTTCACGACCGAGTCGGAAAAGCGCGACTATGCGCTCAAGCCGATGAACTGCCCGGGCCATATTCTGATCTTCAAGCAGGGCATCAAGAGCTACCGCGACCTGCCGCTGCGCTATGGCGAATTCGGTCAGTGCCACCGCAACGAGCCTTCGGGTGGTCTGCACGGCATCATGCGCGTGCGTGGCTTCACGCAGGACGATGGCCACATCTTCTGCACTGAAGACCAGATCCTGCCCGAGTGCGACACCTTCACCAAGGTGCTCAAGAAGGTCTATGCCGACTTCGGCTTCACCGACATCCTCTACAAGGTCTCGACCCGCCCGGCCGCCCGGATTGGCTCGGACGAGCTGTGGGACAAGGCCGAAAAAGCCCTGATGGACAGCTTGCGCGCTTCAGGCTGCGAGTTTGTGATCTCGGAGGGCGATGGTGCTTTCTATGGCCCCAAGATCGAATACACCTTGAAAGACGCCATTGGCCGCGAATGGCAGTGCGGCACCATCCAGGTGGACTTCAACCTGTCCGAGCGCCTGGACGCCGAATACACCGCCGAAGACGGCAGCCGCCAACGCCCTGTGATCCTGCACCGTGCCATCGTAGGCAGCATGGAGCGTTTCATCGGTATTCTGGTCGAGCAGCACGCCGGGGCTCTGCCCACCTGGCTCGCGCCCCTGCAGGTGTCTGTGCTGAACATCACCGACGCACAGGCCGATTACTGTCGCGAAATCGCTGCAAAACTGCAAAAATCAGTGTCAAATCAAGGCCTTAGGGTCGATATGGACCTGCGTAACGAGAAAATCACGTATAAAATACGCGAGCATTCGTTGCAAAAGCTGCCTTACATCCTTGTCGCTGGCGACAAAGAGAAGGCAGCAGGTACCGTCGCAGTGCGCGCCCGAGGCAACAAAGACCTCGGTGTGATGTCGATCGATGCGTTCATTGAACTCATTGCTGCCGACATCGCTTCTAAAGCCTGAAGGTGAGTTTCGCCACATGCTTTGGCCCGTGGGCACAAAGATGGATGCGCTGCATGTCGCAGTTTTGTTCCGTAAAGGATTGAGTCATCGCTACCGAATTTCGTGATCGTCGCCACCGCGAAGAACGTAAACACCGTTTGAACCGTGAAATCATGGCCCCTGAGGTCCGTGTGTCCGGCCCTGACAATGAGCCCATGGGCATTTTGTCGCTGGCCGAGGCTCTTCGCCTGGCCGGGGAAATGGATGTGGACTTGGTGGAAATTGCCGCTACGGCCATCCCACCGGTCTGCCGTTTGATGGACTACGGCAAGTTCAAGTACCAAGAGCAAAAGCGCGCGGCAGAAGCCAAAGCCAAGCAAACGGTCATTGACATCAAGGAAGTCAAGTTCCGTCCAGGTACCGATGACGGTGACTACAACATCAAAATGCGCAACATCCGCCGCTTTTTGGCCGATGGTGACAAATGCAAGATTACCCTGCGTTTCCGGGGCCGCGAGATCACCCACCAAGAGTTGGGGATGGCCTTGCTGAACCGGATTCGCGACGAATTGGCCGATTCCATCATCGTGGAGCAGTTTCCCAAGCTGGAAGGCCGCCAGATGATCATGATGATCGCGCCAGGGCGGAAAAAACCTGCTGGTGGCGGCAAAGCTGCAGACGCGTCTGCACCTGCTGAACCGGCTTGATGAAGAATTTGACCGGCTTTCGGGCCGGTTGAATCAAAAGCTGCCTTTGGGTGGCTTTTGTTAAAAGTGGCTCGGGGCCAACAAGGCTGCAAAGATTTTGCAGACGCCTCACGAGCACAATTAAAGGAGCATTGACATGCCCAAGATGAAGACCAAAAGCAGTGCTAAAAAGCGCTTCCGTGTTCGTCCCGGTGGAACCGTTAAACGCGGCCAAGCCTTCAAACGTCACATCCTGACCAAGAAGACCACCAAAAACAAGCGTCACCTTCGCGGTGCAGTCGCTGTGCATGAGACCAATATGGGTCACATCGCTCAGATGCTGCCCATGGCTGGCCTGTAATCACTGACGAACAAGGAGAAAAACTATGCCTCGCGTTAAACGTGGTGTAACGGCACGCGCCCGTCACAAGAAAGTCCTGGCCCTTGCAAAAGGTTTCCGCGGTCGCCGCGGCAATGTCTTCCGCATAGCCAAACAGGCGGTGATGAAGGCTGGCCAATACGCCTACCGTGACCGCCGCACCAAAAAGCGTGTGTTCCGTCAGTTGTGGATTGCCCGTATCAACGCCGCTGCGCGTGAATGCGGTCTGACCTACAGCCAGTTCGCCAACGGCCTGAAGAAGGCTGCCATCGAAATCGACCGTAAGATGCTGGCGGACATCGCCGTGCACGACAAGGCCGCTTTTGCTGGCATCGTGAACCAAGTCAAAGCCAAACTGGCCGCAGCTTGAGTCCATGAGTGACACGGGCCCTCGGGTCTGTGCCACGCACTCGATCAAAGGGATTGAGGCTCGCAACAGCTTCAGTCCCTTTTTTATTCCCCCATTCAACGATCTTCCACCGATCCCCACACCATGAACGAGCTGGACACCCTGGTCGAATCCGCACGCCAGAGTTTTGCGCAGGCACTGACACCTGCCGACCTCGAAAACGCCAAAGCCCTGTTTCTGGGCAAAGCCGGTCGCATCACCGAGCTGATGAAGGGCATGGCTGCTTTGAGCGTGGAAGACAAGAAAACCCGGGGTGCCGCCATCAACCTCGCCAAGCAGGCGATCGAGGCTGCCCTGAACGACCGCCGCCAGGCGCTTGCAGACGCCGAGCTGCAGGCCCAGCTCAAGGCCGAGGCGCTGGATGTGACCCTGCCCGGCCGCAGCGCCAATGTGGGCGGTCTGCACCCTGTTTCGCTGACGCTGGAGCGCGTGGAGCAAATTTTTGGCTCCATGGGCTTTGAAGTAGCCCAAGGCCCCGAGATCGAGACCGACTGGTTCAACTTCACCGCGCTTAATACCCCCGAAGACCACCCGGCCCGGTCCATGCACGACACCTTCTACGTCGAAGGCGGCCACCTGCTGCGCACGCACACCAGCCCCATGCAGATCCGCCATGCGGTGCAGCACGTCAAGCGTTACAAGAACCTGCTCGACGCGGGTCAAGCGATGCCAGAGATCCGCGTCATCGCGCCGGGCCGCACCTACCGCGTGGACAGCGACGCCACCCATTCGCCCATGTTTCACCAGTGTGAAGGCCTGTGGATCGGTGAGAACGTGAGCTTCAAGGACCTCAAGGTCGTGGTCACCGATTTCTGCCGCACCTTTTTTGAAAGCGACGATCTGGTGCTGCGTTTCCGCCCCAGCTTCTTCCCCTTCACCGAACCCAGCGCCGAGATCGACATCCAGTTCCAGAGCGGCCCGCTCGCCGGGCGCTGGCTCGAAGTGGGTGGCTCCGGCCAGGTGCACCCGAACGTGGTGCGCAACATGGGCCTGGACCCCGAGCGTTTCATCGGCTTTGCCTTTGGCATGGGCATGGACCGTTTCACCATGCTGCGCTATGGCGTGAACGACCTGCGCCTGTTCTTTGACGGCGATGTGCGTTTCCTGAGTCAGTTCCAGTAATTCCAAGCCGAGACCCGAGACATGCAATTTCCCGAATCCTGGTTGCGCGAATTCTGCAACCCATCCCTGACGACCCAGCAACTGGCTGACACCCTGACCATGGCCGGCCTCGAAGTGGAAGAACTCGAGCCCGTGGCCCCGCCGTTCACCAAGATCGTGGTCGGTGAAATCAAGGAAGCTGTGCAGCACCCCAACGCCGACCGCCTGCGCGTGTGTCAGGTGGATGTGGGGCAGGGCGCCCTGCTCAACATCGTCTGCGGCGCGCCCAACGCCCGCATGGGCATCCGCGTGCCCTGCGCCCTGGTGGGGGCCGAGTTGCCCCCAGGTGAAGACGGCAAGCCTTTCGCCATCAAGGTCGGCAAGCTGCGCGGCGTCGAAAGCCAGGGCATGCTGTGCTCGGCCAAAGAGTTGCAGATTGCCGACGACCATGGCGGCTTGCTGGAGTTGCCCGCAGACGCCCCCTTGGGTCAGGACATTCGCCAGTATCTCAATCTGGACGATACCCTGATGACGCTCAAGCTCACGCCCAATCTGGCGCATTGCCTGAGTGTCTACGGCATCGCCCGCGAAGTGTCGGCCTTGACTGGTGCACCGCTCAAGGCTCCGACTTTCCCGGCCGTGGCCACGCAAATCACCGACAAGCTGGCTGTGCAGGTGCAGGCCCCAGATCTGTGCGGCCGCTTCAGCGGCCGGGTGGTCAAGGGCGTGAACACGAAGGCTCAGACCCCGCAGTGGATGGTGGACCGCCTGGCCCGTTGCGGTCAGCGCAGCGTGAGTCCGCTGGTGGACATCTCCAACTACGTGATGTTCGAGTTCGGTCGCCCTTCGCACATTTTTGACCTCGACAAGATCCATGGCGGCCTGCAAGTGCGTTGGGGTAAGGCCGGTGAATCGCTCAAGTTGCTGAACGGCAATACCGTGACGGTCGATGACAAGGTGGGCGTGATCGCCGACGACAGCCAGGTCGAGTCCTTGGCCGGCATCATGGGCGGCGACGCTACAGCTGTGTCGGATGACACGCAAAACATCTACATCGAAGCCGCCTTCTGGTGGCCGACCGCCATCGCGGGCCGCTCGCGCCGCTACAACTTCTCGACCGATGCCGGTCACCGTTTCGAGCGCGGTGTGGACCCGCAGCTGACGGTGGAGCACATTGAGCGCATCACCCAGCTGGTGCTGGACATCTGCGGCACGCCCGAAACGAAAGTCGGCCCCATCGGCGACCAAACCCTGAGCATTCCGGCGATCCAGCCCGTCACCCTGCGCGTGGCCCGTGCGGTCAAAGTCATCGGCATGCCGCTCACGCAAAAGCAGTGTGCCGATGCGCTGCGCGGTTTGGGCCTGCAAGTCACAGAAGGCGAGGGCACCGTCACCGTGACGCCGCCCAGCTTCCGCTTTGATTTGCAGATCGAGGAAGACCTGATCGAAGAAGTGGCCCGCATGGTGGGCTACAACAACCTGCCGACCAACCCACCTTTGGCCCCCATCACCGCCAAGGTGCGCCGCGAAACCGAGCGCAGCCCGTCCGCTGTGCGCCGCGCCATTGCCGCGCTGGGCTACCAGGAAACCATCAACTACAGTTTTGTCGAAGAAAGCTGGGAACGTGACCTGGCCGGCAACGCCCAGCCAATCCGCCTGCTCAACCCGATCACCAGCCAGATGAGCGTGATGCGCTCGAGTCTGATCGGCTCGCTTTTGCAGGTGGTCAAGTTCAACGCCGATCGCAAGGCCGACCGCGTGCGCGTGTTCGAGCTGGGCCGCGTGTTCCTGCGCAACGCCGCGGTTCAAAGCACCGACACGACGGTGAAGGGCTTTGACCAACCCATGCGCGTGGCTGGCATGGCTTGGGGCCCTGTGGAGCCCCTGAGCTGGCAGGGCAAGGCCCGCAACGTTGATTTTTACGACGTGAAGGCCGATGTGGAAAAGTTGCTGGCCCCACGCAAGGCGACCTTTGCAGCCGCCGAACACCCCGCGTTGCACCCCGGGCGTTCGGCCCAGGTGCTGGTGGACGACTTGGTGATCGGCCATGTGGGCGAGTTGCACCCCCGTTGGCGTCAGGCCTGGGAACTGCCCAGTGCCCCCGTGGTGTTCGAGTTGTCGCTCGACGCCGTGACGGCCCGCGTGGTGCCCGTGGCCCAGGCGGTGGCCAAGCACCAGTCGGTGGAGCGGGACCTCGCGGTCATTGTGAGCGAGCACGTCACCCACGGGCAGTTGATGGCGGCCATTCACGCAGCATCCACCCAAGGTTTGCTGCGCGATGCGGTGCTGTTTGACATTTACCGCCCTAAAGCCGAGTCCGTTGGTCCATTAGCCGCAGGTGAAAAAAGTCTGGCGGTACGCCTGACCTTGCACAGCGACGAGGCGACCCTGACCGATGAACAGATCGAGGCGGCCATGACGGCGGTGATTGACCAGCTCACGCGGCAGGTGGCGGGCCGTTTGCGGGCTTGAAGCCGCTGCATCTTTAGACGGACGCGCACATGCAAATCAGCTTTGAAACCCTGGAAACTCCGGCCCTGACCAAGGCGCACCTGGCCGATTTGCTGTTCGAGCAGATCGGCTTGAACAAGCGCGAGTCCAAGGACATGGTCGATGCGTTCTTCGACCTGATCGTGGACAGCCTGATCGCCGGGGACGACGTGAAGATCTCAGGCTTCGGCAACTTCCAGATCCGCACCAAAGCAGCGCGTCCGGGCCGCAACCCGCGCACTGGAGAATTGATCCCCATTGATGCACGTCGTGTCGCGACCTTTCACGCCAGCCATAAACTCAAGGCCTTGATCCAGGGCGATGCCGTCGACGACGAAGGTGTGGAGACGGTGGGCCGCTGAATCATTCCTGATTGGAGCCCCCCATGTTGTTCAAGTTCAAATCGAAGGCGGCTAGCGATCTCATCATGCTGGAAGCTGATGCGAGAAGGCTGCTGAAAATCATTCTGGACAAAGACCCTGTCCAGGGAATCCTGTTGGCAGTAGACTTGCCTGCGGCCATTGCCGCCCTGGAGGCAGCAGTGGCGCAAGATGAGGCGCTGCGCAAACAAAGGGCAGCGCAGAACGAGTCAGAAGAAGAGGCTGCTGAGCGGGCAGACGACGGCGAGGCCAAACTGCAGGAGGCCATCAGCCTTGCCCAGCGAGCCGCTCCCATGATGAAGCTGCTTAAACTGAGTCAAGCTCAGGGTGCTGACGTCGTTTGGGGCGTTTGAGCATTCACCGCCCCAGCGGTCTGCTCAGCGCTTGAAGATTGCGCCCCCTAATTTATAACCCGCCTTGACTTGTCGCTTGGCAAACCAGCCGACGTTCATCTCGAGGACGTAACGAACAGGTTTTTCCGAGCAATGCGAGGCATCGCTCAAGGGTTTCATGTCCGCAATGTTCACGATGGTGCCGTCGTCTGCGACAAAAGCGGCAGACAAGGGAATCAAGGTGTTTCGCATCCAGAAGCATTGCGTGGCGGGTTGCTCAAAGACAAACAACATGCCTTCGTGTTGGGGCATGTCCTTGCGCCACATCAGACCGATTTGACGCTGCTCCGGGGTCTGGGCCAGCTGCACACCCAGCACGTGCATGCCCGCTTGCAGCTGGGTTCTGGGCAAATTCAGCTGAGGCCCTTGCTGAGCCCAGCCATCCAGAGCCAGCAGCGCCAAAGCCCAAGCGACAAAGCATTGCCTTGGAATGGATGAGGAGGAGATCAGAAAAGCAGAAAAATTCATGGTCTCAAAGCATGGGTGCGCGAATGAAAACCCACAGCATAAAGGCAAACTTGTATTTTGAAGTGATCGGCGCGCCGTTTTGGGCTGTGCAGACTCAGTTAGAAGGCGCGGAGAAGGCTTGCTCAGCTGCCCCATCGGGCTGCGCCGTACCGGGCGCTTCTGGCTCGGTGCGGATGTTCCCTGCCATCAGGCCTTTGATGCCTTGGCTCAGTTCAAAAGTAACGCGTGCACCTTCTTTGAGACTTTTGTAACCGTCGGACTGGATGGCCGAAAAATGGGCAAAAGCGTCTGGTCCGCCACCGTCGGGCTGAATGAAACCAAAACCTTTGGCGTCGTTGAACCATTTGACCGTACCGCTGGGCATGTGCTGTCTCCGTCTTGTTTTCTCAGTGTGGTTCGGGATTATCAATTTTGTCAATGTGAGGTTTTCCCCGATGCCGACCTGGATGACCATTTGTCGCCAAGACTTTTGTCTTGGTCCGTCTCAAGATGGTCTAAAGCGTCGATAGAATGAATTCATGGCAACGAAAAAACCTGCAAATCCCACGCTGCCGACCGTGACACCCCGAACACCCGATGGTGGCGATTCGGTGGTTCTGGAACGCCGTGCCCAAAAAATTGAACCGCCCCAGATGTACCAGGTGGCGATGTTGAACGATGACTACACCCCCATGGAGTTCGTGGTGATGGTGATCCAGGAGTTCTTCAGCAAGGACCGCGAAGCGGCCACGCAAATCATGCTCAAGATCCATCTGGACGGCAAAGGGGTGTGCGGGGTTTACTCCCGCGATGTCGCCGCCACCAAGGTGGACCAGGTGCTCGATGCTGCCAAACAGGCCGGTCACCCGCTGCAATGTGTCAGTGAACCTATTGAATAGTGTGGCTTACCCCCCACATCATCTGTATATCTCTCAGCAAGGCAAAAAGGAAATCACATGATTGCCCAGGAATTGGAAGTCAGTTTGCACATGGCCTTTGTTGAGGCCCGTCAGCAGCGCCACGAGTTCATCACGGTTGAGCACCTGCTGCTGGCTTTGTTGGACAACCCCAGCGCCGCCGAAGTGCTGCGCGCTTGCGCGGCCAACATCGATGATTTGCGCAAAGCCTTGAGCAATTTCATCAAGGACAACACGCCCCAGGTGGCAGGCACCGAAGAGGTGGACACCCAGCCGACTTTGGGTTTTCAGCGCGTGATCCAGCGTGCCATCATGCATGTGCAGTCCACAGGCAGTGGCAAAAAAGAAGTGACCGGCGCCAATGTGCTGGTGGCCATTTTTGGTGAAAAGGATTCGCACGCCGTGTATTACCTGCACCAGCAGGGCATCACCCGACTGGATGTGGTGAATTTCATCGCCCACGGCATCCGCAAAAGCGACCCGCCAGAAGCTGCCAAATCGGCCGAAAACCCTTCGAGCTCTGAGGGCGAAGAGGGTGGCAATGGCGGTGAGCGCAATGAAAAAGCCTCGCCGCTGGAACAGTACACCAACAACCTGAACCAGGCGGCTAAGGACGGCAAGATCGACCCGCTGATCGGTCGCGAATACGAAGTCGAGCGCACCATTCAGATCCTGTGCCGCCGCCGCAAGAACAACCCGCTGCTGGTGGGTGAGGCGGGTGTGGGCAAAACCGCGATTGCCGAGGGTCTGGCTTGGCGCATCACTCAGGGCACGGTGCCGGACATCCTGGCCGAAGCCACGGTGTATTCGCTGGACATGGGCGCATTGCTCGCCGGCACCAAATACCGGGGTGACTTTGAGCAACGTCTGAAAGGTGTGCTCAAGTCACTCAAGGACAAGCCCAATGGCATTTTGTTCATTGACGAGATCCACACCCTGATCGGTGCGGGTGCGGCTTCGGGCGGCACTTTGGATGCATCCAACCTGCTCAAGCCTGCGCTGTCCAGCGGTCAGCTCAAGTGCATCGGCGCGACCACCTTCACCGAGTACCGTGGCATCTTCGAAAAAGATGCCGCCCTGTCCCGCCGCTTCCAGAAGGTGGATGTGGTCGAGCCCACCGTGTCCGAGACGGTGGATATCCTCAAAGGCCTCAAGAGCCGTTTTGAAGACCACCACAGCGTCAAATACACGATTGCCGCTTTGCAGGCCGCGGCCGAGCTGTCGGCCAAGTTCATCAACGACCGACAGTTGCCCGATAAGGCGATTGACGTGATCGACGAAGCCGGTGCCGCCCAGCGCATCCAGGTGGCTTCCAAGCGCAAAAAGACAATTGGCAAAACCGAGATCGAAGACATCGTGGCCAAGATCGCTCGCATCCCGCCTGCCAATGTCTCGAACGACGACCGCAGCAAGCTGCAAACCATCGAGCGCGACTTGAAGTCGGTGGTGTTCGGACAGGATAAGGCGCTGGAAGTGCTGGCCTCGGCCGTCAAGATGGCCCGCTCGGGCCTGGGCAAGACCGACAAGCCGATTGGCTCTTTCTTGTTCTCCGGCCCCACGGGCGTGGGCAAGACTGAGGCGGCCAAGCAACTGGCCTACATCCTGGGCATTGATCTGATCCGCTTCGACATGTCTGAGTACATGGAGCGCCATGCGGTCAGCCGCCTGATTGGCGCGCCTCCGGGCTATGTGGGCTTTGACCAGGGCGGTTTGCTGACCGAAGCCGTGACCAAGAAGCCGCACTGCGTACTCTTGCTTGACGAGATCGAAAAAGCTCATCCGGACATCTTCAACGTGCTGTTGCAGGTGATGGACCACGGCACATTGACCGACAACAACGGGCGCAAGGCCGACTTCCGCAACGTGATCATCATCATGACCACCAACGCAGGAGCCGAGACCATGAACAAGGCCACGATTGGTTTCACCAACCCGCGTCAGGCCGGGGACGAGATGGGCGACATCAAGCGCCTGTTCACGCCCGAGTTCCGCAACCGCCTGGATGCCATGGTCAGCTTCAAGCCGCTGGACGAGCAGATCATCCTGCGCGTGGTGGACAAGTTCTTGTTGCAACTGGAAACCCAGCTGGGCGAGAAGAAGGTGGAAGTCACCTTCACTGATGCGCTGCGCAAGTTCCTGGGCAAGAAGGGCTTCGATCCGCTGATGGGCGCCCGTCCGATGCAGCGCCTGATCCAGGACACGATCCGTAAGGCGCTGGCCGACGAGTTGCTGTTTGGTCGCCTGACCGACGGGGGCCGCCTCACGGTGGACATCGACGCCAAGGACGAAGTGCAGTTGGACATCACGCCCAACCCCAAGAAGGAAAATCGTGCTTCTCGCTCGGAACCCACCGAGCCCGAAGAAGCCACGGCCAGCTGAGCATCTGCTGGCTCTGGCCTGCGCAGCAGGCCAAAATGAAAGGAGGCCATTCAGGCCTCCTTTTTCTTTGGCAAAAGCCCGAAGCAGGCAGCGCTGCTTGGCTTCAGTTGACCATGACCAGCTTGCCTTTGACGCTGCGCGAGCCCATCAAGGTGTAGGCGGCCTTCAGGTCGTTCATGGGCAAGGTCCGGTCAATCACCGGCTTGATCTTGCCTTGTCCGTACCACTGGGCCAGTTCACCCATCATGGCCGCGTTGGCTTCGGGCTCTCGTTTGGCGAAGTCACCCCAAAACACGCCCACCAAAGAAGCACCCTTGAGCAAAGGCAGGTTCAGGGGCAGGGCAGGGATGGGGCCACCGGCAAAACCGACTACCAGATAGCGGCCACGCCAGGCAATGGAGCGGAAGGCAGGCTCGGCCAGATCGCCACCTACCGGGTCGTAAATCACGTCCGGGCCGCGGCCTTCGGTCAGTGTTTTCAGGGCTTCGCGCAGGTTCTCGCGGCTGTAATTGATGGTCGCGTCGGCGCCCAATGCGGTGCACAGGTCGCATTTCTCGTCGGTGGACGCCGCCGCAATCACTTTGGCCCCCATGGCCTTGGCAATCTGAATGGCCGCTGTGCCCACACCGCCTGCGGCACCCAAAACCAGCACCGTCTCCCCGGCTTTCAGGGCCGCGCGGTCGACCAGGGCGTGGTGCGAGGTGGCATAGGTCATGATGAAAGCCGCACCATCGATGGCCGAAAACCCATCAGGCAAAGGCATACACAGTTTGGCCGGTGCCAGCGTATGGGTGCCAAAGCCCCCGGTGCCCGACAGGCAGGCCACGGTTTGTCCGACTTTCAGGTGTTGGACGCCTTCACCCAGGGCTTGCACCACACCCGCATACTCAGAGCCCGGCACGAAGGGCAGCTCGGGCTTCATCTGGTACTTGTTTTGGACAATCAACAAGTCGGGGAAGTTCAGGCTGGCTGCCTGTATTTGAATGAGGACCTGTCCTGGGCCAGGCGTGGGCGTGGGCAGTTCTTTCCAGGTGAGCGCGTCTACCCCGATGGGGTTCTCGCAAAGCCAAGCGTGCATGCGTTTTCTCCTTCTAATCTGCTTCATGAAATCGTCATGCATCTTAGGCAAACCGGGGCGCACAGCCATGTCCCCCGAGCGACCAAGGCAGGGGGCCGCCTACAATCAAGGCTTGCACAGGAACACAACATGAAAATTCTCATTTCCAACGACGATGGCTTCCGCGCCGAGGGAATTGTGGCCCTTCACAAGGCGCTCCAAAGCATCGCCGATGTGGAGGTGGAAGTGGTGGCGCCCGAGCACAACAACAGCGCCAAATCCAATGCGCTGACCTTGCACACACCCTTGTACGTGCACCGCGCCGACAACGGCTTTCGTTATGTGAATGGCACGCCTGCGGATTGCGTGCACATCGCACTCACGGGCTTGCTGGGTTATCGCCCCGATTTGGTGATTTCTGGCATCAACAACGGGGCCAACATGGGCGACGACACGCTGTATTCGGGCACCGTGGGCGCGGCCATGGAAGGCTATCTTTTCGGCATTCCGGCCATCGCCGTGTCCCAAATCGACAAAGGCTGGGCGCACTTGGATGCCGCGGCCGCTCAAGTCAAGCTCTTGGTGCAGCAAATGCGATCGGGTGACTTGATGGGCACCCGGCCCTGGCTGCTGAATGTGAACATCCCCAACCTGCCTTTGGCGCAGATCAAAGCCCCCAAGCTGTGCCGCTTGGGCCGCCGTCACGCGGCCGAGCCGGTCATCACCCAGGTGGACCCCCGTGGCCAGACCATGTACTGGATTGGCAATGCCGGCCCTGCCATGGATGACAGCGAGGGCACCGATTTTCATGCGGCAGGTTTGGGCCATGTGGTGGTGACCCCGCTCAAGGTGGATTTGACTGAACACGCCCATCTGGACCATTGGTCCCAGACCTTTGATCGTTTGTTCCCCCAGGGCCATGCATGAGCCAGCGTCCTGGTTTTCCAGTCAAGTTGTCGCAAACCGGGGCCTCGGGTACGGCACGCAAAACACCTTCGCCTGTGTCGGCGCGATCATCTGCTCAGCTGAATCCGGTGGTGACGTCCAGCCAGGCCGTGCGCACGGCAACGCCGCGCACAGCCTCGCCAGTTTCGGGCTTGGGTTTGGAGTCTGGCGCCGTGCGGGCACGCATGGTGCGCAAGTTGGCCGAACAAGGCGTGCAGGACGCCCGGGTGCTGGAAGCCATGGGCCAGGTGGAGCGACACCGTTTTGTGGAAAGCGCCCTGGTCAACCAGGCTTACGAGGACACCAGTTTGCCGATTGGCCTGGGGCAGACCATCTCGAAACCCAATGTGGTGGCGCGCATGGTCGAATTGCTGTGTCAGAACGTGCCGGGCAAATTGGGCCGAGTTCTGGAAATCGGCACCGGCTGCGGGTACCAGGCTGCTGTGCTCAGCCATGTCGCCACCGAGGTGTACAGCATTGAGCGCTTGCGCGGTCTGCACGAAAAAGCCCGAACCAACTTGCGCCCTTTCAGGCTGCACAATGTGCACCTGATTTTTGGCGATGGCATGCTGGGGTATCCCAAGGGGGCACCTTATGCCGGGATCATTTCGGCCGCGGGCGGTGACGCCGTGCCGGACGCCTGGCTCGATCAGTTGGCCACAGGCGGGCGTTTGATCGCACCGACCATCACTCCGGCAGGCCATCAGGCGCTGGTGGTGGTGTTGAAAACTGCGCAGGGCTTTGAGCGTCAGGTGCTCGAGGCGGTGCACTTTGTGCCTCTAAAATCAGGCGTCGCCTAACTAGGTAAAAACCCGATGACTTCACTCCTACCTTTTCGTCCCCTGGTTTTGACAACATTGGCCGTGGCACTGCTGAGCGCCTGCACCTCGTCTGTTCGGGTGCTTGCGCCAGTGGAAGACCGGGGGGGGATGAGCCGTACCCCTCAAACGTCGTCCAGCCCCGTGACGACCGCATCGGGTGAGGCAAGCCCGGCCTTGCCGGGCAGCGAAAATGCCGGCAAGCCCGGTTACTACACCGTGCAGCGAGGCGACACGCTGACCCGCATCGGTCTGGACAACGGCCAAGGCTGGCGCGATTTGGCCCGCTGGAACAATCTGACCAACCCCGACCTGATCGAAGTGGGTCAGGTCTTGCGCGTGGCCCCACCTGGGGCTGCTGTTGAAAACTCCGGCGTGGTGGTTCGCCCGATCGCGCCTTCGGGCAACACCTCTGCCACGGCCACACCGCCTAAGCCCGAGCCTGCACCGGCTGCACAAAACGGCTCGCTCAGCGACGAAGGCCTGGGCTTCATGTGGCCCGCAAATGGGGTGCTGATTGCCGGATTTGACGAGGCCAAAAACAAAGGCCTCGACATTGGGGGCAAAGCGGGCGACCCCGTGATGGCCGCTGCCGATGGGCAGGTGGTCTATGCCGGCTCTGGCCTGCGTGGCTACGGCAACCTGATCATCCTCAAACACAACAACACGTTTTTGACGGCTTATGCGCACAACCAGGCTTTGCTGGTCAAAGAAGACCAAAAGGTGCGCAAGGGCCAAAAAATTGCGGAGATGGGCAAGTCAGATGCGGACCGTGTCAAACTGCACTTCGAAGTGCGCAGACAAGGCAAGCCCGTGGACCCGGCCAAGCTTTTACCCGCACGCTGAGCGGCACGTCCATGCCGTGGCCCGTCCTGGTTTTTGATATTGAAACCATCCCGGACATGGCCGGCTGGCGTCGCTTGAATCCGGTGCCTGTCGATGTGACCGATGCCCAGCTGCATGCGCAGTGGCAGGCCGAGCGGGCTGCGGAGGGCAAAAGCGATTTCATGCCCCTGTACCTGCAGCGCATCCTGTGCATCAGCTGCGTGTTTCGCAATGCCGAGGGCTTGCGGGTGCATTCCTTTGTAGACCGTGATGGGCAAAGCGAAGCCAAGGTGGTGCAGACGTTTTTCAACGCCATCGAAAAACACGCCCCCCAGCTGGTCAGCTGGAACGGCAGCGGTTTTGATTTGCCGGTGCTGCATTACCGGGGCCTGATGCACGGCGTGGTGGCCGACAAGTACTGGGACTTGGGCGACGATGACCGCGAGTTCAAGTGGAACAACTACATCTCGCGCTACCACATGCGCCACCTGGACCTGATGGACTTGCTGGCTAAATACACCCCCAAAAATAACGCCCCCATGGACGCACTGGCCAAGCTGTGCGGCTTTCCCGGCAAGCTGGGCATGGACGGCGCGCAGGTCTATGCGCAGTTTCAGGCGGGGCACACCGAAGACATCCGGCGCTATTGCGAAACCGATGTGATGAACACCTATTTGCTCTACTGCCGCTTTCAGAAAATGCGCGGCGGCTTCACCGCGGCCGAGTACGCGCAGGAAATCGCCTTTGTCCAAGACGAGTTGGGCAACTTGGCTCCGCAAGAGCCGCACTGGCAGGAATACCTGCAAGCCTGGACCTGAAGTTTCCCTGCGAAACTGTGCGTTGGGCCCTCAATCCGGGCCTCACATCCTGAGACAATCAGGGAATGAGCGAACCCGACATTTCCCTATCCCAAGCCCACGCCGACGAACCCAGCCACTCCAGCGCCGACCTGCCCGAGGGTTGGCTGCGCGTGGGCTCCCTGGACATGGATGCCCAAGGCATTGCACGCCGACCTGACGGCAAAGTGGTGTTCATTGAAGGCGCTTTGCCTTTTGAGTTGGTGTCGGTCAACGTGCACCGCAAAAAGAACAACTGGGAGCAGGGCACCGTCACCCAGATCCACCACGAGTCTTCCCAGCGTGTGCGGCCGGGCTGCCCGCATTTCGGTTTGCATGCAGGCGCCTGCGGCGGCTGCAAGATGCAGCACCTGGAGGCCTCGGCCCAGGTGGCAGTCAAGCAGCGCGTGCTCGAGGACAACCTGTGGCACCTGGGCAAGGTCAAACCGGAAACCTTGCTGCGCCCGATCGAGGGACCGACCTGGGGCTACCGCTACCGCGCCCGCCTGTCGGTGCGTTATGTGATCAAAAAAGGCGAAGTGCTGATTGGTTTTCACGAGCGCAAAAGCCGTTACATCGCCGACATGAAAGTCTGCCCGGTCCTGCCGCCCCATGTCAGCCGCATGCTGCTGCCATTGCGGGCACTGATTGGCCAGATGGAAGCCCGCGAAACCTTGCCCCAACTGGAGCTGGCCTGCGGCGACGAGGTCACGGCCTTGGTGCTGCGGCATCTGGAGCCTTTGAGCGAAGGCGACAAAGCCTTGCTGCGGGCATTTGCCGCCGAGCACCAAGTGCAGTGGTGGTTGCAGCCCAAAGGCCCGGACACGGTGCATTTGCTCGACGAGGGTGGGGCGCAGCTCAGTTATGGCCTGCCCGACTTTGGCATCATCATGCCGTTTCGGCCCACCGATTTCACACAGGTCAACCCCTTCATCAACCGCGTGCTGGTGGCCCGCGCGCTGCGCCTGCTGCAAGCACAAAAAAATGAGCGGGTGATCGACTGGTTCTGCGGTCTGGGCAATTTCACCCTTCCCATCGCCACGCAAGCGGCGCAGGTGCTGGGCATCGAGGGTTCCGAGACGCTGGTGGCCCGTTCACGCGACAACTACGCGCGCAACCAGGCCACCCGGCCCGCAGGCCAGGCCCTGGCCCCCACGCAGTTTGTGGCGCGCAATTTGTTTGAGATGACGCCTGAGATGCTGGTGGCCGATGGCACCGCCGACAAATGGCTGGTGGACCCGCCGCGCGAAGGTGCTTTTGCCCTGAGCAAGGCGCTGGCCGAGCTGCACGAAAACCAGGACCTGCGCCAGGGCTGGACACCGCCGAAGCGTATCGTTTATGTGAGCTGCAACCCCGCCACGCTGGCCCGTGACGCCGGCATTCTGGTGCACCGTGCCGGTTACCGCTGTGTGGCCGCAGGCGTTATCAACATGTTCGCGCACACGGCCCATGTTGAGAGCATGGCGGTGTTCGAGTTGGCCTGAGACCCCTGGGTCTTTTGGCAGGCCACCGGCCCTGCACCCACAAAAAAGGCTCCCGAGGGAGCCTTAGTTTGGAGGGGGGCGCGAATCAGTCGCGCTCACCGCCCATGATGCCCAGCAAAGCCAGCAGGCTCTGGAACACGTTGAAGATGTCCATGTACAGGGCCAGTGTGGCGCTGATGTAGTTGGTCTCGCCGCCGTCGATGATCTGTTTCAGGTCGTACAGCATGTAGGCGCTGAAGATGCCGATGGCCATGACCGAGATCACCATCATGCCCACGGTTGAGCCGACAAACACGTTGATGATGCCGCCGATCATGATGGCCAAGGCCCCGACAAATAGCCACTTGGACATGCCCGACAGGTCACGTTTGATAGTGCTGGCCAGGCTGGCCATGACGAAGAACACGCCAGCGGTACCCGCAAAGGCGGTCATCACCAGGTCGGCGCCGTTCTTGAAACCCAGCACCATGGCGATCATGCGCGAGAGCATCAGGCCCATGAAGAAGGTGAAGGCCAGCAGCACAGGCACGCCAGCGGCCGAGTTTTTGGTTTTCTCGATGGCGAACATGAAGCCGAAGGCACCCGCCAGGAAGACCACCAGCCCGACGCCGCCCGACAGCGAGCGGGTGATGCCGGTGCTCACGCCCAGCCAGGCGCCCAAAACGGTGGGCAGCAAGCTCAGGGCCAGCAGCCAGTAGGTGTTGCGCAGCACGCGGTTGCGTGTGGCCAGATCAGTGCCGTGGCCCCAGTCTGTGGTGTTCAGTGTGCGAAGGTCGCTCATGCTTGTCTCTCCTGTTCAAACCCTGATTTCAGGGCCATTGCATTGTAGGGTGAGGCTGCTCACTGACCCCAATATCCGCGCCGGCATGGGGTTATCCGGGTGAATCAGTTTTGCGCAGGGGTGTGCAATGGCGGTCGTGCGCCCGTGTATCCTTGCGGTTTTCTAAACTGACCAGTCCACACCATGAAAACTCAAGCCAGCCTCGAACTCTCTGATGTCAAAGCCATTGCCGCTGCGGCCGAAGCCGAAGCCCTCAAGAACAACTGGGCGGTGAGCATCGCTATCGTTGATGCAGGCGGCCATTTGCTGCACTTTGCGCGTCTGGATGGCGCAGCGCCTGTGTCCGCGCACATCGCCCCAGCCAAAGCCCACACCGCGGCTCTGGGCCGCCGCGAGACCAAGGGCTACGAAGACGTCATCAACGGCGGCCGCACCTCGTTCCTGTCGGCCCCGACCATCCAGGGCATGCTCGAAGGGGGTGTGCCGATCATGAAAGATGGCTTTTGCCTGGGCGCGGTCGGCGTCAGCGGTGTCAAGTCGAACGAAGACGCCCAGATCGCCAAAGCCGGTATCGTTGCCATTGGTTTGTGAGGGCCTGGGTGGGCGGCGCATGCTGCCCACAGATCGCCACAGCTGTCGCTGAACACAACAAAAAGCCGCTCCAGGGAGCGGCTTTTTGCTGTGAGCGCGGTGCGCATCAGGGTGTGTTCAAAATCCACAAGGCCAGTTTTTGGGCATCGGCATCACTGACCTGCGGGTTGGCCGGCATCATCACTTTCCCCCAGACGCCCGAACCTCCTTGTTTGATCTTGCGGGTCAGGTGCTCGACCGCGGTCTTGTCGCCTTTGTACTTGGCGGCCACATCCTTGAAGGCCGGGCCCACCACTTTGCGCTGAACGCCGTGGCAGCCCATGCAGCTTTTGCTCGTGGCCAGGGCCTGGTCGGCCATGGCAGGAGCCACGGCCAACAAGGCCAGTGCGCCGGTGACCAGGATGCGCAGCATGCGGGTGGCTTTCACGGGATCAGTACAGGTCCAGCACGGCACCTTTGCTGGCGCTCGATGCATTGAAGGCGAACTTGGCCTGCACACCCCGGGTGTAACGGGGCTCAGGGGCTTTCCAGCCTTCGCGGCGCTTGGCCAGTTCGGCTTCGGGCACGTTCAGCTCCAGGATCAGTTGGTGCGCGTCAATGGTGATGCTGTCGCCCTCGTGAACAAACGCGATCGTGCCGCCTGCAGCAGCCTCAGGGGCGACGTGGCCCACCACCATGCCCCAGGTGCCGCCGGAGAAACGGCCATCGGTGATCAGGCCCACGCTTTCGCCCAGACCGGCACCAATCAAAGCGCCCGTGGGGGCCAGCATTTCGGGCATGCCGGGGCCGCCCTTGGGGCCGAGGTAGCGCAAAACCATCACATCACCGGCCTTGATCTTGCCCGCCAAAATGGCTTGCAGGGCCGATTGCTCGTCGTCGAACACACGGGCGGGGCCGGTGATGACGGGGTTTTTCAGGCCGGTGATCTTGGCCACAGCACCTTCGGGCGACAGGTTGCCCTTGAGGATGGCCAGGTGGCCTTCGGCGTACATCGGCTTGTCAATCGGGCGGATCACGTCCTGGTCGGCGCGGGGCGTGTCGGGCACGTCCTTCAGGTTTTCGGCCACGGTCTTGCCCGTGATGGTCATGCAGTCACCGTGCAGCAAGCCGGCCTTGAGCAGGACCTTCATGACTTGCGGGATGCCGCCGGCCTGGTGCAGGTCCACCGCCAGGTATTTGCCGCTCGGTTTGAGGTCGCAAATCACAGGCACTTTTTTGCGCATGCGCTCGAAGTCGTCAATGGTCCAGTCCACGCCCGCAGTGTGGGCGATGGCCAGGAAGTGCAGCACCGCGTTGGTCGAGCCGCCTGTGGCCATGATCACGGCCACGGCGTTTTCGATGGCTTCCTTGGTGACGATGTCGCGGGGCTTGAGATCGTTCTTGATGGCTTCGATCAGCACCTTGGCCGATTCCTTGGCCGAGTTCTGCTTTTCGTCGTGCGGGTTGGCCATGGTCGACGAGTAGGGCAGGGACATGCCCAGCGCCTCGAAAGCCGAGGACATGGTGTTGGCGGTGTACATGCCGCCGCAAGAACCTGTGCCGGGAATGGCGCGTTTTTCGATTTCCTTCAGGTCGAAATCGCTCAGCTTGCCTGCAGCGTTTTCGCCGACGGCCTCGAACACGCTCACGATGTTCAGGTCTTTGCCCTGGTAGCGGCCTGGTAGGATGGTGCCGCCGTAGACATAAATGGCCGGCACGTTGGCACGCAGCATGCCCATCATGCCGCCGGGCATGTTCTTGTCGCAGCCGCCGACCACCAGCACGCCGTCCATCCACTGGCCCTGCACGCAGGTCTCGATGCAGTCCGAGATCACCTCGCGGCTGACCAGCGAGTACTTCATGCCTTCGGTGCCCATGGCCATGCCGTCGGAAATGGTGGGGGTGCCGAAAATCTGGGCGTTGCCACCGGCTTCTTCGATACCCGCCACGGCCGCGTCGGCCAGCTTTTGCAGGCCGCTGTTGCAAGGCGTGATGGTGCTGTGGCCGTTGGCCACGCCGACCATGGGTTTGACGAAATCGCCTTCTTCATAGCCCATGGCGTAATACATCGAGCGGTTCGGGGCGCGAGATTTGCCCTGTGTGATGTTGGCGCTGCGGCGGTTGATGGGGGTGATCGGGATGATTTTGTCGCTCATGGTGGTGTCTAGGTAGATGCCCAAAAGAAGGTCGCCACATTCTAACGGCCGCTTGCTGGGCCTAGGTGTCCGGTCGGAGGCATGGCCGGTGCACAATCCGGGCATGCTGATCCATCCTCAAATTGACCCCGTTGCCTTGCAACTTGGCCCCTTGGCCGTCCATTGGTACGGCCTGACTTATCTGGCCGCTTTTGGCTTGTTTTTCTGGTTGGGCACACGCCGTTTGGCGCATTTGCCGTTCAAAAATCTGCCGCAATGGCAAAAACGCGATGTCGAGGACATCCTGTTTTTGGGTGTTCTTGGAGTCATCTTGGGCGGGCGAGTGGGTTATTGCCTGTTTTACAAACCGGCTTATTACCTGTCCAACCCCCTCGAAATCTTCGCGGTTTGGCAAGGCGGCATGAGTTTTCATGGTGGCTTGCTGGGCGTGATGCTGGCCATGGTCTGGTTTGCCCGCACGCGCCAACGCCCGTTTTTGCAGGTCATGGACTTTGTGGCCCCTTGCGTGCCCACGGGCCTGGCGGCGGGGCGGGTGGGCAACTTTCTGAATGGCGAGTTGTGGGGCCGTGTGGCCGACCCTTCCTTGCCTTGGGGCATGGTGT
Source organism: Limnohabitans sp. YIMB22184 (assembly GCF_048020265.1). Lineage (GTDB taxonomy): Bacteria > Pseudomonadota > Gammaproteobacteria > Burkholderiales > Burkholderiaceae_C > Limnohabitans_A. The sequence goes on from NZ_CP171843.1 coordinate 1,251,774, forward strand.
TCCGGGGAGCGGGCGATTTGCCGCGCCACCCCTCGCAGCTTTACCAGATCGCGCTGGAGGGCTTGCTGCTGTTTGTTTTGCTGTGGTGGTTTGCCCGCAAAGACCGCCCAACGGGTCAGGTGTCGGGCGCATTTTTGCTGGGCTATGGCTTTTTCCGGTTCGTGGCCGAGTTTTTCCGCGAACCCGATGCCCATTTGGGCCTCTTGAGCCTGGGCATGAGCATGGGGCAATGGCTGTGTGTGCCCATGATGCTGGGGGGCGTGGTGCTTTGGGTCTGGAGCCGCAAGACGTCCGGGTGACACCGGGCAGCTTCCAGTGGCTAAAACGTCTGGGCAAGTTGCCACGACTCGCCTTATGATGCGGGCACCTAAAACGAGGAGACATTTCATGACCGTTCAGTTCAACGCGCAACAGCGTCGGGATTTTTTGAAGAGCCTCGCCGCCCTGTCCGGCAGTTTGCCCCTTTGGGCACAAGCCCAAAGCAGTTGGCCAAGCAAGCCGGTGACCATGGTGGTGCCCTTTCCGGCAGGCGGGGGCACCGATGCTTTTGCCCGTCCTCTGTCGGCCCAATTTGCCAAGCTCACCGGCAAACAGCTGATCGTCGACAACCGGGGCGGCGCAGGCGGTACCCTGGGCGCCGGGGTGGCGGCCAAGGCGGCGCCCGATGGTTACAACCTGTTCATGGGCGCTGTGCACCACACGATTGCGCCCAGCATGTACCCCAAACTGGATTACGACCTGGAGCGTGACCTGGTGCCCTTGATCCTGGTGGCCAACGTGCCGCAGGTGTTGGTGGTCAACCCCAAGAAAGTCCCGATGGCCGATTTCAAGGCCTTTCTGGAGATGGTCAAAAAGAACCCCGGACGCCTCAATTACGGTTCAGCAGGTGGTGGCACATCCCACCACTTGGCGGGCGAGTTGTTCAAGTTGCAGACCAAGACCTTCATCACCCACATCCCTTACCGCGGCGCAGGCCCGGCTTTGCAGGACCTGATCGCGGGCAATGTCGACATGATGTTCGACGGTCTGGGTTCTTCGGCTGCCCACATCAAAGGTGGACGCATCAAGGCGATGATGGTCTCGGGGGCCAAGCGCAATGCGGCATTCCCTGACGTGCCTTGCTCGGCCGAGTTGGGTCTGCCCGATTACACCGTCTCGACCTGGTACGGCGTGTGGGCACCCAAAGGCACGCCAGCGGATGCCCAGGCGCGGGCCATCGAAGAAATCCGCCGTGCCTGCCAGACCGACGAAGCCAAAGCCGTCTGGGCCAACCAGGGCGCTGACTTCCCCAACCTGACTACCACCCAGTTTGACGCTTTCATCAAAAAAGAGCTGGCCAAGTGGTCGCAGGTCGTCAAGGCCTCGGGGGCCAAGCTCGACTGAGCCCGGCATTGAATGAGGAATGGGCCTGTGATCGGGCCCTTTTTCATGCTTTTTTCACGTTGTCACTTTGAAACCATGACCCACCAGAACCTGTTTTCGGCCCTGCGGGCTGCTTTTCCTGCCGACCTGACTGCGGTGGCGATCGAAACCGACGAGGGCTTGCGCTACAGCTGGCAAGACCTGGACCGCGCCACGGCCATGATGGCCAATTTGCTGCAATCGCTGGACTTGCCCGCAGGCAGCCGCGTGGCGGTGCAGGTCGAAAAATCGGTCGAAGCGATGATGCTTTACCTGGCGACCTTGCGTGCTGGTTATGTGTTCCTGCCGCTCAACACCGCCTACCAGAGCGCCGAGATCGAGTATTTCATCGGCAATGCCGAACCGGCTGTCGTGGTTTGCAGCCCGGCCAACTTTGGCTGGGTCAGCAAGATCGCTTTCAAAGCGGGCACGCAGCATGTGTTCACCTTGAACGACGACCGCACGGGCAGCTTGCTGGAGCGTGCTGCACACCATAGCGACCAGCACCAGGCAGTCGCCCGCCAAGCCGATGACCTGGCCGCAATCCTCTACACCAGCGGCACCACCGGCCGCAGCAAGGGCGCCATGCTCACGCACGGCAACATGCTCAGCAATGCGCTCACACTCAGGGATTACTGGGGCTGGACGAAGACCGGTGGGCCTGAAGGCCGTGGCGATGTGCTGATCCATGCCTTGCCCATCTTCCATGTGCACGGTCTGTTTGTGGCCATCCATGGGGCCCTGATCAACGGCAGCAAGATGATCTGGATGGCCAAGTTCGACCCCAAACGCGCCATTGCGCACATGCAACATGCCACGGTGTTCATGGGCGTGCCCACGCTGTATGTGCGCATGTTGGCCGAGCCCACGCTTGACAAGGCGGCTGTTAGCAGCATGCGCCTCTTCATAGCAGGCTCAGCCCCCTTGCTGATCGAGACCTTCACAGAATGGCAGCAGCGCACCGGCCACACCATTTTGGAGCGCTACGGCATGAGCGAAACCGCCATGCTGACCTCCAACCCGTATGCGGCGGACAAGCGTTACGCCAACCAGTCCGAGCGACGCGGCGGCACCGTGGGCTTTCCTTTGCCCGGCGTGTCCTTGCGCGTGCGCGGCGACGACGGACAGGACTTGCCGGTGGGCGAGATCGGCGGTATCCAGGTCAAAGGCCCCAATGTGTTTAAGGGCTACTGGCGCATGCCCGAAAAAACCGCCGAAGAATTCACCGCCGATGGCTATTTCAAGACCGGCGATGTGGGCAAGGTCGATGAGCGGGGCTATGTGACCATCGTCGGCCGCAGCAAGGACCTGATCATCAGCGGCGGCTACAACGTGTACCCGGCCGAAATCGAAGGCTACATCAACGAGATGAAGGGCGTGGCCGAAAGCGCGGTGGTGGGCGTGCCCCATCCGGATTTTGGTGAGGTGGGCGTGGCCGTGGTCATCGCCAAGCCCGGGGCCAGCGTGCAGCCCGAGGCGATTTTGGCTGAACTGAAGGCCAAGCTGGCCAATTTCAAAATCCCCAAGCGTTGCTTTGTGGTGGCCGAGTTGCCGCGCAACACCATGGGCAAGGTGCAAAAGAACTTGCTGCGCGAGCAGCACAAGGCGCTGTTTTTGGCCTGAACCGCTGAGGCCATGAGCCTGCAGCGACGCGCCGCCAAAGCGCGATGCAGCCGCTGCGGCTCGGGCTTACTTTAGATAAGTGTTTTTCTCGTGCACGCTCTGGATATGCCGGGCCGCTTGCTCCGGCGTGATGTCCTGGTTGATGACTTTCACGTTGGCGTACCAAAGCTCCTCTTCCATCGATGGCCAGACCCGGTTGATTTTTTGGGCGTTCAGACGGATCGTGTCCTGACATTCTTGGCGCCAGTTGAGCATTTCCTGCCCCAGCGGGTCATTGACCTTGACCGGGTGATCCGACAGTGGAAAGTAACCCGCCAGAGTGTCGGTGAGCAGTTGGGCAAAGTCGGCTGTGCCCAGCCAGGCGATGAATTTCAACGCCGCAGCCTGGTGCGGGCTGTTTCGGTTCACGCCGATGCCAAAGTCGGGGTGGACCGAAATGTGGCAAGTCTGCCCAGCCTGCTTTAGCGGGGGCTTGAAAACACCCAACTCAATGGGGGTTTTGTAAGCAAAACTGGTGCTTCGCAAAAAATCGATGTCCCAAGAGCCTGTCGGAAAAACCGCGGCATGTCCAGTGGCGAACAGCAGCTGCACATCGGCATTGGACATGCTGTTTTGCCTGGGGTGCATGTGTGGCTTGAGCTTGGCCATCATCTCCCACGCTTTGATGAAGCCGGGGTCTGTGAATTTGGCCGTTCGCTGGATCAGTCCCAGCCGGGCTTTTTCGCCACCCCAAAAGTTGGGGCCCATGCCGGTGAAGACGACTTGGGTGGACTCCCACATGTCGGCGGTGCCCAAAGCCAGGGGCGTGATGTTGCCGGACGCGCCGATGGTGCCCAGTAAACGCAGAAACTCATCTACCGTGACGGGCGGGGTTAGGCCCAGATCCTTGAAAACTTTCTTGTTGTAAAACAAGCCGTGCATCACAAAAGCCACCGGCAAACAATAAGTGGTCTGGCCGTCGTCTGTGGTCCAGGCTTGTCGCGCCTGCGGGCTGAAGTTCTCCAGTTCACGCGCTTTCAATGGCAGCAAATAGCCTTTGGCGTGCATGCGCACGCTGCCATCAAAGGGACGGCAAAACACCAAATCGCCAGCGCGTCGGGTGGACAGGCGGGACTCTACGCGAGCATCGTAGGCCAGCGGTTCTTCTGCCCTGAAGCTCAGGCGAATACCAGGGTGCTGCCTTTGGAAGGCCGGGATCAGCACTTTGTCCCACAAAAGCTGGTCGTCCTTGCGCCAACTTTCGATCACCAAATCTTGCGCAAACGCCGCGCTGGCCATCACGGTCAGCGCCAGCCATGCCCATGCCAGACATAGGAACCAGCTGGGGTGGTGCTGCGGGAGGATGTGACTTTGTTGCGTGCGAGTCATGTCTGCCAAGTCCTAAAAATGTATTCATTTTAGGATGAGGGCAGGCGCAAAACCAGTGCGCAACAGAATTCAAGCAGAGAGTCCTCACCGACCCTCGGCTCATCCCGTTTAGTTCATCGCAACACCAGCACAGGAATATGCGAATGCGTCAGCACCTGTTGGGTTTCACTGCCCAGCAGCAGGCGCTTGATGCCTTTGCGCCCGTGCGAGGCCATGACGATCAGGTCGGCTTTGTGCTTTTTGGCTGCGGCAATGATGGCATCGGACACCACATCCGATTTGACGGTGATGGCCTTGGTGCTGACGGACTTGGCCTTGGCCGACTTTTCCACTGCAGCCAATTGCGCTTGCGCGGAATCGGCCCACTGTGCTTCCACTCGGGAAATTTCTTCGGCAGACAAGGGGATGCTGCCTTCGAAGTAAGCCTGCGGGTAACGCGGGACCACCTTGAGTGCGATCAATTCAGCGTCACAGGTGGCCGCCAATTCAATGGCACTGGCCACCGCTTTTTTGGACAAGGTAGAGCCATCGGTGGCTACAAGGATGCGTTTGTACATGAATTGCTCCTGACGTCATGGATGAAAGCAGAGCTTAAAAGAGCAGCAAACACGGCCACTTGATGCACATCAAGCTTTCTGCGTGGCATCTGTCGTATCTTCAAAACATGACCCAAGTCAATGTTTTGCCTGTGCTGCCCCCATCGATTTTGGCGACGGATGAGCCCATTGCGTCAATGGACCTGGGCCGTGCAGCCGCTGATCAGCGTCTAGAACTGCTCGATGTGCCCGAGGAGTGGGCCGCATTCAGTCTGCCCGAAAAAGACGAATCGGGTTGCTGGCGCTCCAGCGTGGTGTTCGAAGGCATGCATTGCGCCGCCTGCGCCATCACCCTGGAAGATGCCTTGCGGGCGGTGCCCGGGGTCCGGTCAGTGCAAATCAGTGGCGCCAGCCACCGGGGGCAAGTGGTTTGGTCGCCCGAACGCATCCGACCTTCGCAGTGGATGCGCTCGGTCGAGCGCCATGGCTACAAGGCCTTGCCCGCCAACGATGCCCATGCGCATGCACAACGACGCGAAGAAGCCCGGCGCATGGTTTGGCGTTGGGCGGTGGCGGCGATGTGCATGATGCAAGTCATGATGTACGCCACCCCGACGTACCTCACGCAACCGGGCGACATCTCTGACGATGCCATGCACTTGCTGCGCTGGGCGTCTTGGGTGCTGTCATTGCCCGTCATGCTGTTTTCGTGTGCCCCATTTTTGCGCAATGCCTGGCGCGATTTGCGTGAACGCCAAATCAGCATGGACTTGCCCGTGGCGCTGGGCATGGTGGTGACATTTGTGGTCAGCACGCTGGGCACTTTCGAGCCCCAGGGCCCCTTCGGGGCCGAGGTCTTTTTTGACTCGTTCACCATGTTCGTTTTCTTTTTGCTCACCGGCCGCTGGCTGGAGTTGCGCATGCGCGACCGCACGGCCGGGGCTTTGGAGGCCGTGCTCAACCGACTGCCCGACAGCGTGCGCAAGCGCCAGGCCGATGGCAGTTGGGCGCTGGTGTCCATTCGCCGCCTGCAGGTCGGTGACGTGATCGAGGTCTTGCCCGGTGAAGCCTTTGCGGGCGACGGCCTGGTGCTGTCCGGCCAGACCCAGGTGGACGAAGCCTTGCTCACGGGCGAGTCGCGGCCGCTGGCACGGCGCGCGGGCGACCGCGTGATTGCAGGCAGCCACAACCTGAGCGGCACCTTGCAGGTCCAGATCGAGCAGGTTGGCGCCGCCACCCGCTATGCGCAAATCGTCTCGCTGATGGAAAGCGCCTCGGTGTCCAAGCCCGCCATGGCGCAGCTGGTCGACCGCTGGGCCAAGCCCTTTTTGGTGGCGGTGATGCTGGCCTCATTGGCTTCGGCCGTTTACTGGTGGCCAAGCGATCCGGCGCATGCGGTGATGGTAGCCGTCGCCGTGCTGATCGTGACCTGTCCTTGCGCTTTGTCTTTGGCCACGCCTGCGGCCATGTTGGCCACGGCCGGGGCACTGGCCCGCAGCGGGGTGCTGGTGCGACGCCTGAGTGCCTTGCAAAACCTGGCCCACATTGACACCGTGATTTTTGACAAAACCGGCACCTTGACACGCGACGCTTTTGAGGTCGTTCGCATCCACACACGCGAAGGCATGAGCGCGGCCCTGGCCCTGGATTGGGCCGCCAGCCTGGCGCGGCATTCCTTGCACCCGGTCTCGCGGGCCTTGTGGTCCGAGGCCCGTCGCCGTGCCGATGCGACAGGCCGTTTGGCCGAACTCGAAGCCATGACCGCGCAAGAGGTGAGCGAGCGGGCAGGGCAGGGCGTGCATGGTGTTTTGACGCTGCAAGGCCAGTCTGCCCAAACTTTGCGTCTGGGCTCGGCGGCGTTTTGTGCGGCACCTGCATTGCCCGGGCACCATTTGCAGGTCAGCCTGGCCGATGCCTCTGGCTGGTTGGCGAGCTTCGAGTTGGCCGAAGAGGTGCGGCCCGAAGCGGCCCGTGTGGTCCGCCAGCTGGCCAGCCTGGGGCTGTCTATCCAGGTGCTGTCTGGCGATGCGCAGACCGCTGTGAGTCAGGTTGCCCAGACCGTGGGCATTGACTCCGCGCACGGCGGCTGCAGCCCCCAACACAAGTTGCAGGCGTTACAGGCCCTGCAGGCCCAGGGCCACAAAGTGGCCATGGTGGGTGACGGCCTGAACGACGGCCCGGTGTTGGCCGGAGCCGATGTGTCCTTTGCGCTGGGCCAGGCCGTGCCGCTGGCCCAGTCCAAATCCGATTTTGTGTTGATGGGCGGCCAACTCGATGTGCTGGTGAGCACTGTGCTGCGCAGCCGCCAGACGATGCACATCGTGCGGCAAAACCTGTGGTGGTCAGCGGCCTACAACGCCGCTTGCGTGCCGCTGGCCCTGATGGGGTGGTTGCCCGCTTGGGCGGCAGGCCTGGGCATGGCGCTCAGTTCCTTGCTGGTCGTGCTCAACGCCTTGCGGCTGGCACAGGCGTTGCCCGAAGTGAGGCCTGCACCCGCACTGATCCTTCAAGCTGCTTGAGGCAAGACCATGGACATCCTGTATTTGCTGATTCCCTTGTCTGTGGCTTTGGTGTTTTTCATCCTGGCCGGTCTGTGGTGGGCGATTGACCGGGGCCAATTTGAAGACATCGAGGCCGAAGGCGAGCGCATTTTGCGTGACGATTGATTTTGATCAAGTGACCTCGGTGTATACCCGGGCAAACTGTGCTGGTAGTTTTTAAAAAGAAGAGGTGAAAATGAAATTTGCCAATATGCAGGCGACGTCTTACAACGACAAGGTTGTCAGGCAATTCGCCATCATGACGGTGGTTTGGGGCGTAGTGGGCATGCTGGTGGGCGTGATCATCGCGGCCCAGCTGACCTGGCCGGAGCTCAATCTGGGCATTTCCTGGCTCAGCTACGGTCGCCTGCGGCCATTGCACACCAACGCGGTGATTTTTGCGTTCGGTGGTTGCGGCTTGTTCGCAGCGGCTTACTACGTGGTGCAGCGCACCTGCAACGTCCGGCTGTTTGGCGAGAAACTCGCGGCTTTCACCTTCTGGGGCTGGCAACTGGTCATCTTGTTGGCCGCCATTTCCCTGCCTTTGGGTTACACCAGCGGCAAGGAATACGCCGAGCTGGAGTGGCCCATCGACATCCTGATCACCCTGGTCTGGGTGGCGTTTGCCGTGGTCTTCTTTGGCACCATCGGCACACGCAAGGTGCGTCACATCTATGTGGCCAACTGGTTCTTTGGTGCTTTCATCATCGCCGTGGCCTTGTTGCACATCGTCAACAGCGCAGCGCTGCCCGTGGGCATGATGAAGTCCTATTCCGCCTACGCGGGTGTGCAGGACGCCATGGTCCAGTGGTGGTATGGCCACAACGCCGTGGGCTTCTTCCTCACGGCCGGCTTCCTGGGCATGATGTATTACTTCATCCCCAAGCAGGCTGAGCGCCCCGTGTACTCGTACCGCCTGTCGATCGTGCACTTCTGGGCCCTGATCTTCACCTACATGTGGGCCGGCCCACACCACCTGCACTACACCGCGCTGCCCGATTGGACCCAATCGGTGGGCATGGTCTTCTCGCTCATCTTGTTGGCCCCCAGCTGGGGCGGCATGATCAACGGCATCATGACCCTGTCGGGCGCCTGGCACAAACTGCGTGACGACCCGATCCTGCGTTTCCTGATCGTGTCCCTGTCTTTCTACGGCATGTCGACCTTCGAAGGCCCGATGATGTCGATCAAGACCGTCAATGCGCTCTCCCACTACACCGACTGGACCGTGGGCCATGTGCACTCGGGTGCCCTGGGTTGGGTGGGTCTGGTGACCATGGGCTCCATGTACTACCTGATTCCCCGCTTGTTCGGTCAAAAGCAGATGTACAGCGTCAAGGCGATTGAAGTGCACTTCTGGACCGCCACCATCGGCATTGTGATCTACATCGCGGCCATGTGGATTGCCGGTGTGATGCAAGGCCTGATGTGGCGCGCTGTCAACGCCGACGGCACCCTGACTTACACCTTCGTCGAGTCGGTCAAAGCCACTTACCCGTTCTATGTCCTGCGTTTGCTGGGTGGTTTGCTCTACCTGACGGGCATGCTCATCATGCTTTGGAACACCTTCAAGACGGTGACTCGAGGACGCTCTGTTGAAGTTCGCATCCCCACTCTCGAACCTGCACACGCCTGAGGAGAAATCAAACATGGCTCAAAACCAAAAATCAGGCGGCTTGTCGCATGAGAAAGTCGAGACCAACAACTTCCTGATGATCGTGCTGATCCTGGTGGTCTTGTTGGTCGGTGGCATGGTCGAAATCCTGCCGCTGTTCTTCCAGAAATCCACCACCGAACCGGTACCGGGCCTCAAGCCCTACACCGCGCTGCAAGTGGCCGGACGCGATGTCTATGTGCGCGAAGGCTGCTACAACTGCCACTCCCAGATGATCCGCCCCTTCCGCGCCGAAACGCTGCGCTATGGCTCTTACTCACTGGCGGGTGAATTCGTCTACGACCGCCCCTTCCAGTGGGGCTCCAAGCGCACCGGTCCTGACCTGGCCCGAGTGGGCGGCCGCTACAGCGACGAATGGCATCGCATCCACCTGACCAACCCGCGTGATCTGGTGCCCGAGTCCAACATGCCCGCCTACCCCTGGCTGGAAAAGACGGCGGCCAATGCCAGCGCCATTCAGGCCCACATGAGCGGTCTGCGCACACTGGGCGCGCCTTACACGGACGAAGAAATCGCCATGGCCCCTGAAGAAGTGAAAGGCAAGACCGAGCTGGACGCCGTCATTGCCTACCTGCAGGTGCTGGGCACCCACCGCAAATAAGGAATGGCCATGGACATCAATACATTGCGATCCATCGTGACTTTGCTCGCCTTTGCTGCCTTCATCGGCATTGTGGTGTGGGCGTGGTCGCGCCGTAACCAGGCCAGTTTTGACGAGGCAGCGCAGCTGCCGTTCCGTCAGGACGACTGAGCTGTCCGCCAGAACTCAAAAAATACCAAGGAATCCCCATGAGTGACTTCATCAGCAATTTCTGGCACTTGTACGTGGCAGGCATCACGCTGGTCAGCATCATCGCCTGCCTGCTTTTGCTGTGGTTCAGCGGCAAGGCCAAGGCCATGACCGCCAACGACAACACCACAGGCCACGTCTGGGACGGCGACCTGCGCGAGATGAACAACCCGCTGCCACGCTGGTGGGTGGGCTTGTTCATCATCACCATCATTTTTGCCTTCGTTTACCTGGCCATGTACCCGGGTGCTGGCAACTTTGCCGGTAAATTTGGATGGTCTTCAGCCGGTCAGTACGAAGCCGAAGTGGCCAAAGGCAATGCCGAAGTGGCCCCTCTGTACGCCAAGTTTGTGGGCATGCCCCCTGAAGAAGTGTCCAAAGACCCGAAAGCCTTGGCCATTGGCGACCGCTTGTTCATGAACAACTGCGCACAATGCCACGGCTCGGATGCACGGGGCAGCAAAGGCTTCCCCAATCTGGCCGATGCCGACTGGCTCTATGGCGGCACACCTGACGCGATCAAGACCACCTTGGTGCAAGGCCGTGCGGGCAACATGCCCCCCATGGCTGCAGCGGTAGGCGGCCCTGAAGATGTGCGCAACGTGGCCCACTACGTGCTCAGCCTGTCGGGTAGCCCGCACGACTCCCTGCGCGCCTCGCTGGGCAAGTCCAAGTTTGGTGTCTGCGCAGCCTGCCACGGCATGGACGGCAAGGGCAACCACGCCCTGGGTGCGCCCAACCTGACCGACGACATCTGGCTGCACGGTTGGGGTGAAAACGCCATCGTGAACATGATCAACAACGGCAAGGTCAACCAGATGCCCGCCCAGGCCCAGAAGCTGACCGAAGGTCAGATCCATGTGCTGGCCTCTTATGTCTGGGGCTTGTCCAACAACGCCCCGGCGAGCACCACGGTCAGCGCCGCGAAATGATGTCCCCCGTGCAGCAGGCCCGTCCTGCTGCACCCTTTGACCCAAGGTCTGCATTTTGTCCATCCCAGATCAGCGTCCCCCCCGCAGCGTGATCCCCATCACCCCCGTACCCACCGACGGTGATGCGGAACTGGTGTCGCTGTACCAGGCGCACCAAAAAATCTACCCACGCAGTGTGCAGGGCGTTTTCGCTCGCTGGCGTTGGTTGATGGTGGTCATCACGCAATTGGTTTTTTATGGCCTGCCTTGGCTGGAATGGGGGCAGCGCCAGGCGGTCTTGTTCGACTTGGGTGCTCGTAGGTTCTACATCTTTGGCCTGGTGCTGTACCCGCAGGACTTCATTTATCTGACGGCTTTGCTGGTCATCTCGGCACTGTCCCTGTTCTTGTTCACGGCAGTGGCAGGGCGTTTATGGTGTGGTTTTGCCTGCCCTCAAACCGTTTACACCGAAATTTTCATCTGGATCGAGCGCCAGTTCGAGGGCGATCGATCTGCCCGCATGCGCCTGGATGCCGCACCGCTGAGCTTCAACAAAGTCTGGCGCAAGACGGGCAAGCAGCTCGCCTGGATCGTGTTCTCGTTGTGGACGGGTTTCACGTTCGTGGGCTACTTCACGCCCATCCGCGAGTTGACGGCATCGATCCTGTCGCTGGGCTTTGGCCCATGGGAAATTTTCTGGATCCTGTTTTACAGCTTTGCCACCTATGGCAACGCGGGCTTCATGCGCGAGCAGGTGTGCAAATACATGTGCCCCTATGCCCGCTTTCAAAGCGCCATGTTCGACAAGGACACGCTCATCGTCACCTACGACGAAGCGCGGGGCGAGCCCCGGGGTGCCCGCTCCAAAAAAGCCGATCCCCAAGCCCTGGGCCTGGGTTCTTGTGTGGACTGCACCTTGTGTGTGCAAGTTTGCCCCACGGGCATCGACATCCGCAAAGGCCTGCAGTACGAATGCATTGGCTGTGGCGCTTGCGTGGACGTGTGTGACAACGTGATGGACAAAGTGGGTTATCCGCGCGGCCTGATCAAGTTTTCCACACAAAACGCGATGGACAAGGGCTGGAACTGGGCGCAAACGGTGCGCCGCATTTTTCGCCCCCGCGTGTTGGTCTACACCGCCGTGTTGTGGGCCATCATCGTCGGTGTCGGGGCATCCCTGTGGCTGCGCCAGCCTTTCAAAGTGGACATCGAACGCGACCGTGCCACTTTGGCCCGCATCGTTGCAGGTGGTCAGATCGAGAACGTGTACCGCCTGCAAATCATGAATGCGGCTGAACACCACTTGAACTTTGAGTTGCAGGTCGATGGCTTGCCTGGCCTTAAGCTGGTGGGGGAGCCAGAGGTGCAAGTGGCCGCCACCGAGTCCCGCTGGGTCTCGGTGCGTTTGCAGCTGCCCTATGATGCGGCCGCTGCGGGCTCGCACCCGATCCATTTCCGCATCGCCTCACGCGCGCCCGATGGCCAAGTGGTGGGACAGTTGAGCGAGAAAACCGTGTTCCTGGTTCCCCGTTGATGGGTGACCTCCTTTTCAGAAAGACACACATGAACAACGCACTGCGCAAGCCCCAAGAGGGTCAACCCTGGTGGCGCTTTGGCCTGGTCTGGATGGTGGTGGGCGGCCCGGCCGTGGTGGTCGTGGCGGGATTGGTCACGTTTTACATTGCCGCCAGCAACCCCGACCCGGTGCTTCAGGTGACGCCGCGCAGCGCCATGCAGGAACGCCAGGGCATCACGCATGCTCCAGCCATGCAAGGCCGCAACCACGCGGCCACGGGCGAATTGCCCTCAGCGGTCCAGGCGCCTGCTGCCGCACCGACTCAACCCTGAGGCGAAGGGAGACACCATGCGGGCTCAACGTTGGATGTGGATTGCCTGGCCTGCCTTTTTGGTGGCCGGACTGATGGAAATGCTGGTGTTCGCCTTCGTCGACCCGCGAGACCTGCACTGGTTCGGGCGCGATCTGGACTTGTCCAGGCAAGCGATTTACACCTTGGCTTTTTTCGCGTTTTGGGGTCTGACCATGCTCTCCAGCGCCCTGACCACGCTGCTGGGCATGTCCCCGTTTGAAGTCAACCGCTGCCCGGTAGCGCCGGGCGATCGCCCGGCAGACTGTGCGCAGGGCGGCGTCAATGGCACGCGTTGTTGTTGACCAGACGCTGCAGGCCTTCGGTGTCCAGAATACGGACATGGCGTTGTTTGACTTCCACCATGCCTTCCTCGACGAATTTGGAGAAAGTGCGGCTGACGGTTTCGAGCTTCAAACCCAGGTAGCTGCCGATTTCCTCGCGCGTCATGCGCAGCACCAGCTCGGACTGGGAAAAGCCACGGGCATGCAGACGTTGCACCAGATTCAGCAAAAAAGCGGCCAGTCGCTCTTCGGCCCGCATGCTGCCCAGCAGCAGCATCACGCCGTGTTCGCGCACGATTTCGCGGCTCATGATTTTGTGCACATGGCTTTGCAGCGCGGTCACCTCGCGTGAAATCTCTTCGATGCGGTCAAACGGCATGACACAGACCTCGGCATCTTCTAGAGCCACCGCATCGCAGGTGTGCTGGTCGTTCACGATGCCATCCAAACCAATGATTTCGCCTGCCATCTGAAAACCCGTGACCTGGTCGCGTCCATCTTCGGTGGCCAGGCAGGTTTTGAAAAATCCTGTGCGGATGGCGTACAGCGAGGTGAACTTCTCGCCGTTGGTGAACAAAGTGGTCCCGCGCTTGACTTTGCGGCGCACCGCCACCAGATCGTCGAGGCGGTTGAGGTCATGCTCGCTCAGGCCCATGGGCATGCACAACTCACGCAGGTTGCAATTGGAGCAGGCGACTTTGATGGCTTGGGGATTCATGGTTGATCTCATGGTTGAGAAATGGATTTGCCTTGGATCAAGTCTTGAGCTTATACCGAAAACGACCCCGAATTTCAGGGTATACCCTGTCTGCGCAGGAAATCCCGGGAAACCGGTAAAGCGTTTGACTTGAGTCAATACAAGCGTGGGGGCAAACAGGCAAAGTCGCACCATTGTTGTGAACACATTCGAATTAAGGGGCAGCCGCATGTCCGTCATCACGCCTGAATTGCTGACACGTTTTGACGTGCCCGGCCCGCGTTACACCTCCTATCCCACAGCGGATCGTTTCGTCGAAGCCTTTGGCGAGGCCGACTATGTGCAAGCCTTGGCGCAGCGTCAATCGGGTACGGTGGGCAAGCAGACACCGCTGTCCTTGTACGTACACATCCCGTTTTGCGAATCGCTTTGTTATTACTGCGCTTGCAACAAAATCATCACCAAGCACAAAGAGCGTTCTGCGGCGTATTTGAAATACCTCGGCAAAGAGGTTGAACTGCACACCCGGCACCTGGGGCGAGGGCAGTCGGTCAGCCAGTTGCACTTGGGTGGCGGCACGCCCACTTTCATGAGCGACGAAGAGCTGCGCCAACTCATGGCCATGCTGCGCGAGCATTTTGAATTCGTGCCGGGCGGTGAATACTCTGTCGAGGTGGACCCGCGCACCGTGGACGACAGTCGGCTGGCCGTGCTGGCCGAATTGGGCTTCAACCGCCTGAGTTTCGGCGTGCAGGACTTTGACCCTGCGGTGCAAAAAGCCGTGCACCGCATACAGCCGTCCGAGCAGGTGTTTCAACTGGTTCAAGCGGCTCGCCGCCTCGGCTTCGAGTCGGTCAACGTCGATCTGATTTACGGCCTGCCTCTGCAAACCCCCGAGTCCTTTGACCGAACACTTGAGCAGGTGAAAAGTCTGCGTCCTGACCGCATTGCGCTGTATGCCTATGCGCACCTGCCTGAACGCTTCAAGCCCCAACGCCGCATCCATGCGCAAGAATTGCCCTCGGGTGCAGCCAAAGTGTCCATGCTGTCGCGCTCGCTCGACGCCTTGACCGATGCGGGTTATGTCTACATTGGCATGGACCACTTCGCCTTGCCCGATGACGCCTTGGCCGTGGCCAAAAGGCAAGGGCGTTTGCACCGCAACTTCCAGGGTTACAGCACGCAAGCCGATTGCGACCTGATTGCCTTGGGCGTCTCCTCCATCGGGCGGATCGGCGCGACTTACAGCCAGAACGCCAAGACCATGGAAGAGTACTGTGACCTGCTCGATCAGGGCCACTTTCCAGTGGTGCGGGGCCTGGCGCTCACGCGCGACGACCTGATTCGCCGCTCGGTCATCATGGCGCTGATGTGCCAGGGCCATTTGCAATACGAGTCCATCAACCTGGCCTGGTTGGTCGATTTCAAAACCCTGTTTGCCAAAGAGCTGAGCCAGCTCGAAGACATGCAGTCGCAAGGCCTGGTGGCGCTGAGTGACTCCGGCATCCAGGTCACCGCCATGGGCTGGTTTTTTGTCCGAGGCGTGGCCATGGTGTTTGACCGTTACGTCCAAGCCGATCGCAACCGCAGCCGCTTTTCCAAAATCATCTGATGCCTTGGGGCTTTGGGCATGGCCCGGCCAAGGGCTGTGCGCATCGCCGACAATGCGACGCAGATCAACCAGCAGGCTGGGCATGCAAAGTTCTCTGGCCATCACGGCCTTGATGATGGGGGTGTTGGGTGGGCCACATTGTGTGGCCATGTGTGGCGCCGCCTGTGCGGGCCTGGGCCGGGCGGCGGGTGAGCGGCGGGCGCAGGCCTTGCTGGCTTTTCAGCTCGGGCGTTTGGCCGGGTATTCACTGCTGGGCGCGGTGGCTGCAGCCAGCGTGCAGGGCCTAGGCTGGTTGACCACGCAGTCGGCCGCCATTCGCCCGGTCTGGACCTTGCTGCACCTCACGGCGCTGGTGCTGGGCTTGCTGCTCATGCTGCAGGCACGACAACCCGTGTGGCTCGATGCCGCCGCTCGCCGCTTGTGGGCGCATGTGCGGGCCTTCAACAGCCGCTGGGGACGCGCCGCGCCCTGGATGGTGGGCGGGCTGTGGGCCTTGATGCCTTGCGGTTTGCTGTATTCGGCTTTGATGGTGGCCGCCTTGACCAGCCAGCCTGTGGAGGGTGCGGCGACCATGGCTTTGTTTGCGCTGGGCAGCAGCCTTAGCCTGTGGGCTGGGCCCTGGTTGTTTTTGCGCATGCAAACACTCGGTGACGGAGCCTGGGGCATGCGTGTGGCTGGTTTGGCGCTGGCAGGCGTCTCGGCCTGGGCTTTGTGGATGGGTTTGGTGCATGACCAAGCCCCCTGGTGCGTTACACCCTGAAACCAAACCGCACCGGACCAGACAGTTCTTTGACCCTGCTGGCCTTCACAATGCGCGTGTTTCTGTCAGTTGTTTTGACCCATTCCCGGAAAGAGCCCATGACTTTGATTTCCAAGCCTTCCATGGCCTTGGCCCTGATGACCACGCTTTTGGGGCCTGTCGCCTTCGCACAAGGCCCAAACCCATCCACCTCTCAGATGCCTCATGCGGGCCATGCTGTCGCGCATCAAGTCCTGCACCTGAGTGCATCGGCACAGACCGAAGTGGCTCAAGACTGGCTGGTCATGAGCTTGTCGGTTCAAAAAGAGGGCTTGCAAGCGCCTGCGGTTCAAAAGCAGCTCAACGCGGTGCTGTCGGCCGCCTTGGCTGTTGCCAGCCCCATGGCCAAGCCCGGCGCACTGGAAGTGAGAACGGGCGAGATGAACGTTTTACCCCGGTATGGGCGAGATGGGAAGATCAATGGCTGGGCAGGGACGGCGCAATTGGTGTTGCAGGGCCGCGATGCCGAGCAGATCGCCACCCTCGCGGCGCGCTTGCCAGAGATGACGGTCTCGCGGATCGAATGGCGGCTGAGTGCAGAGCAAAAGAATGCGGCCGAAACACGCATCCAGGCCGAGGCGGTCGCACGTTTTCAGACCCGAGCCCAAGCCTTGACGCAGCAGTTTGGCTTCAGCGCTTACACCCTCAGGGAAGTGCGCGTGAACGCGCAAGAGGCCAGTGAGGGCAGTGTCATGCCCCGCATGGCCATGGTGCAGATGGACGAGGCACCCGCTGCTGTGCCTACGATGGCAGGCAAGTCGCGCGTGGTGGTGAACCTGACGGGCAGCATCGCCATGCGCTGACAGGGTGGGCCTGAGTTCAGGCCCTGAATCAGGCGGACAGGCCTTTGTAGAGCATGTAAGCGGCCAGAAGATAAAGCACGCTGGCAAAAACGCGCTTGAGTTGCTTGACCGGCAGTTTGTGGGCCGTTGCCGCGCCAATGGGGGCCATGAGCACGCTGCACACGGCGATCACCGCCAAAGCCGGCAACCACAAGTAGCCAAAGCTGTAGGCTGGCAGGTCCTGCACGTTCTGACCGCTGACGATGTAACCGGCCACGTTGGCCAGCGCAATCGGAAAACCCAAAGCTGCGCTGGTGGCCACCGCGTTGTGGATGGCCACATTGCACCAGGCCATGAACGGCACGCTGATGAAGCCCCCGCCTGCACCCACCAGACCCGACAGCAAGCCGATCAGACCGCCTGCGCCCAGCAAACCCTGGAAACCAGGCACTTGGCGAGAAGGGGCGGGTTTTTTGTCCAGAAACATTTGTGTCGCCGAGAAGCCGACAAAAGCCGCAAAAAACAAGGCCAGGTAAGTGCCTTTGGCGAAAGCAAAAATGCCCATGCTGCCGATCAGGCTGCCGATCACAATGCCTGGGGCCAGGCCCTTGACCAGATCCCAGCGCACGGCTTTTTTCTTATGGTGGGCACGCACACTGGAGACGCTGGTGAAGATGATGGTGGCCATGGATGTGGCGATCGCCATCTTGACGGCCAGGTCGGGGCTGACCCCACGCGCACCCAGCAGGTAAGTCAAGAACGGCACCATGATCATGCCGCCGCCAATGCCCAACAGGCCCGCCAAAAAGCCCGTGCACAGGCCCAAAACGGCCAATTCGGCCAACAGCAGAGGTTCGATGATCATGGGGGAATGGAGAGTCTAGAAAGGAAAGGTGTCTGCGAGTGCCACCGGACCGGCATCCTGAACCGGGGTTCAGGTGGGCGAGGGCAGACTGGCGTTGGGTTCATCTGACGCGAGACGATCACGCTCACCAGCCAATGTACCAAGCCCGGGCTCTAAGAGCATTGGTTCAAGGAAATATAAAGCCCGGCATGCACCGCAGACCATGGCATTGTAGGACTTTCAAAAGACCTGCCACAGAACAACGTCTGCATCAGATCAATTGACCGTCTTGCTCCAGAACATGGTCCAGACGCTTGAGCAGCTGCGACAAGCGCTCTTGGGATGCTTCAGGGACATCTGCCACTGCAGCTTGGGTGTTGGTGGTGGGCGAAGGCGTTTCAGATTGCTCGAAGGCCAGATTCAACGCTGCCAGAACGGCGATGCGGTCACGCGCCTTGATCTTGCCGGCATCGCGGATCTTGCACATGGCTTCATCCACTTTGCGCACAGCAGCCAACAAGCGCTCTTCACCCCCCTCGGGGCAACCGAGGATATAACTTTGTCCCATGATCTGGACGTCCAATTGTTTGTTGCTCATGCTGAAGCCTCAGGAGATGCGGGGGTGCTGGATGCGGGCAAACGCTCAATCAGGGCATCCACACGCGCTCTGGCTGCCGCCAGTCGGGATTTGAGCTGGTCACGCTCAAGGGTCAGCGCCTGGACTTGCTGGGCCAATAAAGCGTTGGTGCGTTGAAGCTCTTCGTGGCGCAGCAACAAATGATCCACACGCTCGGCAATTTGATCAATGGTGTCGGAATGGGCCATGGCAGACAAAGAAAAAGAGATTTCGCATTGTAGAGCGTGGGCGATTTTGTAGGCTGGGAGACAGTTTGGCGCATAAAATGACTGCTGTTGGTGCTCGCGATGCCGGTTCACGGCCCGCAGTTCAACGGGAAGCAGGAGGGAAAAGCCAACCCGGCCCACCTAACCTGCGCTGCCCCCGCAACGGTAAGCAGACGGGTTTTCTGTCAAAAGAAAACCCAGCTTTCATCTCAAACCACTGGTCGCCCTGAAACAGGCAACTGGGAAGGTGATGGAAGTCGCTCTGTCAGCCCGGATACCGGCCAACAAGGTGACCTGTCGCAAGACAGGTTGTAAAGCCCATGCACTGTCGGGGAAGGCGGTGAGGGCGTTTGACTTGTTAGTTTTTAAATGAAAAATCGTTCTATTGGTGCGCGCCGTGTTGCGTTTGCACTGTCCGCACCTGCTCTTTCCATGTTGTCCTTCGCCAGCAGTGCTGTGCTGGCTCAAACCACGGCGAGTGAAATTGTGGTCACCGCTAGTCGTACGGAGCAAATCCTTACGGACGTGTTGCCACACATTACTGTCCTGGGCAGAGATGCCATTGAGCAGTCGCAGGTGCTGGACTTGCCCACCTTACTCTCTCGCGAGGCGGGTTTTCAGTTCACCCAAAGTGGTGGTCGGGGGGGGCAGGCCACGGCCTTCTTGCGTGGTGCAGCGTCTCTGCAGGTGCTCGTTTTGGTCGACGGAGTCCCAGTCACCAAACAAGATACAACTGGCGCTGTGAGTCTTGAGCACATCATGCTGGACCAAGTAGACCGAATTGAAATCGTCCGCGGCAACGTCTCGGCTATCCATGGCAGTGGCGCTGTGGGTGGTGTGGTCCAGGTGTTCACACGGCAAGGCCAGGGTCAGCCCACGGTTTACGCCAATGCTGAGCGCGGCTCGCTGGGCACCCATCGCTGGAACGCAGGCACTCATGGCGCGGTTGGGCCATTGGCTTACGCGGTCTCTGTGGGACGCATTCGCACCGATGGCATCAACGCAGCCAACCTGTCGCAAACACTCAACGCCAACCCTGATACCGATGCCTACCGCAACGACAACCATGCATTGAACCTGTCCTACAAACTCAATCCTGATCACAAGCTGGGTCTTCGATCGAGCCACTTCAAGGGCCGCTTCGATTACGACGTACCGGGCAAGTATTCTGAGCCCACCGATGTCCACCAAGGTCGTACCCAGCTCGATAACAATACGCTTTACTGGGCTGGCCGACTGGGACCGCTTTGGACTACACGCTTGAATTATTCGGACGCAAAAGAGCGCAATGACACCAGCACCGTGGGCGGCTACTCGTTCACCACCCAGGCTGAGACCCGTACCCGCATGGTGTCCTGGACACACCAGTGGGACCTGCCGTCTATGGTCTTGTCTGCCGGGTTGGACCAACTGACGCAGGGCATAGACATGAGCACCGATGGCGTGTCTGGTCTGTCGCGTAAACGCAAAGCCAACGCGTTGTATGGTGGCTTGGTCTACAAGCGCGATATGCACAACCTGCAGTTGAATTTGCGTCGCGACGATGTCGAAAGCATGTCGGGCAAAGACTCGGTCTACCTTGGCTATGGCTATGACCTCAATGCCCAATGGAAACTCATTGCCAGCCATGCCACAGCCTTCAACGTGCCGCCATTGGGTTATTTGTTTGACCCATTCAGTGGCAACCCCAATCTCCGTCCTGAAACAGCCAGCACGCAAGAGGTGGGATTGCAATGGGCACAAGGGCCACACCGCTTGCGCTCGACCTGGTTCTCTTCCATGACTAAAGATTTGCTCTTGTATGACATGGATAGCTCTCAGTTCAGTAACGTCAGTCGCGTCAAAAATCAGGGCTTGGAAACCAGTTACAGCGGCCGTTTTCACATGACTGATGTACGCGCCAGCTTGTCTCTTCAAGACCCGGTAAATGAAGCCACAGGCCAGCAATTGGTGCGCCGAGCCAAGACCCAGGCCTCTGTGTCGGTGTCCCGATCTCTTGGTTTGCTAACACTGGGTGGTAGCGTGCGTTACACCAGCTCACGTCCCGACATTGACGGCAAACCTCGCTTGCCTAGCAATACCTTGTTGGATTTGACCGCTCGTTACAGTCTGAGTCAGGAATGGACACTGTATGGCCGTGTGGAAAACGCCACCGACAGCAGCTATCAGACCGCTTACGGTTACAACCAGCTTCCGCGCACCATAACGCTGGGTTTGAGCTGGAAAATGAAACACTGATTCACTAAACCTATGCAAGTTCATCTGCCCCAACGCATCGTCTGTCTCACCGAAGAGACAACGGAGTGGCTCTATTTGTTGGGGCAGGAGCAGCGCATCGTGGGCATCTCGGGCTACACGGTGCGCCCGCGCCGTGCCCGTGAAGAGAAGCCCAAGGTCAGTGCATTCTTGAGCGCCAAGATCGACAAGATCCTGGCGCTCAAGCCCGATTGTGTGTTTGGTTTTTCAGACCTTCAGGCCGACATTGCGTCCTTGTTGATCAAGGCAGGCGTGCAGGTCACGGTGTTCAACCAGCGTAGTGTGAATGAAATTTTCTCGATGCTCTACCAGGTTGCAGCCATGGTGGGGCAGGCCGAGCAGGGCTTGGAGCGTTTGCAGGCCATGCGGGCCGAGCTGGAAACGATTCAGAACAAGGCGGCAGGCTTCAAACGCCGACCCAAAGTGTTTTTTGAAGAATGGGACGAGCCCCATATCAGCGGCATCCGCTGGGTGTCTGAATTGCTGGGCATGGCCGGGGGCGACGATGTGTTCCCCGAGCTGGCGGTGCAGTCGCTGGGCAAGGACCGCATCATCGCCGATCCACAGACCATCATCGACCGCGCCCCCGACATCGTCATCGGCTCCTGGTGCGGCAAGAAGTTCCGCCCTGAAAAAGTCGCAGCCCGACCCGGCTGGCAGCATGTGCCGGCCGTGCGCAACGGGCAGTTGTTTGAAATCAAATCGGCCGACATTTTGCAGCCGGGTCCTGCCGCCTTGACAGATGGCGTGGCCCAGATGCACCGCATCATCAGCCAATGGGTGGACCAATATGCGTGAAGCTCGGTCTTTCTGGTGGATCGGTTTGATGCTTTGCTCCGCCTTGGCACAGGCTGTGACGGTGCGTGACGACCGCCAGCAGGACGTGGTGATCGCCAAGCCGCCTGAGCGGATTGTGAGCCTCTTGCCGTCTCTGACCGAAACCGTTTGTGCGCTGGGCCAATGCCACAAGTTGGTCGGCTTGGACCGTTATTCCAACTGGCCCGAATCGGTGCGCCAGCTGCCGCGCATGGGTGGCGGTCTGGACCCCAGCATGGAAGCGGTGGTGGCGCTACGCCCCGATCTTGTGCTGATGGCCACTTCGGCGCGGGGCGCCGAGCGCTTTCAAGCCCTTGGTTTGACCGTGCTGGTGCTGGAGCCGCGCACCCATGCCGATGCGCAGCGCGTGCTGCACACCGTGGCGCAGGCGCTGGGTGTGCCCAAAGCCCAGAGCGATGCCGTTTGGCGGCAGATCGATGCGGGTGTGGTTGCGGCAGCGCAGTCTTTGCCGTCCCACGCCAAAGGGCAGAAAATTTACGTCGAAGTCAGCCCTGCGCCTTACGGTGCGAGCGAGTCGTCTTTCATTGGCGAGACACTCGCGCGTTTGGGCATGCGCAACATCTTGCCCGCCAGCATGGGGCCTTTCCCCAAAATCAACCCCGAGTTCGTGGTGCGTGCCCAGCCCGATGTGATCATGGCCGGAGACAGCAGTCGCGCCAGCATGGCGCAGCGACCCGGGTGGTCTCAGCTCAAGGCGATCCAGTCGGGCAAGGTCTGCGCCTTTTCATCGGAAGAGTCCGACATGCTGGTGCGTGCGGGTCCGCGCATCGCCGAAGGTGCGCGCCTCATGGTGCAGTGTTTGCTGCGCATGGCGGGGGATAAGCCTTGAGCCATTCCCCCAAGCCCTGGCTGCTGAGTCTGGTGCTGATGGTGCTGGGCGCGGTGGGCATTGCCGTGGGCAGTGCCATGGGCAGCACGGGTTGGGCGCCTTGGTGGTCGGACGTGCAAGACCCGATCACCTCGCAAATCGTGTGGGACATCCGTTTGCCCCGTTCTTTGGGGGCCTGGGCGGGCGGCGCTTTGCTGGGCTTGGCCGGGGCCTTGGCGCAAGGCTTGTTTCGCAACCCCTTGGCCGATCCTTATTTGTTGGGCAGTGCCTCGGGCGCGTCACTGGGCGTGGCCATTTACCTGAGCCTGTTTGGCGGCAGCGTGATGGCCATGGGATGGTGGGTCAAACTGGGCATGACGGGCGCTGCGTTCGTGGGTGCGGTGCTGGCCGTGATGCTGACCTTGCTGCTGGCCCGAGGTGTGCAACACACCTTGCGCTTGTTGCTGGCGGGGGTGGTGGTGGGCGTGGTGCTGGGCGCCATCACCTCGTTTTTGAATTTGTGGCGGCCCGAGGTGTGGCAGGGCATGCAAGGCTTCATGCTGGGCTCCACAGGCTTCATGGCCTGGACCTCGTGTGTGTTGATGTGCGCGGTCTTGCTGTTGTGCGGGGCTTTGGCGGTGGTGATGGCGCGTGTTTTGGATGCCCTCACCTTGGGCGAAAACACCGCATTGAGCCTTGGGGTGCCATTGGCACAAGCCCGCGTGTGGTTGATCACCGTGATCGCTTTGGCCACGGGCACGGCGGTGGCGCAAATGGGGTTGATCGCGTTTGTGGGCTTGGCCGCACCCCATGTGGTGCGGGCGGTGGTGCGTACCACGCACCGCTGGACGGTGGTGTTGGCCGCTTTGACGGGCGGTTGGCTGTTGTTGCTGGCGGACCTGCTGGCCCGCGGCTTGATCGCCCCACAGGAAATGCCGGTGGGTGTGCTCACAGCGGTGCTGGGCGGTGGTTATTTGCTGTGGCGCATGTCCCGCATCTCATCGGTTCGGGGGCTGTCATGATCGCCGCCTTGCAAGCGCTTGATCTGCGTGTTGGCCTCGGTGGGCAGGAGGTGCTGCACGGGGTGAACTTGACCCTGCCCGCTGGCCGCTGGACCAGCATCGTGGGGCCCAACGGCGCTGGCAAATCCACCTTGCTCAAGGCTTTGTCGGGTTTGCTGCCGGCACAAGGCCAGGTGCATTGGTTTGGCCAACCCTTGACCGGTATCGCGCGGCGAGAGCGGGGGCAGCAGCTGTCCTGGTTGGGGCAGGGCGAGGGCGCCAGCGACGACTTGCGGGTGTTTGATGTGGTCATGCTGGGCCGCCTGCCTTTTCAGGACTGGTTGTCGGCGCCCAGTGTGCTGGACCAGCAAATGGTCGAGTCGGCCCTGAAAGCCACCCAGGCCTGGGATTGGCGCGAGCGCACTTTGGGCCAGTTGTCGGGCGGTGAGCGCCAGCGGGTGTTGCTGGCCCGCGCCTTGGCGGTCAATGCGCCCATCATGCTGATGGACGAACCACTGGCCAATCTGGACCCGCCGCACCAGGTGGACTGGCTGGAGCAGGTGCATTGCCTCTTGGCCCAAGGCACCACGGTGGTCAGCGTGCTGCACGAGATCGGCATGGCCTTGCACGCCGACGATGTGGTCGTGATGCAAGCCGGGCGGGTGGTCCACCACGGCGCTTGCGCCGATGAAGCCACTCATCGGGCAATTGAATCGGTGTTCGACCAGCGCATCCGCATTGTGTCGGTGGACGGGCAAAGCGTGGCGTTGCCCCGGGTTTGATGCCATGAACGCACCGCACAAAGCACGTTGCATCATGGTGCTGGGAACCTCCAGTGGTGCGGGCAAAAGCTGGTTGACCACCGCGCTGTGCCGCCATTACGCCCGTCAGGGCCTCAAAGTCGCGCCTTTTAAAGCCCAGAACATGAGCAACAACGCCCGCGTGGTGGCCAGTGCCAGCGGCTTGGGCGAGATCGGCAGCGCGCAATATTTTCAGGCGCTGGCGGCCCAAGCCGAGCTCGATGTGCGCATGAACCCGCTGCTGCTCAAGCCCGAGGCCGACACGCGCAGCCAGGTGGTGTTGCTCGGGCAAGTGCATCCTGAACTGACCGAAACCCCTTGGCGCGAGCGCAGCGAAAAAGTCTGGCCACACATTGCGCAAGCACTGGACGAACTGATCGCCGAAAACGATGTGGTCGTGATCGAAGGCGCGGGCTCGCCCGCCGAGATCAACCTGATGGCCAGCGACATCGTCAACCTGCGCGTGGCACGCCACGCCAACGCCCAATGCCTGTTGGTGACCGACATCGACAAAGGCGGGGCCTTTGCCCACCTGTATGGCACCTGGGCGTTGCTGCCCCCCGAAGACCAGCAACGCATCACAGGCTTTGTGCTCAACAAGTTCCGTGGCGAT
This sequence comes from Limnohabitans sp. YIMB22184, assembly GCF_048020265.1. Lineage (GTDB taxonomy): Bacteria > Pseudomonadota > Gammaproteobacteria > Burkholderiales > Burkholderiaceae_C > Limnohabitans_A. The sequence continues at coordinate 1,276,659 of NZ_CP171843.1, forward strand.
GTCAGTTTGCTGGCCCCCGCTCCCGAGATGCTGCAGGACTTGACGGGTGTGCCCACCGTCGCCGTCTTGCCCATGTGGTGGCAGCACGGTTTGCCCGAAGAAGATGGCGTGTTTGACGACCGTAGCCGTGCCAATGGGGCTGTCACGAAAACCGTGGCCGTGATCGCATACCCGCGCATCAGCAACCTGGACGAGTTTCAACCGCTCAAAAATGTGCCCGGCGTGCGCTTGCTTTGGGCCCGCAGCCCGGCCGATCTGGCTGGCTTGCACGCCAGTGACTGGGTCATCTTGCCCGGCAGCAAACACACCAGCAGTGACCTGGCCTGGCTGCGCCAGCAAGGGCTGGACGCGGCCATCGCGCAGCATGCGCAGCGTGGTGGTGCGGTGCTGGGCATTTGTGGTGGCTTGCAAATGCTGGGCGAAGCGCTGATCGACACCCATGGCATCGATGGCAACGCACCGGGTCTGGGTCTGCTGCCGCTGGTGACTCAGTTCGCGCCAGACAAGACGGTGACCCAAACCGTGTCACGCTTTGGCCTGCTGGAAGGGGCTTGGGCTGCATTGAGTGGCATCGAGGTCGCAGGCTATGAAATCCACCACGGCCAGACGCAGGGGCACAGCGCCATGCTGGCAGCAGGCACAGTTCTACGTGAAGTCATGCCGGGCTTGGCGTGGCAAAGTGGCAGCGGTCAGGTGTTGGGCACCTATTTGCACGGGCTGTTCGAATGCCCGGCTGTGCTGCAAGCCTTGTTCGGCGCTGGGGTGCCGACGCTCGAAACGGTGTTCGACGGCTTGGCAGATTTCATTGAACAGCACATCGATCCCGCCGTCTTGCAGCGGCTGATTCAAGACCCCACCGCCCGGTAAAATCAGCACCATGGAACTCAAAATCGTCGTCTACTCCAAGTCCGCATGCCCGCAATGCGAGTCCGCCAAAATGCTGCTCAAAACCAAGTCGCTGGCTTTTGAAGAAATCAAGATCGATGGCGAAGCCGAGCGCATGGCGTTTTACGAAAAATGCGGCCCTTCGGTCCGCCAGATGCCCCAGATTTTCATCAACGACCAGCGCGTGGGTGGTCTGGCTGGCTTGCAGGCGGCCTTGGTTCAACTCGGGCGCTGAGACCCCCAAGCCCTGACCTCGACGCCAGCACCCGCTGCGTCAGGGCTGCGAACTGTGTGCTGGCGAACCGTTCATGACGAACGCTTGATCAATGATGGTGCCTTGGCAGGTGCCGTGCATTTCAGGAGTTCTCATGTCCAAAGTTCTGGTTCTTTACTATTCCACTTACGGTCACCTGGAGACCATGGCGCAGGCCGTGGCCGAGGGCGCTCGGTCAACAGGGGCGCATGTTGATCTGAAGCGGGTCGCGGAAACCGTGCCGTTGGCGATTGCCCAAAGCGGTCATTTCAAGCTGGATCAGGCCGCACCCGTGGCCACAGTGGCGGAGCTGGAAAACTACGACGCCATCGTTGTCGGTGCGCCCACACGGTTTGGCCGGATGCCTGCTCAAATGGCCAGCTTTCTGGACCAGGCGGGTGGTCTGTGGGCACGCGGGGCCTTGCATGGCAAGGTGGGCGGCGCCTTCACATCGACGGCCACGCAGCACGGCGGGCAAGAGGTGACCCTGTTTTCCATCATCACCAACCTGATGCACTTTGGCATGGTCATCGTGGGCTTGCCCTACAGCCACCAAGGACAAATGAGTCTGGACGAAATTGTGGGTGGCACGCCCTATGGGGCCACGACCATTGCTGGCGGCAAGGGAGAACGTCAACCCAGCAAGATCGAGCTGGAGGGTGCGCGCCATCAAGGCATGCTGATTGCGCAAACAGCCAACAAGATTTTTGGCACCTGAGAGTCATCGACTTCTCAAGACCTGTGTGATGCATTCCGGCATGAAATAGAGGGCGCTGATGACATCCCAAAGACAGGAGTTCGACCCCTTGGGCCCTGTGCTGGTCGACTCGGATCGCTTGTGGGGGGCGCAAACTCAGCGCGCCCTCTTGCACTTCAACATCTCCAGTGAACGGATGCCTGTGGAACTGATCCACGCCTTGGCTTCGGTCAAACGGTCTTGCGCCAAGGTCAATGGTGACTTGGGACTTTTGCCGATGCACAAAGTGCGCAGCATCATGGTAACGACCGAAGAAATCATGGCAGGCACGCACGATGCCGAGTTTCCGCTGTCGGTCTGGCAAACCGGCTCTGGCACACAGACCCACATGAACATGAACGAAGTGTTGGCCAATCGCGCATCCGAGCATTTGGCAGGCCCTCGTGGTCCAGAGCGGCTGGTTCATCCCAACGACGATGTGAATTTAGGCCAATCGTCCAACGATGTGTTTCCAACGGCCCTGCATGTGGCTGCGGCTTTGGGCATTTCGACACACGTATTGCCCGCGCTGGACGAGCTGCAGGCCAGCCTGCATGAGAAATCACAGGCTTTCTCGGGCATCGTCAAGCTGGGCAGGACACACCTGCAAGATGCCACGCCGATCACGCTGGGACAGGAGTTTTCAGGTTACGCCGCGCAATTGGCCAACGCCCGCCAGCTGATCCAGGGTGCGCTGAGCTGGCTTTACCCATTGGCCATCGGCGGCACAGCGGTCGGAACAGGCCTGAACACCCACCCGGAATTTGGCCCACGTGTGGCGGCCGAGTTGGCGCGTGTGCACCACATGCCTTTTGAGAGTGCCGACAACAAGTTCGCAGCCTTGGCTGCACACGATGCTTTGGTGGCGACGCATGGCATGCTCAAAACGCTGGCCATTGCGCTGACCAAGATCGCCAACGACATTCGATGGCTGGCTTCAGGCCCGAGATCGGGTTTGGGCGAAATCACCATCCCGGACAATGAGCCCGGCAGCTCGATGATGCCCGGCAAGGTCAACCCCACCCAATGCGAAGCGTTGACCATGCTGTGTGCCCAAGTGATGGGCAACGATGTGGCCATGGGCATCGGCGCGGCGTCCGGGCATTTGGAGCTCAACGTCTACAAACCGCTGTTGGCCCACAACCTGCTGCAGAGCATTCGTCTTTTGGCCGACGGCATGCGCAGTTTCGACCGGCATTGCGTGCGGGGTATCCAGCCCGATGTTGAGCGCATCGAGGCGCACCTGAAGAAATCCTTGATGCTGGTGACCGCCTTGGTCCCGCACTTGGGCTATGACCGATCTGCAGAGATTGCCAAGTGGGCTTTGAAGAATGGCAGTTCACTTGCTGAGGCTGCGCTCTCGCTGGGCTACGCCAGTCAGGCGCAATTGGATCTTTGGCTTCAGCCCGCGGGGATGCTGGGGCCCATGCCAAGCCACGCCAACCCGGCACCTGATACCTGACACCTGAAACGCACCAGATCAAACGCCGTGGTGCTGCGCGGCCTGCATCAATGCACCAGCACAAAATCAATGAACCCCCGCTCGACCGAGGTGGAGACCAGCTTGACGGTCACCGCCTGGCCAACCCTCAGGTCGGGCAGTGGTCCCGTGAGCCGACCTTCTGCCGGAGGTTGAAGGATGCGGACCCAAACGCCGTGCTCCCCCAGGCCCGTCACCAAACCACTGAAACGCTCGCCCACATGGGAATGCAGCAACAAGGCGGCCTCGGATTTGCGAACTTGGCGTTCCACTTTCTGGGCGGCATCTTCTTGCGCTGTGCAGTGCGACGCCAGATCGGCCAATTCGGCATGGGCGTAAGCGGGCTTGGCGTTGTTCAGGACCGACTTGATCAGCCGCTGGGTGATCAGATCAGGAAAGCGCCGATTGGGCGCGGTGGAATGCATGTAGTCGTGCACGGCCAAACCGAAATGGCCGATCGGGACATGGCCGGGGCGTTCCACCACGTATTCGCCCGAGCCCATGAGTTTCACGATGACCAGTGACAGGTCGGGAAACCGCAGCGGGTCCCGCTTGTGCTGGTTGGCCAAAAAGGTTTCCAGGGCTTGTCCGTCGGGTTCGTTCGGCAATGTGACCCCGTACTCTTGTGCCACCTGCACAATGCGCAACCAACGCTCGGGGGAGCGCACTACGCGGCGCAGCGATGCACGGCCGTGGGTCGCCAGAAAACGGGCGGTGCAGCGATTGGTGGCGATCATGAATTCTTCGATCAACTGCCTGGCCCGATTGTGTGGCTGCTGTTGAATGTCCGTGATCCGGTCGCCATCGAACAGCGCTTTGGGCTGAAAAGTTTCAAATTCCAGCGAACCTTCTGCACGCCGCAAGACCCTGAGTTTTTGTGCCAACTCGTCTTGCAGGCGCAGCTGAATCTGCATGCCCTTGACCCGGCGAGCGGGCTCCGGCAAATCGCCTTCACCCGCCAGCCACGCCGAAACGGCGTCGTATGCCAGCTGTGCCTTGTTGCGCACCCGCGCCCGATAGATCGACGACTCCAGCAAGACCCCGTCCTCGCTGAAAGCCATTTCAACCACCACAGCCAAACGGTCTTCGTCCTGATTGAGGGAGGTCAGATCGGTGCACAGCCGCTCAGGGAGCATCGGAAAGATCAGGGCCGAGGTGTAGACCGATGTGGTGTTTTGGCGCGCATGTTCATCGATGGGCGTGCCTTTTTTCACCAACGCATCGACATCGGCAATGGCCACATGAACCCGGATCTTGCCTTGGTGCAGCGGCTCGATCACAGTCAATTGGTCCAGGTCACGCGAATCGTCGTTGTCGATCGAGCACCACAGCCATCCGGTGAGGTCCCGGACAGCCTCGTCAGACTCGGTAGCAGGGCCTTTGAGCGAGGCGACCTGTCGCTGTACAGCGTGTGAAAACTCCGGCTCCAGCCCTCTGCTGAACATGGCCCAGGTGGCGATGGTCGAAAGGTTGGCCCTGTGGTTGGACAGGATGTGGCGCATGAGGAGCCTTTCCGGGTGTTGTCCCATTCTGCGCCTGTTGTGTGGATGAACACTGTTCGCAAAGCCTCTTTGGCGTGCCCGGTAAACTTGTTCTTGTGCTGCGCAAAAGGTCATCTGCGGCCAACACCGACCTGAAAGGACAACATGAGCCTGATACTCAAACAAACGATCACCGGGCCTGCGGCCTGGAAAGGTGCCGACATGGTGGGGGACACCTCTTGGTTGCACCACGTGTCGGCGGAGGTGATCGCAACGCTGGATGCCGCGCTGGCCCATGTCAAAGCCCAAGGGTTGACGTTTCCGAATTTCTCCCGCGAAGACTTTCCAATTGGCAACTGGGCACACACCCTGAAGGCGCACAGCGACGAGCTGGAAAACGGCAGGGGCTTTCTGGTGCTGCGCGGCCTGCCTGTGGATCGCTACAGCGAAGAAGACATCCAGATCCTTTACTACGGCATTGGTCTGCACATGGGCGTGCCTGTAAGGCAAAACCCCAAGGGCGACCTGCTGGGCGTGGTCATGAATGTGGGCGATGTCACGAAAAAAACCACCTGCGTTTACGAAACCAACCTGTATTTGCCTTACCACTCGGACCCGTCGGACGTGGTGGGCCTTTTGTGTCTGCGCAAGGCCAAGCAGGGGGGCTTGAGCAGCTTGGTGAGCGTGGCCGCGATCTACAACGAGATCCTGCAACACCACCCCGAGTACCTGGGTCTGTACTACCGCACTTGGTATTTTTCGCACCTGTGCGAGGACCTGCCCAGCTTGTCGCCCATCTTCAGCCACCACCTGGGCAAGCTCAGCTGCCGCTACCTGCGCCAGTACATCGAACTGGGCCATGAGATCCGCCAGCTCCCTTTGTCGAAGGTCGAAATCGAAGCGCTCGATCTGTTTGATGACATCATGCACCGCGAGGATTTCCGCCTCAGCATGATGCTGGAGCCCGGTGACCTGCAGTTTGCCAACAACTATGCGGTGCTGCACTCGCGCAATGAGTTTGAAGACCATGGCGTGCACGAACTCAACCGCAAAATGCTGCGCCTGTGGGTCAAGATGCCCAATGCGCGGACATTGGCGCCGGAGTTTCCGGGTCGTAACGGGTTCCCGGCACCTGTAGCACTCGCCTGATGGGTCCGCCAAAGACCCTCTGACTTATGGGCGAGTTTTGGCGGGGAGGGTCGTTTTTTTGGGCATCAACTTGCCCTTGTCGGCGTCATCCAGGCACAGCAGTGTGTCCACATGCGCCATGAAACGGTTGAGGTAGTCCGGCGAGAGGTCGCGCATCAGGCCCAGCGAGCGCAGCACCAACATGTGCGAATTGATGGGGCCTGCGTTTTGCGGTGCCTGGGCGATGGCTTGGCTGACCTGCTTTTGCACGCTGATCTTGCTCAGCTGCTTTCGGAACTGCTGGATGCGCGGATTTTCGGATGGCCACCCTGGTGTTTTGCCACCCCCTGGCGGGGTATTTTTCGAGCGCATGTCTTGCAGCAGCGTGACCAAGGGGGAGGGCATCGCTGCAGGCGCTGCATGGGGCTCGCACGCAGTGCTCATCCGTGCTTCCAAACGCTGGACAGCCTCTTGCAGTTTGGCCAGGAGCAACAACTGCGCAGGGCCGGACAGCGCTTGCATGCGCTGGTTCAATGCTTCGATGTAATGCCAGCCGACCGCATCCACCCGCGCAGCACCCGAGGCGCGCAAGGCGTCAAGGTCTGGCAGGGCAGGTGCGGCTGGGTTCATGGCTTGGCTGCGTTGGCCGCTTTGGGCACCGGGGCCATTTCCACGCGGCGGTTCTGGGCTCGGGCTTTCTCGTTGGTGTTGGCCACCAAAGGTTGCTCTTGGCCAAAGGCCGCCGCAAACAGCAGTGACGAAGGCATGCCTTCTTCGATCAAGGTGCGTGTCACCGTGAGGGCACGTTGGGCCGACAGCTCCCAGTTGTCTGCAAACTGCCGGTTGCGGCTGCCGACCGCCTTGTCGTCGGTGAAACCGCTGACCATCAGCATTTCGTCCCGCGACTGCAGGTAGCTGCGCAGGGGCACCACCAGGCTTTTGAGCAGCTGGCGCCCTTCGGGTTCGAGCTTGTCGGAATTCAACTCAAAGAGCAGCTTGCCGCTGATGCCGATGCGGCCGTTGTTCAAGGTGATGCGGCCACTGGCCAGCGGAATAGCCAGGGCTTGCTCCAGCGACAGGCGTTTTTGTTCTTCGACTTGGCGCTTTTGCACCTCGTCTTCGAGCTTGGACGCCATGTCCAGTTGCGCCGCCATCACCCCCACCAGCAGCAGCACAAACGCGCCCAGCAGGCCGGTCATCAAGTCGGCGAACGAGATCCAGGTGGGCGTGGTGGATTCGCTCTCGGCTTCCAGTTCCAGCATCAAGCAGCTCCTTCGGCTTGGCGTTGCTGCAAGGCTTCCAGCACGTCTTTCTGGCTGCCGATGCTCAGGTCGATCATTTCACGGGCCTGCGCCACGTAATAAGCCAGCTGTTCGTCGCTGCGCGTCATGGATTTTTCGATGGCCTGCTCGATGCGCTGCAGGTTGGCCATGAGTTTCTCGTTGGTTTCGGTGAACGAACGCACCGCAAAGCCAAAGGTTTCACCCAGGCTGGCCACGTCCACCGCGCTGGCCGTGACTTGCGCAGCCATGTCGCTCAGCTTGCCCGTCTCGGCCGCCACGTGTTCATGGAACTGGCCGCTGGTTTGGTTCAGCGATGCCTGGCTGGCCGTGACCATGGCGTCAATCACGCCACGCTGCTCGGTCGATGCATGGTTGATCGCGTCCAGCAAGGTGCTGAGTGTGCCCAGAATGCGGGTGCGTTCTTCGAGCAAGGCGTTGTCACGCGCCACGCTGACCGAGATTTCCTGACGCAACTGCCCAATGACTTCGGCCGCTGCTTTGGGCGCCTCAGAGGCGGTTTCGATCAGGCGGGTGATGGGCTCTTCCAGCGCGGTGCCCAGCGTGGTCAGGTGTGTGGTCACCGCTGTTTGCAGTTCGGCCAGGCGGGCCACCGCGGTCTGACCCCGCGCGTCTTCGGCATCCCGCAGGGCCGACAGCTCCTGGCGTAGCACTGCGGCCAGTTCTTCGGCACGTTGCTGGTGTCCTGCTGTCCATTGCGCCTCCGATGCGATGCGCTCGCGCATCAGCGCTTCGCTGCTGGCCACGAGGCGTGTGATCTCTGCCAAAGTCTGTGTGGCCTGAGCTTGGGTGTGGGTGGTGATGTCTTGCGCGGTGCGGCTCAGGGTGTCGCAGATGGCTTGCTGCTGCGCCAGGGTCTGCGCACCCGTGCTTTGCCATTGATCGCGCAGTGATGCGGCCATCTGCTCCAGCGAGGCCTGCCAAGCTTGCAGACGCTGCTGGTCGGCGCTGCTTTGCAGGGCCTGCTGCTGGGTCTGTGCGGCGCTGACCTGGTCAACCAAGGCCCGGGCACTGCGCTCGAAATTCTGGCTGAACACATCCAGCGTCTGACCGACGCGTTCGGTCATGTGGCTGCTGGCTTGCTCGTGGCGCGTCAGTGTCTCGGTGCTGGTTTGCGCCACGGCAGCAGCCGTGGCAGCCATTTGGGTGTTGAGCTCGCTCAATTGTTGTTGCGTGTTGAGCAGCAGACGCTCATTCATGGCCTGGGCTTGTTCGCTCAGTTGTGCCATGGTGGCCTGCACCACGGGTCGAATACCGTCGCTGGCCAATTCCATGCTTTGGCTCAAGCTGGTGCGCAGAGATTGGTCGACCGATTGCGCCAGACCTGTGTAGGCCGAGTGCACTTGAACGTGGAAGCTTTGCTGGTTGGCCAACAAGCGCTCGTTCATCTGTTGGTTGGTTTCGGCCATTTGCGCCATCAGGCTTTGCAATTGCTGCACCACCTGCGGCAAGGCTTGTGACTGCTGCTGCAATGCCTTGAGTGTTTCTTGACGCTGGTGCACCAGAGAAAAGCCCCTCAGACTGCTGGCCATGAGCGTGTCCAACAGCTGGGTGGCTTGAGTGCGTTCGCGGCGGGCCAGGCTGCTCATCAAACCGAGCATGGCTGAGGTGGCCACACCTGCGACAGAGGTGCCAAACGCCAGACCCAAGCCCTTGATGGGTTCGGAAAACGCCGCCCGAATGCCTGCGACGTTGGTCGATCCTTCCAGCGCAAACACCGCGCCATTGAGCGTGACCACCATGCCCAAAAATGTGCCCAGCATCCCCAGCATCACCAACAAACCCACCAAGTAGGGGGTCAGGGCCGGACCAGGAAGGCCAACGCGCTCACCCTCCACACGCTGACGGACCGGGTTTTGCAAGCCGGGTGGGAGAGTAGTCAGCCAATCACCAAGATTGGACAAGCTGGGCGAAACATCGGCCAGGGCTTGGTTCAATGCAGCGGTGGCCGCACGGTATTGGCGCAACTCCATAGCGCCAAAAACATACACCGCGCCAATGACCGCGGCCATGATCAAGACCAGCAGGTGCGAGGTGGCCACAGCGGCTGCAACCCAAAGCACAGCCAATGCGCCCAGCACAAAGGCAATCTGGAAGGAATATCGTTTCATTGTTCTTTTGGTGTGTATGTGTTGAAGGCTTCAAGAAGTCCCAGCACGGGTTGCAGTCGCGTGTCCAGCTCGGCCAGTAAAGCCGTGCGCAGGGCTTGGCGCAACGGCAACAGCCAGGCCATGGGACTCACGGCAGTGTCAGACGTGGCATCCGAAGCCGCTGAATGGGCTTCGGCTTGTTTTTTGAGGTGTTGTTTGAGGGCTTGTACAAAGCGCTTTTCGTGCAGCTTGGAGACTTGGCCCAACAAAAGTGCTTCACGCTCGCCCAAGATGTTTTCAAAAGCCGCATCGAGCGTGGCCAGCTGCTGCAGGCGCGGCGAACTTTGGCTCAGCTGCCCGCGCACTTGTGAACGCAAGGTTTGAATGGACACTTCCATTTGCCGCTGGTGGGCGGCATAAAAACGGCGGTAGGGCTCAAAAGCCGTTTTAAGCTCGATCGGCTCGTCGAGTTCGGCAGGGGGCATGTCAATGCGTGCCAGACCGGAACCACTGGGCGCACCTTGTGCGATGGATTGTTCAAGTTGGGCGCGAACTTTATCCACATGGCGGGTCAGCGCCTCGGCCGTCAACAGGCCTGCTCGCCGCAGGTGCGCAGGCTGTGGCGCGGCAGGCTGCTCAGGGTGGAGCACGCCGTGCAAGGCAATGGCCTGGCGAAAGTTCAGCCAATCGCCCAGTCGCTGCCCTACATCGTCCTCTGCCCGGGCAGCATCGAGCATGGCGTTTTCGATCAAAAAACGAGCCAGACGGGAGCTGTTGAAGTGGGCACGCGGCGAAGGGCGCGTCATGGGTGGGCGTGTTTGGGTACGAAAAAAGCAGAGCGGCGGGGCTCAGGACTTGACAGATGCCAAGGTTGGCACGGTTTGTTCAGCAAATTTGTAATTTTACCCGCCGAAAGCACGACACCTTGATCACGTTGAGGCAGACTAAAGGCAGACAAAAGGAGGGTGACAAGCCCCCTTGGTCATAGCCTCGCGGTCGAGTATCCACGTCCCCGCATTTCACAAAATCTTGGGTTTGAAATCACAAAACGCCGCCACCGCACACTGCCCGCACAGGGGTTTGCGGGCCTGGCACACATAGCGCCCGTGCAGGATCAGCCAGTGGTGCGCATCGACCAGGTATTTGGCCGGGATGCGTTTGAGCAGCTTTTGCTCCACCTCCAAAGGCGTTTTGCCCGGGGCGAGGCCCGTGCGGTTGCCGAGGCGAAAGATGTGCGTGTCCACCGCCATGGTCGCTTCGCCAAACGCCGAGTTCAAGACCACATTCGCGGTTTTGCGGCCGACGCCGGGCAATGCTTCGAGGGCTTCGCGCGTGCGGGGCACCTGCCCGCCGTGTTGTTCAACCAAAATCCGGCAGGTTTCCATCAGGTGCTTGGCTTTGCTGCGGTACAGACCAATGGTCTTGATGTAGCTCTCCAGACCTGCCAAGCCCAGGTCCAGGATCTTTTGCGGCGTACCCGCCACCGGGAAGAGTTTGCGCGTGGCCTTGTTCACGCCCACATCGGTGGCCTGGGCCGACAGCAGCACGGCGGCCAGCAGCTCAAAGACGCTGGTGTATTCCAGCTCGGTCACGGGCATGGGGTTGGCGGCTTGCAGGGTGGCAAAGAAGGATTCGATCTGTGCGGGTTTCATGGGGTGTCCAGATGTTGGCAAAATGACGGCCAAGTCAACACGGGAAGATACACCATGCCTTTGCAATTTGCCGATCGCCTGAACAACGTCGAAACCTCCGCCATCCGCGAGCTGTTCAAGCTCCTGGGCAAGCCCGGCATCATCAGCTTTGCAGGTGGCTTTCCCGACAGCGCCATGTTCGACGTGGACGGCATCCGCGAAGCCAGCAATGCTGCACTGAGCCAAGACCCAGGTGCCGCGCTGCAATACGGCGCAACCGAGGGCTTTGGACCGCTGCGCGAGCAACTGGCCCATTTCATGGGCCAAAAGGGCGCGAAAGACGTGACCGCAGACCAGCTGATCGTGACCACCGGCAGCCAGCAAGCGCTGGACTTGATCGGCAAGACCATGATCAGCCCCGGCGACAAAGTGATTGTGGAAGGCCCAACCTTTCTGGCCACCATCCAGTGCTTCCGTTTGTACGGGGCCGAACTCATCAGCGCCCCGGTGGATGGCCATGGCGTCAAGACCGACGAGCTGGAAAAACTGATCGCGGAGCATAAGCCAAAATTCGTGTACCTGATCCCGACCTTTGGCAACCCCAGCGGGGCCTTGCTGAGCGCCGAGCGTCGCCAAAAAGTCTTGGAGATGGCCGTCAAGCACCAGACCCTGATCGTCGAAGACGACCCGTATGGCGATCTGTACTTTGGCGAAGCGCCACCGCCCAGCTTGCTGGCTATGAGCGCCTCGGTGCCCGGCAGCCGCGAGCTGCTGGTGCATTGCGGCTCGCTCTCCAAAGTGCTGTCGCCCGGCTTGCGCGTGGGCTGGATGATCGCACCCGCCGAATTGCTGGGCAAAGCCACCATGTGCAAGCAGTTCAGCGACGCGCACACCAGCACCTTTGCCCAGGCCACGGCGGCGCAATATCTGAAGGCCGGTCGCATGCCCGCCACGCTGGACAAGGTGCGTGCTGTGTATGCAAAGCGTGCCCAAACCATGGGCGATGCGCTGCGCAAGGAACTGGGGGATGCGGTCGAGTTTGTGCAGCCCCAAGGCGGCTTGTTCGTGTGGGCGCGCCTCACAGGCGCTGGCGGCAAGGTGGCGGATGGCAACGCGTACGCCAAACGCGCCATTGATCGGGGCGTGGCCTTTGTGCCGGGCACGCCGTTCTTCTGCGCTAATCCCGACCATGCCACATTCCGCCTGAGCTTTGCCACCGTGGGTGAAGACAAGATTCTGGAAGGTATTTCGCGTCTGGCCAGGGCGCTGTGAGTGCCATCACCGTCCACGGTACAGATGTCTGCCTGCAAGGCGAGGGCGACGAAGTCATCCTCATGCTGCACGGCTGGCCCGACACCCGTGCGCTGTGGGACGGCACCGTGGCGGCATTGCAGGACCGCTTTGTCTGCGCCCGATTGACACTGCCCGGTTTTGAGTCTGGCCCACCGACCACGAGCTTGGACGGCATGTGCGAGCTGCTTGTCAAGATCGTGGACCGCATCAGCCCAAACCAGCCGGTGACGCTGATGCTGCACGATTGGGGCTGTGTGTTTGGTTACGAGTTCGCCATGCGCCACCCCGAGCGCGTGGCCCGCGTGGTGGCGGTGGACGTGGGCGACCACAACTCGGGTGCCCTGCTGCGGGAGTGGGGACTGAAGGAAAAAGTGTCCGTCATGGGCTACCAGATTTGGCTGGCGCTGGCGTGGAAGATCGCAGGCAGCCTGGGCACCCGCATGACCCGCGCCATGGCGCGCTGGCTGCGTTGCCCGACCGAGCCAGAGCGCATCACCTACAAGATGAACTACCCCTACGCCATGCAATGGTTCGGCACAGCGGGCGGCTTCCAGAGCGCGGCGCAAATCCAGCTGCCCATGCCACTGCTGTTTGTTTATGGCGAGCGCAAACCCTTCATGTTCCATTCTTCTAAATGGTTAAAGGAAGTCGCCGCCACGCCCGGCAGCGCGGTGCAGAGTTTGCCTTGTGGGCATTGGGTGATGATTTCTCGGCCCGAGGCGTTTCATGCACGCGTGCGTGAATGGCTGAGCGACCAAAGCCTCAAGCCATTGAACGCATGAAGCCCGATGATTTGGTGAAGCTCGTCACCACACCCATGCCCTTTGGCAAACACAAAGGCGTGCTGATCGCCGACTTGCCCGGTAACTACCTGAATTGGTTTGCACGTGAGGGTTTCCCAAAAGGCGAAATCGGGCAACTGCTGCAGCTGATGCAAGAGATTGACCACAACGGGCTGAGCGATCTGCTCAAGCCGCTGCGCCGCTGACCCCCATTGGGCTGCAGGGGCAGCCTCACGTAACAACCAAACTCAAGGCTTGACGACTTCCAGCAGGCGATCGAGTCCACCTTGGTTGATCGCCACCATTGCCTGCTCACGCACCTTGGGTTTGGCGTGGTAGGCCACCGACAACCCGGCAGCGCCCATCATCGGCAGGTCGTTGGCACCATCGCCGACAGCGATGCATTCGTGCGGCTCGATGCCCATCAAAGAGGCCAGCTCCAACACCGTTCTGCGCTTCTCGGCGCCATCACAAATGTCGCCCCAGCTTTGCATCACCAAGCTGCCCGTGAGTTCGCCATTGAAGATCTCCAGCTGGTTAGAGCGGGCGAAATCGATGTTCAGGCGCTCTTTTACACGGTCGGCAAAAAAGGTGAACCCCCCCGACACCAGCAGCACCTTCAGGCCCGCCTTCTGGCAAGCCGCAATCAGCTCAGCCGCGCCGGGGTTGATTTTCAAGCGCTCGGTGTAGACGCGCTCCATGTCGGTCAGCGTCACGCCCTTGAGCAGCGTCAGACGGCGGCGCAGGCTTTCCTTGAAATCGGTGATCTCGCCGCGCATGGCCGCCTCTGTGATGGCAGCCACCTCGGCCTTGCGGCCTACGGCATCGGCGATTTCGTCGATGCACTCGATGCTGATGAGCGTGGAGTCCATGTCAAACGCGATCAGTTTGAACTGGGGCAGTGACAGGGGGGCGGTGAAGCCCTGAATGGCGAGGCCGGGGGCAAACTCGGTAGGGGTAGCGGTGGTCATGGATCAGGATTATCGAAGATCGTTGAACGGTCTCAGGCCGTGGCTGTTTCGGTCTTGGGCTGCCCCAAACTCCTGAGCACATCCCGCACCATCTGCGCCCGCGCCTTGGGGTCCGGCAGTTCGCGCTCAATCCGGATTTTGTCGTTGCCCGCCAGCTTGATGTGTTTGTTCTTCTGGATGAGACCGATGATGGCCATGGGGTCCACGGGCGGATTGGGCTTGAAGGTAATTTGGATCACGCCCGGGGCCGCATCGACCTTGATGACGCCATAGGGCTGGGTCAGCACCCGCAGGCGGTGCACGTCCACCAGGGTTTGCGCTTGTGGGGGCAGCTTGCCAAAGCGGTCCACCAATTCTTCCAGCAGGGCGTCGATCTGGTCGCTGGTTTTGGCGGTGGCCAGCTTTTTATAAAAGCTCAGGCGCAGATGCACATCACCGCAGTAGTCGTTGGGGAGCAGGGCGGGGGCGTGCAGGTTGATGTCGGTGGTGGCGGTGAGCGGGTTGAGCAAATCGGGCTCTTTGCCCGCTTTGAGGCTGCGCACCGCTTCGGACAACATTTCGTTGTAGAGCTGAAAGCCCACTTCGAGCATGTTGCCGCTCTGGTTTTCGCCCAGCACTTCGCCCGCCCCGCGAATCTCGAGGTCGTGCATGGCCAGATAAAAGCCACTGCCCAGTTCTTCCATTTGCTGGATAGCATCGAGCCGCTGGGCCGCTTGTTTGGTCAGGCCTTCGATCTCGGGCACCATCAAATACGCATAGGCTTGGTGGTGTGAACGGCCCACGCGTCCGCGCAGCTGGTGCAGCTGGGCCAGGCCGAACTTGTCGGCGCGAGAGATCACGATGGTGTTGGCCGTGGGCACGTCAATGCCAGTTTCGATGATGGTCGAGCACAGCAAGATGTTGTAGCGTTGGGCCACAAAGTCGCGCATCACGCGTTCCAGTTCGCGCTCGGGCATCTGGCCGTGGGCCACGGCGATGCGGGCCTCGGGCAGGATTTCTTCGAGCTTTTGCTTGCGGTTCTCGATGGTCTCGACTTCATTGTGCAAAAAGTAGCACTGACCGCCGCGCTTGAGTTCGCGCAGCACCGCCTCGCGGATCACGCCCGTGCCTTCGTTGCGCACAAAGGTCTTGATGGCCAGGCGGCGCTGCGGCGCAGTCGCAATCACACTCAAATCGCGCAGGCCTTCCAGCGCCATGCCCATGGTGCGGGGGATGGGGGTGGCGGTGAGTGTGAGCACATCGACTTCGGCGCGCAGGCCTTTCATGGCCTCTTTGTGGCGCACGCCAAAGCGGTGTTCTTCGTCGATGATGAGCAGGCCCAGGTCGTGAAATTTGGTGGACTCGCTCAGCAGCTTGTGTGTGCCGACCACGATGTCCACCGTGCCATCGGCAATGCCCTTGAGGGCGGCGGTGACTTCTTTGCCCGAGCGAAAGCGCGAGACCTCGGCCACCTTGACGGGCCATTTGGCAAAGCGGTCTTTGAGGGTTTGGTAATGCTGCTCGGCCAGCAGGGTGGTGGGGGCCAACAGGGCGACTTGTTTGCCGCCCGTGACGGCCACAAAGGCGGCCCGCAGCGCGACCTCGGTCTTGCCAAAACCCACATCGCCACAGACCAGGCGGTCCATCGGGCGGGGGCTGATCATGTCTTGAATCACGCAGTGGATGGCGGCCTTTTGGTCGGCGGTTTCTTCAAACCCAAAGTCGTTGGCAAAGGTTTCGTAGTCTTGCGGGCTGTAGCGGAAAGGGTGGCCCTCGCGTGCAGCGCGGCGGGCGTAGATGTTGAGCAACTCGGCGGCGGCATCGCGCACTTGTTCGGCGGCGCGGCGTTTGGCTTTTTCCCATTGGCCTGAGCCCAGCTTGTGCAGCGGCGCTTCGTCAGCGCTCACGCCGGTGTAACGGCCAATCAGTTGCAGCTGGCTCACGGGTACATAGAGCGTGGCCTTGTCGGCGTATTCGAGGTGCAAAAACTCTTGCAGTGCGGGCGTGCCGTCGGGGTTTTTCTGGCCCATGTCCATGTTGACCAGGCCCCGATAGCGGCCTATGCCGTGCGCGCTGTGCACCACCGGGTCGCCCACGTTCAGCTCGGAGAGGTCTTTGATGAGGGCTTCCACATCGCTGACCTGTTCCTGCTTTTTGCGGCGGCGCGTGGTGGGGCCTGCGGCAAACAGTTCGGTTTCGGTGACCAGGTCGATGCTGTGCTCAAACCAGTGAAAACCACTGACCAGCGCGGCGGTGGCCATGCCGATTTTTTCGTCGCTGGCCAAAAATTCTTGCAGACTGTCAAACACCGGGGGCGTGAGGCCGCTGGAGCGAACGAAGTCCATCAAGCTTTCGCGGCGGCCATCGCTCTCGGCCAGGATCAACACGCGGCTGGCACTGCTGCGCAGGTGCGCTTGTAACCTGGCCAGCGGGTCTTCTGCACCGCGCACCACGGTGAGTTCGGGCAGTGGCTGGGCGAGGGTGTTGTCGGCCACATCGCTGGTGCCAGGACGCAAAGCCAGCTGAGCGTGACCGTTGGTCAGCGTGTAAAACTGCTCTGCACTCAAAAACAGCGCATCGGATGGCAGCACGGGCCGCTCGGGGTCGCCCTGAACCAGGCGGTAGCGGTCGCGGGTGTCTTGCCAAAAGCGCTGGAAGGCGGGTTCCAGATCGCCGTGCAGCACCACGGTGGCCGCATCGGCTTGTCCTGCGCCCAGGTAGTCGAACACGGTGGCGGTTTCTTCAAAGAACAGCGGCAGGTAGTACTCGATGCCCGCTGTGGCCACGCCATTGCCCATGTCCTTGTAGATGCGGCTCTTGGTCGGGTCGCCTTCGAGCAATTCGCGCCAGCGGCTTCTGAATCGCGCACGCGCTGCTTCGTCCATAGGGAACTCGCGTCCGGGCAACAGCCGCACTTCGGGCACGGGGTAAAGGCTGCGCTGGCTGTCGGGGTCGAAGGTGCGGATGCTGTCGATTTCGTCGTCAAACAAATCCACCCGGTAAGGCACCAAAGAGCCCATGGGGAACAGGTCGATCAAGCCGCCGCGCACCGCGTATTCGCCGGGGCTGACCACTTGGCTCACATGCGAGTAGCCCGCCAATGTGAGCTGGGCCTTGAGCTGGGCCTCGTCCAGCTTTTGCTTGACCTTGAATTCGAAGGTGTAGCCCGCCAAAAATGACGGCGGTGCCAGCCGGTACAGCGCCGTGGTGGCAGGCACCAGCACCACATCGGCGCTCTCGGCGTGGTTGCGCTGCTTGATGCGCCACAGCGTGGCCAGGCGCTCCGAAATCAAGTCCTGGTGCGGCGAGAAGGTGTCATACGGCAGGGTTTCCCAATCGGGGAACATCACGCAGCGCAGATCGGGCGCAAAAAACGCCAGCTCGTCCATGAGCCGCTGGGCGTCTGCCGCGTCGGCGGTCACGATGGCGGTGAGCTTGCCCGCTTTCTTTTCGCGCTCAGCCAGCTGGGCCAGCAGCACGGCATCGGCCGATCCGGCAGGGCGGGGCAGGGTGAATCGTTTACCGGAATTCAGACTGGGCAGTTGCATGGCGGTGGCGAAGAGAAAAAAGCAAAACACCCCCCGCCAAAAAAGGAGGGGGGTGGAAAAGTAAGAAACTGACTGCATTGTAAAAGCGGGACGGCAGAACCCCCGTGGCGGTCATGGGCATGGGGGCGATCTGTGCAAGCGCAAGTCAGGCGCCATGTGGCGGCGAGCTCCTCCTCGCGAATCCGTGGTTAAGTTCTGCCGCTTTTGCCTCACCACCATTCGGCCGCAGGGGCGACCTCCTACAATTCAAGTCCATGCCGATCAACCCAATCCCTCGCCGTTTTCATGCGCTGATCCCTTGTGCCGGCACAGGTAGCCGCGCGGGCACCCCCATGCCCAAGCAGTACCAGACGGTAGCTGGGCAGCCCATGGTCATGCACACCTTGCACGCGCTGGCCCGACTCTCACAGCTAACCAGTGGCTGGGTGATTCTGTCGCCCAATGACGACTTTGCATGGCCTCAAGTCTGTTGGCCATCACATTTCAAGCGTGAGGCTTGCGGCGGTGCAACCCGCGCCGAAAGCGTGTTCAATGGCCTGGGCGCCATGCTGCAAGCGGGCGTAGACGCTGAAGACTGGGTGCTGGTGCACGACGCCGCACGTTGCCTGGTCACGCCCGAGGCGGTGTCGGCCTTGATCGAGAGCTGCCAAGATGACCCGGTGGGCGGCTTGCTGGCTTTGCCGCTGCCCGACACATTGAAGTCACACACCCTGAACGGGCAGACAGCCCGCGTGGCCAGCACTGTGCCGCGTGAAGACAAATGGTTGGCACAAACGCCGCAAATGTTCCGCTTGGGCGCTTTGCATGCGGCCTTGGAAGCTGCGGCGAGCACAGGTTTTGCAGGCATCACCGACGAGTCGAGCGCCATGGAGCGCCTGGGCTTGTCACCGCGTCTGGTGCCCGGCTCGGCTCAAAATTTGAAAGTCACTTACCCCGCCGACTTCGCGTTTGCCGAAGCGATTTTGAAAGGCAGAACATGAACATCCGCATTGGCGAAGGCTGGGACGTGCACGCCTTGGTTCCCGGGCGCCAGCTGGTTTTGGGTGGGGTCAAGATTCCTCACAGCACGGGCCTGTTGGGCCACTCGGATGCCGATGTGTTGTTGCACGCTATCACCGATGCGGTGCTGGGCGCTGCGGGCCTGGGCGACATTGGGCGGCATTTTCCGGACACGGACGCGCAGTTCAAGGGCGCCGATTCGTCGGTGCTGTTGCAAGAGGCCATGCGCCGGGTGCGCGCCCAAGGCTGGGAGCTGGTGAATCTGGACAGCACCATCGTTGCCCAAGCGCCCAAACTCGCGCCGCACATGGAGGCGATCAACGCCGGAGTGGCCAAGGCGCTGGGCGTGCAAGCGGACCAAGTGAACGTGAAGGCCAAGACGGCGGAAAAACTGGGGCCCGTGGGCATGGGACAAAGCATGGAAGCGCGTGCGGTGGCTTTGCTGAGAAAGGGTTGAGAGCCAGTATCCGCTGCGAGCTCACACCCGGTAGCCGCGCTCGCTCCCAGATCAAAGCGAACCGCGTCTATGGCCGGAAGTTGCCAAGTCGGCCAAATGTCTGCATGGCTCAAGCCTCGTTTAGCGCATGCCGGAACTTCATCAGCGCCATCAGGCCGCCCGCGCTGTTGTTGAACACCGAAAACGTGCCACCCATGCGTTGCACCGATCGCTCGACAATGGCCAGGCCCAGGCCGGAGCCTGTTGCCGAAGTTCTGGCCGCATCGCCTCTGAAAAACGGTTGTGTCAGGTTTTTCAAAGCCTCTTCGGACACCCCCGGGCCTTGATCGCGCACACGCAGCAACACCCAGCCCTCATGCACCCGAGCCACAATCTCAACGCGGGTGATGCCATCGCTGGGACTTTGGCCATAACGGCGGGCGTTTTCCAGCAGGTTAGACAGCACGCGTGACAGTTCAACCGGCTCGGCCTTGACTTGCAGGTCCTCTGCCACATCCACACTGATCTCGAAGCGCGGGTTGTTGCGCCAAGGGGCGATGCTGCGACTGATCACACCAGACAACATGACCGGACCCAGTTCAGTGGGTTCAGGTCTGGCGTAGTCAAGGAATTTGTCGATGATGGCGTCCAATTGTGCGATGTCGGCGGCCATCAAGTCGCGGGTTTCCGGATCGCTCACACTCAGCTCCGTCTCCAGCCGCAAGCGCGCCAAAGGGGTGCGCAGATCGTGCGAGATGCCCGCCAGCATCAAGGCCCGCTCTTGCTCGATTTTGGCCAGGCGTTCGGCCATGCGGTTGAAGCCGATGTTGACCTCGCGGATTTCGCTGGTGGCCGCGTCTTCGTCCAAGGTCGAGGTGTTGAAGTGGCCTTCGCGCACTTGGCTCGCCGCAAAGGACAAGCGTTTAAGCGGGCGGTTGATCAGGCCTGCCATGATGGCGGCCCCCGCCAAAGACAGCGCCAAGGTCACGGCCAGCCAGGTCAGCCAGGCCGAGCCGCCCAGGGGACGAAGCCGCTCCGGGTCCATTTGCAGCCAGTAGCTGTCTCGCTCGATCTTGAAGCCCACCCACAAGCCAGGCGAATCGTTCACCCTTGAGGCGATCACGGTGTCTGGCCCCAGCCTTTTGGCCATTTCCAGCGCTAAACGGCTCTCCATGCCCGAGTCGCTAAAAGGGACCACACGGTCGGCGGGCTCGCGAATGAGGATACTGAGGTCTTCCTCGTCTGCCAGCATTTTGAGCAGGGCGACGCGTGCAATGGCGTCCGAGTGCATCAAGGCCGTCTTGGTCAAATTGACCACGGTGGCAATTTGGTGGGCATTGCGCAAAATGCGCGGTTCGTACTCTTGTGTACGAAACATTTGCAGCCAGGCCAGGCTGCTGAACAAGATCAACAAGGCCAGCAAGAAGAAGGTGCGCCAAAACAGGCTCAGTTTCAGCCTGCGTGGCGGTTTTTCGGATTCGGCACCTTCTGGCGATGCGGTTTCTACAGGATTCACGGCTGCCCATCAGGCACAAAAACGTAACCGACGCCCCAGACGGTCTGGATGATTTTGGGCGATGCCGGGTCGGTCTCGATCATCTTGCGCAGCCTGGAAATCTGAACATCCAGACTTCGATCGAAGGGCTCGAACTCACGCCCGCGGGCCAGTTGCGCCAATTTGTCTCGCGTCAAAGGCTGCTTGGGGTGCCGAGCCAAGGCTTTGAGCATGGCGAATTCGCCGCTTGTCAAAGGCATGTCCTGACCGTTTTTGGACAGGGAACGGGTGCCCAAGTCAAGTGAAAACGCGCCAAACACGATGACTTCATGGTCACCGGCGGAGGGCGCCCCCGGCATCTCCGTTTGCGGCCGTCGCCGCAGCACCGCATGGATGCGTGCCAGCAGCTCGCGCGGGTTGAAGGGCTTGCCCAGGTAGTCGTCGGCACCGATTTCCAAACCCGTGATGCGGTCGACATCCTCCACCTTGGCGGTGAGCATGATGACCGGGGTTTTGACGCCCGCAGCCCGCAAGCGTTTGCAAATGCTCAGGCCGTCTTCACCTGGAAGCATCAGGTCCAGCACGATCAGGTCGATCGTCTCGCGCTGCAAGATGCGGTCAAGGGCACGGCCGTCTTCGGCCAGCAGCACATCAAAGCCTTCGGGCGACAAAAATCGACGCAACAAATCGCGGATGCGGGTGTCGTCGTCAACAATGACGATCTTGTCCAAGCGTGCAGAAGTACTCATGGCTTTACTGGGCGGTCCAGCCGCCGTCCATGTTCCAGGCCACACCGCGCACGTTGTTGCCCGCGGCCGAGCAGAAGAAGACCGCCAGCTCGCCCAGCTCTTCGGGGGTGGTGAACTGCATGGAGGGCTCTTTCTCTTGCAGCAGAACTTTTTTGGCTTCTTCGTTGGACAAGCCCATGGCGGCAGCCTTGGCGTCCACCTGTTTTTGCACAAGCGGTGTCAAGACCCAGCCGGGGCAAATCGCGTTGCAAGTCACGCCAGTGGTGGCGTTTTCGAGGGCTGTGACCTTGGTCAGGCCCACCACGCCGTGCTTGGCGGCCACATAGGCAGACTTTTCGGCAGAACCCACCAGGCCGTGGATGGATGCCACGTTGATGATGCGGCCCCAGTTGGCGGCCTTCATGGCGGGCAGGGCCAGGCGTGTGGCGTGGAAGGCACTGGTCAGGTTGATGGCGATGATGGCGTCCCAGTGCTCAACCGGGAAGTCTTCGATGCGGGCGACGTGTTGGATGCCCGCGTTGTTCACCAGGATGTCGACGCGGCCAAAGGTGTCGGCGGCGAACTTCATCATGGCTTCAATCTCGCTGGCTTTGCTCATGTCGGCGCCGTGGTAAGCCACTTTCACGCCCAGTGCAGCAATTTCTACCTTGGGGCCTTCGGCATCACCAAACCCGTTCAAAACAATGTTGGCGCCTTGCTTGGCCAAAGCCTTGGCAATGCCCAGACCGATACCGCTGGTTGAACCCGTGACCAGTGCTGTTTTACCTTGCAACATGATTTCCACTCCGAAAGATGAATTAGGATGTTCAAAAGTCCATTATGGCGCTGACCCAGCCCCGTTTCAGCGGCAAAGCCGCCAGATTGTTTCCGATTGTCATGACTGTCATCCACAACGCCTCTCGCCTCTCGCCCCAACTCGAATGGGTGACTTGTCCGCACCCCGAGGGCCAGCACCGCATGGCTTTTTGGCGTTGGGGCGAGGCCACAGCACGCCGTGTGGTGGTGTGCGTGCATGGCCTGACCCGTCAAGGCCGGGATTTTGATCGCCTGGCCCAAGCCCTGGTCGCTCAAAGTCCAGAGCCGCTGCAGGTCATTTGTCCCGATGTGGCCGGGCGAGGGCGCAGCGAGTGGCTGAGTGATCCCGCCCTCTACCAAATTCCGCAATATGCAGGCGACATGCTGGCCATGCTGGGCCAGATTCAGCAGCAGTTGGGGGCCGACCGGCCCTTGCAAACCTTGGACTGGGTGGGCACCAGCATGGGCGGACTGATTGGCATGGTGCTGGCTGGGCAGCCCGGGCTGCCTTTACCGTGCCCGATTCGCCGCCTGGTGCTCAACGATGTGGGCCCGGCCATCACCTGGTCATCGGTGCAGCGCATGCAAGGCTATGTGGGTCAGTACGGTCAATACCGCGACCTCGATGAAGCCGTGGCAGCACTCTGGGACTTGTCGCAAGGCTTTGGACCGGTCTTGCCCGAGGTCTGGCGCGAGATGTCGGCCCACATGATGCGCCCAGGAACCGATGGCCAACTGACCCTGCATTACGACCCGGCCATCGGGGTGCCTGTCAGGGCCATGACCCCCGAAACGGCCGCTGCTGGCGAAGCCATGCTCTGGACTTTGTACGACCAGATCCAGGCGCAAACTCTTCTGATTCGCGGCCAGGACTCGGATTTGCTGACGCCAGAAACGGCCTTGCAGATGACCCAACGCGGCCCCCGTGCCCGACTGGACACCTGGCCCGGCTTTGGCCACGCGCCCACTCTGACAGGGGACGACCAGATCGCGGTGGTGGCCAAGTTCTTGCTCGGACCTTGACGCCATGGTCAGCCCCACATTCAGCCATTCCGCCAGCCCGATGGCGACCACACCCCGTTTGCATGCCCCACATTTGCCTCCTGTCGTGCTGGCCACGGCCGATGCCTCCGGGGTGATCGATCCCGGCGAAACACTGGCCAAAGCCCGTGCTTTTGCCGAACCCCTGATTGCCGGTGAAACCCTGGACACGGGCGAAAATATCCTGGCGCATGCCGATGCCGTGGCCGCGATCCTGGCAAACATTGGCGGCTCGGTGGCCATGCAGGCGGCCAGTTACCTGGTCTATGCCTGCCCGCACCTGAACAAACCGGAAGAGGTGATCGCCAAGGCATTTGGCCCGCATTTGGCGCAACTGGCCATGCAGACCAATCAGCTGGTGCATGTGCAACGCTTGTCTCGGGCCGCTGAATCGGGTACGCACGGGCCAGACAACACGCCGCTGAGCCCCCGCGTTCAGACCGAAAACGTGCGTAAGATGCTGCTGGCTTTCAGTCGCGATTTGCGCGTGGTCATGCTGCGCCTGGCTTCGCGCTTGCAAACCCTGCGCCACTACGCTGCCACCAAGCTGCCGGTGCCCCCGGCTTTGGCCAGCGAGTCGCTGCAGGTGTTTGCACCGCTGGCCAACCGTTTGGGCATTTGGCAGATCAAATGGGAAATGGAGGACCTGTCTTTCCGATTTCTGGAGCCTGCCACTTACAAAGACATTGCCCGCCTGCTCGATGAAAAACGCACCGAGCGCGAGCGCTACATGGTGGCGCTGCGCGAACGCCTGCAGCAGGCCTTGGCCAGCCAGGGCATTGAGGCCTCGGTCGAGGGGCGGCCCAAACACATCTACAGCATCGTGCGCAAAATGCGCGGCAAGGCCTTGCCCTTTGAGCGCGTGTTCGACATCCGGGCACTGCGCGTGGTGGTGCCCAGCGTGGCCGACTGCTACCAGGTGCTCAGTTGGGTGCACGAGCACTTTGTGCCGATTGCCGAAGAATTTGACGACTACATCGCCAAGCCCAAAGCCAACGGCTACCAGTCGTTGCACACCGTGGTGCGCGATGCCGATGGGGGCCCGATTGAGGTGCAGATCCGCACCCGTGCCATGCACGAACATGCCGAACACGGCGTTGCCGCGCACTGGGCCTACAAGGAGGCCGGGGCCAAAGGCTACGCCGGGGTGTCGGCCACCAGCGAATACGACACCAAGATCGCCGTGCTGCGCCAGCTGCTGGCCTGGGAGCGGGACCTGTCCGGGGCTGCACAAGCCAATGACCACGGCGGCGGCCTGTTTGACGACCGCATTTATGTGCTGACGCCCGATGCGGCTGTGGTGGAGCTGCCGCAAGGCGCCACGCCCATCGACTTTGCCTACACGGTGCACACCAACCTGGGCCACCGCTGCCGGGGCGCCAAGGTGGACGGGGCCATGGTGCCGCTGAACACCCAGCTGGCCAACGGCCAGACGGTCGAGATCACCGCCATCAAGGAAGGCGGGCCGTCGCGCGACTGGCTCAACCCGGAATTGGGCTTTTTGGCCAGTCCGCGTGCGCGGGCCAAAGTCCGGGCCTGGTTCAATGCACAAGTGATCGCCGAAACCGTGGCGCGTGGGCGCGAAGCGGTTGAGAAATTCCTGCAGCGCCTGGGGCGCACCGCGATCCGCCTGGAGGACCTGGCCAGCCAGCTGGGCTTCAAATCTGCCGAAGGGCTGTTTGAGGTGGTGGGCAAGGACGAATACTCCCTGCGCAACATCGAAGTCCTGCTCAACCCGCCAGAGCCTTCGCTGGAGCCGGATGAGTATTTTCAGAAAAAGTTCAAAGGTGCTGCAGCCCGCAAATCGCCCTCAGGCGTGCTGGTGGTGGGTGTGGATTCCTTGCTCACGCAACTGGCACGTTGTTGCAAACCTGCGCCACCGGATGCGATCAGCGGCTTTGTCACGCGCGGCAAGGGGGTAAGCATCCACCGCCAGGACTGCAGCAACTTCCGCGAATTGGCCTCACGCCATGGCGAACGTGTGATCGAGGTGCGTTGGGGCGAGCACAAGGGTGCAGATGCCTTGGTGTACCCGGTCGACGTGGCGGTGGAAGCCTTTGACCGGCAAGGCCTGCTGCGCGATATCTCCGAAGTGTTTGCTAAAGAAAAGATGAACGTCATCGGTGTGCAAACCCAGTCCGTCAAAGGCACGGCCTGGATGACCTTCACGGTGGAGATCGGCGACGCCGCCCGCCTGAACAAGGTTCTGGGTACCGTTCGCAGTGTCAAAGGGGTGAGGTCTGCACGAAGGCGGTGAGCACGTCTTATTGAAGCACGCCCTGAAAACGCGATTTTTCCCGCTATAATTCATAGCTTAGCAGGCGCGTAGCTCAGTTGGTTAGAGCACCACCTTGACATGGTGGGGGTCGCTAGTTCGAATCTAGTCGCGCCTACCAAATTCGGTAGGAGAATCAAGCACTTGGCGGAAACGCTCGGTGCTTTTTTTTTCGTCCACACGCCCAAAGTGAGCGTATCTCCGACAGTTTTCCGCCACTCGCTTGCATTTCGCAGCCCATCCATTGCGCAAGTAGGACTGAACAGTTTGGCGTTATTGCTTGCCCACAGCTTTGACAGCGTGCGACTGCAACTGCGCCAGCTTCACAAAGTCCAGCGCACGTACGTGCGTGCATTCCAGCACCACGGGCGGTGCAACGCCAGCATCCAGCGCTTCTTTCCAGCGCAGAGCGCACAGGCACCAACGGTCGCCCGCTTTCAAACCGGCAAAGCGGTATTCGCGGCGAGGGGTGATGAGGTCGTTTCCACGTGCCAGCGAAAAATCCAGAAATTCCTGCGTGACTTTCGCGCACACCACATGGCTGCCCTGGTCATGCTCGTCCGTGTTGCAGCAACCGTCCCGGTAGTACCCGGTCAACGGGTCGTAGGAGCAGGGGACCAGCGCCTCCCCCAAGACGTTGCGTGCGTTGTCGCTCATGATTTTTGTGACCTTGACAGCATCAAATGACCCATTGAAGCCCCAAGCATTCAGGGCGCGGCGTTGGACTCAGGCGGCGACCATGCCTTGGTGGCGCAGCAAGGCGTCCAGGCTGGGTTCGCGGCCCCGGAAGGCCTTGAACGATTCCAGCGCAGGGCGGCTGCCACCTGCCTCCAGAATGGTTTGGCGGTACAGGCGACCGGTTTCCACACTGGGCGTGCCGTCGGCAGCGGCGGTTTCTTCAAACGCGGCATAAGCATCGGCGCTCAGCACCTCGGCCCATTTGTAGCTGTAATAGCCCGCAGCGTAGCCACCAGCAAAGATGTGGCTGAAGGTGTGGGCCATGCGGTTGAAGGCGGGCGGGTGCAGCACAGCCACTTCGTCGCGCACTTGTTGTAACAGCGGCATGAAGTCTTGCGCCGGGTCGTGCTCGGCATGCACCAGCATGTCGAACAACGAAAACTCGATTTGGCGCAGGGTCTGCAGGCCGCTTTGGAAGTTTTTCGCGGCCAGCATTTTGTCGAACAGCGCACGCGGCAAGGGCTCACCGGTCTCCACATGGGCGGTCATGTGGCGCAGTACCGACCATTCCCAGCAGAAGTTTTCCATGAACTGGCTGGGTAATTCCACCGCGTCCCACTCGACGCCGCTGATGCCCGAGACATCGCGTTCGTTGACTTGGGTGAGCATGTGGTGCAAACCGTGGCCAAACTCGTGGAAGAGGGTGATCACGTCGTCGTGCGTGAGCAACGGCGGCTGGCCATTCACGCCCTCGGCAAAGTTGCACACCAGGTGCGCCACAGGCGTTTGCAGCACACCCGTGTCGGGACGCTGCCAGCGGCCGCGCACGTCGTCCATCCACGCGCCGCCGCGCTTGCCAGCGCGTGCAGGTGGGTCCAGGTAGAACTGGCCGACCAGTTGGCCGTCGCGCTCGATGCGGTAGAACGCCACCGCCGGGTGCCAAACAGGGGCCTGGTCGGGGCGGATGCTGACTTCAAACAAGGTTTCGATGATCTTGAACAAGCCGGCCAGCACTTTGGGGGCTGTGAAGTACTGCTTGACTTCTTGCTCGCTGAAGCTGTAGCGGGCTTCCTTGAGTTTTTCGCTCAAGTAGGGCACGTCCCAGGCGTTCAGCGGGCCGGTGATGCCCAGCGCGTTGGTTGCGAATTCGCGCAAGTCGGCCAGGTCTTTTTCGGCAAATGGGCGGGCTTTGGCCGCCAGGTCTCGCAAGAAGGCGGTGACTTTTTCGGGGGATTCGGCCATCTTGGGCACCACCGACACTTGGGCGTAGTTGTCAAAACCCAAGAGGCGCGCTTCCTCCTGGCGCAACGCCAGGATTTCCTGCATCAAGGGCGTGTTGTCGAAGTGTTTCGCGTCTTCGGGGGCCTGGTCCGAGGCACGGGTCACATAGGCTTTGTAGAGCTGCTCGCGCAATGCGGCGCTGTCGGCGAACTGCATCACGGGCAAATACACCGGCATTTTCAGGCTCAGGCGGTGGCCCTCTTTGCCTTCTTTTTGGGCGGCCTCCCGGGTGGCTTGCACCACATCGGCAGGCACACCTTGGAGCTGGTCTTCGCTCACGTACAGCGCAAAGTTGTCGGTCGCGTCGAGTGTGTTTTCGCTGAACTTTTGTGTGATCTCGGCCAGCCGTTCCTGGATGGCGGCGTAGCGTTCTTTGGCCGCCCCTTGCAGTTCGGCACCGCCCAGCACAAAGGCGCGCAGGGCGTTTTTGTGGGCTTGTTGTTGCTCGGTGTTGAGGCGGGTCGCGTCAATCGCCTTGTATTTGGCGTACAGGCGCTCGTCGCTGCCCAGGCGTGTCCAGAATTCGGTCACGCGGGGCAGGGCGGCGTTGTAGGCGGCGCGTAGCTCGGGCGTGTCGGCAACGCTGTTGAGGTGTGAGACCGCGCCCCAGGCCAGCCCCAAGCGCTCGGTGGCCACGTCGAGGGTTTGGGCGATGGCTTTCCAGTCGGCTGGAAAGTCTGCAGCGGTGACTTTCTCCAGGGCTTGTTCGGCCGCAGCCAGCAGTTCGTCCATGGCCGGGGCCACATGCTCGGGGGCAATGCGGTCAAACAAGGGCAGGCCAGAGGTGTCGAGCAAGGGGTTGGTCATGGATTTCCAAATAGGGGTTCAGTCGGTACTTTGTATCACTTGGAGGCGCGTTCGGCGGCTTCAAGGGTATTGACCAGCAGCATGGTGATCGTCATGGGGCCAACGCCACCGGGCACGGGGGTGATGTAGCCTGCGACTTGTTTCACGCCGTCAAAGTCCACATCACCGCACAGCTTGCCTTCGTCGTTGCGGTTCATGCCCACATCCAGCACCACTGCACCGGGTTTGACCATGTCGGCCGTGACCACGTTGCGCTTGCCCACGGCGGCCACGATCACGTCGGCTTGCAAGGTCAGGGCTTTGAGGTTTTGGGTGCGCGAGTGCGCCACTGTCACGGTGGCGTCTTTTTGCAGCAGCATCAGCGCCATGGGCTTGCCCACAATGTTGCTGCGACCGATCACCACCGCGTGTTTGCCGCGCAGGTCGTAGCCGATGCTCTCGAGCATCTTCATGCAGCCGTAGGGCGTGCAAGGCCAGAAACCGGGCATACCGGTCATGAGCGCGCCGGCGCTGGCGATGTGAAAACCGTCGACGTCCTTGGCCGGGCTGATGGCTTCGATCACTTTTTGTGCGTCGATGTGGGCGGGCAAGGGCAGCTGCACCAGGATGCCGTGGATGCTGGGGTCTTGGTTGAGCGCTTCCACGCGAGCCAGCAGGGCGGCCTCGGTCATGTTGGCGTCGTATTTTTCGAGCACAGAGTGCAGGCCGCTGTCTTCGCAGGCCTTGACCTTGTTGCGCACATACACCTGGCTGGCCGGGTTGTCACCCACCAACACCACGGCCAGACCCGGGGTGATGCCTTTGGCCTTGAGGGCCTGGGCGCGGCTGGCGACTTCGGTGCGCAGTTGTTTGGAGAGTTGGGTGCCATCAATGATTTGGGCGGTCATGGTTGAAATTCGAAAAGGTCAGAGAAAAATGCAAAACGCCCGACAGATGCGGGCGTTTGGAGCTTGTGGGTGCGGATCAGGCTTTGGGTGCGTTTTGCCCCAGCGCGATCTTGAGCAGATCGGCCACGGTGTTGGCGTTGAGCTTTTCCATGATGTTGGCACGGTGCGCTTCCACGGTCTTGATGCTGATGCCCAGGTCATCGGCGATCTGCTTGTTCAGGCGACCGGCCACGATGCGCTCCAGCACCTGGGCTTCGCGGCCTGTGAGTTTGGAGAGCAGGGCGTCGCGGCTGGCCGCTTGCTGGTAGCCGGCAAACGCGTCGCGGGCTTCGTCGAGCATGCGTTCGACCAGACCCAACAATTCTTCTTCTTTGAACGGTTTCTGGATGAAATCCATCGCGCCTTTTTTCATGGTGTTCACGGCCATGGGCACGTCTCCATGACCAGTGATGAACACGATGGGCAGGGGCGATTTGCGCTCGATGAGGCGGTCTTGCAACTCCAGACCGGTCATGCCACCCATGCGGATGTCGGCGATCAGGCAGGCGACCTCACGGGGGTCGTAGCGGCTGATGAAGGACTCGGCACTGTCAAAACAACGCACCCGATAATCCTTGCCTTCGAGCAACCACTGCAAGGAATCGCGCACCGCTTCGTCATCGTCCACAACGTACACAGTGCCTTTTTTGGGAATCAAGCTCATTCATTTACCCCGTGGGTTGTTATGTGGTCAAAGCAGCTTCGACCGGAATCCAGAAGGAGAACCTGCAACCAGTCACCTCGCCGGCATTGTAGAGGTTCTCCGAAACGATCCTGCCTTGGTGGGATTCGATGATGCTGCGGCATAAATTCAGGCCAATGCCCATGCCTTCGACCTTGGTCGAGAAAAAGGCCTCGTACACCCTTTCAGAGTCCTCCGGGGGCAAACCTTGGCCTGTGTCGGTCACGGAAAACTCGACCACGGGCTGGCCGTCCACCAGCTTAGGCACGATGCGCAGTTCTACTTGGCGCTGACCGGTGGGGCGGTCGGCGTTATCAATCGACTCAGCCGCGTTCTTCATCAGGTTGATCAGCACCTGCTCGATCAGGATCGGGTCCACCATGAGCTGCGGCAGTCGCGCTGCGACATGGTGGGTCAGGCGCACGTTGCGGCGGCGCATCTCGATTTCGGCCAGCTCCAGCGCTTCGCTGACCATGGCCGACACATCCGACAAAGTGCGGTTGGGCTCGCTTCGCTTGACGAAGCTACGGATGCGCAAAATGATCTGACCGGCACGCTGAGCCTGGCGGGCGGTTTTGTCCAGCGCAGACAGCAGGTCTTCTTCCTTGACCTGTTGTGACTTGATGCGCGAAATCATGCCGCTGCAGTAATTGCTGATGGCTGTGAGCGGCTGGTTCAGCTCGTGCGCCACGCTGGAGGCCATTTCGCCCATGGTGATCAAGCGACTGGCGTTCTGGGCGCGTTCAGCTTGCTGGGCCGCCAGCTCTTCGGCCTGACGGCGCGGGGTGATGTCGCTGGCAATCACCATTTGCGCCAGTCGCCCGTCGGCCCAGTTGATGTAGCGCGAGCGCACTTCCAGCCATTTGCCCAACTCCGACACGAAGATTTCGGAGTTTTCGGATTTGGCGACGGTCAGGCTTTCCGTGGGCAGACCCGCCATTTCGTCCACATCGTCGTTCTCTTCAGCCCGGTCATTGCTGTCGGTCGCGCCCGCTTGTTGCACCAGTCGCAGGTGCCCCACGGTGTTCTGACCAAACCAGAGCCGGTACAACTTGTTGGCAAACAGCAGCTCTTCGCTGCCCAAAGGGGCCACCGAAACCGAGGCGTCCAGCGCCTCCAGCACGATGGTGAAGCGTTCATGCGAACTGGCCAGTTGCTCCCGAATCCGATTGGGTTCGGTGATGTCGGTCATCGAGGTCATCCAGCCGGTTTGCTTGCCGGTCGCATCGATCAGCGGCGACACATACATGCGTGCATCGAAAAGTTGGCCGTTTTTGCGCTTGACCCGCACCTGAAAACCACCTGCAGAGTGTTGCCCGCTTATTTCTTCCTCCAGGCGTTTCATCAGCAGTTCACGGTCCTGGTCGGGCCAGTAGGGGAAGGGGGCCACTGCACCGACCAAATCGGATTCGCTCCAGCCTGTCATCTGGCAAAAAGCGGGATTGACGTAGGTGATGCGCCCGCGCAAGTCCAGGGCTCGCATGCCCGTCAGCATGGAGTTTTCCATGGCGCGGCGGAAGTTGGTTTCGGCCACCAGGGCTTTTTGGGCCTGTATGCGCCTGCGGGTATGCCGCCAGTTGCCGATCAGCATCCAGGCCGTCATGACACTCAACACACTCACCAACCAAAACAAGCCGCCACCCACCAGGCCCTGAGAAGTGCGCCAGGCTTGGGCCCGCAAAATCAGGTCGTTGCCGACGGGCGAGACGGGCACTTCGTAATCGTTGTTGGGTTTGTCACTGCCGGGCAGCAAGCGCCACAGGGCAATGCGGCCCGGAATGGTTTGTCCGGCCAGCAATTGGCCTTTGCCGTCTTGCAGTGCCACGGCGTATTTGGCCAGCACCTCAGTCGGGATACCGTAGCGCAGCAGCCCTTCCATGGTGTATTCCGCCAGAATCACCCCGCTGAAGCGGCCTTGGTCGTTGCTCAGGGGGGTGTGCAACTGCAACACAGCGAGTTGGGCGTCCTTGTCCACATCGGTGTTGATCTGGCCGTAGATGGGCTGCATCAAGTCGCGGGCCAGGCTGAAGTGACTTTCTGTTTCACCCACTTTGAGCACCGTGCCAGCCCGCATGTGCTGGCTGGGCGATATGCTGGAAACGCTCTGGTTGGCGATGATGCGTCGTCGGTCGTCGATCCAGGTCAGCGACAAAAACTCCGGATATTGCTGCACCAGGGCTTCAGCACGGGACAAAAACTGATCGGTGCGGATCTCCTTGTTGGAGACATCGCGTGCCAGGCGCATGACCTGTTCTTGCCGCTCCAGCAAACGCAGACGCAGGCGCTGTTGAGCGTATTCCACATCCCGTTTGATGGCTTCTTGCTCCCGCTCGATCTCTTCGACCCGCAAGTACCAGAATGCGCTGGCAATGGCGGCCAAAAAAAGCACCACAGCCACCACGGGGGCCAAGTTGGCATAACGGTCCTGTCTGTTGGGAGATTGGCGATGCCACCACGAGCGCCACCAAGCCCACGGTCCAACCTGGGTCACGACCGATGCTGCTTTGTTCAATTCCATCCCCTGAGTTTAGGGGACAAGCCCTCTGTCATGCCCTTGTGATCCGCTTGGCAGTCCGTAAAAAAAGGTATCAAATTTCACGATGTAAAACACTAAAGCACAATTTGAAATAACGAAAAAAATATGTGAGAATTCAGGCATCATTTGTTCACAACAGCAACAGGAGACACGCATGACAGCGGCTACACCACAACAACCGGGCCGTGACCTGGACGCACAGGAGACCCGTGAATGGATGGACGCACTGTCCGCCGTGATTGAAAAAGCTGGCCCCGAGCGTGCGCATTACTTGCTCGAAGAGTTGCTCGAAGAAGCCCGCCAGCACAGCATTGATTTGCCGTTTTCGGCCACCACCGGTTATGTGAACAGCATCGAGCCCAACGAAGAGGCCCGCTGCCCCGGCAACATCGAAATCGAAGAGCGCCTGCGCGCCTACATGCGCTGGAACGCCATGGCCATGGTCGTCAAGGCCAACCGCCACAACCCTGAAGACGGTGGTGACCTGGGTGGTCACATCGGTTCGTTCGCCTCGCTGGCCCACATGTTTGGTGCCGGCTTCAACCATTTCTGGCACGCCGAAAGCGAAAACCACGGCGGTGATTGCCTCTACATCCAGGGCCACGTGTCGCCCGGCGTGTACGCACGCGCGTACCTCGAAGGCCGCCTGACCGAGGAGCAATTGCTCAACTTCCGCCAGGAAGTGGACGGCAAAGGCCTATCTAGCTACCCTCACCCCAAACTCATGCCTGAGTTCTGGCAGTTCCCCACGGTGTCCATGGGCCTGGGTCCCTTGATGGCCATCTACCAGGCGCGCTTTTTGAAATACTTGCACGCCCGAGGCATTGCCAATACCGAAAACCGCAAGGTTTGGGTGTTCTGCGGCGACGGCGAGATGGACGAGGTCGAGTCGCTGGGCGCGATTGGCCTGGCCGCGCGCGAGAATCTGGACAACCTGATTTTTGTCGTCAACTGCAACTTGCAGCGCCTCGATGGCCCGGTGCGCGGCAACGGCAAGATCGTGCAAGAACTCGAAGGCGAATTCCGCGGCTCGGGCTGGAACGTCATCAAGCTGCTGTGGGGCAGCGAGTGGGACAGCCTGCTGGCCCGCGACAAGGACGGCGCGCTGCGCAAGCTGATGATGGACACCCTGGACGGTGACTACCAGGCCTTCAAAGCCAACGATGGCGCGTATGTGCGCAAGCATTTCTTTGGCCGCGACCCGCGCACACTCGAGATGGTGGCGCACCTGTCGGACAACGACATCTGGAACCTCAAGCGCGGTGGTCACGACCCACAGAAGGTCTACGCCGCCTACCACAAGGCCGTCAACACCAAGGGCCAGCCCACAGTGCTGCTGATCAAGACTGTCAAAGGCTTTGGCATGGGCAAGGCGGGCGAGGGCAAGAACACCGTTCACCAGACCAAGAAGTTGACGGACGATGACATCAAGTACATGCGCGATCGCTTCAACATCCCGATCCCGGACAGCGAGCTGCCCAAGATCCCGTTTTACAAACCCGCTGACGATACGCCCGAGATGCGCTACCTGCACGAGCGCCGCCAAGCCCTGGGTGGCTACCTGCCCAAGCGCCGTGCCAAGGCCGACGAGAGCTTCACCGTGCCTTCGCTCGAGACCTTCAAAGCCGTGATGGAGCCCACCGCCGAAGGCCGTGAAATCTCCACCACCCAAGCGTATGTGCGCTTTTTGACCCAACTGCTGCGCGACCAAGCCCTGGGCCCACGCGTTGTCCCTATCTTGGTGGACGAAGCCCGCACCTTCGGCATGGAGGGCCTGTTCCGCCAGATCGGTATTTACAACCCGGCTGGCCAGCAGTACACCCCGGTCGACAAAGACCAGGTCATGTAC
The DNA here is from genome assembly GCF_048020265.1 of Limnohabitans sp. YIMB22184. GTDB lineage: Bacteria > Pseudomonadota > Gammaproteobacteria > Burkholderiales > Burkholderiaceae_C > Limnohabitans_A. The sequence goes on from NZ_CP171843.1 coordinate 1,310,766, forward strand.
TACAAGGAAGATGTGGCCGGTCAGATCCTGCAAGAAGGCATCAACGAAGCCGGCGGCATGTCCAGCTGGATCGCGGCGGCCACCAGCTACAGCACCAGCAACCGCATCATGGTGCCGTTCTACGTTTATTACTCGATGTTCGGCTTCCAGCGCATTGGCGACCTGGCCTGGGCGGCGGGCGATATGCAAGCACGCGGTTTCTTGCTCGGCGGCACATCGGGCCGCACCACGCTCAACGGCGAGGGCCTTCAGCACGAAGACGGTCACAGCCACATCATGGCCAACACCATCCCCAACTGCGTCTCGTATGACCCCACCTTCGCCCACGAAGTCGGCGTCATCCTGCACCACGGTTTGAAGCGCATGGTGGAGAAGCAAGACAACGTCTTTTATTACATCACCTTGCTGAACGAAAACTACGCGATGCCTGGCCTCACGCCCGGCACCGAAGATCAAATCATCAAGGGCATGTATTTGTGCAAGCCCGGTGCAGCTGGTGAGAAACGCGTGCAACTGTTGGGTTCGGGCACCATCCTGCGCGAATCGATTGCAGCCCAAACCCTGCTGGCCACCGACTGGGGCATTCAGGCCGACGTTTGGAGCTGCCCAAGCTTCAACGAGCTGACCCGCAACGGTCAGGACGCCGAGCGTTACAACTTGCTGCACCCGCTGGAAACACCTCGCGTGCCGTTTGTCAGTCAGCAACTGGCCAAGCACAGTGGCCCCGTGGTCGCATCGACCGACTACATGAAGGCCTATGCCGAGCAGATCCGTCCTTTCATTCCAAAGGACCGCACCTACAAAGTGCTGGGCACCGACGGTTTTGGCCGCTCCGACTTCCGCAGCAAGCTGCGCGAGCACTTTGAGGTCAACCGCCACTACATCGTGGTCGCCGCCCTCAAGGCGCTGAGCGAAGAGGGCAAGGTGCCGGTTGCTCAGGTGGCCGAGGCCATCCAGAAGTACGGCATCAAGACCGACAAGATCAACCCCCTGTACGCTTAAAAACCGGAGACAAACATGGCATTGGTAGAAGTACAAGTCCCGGACATCGGGGATTTTGATGAAGTGACCGTCATTGAGTTGATGGTCAAAGTGGGCGATACCGTCAAAGCCGAGCAATCGCTGATCACGGTCGAATCCGACAAAGCCTCGATGGAGATCCCGTCGAGCACAGCAGGCGTCGTGAAGGAAATGCGCGTGGCGCTGGGCGACAAGGTCAAACAAGGCTCGGTCGTGTTGGTGGTGGAGGCCGCTGGTGCCGCCGCGGCACCGGCTGCTGCGCCTGCTGCCGCAGTGGCTGCACCCGCACCCGCCGCAGCGCCCGTGGTTGCTGCACCTGCTGCCGCGCCTGCTGCATCCGGTCCCGTTGAAGTGCGTGTGCCTGACATCGGTGACTTCAAGGACGTGGCCGTCATCGAAGTCATGGTCAAGCCTGGCGACACCATCAAGGTCGAGCAGTCGCTGATCACCGTGGAGTCCGACAAAGCCTCGATGGAAATCCCATCCTCGGCCGCGGGCGTTCTCAAAGAGCTCAAAGTCAAAGTGGGCGACACCGTCAACATTGGTGACTTGCTGGCTATTTTGGAAGGCACTGCCTCTGTGGCCCCCGTGGTCGCTGCTGCTGCGGCTCCTGTGGCCGTGGCTTCGGCCCCGGCTGCTGCGCAAACTCCCGTGGCTGCCGCTGCCGCTGCGGTGGCCGCACCTGCCCACGCCCCGGGCGGCACCACATTGGGCTTGCCTCACGCCTCGCCATCGGTGCGCAAGTTCGCACGTGAACTGGGCGTGCCGCTGGAAGAAGTCAAAGGCACAGGCCTCAAAGGCCGCATCACCGAGAGCGATGTGCAAGCCTTCACCAAGGCGGTCATGTCGGGCGCTGCACAGACCAAGGCGCAGGCTGCTAAAGCGCCCGCAGGCGGTGGTTCCGAGCTCGGTCTGATCCCCTGGCCCAAGGTCGACTTTGCCAAGTTCGGCCCGATCGAGCGCAAGGAAATGTCGCGCATCAAGAAGATCAGCGGTGCCAACCTCTTGCGCAACGCCGTGATGATCCCAGCTGTCACCAACCACGACGATGCCGACATCACCGACCTTGAAGCCTTCCGCGTCTCGACCAACAAGGAAAACGAGAAGAGCGGCATCAAGGTCACTATGCTGGCCTTCCTGATCAAGGCCTGCGTGGCCGCGCTCAAGAAGTTTCCTGAGTTCAACAGCTCGCTGGACGGCGACGCGCTGATCTACAAGCAGTACTACCACATCGGTTTTGCCGCCGACACGCCCAACGGCCTGGTGGTGCCCGTGATCAAGGACGCCGACAAAAAAGGCGTCCTGCAGATCAGCCAGGAAATGGGTGAGCTGGCCAAAAAAGCCCGCGACGGCAAGCTCGGCCCCGCCGACATGTCGGGTGCGACCTTCACCATCTCCAGTCTCGGCGGCATCGGCGGCAAGTACTTCACGCCCATCATCAACGCGCCCGAAGTGGCCATCCTCGGTGTGTGCAAGAGCACCATGGAACCTGTCTGGGACGGCAAGCAGTTTGTGCCGCGACTGATGTTGCCCCTGTCCTTGACATGGGACCACCGCGTCATCGACGGCGCTGCAGCGGCACGCTTCAACGCGTTCCTGGGTCAAATCCTCAGCGATTTCCGTCGCGTGTTGCTGTAAGGACTGACCATGGCACTGATTAATATTCAAGTCCCCGACATCGGCGACTTCGACCAAGTGGCCGTGATCGAGTTGCTGGTCAAACCCGGCGACAACGTCAAGGCCGAGCAATCGCTCATAACCGTGGAGTCCGACAAGGCCTCGATGGAAATCCCGTCCTCACACGCTGGCGTTGTGAAGGAACTCAAGGTTCAGCTCGGCGACAAGGTCAAGCAAGGCTCTGTGGTGCTGGTGCTCGAAGCGGAGGGCGCTGCGGCGGCCCCGGCTACCGCGTCTGCACCAGCGGCCCCGGCTGCTGCACCTGTGGCTCCGACGGCTGCGTCTGCTTCACCAGCCCCCGTGGCCTCCAGCTTCGGCGGCTCTGCCGACCTCGAGTGCGATGTGCTCGTGTTGGGCGGTGGCCCTGGTGGTTACTCGGCAGCATTCCGTGCAGCCGATCTGGGCCTCAAGGTTGTCATCGTCGAGCGCTACGCCACCCTGGGCGGCGTGTGCCTCAACGTGGGTTGCATCCCATCCAAAGCCTTGCTGCACGTCGCAGCGGTGATGGACGAAGTCAGCCACATGGCCGACCTCGGTGTGGACTTCGGCAAGCCTGCCGTCAACATCGACAAGCTGCGCGGCCACAAGGAAAAAGTCATTGGCAAACTCACAGGCGGCTTGGCGGCCATGGCCAAGATGCGCAAGGTCACCACCGTGCGCGGCTTGGGACAGTTTGTAGGCGCGAACCACCTCGAAGTGGAAGAAACGACTGGGACTGGTCAAGAAAAAACCGGCAGCAAAAAAGTGATCGCGTTCAAACGCGCCATCATCGCGGCCGGTTCGCAAGCCGTGCGTTTGCCTTTTATGCCCAACGACCCGCGCGTGGTCGACAGCACCGGCGCTTTGGAACTCAAAGAAGTGCCCAAGCGCATGCTCATCTTGGGCGGCGGCATCATCGGCCTGGAAATGGGCACCGTCTACAGCACGCTGGGCGCACGCCTGGACGTGGTGGAAATGATGGACGGCCTCATGCAAGGTGCGGACCGCGACCTGGTCAAGATCTGGCAAAAGATGAACGCCAAGCGCTTTGACAACATCATGCTCAAAACCAAGACCGTGTCCGCACGCGCCTTGCCCGAAGGCATTGAAGTCACGTTTGCACCGGCAGAAGAGGGCGGCACAGCCCCCGCGCCGCAGGTGTACGACCTGGTGCTGCAAGCCGTGGGCCGTACGCCCAATGGCAAGAAGATTGCGGCTGAAAAAGCCGGTGTGGCGGTGACCGATCGCGGCTTCATCAACGTCGACATTCAGATGCGCACCAACGTGCCGCACATCTTCGCCATCGGCGACATCGTGGGCCAGCCCATGTTGGCGCACAAGGCGGTGCACGAAGCCCACGTGGCGGCTGAAGTGATTGCGGGCGAACTGCAAGGCAACAAAGAGCTGGCTGCCGCGGCGTTCAACGCACGCGTCATCCCCAGCGTCGCCTACACCGACCCCGAAGTGGCCTGGGTGGGCCTGACGGAAGACCAAGCCAAAGCGCAAGGCATCAAGGTGAAAAAGGGCTTGTTCCCATGGGCTGCCTCGGGCCGCGCCATTGCCAACGGCCGCGACGAAGGCGTGACCAAGCTGCTGTTTGACGATTCCCCCGAGGCCCACGGCCATGGCAAGATTCTCGGCGGCGGCATGGTGGGCACGCACGCGGGCGACATGATTGGTGAGATCGCTCTGGCCATCGAAATGGGCGCAGACGCCGTGGACATCGGCAAAACCATCCACCCCCACCCCACGCTGGGCGAAAGCATCGGTATGGCGGCAGAAGTGGCGCACGGTTCCTGTACGGACGTGCCGCCCAGCAAGAAGTAAACGCTTCGAGCTTCAAAATGAAGAAGCCCGGACGGGAAACTGTCCGGGCTTCTTGCTTTCTGCGGTCCGCTGGTCATCACTGCCTATCAATGCGCTCCCAGGTAACACCCCTCTGCGCGTTCAGTGTCATCACCTTCTTCGCAGCACAGCGCCGCAATCAGGGCTTGGTCGACCAGCTGACCGGGTAGCAGCAGCTCTTCATTCGTCCAGCGCTTGACCAAGTGGCCATTGGCCACGCCGCCGGTGTGGGGGGCTTGGTAGGCGCGGCGGTGTTGCATGGTCACGCCATTGTTGGCGTTGGCAATGAAGCGGCTTTCGCCCAAGGCCCAGGGTTCAAAGTAGGCGTTGGCCGCGGCATCCACCCGGCGGAAGTAGCTGCGTGCGCCTTCGGCATTGAGCTTTTTGCGCACGGTGCGCGTGATGAGACCTTGCAAGTGGTCGAGCGCGGCGTCGTCCATTTGGTCCAAGGCTTCGGGACGCATGTCCTGTGTGGCCAGCGCCGACGTGGCGGCCAACTCGGCGGGCAGCACCTGCACCATGGCTTTGACCACATCGCGGTGCGGTGCCACGGCGGTGGCCACGCCGCGTGTTTGCGGCTGGATGGGGCAGCGAATTTCCACAAAGCGTGGCTTCACTGGGCCGGTGCAGCCGTCGTGGTGGTAGTACTCACCTTGGCTCAGGCGCCCCTTGCTGGACCGCCCGCGCACATCGCGGTAGGAGGGGTGCTGGCTGTGAACATTCAGGCAAACAACCAATCCGGTGGCATCGACCAATTGGTAGAAGGCTTCACGCCATTCGGGTAAGAGGAGTTTGTTGTGCAGGTAGTCGCTGGGCAGGGCGGCTTCTTGGCCCACTTCGCCTTCAATGACCAACACAAAAGGCTTGGGTCTGCGCACCCGCCACAGGGCATTGGCAAAGCTCAGCACCGAGCGGGTGCTTTCAGTGTTGGAGGTGGCGCAGTGGCCCGTGGGGTCAGACATGGGGAAAGTTCGGCAATCGGTCGGTATCAATGACGATCAGGAAGTCGGCGAGAATTTTAGGGCTTCATTTCAAAAGGGCTCAGCCTATGCCCAGCGCTTGCCACACCCGAAGGGCGGCATACGCGTCGTTGGCGGCATAGACCAGTTGCGATTCGCTCAACCGTTCATTGGCCCAATTGCTGGTGGCAGCCTTTTTGGATTTCATGAAGCGCTGATTGAACAACACCGCCACCGCGCCCTTGACCCCCATGTCTTTGCGGTAGCCGCGCTGGTGGAAGATGGTGTTGAGTTCCAGAATGCCTTGGGGCTCAATGCCCAGTTTCTGGATGATGCGTTTTCGGTCATCGCCCAAACCAAAACCAGCTTTGACGATCCCCGGTTGCGCCAACAGTTTGGCAGCCACGCTTCGGCATTGTGGATCGTGCAACTGAAACACCCAGGCTCGCTCTGCAGTGGCGAGTTGCAGGATGTGGGGGCCATCCGAGGCTTCACCGACTTTGAACGTGGGTTTGGACTCGGTGTCAAAACCCCATGCGCCGGCCTGAAGCAGCTGTGCATGGGCTTGCTCCGCTTGTGCGCCGCTGCTGACCAGGGTGATTCGGTCCAGTCCAAGTCGCTCAAAAAGCGGGAGGAGGGCAATGGCGTCTTTGTCAGGGGTGGTATGACGAGGGCTCATGTGATCAGCCCGCCGTTTTTCGTGAAGTCTTCTTGGTCTTGTCGCTCGCCTGTTTGCGCACAGCGCGTTCAGCATCGGCTTTTTTCCCTTCGGCCAACCATTGGGCGAATTGTTCGGGTGTTTCCAGCGTGATGCGGCCCAGTGCGGCCGAGCGAAAGTCATGGATCACGATGTGTGCGGCCTTGGTGGTGTTGACCCGTCCGCCACTTTGCATGGCGCCGCGCACTCGGCCAACGGCTTCGAGCAGGGTTTCGTCGGTGTGGCTGGCCACATCGGTGATTTTGTAGCGGTCCGTCAGTGCCTGCGGATAGTGTGAGATCAGGTAGTTGAGCAATTCCAGTGCGACCACTTCTTCATCAAAAGCGTTCACGCCAATCGCTCCGCTGGCTGCGAGGTTGTAACCGCTTTGCTCGACGATGATGCGTGGCCACAGCACGCCGGGTGTGTCGTACAGATAAAAATCGTCGGCCAGCGCGATGCGCATCTCTTGCTTGGTGACGCCGGCTTCGTCACCTGTTTTGGCTGCGCGTTTGCCTTTGAGGGTGTTGATCAGCGTGGATTTACCTACGTTGGGGATGCCGCAGATCAGCACGCGCATGGGTTTGACCATGCCACCACGGTGTGGGGCCAGCTGCTGGCAGGCGTCGATCAGCGCTTTGGCCGGTGAGCTCATGCTCGTGTCCAGCCCAATGGCCCGCACGCCGGGCAGGGCGTTGTAATAGGACAGCCATTGGACGGTTCGGGCTGGATCTGCCAAATCCTGTTTGCTCAAAATTTTGAGAGCGGGCTTGCCCTTGATCAGCTCGGCCAACATGGGGTTGGAACTCGAGCCGGGAAGCCGCGCATCGAGCATTTCGATGACGACGTCAATTTCTTTGATGCGCTCCCCAATCGCTTTGCGCGTGAGGTGCATGTGTCCGGGAAACCATTGAATCGCCATAAAAACCGCTGCCAACCGAGAATCAAAGAGCTTGATTGTCGGTCACTTTGGCTTGGGCGGTTGACACTTCAGAGAGATGCCTGAAGACCACCTCAAAGTGCGAACGTCACACACAGAGCCATTCAGGTTCAGCGAACCAGATCTTCCATCGCATCGATGACCATGCTGGTGCCCATCGCGATCAACAAAATATCCGAAGCGACACGCACATATTTGTAGCCTGCAGGCGGCGGCCCCAAGCTCACCACCACGGATCGAGGCACATCGTAATAAACAACACCCGTGGGCAGTGGTGCGCCTTTGCGCCACTTTTTAGCTTGGCCCGGTGGCAAGCAGCCATTGCCTTTTTTGGCCAGGCCCGGTGGACAAAATCCGGTGTTTTCCTGTCGACCGTAGTAGCTGCGGGCCGCTTCCAGATGGTGCGGCTGGAAATAGGTGCCGATGGTAATTGCTCCAGCAGAAGAGGGCGCAGACATGTGTGGTGAAGGCTGCGCTTGTGACCGGTGCAGGCCTGCTGGATCCGAGTCTCGCCTTTTCATCGGTTGCTGATGTTGATCTTGGCCGGGCTTGCCTTGGCGCTGTGCTTTTCGAGGCGAATCGCCATCAGGTTTTTCTGCTTGTGCCGTTTGTGGCAGCCAGAGCGTGGTTGTCATGGCCAACAATGCAATGCCGATGCATCGGGTTGAGTTCATAGGGCGCTTTCCTTGACCTTGGCTAAACAATGGGTCTGGTCAAATTAGCAGCAGGCGCTGCGGTTGACTGTGTGGCAACACACACAAACTCAGTAATCTCTAAGCCTTGTTTATCCCCATGAAAAAAGGCAGCCAGGTTATTCACCATGGCTGCCTTTCGGTGGAAGCAAATGGAAATTACTTCTTCTTGTTCACGGCGGCTTTGAAAGCGGCACCTGCAGTGAAGCGGGGAACAGTCGCCGCTGCGATCTTCAGCTTCTCACCTGTGCGTGGGTTCTTGCCAACCCGTGCAGCGCGTTTGGCTGCTTTGAAGGTACCAAAACCAATCAATTGCACATCTTGTTTTTTGGCAACGGTCTTGGTGATGATTTCAACCAAAGCGCTCACGGCACGGCCGGCAGCGGCTTTGGACATGTCAGTTTCTTTGGCCAAGGCTTCGATCAGTTCTGCTTTGTTCAAGATTTTCTCCAGGTGAATAGAACGGCGAGATTTTGCCACGCATCGATGGGGGTATTGCTTTAATTTTTCTCAATTTCATCAACTTGTTTCACCGATACAACTTTACATAATATACATCGTATGTAATTATCAGTCAGCAGGGTTGACGGATGCAGCGGGCTTTGCTCGGTCACACAAGTAAAGTTGACGCTACTTTCCAAGTAAAGTTATAGCTACTCACATATTCCAAGTAAAGTTAACGCTATCAAGGACTGGTGATTTGGCAAGACCAAAACGTTGATGTGCGTAACTTCTATCCGATTACGCTTCGTACGGCTTTGTTCTTTGCTGCAGATTTGAGTTTTTTGGGTTGCATGTCGTTGATGCGTGCAAGATAACCTGATGCGCGCTCTGATAGCTGCGTGTTTTGCATCCTCAGCTCGTGCAGTTGCTTGGTCAAATTTCCTGCCACTTCCAGAGCCTCACTTTGATGTCGTATCTGCTTCTTTTTCTCAATCTCCACCTCTGCCTGTAATTTTTTTACTTGTTGGCGCTCGCGATCAATCTCCGCCATCAGTCTTCGTTCTGAAGACACAAACTGTGCCTGAAGCGCTTGGATTTCAGCGCTGTGAGACCGCAGTTGCGCATCGTGACGGCGACGCTCCTCATTGCCTTCGGCAACTTGCTGTTGAAGCGCCAGACGCGATGATGTGAGTTCCTCATCCTTCTTGTTCACAAGCATTTGAAGCTTATGCGCTTGACCTTGTGTTTCGGCATGCTTCAGTTCAAGCGCATCAAGGGCTTGCTTTAATTCTGATGCCTTCTGCGTGAACGCTCCACGCTCAGCTTCAATTTCAGCAAGCACCGTCGTCATTTGCTGTTCTTGCTGACTTGCTGTGTTCGCGAAATCTGCTTTTGATACTTCAAAAGTACTGTGAGCCTCCTGCAAAGCACTTTTCCAGAGGGTTTTCATGGCTACTTGCACAGTAGCTGGCAATTCGCTTGTTTTATCGGATTCACCCGTTGGTCCTCTCAAACGCTCTCCCAATGAAGAAAACCAGACCTCCAGCATCGGGCCCACGGTGTTGGGCGATCCACGGCCCAATTTCATGCGAACACGTTCAATGGTCGGTTTGAGTTGCTCACTGAGCAATTCGTCGGCTGCGCCGTTGACATCGGTTTGCTGAACACCCCTTGGACTTTTAACTTGCATCGCCCTGCTCCTTGCTGTAAATTTACCGACGATAAGAGATATTTATCGTGATTTAAAGGATAAAAAGATAAATAATCTTACATGCTATGTAAGATTTCTTCAAAGAAATAAGCCGCCCATGAACTTGCGCCTGCCCGCGCTCAAAAATACACCCGCCCTGGAGCCAGAGGCTCTGAGCGAAGTCACCCAACGCGCCGTCGAAGATCTGCTGCGCGAAGGTGAATCAAAAAACACCCTCATTAGCTACCGCAGCGCCTTGCGCTACTGGGCCGCATGGTTTGGTGCACGCTACGGCCGACAAATACAGCTGCCCGTGCCCACCGCCTGTGTGCTCCAGTTTGTCGTCGACCACGCGGATCGAACCACCGACAAAGGCCTGGCGCACGAGCTGCCCATCGAGATCGATCAAGCCCTGGTGAAATCCGGCTTCAAAGGCAAACTCGGCGCACTCGCACACAACACCCTGATTCACCGAATTGCGGTCCTGTCCAAAGCCCACCAAATTGGCGAGTTCAAAAACCCTTGCCACGACCCCAAAGTGCGCGAGCTTCTCTCCCGCACCCGCAAGGCCTACGCCAAGCGGGGTGCCCTCCCCCGCAAAAAAGACGCCCTCACCAAAGAGCCTCTTCAAGCCATCTTGCAAACGTGCGATGACTCAGTCATCGGCATCCGCGATAGAGCACTGATCTTGTTCGCCTGGTCCAGTGGCGGGCGCAGGAGATCCGAGGTGGCCAGCGCAGACATGCAGTTTTTAAAACGCACCGGCCCCGATGCCTATCTCTACAACTTGGCGTTCTCCAAAACGAACCAAGCCGGCGCAGAACGCGCTGAAAACCACAAACCCATTTTTGGCCTCGCAGCGCAAGCCCTCTCGGCATGGCTCACCGTCAGCCACATCACCAGCGGGGCGATTTTCCGAAGAGTGCGCAAAGGCGGTCACATCGGTGAAGCGCTCTCCCCTGCCGCTGTCAAAGATATCGTTAAAAAGCGATGCTTGTTGGCAGGCATTGACGGCAACTATGCCGCCCACTCCCTGCGCTCAGGGTTCGTGACAGAGGCAGGCTTGCAAAACGTTCCCCTCGCTCAGACCATGGCCATGACGGGGCACCACAGCGTCTCCACCGTGTTGGGTTATTTCCGCATCACACAAGAGGCTGAGGTGACAGACCTTATGAGAGATGCGCGCCCCAACACTTGAAGCTCAACTGGGGTATGAACTTGTATGGAAAATCAGGCACAGGAGATCAAATGAAGACCATCACGCTCTATTTCGCAACCGCAATCGCTGAAATCGTGGGGTGCTACCTGCCCTGGCTCTGGCTCAAGCAAAACGGATCTCCATGGTTGCTGATACCCGCCGGAGTCAGTCTGGCGGCCTTCGCGTGGCTACTGACACTGCACGAAGCTGCCACCGGACGCGTCTACGCTGCTTACGGGGGTGTCTACATCTTTGCAGCTATTCTTTGGCTATGGGCCGTCGACGGCATCCGACCATCGAATTGGGATGTCGCGGGTGTTGCCGTGGCCCTGCTGGGTATGAGCATCATTGCCTTTCAACCGCGCTAGGAACAGATCCTCAATTTGGAGAATGCTTTGAAAAAAGCGCCTTGCTTGCGGATCTCGGAACAGTGTTTACGGGCGCTCAAAGGGACTCGTACCCCTTTGACGCAAATCAGTGCGCCCCATGCACATGGCGCGCGCCTCGCTTGCCCACCGGCCCCACTTCCTTAGAGGCCTGAGCAATTCCGGAAAGTACACCGCACTCACTGACAGCGCCGTTTCCGGCACAACCGGTTCGCAACTCAACAAGTTGCCTTTGCAAGACCTTCAGCTCTCTGATTCGAACCGCCACATGCTTGATGTGCTCATCAACCAAGGCGTTGATGTCAGAACAGTCCTGTGGGGGGGAATCTTTCATGCGCAACAGCGCTCGAATCTCATCCAGGGCCATGTCCAAGCTTCGGCAGTACCGAATGAACGAAAGTCGTTCAACGTGCTCCGGTCCATAGACGCGGTAGTTGCCTTCTGTTCGCCCCGGCTGTGGCAACAAGGCCTCACGCTCGTAGTAGCGAATCGTCTCCACCTGTGTATCGGTGGCCTTGGCGAGCTCTCCAATCCTCATGGTGTCCTCCATCAGCGGTTGACCATATTTTAGGCGCTTGACTCTAAAGTGGCTACAGGGTTTCTAATCGCTGTAACGAGGAAGAAATCATGAGTACAAGTACATCTTGCGAAGGCGCAAAGCCACAGGTCCGCCCGACTGAGAACGGATGTTCAGCCGCTTCCTGCGTACCCTTGGTGCAATCTGAGCAGGACGTGGCGCATATGAACACAGACCAGTCACAGAAAAGGTTCCGTATCTCCAACATGGACTGCGCCTCAGAGGAGTCCGAGATCCGGCGCGCTGTGGATGGCATCCCGGAAATTGAAGCCTTGCGATTCGATCTGGGGGCACGCGTACTGACCATTTCTGCGAGCCAAGCTGCATTGCCAAACGCACTACAGGCGATTCGAAAGGCAGGGTTTAAGCCTGAGCCCATCGACGAAGCCGACAAAAAACCTTCCGGTACAACTAATGCGTCTGCGACGTTTTGGGACATGTGGGGAAAGCTTCTGGCGGCGCTCGGCTTGGCATTGGCAGCAGAGGCGATCGCGTACGCCTTCCCTGCGACGACCTGGATCAAAGCCCTGGGCATGGCCATCGCTTTGGGTGCCATCTTCCTTTCAGGCTTCGGCGTCTACGGAAAAGGCCTGGCTGCGCTGCGGCAAGGACGATTGAACATCAACGCCCTCATGGCAGTAGCCGTCACAGGCGCCTTCTTGATCGGCCAGTGGCCTGAGGCCGCCATGGTGATGGCGCTCTATGCCATTGCAGAGGCCATCGAAGCGCGGGCGGTCGACCGCGCTCGAGGTGCCATCAAAAGCCTTCTTGCCTTATCACCAGAGCAAGCCGAGGTAAGCCAGGAGGACGGCGGCTGGCTTCGGATTGACGTCAAGTCTGTTGCATTGAACTCGGTGGTACGTATCTCTCCGGGTGAGCGTGTTCCGCTTGATGGCACCGTGCTGGCGGGTCAGAGCGCGGTGGATCAATCGCCTTTGACAGGCGAGAGCCTGCCCGTGGACAAAGGACCTGGTGATGAGGTGTTTGCCGGAACCATCAACCAGGCCTCTGCTTTGGAAGTCCGGGTCACATCGCCCGCCTCAGACAGCACGCTCAGCCGGATCATCAAAGCCGTCGAGGAAGCGCAGGCCTCTCGCGCACCGACGCAGCGTTTTGTTGACCAGTTCGCCGCCGTCTACACACCTGCGGTCTTTGCCCTTGCGGTGCTGGTTGCCGTCCTGATGCCCTGGGTGGCCGGGATCACGTGGCTCGAAGCGGTCTACAAGGCTCTGGTCCTGCTTGTGATTGCATGCCCTTGCGCCTTGGTCATCTCCACACCCGTCACGGTGGTGAGTGGTCTGGCCGCAGGGGCACGGCGGGGTATCTTGATCAAGGGAGGCGTTTACCTGGAGGAAGCCCGAAAGATCAAAGCCGTCGCTTTGGATAAAACCGGCACCATCACCGAAGGAAAGCCCAAATTGGTGGCGTTCGAACCCATCGCACCCGACGAGCCTGAGCAAGGGGCAGAACTGCTCGCAAAGAGCCTGGCTGCGCGTTCAGACCACCCCGTCTCAAAAGCGATTGCCCAAGGCCTAGCGGTACAAGCCCAAGAAGTCGAAGCATTTGAAGCTGTCGCAGGTCGTGGCGTCCAGGGGGTGATCGATGGTCACCCCTACATCCTGGCCAATCACCGCTGGATCGAAGAGCGCGGCCAGTGTTCTGCGACATTGGAAGCACGCCTCGCAGTTCATGAGGAGGCAGGACGAACTGTGACCATTTTGGCCAATCGGGACCAGGTGATCGCGCTCTTCGCTGTAGCGGACACGATCAAACCGTCATCGATCGAGGCCATTTCCGAAATGAAGGCGCTGGGGGTCGTTCCCATCATGTTGACCGGTGATAACGCCGCCACGGCGCGCACCGTAGGACACTTGGCAGGCATTTCAGAAATCCGAGGCAACCTGCTGCCCGAGGACAAGCTCAAGGCGATTGAAGAGTTCCAAGGAAGATACGGTGTGACGGCCATGACCGGTGACGGCATCAATGATGCCCCGGCACTTGCAAAGGCGAACATTGGCTTTGCGATGGGCGCTGCGGGCACTCACACGGCCATGGAAGCGGCCGACGTCGTCGTCATGAACGACGACCTGCGCCGCTTGCCCGAGACGATTCGCCTCTCCAAACGTACCCATGTCATTTTGTGGCAGAACATCACCCTGGCTCTGGGCATCAAGGCGGTATTCCTGCTCATGGCCATCTTTGATGACGCGTCTATGTGGATGGCGGTCTTTGCCGACATGGGCGCAAGCTTGTTGGTGGTTTTCAATGGGCTTCGGCTTCTCAAGGCAGTCAAGTGATGGCTCCCAGGCAGCTGTAAACCTCTCCCATTGCCTCAGGATTACTGAGGCCAACGCCTCGTCCCGTGATCAAGTAAGCCTGAATCGACTAAACTATTAACTTATGAAAAAGTTCTTGGCAATCTTCTTGCTGGTTCTGTTGCCCTTGCAATACAGCTGGGCAGCAATGGCAAGCTATTGCGAGCACGAAACCAGTGTGACTGCCAAGCACCCTGGTCACCACACCCATGACCATGCGTCAATTGACCAGCAAGAGTCCAGCAAAAATGCCCCTCAATCGGCGGGCATGGACCATGACTGTGCCACTTGTCATATGGGTTGTGCCGCTGCCCTGGTCAGCGATCTGAGCAAGACCACATTAGCAGCCTCTGACGATCACCCACTTCACCTTCAGGTCATTGCTTCTCATATGGCAAGTGAACGTCCTGAACGGCCTCAATGGCCCGTGCTTGCCTGATCGGCGAGCCTCGGGTTTCTTTACCTTTCCCTCTTTTCGAATCCCCTGTGTGCGGATGCACATGACGCTTTGCGCGTTGTGCGTCATCGCCTAGCGACGTGTTGTCGCTGCTCGCTGATCTCCTTGGATGTTTTCACCATTGGAGATGAGCTATGAGTTTGTACAAAAAAAGATCGGCACCGATTCGAATCGCGCTGTCGGTCATGACCCTGAGTGGCTTGGTGCTGACGGCCCAAGCACAAGGCACATCCGCCGCCGCGTTGAGTGGCTCGGTGTCCTTGAAAGATGTTTTCGAAACGGCGTGGCAAAGGCAACCCGAGGCGTACGCGCTTCAATCGCGTCGCGATGCTGCCCAGGCCCAGGCCAAAGCCGCGTCGATGCTGTCCCCCGAGCCGCCCTCGCTGGAGATAAGTCAGCGATCAGACCGGATGACAGGCAACAGCGGTGCGCGGGAAGCTGAGGTGGGTATCGCCGTTCCCATCTGGCTACCCGGACAACGCACAGCCAGTGCCGATCTGGCGCAAGCTGAAATCTCGTTGGTTGAGCGCAAGCTGCTCGCCTCACAACTGCGGCTCGCTTCTTCCGTCAGGGATGCTTGGTGGGGCTGGTTGCGAGCTCGCGTCGATGCTGAACTGGCGAGCGAACAACTGGCCAATGCACAACGCATCGCCGCTGATGTTGCCAAACGGACCAACGCGGGTGATCTGGCAAAGTCCGACCAGCATCAAGCCGAAGGCGCTGTCGCTGCGGCCCAAGCGCATGCCGCCCAAGCTCAAGCTGCATCTGCCGCAGCCTTGGCACAAGTGATGGCGCTGACAGGCAGGACGGCTCAGGCAGACTTGACAGTCAACGCGGCTGTCGAGCCAGCGCCAGATTCGACCCCACATACGGGTGCGGCAGTGGGGCATCCCTTGTTGGCTGAACTGGAGGACCGCATCACGATGGCCGAGCGGACGGCTCAGCTGATCAGCGCCCAGAGGCGATCCAACCCGGAACTCACGGTGGCCACCACGCGCGGCCGTGGGGCATTTGGAGAACGCTATGGCCAGACTGTGCTGATTGGCATTCGCGTGCCCTTGGGTGCAGGCCCTAGGCATGACGCCCGTCTTGCGACTGCACAAGCCGAAGCGATAGAGGTGCAGTCACAACTGGTCCTCGAGCAGGCGCGCATTCAAGCCGACAAACAAGGCGCTGCTGCTCGTCTGGAGGCCGCACGCACTCAACTTGATGCTGCGCAGCGACGAGCCCAGCTGGCCAACGAGTCCCGCAGCTTTTTTGACAAGTCGTTCAGGCTGGGCGAGTCGGATCTGCCCACCCGCTTGCGCATTGAAGCAGAGGCTGCAGAGGCCGCGCGACAAGCCGCTCGAAGCCGAATTGACCTGGCCTCCGCCATTTCGGCATTGCGGCAGTCCTTGGGCCTGCTGCCTCAGTGATGCTGACACCCCTCAAAAACTCAAGGAACACCATGAAGATCATTCATTCAACAGCCGCCACCTTTATGGCGCTGATATTCACATTACTCAGTCCTATGGCCATTGCCGGTGAGGGTCACGATCACGCGGAAGCTGCGCCAAAAACCCAGGGAACAGCACTGCCGCGTTTCGTCGCGGTTTCAGAGGATCTTGAAATGGTCGGCATTGTCAATGGCAAGCAGCTGACGATTTACCTGGACCGTTTTACAGACAACAGTCCGGTCAATGACGCCCAAATTGACATCGATATCCAAGGCGGCAAATACAAAGCCGAAAAACACGGCGTAGGTGAATACGAAGTCATCCTCAAGGACACGCTCAAACCTGGCGTCATTGCCATCACCGCAACCATTCAGGCCGGTGAACTGAACGACCTGCTGACTGGCGAACTCGATTTGCACGAGGACGAAGATGAACCTGTCAGTGGTTCTTCTTGGAAAGGCATCGCCCTGTGGATCGGCGGGGGGTTATTGGCCCTGATGGCATTAGGCGCGATCGTTCGCTTTCGTCAACAAGCTCGTACGGCCTAAGGAGCCTCAGCATGAAAACAATCAACACTTCAAAAAAACGCCACTGGATGGCACTGGCCACTGCTTTGACCCTTGCAGGTGCTGCACTGCCTACGTACGCGGGCGAAGGCCATGACCACGGCGCTGCGCCTGCGACGGCCAATGCCAATGGTCCACAGCGCATGGCCGATGGCAGCGTGTTTCTGCCCAAACCAGCCCAACGCCAACTGAATGTGCGCACGATGGTGGTGGAAACCGCTGAGCTGCCACGCGCCTTTGAACTCAATGGTCAGGTACTGATGGACCCCAACGCTGGGGGCAAAGTCCAGCCCATCAACGCCGGACGCATAGAACCCGGCCCTAATGGCCTGCCCAACGCAGGGCAAACCGTCAAGAAGGGACAGGTCTTGGCCTACGTCGTCCCTGCGTTCGCCCCCCTGGAGCGGGCCAGCCAGTTGACTCAATTGGCCGAATTTCGCGCTGCCAAAGCGCTTGCCGAAAAGCGTTTGGCACGTTTGCGCGAGTTGTCGGACACCGTACCGCGCAAGGAAGTGGAAGCCGCAGAGAGTGAGGTGCTCAGCCTGACCGATCGCATGTCGGCCGTCGGTGGCGGCCTCAGCAGCAAAGAAGCACTGGTCGCGCCTGTTTCTGGGGTGATTGCCTCGGCGCATGTCGTGGCAGGCCAAGTGGTGGACACGCGGGATTTGATTTTTGAAATTGTCGACCCGAAGCGGCTGCGCATTGAAGCCTTGGCTTTTGATGGCTCAGTGGCCAACAACATCGGCGGTGCCTCATTGGCTGTTGGCGACCAGCGCACGCCACTGGTTTTCATGGGTGCAGCGCGCAGTTTGCGCGAGCAAGCGCTGCCGCTGAACTTCCAAGTGCAAAGCCCGGAACTACTAGGTCTGGCCGTTGGACAGCCCGTCAAAGTCTATGTGCAGTCCAAGCAAAAGACACAGGGTATTGCGGTCCCCCAGTCGGCACTGATGAAAAACGCTGCCAATCAGAACGTGATGTGGGTCAAGTCTGCAGCTGAGCAGTTTGAACCCCGCACGGTGACGTTCGAGCCCCTGGATGGCGCGCGCGTCACGGTGATCTCGGGCTTGAAGTCTGGCGATCGTGTGGCGACCCAAGGTGCCACGCTCATCAACCAAGTCCGTTAAAGGGGTCACGATATGTTCAAGTGGCTTCTCGAAAATAGCCTGACCAACCGGCTTCTGGTGTTGATAGCGGGTGCCGTATTGATGGCTTACGGGGCATTCACATTGTCTCGAACGCCAGTCGATGTCTTTCCCGACCTCAACAAACCGACCGTGACGATCATGACCGAGGCGGGTGGCATGGCGCCCGAAGAGGTCGAGCAACTGATTACCTTTCCTCTGGAGACGGCCATGAATGGCTTGCCTGGGGTCGAATCGGTTCGTTCAACCTCTTCTGCTGGCCTGTCCTTTTTGTATGTCACCTTCAACTGGGACACGGAGATTTTTCGGGCACGCCAACTGGTGTCTGAACGCCTCTCGTCCATGGAAGAAGGTTTGGCTGCCGGGGTAATTCCACGGATGGGGCCTATCAGTTCCATCATGGGTGAGATCATGCAAATCGCTATTCCTGTCGATCCGCAGAAAATCTCCCCTATGGCCGTGCGTGAGTACGCCGACTGGGTGCTCCGGCCACGACTCTTGTCCATACCGGGTGTCGCACAGATCATCCCCATTGGCGGCGAAGTGCGTCAGTTTCAGGTGCAGCCCAATACAGCGCGCATGTCTGACTTGGGCATCTCCTTGGACCAGTTGGAGTCGGCGTTGCGCGGGTTTTCGGCCAACACCTCGGGGGGGTTTCTGGAACTCAACGGGCGCGAGTACCTGATTCGAAATCTTGGTCGCACTTCCCGTCTGGAGGACTTGCGCAATCTGGCCATCACCGCCAAGAACGGTCAGCCCATCTTGTTGCGCCAGATCGCTGAGGTCACTTTTGCCGCAGCCATCAAACGTGGGGATGCAGGCTTTGAGGGCAAGCCCGCCGTGATTCTGGGCGTTCAAAAGCAACCCACCGCTGACACGACCCGTTTGACACAGTCGATTGAAGAAGCGATTACGGATCTCAAGGCATCCCTTCCTGAGGGGATGGAGGCACCCCGTGTGACCTTCCGCCAGGCCAGCTTCATTGAGGCGTCGATCTCGACGCTGCAAGGCAAGTTGATCGGTGCGTCGCTGTTTGTGGCCGCGATCCTTTTCTTCTTCTTGGGCACAGTTCGACCCACCATCATCGCGCTCACCGCCATCCCAGTGTCCATCTTCATCACGGCACTGGTGTTCAAGTATTTTGGCTTGTCGATCAACACCATGACGCTTGGAGGACTGGCGATTGCCATTGGCGGACTGGTGGACGATGCCGTGGTGGATGTGGAAAACATCTTGCGGCGCATGAAAGAAGACCGTGCCAAGGACCCCAGTCAGCGCCTGTCGCTGCTCGCGCTCGTGGCCAAGGCGTCCATGGAAGTCCGCTCGGCGATCCTCTATGCGACGGTGATCATCGTGCTGGTCTTCCTGCCGCTTTTTGCTTTGCCGGGCCTGGAAGGCAAGTTGTTTGTGCCGCTGGGCATTGCCTTCATCATCTCGACACTGGCCTCTTTGTTGGTGTCGGTAACGATGACGCCGGTGCTGAGCTACTACCTCTTGCCGGGCATGAAAAACCTGGACCATGGCGACACCAAAGTGCTGGCATGGCTCAAGCAAGGCTACAAAGGCAGTTTGCAAAAAGTGCTGGACAAGCCACGCGTGGCGATAACCAGTGCATGTGTGGCGGTAGTGTTTGCAGCGGCGGCTGTTCCGTTTTTTCCGACCACCTTCTTGCCTCCTTTTAATGAAGGCACCTTGCTGGTGGGCATACGGCTGAACCCAGGCGTCACATTGACAGAGTCCTCTGACCTGGCACGCCAGGCTGAAGTGCTGGTCAAACAGGTGCCCGAAGTTCTGCATGTGGGCAGACGCAGCGGACGTGCTGAACTCGATGAGCATGCCGAAGGTGTTCATGTCAGCGAATTGGACGTGGGCATCAAACCCTCAGGCGAGTTGACGCGATCAATGGATGAGGTCCGTGCCGACATCCGTGCACGCTTGGTCAACCTGCCTGCTTCGATTGAGGTGGGGCAACCCATCTCACACCGCATCGACCACATGCTGTCTGGGGTGCGCTCCCAAATCGCCATCAAGATTTTTGGCGAAGACCTGGACGTGCTGCGCGGGCAAGCCGATGCGCTGCGCTCACGGCTGTCAGGTATCGAGGGCATAGCTGACCTGCAAATCGAAAAACAAGTTCTTGCACCCCAGATCAAGGTACGGTTGGACTATGCGGCAGCGGCGCAATACGGCCTGTCTGGCGCGCAAGTGCTTGCCACACTGCAGACCCTGGTGGAAGGTGAACGTGTCACGCAAATCATGGAGGGAGGTCGCCGCTTTGCGTTGGTTGTGCGTTTACCAGAATCCGCACGATCGCTGGAAGGCTTGGGCCAGGTGTTGATCGAAACACCCTCGGGCAGAATTCCGCTGTCCAAAATCGCAACGATTGAAGACGCCGATGGTCCCAACCAAATCAGTCGGGACAACGGCAAGCGGCGTATCGTGATTTCTGCCAACGCTTCGGGCCGCCCATTGTCAGAAGTTGTGGCCGACATACGCAAAGTGACGGCGGATTCTCGATTGCCAGAGGGCTACTTCATCACCCTTGGAGGACAGTTTCAGGCGCAAGAAGAAGCCTCGCGCCTGATCTCTTTGCTCTCGGTGGTCTCTGTGGTGTTGATGTTTGTGGTGCTTTACAGCCGCTACAAGTCCGCCGTTTTGTCGGCCTTGATCATGGTGAACATTCCCTTGGCGCTCGTGGGTGCCGTGTTGGGTCTTTGGCTGTCAGGTCAGCCCTTGTCGGTGGCCGCCTTGGTCGGGTTCATCACGTTGGCTGGCATTTCGGTGCGCAACGGCATTTTGAAAGTCAGCCATTACATCAACCTCATGCGCTTTGAGGGAGAGTCCTTCACCAAGCCCATGATCTTGCGCGGTTCGATGGAACGATTGAGCCCTGTGTTGATGACGGCCTTGGTGACTGCCTTCGCATTGGCACCCTTGCTCTTCGAGGCCGAACGCCCCGGCACCGAAATTTTGCACCCGGTCGCCGTGGTGATTTTCTCGGGCTTGATCAGCTCGACGCTGCTCGACACCTTTCTGACGCCTGCCATGTTTTGGCTCTTTGGCCGCAAACCTGCCGAGGCGCTTTTGCAAGACAAAGATGCTGAAGCATTCTGACCATTCATTCGTTTCTTTAACCTCAACCAAAACCTCAAAAGGACATCTCATGAAATTCCATACGCTCTTGATCACATCGTCGCTTTTTCTCAGCGGACTCGCATGGGCAGGGCCACACGATGCGGATCACAAACCCATGCAAGGTGGTGTTTTGACCACCGTCAAGGATGTTGACTACGAACTGGTCGCCAAACCTGATGTGCTGCAGTTGTTCGTGCGTGACCATGGCAAACCCGTTGACGTGAGTAAAACGACGGCAAAAGTCACACTGCTTTCTGGCGCTGACAAGCAAGAAGTTGAGTTGAAACCAACAGGCGACAAGCTTGAAGCCAAAGGTAGCTTCAAGGTAGCTCCTGGGACAAAGGTTGTTGCTCAATTCAGTTCAGCTGGGAAAACCACTTCTGCACGTTTTGTTCTGAAATGAGGCGTTTACAACTTACTTGTTTTTGCCACAAATGGTGGATCAATTTTGGGAAAATATTATGAAAACTTGGATTACTAAAACAATCGTCGTCTCAGCTTGCGTACTTGGCATCGCGGGCTGCGCTTCACCGGTTGATCGAATCGCTGAGAAGCCGCATTGCCATACGGATCGAGGAAGAAATGCTTACTGCACCAAAGATCCTGCACCCAGCATTGCCAAAGATGATGAAGCAAAGTTGTTTGCCTCAGTGCCTGAAGCTCTGACGGTTTACGTCGTGCGTTATTGGGGCGACGGACATCATCCGTTGGACATTTCTGTGGATGGTGGCGCAGCGATGGAGACTGTTCCAAACTCCATGATTCGCCTGCGATTAAAAGAGGGGACTCATCAAATCACCTTCAATGTTGGAGGCAAGACCTTTGATCGAACAATTTCAGGTACGAAGGGGGAAGTTCAGTTACTAGGGATTACGGGTACCGATTGGATCTGGGGCAACTCTTCACATTGGTGGACAGATGACTCAGTTGATCAACTCAAACGGCGCGCACTGCGTTCCCGTTTGATCAAAGACATCACTTTGCTTTGATGTTCTGGGGCCCCCGCCATGACTGTTTGTCATTGGCGGTGGGAGTGGCAGTGACGTTCATGGCGCAAACACTCAACACGCTTAGTTTCACAAACGCCTGCAATCAGCCTGAAGCTCAGGTTGATGCAATATCCTTATCGTCCGCTTATGGCCTGTACCTCACCCTCAAGGCAGTGATAGATGACCGGGTCTGAATTGGCCATATTTCAACGAAATCATTTCGCTATGAGACCAACCCGTTCAACCGAAAGGCTTCGATACGACGATCTGATGCGCAAAATCCATGCCGATCAATTTCACGTTCACATAAATATTTATATTGATCAAAACTCCTACATACCGGACTCGAAATAGCCTTCAAAGGGTGAGCAAAATTATGCTCATCGTTGGAGAGCGAGAGGTTGTTCATCTTGCAAAATTGAGCAAATTGCAGGCGCATAAAACCGAACAGGTCGGATGTTCGGACTGAAAAGACTTGAATTTTGTAGTCAACCAACCGTAGGTAAAAGTACCCTCCTGAGTAGAACAGGATTGATTTAATTCGTCGTCTGGGAGCGATGGACACATGGTGGATTTTCCAACCATCACAGAGTTCAACACTTGGCGCTGTGTGCCAACCATCACGCTCGGACCAAGTCAAACAAAGACCTGACCCACACTTTTGTTTCATCGCTTGGGTAAGGTTGTCATGATCCAAAACTCTTTGTGATTTGCTTCGTCCGATTTTTCGTGTCAATGCCAATGGCTCATCCACATAGCTTGTGAACTCCAGACTTCGTGCAGTAGGCCGGGTCACTGTGATCTGGAAAAGGTTCAATTGACGAATGTCATCGGTTGACCAAGTGCATCGTCCCTGTTTGATCTTGTATTCAACAAATCGCTCTGCTTCTTTCCAAACTGCCAGGCAGTACAGGCCAAAGACGTGACTTCGGACCCATAATGAATTCTCTGCTTTTGACGCCCTCTGAAGGTACTGCTCAAATCCAACGGACGCCTCACCCAAGAACTCTGAAAATTTGCATCTGTACCACCCTCCTTCTGGGGGGAATTTCTTACGCTCATCCCAACGCCTTATGTCCACCGTCGGCTCAACGGTTCTGGCCCAAATCAGCTCTATGAATGCCAGACGAGCTTGCCGGTTGGATCGCAGCAGTGCTGCAATCGCCTCTGGCGTTATGCACTTTCTGAATTGCCACACCCAATAATCAGATCGCGGAACCACGTGCCGACGCAAATACCGCGCTACAGATTTGTAGACATCTGTTGGTACAAAACTCATTCTCCAAAAATCAGTGTGACCACCCTGCTCGAATCCCAGCCGAGGTTTATTTGGTAGCTCTCGAAATTCAATACTCTTAGTTCTGTAGGCGTAACGGTAATTAGGTGTTTCATATTTGATCAATGCATTCGGATATGCGATAGCTTGGATTTCACACAATTCTTTGAGTCGAATGAGCCATTCTTCCTCGTGCAAAGCATCAAATTTTCTGTTCATGTACGAGGCCACATAAATGGCGCTCAACGACGTCAACCAATCGGCAAGAGGCTTGAGTTTTTCGGTGTCGATCAAACGATGATCGTTTCCGTGCAAGCGCGCTGGATCGAAATACTTCAGGCTTGAACATTGGCAGGTATTTGGATAAGCAAGAGACATGGCATCAACACGCTCTCCATCGTTCTTCATGCACGAACATTCGACGTGCAGAGGCTCCTCGTGGATCGGGCACTGATTGAGCAATTTCAGTGAAAAAAGTCTGGTGTGATACCCCAACTCCAAGCACTTTGGGCAGTAGCCGTTTTGGGGTGTGAACAAGAATTGCCAGCAGTATGGAATGAATCGATGATCACAAAATGAAAAAAATTGAACTGGCTCACCCATCAGTCGAGCCAAAACCCGAAGATCAACATTTTGAACCGAACGGCTTTGACTCTGCGCACGTTTCGCCCTGGGTGAAAAATCTTCACTCAGTGGAAAGTCAGAAATTCTGAGTTTGTTCAAGTGGGCCAGTTTTCTTAAGGTCAGCCAAAGTGACGTGTAAGGCAACAGCGTGCCTGGCTTCCATGTCAGAGTTGTCATGCGCTTACCCCTTTGGTGTTCGTCCCCTTGGTGCCCCCGCTGAAATAATCGCCATCAGGGCACCATGGCCAGAATGCTCGACGATTTCACTGATGGATTTTTTTGACAACACATCAGACACCGCTCGTCCAGACGCCAGCAAAAGGAGAATCCGTCTGCACACCACAGAGATGGTTTTCATTGGAATTTCATGCGGCCCGTCATAGCGATGCGGCAATTGGTTAATGAACTCTTCCCAAAGTGGTGCCGCATAACTGGCAATGCGAAATCCATTGCTCCAAAGCTCAGGGACGATGCTGGCAGTAAAAGATACACCCGACCCCTCAGGCCATTCAGAGCCTTCGTCATACCCGGACATCACGTACCCCAATTGCGCCTCATCGCAAATGCCATGAAACCTGGCAGCGGTAAGCAAGAACCTCGCAGCGACATGTGCACCGCCCGCCATGGCGAGATTGATCGGGTCATCCCGAAACTGAACAGAAGCGATGGAAATCACACACAACCGAATCCTCTTTTTCTCCAGCATGCTGTGCAGCTCGACAAGCCACAACCACTCGCGCATCGTCATGCCTTGTGCTTCGTCAATCACAAGTACAACAAAACGTCCGCCCGCCTGTGCTGACAATTGTTCAAAACGGTCCACGAGCATTCCCAAGCGTTCCGTTGGGCTACGTGTTGATCTGGCCAACCGATGCTTGGCTGCTTCCAGCAAATTTGCATAGAACCGCCCGGATGCGCTGGCACCGCCCGATTCGGTATGACTCCAGATCACCATCGGTATGAATCCTCCATACCTGGCAGCGAGCAAGCCTTCTAGCCAGTTATCAACAGCGCTGGATTTACCCAGTCGAGAGGCCCCATAAATGGTGGCACCATCAAATTGATCGTCTAGCCACCGTCCGATGGTGCTCACCATTTTTTCAATGGCGGGGGTGAACAACGAGTAATCTCTCGTGACCAGGGGATGGTCTTTGGGGATGTGCTCTGGAACGAGCTGAAAGTCTGAGTTTTCCATCACCAGGTCTTTGCCATGCGCATCTTGGGAAGTGGAGCGCTCTGGCTTGCAGATTTGGGTTTCGGCTCAGGTGGCGGTGAGGTGCCCTTCGTTTTCTTGGATGCTCCGGAGACCTTGGTCAGCTCTTCGGGCATGGCCTGACGGTTGATTTCACCCATGACGTCTGGCACCGAAAAGTTCGGCTCCTTCATTTCATCCAACGCTTGAGTGCTGGTCATCATGATTCGTCGCGCCTGCAGATAGGCCGGATGAACAGGTAGCTTTTTGTTGGCATGTATCTCAGCGTATTCAATTAACGCCTGGACGGGATCCCTATTGCCGGTCAGAAATAACAATCGCTTTGTCGCAAGTGCCCGAATGGCTTGCCGCATGTAAAGGGTGTGGGGTGATCGGTGCCACGGCGGTTGAACATGGACGGTTCCGTAGATCAGTCCATTTGAATCGGAGACTGTGGCCCAGCGTGCGTCTGTTTCGTCATCCAGTTGAAGCCATAGTTTTTTACCGAGAAGATCCGGACGTTGAACCAGCCACTCGGAGGTGTATTTGGCGTTCTCAAAGTTGAAATACGGTCTTTTGCCTGTGTATTCACCGCCAAGCAATGTGCAGACCTTTCTGGTTCCCGCCATTCTTTTAACGAGCTCCGGGTCAGCGTGACGAATGCGATTTTTTGTTTTGGCAGACAAGAAGTCCATTTGTGCAAGAGGACTGCGATAGCCCAGACCTGTATGTGGCGTGGCGTTGTAGTTCGCGATGGTGACATCCAGCAACTCCTCGGCATAGTCAAGTTGGAACTGGACCTCCGCAGCAATTTTTTCTGGATCTCGTCCTTTCTTATCTTCGTGACTGCTGCCTGTGCTCGGAGAGAGTCGGTGCATGGTGCCAGAGGCCAAAACCCTGAAAAACGACTCAATGAATGGCCGATCATCTTTGCTGCGCCTTGAACTGTAAGACGTAGGGTCTTGGGGTTTGATGACCTTGGCGCCAACAATATGCAGCAATGGCTCCTCGACTCTGGGGCAAACGTTGGCCAATGCGCCATCAACGCTGAACTCATTCCAGCAAGCTGACAAATAGACTTCAGAGTGTGCGGATGGCAAGGCCGCGCCTTCTGCGTACCCATCCTCACAAAACGTCAAGGTTCTTGGGGCCCACTTGGATAAAGCATTTTTGATGGTGATCAGAACGTCGAGCGCACTGCATTCGCGTCGCAAGCTGATGTGATACCCCAGAACTGCACGGGATCTGACGTCAATGATCACGATGATCCAGATGCGGCGGATTTTTCTGGGTTCATAACCGCCGTGAGGAGACGGCACCATGACCACCATTCGGCAGTCCAATTTGTGGGCATCACACTCGACCCGATCAAACAGCTTGAAATCAGGTCGTCGGGTTCCATCGGAGGCTTTGGCTTTTGCAATTGCGTCAGGCCCCCCCATTTTTGACATGGCTAAAAAAGGATGCTCTGCCAAAACCTTCTTGATGTACAGACGAACTGACTCATAGCCGAGCGACTCTGAATTGAATGGCCAGGCTTTCTGATCTTCCAAGCCAGCTTTTCTTAGCTCGTCAATGAACCATCGAAAGATCGTTTGAACATTGATCTTAGGGTGTGCAAGAGAATCGGCGTTATTGAGGATTCGTTTGTGAAAACGATCTTTCAAATCTTTGAACTGTGGACGTTCAAGTAGCCACTTCAACGCGCCGGTTGCTCCAGCCCCATTTTCGTGAACAACAGGTGCAGTTTGACGCTCGTAAGCGGTCACACGGAAATGTGGAAGTGCTCCTCGCCAACCAAAAATATCCCCATCTGAGTGCCTTTGAAGGCATCGGTTTGTGATGATTCGGTAGATATTGGATCGTTTTTCACCCGTTTTCTTCTGCAAAACTGCATCGGTAGCACCCTTGAGATACAGCTCAATGGCTTTTTTTCGGGCTAAAAATTTAGTTTTGCGAGCAGCTGACAAGCTGTTCTCATCCACCATAGGCCAATTGCCAAGGTCAATGCTCTGGCTCGATAGCTCAGAATTCGGAGTTGAGCGATATCCAATTCGTCCCGATAAAGCCATAGAACCTCCTAGTTAAAGGTCTATCCAAGACTCATTAAAAAGGAAGAATCACTTAACGTCAACTTTACTTGGAATTCGTAGCATCAACTTTACTTGGAAAGAGACACCCTCCAGAGGGAAGATCCAGCTGTTCGTAGCATCAAATTTACTTGTGTGAACGTTGCTACGCGGTTTCGCTGGCGTTGCAAGCCGACTTCGATCAGCTCTCGGGCATTTTGTCGGTTGCCGCGCACCGCAAAATCATGAGCGGACATGCCCAACTGATTCTTGAGGGTCAGGTCAGCCCCGGCCTGAATCAAAACCTTGACAGCTTCGGGACTGCCATACATGGCGGCCATCATCAAGGGCGTGGTGCCGTTGGGAGATTCCGCATCGATGTAGGCGCTTTGCTCGAGCAAAAACTCGATGACCCCCACCTGACCCGTTGAGGCCGCGTAATGCAGAGGTGTCCATCCGGGCTTGTTGACATCGGCATCGTTTTCCACGAGCTTTTTGACCAAGGGCAGATAACCTTTGAGTGCGGCCAGCATCAAGACGCTTTCATCCTTGTCGTTGCGGACTTCCACCTTGACTTTCGGCCATCCCGCCAACAGCTCCGCCACTTTGAGCGATGGCTCCCGCACGGCCAGCATCAGGCCAGAAACACCGGACGGATTGATCGTATTGGGATCGAAACCACGCTGCAACAAGCTCTGGACTGTTTTGACATCATCGAACTGGATCGCCTTGAAAAAGTCTTCGTAAGAGCCTGCACATGTGATGCTCATGGAAGAAAAAAATCCAGCAAAAACAATGATCTTTTTAAAGAATCGAAAGTTATACATGAGGTTATTCGGCCGATGTTCGGGCAAACAATTGAAGGAAATTGCGCGTGGTGAGTTCACCGATGGCCTCGCTCGTCGAGCCGCGCAATTCTCCGAGCAGCTTGGCCACAAAAGGCACGTAAGAAGGGTTGTTGGTCTTGCCCCGGTAAGGGACGGGAGCCAGGTAGGGGCTGTCGGTCTCGATGAGCAAGCGATCGTCGGGGACAAATTTGGCCACTTCGCGCAAATCGGCTGCCGTTTTGAAAGTCAGGATGCCTGAAAACGAGATGTAAAAACCCAGGTCCAAAGCAGCCCGGGCCACCTGCTGGCTTTCGGTGAAGCAATGGAAAACGCCTCCGGCGCACCCTGCTCCGCCGGTCTCGCCCTCTTCTTTCAGGATGGCGATGGTGTCGTCTGAAGCCTGCCGCGTGTGAATGACCAAAGGCAAGCCTGTCTGCCTGCCCGCCCGGATGTGCGTGCGAAAACGCTCGCGCTGCCATTCCATGTCGGCCACAGTGCGTCCGCCTTTGCGCTCGTCCATTTGGTAGTAATCGAGCCCTGTCTCGCCAATCGCCACCACTTTGGGGCGAGCGGCACCGTCCAGCAAGTCCTGTAAGCTGGGCTCACGCACACCTTCGTTGTCTGGGTGCACGCCCACCGTGGCCCACATGTTGTCGTGGGCCATGGCCAGACCGTGCACTTCGTCAAATTTCTCCAGGGTGGTGCAGATCACCAGGGCGCGGGTCACTTGGGCGGTTTGCATGGCTTGCTGGATGGTGGCCAGCTCGCTCATCAGCTCGGGAAAATTCAGGTGGCAATGAGAGTCGGTGTACATGGCTCAGCCCTTGGACATCAGGGTTTGTTGGGCATCGGCGGTCAGGGCTTCCAGCATCAGACCGGCATTAAAAGGGTGCTCGGCCGTGCGGGCAGATTGCATCAGGCGCTTGAACCAGTCGGTCAATACCGCCACAGAAGCTGCGCTGGGGGGCAATTGGCTTGGGTCAAAAAAGCGAGGCGAAGCGCCCGTTTGGCGCAGCACCAGGTCGTGGCAAAACTTTTGCAAGGCGTCAATGGCCTGAGCGGGGCTGAGCTCCGCCAAGTGCCGTGCATCACCTTGGCGCATGGCTTTGGGCAAATGGGCCCACCAGTCGGGCGACAAACCCGATTCCGCCTGTCGCAGCACATCGGCTGGCCGCCCGCCCGCGCTGCGCAGCAAGTCGTGCGCAACTGCAGCGGGCACGCCCTGCCCCGTGAGCCACGGCAACGCCTCTTCGGCTTCGGGCCACTTCATGGTGTGGGCCAAGCAGCGGCTGCGGATGGTGGGCAGCAGCATGTGGCTGGCCTCGGTGGCCAGCACAAAACGCACATCGCCCGGCGGCTCTTCCAGCGTTTTGAGCAAGGCGTTGGCCGTGATGGTGTTCATGCGCTCGGCCGGAAACACCAGCACCGCCTTGCCGCGCCCGCGTGCGTCGGTGCGCTGCGAAAATTCGACCGCGTCACGCATCGCGTCCACGCGGATCTCTTTGCTGGGCTTGCGAGTTTTCTTGTCGATCTCGTCCTGGGCCTTCTCGGACAAAGGCCAACCCAGCTCGATCATCACCGTCTCGGGCATCAACACGGCCAGGTCGGCATGGGTGCGCACAGCAATGGCGTGGCAGCTGGCGCAATCGCCGCAAGCGCCATGCGCCGTGGGCTTTTCGCAGAGCCATGCCGAGGCCAAAGCCAAAGCCAGCTCGTACTGGCCCAAACCTGATGGGCCTTGCAGCAACCAGGCGTGGCCTCGCTGGGCCAGCAAATCGGTGGTTTGCCGGGCAATCCAGGGGGCGTTCAAGACGGCGCTCATGCAGCGACACCTTGCAGCCAATCACTTACAACTCGGGACACCTCCGCGCTCACGGCATCGATGCTTTGCGCCGCGTCGATGCGGGCAAAACGGCTGGGCATCTCGGCTTGGCGGCGAGCGTAACCGGCCCGCACAGCGGCAAAAAAGTCAGCCGGTTGGGATTCAAATTTGTCCGGCACCCGGGCCGAAGCCAAGCGCTCGGCCGCAATCAAGGGATCCAGGTCGAACCAGACGGTGAGGTCGGGTTGCCGCAAAGAACCGTCAGGCAAACCTTGCACCATGCGCTCCAGCTGCCCCAACACCTGCCAGTTAAACCCGCGCCCACCGCCTTGGTAGGCAAAGGTGGCGTCGGTGAACCGGTCACACAAAACTACATCACTCCGGGCCAGTGCGGGTTCGATGATTTGAACCAGGTGTTCACGGCGGGCCGCAAACATCACCAGCGCCTCGGTCAGCGCATCCATCGGCTCATGCAGCACCAATTCGCGCAGTTTTTCAGAAAGTGACGTGCCGCCGGGCTCGCGGGTCAGCACCACCGCCCTGCCCGCTTGGCGAAACAGTTCGGCCACGCGGGCGATGTGCGTGGACTTGCCCGCGCCGTCGATGCCTTCAAAACTGATGAATGTGCCGCTGCTCATAAAGGTGTGAAATCCATCCCCAATTGTCGCCTATGCCACTGGCCAAGCCACACAGTCCATCACTGCCCGCGCTGGTAGCGGTTCACAGCCCGGTTGTGCTCGTCCAGCGTGGCGCTGAAATGGCTGCTGCCGTCGCCTTTGGCCACAAAATAAATGGCAGCCGTTTTGGCGGGTTGCACCGCAGCCAGCAAGGCGGCTTTGCCGGGCATGGCAATCGGCGTGGGCGGCAGTCCGGCACGGGTGTAAGTGTTCCAGGGGGTGTCGGTCGTCAGGTGCAGCCGACGTAAATTGCCGTCAAAAGCTTCACCCAGCCCATAAATCACCGTGGGGTCGGTCTGCAGGCGCATCCCGATGCGCAGCCGGTTGTTGAACACGCCCGAAATCTGCGCCCGATCTTGCGCCTTGCCGGTTTCCTTTTCGACAATACTGGCCAGAATCAACGCCTCTTCGGGCGATTGCAGCGATGCACCAGGCTGGCGCACCGCCCAAGCTTGCTGCAAGTGTTTGTCCATGGCTTTCATGGCCCGCTGCAGCACCGCCAAGTCACTGGTGCCTTTGGCGTACGAATACGTGTCCGGGTAAAACCGCCCTTCCGGGGCCACGCCAGGACGGCCCAGCTGCGCCATCAAGGCCTCGTCGCTCAGGGCCTGACTGTCGGGTTTGAGGGTTTCCGCCTTGGCCAAAGCCTGGCGCACCTGCCGCCAGTTCCAGCCTTCCACAATCGTCATGGTGCGCAGACTCTCCTCACCCCGCACCAACATGCTCAGCAAGAGTTGCGGCGATGTGCCCGGTGCAATTTCATAACTACCCGCCCGCATCTGGCGCGACTGGCCGGACAAGCGAAACCACGCATACAGCAGCGTGGGCGAGGTCTGAGCCCCGGCATCGGCCACGGCCTGGGCAATCGCCTTGGGGCTTGTACCCGGCTCGATGGACAGATCCAATGTGGCCTGGCCGGTGTCCATGGGTTGGTGCAGCCACCCGTAAGCGCCCCCCAGAAGGCCCAAGACCATGAGCAACAGGCTGACCAACCACTTCATCAAGCCTTTGAGCACGGCCATGTCCTTGTTAGGGTGTTGAAAACGTGGACGGGATGATAATTCACGCCTTGCCAGACGACCGAGCCGCCCCATGAACACCCCTGCAGATTTCAGCCCTCAGCTTTCAGCCCTCTTGAACGGCACCAGTCCCCTGCACCACTTGGGCGTGATCCAGGCCCAGGGCGAGGACGCGGCTAACTTCTTGCACAACCAGCTGAGCAACGACGTGCTGCTTCTGCCCGTGGGCCAATCGCGCCTGGCGGCTTTTTGCTCTGCCAAAGGCCGCATGCAGGCCAGCTTCATCCTGGTCAAAACCGCGCCCGACACCGCCCTGCTGGTCTTGAGCCTCGATTTGCTGGCCCAGACCCTCAAGCGCCTGTCCATGTTTGTGCTGCGGGCCAAAGTCAAAATGAGCGACGCCACCAGCCAGTGGCAGCTGCGCGGCTTGTTGGGCGACAGTGCTCAGGCTGCAGTGGGCTCAGCAGCCCCTTGGCAGACCACGGTCACCGACGGGGCGCACGCTGTGGCCCTTTATCCGGCCGTGCTGGGCGAATCCAAAACCCCACGCGCTTTGTGGATCGCCCCGGCGGGCCATGCGCTGCTTGAAGGCCCCGAGGTCTCGCCCGAAGTCTGGCAATGGTCCGAGGTGATGAGCGGCGTGACCCTGGTCAGCCAGCCCGTGTTCGAGGCTTTTGTGCCCCAAATGCTCAATTACGAGTCAGTGGGCGGCGTGAACTTCAAAAAAGGCTGCTACCCAGGGCAAGAGGTGGTGGCCCGCAGCCAGTTTCGCGGAACGCTCAAGCGCCGCACGGCGCTCATGCACAGCCCCGTGGCCTTGGAAGCCGGGCAAGACATCTTCACCCCCACAGACCCCGAACAACCCTGCGCCACCGTGGTCTTGTGTGCCGAGCGGCCTGACGGACAAGGGTTTGATGCGCTGGTGAGCGGCACGACCGAGAGTCTGCAAACCGGCTGGCGGGCGGGCGGTCCGGACGGTGCAGCCTTGAGCCTGATCCCATTGCCCTATGACTTGCTTGCTGACATCTGATCGTTACTGACCCGGGCAACAGGCCCTGGTGTGCAAAGGAACTTCGCGGCGAAGGCTTCGCTCCTACAGTTTGCGCACCATCTCGATGTGCGCAATCCCCGCTTCCTCAAACACCGCGCCATGCGGCTCAAAGCCAGAACGTTTGTAAAAACCTTCGGCACTGCACTGGGCGTGCAGGATCACCTGCTGGTCGCCTCGGTGCTGCGCAGCGTCCATCAGGGCATGCAGCACCCGGCGGCCCAGGTCACTGCCGCGCATTTGCTTTTTGACCGCCATGCGGCCAATGCGGGCTACACCTGGCGCGTGCTGGATCAGGCGGCCTGTGGCCAGACAAAAGCCCATGCGGTTCAGGGCCACGGCGTGCAGGGCGGTCTCGTCTTCGTGGTCCCATTCCAGCTCGGCGGGCACTTTTTGCTCGTGCACAAACACCTCGGTGCGCAGCGGGCTGGCCAGTTTCTGGAAGTCGTGCCACGAGCCCACATGCACCTGCACCATGTCTTCACCGCGCTCAAAGCTTTCCAGCATGTCGCGCAGGGGGGCGGGAATGGACTGGCTCTTTTTGGCCACCGGGTCGGCGTACACATAGACCAGCTCGCTGGTGATCAGCAGTTCATCACCCCGAAAAATCGCCCCCGCAAACGTCATGGACGAGTTGCCCACCCGGTCGCAGCGCATGCACACATCGAGAAAATCGTCCATTTCGGCACTGGCGTGGTACTCGACGCTGGCCTTTTTGACGAACAGGTCACCACCCAGCTGGTGCATGGTTTCGGCGTATGGCATGGCCAACTGCCGCCAGTAATCGGTCACAGCGGTGTCGAAATACATGAGGTAGTGGCCATTGAAGACGATCTTTTGCATGTCGACTTCAACCCAGCGCACGCGCATGCGGTGAGAAAAACGGAAATCCTGGCGTTTCATGGGTTCAACTTTCAAAAGCATGTTTCAAGGCCCGGCCCGCATCGGCATGGGCTTGCAGGGCATCGGGAATGGCGCGGCCCATGGTGATGAAACCGTGGACCACGCCTTTGTAAATCTCCAGATCGACCGGCACACCCGCCATGCGCAGCGTGTCGGCGTACTGCACGCCCTCGTCCACCAGCGGGTCGCATTCGGCCAGGCCGATCCAGGCGGGAGCCAAACCTGCGTGGTCGGGCGCGTTCATCGGGGCAAAGCGCCAGTCGTCGCGGTCGGCTTGGTCGATGTAGTTGGCAAAAAACCAGTCCACCGTCTGCTTGTCGAGCATGAAGCCCTCGGCAAACGCGTGGTGCGAGGCGGTGTCTTGCCGACCGATGCAGCCGGGGTAAAACAGCAGTTGCAAGCACAAGGCCAGGCCTGCATCGCGTGCCATCAGGGCGCACACGGTGGCCAGGGTGCCGCCTGCACTGTCGCCGCCCACTGCCAATCGAGCGGTATCCAGGCCCAACGCCTGGCCGTTCTGGCGCAGCCAGTTCAGGGCGTCCCAGCTGTCGTGCACAGCCGTTGGAAAACGGTGCTCGGGCGCCAGCCGGTAGTCCAGCGATACCACGGCGCAGTGGCCCAGGCGCGAGAGTTGGCGGCACAGCACATCGTGGGTGGTCAGGCTGCCCACGCTGAATCCCCCGCCATGGATGTACAGCAGCACGGGCGAGGCGGCATCGCTGCGCGGGGCATACAGCCGGGCCGGCATGGCGTGGCCATCGCGGGCCGGGATCTGGATGTCCTCCACCCGGTCCACCTGCGGCGCGGGCTGCAAGTCGAGCATGGGTCCACCCATGTTGTAAAACTCACGCGCCTGTAGTGGCGTCATGGCGGCCATGGGTGGGCGGCCTGCGCGGTGCACCCGTTCGATCAGGTGGCGTGTGGCGGCGTTCAGCAGGACGCGGGGGTTGGTGTGGTGGCTGCTCATAGGGCGGATAAAAAGGTGCAAAAGATACCTGGGCACGCCGATTGTCTAGGTCGCCGTGTCGGCAAACAAGGGTGACAGCCCCGGGGTGGCTAAAGCCCATTCCTGCATCAAAATGGCTTTTGATCCTACAACGCCCTGCCCGTTTGCTGTGTCGCTTGCGAACAGGCCCACCTGATTGGAGTTATTGCATGTCATTCATCAACTACGTCACCCAGATCCAGATCGACTTTGGCGCCGTGAAGCTGCTGCAAGCCGAATGCGAGCGCGTGGGCATCCGCAAGCCCCTGATCGTGACCGACGCGGGCGTCAAAGCCGCAGGTGTGCTGCAAAAAGCCCTCGACGCCCTGCCCGACCTGCCTGTGGCGGTGTTTGACCAGACCCCCTCCAATCCGACCGAAGCGGCGGTTCGTGCCGCAGCGGCCATGTACAAAGCCAGCGGCTGCGACGGCCTGATTGCGGTGGGCGGTGGCTCGGCCATCGACTGCGCCAAGGGCGTGGCCATTGCCGTCAGCCACGAAGGCCCGCTCAAAACCTATGCCACCATCGAAGGCGGCTCGCTCAAGATCACCGACCGCGTGGCCCCCATCATCGCGGTGCCCACCACCAGCGGCACCGGCAGCGAAGTGGCACGCGGCGCAATTTTGATCCTGGACGATGGCCGCAAAGTCGGTTTCCACAGCTGGTTCATTGTGCCCAAAGCGGCCATTTGCGACCCTGAGCTGACCTTCGGCCTGCCCCCCATCCTGACGGCTGCGACTGGCATGGACGCCGTGGCGCACTGCATGGAAACCTTCATGGCCGCGCCCTTCAACCCGCCTGCCGACGGCATCGCGCTCGACGGCTTGGCCCGAGGCTGGGCGCACATCGAACGCGCCACGGTCAATGGCCAGGACCGCGAAGCCCGCCTGAACATGATGAGCGCCAGCATGCAAGGCGCCATGGCTTTCCAGAAAGGCCTGGGCTGCGTGCACTCGCTCAGCCACAGCCTGGGCGGCGTCAACCCGCGCCTGCACCATGGCACTTTGAACGCCATGTTTTTGCCAGCGGTGGTGAAGTTCAACGCGGCGGCTGAAAGCGTGCAAAAGGAAAACCGCCTCAACCGCATGGCCCAGGCCATGGGCCTGCAAAGCGGCTCAGACATCCCCGACGCCATCCGCGACATGTGCGCCCGACTGGGCCTGCCCACCGGTCTGGGGGCCATGGGCGTGACCGAAGGCCTGTTCGACGCCGTCATCACCGGGGCCTTGGCCGACCACTGCCACAAAACCAACCCGCGCATCGCCTCGGCAGATGAATACCGGGACATGCTGCTGACCAGCATGTGAGTTTCGTGAGGTTAGGCCCGAGGGGATCGGGCTGCCTTTTTGTCTGCCAACTTGGCCTTGGCCCTTGCGCTGGCCTGCGCCTTGGCCAAATGTCCCCGGAAAGCTGCATCCCAGGATGACTTAGCCCAGTGCACGGCGTCCTCCGGCGCATCAAAAATTGAATCTGGCGCAGCCCAATACGACAGCGCGACTTCTTTGCCCTTCATGGCGTAAGTGAAAGGTGTCAGGCCCAGCGCTTCAAATTCAGGCCGGTTGACTTCATCGGCCTTGAGGTACAGCCGCTGCTCCATCACGATGGCGAACATCAAACCCTCATGGTAGAGGCCGTGGCCTCCAAACATGCGGCGGGCCGACACAGGGCCCCAACTTTCGAGCAACTCCTGCACAAAGGGGATGAAGTCACTCATGGGCTCAGTCGGACTCAGGGCGCGTCGTGGCTGGGCATCTTGGCGCCCACATGCACCTCGCCACGGGCCTCGGCCAGCTCCACCTGGCGCTGGCGCTCGGCCAGTTTTTCCTTCTGTTCCGGGGTGCGCTGGTCGTGGCAGTGGTCGCAGCTCACGCCTTTCACATAGTGCGGCGACAGCTTTTCCTGCTCGCTCAATGGCCAGCGACAAGAGCGGCACAGTTCGTGGCTGCCCACGCCCAGGCCGTGGCCCACGCTCACGCGCTCGTCGAACACAAAGCACTCGCCCTCCCAAATGCTCTGCTCGGGCGGAATTTCTTCCAGGTACTTGAGGATGCCGCCTTCGAGGTGGTAGACCTCGTCAAAGCCGCGCATTTTCATGAGCGCGGTGGATTTTTCGCAGCGGATGCCGCCCGTGCAGAACATCGCCACCTTGGGCTTTTTGGGCGCATCGGTTTTCAGCTGGTCCTGCGCGTCCAGCCAGGCGGGCAGCTGCACAAAATTCTTGATGTTCGGGTTAACCGCGCCTTTGAAAGTGCCAATGGCCACCTCGTAGTCGTTGCGCGTGTCGATGACCACCACATCCGGGTCGGCCAACAAGGCGTTCCAGTCGGCGGGTTTGACGTATTGGCCCACCGTCTTGTTCGGGTCCAGCTCGGGCACGCGCAAAGTCACGATCTCTTTCTTGAGCTTGACTTTCATGCGCGTGAAAGGCGGCTTGGGGCTCCACGACTCTTTGTGTACCAGATTGGCCAGGCGCGGGTCAGCCCTTAAAAACGCCAGCACAGCGCGGATGCCATTTTCCGGGCCGGCAATCGTGCCGTTGATGCCCTCATGCGCCAGGAGCAAAGTGCCTTTGACCTCGTTGGCCTCGCAACAAGCCTGCAAAGGCGCCTGCAATTCGACGAAGTCGGGCAGGTTGACGAATTTGTAGAGGGCGGCGGTGAGGAACGGGGTATCGGCTTTCATGGGCGTGATTATCCCAGCCCGATCACAAGGATTGGATGCGCTTTGGATCGGGCCGATGCAACCATTGACTCCACTCATCAGCCAGCTGTTGGCTCGCCCGGGCCGCCGCCGTCCAAACCTTCACTCTGCCCGCCAAATCGCGGTCGTAGGTCATGAAATCTGTACGGTCGGGCAGCTTGCCGTTAGGCAGGGTTTTGACCCATTCTGGATTGGGAGCCAGGACGATGGTGTTGTCCAGAGACGGCGATGCGCCATGTCGCCACTTGAGGGCTTTGTCCAGCCAGCCGGGCACCACGCTTTTCTGGAAATGTGGGTAGAGCACGATGGCCCGATCAGTCCCTTTTGCAGGCGCGGTCCAGTTAAGGTGCAGGTGGTAATCGGTGATGCCACCATCCCAATACGCGCCAGCGGGTGCACCGGGGATGTCATGCACGGCTTTCAGGGCGAAGGGAATAGAGCAGCTGGCCTGCAGCGCGGGCATGAAATTGCCTTCGTTCAGCCCCACAGCACGGGTGCGAAAGTCTTGCACATCAAACGGCAAGGAGGCGCCCTGCCCTGAAAACACCACCCGCTCCAGCCAGCCGCCCAAGGCCCGGCGGTGCAATGCGTTGCTGAGGTAGGCCCCGGCGTAGCCCAGCGGCGTGGCCAACGGGTGTTCACGGCGCAGCACATGCCGCCCGCGCGAGGTGACGATGTGCAGCCGATAACGCGAGTGGCTCAGCACCTCGTGGATGCGCCCGCCGTAAAAGGCTTGCAGGCTTCGGCCAAAAGCGTCACTCACCTGCTGGGCGCTCACGCGCTTTTGACCGGGCAGTGGCTCGTAGTGCTGGTGGATGTAGTCGTGCTCCAGCCGCTCAAAAGCCGCCACCGAATTGTTCAGGCAAGCGGTGGCCATGCGCCAAGCGCCAATGGAAGCGCCCACCAAATCCACGGGCTGCGAGCTTTGGGCCAGCCAATCGCCAAAAATAAAGCGATCCAATGGACCGAGGATCAGCCCTTTGGGTCCGCCCGCCGCGCCCGGAATAACGCCAACGTGTTCAGGCCGCAAGCCGTGTTCGCGGATGTGGGACAGGGCTTTGGGGCCAGCGTGGATGTGAAGGGCTTGCATGCAATGGGTTGTTGCGTTGTTGCTGGATCGCCGCGTCGCTGCGCTCCTCGCGATGACAAAAAAGTTGGTGACTGCAAGCGTCGCAGGGTGACAAATGATGTGGTCACTGCGAGCGCAGACGATCACAAACGACCTGGTCACTGCGAGCGCAGCGCAGCAGTCCAGTTTCTTTACTTCTTTAACCCTTGTAATTTGGCAAACGCACTGGCCATGGCCGAGCCCGAACCTGCTGTGACTCCGGCCGCGGGTGGCGAGGTGTAACCGCCACCGCCCGATCCTGCGCCGCGCTGGCGATGGTCACGCCCTGCCCCTTCAAACTTGTTGTCGCGTGGGCCATCACGTCTTGCAGGCGCAGCGTCCAGCTTCATGGTCAGGCTGATGCGCTTGCGGGCCACATCGACTTCGAGCACTTTCACTTTGACGATGTCGCCGGTCTTGACCACTTCGCGGGCATCGCTCACGAACTTGTTGGCCAGCTGGCTCACATGGACCAAGCCGTCCTGGTGCACGCCCAGGTCGACAAATGCGCCAAACTGGGCCACGTTGCTTACGGTGCCCTCCAAGGTCATGCCCTCTTTCAGGTCTTTGATGTCTTCCACACCATCAGCCAGGCGGGCCACCTTGAAGTCGGGGCGCGGGTCGCGGCCGGGCTTTTCCAGCTCGCCCAAGATGTCTTTGATGGTCACTGCGCCGAACTTGTCGTTCGCAAACAGCTCGAGCTTGAGCGTTTTCAAAACATCCGAACGGCCCATGATCTCCTGGATCGGCTTGCCGGTTTTGACGATGATCTGCTCGACCACCGGGTAGGTTTCGGGGTGCACGCCGGTCATGTCCAACGGGTTGTCGCCGCCCCGGATGCGCAAGAAGCCTGCACTTTGCTCGAAAGTCTTGGCCCCCAGGCCGGTCACTTTGAGCAAATCCTGACGGGTCTTGAACACACCGTTGGCATCGCGCCAGCGCACCACCGACTTGGCCACAGAGCCAGACAGACCCGACACCCGCGTCAGCAAGGGCACGCTCGCTGTGTTCAGGTCCACGCCCACCGAGTTCACACAGTCTTCGACCACGGCGTCCAGCGTTTTGGCCAGCTCGCTCTGGTTCACGTCGTGCTGGTACTGACCCACGCCAATCGCTTTGGGGTCGATCTTGACCAGCTCCGACAGCGGGTCTTGCAGGCGGCGCGCGATCGAGGCTGCGCCGCGCAGGCTCACGTCCACGTCGGGCATCTCCTGGCTGGCAAATTCGCTGGCCGAGTAAACCGAGGCACCCGCTTCGCTGACCACGACTTTCTGGATTTCAAGGCCATCCCGCAAACGGGCCAATTGTTTGATCAGGTCCCCCGCCAGCTTGTCGGTCTCGCGGCTGGCGGTGCCGTTGCCAATCGCAATCAGGTTGACGTTGTGCTTCTCACAGAGCTTGGCCAGAGTGAACAGCGAGCCTTCCCAATCCTTGCGCGGCTCGTGCGGGTAGACCGTGGCGGTGTCGACCAACTTGCCGGTGGCGTCGACCACGGCCACTTTCACGCCGGTGCGGATGCCCGGGTCCAGGCCCATGACCACGCGGGGGCCTGCGGGCGCGGCCAGCAGCAGGTCGCGCAGGTTGTCACTGAACACCTTGATGGCCACTTTTTCGGCCTCCTCGCGCAGGCGGGCAAACAGGTCGCGCTCGGTGGACAGACTCAGTTTCACGCGCCAGGTCCAAGCCACACATTTGCGGATCAGGTCGTCCGAAGGGCGGCCCGCATGGCTCCAGCCCAGGTGCATGGCAATCTTGCCTTCGGCGATGCTGGGCTTACCCGGCTCGGGTTCGACTGGAAGAACCAATTTGGCGTCGAGCATTTCGAGCGCCCTGCCCCGGAACACGGCCAGCGCCCGGTGGCTGGGCACACGTCCAATTGGCTCGTCGTAGTCAAAGTAATCGCGGAACTTGGCCACGTCGGCGTTGTTCTCGTCCTTTCCATCAGCCAGCTTGCTTTTGAACAGGCCTTCATTCCACAGCCATTCGCGAAGGGCTTGCACCAAAGAGGCGTCTTCGGCCCAGCGCTCGCTCAGCAGGTCGCGAACGCCATCGAGCACGGCTGCGGTGGTGGTGAAGTCAGCGCCTTCAATCGCACCTGCGGGCAGCACAAAGGCTTGCGCTTCGTCGTGAGGATTGAGACTGGGGTCGGCAAACAGCTTGTCGGCCAGCGGCTCCAGCCCGGCCTCGCGGGCGATCATGCCCTTGGTGCGTCGCTTGGGCTTGAAGGGCAAATACAAGTCTTCCAGCTCTTGTTTGGTGGGTGCGGCGTCAATAGCGGCCAGCAGCTCGGGCGTCATCTTGCCCTGCTCCTGGATGCTCTTGATGACGGCTGCGCGGCGGTCCTCTAACTCGCGCAAATAGCCTAGGCGTGCTTCGAGTTCGCGCAGCTGAATGTCGTCCAGACCGCCTGTGACTTCTTTGCGGTAACGGGCGATGAACGGGACGGTGGCCCCCCCGTCCAGCAGTTCCACGGCGGTTTTGACCTGGTCAGGGCGGATACGGATTTCTACTGCCAGTTGGGCCAATATTTTCTGCATGCATTCACGGCGCCCAAAGCGCTCACCTTCTTAAAGGGCATGAGTTTGCCACAGCGATTGCCCCTCATTCGCGGACGTCGGATGGTGACGAAGGGGGATACAGCTCGCTGATCGCTCACGCCGAGAGTGCATTAGGAGATGAGTGCATTTGTAGATTTTTTAATGATTTTTTTAAAATTGCAAATAAGTGACGATACTGACGTTTTAAAACGAAAATTTGACAAAGAAATAACAAATATGTAAACTTTTAAACGTTGTGTTTTTTATCAATTTGACGATTCAAAAATGTCAGTCTTCAGCAAAAATGTTTTTTGGCGCAGTTTCCGACTTTTGTTCGTGATGACAAACGTTTTTATGCTGACGGCACTCACCGGGTGTGCATCTGTTCAAGGGCCCTCTTTGCCACTGTCCGAGTTGGAAACTTTTGCGCCAATGAACCCATCTGCACGCATCATGAACGATGTGAAGGTCCGCTGGGAAGTGCGCGAAAACGTGGCCGAAGTTTGCGGTCGTGCTGCCCAGATCACGGGTGCGCAGGCCTGGATGACGCCGCCCCTGGCCTGTGCCATGTGGCACGTGGCCAGCAAAGAATGCGTGATCATCACAGGCAAGCAGGTGTCTCACGTCGAACTGGGCCATGAGTTGCGCCATTGCTTTGAGGGCTACTTCCACCGCTGAGCGGTCCGGCACATTACCTTGGCGAGCGGGTGCCCATCATCGGTCCAAGCCGCCCCGGGCTGCGACATGCCCATTGTTTGACAAGACCGTTTCAAACATCGGGCGTGACGCCCTGAAGGGCGCCAGCCCGACTTGCTTGCTCTTACACAGCGCGAAGCGCCTTGCGCAAACTCTCGCCTACTTCGGGGCGAGCCGCAAACGGGTCAGGCGGGTTGACACCCTGCACGATGGCTTCCATTCGACTTTGCACGTTGCCCAAGGCGTGCGGATGGCTGTAGATGTAAAACTGACCGCTGGCCACGGCATCAAAGACTTTTTGTGCAACATCGGTGGCCGACACTTTGCCACTGCCCACCGCTTTGTCGGTCTGTGCCTGACCGATGAGTTGACTGGCCGTAGGCTTGTCCGCCGCCAAGGCTGAGGGCCGATTGCGTTCGCTGTGGCTGATGCCCGTGGGCACAAAATAAGGACACAGCACACTGGCGCTGACTTGGTCACTGACCAGCTGCAAGTCCTGGTACAGCGTTTCGGTCAAGGACACCACCGCGTGTTTGCTCACGTTGTAGATGCCCATATTGGGGGGCGTGAGCAAACCGGCCATGCTGGCGGTGTTGACGATGTGACCCTGGTAAGACGGGTCGGCCTTGGCGGCTTCGAGCATCATGGGGGTGAACAGGCGCACACCATGCACCACGCCCCACAGATTCACGCCCAACACCCACTCCCAGTCGGCCACCGAGTTTTCCCAAACCAGGCCCCCTGCCCCGACACCCGCGTTGTTGAACACGAAGTGCGGTGCGCCAAAACGGGCTTTGACATCGGCGGCCAGTTGCTCCATGGCCTGGGCGTTGGACACATCGACCTTGCGGGCCAGCACCTGCACCCCTTGGGCTTTCATCTCGGCTTCGGCTTTGTCCAGCGCATCTTGCTGCACATCGACCAGCACCAGGTTCATGCCGAGCCTGGCGCCAATGCGGGCGCATTCCAGGCCAAAACCTGAGCCGGCACCGGTGAGGACTGCGGTTTTGCCTTTGAAATTTTCGATCATGCAAGGGCCTTTTTGAGTGTGAACCCGACGCGCGGGAAATGGACATGGACAGTGCCCGCACGTTCATCGGTGCGGCGCAGGGTGTAACGGGTACGGGTGGCAGCCACCAGCTCGCCCTCGGTGGGCTCTTGCCCGAAGTTGTCGGCCGCGATCACCACCCGTGTGCCCAGCGCGATGCCGTGCTCATCCTGGAATACCTCGCCCGGCAAAGCTGCAGGCGTGGCACTGTGGGCCAAGCGCAAAGCCTCCTCTGCGGTGCATGGGCTGGCGCTGCCGTGACCGATGGCCTTCATGCGGGCCATCCACGCCTTCACTTCGGGGGTGGCGTCAAAAATGCCGGCCAAGGCGGGCGTGCGCTCCTGCGTGAACCACAGCGGGTGATACGCCGCGAAGTCGGCCACACAGGGCTGGGCGCCGAACAGGTAATCCTGCCCGTGCAGCATATTGGCCAAACGGCGCAGGTAGCTCTTGTAAGAGCCGGTCGCGTCTGCAGCTGCCATGCGGGCCGCGCCACCACGCATGGCGGTGCGGTCGGCCACAAAGGCCTGCACAGTGTCAGCGGACGCGCCTGCAAAGACTTGCGCTACACCCGCAGGCTGGAAGTTGTAGGCCATGGCGGCGGTGAACAAGGCGCTGTCGGCCCACTGCGCCACGATGCGGGCTGCGCCCTTGATGGCTTCGGGGTAGATCGTAGGTGTGGGGGCGATGTGCTCCAGCACATCGCAGATGAGGGCGGTGTCGCAATACACGTCCGCACCGATCTGCAGCACTGGGGTTTTGCGGTAACCGCCCGTGAGCGCCGTCAAATCAGGCTTGGGCATGACCATCGGGATGAACACGCTCTTCCAGGCCAGTTGCTTGTGGCCCAGAATCAGCCGGATTTTTTCGGCAAAGGGCGAAACCGGGTAGTGGTGCAGGATCAGGTCGGACATGGCTGAGGCCTCAGACCAGTTTGACCAGCTGCTTGCCGAAGTTCTTGCCTTTGAGCAGACCGAGGAAAGCTTCAGGCGCAGCCGCCAGGCCTTGGGCCACGGATTCGCGGGGGCGCAGTTTGCCGGTGCCGACCAGGGTGCCGAGCTCTTGCAGGGCTTCGGGCCAGACTTCCATGTGTTCGCTGACGATGAAGCCCTCGATCTTCATGCGGTTGACGAGTATCAGCGCCGGGTTGGCCATGGGCAGCGGCGCACCGTCGTAGCCAGCGATCATGCCGCACACCGCAATACGGGCGAATGCGTTGGTGCGCAGCATCACGGCGTCGAGCACCATGCCGCCCACGTTCTCAAAATGGCCGTCGATGCCGTTCGGGCAGGCATCGCGCAGGGCTTTGGACAGGCTCAGGTAGTCCTTGTGTTCCTTGTAGTCGATGCAGGCGTCAAAGCCCAGTTCCTTGACCACGTAGTCGCACTTGTCTTTGCCGCCGGCGATGCCCACCACGCGGCAGCCCCGGGCCTTGGCCAATGCGCCGTAGGCACTGCCCACTGCGCCGCTGGCCGCGCTCACCGTGACGGTCTCACCTGCTTTGGGGGCGATGATTTTGACCAGGCCGTACCAGGCGGTCACGCCGGGCATGCCCACCGCGCCCAGGTAGTGCGACAGCGGCACATGGGTGGTGTCGACCTTGCGCAGGGCGCCGACCACATTGGCGTCGACCACGCTGTATTCCTGCCAGCCGCCCATGCCGACCACCTGGTCACCGGCTTTGAATTTGGGGTGGCGGCTGTCCACCACCTCACCCACCGTGCCACCGATCATGACTTCACCCAGCGGCTGCGGTTGGGCGTAGCTTTTGCTCTCGTTCATGCGGCCACGCATATAGGGGTCCAGGCTCAGGTAGTGGTGGCAAACCAGCACCTGGCCGTCTTGCAGTTCGGGCAAAGGCAGCTCGACCATTTTGAAATTGTTGACAGTGGCTTCACCTTGCGGGCGGTTGTCCAGAACGATGCGGTGGTTGATGGGCATAAAGGTCTCCAGTGCGTTGGAATGGATGAATGAATCGGACTCAGTCGGTCGAGGGTGAAGGGGAATCGCGACGGCTCACGTATTTGAAAGTGCCCGTCGCATGGGCGCACAGCTGGCCTTGGGCATCGAACACGCTGCCCTCGGTGAACGCCATGCTGCGTGTGCGGTGCTGCAGGTGCCCCTTGCCGACCAGCGCTTGACCCGCAGGCACTTTGGCGGGGCGCATGAAGGTGGTTTTCATCTCGATGGTGACCACGCCCATTTCAGGGTCCACGCTGCGCGCGGCCGTGGCCATGATCACATCCAGAAAGGTCATGACCGCGCCGCCGTGCGTGACGTCGAAGGAATTGAAGTGTTCTGGACGCGGCGCAAACAACAGCTCGGACTGGCCGCCTTCGAACTTCTCCAGCGTGAAGCCCAAATGGTCAACGAACGGAATCCGG
This sequence comes from Limnohabitans sp. YIMB22184, assembly GCF_048020265.1. Taxonomy (GTDB): domain Bacteria; phylum Pseudomonadota; class Gammaproteobacteria; order Burkholderiales; family Burkholderiaceae_C; genus Limnohabitans_A. The sequence goes on from NZ_CP171843.1 coordinate 1,355,324, forward strand.
GCACCAAATGGGATGCTCATGTTCAGGTCCGCCAAAGTTTCAACCACCGATGATGGCGCTCACGCCACCATCGACGGCCATCCACTGGCCGGTGATGTGCTTGCCCGCGTCGGATGCATAGAGCACGACCAAGCCCTTCAGGTCTTCGTCATCGCCCAAGCGGCGCAGCGGTGCGCCTTGGGCCATCTTGTCGGCGCCGAGCTTTTCCAGCAGACCATGGGTCATCTTGCTGGGGAAAAACCCGGGGCAAATCGCGTTGACGGTGATGCCGTGCTCGCCCCACTCGCCCGCCAGGGCGCGGGTGAAGTTGATGACCGCGCCCTTGGAGGTGTTGTAGGCAATCGTCTTCATCTCCGAAGGGTTGCCCGCCAAACCGGCGATGGACGCCACGTTCAGGATGCGACCTTTGCCGCGCGGGATGAAGCTTTGCTTGGCCACTTCCTGAGACAAGATGAAATAGCCACGCACGTTCAGGTTCATGACCTTGTCCCAGGCTTCGACCGGATGGTCTTCGGCGGGTGCCCCCCAGGTCGCGCCCGCGTTGTTGACCAGGATGTCGATCGGGCCCATGCGCTCCATCGTCTCAAACGCCAGACGGCGGATGTCTTCTTCCTTGCCGCAGTCGGCCGCGATCCAGCGGGCATCGATGCCTGCGGCCTGCAGCTCGGCAGCGGCCTCTTCCAGGTCGGCCGCCTTGCGCGAGCTGAGCATGATCTTGGCCCCGGCCTCGCCCAGGGCGTGGGCCATTTGCAGGCCCAGGCCGCGCGAGCCTCCGGTGACGAGGGCGACTTGCCCCGTCAGGTCAAAAAGTTGCGGAATGGTGCGTGCCATCTTGTACTCCTGTTATTCAACGATGTAATCCATGCAGCGGCGCTCTTTCACGACCGCCTTCATGAAGGGCTTGATGGCCACATGATCGGGGTGATTCTGGTAAGCCGCTAGCACCTGCGCGTCATCGAGCAACATGTGCAACACCAGGTCGTTGGTGCAGTCCATGCCGGGTGTGGCGGTGGCCACTTCAAAGGTCCGGATGCCGGGCACCACCTGGGCGCAAGACAGCAGCAGGGCTTTGGCCTTGGCCAGGTTGGTGGCTTTGTCGGCACCTTCGGCCTGCTCGTGCAGGTTCCACATCACGATGTGTCGAATCATCAGAAAGCCTCCTCCGGCAGGTCGGCGCAGGTCGGGTCACGGCTGCTGACCACGTTCAACCACGCCCCGATTTTGGGCAGTTCGTAGCGGTAGAAGTAGCGGCAGGCGGCGCGGCGGCCTTGCGCGGCAGGGCTGTCGTCACTGGCTGCGCTGCAGGCCACGTCGAGCCAGATCCAGGCGATCACGGTGTGGCCAAAGGCTTGCAGATACGGCACGGCGTTGGCCAGGGCCTGCGCAGGTTCGGCACCCGCCCAGGCTTCTTGCGTGGCCTGGCCCACTTGCTTCATGGCATCACGCAAGGCAGCGGCTTCAGGGGCCCAAGCAGTTTCAGCTTTGGCGGCGGTGGCCAGCATGCGTTCGGCCAGCAATTTCAGGCCCCGGCCGTTTTCCATCAGGACCTTGCGGCCCAGCAAGTCCATGGCCTGGATGCCGTGCGTGCCTTCGTGGATCATGTTCAGACGGTTGTCGCGCCAGTACTGCTCCACCGGGAAGTCGCGGGTGTAGCCATAGCCGCCGTGGATCTGGATGGCCAGGCTGTTGGCTTCCAGACACCATTCGCTGGGAAAGCTCTTGGCAATCGGCGTGAGCACTTCCAGCAGCAGCCGCGCCACATCGGCGTCCTCGGCGGTGCCGGTGTGCTGCTCGTCCACCAGGCGGGCGCAGTACAAGGCGAGCGCCAGCGCCCCTTCGCTGTAAGCTTTTTGCGCCAGCAGCATGCGCTTGATGTCAGCGTGCTCGATGATCCGCACCTGGGGCTGGCTCGCATCCTTGCCCCCTGCCCCGGTGGGCCTGCCTTGTGGGCGGTTTTTGGCGTAGTCGAGGCTGGCGTAATAACCGGCCATGCCCAGCATGGTGGCGGCCATGCCCACACCGATGCGGGCCTCGTTCATCATGTGGAACATGCAGCGCAGGCCTTCGCCGGGCTTGCCAACCAAGTAGCCCACGGCCCCGGCTTCACCACGCACCGGGTACTTGCCCTCGCCAAAATTCAGCAGCGTGTTGGTCGTGCCGCGCCAGCCACATTTGTGGTTCAGGCCTGCCAGCGCCACATCGTTGCGCTCGCCTGTCAATTGCCCTTGCGTGTCCACCAATTTTTTGGGCACGATGAACAGCGAGATGCCTTTGACGCCGGGGACCAGTTGGCCATTGGCGTCGGGAATCTTGGCCAACACCAGGTGGATGATGTTTTCACTCAGTTCGTGCTCACCCGACGAGATCCACATCTTATTGCCTTTGAGGCGGTAACGCGGCCCCAAGGCATCAGACTCAAAACCCTCGCCATCGGGTGTGGCGCGGGTCATCACGTCGCTCAGCGACGAGCCCGCTTGCGGCTCGCTCAGGCACATGGTGCCGGAAAAGCGACCCGAAAATTCGTTGGCTGCAAACACCTTTTTTTGGAGATCGGTGCCGTGCACCATCAGCAAATTGGCGTTGCCACTGGTCAGCATGCCCGAGCCAATGCTGACCGAGGCCATGGCAAAAAAGGCGTTGGCTGCCGCTTCCACCGTGTAGGGCAGCTGCATGCCGCCGATCTCGTAGTCTTGCGCGGCGCTCAGCATGCCCGACTCGGCATAGGCCTTGTAGGCCTCGTGCGTGGCTTGGGGCAGGATGACTTTATCACCGTCAAAGTGGGGCTCTTGCGTGTCCACCAGGCGGTTGAACGGGGCGTATTTTTCACGCGCAATGCGCTCGCAGGTGTCGAGCACCGCGTCAAAGGTTTCCCGGCTGTGGTCGGCGAAGCGTTCGCGGGACTGCAGGCTTTCGACGTTCAGCCAGTCGTGCAGCAAAAAATCAACAGTGGGGCGCAGGCTCATCGGATCGTTCTTTCATGGCAATGCCCTGTGGGAGCGAGTCCCTGCTCGCGAAGCATTCGGCCGCAGGGGCAGCCTCCCACAGAAAAAAGGGGCAGAGAGCATGATGCCCTCTGCCCCCGTGTGGATCAGCCATCCACGCGACAGTTCATCAGAGCACTTCGAAGATGCCGCAAGCGCCCATGCCGCCGCCAATGCACATGGTCACCGCCACGCGCTTGGCGCCACGGCGCTTGCCTTCGATCAGGGCGTGGCCAGTCAGGCGCTGGCCGCTCACGCCATAGGGGTGACCCACGGCGATCGCACCGCCATTGACGTTCAGGCGGTCGGCTGGAATGCCCAGCTTGTCGCGGCAGTACAGCACCTGCACAGCAAAGGCTTCGTTCAGTTCCCACAGGTCGATGTCGTTGACCGTCAGGCCCAGACGTGCCAAGGCTTTGGGCACGGCATACACCGGTCCAATGCCCATTTCGTCGGGCTCGCAACCGGCCACCGCAAAACCAAGGAATCGGCCCAGCGGCTTCATGCCGCGTTGCTCGGCCAGTTTTTCGTCCATCAGCACGCAAGCGCCTGCACCATCCGAGAACTGGCTGGCATTGCCCGCCGACACCAGGCCGCCAGGCAAAGCCGAGCGCAGGCCGCTGATGGCTTCCACCGTGGTGCCTTCGCGCAGACCTTCGTCCTTGCTCACCGTCACTTGCTTGGTGGTCATGCCCATGACCTTGTCGATCACGCCCTGTGTGACGGTGATGGGGGCGATTTCGGCGTCGAACAGGCCAGCGGCTTGTGCGGCGCAGGCTTTTTGCTGGCTGGCGGCACCGTACTCGTCCATGCGGTCACGGCCGATCTTGTAGCGCTTGGCCACTTGCTCGGCGGTTTGCAGCATGTTCCAGTAGATCTCGGGCTTTTGTTTGGCCAGCGACAGGTCTTGCAGCATGTGGGTGTTCATCTCTTGCTGCACGCAGGAGATGCTCTCTACGCCACCGGCCACATACACCTGGCCTTCACCCGCGATGATGCGTTGTGCGGCCAGGGCGATGGTTTGCAAGCCGGAAGAGCAAAAACGGTTGACGGTCATGCCCGAGACCGAAATGGGCAAACCGGCCTTGAGCGCGATCTGGCGGGCGATGTTGGCGCCCGTGGCCCCTTCGGGCGTGGCGCAGCCCATGATCACGTCTTCGACCTCGGCGGCGTCAATGCCAGCGCGGGCCACGGCGTGCTGAACCGCATGGCCACCCAAGGTGGCGCCGTGGGTCATGTTGAAAGCGCCCTTCCAGCTCTTGGCCAGAGGGGTGCGGGCGGTGGATACGATGACAGCATTCGTCATGATGGTCCTTTCATGTGGGGGACAGAGCTAAAGATCTGTCCCGCCAAAAATTTAAAAAATCAGTTGAATGTCTTGCCTTCGGCCACCAAACGGGCCAACAGGGGCGCGGGTTGCCAGAACTGGGCGTCGTCGTGCGGGTTCTTGGCGAAGCGTTTCATGGCTTCGGCCACGTTGAACAAGCCAATGGTGTCGGCGTAGATCATGGGGCCGCCGCGCCACAGCGGGAAGCCGTAGCCGGTCAGGTACACCATGTCGATGTCGCTGGCCTTGCTGGCGATGCCTTCTTCCAGAATGTGGGCAGCTTCGTTGACCAGCGAGAACACCAGGCGCTGCACAATTTCTTCGTCGGAAATCTTGCGCGGCGTGATGCCCAAAGCGGCGCGGTGCTTTTCGATCATCTCGACCACCACCGGGCTAGGAATCGCATCGCGCTTGCCGGCTTGGTAGTCGTACCAGCCTGCGCCCGTTTTTTGGCCATAACGGCCCATCTCGCACAGCAGGTCAGCGGTTTTGCTGTACTTGAGGTTCGGTTTTTCGGTGTAGCGACGCTTGCGGATCGCCCAGCCGATGTCGTTGCCGGCCAGATCGCCCATGCGGAAGGGGCCCATGGCAAAGCCAAATTTCTCGACCGCTTTGTCCACTTGCGCGGGGGTGCAGCCTTCTTCGATCAGGAAACCCGCCTGGCGGCTGTACTGCTCGATCATGCGGTTGCCGATGAAACCATCGCACACGCCCGAGACCACCGAGGTTTTCTTGATCTTCTTGCCAATCGCCATCACGGTGGCCAGCACGTCCTTGCCGGTTTTTTCGCCACGCACCACTTCGAGCAGTTTCATGACGTTGGCGGGGCTGAAGAAGTGCATGCCGACCACGTCTTGCGGACGCTTGGTGAAGCTGGCGATCTTGTTCACATCGAGTGTGGAGGTGTTGGACGCCAGGATCGCGCCGGGCTTCATCACTTCGTCGAGTTTCTTGAAGACGGCTTCTTTCACGCCCATTTCTTCGAACACGGCCTCGATCACCAAGTCAGCCTGACCGATGTCGTCGTAACTCAGCGTGGTGGACAACAGCGCCATGCGCTCGTCGTATTTTTCTTGCTTGAGCTTGCCTTTTTTGACCTGGGCTTCGTAATTCTTGCGGATGGTGGCAATGCCGCGGTCCAGCGCGTCCTGCTTCATCTCCAGGATCTTGACCGGGATGCCCGCGTTCAGGAAGTTCATCGAGATGCCGCCGCCCATGGTGCCAGCACCAATGACGGCCACGCTCTTGATCTCGCGCTTGGGCGTGTCTTCGGGCACGTCGGGGATCTTGCTGGCGGCGCGGTCGGCCATGAAGATGTGGCGCAGTGCGCGGCACTCGGGCGTCATCATCAGGTTCATGAAGATTTCGCGCTCAAAGACCATGCCGTCTTCAAACTTCTTCTTGGTGGCCGCTTCGACCGCGTCCACGCACTTGGCGGGTGCAGGCAGGTTTTTGGCCATGCCCTTGACCATGTTGCGGGCAAACTGGAAGTAAGCATCGCCTTGCGGGTGCTTGCAAGGCAGGTTTTTCACCAGTGGCAGCGGCGAGCCGTCGGCATGCGCTGCGGCCACTTTGCGGGCCAGCGCCAGAGCCTCTTCGGGCAGGCTTTCGGCCGACTTCGCCATGGCATCGAACAGCTTTTGGCCAGGCAGCATGGCCAGCATCTCGCTCTTGATGGCTTCGCCGCTGACGATCATGTTGAGCGCAGGCTCCACACCGATCACGCGGGGCAGGCGCTGCGTGCCACCGGCACCGGGGATCAGGCCCAGCTTGACTTCGGGCAGCGCAATACTGGCGCCGGGCGCCGCAATGCGGTAGTGGCAGCCCAGCGCCAGTTCCAGACCGCCGCCCATGGCGACCGAGTGGATGGCTGCCACCACGGGCTTGGCAGAATTTTCGCAAGCGCGGATGACGCTCAGCAAATTGGGTTCCTGGATCGCCTTGGGCGAGCCGAATTCACGGATGTCAGCACCGCCCGAGAAAGCTTTGCCCGCGCCTGTGATGACGATGGCTTTGACCGATGCGTCGTTGTTGGCTTTTTCCAGACCATCGGTGATGCCGATGCGGGTGGACAGACCCAGACCGTTGACGGGCGGGTTCATCAACGTGATGACCGCGACATCACCGTGGACTTTGTATTCAGCTGTCATGCTGGACTTCCTTTGCGTGAAAAGTTAAAAAAGAACGACCGTTCGTTTTTTGCATTTTAGACATAAAAAACAGACCATTTGCAAAATTCTGTCACCACAGGGACGAGGACAGGACCCTTCAGACTTCCAGCCATTCTTTGCGTATGTAAGTGTTGGCCCGAAGCTCATCGGGCGTGCCCTGGAACACGATGGAGCCATGCCCCATGACCAGCGCTCGGTCCGAAATGCTCATGGCAATGGTCAGCTTTTGCTCGATCAGCAGGACCGAGACACCTCGTGCTTTCAGGCTTTGCAGGTATTGCCCCACCAATTCCACGATTTTGGGGGCCAGGCCCTCGGTCGGCTCGTCGATGATGATGAGGTCCGGATCGCCCATCAAGGTACGGCACAGCGTGAGCATTTGCTGTTCGCCACCGGATAGGACCCCGGCCTCGGTGTGCTCGCGCTCTTTGAGGCGCGGGAACATGGCGTACATGTCGTCAAACGACCAGCGACCGTTTTGGCCGCTGCGCTTTTGGCCCAATTGCAGGTTCTGGTGCACCGTCAACTTGGGGAAGATGTCGCGGTTTTCAGGCACATAACCGATCCCCAGGTGAGCGATTTCATAGGCCTTTTTGCCCTGGATCGACTGGCCTTTCCAGTCAATGCGGCCTTGGCACTCGACCAGGCCCATGATGGCCTTGGCCGTGGTGGAGCGACCCGAGCCGTTGCGACCGAGCAGTGCCACAATTTCGCCCTGCCCGACCTCGAAGCCCACACCATGCAGCACATGGCTCTTGCCGTAATAGGCGTGAAGGTTGTCTATCTGCAGCATCAATGGCCTCCTGCCTGACTGTCCGCCACCGGAGAGCCCAAATAGGCCTCCTGCACCTTGGCATTGGCCCGCACCGCGTCGGGGGTGTCAAAGGCGATCACTTCGCCGTAGACCACCACCGCGATTTTGTCGGCCAATCCAAACACCACGCCCATATCGTGCTCGACCGTGAGCAGGGTCTTGCCCACCGTGACTTCCTTGATGAGCTGGATAAAGCGGGAAGTTTCGCTCTTGCTCATGCCTGCGGTGGGTTCGTCCAGCAAGATCACATCCGAGCCGCCCGCGATCGTCACACCGATTTCCAGCGCACGTTGCTCGGCATAGGTCAGGTTGACGGCCAGCACATCGCGCTTTTTATCCAGGTGGATCATCTCCAGCAATTCATTCGTGCGGTCGTTCGCGTCTTTCAGCCCCGAGAGGAACTTGAAGAAGGTGTACTTGTAGCCCAGGCTCCAGAGCACGGCGCAGCGCAGGTTTTCAAACACGCTGAGCTTGGGGAAGATGTTGGTGATCTGGAAGCTGCGCGACAGCCCCATCCGGTTGATCTCGTAAGGCGTTTTGTGCTGAATGGCTTGGCCGTTCAGCAAAATATCGCCGCTGGTCGGGCCAAAGCGGCCGCTGATCAGGTTGAACAGCGTGGACTTGCCTGCGCCGTTGGGGCCGATCACCGCCACCCGTTCACCGGCCTTCACAGCCAGGTTCACGCCCCGGATGATTTCGGTCTTGCCGAAGTTTTTTCGGACGTCTTTGAGTTCAAGAGCGTAGGCACTCATACTGCGGTCTCCCGGCGCTTGATTTCTTTTTCAATGTCGGTCTGGATCTCGCCCCAGTCGCGGGCAAACTGCCGACGCGCCAGCTCGAACAAACCCAGGCCCGTGAGCATGACAAAAGCCGAGCCGAACCAGCTGTCGAGGCTCTTGGCATTCAAGGTGGTGCCCATGAACTTGACGGTGTCACCCAAAGCCGAATTGAGCTGCAGGTGGTAGACCATCTCGATCATGGCCCCGGCCCCAGCGAGCATGACGATGGCGGTGAGGCCCAGGCCCAGGTAGCTGGTCCAGATCTGGCGCAGCTTGCCGAATTTTGCCACCCGCAGGTTCATCATGATCAGGCTTGCGATGCCACCCGGGGCATACATGACCATGAACAGGAAAACCAGTCCCAGATACAGCAACCAGGCCTTGGTCAGCTCCGACAGCAGCACAAAGGCGATGATCATCAAAATGGCGCCAATGATGGGGCCAAAGAAGAAGGTGGCGCCCCCCAAGAAGGTGAACAGCAAATAAGCGCCTGAGCGCCCGGCGCCCACCACTTCGGCCGTGACGATCTCGAAGTTGAGTGCGCCCAAACCGCCTGCGATGCCTGCAAAAAAGCCCGCGATGATGAAAGCGATGTAGCGCACGCGCTGGGTGTTGTAGCCGATGAACTCCACCCGTTCGGGATTGTCGCGCACCGCATTCAAGATGCGGCCCAGCGGCGTTTGCGTGAAGGCGTACATGAGCGCCACACACACAAAGGTGTAGACCGCGATCAGGTAATACACCTGAATTTGCGGACCGTAGGTGATGCCAAAGAAGGCTTCCCCAGCCACACGGTTGCCCGACACGCCCGCCTCGCCCCCGAAAAACTCCGAGAACATGAGCGACATGGCAAACACCAGCTCGGCCACGCCCAGGGTGATCATGGCAAATGGCGTGCCCGACTTGCGGGTGGTGACCCAGCCGAGCAAAACAGCAAAGCCCATGCCCGCCACACCGCCCACAATGGGCAGCAGGCTGACGGGGATGTTGAGCTTGCCGCCACTGACCGCGTTCAGCGCGTGAATGGCCATGTAGGAGCCCAGCCCGGTGTAGACCGCATGGCCAAAGCTGAGCATGCCGCCCTGCCCCAACAGGATGTTGTAGGACAGGCAGGCAATGATGGCGATGCCCATTTGCGCCAACATGGTCACCGACAGGTTGCTGGTGAACACCAAGGGTGCCAGGACCAGCACCAAGGCAAACAGGCTCCAGATGACCCAGCGGCCGACGTTGTAGGGTTTGAATTTGTAAACAGCAGCCATGTCTTAACCCTCGCGTGTGCCCAAAAGACCCTTGGGCCGGAAGATCAGGATCAGCACCAAAAACAGGTAAGGCAGGATGGGCGCGACCTGTGACAGCGTGAGCTTGGCAAAAGAGTTTTCCTGCGTGGCGGCCGACAAGGCCCAGCCCATGTCTTTGGCCAAGGTGAGGAAGGAGTAATCAATGGCCACGGCAAAGGTCTGGATCACGCCAATCAGCAAGGAAGCCAGGAAGGCCCCCGACAGCGAGCCCATGCCCCCCACCACCACGACCACGAAGATGACCGAGCCCACGGTCGCTGCCATGGCGGGCTCCGTCACGAAAGTGCTGCCGCCGATCACGCCTGCCAAACCGGCCAGGCCTGTGCCCGCACCAAACACCAGCATGAACACACGCGGCACGTTGTGGCCCAAAGACTCCACCATTTCGGGGTGGGTCAAGGCCGCCTGAATCACCAGCCCGATGCGGGTGCGGGTGAGCAACAACCACAAGGACACCAGCATCAGCAAGGCCACCAGCATCATGAAGCCACGTGTCGCCGGAAACGGCGAGCAAACCACGCGCACTGCGGCGTCTGCGGCGCTGCACATCTCAGCCGGGGCAGCGCCCCAGACCAGGCTCAGGCCGTTGACCGAATGGTTGATCAGGGTGAAGGCCGAGCTGCGCAAAATGTCGGGCGGCGGAAACTCCACCGCCGTGCGGCCCCAAATCAGTTGCACCAGTTCCAGCACCACATAAGACAGGCCAAACGTGACCAGCAATTCGGGCACATGACCGAAAGGGTGTACTTTGCGCAGCGTGATGCGTTCAAACACCGCACCGCATGCGCCCACCAGCAGCGGCGCCACGATCAGGGCGGGCCAGAAACCGATCCAGCCCGACAAGGTGTAGCCCAAATAGGCCCCAATCATGTAGAAGCTGGCATGCGCGAAGTTGAGCACGCCCATCATGCTGAAAATCAGCGTCAGCCCGGAGCTGAGCATGAACAGCAACAGCCCGTAACTGAGGCCATTGAGCATGGAGATGATGAAAAACTCCATAAGAAACTTTCCAGGCCTGTCATGGGCCTAACTGCGTTACCGAAAGTGGGTTTGAAGACTCAAAACCGTTCCACACCGAGGGCCTGAAGCCCATAAAAAAGCCCGACGAACCTGACGTTGATCGGGCCTGAACCCCATCGACTCGCGCAGGTCAGACCTGAAGGCCTGCACTGCGCGAGACTGGCCGAAAGTCGGCACCCGTTAACTGGGGCGCTTCATCTGGCAGCTGGTGGGTGTGCTGGACACGTACGAAGGGAATTCCTTCACGGGTGCCAGCGTCATGCCGGTGTTCTCGGGGCTGTAGGGGTATTTTTTGTCGGCTTTTTGCCAGACGGTCATCCACAAGGGTTGTTGCAGTTGGTGGTCGGCCTTGCGAATTTCCACATCGCCGTGGTAGCTCTTGAACTTCAGACCGGACATAGCCGCGGCCACTTTGACCGGGTCAGTCGACTTGGCTTTGGCCATGGCTTCACCCAGGGCGCTGTAAATTGAGATCACCGAGCCGGTGTAGAAGTCGTCGTTGAACTTCTGCTTGAATTCAGCCATCCACTTGCCCATTTCGCCGCCCATGTTGTAGTGGTTGTACGAGATTTGGTAGACCCGGCCCGCACCGCCTTGGCCCAAGGCGGTGGGTGTGCCCGTGACCCCGGTGTAGTAGGTGTAGAACTTGCCGTTGTAGCCGCCTTCGTTGGCCGCTTTGACCAGCAGCGCTAGGTCGGAGCCCCAGTTGCCGGTGATCACGGTGTCGGCGCCCGAGGCCTTGATTTTGGCGATGTAAGGCGAGAAGTCGCGCACCTGCGCCAAGGGGTGCAGGTCTTCACCCACGATTTGTACGTCGGCGCGCTTACGTGCCAGGTTTTCCTTGGCGAACTTGGCGACCTGGTGACCATGCGAGTAGTTCTGGTTGAACAAATACACCTTCTTGATGGACTGGTCTTCTTTCATGAAGGTGGTCATGGCTTCGATCTTCATCGAAGTGTCGGCGTCAAAGCGGAAGTGCCAGTAGCTGCACTTGCTGTTGGTGAAGTCAGGGTCCACGGCCGAGTGGTTGAGGAAGATGATTTCCTTGCCTGGGTTGCGCTCGTTGTGCTTGTTCACGGCTTCGATCAGGGCACCGGCCACCGAGGAGCCGTTGCCCTGGGTGATGTAACGCACACCCTGGTCCATGGCGGCCTTGAGCGCATTCAAGCTTTCAGCGGGGCTCAGCTTGTTGTCAATGCCAATCACCTCGAACTTGACGCCTGCTGGGTTGGTCTTGCTGAACTTCTCAGCAAAGAACTGGAAGCTCTTGAGCTGGTTGCTGCCCACGGGTGCCATCAAGCCGGACAAAGGATCGATCCAGGCGATTTTGACGGTCTCGCCCTTTTGCGCATAAGCGCCCAAGGAGCAAGCGGCCAAAGCTGCGGCGGCGATCAAACGGGTGGTGGTTTTCATTCAAGGTCTCCTACGTTGTGAATCGGAACACGTTCAGCGTAACCGCTCAAATGGCGAATCCGCTCGGGGTTTGCCCCTAAGACGTATCACCCGCGCGACTTGCCCGCGCGGATGAAATGGGCACAGGCTTGATGCGCATCAAAGTCCGGGCAGCTTGTAGTCGGCCAACTGCTCGCGCAAGCGGGTTTTGAGCATCTTGCCGGTGCCGCCCAGCGGAATGGCGTCGACAAACACCACATCGTCCGGGATCTGCCATTTGGCGGTCTTGCCTTCATAAAAAGCAATCAACTCTTCACGGCTGACTTCGGCGCCGGGCTTCTTGACCACGCACACAATCGGGCGCTCGTCCCATTTGGGGTGGCGCATGCCGATGCAGGCGGCCATGGCCACGGCCGGGTGCGCCATGGCGATGTTTTCCACATCAATCGAGCTGATCCACTCACCGCCGGACTTGATGACATCCTTGCTGCGGTCGGTGATCTGCATGAAGCCATCGGCATCGATGGTGGCTACATCGCCCGTGGGGAACCAGCCGTCCACCAGCGGGTTGCCGCCTTCTTGCTTGTAATAGGACGCGATGACCCATGGGCCTTTGACCAGCAGGTCGCCCGCCGCTTTGCCGTCGTGCGGCAAAGCCTGACCTTGCGCATCCACGATCTTCATGTCGATGCCGTAGATGCAGCGGCCTTGCTTCATGCGCAGTTTCATTTGTGCATCGGCGGCCAGGCTCAGGTGCTTATTTTTCAGTGTGCAGACAGTGCCCAGCGGGCTGAGCTCGGTCATGCCCCAGGCGTGCAAGACGTCCACGTTGTAGTCCTGGCGGAAAGCGTCGATCATGGCGGGCGGGCAGGCCGAGCCGCCGATCACGGTGCGGTTCAAGGTGCTGAATTTCAGGCCAGCAGGTTTCATGTGGCCCAGCAGCATTTGCCACACAGTAGGGACTCCGGCCGCAAAGGTCACGCCTTCGGACTCGATCAGCTCGTACACCGATTTGCCATCGAGCGCCGGGCCGGGAAAGACCAGTTTGGCCCCCGTCATGGCTGCGCTGTAGGGAATGCCCCAGGCGTTGACGTGGAACATGGGCACCACGGGCAAGATGGCGTCACGCGCAGAGATGCACATCGAGTCGGGCAAGGCGGCGGCGTAAGCATGCAGCACTGTGGAGCGGTGGCTGTACAAAGCGCCCTTGGGGTTGCCGGTGGTGCCACTGGTGTAGCACAGGCTGCAGGCGGTGTTCTCATCGAGCTGCGGCCAGGTGTAAGTGACGGGCCGCTGGCCTATCCAAGCCTCGTAGCTCACCAAATTGGGGATGCCGTTGTCAGGCGGCAGTTTGTCCGCGTCGCACAAGGCCACGTACTGGATCACGGTCTTGCAGTGGGCATGCAGCGCTTGCACCAAGGGCAAAAACGTCATGTCAAAGCACAGCACCTGGTCTTCGGCATGGTTGGCGATCCAGGCCATCTGCTCGGGGTGCAGGCGCGGGTTGATGGTGTGCAGCACACGGCCCGAACCGCTCACGCCAAAGTACAACTCCAGGTGGCGGTAACCGTTCCAGGCCAGCGTGGCGATGCGGGCGCCTTGCGGTACTTTTTGCGCGTCCAGCGCGTTGGCCACCTGACGCGCGCGGCGCGCAACGCCGGCCCAGGTGCTGCGGTGGATGTCGCCTTCCACACGGCGCGACACGACTTCGCTGTCGCCGTGGTGTTTCTCGGCAAAGTCGATCAATGAAGAAATCAGCAGCGATTGCTGTTGCATCAGTCCCAGCATGGGGTCTCCTGTCAGAGGGGTTGTTCTTGAACAAATCATTGTGCACCCGAGTGCAGCCCAAAATAGCCAGAAAACCCGCGCTAAAACCCGCAATTACCCGGGTGCTTGTCAAGGGCGTGACAATCACTCCCCATGTCATCTGCCCCTTTGGAAACCCACGCCAGTCCCCCCCACGATTTGCCCGTGCTGGACTGGACCCACCGCCTGACCCAACTGGGCCCCCGTTTTTTCACACCGCTGCAGCCCACGCCCGTGGACGCGCCGCGCTGGGCCGCCCGCAACGAGGCCTTGCGTACCGAACTGGGCTGGCCCGCCGAGCTGTTTGACGACGACCACCTGCAAGCCTTTGCGGGCAACGCACTCTTGGTGGGCTCCCAGCCGCTGGCCACGGTCTACAGCGGGCACCAGTTTGGGCAATGGGCCGGGCAGCTGGGCGACGGGCGGGCCATCTGGCTGGGCGAAGCCGCGTCCCAACTGGGTCCGCAGGAAATCCAGCTGAAAGGCGCAGGCCGCACCCCCTACTCGCGCGGCGGCGATGGCCGGGCCGTGCTGCGATCGAGCATCCGCGAGTATTTGTGCAGCGAGGCCATGCACGGCCTGGGCATACCCACCACCCGGGCGCTGTGCCTGGTGGCATCGCCCGAGCCGGTGCGCCGCGAAACCCTCGAAAGCGCCGCCGTGGTGGCGCGTGTGGCTCCCAGCTTTTTGCGTTTTGGACACTTCGAGCATTTTTCGGCCCAGGGCGACAACGACAGCCTGCGCGCACTGGCGGACCATGCCATCGCCCACCACCTGCCCGAATGCCATGCGCGGGCCGAGCGGTGGCAGGGCAATGTTTATGCGGCTTTGCTCGACGAAGCGCAGGAGCGCACCGCCAAATTGTTGGCGCAATGGCAGGCGGTGGGCTTTTGTCACGGTGTGATGAACACCGACAACATGAGCCTGCTGGGCCTGACCATCGACTATGGTCCCTTCCAGTTCATGGATGGATTCGACCCCGGCCACATCTGCAACCACTCGGACCACCAGGGGCGCTACGCCTATGGGCGTCAGCCCAACGTGGCGTATTGGAATTTGTACTGCCTGGCGCAGGCGCTGGCCCCCTTGATCGATGACCACGAGATGACGTTGCAGGTGCTCGAGGGCTACAAGACTTTGTTCCCCCGCTACCTGGGAGATGCCATGCGGGCCAAATTGGGCCTGACGGGTGCACTGGCCCCCGAGTCCGAGCGCGAAGCCGACTGGACGCTGGTGGAAGACATGATGCAGCTCATGGCGGCCGAAAAAGTGGACTTCACCCTGTTTTGGCGGCAACTGAGCCTGGCGGTGGTGCAGCAGTCGCAAGCCCCCACGCTGACCGATGCGGGCTGGAGCACGGTGACCGACCTGGTGCTGGACCGCCCTCGCCTGCTGGCCTGGCTGGCGCGGTTCGCCGCTCGCGCTGGCCATACCCACTTTGCGGCCATGGGCCAGCAGATGCTGCGCACCAACCCCAAGTTTGTGCTGCGCAACCATCTGGCCGAAATCGCCATTCGAAAAGCCCAAGCAGGCGACTTCTCGGAAATAGAGATCCTCCACACCTTGTTAAAGTCGCCTTTCGACGAGCACCCGGGCTTTGAGGCCTATGCCGACTTGCCGCCCGACTGGGCGGATCAACTGGAAATCAGCTGTTCATCATGAGCCAAATCACCAAAACCGAACAAGAGTGGCGCGAGCTGCTGGCCGCCAAGGGCGCGGAGCCCGTGGCATACGCCGTCACCCGCCAAGCTGCCACCGAGCGGCCCTTCACCGGCAAATACGAGGGCCATTGGTCCAGCGGCATTTACCGCTGTATCTGCTGCGACGCCGAGCTGTTCAAGTCCGACACCAAATTTGACGCAGGCTGCGGCTGGCCGAGCTTTTACCAGGCGGCCTCAGAAGGGGCCATCGAAGAGCGCGTGGACCTGAGCCACGGCATGCGCCGGGTGGAGACCGTGTGCGCTCAGTGCGGAGCGCACCTGGGCCATGTGTTCGAAGACGGCCCGGCCCCTACGGGCCTGCGCTACTGCATGAACTCCGCTTCGTTAGACTTCGAGCCTTCCTGACCGATTCCTGCGGCGCAGGCTGTGCACCGCCAACGCCAACGCCAACGCCACTTTCACATGAAATTCATCCTCGACTTTTTCCCCATCCTGCTGTTTTTTGGCGCGTACAAGATGGGCGACATCTACACCGCCACAGCAGTGCTCATGGGCGCGACCGTGGTGCAAACCGCCATCATCTACAAGATGGACGGCAAGCTGCAGACCATGCACAAGATCACGCTGGTGCTGGTGCTGGGCTTTGGCGCCCTGACGCTGAGCCTGCACGACGAGCGCTTCATCAAGTGGAAGCCCACCTTGCTTTACTCGGGTCTGGCGATTGCCCTGGCCGTGGCGCACTGGTTTTTGAAAAAGAATTTTTTGCACATGCTCCTGGGCTCGCAACTGCAGCTGCCGCAGGCGGTGTGGAACCGGCTGAACCTGTCGTGGATGCTGTATTGCCTGTTCATGGCGGCCATCAACGCCTACGTGGCGCATTATTTCAGCACCGAAGACTGGGTGAACTTCAAGCTCTGGGGCTATGTGTTCCCGGTCGTGTTCATTTTGGGTCAAGGCCTGTACATCTCGCGTTATTTGCCCAAGGATGAAGGAGACCAGAAATGAGTACCGCCACTTTGCCCTTGAGCTCGCAAATCCATGCCCGGCTGAGCGAACGCCTGCAGCCCAGCGAGCTGCGCGTGATCGACGAAAGCGCTCAGCATGCGGGCCACGTTGGCGCCAACGACAACGGCGAAGGCACCCACATGCGCGTGTGCATTGCCTCCCCCTTGTTTGCCGGCATCAGTCGCGTCCAGCGCCATCGCCTTGTGTATGATGCGCTGCAAGATTTCATTGACCAAGGCTTGCATGCCTTGGCCATCGAGCTGATCTGAACCCGGGCCGTCACCCATTGGTGGCAGCCCCTTTTTTTGAACCCTTCTATTCATATTTGACCCCGAGTCATTGAGGAAAACACGATGAAAAAGCAAATGCTCAGCGCCGCCCTGGTGGCCTTGCTGGCGGTTCCCGCCCTGGCGCAAAACCTGGCCGTGGTCAATGGCAAACCTGTGCCGTCTTCGCGCGTGAAAGCGCTGCAGCAGCAAATCGAGGCCTCGGGTCGCCCTGTGACGCCCGAAGTCATGTCACAGATCAAGGAAGAGTTGATCGCCCGTGAAGTGTTCATGCAAGAAGCCAAAAAGCGCGGCCTGGACGCCTCTGACGAGTACAAGAACCAGATCGAGTTGGCCCGCCAGACCATCCTGATCCGTCAGCTGTTTGCTGACTATCAAAAGAAAAACCCGGTCACCGACGCTGAGATCAAGGCAGAGTACGACAAATTTGTAGCCGCCAATGGTGGCAAGGAATACCGCGCACGTCACATCCTGGTGGAAAAGGAAGACGAGGCCAAGGCCTTGATCGCCGACATCAAGAAAGGCGCCAAGTTTGAAGACCTGGCCAAGAAGGCCTCCAAAGACCCAGGCTCTGGTGCCAATGGTGGTGACCTGGACTGGGCCGCAGCAGGCAGCTATGTGCCCGAGTTTTCCGGTGCGATGGTCAAACTGGACAAGGGCCAGATGACCGATGCGCCTGTTAAGAGCCAGTTCGGCTACCACATCATCCGCGTGGACGATGTGCGTGAAGCCCAACTGCCCAAGCTGGAAGAAGTCAAACCTCAGATTTCGCAGCAACTGCAACAGCAAAAGCTCAGCACTTACCAGGAAGGTCTGCGCAGCAAAGCCAAGATCCAGTGATCTGCGTTGTGCGCCTGTGAAAAACGCGACTTCGGTCGCGTTTTTTAATGGCTCTCCTGTGCATGCAACGCTCTGGGGCTGTGGGCACTGGCCGGGGCTCAGAGGCGCTTCGCTTTGCCACATCGCCCCAACCAGTGCCCACAGCCCCAGAGCTGGCGGCCTGCAGAGTTGCTTGCTTCGCAAGCTGGGATAATCCCAGCCCATGCAGCCCCACCAACTCGAACTCCTGGCCCCCGCTCGCAACCTGGACATCGGCATCGAAGCCGTGAACCACGGCGCGGACGCGGTCTACATTGGCGGCCCCTCCTTTGGGGCACGGTCGACAGCCGACAACTCGGTGCAAGACATCGCCAAGCTGGTGCAGCATGCGCACCGCTTTCACAGCCGCATTTTTGTCACGCTCAACACCATCTTGCGCGACGACGAGCTCGAAGGCGCCCGCAAACTGGCCTGGCAGCTGTATGACGCAGGCGTCGACGCACTGATCATCCAGGACATGGGCCTGCTGGAAATCGACATGCCGCCCATTCAGCTGCATGCCAGCACCCAGACCGACATCCGCACGCCCGAAAAAGCCCGGTTTTTGCAAGACGCCGGATTGAGCCAAATCGTGCTGGCCCGCGAGTTGACGCTGCCGCAGATCGCCGCCATCCGGGATGCGGTGGACACCGATCGCACGGTGATTGAATTTTTTGTGCATGGTGCGCTGTGCGTGGCCTACAGCGGCCAATGCTTCATCAGCCACGCGCACACCGGGCGCAGCGCCAACCGAGGCGACTGCTCTCAGGCTTGTCGCCTGCCCTACGAAGTCAAGGACGCGCAAGGCCGCATCGTGGCGCACGACAAGCATGTGCTGAGCATGAAGGACAACAACCAGAGCGAGAACCTGCGCGCGCTGGTGGACGCGGGCGTGCGCAGCTTCAAGATCGAAGGCCGCTACAAGGACATGGCCTATGTCAAGAACATCACGGCGCATTACCGCAAGCTGTTCGACGAGGTGCTGAGCGAACGCCCCGAACTGGCAGCCGCTTCGCATGGCCGCACCACCTTCAGCTTCGAACCGGACCCGAACCAGAACTTCAACCGCGAGTTCACCGACTACTTTGTGCAGGGCCGCAAAGAAGACATCGGCGCGTTTGACACGCCCAAAAATCCTGGCCAGCCGATTGGCTGGGTCAGCAAGGTCACGGCTGAGTACGTCGAGATCACCACCGACGACCCCGCCACCGAGTTGCACAACGGCGATGGCCTGTGCTACTACGACCTGCAAAAAGAGTTGGTCGGCCTGCAGATCAACCGGGCCGAAGCCGCCAAAGCCAAAGGGGTGTGGAAGTTGTTCCCCAAAGACCCGATGGACGGTTTCAAGGATTTGCGCCAAGGCGTTCAGGTCAACCGCAACCGCGACATGAGCTGGGTGCGCACGCTGGACAAAAAATCGGCCGAGCGCCGCATGGGTGTGTGGATGCAACTGGCCGAAAAACAAAATGGCCAGGAGGATGGCCTGCAGCTGACGCTGACCGACGAAGCGGGCTACAGCGGCTCGTCGGCGTTGGCCATCGGCTGGCAAGCGCCCAAAGACCCAACTCAGGCCGAGGACATTCTCAAAGCCGCCTTGGGCAAGCTGGGCGACACCGTGTTCGAGACGCTGGATGTTCAGCTCGCCCTGCCCCGGCCCTGGTTTGTGCCGCCTTCACAGCTCAACCAACTCCGCCGCGACGCGGTCGCAGCGTTGGAAACCGCTCGTGCCCAGGGCCTTCACCGCCTGCCGCGTGCTGTGCCGGTGGAGCCGCCCGCGCCCTACCCCGAAGACACCCTGAGCTACCTGGCCAATGTGTTCAACCAGAAAGCCCGCGACTTCTATGCCAAACACGGCGTGAAAGTGATCGCCGCCGCTTATGAGGCGCAAGAAGAGCTGGGCGAAGTCAGCCTGATGATCACCAAACACTGCGTACGCTTCAGCCTCAGTCTGTGCCCCAAGCAAGCCAAAGGCGTGACCGGCGTGCAAGGCACGGTGAAAGCCGAGCCTATGCAGCTGATCAACGGCAAGGAAAAGCTCACCCTGCGCTTTGACTGCAAACCCTGCGAAATGCATGTGGTGGGCAAGATCAAGAAATCGGTCTTGAACGCCGTGCCGGAGAGCCCGGTGCAGTTCTACAAAACGCGGCCCGTGGTGGGCATGCACTGAATCAGCTTCAGCGGCGCATTTTGCGCACCCACTGCAGCCCCCCCACCATCACCGCCCCCGCCACAAAGCCAGCCACGCCACCGGCT
This sequence comes from Limnohabitans sp. YIMB22184, assembly GCF_048020265.1. Classification (GTDB taxonomy): domain Bacteria; phylum Pseudomonadota; class Gammaproteobacteria; order Burkholderiales; family Burkholderiaceae_C; genus Limnohabitans_A. The sequence continues at coordinate 1,374,979 of NZ_CP171843.1, forward strand.
AAATTGCTCACCAGCGCACCGCCAAAAGCCAGGTTTTCGGCCCAGTGCTCAACCGCATGGCCGATGGCAGGTACACCGTGCAACAAGATGCCGCCGCCCACCAAAAACATGGCGGCGGTGCCCAGCACCGACAGGGCTTTCATGAGCCAAGGCGCAAACACCAAGAGGCCCCGGCCCAAGGCTTGCATCGCAGCTTGCGGTTTTTGTGTCAGATAAAGCCCCGTGTCGTCCAGCTTGACAATGCCGCCCACCAAGCCATAGACCCCCACCGTCATGACCACGGAGATGCCCAGCAGCACCGCCACTTGCTGCGCAAAGCTGGCGGTGGCCACCGTGCCGAGGGTGATGACGATGATTTCGGCCGACAAGATGAAGTCGGTTCGCACCGCGCCTTTGATCTTGTCTTTCTCAAACGCCAGCAGGTCCACCTGAGGATCGGCCACGGCTTGTACCAACTCGGCATGGTGGATCTCGGCTTCTTCACGACTGTGCAAAAACGCGTGCAACAGTTTCTCGGCCCCTTCAAAGCACAAAAACAAACCGCCCAGCATGAGCAAGGGCGTGATCAGCCAAGGCGCGATGGCGCTGATTGCCAAGGCTGCGGGCACTAGGATGGCTTTGTTGACCAGCGAGCCTTTGGCCACAGCCCAGACCACGGGCAATTCGCGGTCGGCATTCACGCCGGTCACTTGCTGGGCGTTGAGGGCCAGGTCGTCACCCAGCACGCCGGCGGTCTTTTTGGCGGCCATTTGCGTCATGGCGGCCACGTCGTCAGCTGCTGCCGCGCTTTGGCGGGCGGCCACTTTGGTCATGGTCGCGACATCGTCGAGCAAGGTGGCGATGTCGTCGATCAGGGTCAGCAAACTGGAGGCGGCCATGGGTGTGTCTTTCTCGAGTGTGCAGAGGCACGTTAGCGCAAAAGGTTGTGCAAGGGCTGGCCCTTGGCGTCGCGGTAAATGTCAAAGTCCTGGTCAATGGACACCACTTGCCGAATGGCCAGACGCTCAGCCGCTTCCGCGATCGAGGCATCGGCCAAGTCCAGTGGCAAACTGGCAAAGCGCTGGCAGATGCCCAGCACGCTGGTGAGGCTCCAGTCAGCAGGGCTATCCAGCTGCACTGCGCCGCGCTGAACCCACTGCAAAAAGTCGAGTGCGGCGTCGTTGTGGATGCGCCGCGCCAGCAAGGCGCAGACCTCGGTCAGCACAGGCCATGTGCTGTGCAAGCGCACCTGCGGGTTCGCTTGCAGCCACGCCAGTGTGGGGGCGTGCCATTTGTCGCTGCGGTTGAACAGGGCCAGCAGTGGGCCGCTGTCAATGAGCGCGTCTTGCGCAGGCAACTGCCGCAGAAACTGTGCGTGCGGTTCTTGGGCCGAAAGTGATGCCGTTTGCAAATCTTCCACATTCACAGCCACTTGTCCAAAGTGGTTTTGACCACTCATGCCCGGCTCTCGCGCTTGTCTTGCCAAGCATCAGCCAGCTGGCTTTTGCGGGTTTCGGCCAAATCCACCGAACCACTGAATCGCCCAAAAACGCCCTCGCCCAGCGCGAAAGCCGATGCGGTGACCGCGGGCTGCGCCAGGTAGGCGGTTAGTGCATCGCGCATGACCTCGCTGATGCTGCGGCCTTCTTGGACGCAGCGCTGGCGCAAGGATTTTTCCAGCGGATCGGGCAGTTTCACGGTGGTGGTCATGGCAAGCCCTCAAGGTAATACGTTAATTATTACCATGGGTGCCATGCCTGTCAATCTCAGCCCAAGGGCTTGAACAACTCGTTCAGATCGGACTCGCCAAACAGCGGCTCTTTGCGCTGCACCGCACCCGCATACATGTCTTGAGCCAGCTGGGCCTTGCGCTCTTGCAGGGCCAGCATGCGCTCTTCGATGGTGCCTTGCGCCACGAGCTTGAGCACCCAGACACTTTGCGTCTGGCCAATGCGGTGCGCGCGGTCGGTGGCCTGGTTTTCCACAGCGGGGTTCCACCACGGGTCGTAATGGATCACCGTGTCGGCCTGCGGCAGGTTCAGGCCCACGCCCCCGGCTTTGAGGCTGATGAGGAACAAGGGCACCTGACCACTGGTGAATCGATCGATGATCGTGTCGCGGTTTTTGCTTTGGCCTGTGAGCTTGACCCAAGGAATGCCCAGGCGCGGCAGCTCTTGCTCAATCAGACTGAGCATTTGGGTGAACTGCGAAAACAACAAAATCTTGCGCCCTTCGGCCACCATCTCGGGCAGCATGTCGAGCAGTTGCTCCAGCTTGGCCGATTGCTGCACCTGGCTGGCCGAGCCGAGTTTGAGCAGGCGCGGGTCGCAACACACTTGGCGAAGCTTGAGCAGCGCGTCCAAGATGGTGATCTGCGATTTGGCCAAACCTTGTGCGTTCAGGGCGTCGCGCACGGTTTTTTCCATGCCCAGGCGAATCGTTTCGTACAGATCGGCTTGCTTGCCCTGCAGGGGCACGGGCATCAGGGTTTCGACCTTGGGCGGCAGCTCGCTGGCCACCACGTCTTTGGTGCGGCGCAGCATAAAGGGCGTGATGCGCTTGCGCAGCTGGTCCATTTTTTCGCTGTTGCCCTGGCGCTCAATCGGGTGGCGAAACAGCTCGCCGAAGCGCTTTTGGCTGCCCAAAAAACCGGGCATCAAAAAGTGGAACAAGCTCCACAACTCGCCCAAATGGTTTTCCATGGGCGTGCCCGACAGGCACAGGCGGTGCGTGGCCGGGATATCGCCCACGGTTTGCGCAGCGTGGGTGTTGGCATTCTTGATGTTTTGGGCCTCGTCGAGCACCAGCAGATGCCACTGGGCATCGAGCCAAAGCTCACGGTCGCGGTGCAGCAAGGAGTAAGGCGTGAGCACGATGTCAAAACCGCTCAGGTCTTGCGCGGCTTCGTGGCGTGACAGGCCATGGTGGATGTGGGTGCGCAGAGTGGGGCAAAAGCGGGCGGCTTCGCGCTGCCAATTTCCCAACAAACTCACCGGGGCCACGATCAGGGCGGGATGCGTGAGGCGGCCGGCTTCCTTTTCGGAGAGGATGTGCGCCAGAGTCTGCAAAGTTTTGCCCAAACCCATGTCGTCGGCCAGGATGCCGGCCAACTGGTGCGTGCGCAAGAACTGCAACCAATTCAGGCCCTGCTGCTGATAAGGCCGCAAAGTGGCTTGCAAGCTCGCGGGTGCAGGCACATCGGGCAGGCTGTCGAGCCCACGCATTTGCTGCAGCAGGCTCATCAAGCTCTGGGCCCCCGCCCAGGCTACGCCCTCCCCCAAGGAGGCGGCTGTGCGCAAGGCTTCCAGACGCGACAGGCGCAACTCGTCGCCGCTCCAGTCCCGACCGCGCTCGGACACCAACTCCATGAGCGTGTTCAGCCAAGGCTCGATCTTGGCGGTGGGCAGCTTCACGAAACCCTCGCCAGTCAGCTCGGGCAGGTACAAAAACGGCGGCAGGCGGGCTTGATCACCCACAGCGGTGGCCTGGCTGATTTTGGCCAGCGCCGACAAAATCGTGGGCACCCAAGGCAGGATGTTCACCCGCTGGCCGTCGATGTCCATCCCCAAGGACAGATCAAACCAAGGCGAGGTCTCGGGCGCATCGGCATCACCTGACAGGTCGATGTGCACGTCGTCGGCCTGGCGCAACCACTGGGTTTGACCGGCGTCGAAACGGACCTCAAAACCGGCTTCGCGCAAGGTCGCAAAATCGGTTTCCAGCCACTCCAGCCAGCGCTGTTGGGGCTGAGGCGGCTCCAAGCCCAGCATGTTGGGTGCGCTGACCGACAAGCCCAAAGCGTCCAGCGTTTGCCAAATCTTCAACTCGCCGGGCAAGTCACGCACCAGCATGCGGGCTTGCGGGCCGTGGCCCACCATGACGCGGGGTTGGGAGCCCGCCCAAAAGCCGCGCTGACCCGCGTAATCAAAACTCAACTCGGCCTGGAACAAGCCCTGTGAGTCACGGTCTTTGGCGTGCACGGGTGTGATGTCAAGCACCGGTTGGGGCAGGACGTCCCGGATTTCCGGCATGTGTGCGATCACGGGTGGCAGAGGCACAGGCCCCAGACGGGCCAACAACTGGTTCTGAAACTTGAACACCACGCTCTCGGGCAAAACCGGCGAGCTGGACAACAGCTGCAATTCGTTGGCGCTCAGGCCCTGTGTGTCCAGCGGGCCACATTGGCCTCGCAAGGTGTCCATGTACAAAGGCGGATCGTTCAGACCATAGACCACGCCGGCGCGCTGGGGCTGCATGCTCAGCCTCCAACCGCCGAGCGCATGGTCTTGCGCGGGCACCTCTTGCCAAGCGCCGACCAAGACTTCGGCCGCCTCGCTCCATGCCAGAGGCGCGGCACCCTCGGCCGACATCAGGCGACCAGTTTGGCTGCACAACTGGAGCAACAACTGCCCGGGCATGCCGTGCAGCTTGACTTCGCCTTGAAAGCCGTAAGAGCTGAAGCTGCTGGCCGCCGGGCAGGCTTTCATGAGGTCAAAAATGTCGCGGTCCAGCGGGCTGCTGCTGACCCAGATGGGGTCCTGAGGCGAGGGCTCATGGCTGACTTTTTTGGGCTTGCTCCATTCGCCGCTGCGCTTTTGAGCGGCACGCTTGACGCTCAGATGGAACACGGGTTTGGGGCCCGAATGAGCCACCGACAACAGGTATACAAACTGGTCCTGCGTGGCACCAGGCATGGCCAAAGCGGTTGGGCGGTTGGCGTTTTCCAGCCGGTTCAGCCACTCCCGGGCTTGGTATTCGGCGTGGCTCAGGGCCCGCTCTCTTTCCATCTGGCCACGACGCGCCAGCACCTCGGGCGAAGGCCCCTCAGCGCCCCATTCGTCGAGCAAGGCCAGGCCCTGCATCGACGCCAGAATGCCCAAGGCTGCGCCATGCTTGCAATAGCGCCCCACAGGGCAGGTGCAACCGCTGCGCCACTCGCTCAGGTTGCCGCCGGGGCTGACACGCAGCTCGGCATTGACCGAATAAGGACGGGCCTCGCTGCCTTCCACCTGACCTTGCAGTCGCCACCCCTCTCCATCGGGGATGAGCTGCGAAGAAACCACCTTGTTTTGCAGATACAGCGTGGTTCCCCGGGACCAAGCCCCCTGGTCAAAGTAAAAAGCCAGCTGCGAAGGGGGAAACCACTGCTGTGGCGCGTTGGACTTCATGCCCTGGGCACGTCAACCGACCCACTTGCGGGCGTTTTGCCAAACGCGCAGCCAAGGGCTGGTCGATGAAATGTCACCGCTAGTCCAGCTCATCTGCACATTGCGGAACACGCGCTCCGGGTGCGGCATCATGGCCGTAAAACGCCCGTCTGCCGTGGTCACGGCCGTGAGGCCGCCCGCGCTGCCGTTGGGATTGAAAGGGTACTGCTCGGTCGCCTGGCCATGGTTGTCCACAAAGCGCATCGCGCCAATGGCCTGGGCCGCGTTGCCCCGGTGCTTGAAGTTGGCAAAGCCTTCGCCGTGCGCCACGGCAATCGGCAGGCGGCTGCCCGCCATGCCTTGCAGGAACAGGCTGGGTGACTCCAGCACCTCGACCATGGACAGGCGAGCTTCAAAACGCTCGCTCTGGTTGGTGGTGAAGCGCGGCCAAGCCTCAGCGCCCGGAATGATGTCGGCCAGTTCGGCAAACATCTGGCAACCGTTGCACACGCCCAGACCAAAGGTGTCGGCGCGGCCAAAGAAGCCCTTGAACTGCTCGACCAAGGCCGGGTTGAAGGTGATGCTGCGTGCCCAGCCAATGCCCGCGCCCAGCGTGTCGCCGTAACTGAAACCACCGCAAGCGACCAGGCCCTGGAAATCGGCCAAGTTGGCGCGGCCCGATTGCAGATCAGTCATGTGCACGTCGTGCGACTCGAAACCCGCCTTGTGGAAGGCGTAAGCCATTTCCACATGCGAGTTGACGCCCTGCTCGCGCAGGATCGCCACTTTGGGTCGCGACAGGTTCAGGAAAGGCGCGGCCACGTTCTCGGCAGGGTCAAAGCTCAGCGCCACATGCATGCCGGGGTCGTCGGCGCGGCCAGCAGCCGCGTGTTCGGCATCGGCGCAAGCGGGGTTGTCGCGTTGCTGGCAAATCTTCCAGCTCACGCTGTCCCAGACCTGGTGCAAGTCTTCGAGCTTGGCGGCAAAAACCTCTTTGGTGTCGCGCCAGATGCTGAGCTCGCCCACGCCTTTTTGGATGGTCGATTGCACGGGACGGGTCTTGCCAATGACGTGCGTGTGTTTGGACAAGCCATGCTCGCGCAGGGTCTGCAGCACCGCATTGCGCTCGGCCGTGCGCACCTGCAGCACCACGCCCAGCTCTTCGTTGAACAGCGCCTTGAGCGTGAGCTCTTCGCGGCGGGCGCTGACCTGGCCCGCCCAATTTTTGGCGTCGCCGTGGTCGGCGCGACTGTCGGTGATGCCGTCACCCTCGGTGACCAGCATGTCCACATTCAGGGCCACACCCACATGACCGGCAAAGGCCATTTCGGCCACAGCGGCCAACAAACCGCCGTCGCTGCGGTCGTGGTAGGCCAAAATTTGGCCCTGACTGCGCAAGGTGTTAATCGCTTTGACCAAATTGACCAGCGCTTGCGGGTCTTCCAGGTCGGGCACGCTGTCGCCGAATTGGCCCAGCACCTGGCCCAGCACGCTGCCGCCCATGCGGTTGCGGCCCTGGCCCAGGTCGATCAGCAGCAAGCTGGTGTCGGCCTCTTGGGCGTCCAGCTGCGGCGTGAGCGTGCCGCGCACGTCGGGCAGGCTGGCAAAGGCGGTGATGATCAGGCTCACGGGCGAGGTGACCTTGTGAGTCTGTCCATCGGCTTGCCACTGCGTGCGCATCGACAAGCTGTCTTTGCCCACCGGGATCGAGATGTCGAGCGCCGGGCACAGCTCCATGCCCACGGCTTTGACGGTTTCGTACAGCGCAGCGTCTTCGCCGGGCTCCCCGCAAGCGGCCATCCAGTTGGCCGACATCTTGACGCGGGGCAGCTCAATCGGAGCCGCCAGCAAATTGGTGATGGCCTCGGCCACCGCCATGCGACCGGACGCCGCGGCATTGAGCGAGGCGAGCGGTGTGCGCTCGCCCATGCTCATGGCTTCACCGGCAAAGCCCGCGTAGTCGGCCAGGGTCACGGCCACATCGGCCACAGGCACCTGCCAAGGGCCAACCATCTGGTCGCGGTGGGTCAGGCCACCCACGGCGCGGTCGCCGATGGTGATGAGGAAACGCTTGGACGCCACGGTGGGGTGGCTCAGCACGTCGATCACGGCTTGTTGCAGACTGACGCCTGTGAGGTCCATCGCAGGCGACTGGCGCACCACCGTCTTCACATCGCGGTGCATCTTGGGCGGCTTGCCCAGCAGCACGTCCATGGGCATGTCGACGGGCGACTCATGCCCTTTGTCTTCCAGCACCAGTTGGCGCTCGTCGGTCGCCACGCCCACCACCGCAAACGGGCAGCGCTCGCGCTCGCAAAAGGCCTTGAACTGTTCCAAAGATTCGGGTGCGATGGCCATCACGTAGCGTTCCTGGCTTTCGTTGGACCAGATTTCCTTGGGCGACAGACCGGATTCTTCCAGCTTGACGGCGCGCAAATCAAAGCGTGCGCCCCGGCCAGCGTCGTTGGTCAACTCGGGAAAGGCGTTGGACAAACCGCCTGCGCCCACATCGTGGATGGCCAGGATGGGGTTGCACGCACCCTGCGCCCAGCAGTGGTTGATGACTTCTTGTGCACGGCGCTCGATCTCGGGGTTGCCACGCTGCACCGAGTCAAAGTCCAAATCGGCCGCGTTGGTGCCGGTGGCCATGGAACTGGCCGCGCTGCCGCCCATGCCGATGCGCATGCCGGGGCCACCCAATTGAATCAACAAGCTGCCTGCCGGGAATTCAATCTTTTTGGTTTGCTCGGCGTCGATCTGGCCCAGACCACCCGCGATCATGATGGGCTTGTGGTAACCGCGCTGCACACCGTCAACCACCTGCTCGTATTCGCGGAAGTAGCCGGCCAGGTTGGGACGGCCAAACTCGTTGTTGAAGGCCGCGCCCCCCAAGGGGCCTTCGGTCATGATCTGCAAGGGGCTGGCGATGTGCTCGGGCTTGCCGCCCGGCTGGTCGCTGAGTCCACCCCAGAGTTTGGACACAGTGAAACCGCTCAGGCCCGCCTTGGGCTTGGAGCCGCGACCCGTGGCGCCTTCGTCGCGGATTTCGCCGCCCGCCCCGGTCGATGCGCCGGGGAACGGCGAAATCGCGGTCGGGTGGTTGTGGGTCTCGACCTTCATCAGCACATGGTGCAAGGCTTGTTCGCTTTGATACGCTGCGCCTTGAGCCGAAGTTCTGGCGACGAAACGCTCCACGGTATGGCCTTCCATCACCGAGGCATTGTCCGAATACGCCACCACCGTGTGCTGGGGGCTCAGCTGGTGCGTGTTGCGGATCATGCCGAACAGGCTCTTGGGCTGGGCCACGCCGTCGATGGTGAACTCGGCGTTGAAAATTTTATGGCGGCAATGCTCGCTGTTGGCCTGAGCGAACATCATCAACTCCACATCGGTGGGGTTGCGCTTCAAGCCAGTGAAGGCATTGACCAAATACTCGATCTCGTCTTCGGCCAGAGCCAGACCCCAGGCCTTGTTGGCGGCTTCCAGCGCAGCGCGACCGCCGCCCAACACATCCACATGCTCCATGGGCGCAGGGTCCAGAGCGGTGAACAAGGCCGCTGCCTCGTCCCGACTGGGCATGGCCGACTCGGTCATGCGGTCGTGCAGCAGGGCAGCGACCTGGCCCAACTGATCGGCCGTCAACTTGGCGGTGCCGAGCAGGCCGGATTTCAGGGTCAAGCGGTATTCGGTCAGGCGCTCCACGCGGCGCACGTCAAAACCGCAGTTGTGGGCAATGTCGGTGGCCTTGGAGGCCCAGGGCGAGATGGTGCCGATGCGCGGGCTGACCACGATCACCGGGCCATCGGTGAGGCCGGCATAGGGCTCGCCGTAAGTGAGGAGCGCGGAAAGTGTCTGTTTTTGGGCTTCAGCCAAAGGCGCTACCGTGGCGACCAAATGCACAAAGCGGGCCGAGATACCCTGAATTTGGGGCGAAATAGCGGCCAAACGAGGCAAAAGCTGGGTAATGCGAAAGTCGCTGAGGGCGCTGGCGCCTTCGAAAGTCGTGATGTGCAGGGACACGGGGTGGCCTTGTAAAGAGACGGAAAACCGTAGCGCCGGGGCCGCTGACTGGGGCTGGTCGGCAAAGGCGATATTTTAGCCGGGGAAACCCTGATTTGACGGGCTGTTGGACAGATCAGAGCACTGTCCTGTTCTGCATGCAAAACGTCTATTTGGCGCAGCGCGGTGGTCCTTCATCCTCCAAAAACAGCAAAGCCGTGCCACGAACGCGGCACGGCCTGCCTGACCACAGCGGGCTTGAGGACTCAACCCAACACCGATGTCGCCTCCATCTCGCGCCGGATTTTGTAAGCGTGGGTGCTGGTGTCCATGGCCACGTCGTCCCAAGTCAGGCTTTGCCCTTTGGCCACCGGGCGAATGACTTTGACACCATGGGCCAGGCCCAGCGGTACGCCGCCCATGCGTTTGGAGGCGGCGGCGGGCAGCAACTTGCCCCAGACGGTGTAGCCACCCTCCCCGTCCAGCATGTCGCCGGGTTTCAGGTCGCGCTTGGCGGTGGCCACCACGTCGGCGTTCCAGCCGATGGCCACGCCTGTGGGCTCGTTGCGCAGGGCGACGCTGGCCACGCTCACCCCCACCTCCAGGCCGATCAGGTGCCAGCGCTTGTAGAGCGTGAAGTAACGGCCAGACGGATCGGTGTGCGCGTTGTACTCTTCAAAACAGTTCTTGATGTAGTCGGTCTCGGCCTCGACCGTGACCCACACGCCCATGCGGATGTCGTAAGGGATGTGGCGGCCGTCTTTTTCCAGGCTGGAGATCACCTCCACCATGCCTTTGCGTTCCAGCACGCCACCTTCTGAAATCGGTCGGGTCACAAACGGGATGTCCTCTACGCTGGCGGGCGGATAAAGCAAGCCGTTGCTGGGCACACCCAAGCCTGTGGCGTTGGAGACCGCGGTGCTCTCAATGGAGGGCTTGGAGCCGTCGAGGAAGCTGTTAAACATTTTGGGGTTGAGGCCGCCGCGCTCGGCCTGCTCGGGCGTGAGGCCGTAATAGCCCCAGACGGTCTCGGGTGTCGATTCAGAAAAATGAGGCAACCATTTGTGGCCGCGGCCTGCCGCCACCACGGGAAAACCGCAGGTGCGGGCCCAGTCCACCAGATCGCAAATCAGCGCAGGCTGGTCACCAAAAGCCAATGAATAGACCACCCCCGCTGTCTGGGCGCGGGTCGCGAGCAAGGGGCCGCAAAACGCATCGGCCTCCACCGTCACGTTGACCACGTGTTTGCGGTTCGCAAAGGCTTCCAGAATGTGGTCGACCGCGTGCAGGGGTGAGCCGGTGCATTCCACGACCACATCGACCGCCGGGTGGCGCACCAGGCTTTGCCAGTCGTCGCCGACATGGGTGGTGCCGAGTTTCACCGCTTCATCCAGGCTCTTGGCGGTCAGGCGCTCAGCTTCCCAGCCCACGCGGGCCAGATTGACGCGGGCGTTGGCAGGCGACAAGTCGGCAATGCCGACCAGGTGCACGCCGGGGGTGCGCGGAATTTGCGCCAGGTACATGGAGCCGAATTTGCCCGCGCCAATCAGGCCGATGCGGATGGGGCGGTTTTCAGCGGCGCGTTGCAGGAGTTTGGCGTGCAGGTTCATGCGGAGGCTTTCGGTTCGTCCAATCACATTACAGCTCAGCAAGCGGTCTTGTATTGCTGAATTTTTGAATCACTTTAACCCGTATCTGCGGGCCATGGTCGACGCTCGGCCCCCGATAAAGTCTCGCGTGCGACCCGCCAAGCAAAACGGTTGCTGCCCTCCGTGAAAGCACTCAGGATCGCTCAATGGGATAATTCGCCCCCATGACGATCACCATCAAAACCGCCGAAGACATCGAAGGCATGCGCGTGGCTTGCCGCTTGGCCTCGGAAGTCCTCGACTACATCGAGCCCTTCATCAAACCGGGCATCACCACCAACGAGATTGACAAGCTCTGCCACGACTACATGGTCGATGTGCAAGGCTGCATTCCGGCCCCCCTGAATTACGCACCGGGCGGCTACAAGCCCTACCCCAAATCGATCTGCACCTCGATCAACCACCAGGTGTGCCACGGCATCCCGAACGACAAGCCGCTCAAAAAAGGCGATTCGCTCAACATCGACATCACCACCATCAAGGACGGCTGGCACGGCGATACCAGCCGCATGTTCCATGTGGGCGAAGCCTCGATAGCGGCCAAACGACTGGCCAGCCTGACGTATGAAGCCATGTGGAAAGGCATCGAGCAGGTCAAACCCGGCGCCCACCTGGGCGACATTGGCCATGCGATCCAGAAATTCGCCGAAGGCCATGGGTTTTCGGTGGTGCGCGAGTTTTGCGGCCATGGCATCGGGCGCGGATTCCACGAAGAGCCGCAGGTGCTGCACTACGGCAAACCCGGCACCCTGACCGAGTTGGTGCCTGGCATGGTCTTCACCATCGAGCCGATGATCAATGCGGGCAAACGTGACATCAAGGAAATGGGCGATGGCTGGACCATCGTCACCAAAGACCACTCCTTGTCTGCCCAATGGGAGCACACTGTGGTGGTCACCGAAACCGGCTACGAGGTTTTGACCCTGTCGGCCGGCAGCCCGCCCATCCCGGCTTTCATCACCCAAAAAGCCATCGCCTGACATGACCGGCCCGGTGCCCACGGCCGATCTGGCTGCCCTGCGCGACAGCTACAAGCAAGACAAAGCGACTGTTTTGCACACCCTGGCCCACAGCGGTGCGGTCACTCGGGGCCTGAAGCAAACCCTGCGGCAGCTGTCCATCCTGGCCGATGGATTGCTGATTGATCTGTGGCAAAACGCGGGCTTTTCACCTGAGCTGTGTCTGGTGGCCGTGGGCGGCTTCGGCCGGGCCGAGCTGTTTCCTTACTCCGATGTGGATGTGCTGGTGCTTTTGCCTAACGGCCAATCACCAGAAAACAACCCCGAGTTGCAAGGCCAGCTGGAGCGCTTCATCGGCAGCTGCTGGGACACGGGCCTGGAAATTGGCGCGAGCGTGCGCACCTTGAGCGAGTGCCTGGCCGAGTCAGCCAAAGACATCACGGTGCAAACCTCGCTGCTGGAGTCGCGCCGTGTAACCGGCAACACACGTTTGTTTGCCGAGTTTCAAAAACAGTTCCTCGCGGCCATGGACCCGCAGGCCTTCCTGGTGGCCAAAACCCTGGAAATGCGGCAGCGTCACACCAAATTCGAAGACACGCCTTATGCCCTGGAGCCCAACTGCAAAGAGTCTCCCGGTGGCTTGCGCGATCTGCAGGTGATTTTGTGGGTGGCCCGTGCCGCAGGCTTGGGCCACAGCTGGGACGAGCTGGCCCGCAAAGGCCTGGCCACAGCGCTGGAAGCGCGGCAAATCAAACGCAACGAAGCCTTGCTGGGTCTGATCCGTGCCCGCTTGCATTTGCAAGCGAAGCGGCGCGAAGACCGTTTGGTGTTTGATCTGCAAACCAATGTGGCCGAGTCGTTTGGCTATGCGTCCGACGTGACGCCGGAAGGCCGACTGGCTTTGCGTGCCAGCGAAAAGCTGATGCGCCAATACTACTGGGCCGCCAAGGCAGTCACGCAGCTCAACCAGATCCTGTTGCTCAACATCGAAGACCGGCTCAAAGCCGATCGAGGTGAATCCGTCAACGATTTCCGGCCCCTGAACGAGCGCTTTTTTGAGAAAGCGGGCCTGATCGAGGTGGCCAGCGACGACCTGTACCAAAAGCACCCCCACGCGATCCTGGAGACCTTTTTGCTGTACCAGGCCACGCCGGGTGTGAAAGGCTTTTCGGCCCGAACCCTGCGTGCGCTATACAACGTACGGGCCATCATGAATGGGCGTTTCCGCGCCGACCCGGTCAACCGCCAGACGTTTTTGCAGATCCTTCAACAGCCCCAGGGCATCACGCACGCGATGCGCCTGATGAACGAGACCTCGGTGCTGGGGCGTTACCTGTGGGTGTTCCGGCGCATCGTGGGCCAGATGCAGCACGACCTGTTTCACGCCTACACGGTGGACCAGCACATCCTGATGGTGCTGCGCAATGTGCGGCGCTTTTTCATGCCCGAGCATGCGCACGAGTACCCCTTTTGCTCGCAGCTGGCGGGGGGCTGGGACAAGCCCTGGATTTTGTACACGGCCGCGCTGTTTCACGACATCGCCAAAGGCCGCGGCGGTGACCACTCCAAACTGGGGTGCACCGAAGTGCGCACCTTTTGCCGTCAACACCAAATCGACAAGGCGGATGCGCAACTGATCGAATTTCTGGTGGGTGAACACCTGACGATGAGCCATGTGGCCCAGAAAGAAGACCTGAGCGACCCGGAAGTCATCGGCCGCTTTGCCCAGCGCGTCGGCAATGAGCGTCGGCTCACGGCCCTGTATTTGCTCACGGTGGCCGACATCCGGGGCACCAGCCCCAAAGTGTGGAACGCCTGGAAAGGCAAGCTGCTGGAAGACCTCTACAAATCCACCCTGCGTGTGCTCGGTGGCCGCGCCCCCGACGCCAATGCCGAGGTGGAAGCCCGCAAGCGGGAGGCGCTCATCGAACTGGCCCGACAGGCCCAACCGCATGAAGGCCACAAGGCCCTGTGGGACACCCTGGACGTGAGCTACTTCATGCGCCACGATGCGTCCGACATCGCCTGGCATGCACGGCAGCTCTCACGGCACGTGGCCAGGCCTGCGCCGGAACAATCGCGGACCATTGTGCGGGCCCGCCCCTCCCCCGTCGGAGAAGGTTTGCAAGTGCTGGTGTTCACACCTGACCAAGCAGACCTGTTTGCCCGCATCTGCGGGCACTTTGACCAATCAGGCTTCAGCGTGCTGGACGCCAAGATCCACACCACCCGCAGCGGTTGGGCGCTGGACACTTTCCAGATCGTCACCACCATGCTGCCTGAGCATTACCGGGAGCTGATGACCATGGTCGAATCGGGCCTGACACAGACGCTGGAGCGCCAAGGCCCCCTGCCCACGCCCACCAAAGGCCGGGTGTCACGCCGGGTGAAAAGCTTCCCGATCACCCCACGGGTCACCCTCAAACCCGACGAAAAAGCGCAAAACTGGCTGCTCAGCATCTCGGCCAGCGACCGCAATGGCCTGCTCTACAGCATCGCCCGCGTTCTGGCCAAGCACGGCATTGACCTGCAACTGGCCAAGATCAGCACTTTGGGCGAACGCGTCGAAGACACCTTCCTGATCAGCGGCGCTGAGTTGCAGCAAAACAAGGCGCAGATCGAGATCGAGACGGAGCTGCTGGCAGCGCTGCAGGCGGGGTGAGGCCAGTCAACTGGCCTCTTGGTCATGCTTTTCGGCGTGGTGGCAGACCGGTGTGCTGCGTGAGCATCTGGCCTTTTTTCGGCTGACCCGACCGCTTGGCCGCGGTCGACAAAGCCACCGATGACTTCCCCCCAGCGCCCGTGCTGTTCTTACGTCGGGCGCTCTTGTAGCCCTCTTCGGCCAGCGGCTGCCAGTTCGGGATCAAATGGTGTTTCCCGTTACCAATCAGGTCTGAGCGACCCATGGCTTTCAAGGCTTCGCGCAGCAGCGGCCAGTTGTTGGCGTCGTGGTAGCGCAAAAATGCCTTGTGCAGGCGGCGGCGTTTGTCGCCTTTGACGATGTCCACCTTTTCGCTGTCGCGGGTAATTTTGCGCAGCGGGTTGCGGGTGGAGTGGTACATGGCCGTGGCCGTGGCCATGGGGCTGGGGTAGAAGGTTTGCACTTGGTCGGCGCGAAAACCGTTCTTTTTGAGCCAGATGGCCAGGTTCATCATGTCTTCGTCGCTGGTGCCTGGGTGGGCGGCGATGAAATATGGGATGAGGAACTGCTTTTTACCGGCCTCTTCGCTGTACTTGTCGAACATCGACTTGAAGCGGTCATAGGTGCCGATGCCCGGCTTCATCATCTTGGACAGCGGGCCGCCCTCGGTGTGTTCGGGCGCAATCTTCAGGTAGCCGCCCACATGGTGCTGCACCAGTTCTTTCACATACTCGGGCGACTGCACGGCCAGGTCGTAGCGCAGACCAGAGCCGATCAGGATTTTCTTGATGCCCTTCAGGTTACGCGCCCGTCGGTACATGTTGATCAGCGGGCCATGGTCGGTGGTCAGGTTCTGGCAGATGCCGGGGAACACGCAGCTGGGTTTGCGGCAGGCCGATTCGATCTCGGGGCTGCGGCAGCCCAGGCGGTACATGTTGGCCGTGGGGCCGCCCAGGTCAGAGATGACGCCGGTAAAGCCTTTGACCTTGTCGCGAATGTCTTCCACTTCTCGGATGATAGATTCTTCAGACCGACTTTGGATGATGCGGCCTTCGTGCTCGGTAATGGAGCAAAAGGTGCAGCCGCCAAAGCAGCCACGCATGATGTTCACGGAAAAGCGGATCATTTCCCAGGCGGGGATTTTGGTCGCGTGGTCGTGGCTGCCGTTTTCGTCGGCATAGCGCGGGTGCGGGCTGCGGGCATACGGCAGATCGAACACATGGTCCATCTCTGCGGTGGTGAGCGGGATGGGCGGCGGTGTGATCCACACGTCGCGGGCGGTGGCGCCCTCCCCGTGCGCTTGCACCAGGCAGCGGGCGTTGCCGGGGTTGGTTTCCAGGTGCAGCACGCGGTTGGCGTGGGCATAGAGCACCGGGTCGGACTTGACCTGTTCGTAGCTGGGCAGGCGGATCACGCTTTTGTCGCGGGGCGGGACTTTGTGGGTGCCTTTGCCGCGCAAAGCAGGGTTGGGCACAAAGGTGAGCGGCATGGCTGCTTGCACGGTGCGGACTTGGGCCACGGCGGTGGACAAACCGGCTTCGAGGTTCTTGGCGTTGTGGCCTTCGGCCACTTCCTTGGCCTCTTCCTCACGCGCACAGGTCGCGCCCTGCTCCCGTGCCTGGTCCGAAATCATCAAATATGGGTTGATGTGCGCCTCAACGTGACCGGGCGAGTCCACGCTGGTGGAGTCGATCTCGAACCAGCCTTCCGGCGTTTCGCGTCGCACAAAAGCGGTGCCGCGCACGTCGTTGATTTGTTGCACCGGCTCACGCGCGGCCAGGCGGTGGGCGATCTCGACAATCGCACGCTCGGCGTTGCCATAAAGCAGCAGGTCGCACTTGCTGTCTACCACGATGGAGCGGCGAACTTTGTCAGACCAGTAGTCGTAATGCGCGATGCGGCGCAGGCTGCCTTCGATGCCGCCGAGCACGATGGGCACTTCCGGGAAGGCCTCGCGGCAGCGCTGGCTGTACACGATGGCCGCGCGGTCGGGCCGCTTGCCGCCCACATCGCCTGGGGTGTAGGCGTCGTCGCTGCGGATTTTGCGGTCCGCCGTGTAGCGGTTGATCATGGAGTCCATGTTGCCGCTGGTCACGCCCCAAAACAGGTTGGGTTTGCCCAGGGCCTTGAAGGGCTCGGCACTGGTCCAATCGGGCTGGGCGATGATGCCAACCCGAAAACCCTGGTTTTCCAACATGCGGCCAATGACCGACATGCCAAAACTGGGATGGTCCACATAGGCGTCACCCGTGACGATGATGATGTCGCAGCTGTCCCAGCCCAGTTGGGTCATTTCCTCGCGGCTCATCGGCAAAAATGGGGCCGTGCCAAAGCGCTGCGCCCAGTACTTGCGGTAACTGGTCAGCGGCTTGGCGTCGCGCGGGAAGAAAGAGACGTCGGTGAAGGCGTTCATGTGCTGGGTATCGGGGATAACCCGCTAGTGTAGGGGTTTGGGGGTGGGCTTGAGAAAGCAGCGGGTATTCAGCCAAAAAGAGGCAAAACCGCATGACCGGGTGGTTTGAATCCGGCCATCACCGCATCCAGGACAATCGAGTTATGCCGTTCTCGCTCGCCCGTCCCGCTCACCACGAGTTGATCATCAAAAAAAGCCGTTTCATCGCCTGCGTCGAAACGGTCTCTGGGCGTGACGAAGCGCTCAACCGTGTGGCGCAACTCAAGGCCCAGCACCCGGACGCCGCCCATGTCTGCTGGGCCCTGCTCGCGGGTGGACAGTCGGCCGCCAACGACGACGGTGAGCCGGGCGGCACCGCCGGTCGCCCCATGCTGGAGGTGCTGCGGCATCAGGATCTTGAGGGCGTAATGGCATCGGTGGTACGTTACTTTGGCGGCGTGAAGCTGGGCGCAGGCGGTCTGGTGCGGGCCTACACCGACGCCGTGGCGCAAGCTTTGCTTAAGGCAGACAAGGTGGCACAGATCAAGACACGGCATCTGGCCTGCAGCGTGCCCTATGCACTGGAAGGCCTCGTTCGCAGGGAGCTGGACGGGGTAGAAGCCGTGTTGAACAGCGTCACACACGCCAGCATGGTGACCCTGCAATTTGAATTGCCAGAAACCCAATCCGCGGCCTTGGTGACGCGCCTGAACGAGAGTGGGCGCGGCCAGTTGATTTGGCTGGACACCGAACAAGGGGCTTGAAGTCCCCCGGATAATGGCGGCATGTCAGAACTTGTCCTCTTGAACAGCCCGCGCTCCAAAACCGATCTTTTTGTGTCTTTCACCCTGCTGGCACTGCAGGGTTTTGGTGGCGTTTTGGCTGTGGTTCAGCGCGAACTGGTCGAGAAAAAGCGCTGGATGACCCGCGAGCAATTTGTCGAAGACTGGGCCGTCGCCCAGGTCATGCCCGGCCCCAATGTGGTCAATCTCTCGCTGATGATCGGCGGTCGTTACTTTGGCCTGCCGGGTGCTTTGGCAGGCGTGGCGGGCATGCTGGCCGCCCCCTTGGTGGTGGTTTTGCTGTTGGCTGTGGCTTTTGGCGGCGTGTCGCAAGAGCCTTGGGCACAAGGCGCCTTGCGTGGCATGGGCGCGGTCTCGGCGGGTCTGATTGCGGCGGTGGGCCTCAAACTGATCACGGCCCTGCGCCACAACCCGATGGGCAAACCGGTCTGCATCGCTTTGGCTCTAGCCACTTTCGCTGGGGTTGGGGTATTGCGATGGCCCTTGTTTGCGGTGCTGCTGGGCACGGGCTTGATGGCCTGTGCTTGGGCCTATCTGCAACTGGCACGACAAGCCAGCCAGACCCGGGGTTGGCCATGAACCCGGTGCTTCAACTGTCGGTCCAGGATTGGCTGAGCCTGTTCAGCCACTTTGCCTCTTTGTCGCTGCTGGCCGTAGGTGGCGCGATCACCACCGCGCCGGACATGCACCGCTACCTGGTGGATGAAACACATTGGCTGAGCGAGTCGCAATTCACCTCGTCGATTGCGTTGGCGCAGTCTGCACCAGGGCCCAATATTTTGTTTGTGGCGCTGATGGGCTTCAACGTGGGCTTGAACGCCGCTGCTGGTCTGGGCGGCGGCTGGTTCAGTGCTGCCCTGGCCAGTTTGGGTGTGTTGCTGGCCATGTTGGGCATCATGCTGCCCTCTTCCATCCTGACCTACACGGCCACGCGCTGGGCGCACCAACACCGCGACAAGCTGGGCATCCGGGCCTTCAAATCGGGCATGGCTCCCATCGTGATTGCGCTTTTGTTGAGCACGGCCTGGCTGCTCACCATCAGCCACAACCAGCCTGCACGCGACTGGCCTTTGTACGTGTTGACCGCCGTCACCACCCTGGTGGTCTGGCGCACCCGGGTCCACATGCTGTGGTTGATCGGCCTGGGTGCCCTGCTCGGTGGGCTGGGCTGGGTTTGAGCCCGATCAACGCGGGTTCTCGAAGAACACCGTGTTCGAGTAATCACTGACCTCGAAATACACCTTCTTTTCATCGGGATCGGCCACCATGTTCAGGTTCTCATCGAGCACGCCATAGCCGTAGCGGTAGGCGCGTGGCGCTTTGTCATCGGTACCCAAGGCGGTGCTGATCTTGTCCACCTTCAAAAAACGGCGCACCAGTTTGTCTCCGGCATACACCTCCAACACGCCATTGGTGCCCGTCCAGTTCTGGATGTCTCGGCTGATCTTGTTTTGCTGCTCTTGGGTGCAAGCGGCCAGCAGGCTGGCGGTGACGAGCAAGGCGGTCAGTGCGATGCGCTGTGTTTTCTTGGACATTCAAAACCCCTTTTCAGCTCAACTGCGCTGACGCAGCGCCTCGTACAGGCACACACCACTGGCCACCGAGACGTTCAGGCTCTCGACCGCGCCGCGCATGGGAATGCTCACCAGCTCGTCACAATTCTTGCGGGTCAACTGGCGCATGCCGGTGCCCTCGGCGCCCAGCACCAGGGCGGTGGGTACCTTCAGGTCGGTTTGGTAAATCGTGCGGGGCGCATCGTCGCTCGTGCCGATCACCCAGATGCTGCGCTCCTTGAGCTCGCCCAAGGTCCGCGCCAGATTGGTCACCATGAAGTACGGCATGGTTTCGGCCGCACCGCTGGCGACTTTGGCCACGGTGGCGTTGATGCCGGCGGCGTGGTCTTTGGGGGCGATGACCGCGTGCGCACCCGCACCGTCGGCCACGCGCAGGCAAGCGCCCAGATTGTGCGGGTCGGTCACGCCGTCCAGCACCAAGAGCAAAGGTGGGCCTTCGACCGTGTCAAGCAGATCGTCAAGGGAATGGTTTTGTGGGATGGGCGTGACCAGGGCGACCACGCCCTGGTGGCCATGGCCCCCGGCCAGCTTGGCCAGGCGCTCGTTGTCCGACTCGATCAGGCGCATGCCCGAATCACGGGCCTTGTCGATGAACTGCCGCATCCGGGCGTCGCGGCGGGCGACCTCGTAATGGATTTCAACAACGGATTGGGGGGCGATCTTCAGGCGAACGCCCACGGCATGAAAGCCGAACAGCACTTTGTGGGATGACATCCGGTGATTATCGTTGCTGCGCCGAGGCGCCAGCCGCCTCAGACAGGCGCCCCGCCTGAATCACCAGGCTGCGCTCGCAGCGGGCGGCCAACTGGCGGTCGTGCGTGACCAAGACCAAGGTGGTGCCTTGTTCGCGGTTGAGCGCAAACATCAAGTCCATGATGGCCTCGCCCGTGGCGTGGTCCAGGCTGCCCGTAGGCTCATCGGCCAGCAGCAAATCGGGCTGCACCACAAAAGCGCGGGCCAGGGCCACGCGCTGCTGCTCGCCGCCGCTGAGCACTTTGGGCAGGTGCTTGAGGCGCTCGGCCAAACCCACCCGCTGCAGCATGGCGGTGGCGGTGCTGCGGGCATCCGGCCGATCGGCCAGCTCCAGCGGCAGCATCACGTTCTCGAGGGCCGTGAGGTTGGGCATGAGCTGAAAGCTCTGGAACACAAAACCCACATGCTGGGCGCGCACAGCGGCGCGTTCGTCTTCGGACAAATCAAACAGCGATTGCCCGGCCAACAGCACCTGCCCGGCACTGGGTGTATCGAGGCCCGCCAGGATGGCCAACAGCGTGCTTTTGCCCGAACCGGAAGCACCGACAATCGCAGCGGTTTCCCCGGCGTTCAATGAGAAATCGATATCGCGCAAAATGTCCAGCTGCCCGCTGGCATCTTGCACACTTTTCGAGACGCCACGCACGGCAATGATAGATTCAGGCATGCACACACCTTTGTTGAGACGACGCCACTTTAACTGGACCCTGCTGGCCCTTGCCGGCTGGGGCTTTGCCCTGCCTGTGCCAGCGGCTGCTGCGCAGCGCATTTTGGTGCTGGGCGACTCGCTGAGTGCCGAATATGGCCTTGCCCGCGGCACAGGTTGGGTGGCTTTGCTGCAAAAACAACTCGACAAAGAAAAGCCCGGTGCGCAAGTCATCAACGCCAGCATCAGCGGCGACACCACTTCGGGCGGGCGCTCTCGCCTGCCCGCCTTGCTCAAACGACACCAGCCCAGCCATGTGATCATCGAGCTGGGCGGCAACGACGCGCTGCGTGGGCTGCCCATGGCGATGACGCAGAGCAACCTGCTGGACATGACCCAACAAGCCCAAGCCGCCGGGGCGCAGGTGCTGCTGCTGGGCATGCAAATGCCGCCCAATTACGGCCCCGACATGGCCCGCCAGTTTGAAGCGGCTTACACCCAAGTGGCCAAAAGCCAAAAGGCGGCGCTGGTGCCCTTCTTTTTGAAAGGCATTGGTGACGACCCCGAACCGCTCAAATGGTTCCAGGCCGACCGCATCCACCCCAACGAAGCCGCGCAGCCGCGCATGCTGGCCAACGTCTGGCCCACTTTGAAGAAACAACTGAAATGAGCGTTCACCTGATCTCGGCCTCGGATGCCATGGCCCAACTGGACCAGTTTGATGCGATCCTGGACGCCCGCTCCGAAGGCGAACACGCCGAAGACCACCTGCCCGGCGCCCTGAGCTG
Organism: Limnohabitans sp. YIMB22184; assembly: GCF_048020265.1. Classification (GTDB taxonomy): domain Bacteria; phylum Pseudomonadota; class Gammaproteobacteria; order Burkholderiales; family Burkholderiaceae_C; genus Limnohabitans_A. Next base: position 1,396,309 of record NZ_CP171843.1, read on the forward strand.
GCCGTCGCTCAACAACGAAGAGCGCATCAAAGTGGGCACGCTGTACAAGCAGGCCAACCCTTTTGAGGCACAAAAAGTGGGCGCCGCGCTGGTTGCGAAAAACATCGCCCGCCACATCGAAACCCATGTCATGGACAAGCCCAAGAACTGGCAGCCGCTGGTGTATTGCTGGCGCGGGGGCAAGCGCAGCAACTCGCTGGCGCTGATTCTGGGGCAGATCGGCTTCAAGGTGCACCTGATCGAGGGCGGCTACAAGGCCTTTCGCAAAGCCGTGATGGAAGACACCCCCCGCCAGGCGCAGCGCCTGCAGTTTCAGGTCTTGTGTGGACCCACCGGCTCGGGGAAAACGCGCTTGCTGCAAGCCTTGGCGCAAGAAGGTGCCCAGGTGCTGGACCTGGAAGCCATTGCCTGCCACCGCAGCTCGGTGCTGGGCCTGATTCCCGGCACGCCGCAGCCCACCCAAAAGGCGTTTGACACGCAGGTGTGGGACGCCTTGCGCGGCTTCAGTGCAGACCGCCCGGTGTTTGTGGAAGCCGAAAGCAAAAAGGTAGGGAATCTCGCGGTGCCTGACGCGCTGATGGCCGCCATGCGGGCCAGCCCCTGCCTGCGGGTGGACCTGTCGCTTCAGAATCGGGTGAATTTGCTGCTGGAAGACTATGCGTTTTTCACGCAAGACCGCGCCCTGTTTGCCGACCGCCTGGAGCGCCTGACGGCCCTGCGCGGCAAGGCCGTGGTGCAAGGCTGGCAAGAGCGCATCGAGCGGGGCGAAATGCGCGAAGTGGTGACCGAATTACTCTCAGGCCATTACGACCCGGGCTACGAGACATCCACGGGCAACAACTTTGTGCATTACGCCCAAGCCCCTCGGGTCTCGCCGGCCAGCCACAGCATGGCGGACATGCGGGCCTTGGCCCGCGATCTGGTGCAAGCAAGGCCTCAAAATCGTCCATGACTTGTCAGACCCTGTGGGCCTGAAGCATTCAGGCCGCTGGCGTTTGTTCGCCGGCAGCATCGGGCGCTGATGGCGCGGGGTCTGCATCAATCACCGCATCCGGATCGGCGCCGTCTTCGGGCAAGAGGCCTGATTTGCGGTCGGACTTGGCTTTGAGCTTGTCTTCTTTTTTGCGTTTCTTGGCCAGTTCTTTCTGGCGTTTTTCGAATCCGTAGTTGGGTGTGGCCAAGATGGCTCCTTTAATTTGAGCTGCCCAATGTAACAGCTTCTTGGGGCCCTTCTTGCCATTCAACGCTGCCCCGGTAAGCGTGCCAGCTGGCATGACCCAGCCATGGTCCCACCACGATGATGCCCAAGGCCCAAGGCCACAGGGCCGCCAACACCAAGACACTGAGCAGCAAGCCCCACAGCAGCATCACCCCAGGGTGTGAAAAAACCACCCGCATGCTCGTCAACACCGCAGAAATGGCGTCGGTGTCGCGGTCCAGAATCATGGGGATGGACACCACCGACAAGCCATAAACCAGCGCAGCAAATACGCCCCCCACCGCCAAGTAAACCAAGATGAATTCAAGATTTTGCGGGTTGAACACGGCCTCGATCACCCCCGTGGTCGAGGGCATGCCCGTGTTGAAGAACACCGCAAACACCACCAGCGATGCCCTGCCCCACAGCAGCTCCAGCACCATCAGGACCAACACCAGCATGGCCATGCTGCGGATGTGTTGGTCCCAGCACATGAGCGAGGTGGCCATGTCAGGCAACTCGCCCCGTTCGCGCTTGCGGCTGACCTCGTACAGGCCCATGGCCAAAAAAGGCCCGACCAGCAAACAGCCCGACACCAGCGACAAGGTGTATTCGGGCTTGTGTTTGAACACCAAAGCCAGCACCTGTGCCATGCCCCAAAAACACAGGCCATAAAAAAGGGCGATGCCCGGGTGCTGACGCATATCCTGAAGGCCCCGTGCCAGCCAGCGAAAGGGATCTGCCAAGCCCAGGGGGCGCATGTGCGAGCGTGGCCCTTCGGGCGGTGGCGGCACATAGGGCGCGGCCATCGTGGGCAGGTCTGCATCATGGTCATGGGACTGGTTGGCAGCGGTCATGGCAAAGAGACGTGTTCAAACAATGAAAGCCCTCAGGGTACTGCCACTGCCAAGCTTTGAACAGTCAGGAAAGCCCCCAACAAAGTGGGTGCGCAGCGCAAAAATACCCCTCGATGTCACCCGCGCGATCAGGCGGTGGGCAAATTTGCCTGTACAGCTTGATGCAAGTCAAAGATCAGATCCTGCGCGGACTCCAGACCCGTGGAAAAACGCACCAAAGTTCCGGGCTGCAGGTGCCCCGGCCAGGCCTGGCGCATGGCAGCGATGTCGTAGGGCACCACCAGGCTCACGGGGCCGCCCCAGCTGTAGCCAATCTTGAAAAGTTTCAGGCCATCGCAAAACGCGTCGACCTGGGCTTGGCTGTAACGGGCGTCAATCATCACGCTGAACAGACCCGCAGCCAGCCCCTTGCCCGGCACACGGTCACACAGGGCCTGCCAATGCGCATGACCAGGCGCCCCTTCAAAAGCCGGATGCAGCAGCTGTGCGCATTGCGGCTGGCTTTGCCACCAGGCTGCCAAGGCGCGGGCAGTCTGGTCATGCGCCCTGTAACGCAGATCGATGCTGGGCAAGGAGCGCAGCACGGCTTCGGCATCGTTGGCCGCCACACCCAGGCCCAGGCGCATGTGGCAAAGCTTGATTTTCAGGTGCAAGGCCGCGTCGCGGGTGATGACACTGCCCATGAGCACATCGCCACCACCACTGGGGTATTTGGTGAGCGCATGGGCGCTGATGTCCACCGATAGAGTGCCCTGCGTGCCTGCACCATCGCCCATCAAATCAAAAGGCTTGAACGCCAACCCCGCGCCCCAGGTGTTGTCCAGCGCACACAACACGCCGCGCTCACGGCAACGGCGCACCATCTCGGGCAAATCAGGAAACTCCATGCTCACCGAGCCCGGGGCCTCAAGCCACACCAGCCGGGTGCGGTCCGTGATTTGCCCCGACAGATCGTCCGGGTCCAGCGGGTCGTAAAAGCGATGTGTGATGCCGAAATGGCGCAACTCGCCTTCGGCGAGCGCCTTGTTGGGGCCATAGGCGTTGTCAGGGATCAACACCTCGTCACCGGTTTTCAGCACCGCCAAGGCCACCAGGGCCAAAGCCGCCAGGCCGCTGGGCACCAACACGCACTGCAGCCCCCCCTCCAAACTGCACAAACGTTCTTCAAGCAAGTAGGTGGTGGGCGTTCCGTGCAGCCCATAGGTGTAGGCGGACTTGTCTTTCCACTCACGCTGGCGCATATCGGCCACAGTGGGGAAATAGACCGTCGAAGCTTTGAACACACCAGGCTGCGGAGCACCAAAGCCAGCTGGCGGTGTGTAGGGGTGGTGGATCAGGCTGGTGGCAATGTGGGCGGATGAGGAGGTCAGAGGTTCGTCTTGCATCCGCGCATCCTAATGCAAACAGCCTCCCGAAGGAGGCTGTTGAAGGGGCATACAGGGTATGTCCGAGTGCGCTCAGACGCTCCACTTTTCCAGCAACTTTTCGGGCCGCATATTGTCATACGGCTCGAAGGGCTGGTGAATCCAAGGGTTGGTGGGCAAATCATCGACCGAGTAATCGGGCTTGAAGGTGGACACGCCCTTGGTCCAGATCACAGCGGTGCGCAATTCGGTGACGGGCTTGTAGTTGTTCTTCAACTGGTCCACCACGGCACGCAGGGTGTGGCCGGTGTCGGCCAAGTCGTCCACCAACAGCACTTTGCCGGCGATCTCGCCTTTGGGGGTGGTGATGTAGCGGGCGATGTCCAGGTGGCCCTGTACTGTGCCGGCTTCGGCGCGGTAAGAGCTGGTGGACATGATGGCCAAAGGCTTGTCAAAAATGCGCGACAAAATATCACCAGGGCGCATACCGCCACGGGCCAGGCACAGGATGTTGTCGAATTCCCAGCCAGATTGGTGAATCTTGATGGCGAGTTTTTCGATGAGGTTGTGGTACTCGTCGTAACTCACATACAGGTGCTTGCCGTCTTCGGTCAACATGGGGTGAACTCCAGTGAAAAATCAGTGAGGGTGAAAAATTCGTCGCAGGACATCAGGCTGCAAAGGGGTTGTGCAGCAAGATCGTGTGGTCGCGGTCGGGGCTGGTGGAAACCACGTGCACCGGCACACCGGTGACTTGGGCGATGCGGTCCAGGTAATAACGGGCAGTGGCGGGCAGCTTGTCCATCTCGGTCACGCCCACCGTGGTCTCGGTCCAACCGGGGATCACTTCGTAGATCGGTTTGCAGCGGGCGATCTCATCAGCGCCCATTGGCAGGATGTCGATGACTTCGCCGTCCAGTTCGTAACCGGTGCACAACAGCAATTCTTTGAGGCCATCCAGCACATCGAGCTTGGTGATGCACAAACCCGACAGGCCGTTGACCTGTGCACTGCGCTTGAGCAAAGCGGCATCAAACCAGCCACAACGGCGTGAACGGCCGGTGGTCACGCCTTTTTCGGCGCCGACGGTAGACATGTGGTAGCCAGGCGTGCCAGGGGTTTCCCAGTCCAGCTCGGTGGGGAACGGCCCGCCGCCCACACGGGTGCAATACGCCTTGGTGATGCCCAAAATGTAGTGCAGCATGCCCGGGCCGACACCCGAGCCCGCAGCCGCATTGCCGGCCACGCAGTTGCTCGACGTCACAAACGGATACGTGCCGTGGTCCACATCGAGCAAGGTGCCTTGTGCACCTTCGAACAGCAAATTCGCACCAGCCTTGTGGGCATCGTTCAACTCGCGCGACACGTCGGCCACCATAGGCAGCAGCTCTTTGGCGTAAGCCATGGCTTCGTTGTAGGTGGCGTCAAAATCGACAGGCGCAGCGCCGAGAATGTTGACCAGGATTTCGTTGTGCAAAGCCAGGTTTTCGCGCAGCTTGCTGGCGAAACGCTCGGGGTATTTCAGGTCCTGCACGCGCAAAGCACGACGCGCCACTTTGTCTTCGTAGGCGGGGCCAATGCCGCGACCTGTGGTGCCGATCTTGGCCGTTCCGGCCTTTTCCTTGGCGGCTTCACGGCCCACATCCAGTGCCACGTGGTAAGGCAAGATCAGCGGGCAGGCTTCGCTCACGCGCAGGCGTGAACGCACCTCGACCCCGGCTTTTTCCAGGCCTGCGATTTCTTCGAGCAGCTTGGGCACCGACAAGACCACACCGTTGCCGATGTAGCACTTGACGCCTGCGCGCATGATGCCGCTGGGGATCAGGTGCAAGGCGGTTTTCACGCCGTTGATCACCAAGGTGTGGCCTGCATTGTGACCACCCTGAAAACGAACCACGCCCTGGGCGCTTTCGGTCAGCCAGTCCACCAGTTTGCCTTTGCCCTCGTCGCCCCATTGGGTGCCCACGACGACCACGTTACGGCCTTGCGTCTTGTTCATGCTTGAAATGTTCTTTCTCAAAGAGCCTGTACCACCCACTGCCCGGCCGCTTCTGTCAGCTCGCGATCACAATGGAATTCGTCAATTTCGCTTTCGTGCCCGGGCAGTACGCACACCACGGTTTCACCCTGGCTGCGCAAAGCGGCAATGGCCGTGCGCAAGCCGACCGAATGGCCCCACGGCGCGCGGATGGCTGCCCTCAAAGCCAAAGGCTGGACAGCGGCCACCAATTCTTTCAAATCCAGGCTGAAGCCCACGGCGGGCCGGTCACGGTCGATGCGATGACCAAATACAGCGCCCACGCCGTCGTAACGACCGCCGCGAGCCAAGGCATCCGAGGCGCCTTTGGCATAAATGGCAAAACGCATGCCGCTGTAATACGCGTAACCGCGCGAGTCGCCCAGGTCAAAACTGATGGCGACGCCCGGTATTTGCTCTGCCAGCCAGCGCAGCTGGGTCAGGGCCTGGGTGATGGCCGGGGTTTCGGGCAGGCGCCGAGCAGCCTCTTCCAGCACACGGACGTCGCCATACAACTCCACCAAAGCCAACAATCCGTTGCGCAAGGTCGCAGACAAGCCGCTGGTCAAGCGGGCGATGGCGCTGGCGTCCTTGATCGCCAAGGCCGCATGGATGTCGTGCCGTAGCGCGTCCGACAGGGTCTCGGCTTGCAGTAGGCTGTTGACAATGCGGGCATCGGCCAGGTCCACCTGCAAATCGCCCACCCGTGCAGCGCGCAAGCTGTCCAGCGCCAATTGCAAAATTTCCAGATCGGCCTCGGGCCCGCCGTGACCATAGATTTCAGCCCCCAGCTGCAGAGGCTCGCGTGTGGCATGGGGGCGTGCGGGACGGGTGTGCAGCACGGGGCCGCAGTAGCAAAGACGGGTCAACCCGGCACGGCCGAGCAAATGAGCATCAATGCGTGCCACCTGGGGCGTGGTATCGGCGCGCAAACCCAAAGTGCGGCCCGACAGCTGGTCGACCAGCTTGAAGGTCTGCAAATCCAATGCCTCACCCGTGCCGGTGAGCAGGGATTCCAAATGCTCCAGCAGCGGCGGCATGACCAGCTCGTAGCCATAGCCACGGGCAGTGTCCAGCAGTTTGCGGCGGAGTTCTTCGATGTGGCGAGCCTCAGAGGGCAAGACATCGGCAACGTGATCCGGGAGGACCCAAGCAGACATGGGGATGGAGGGGGACTGTTAAAAACGAGATTTTACCGGCTTGAAGGCCGATTTCTGGGTTTGCGCTCAGGAAACAAACCAGAACAGCAACAAGCCAGTGATGACCATGGCCATCCCAAAGAAGCGGATTTGCCCGTCTTCGAGCTGCAGCAGCTGCTCGAACAGGCGTCGCCATTTCCATGGCGACACCATAGGCATCAGGCCCTCCAGGATGAGCATCAAGCCCAAGGCCAATAGGAGGGTGTCGAGCAAAACTTACTTCCGGGCAGGCGTGTTGCCCGGGGTACCGCGCATGCCTTTGAAGAACTCGGAGCTGCCCGGGTCAAGCACCATCACGTCGCTCTTGCTGGCGAAGCTCGATTTGTAAGCCTCGAGACTGCGGTAAAACTGCGCAAACTGGGGGTCACGCCCAAATGATTCTGCGTAAAGACGTGCCGCTTGCGCGTCGCCCTGCCCTTTGATCTTCTGCGCATCGCGGTAAGCGTTGGCGATGGTCACTTCGCGTTGGCGATCGGCATCGGCGCGGATTTTTTCACCTTCGGCGGCACCGGTCGAACGCAACTCGTTGGCCACGCGCTTGCGTTCGGCCTCCATGCGGCGGTAGACCGACTCGGTGATGGTGTCAACATAGTCGGCGCGGGTGATGCGCACATCCACCACATCGACACCCCAGGGCTTGGCGCCCTTGACCACCAACAGCACAGCGGCTTTCACATCGTCCATGAGCTCTTCACGCTTGAGCGACAGCAACTCCTTGACGGTGCGCTTGTTGATCTCTTCCTGGAAAGCGTTGCGAACCACGCGGTTGAGCTGGTTGGTACCAGCCTTTTCATCCAGACCCACGTTGCGGATGTAGGCCTGCGGGTCCGTGATACGCCAGCGCACATACCAATCGATCACCACACGCTGCTTTTCAGCCGTGAGCATGGGTTCGTTGTCCGGACTGTCCAGGGTCAGCAGGCGCTTGTCGATGTAATTGACGTTTTGCAGCGGGGGCGGCAACTTGAAGTGCAAGCCGGGCTCGGTGATGACTTCCTTGATTTGTCCGAGGGCATACACCACGCCGAACTGGCGCTGATCGACCACAAACACGGTGGAGCTGAACAGCACAAAGGCCACCAGCAGCGTCGAAATCCACAATCCAATGCGATTCATTTTGTTTGTCCTTATCGTGGATCGCGTTCACGCGAACGCTGCAAATCGCGTGAACGTGTGTCCACAGCCCCATTGTTGGCAGCATTGCCATTTGCTGGCACGACGACCGGCAGATCCGCAGCGGCAGGCGTCGTTGCCGCGACTTGCTGCATGATTTTGTCGAGCGGCAGGTACAAGAGGTTCGAGCCCTGTTTGCTGTCCACCAGTACCTTGGTCACGTTGCTGTAGATCTGCTGCATGGCGTCGGTGTACATGCGGTCACGCATGACCTGCGGCGACTTTTGGTACTCGGGCAAGATGGTCTTGAAGCGTTGGGCATCACCTTCGGCTTGCGCCACGATGCGTTCGCGGTAAGCGTCGGCTTCTTCCTTCAGGCGCGATGCCGCACCCACAGCCCGGGGCACCACATCGTTGGCATAGGCCTGGGCTTCGTTCTTTGCGCGTTCGCGCTCCTGACCGGCTTTGAGCACGTCGTCAAATGCGGCTTGGACTTGCTCAGGGGGACGCACGCCGCCTTGCTGCAGGTTGATACCCACCACTTCAATGCCCACCTTGTAGCGGTCCAAGATGGACTGCATTTTCTCGCGCACTCGGGGCGCAATCTGATCGCGCTCTTCGGCCAGGGCCGAATCCATTTTCATTTTGCCCACCACTTCGCGCACCGCCGTTTCAGCAGACTGCACAACAGCTTCAGTGGGGTTGCGGCTCTCAAACAAATAGGCGCGTGCATCGTTCAGGCGGTATTGCACAGCAAATTTGATTTCGACGATGTTTTCGTCTTCGGTCAGCATCGCCGACTCACGCAAGCCAGTGGCTTTGATGATGTTGTCGCGGCCAATGTCCACCGAGCGGATTTGGGTGACAAACACCAACTCCTGGCGCTGAATCGGGTAAGGCATGCGCCAATTGAAACCCGCACCCACCGTAGAGTGGTACTTGCCAAATTGGGTGATCACGGCTTGCTGACCTTCTTGCACGATGAAGAAGCCGGTGCCCAACCAGACCAGCAATGCGGCCGCCAGGATCACACCCACGCCCAGGTTCTTGAAGAAGACGGGAATACCAGGCCCACCTGAGCCTCCGCCCGATCCGCCGGGGCCTTGGGGTCTTTGAGGGCCTTTGCCACCAAACAACTGGCCGAGCTTGCGGTTGAAATCACGCCACAATTCGTCCAAATCCGGCGGGCCGTTTTGTTGCTGCTGGGAGCCGCGACCGGGCGGCTGCTGCCAAGAGTCGGGCTTGGGACCCGGTGGAGGCACATCGCCAGAAGGCTTGTTGCCCGCATCGTTTGTGGATTTATCGTCATCCCGACCCCAGCGTGGGTCATTCAGGTTGAACATGCCGCGGATCTTTGCAGGGAGCAAGGACCATCGCAGGGCTGGCAGATGAAAATTCATGGTGAAGTGTCTTTGTCAGGATGACGAATCCGCATTGTGCCGAATTCGGAGGGGCTTCAAGGCAGATCACCCGGATATTCCCGGGTCAAGTCACGGGGATCTTCGGCTTCGGGAACAGGTGCAGGCATGGCTGCCTTGACGATGTCTGACAAGGCCGAACGGAGCAAATCCAGACCTTGGCCGGATCGAGCGCTCAGGAAAACACGGGGCACAGGCTCGCCGTCCATCTCGTAGTGGTCCTGCATTTGCAAGGGGTAGCGCTCGGTTGGCAATGCATCGAGCTTGTTGAAGACCAGCAACTGCGGAACATTGTCAGCCCCAATCTCGGCCAGCACTTTTTGGACTTCGGCCATCTGTTCAGGGAAATCCGGGTTAGCCGCGTCCACCACATGCAGCAGCAAATCCGCTTCGGTCGCCTCTTGCAAAGTGGCCTGGAAGGCTTCGACCAGACCGTGTGGCAGATCACGGATGAATCCCACGGTGTCGGACAAGGAGACGGAGCGCCCTGCTTCGCTAAGATACAGCTGGCGCGTGGTGGTGTCCAAGGTAGCGAACAGCTGGTCTGCCGCGTAGGCACGGGCCTTCACCAGCGCGTTGAACAGCGTGGACTTGCCCGCGTTGGTGTAGCCCACCAGCGAAATGTTGAAGGTGTCACGCCGCTCACGCTGACGCCGCTGGGTGTTGCGCTGCTTTTTGACTTTGACCAGGCGCTCTTTGATGCGCTTGATCGAATCGTTGATCATCCGACGGTCCAGCTCGATCTGGGTCTCGCCCGGGCCGCCGCGCATGCCGATGCCGCCGCTTTGGCGCTCCAAGTGTGACCAGCGGCGCACCAGACGTGTACTCAGGTACTGCTGACGAGCCAACTCGACCTGCAGTTTGCCCTCGTGACTGCGCGCACGCTGACCAAAAATTTCCAGGATCAGCAAGGTGCGGTCGTTCACAGGCAAGCCGATGTGGCGCTCCAGATTGCGCTGCTGCGCTGGGCTCAGGGCCTGGTCAAACAAGACCTCGACCGCTCCGTGCATCAAGGCCAGCTCCTTGATCTCGTCGGCTTTGCCACTGCCGACAAACAGCGCTGGGTCCGGCGCTTTGCGCTTGCAGGTCAAGCGGGCAACAGGCTTGAGTCCGCCGGATTCGGCCAGAAGACCCAACTCTTGCAGTTCGCCATCGAAATGCGGCAGCCCAAAGTCAACGCCGACCAATAAGGTCGGCGCGGGTTGGCGGGAGGATGATTCAGACAATGTCAACAACCTTCAGCGGCGGAGTCACACCGCCGGGCGAGCAAAAACCGCATCAAGCGGTGATTTCACCCGTTTCGGGTGTGCTGAAGGTCACAGAACGACCGGGAACGATAGTCGAGATAGCGTGCTTGTAGACCATCTGGGTCACGGTGTTGCGCAAGAGCACCACGTATTGGTCGAACGACTCGATCTGGCCTTGCAGCTTGATGCCGTTCACGAGGTAAATCGAGACCGGCACATGCTCACGGCGCAGTGCGTTCAGGAAGGGGTCTTGCAAAAGTTGACCTTTGTTGCTCACGATATTCTCCGTGTTCAGAAGTTTTAGAAGCAGTGACCTTACCACAGGACGAGATGCTCACACTTGAGAAAAACCGATTTCCTCAAACATCAGCTGGACTCTTTGTCCGCAAACGGATTGGTGGATGTTTTCATTTCAATCCGCAGCGGTGTACCCGACAAATTGAAGGCCTTGCGAAAGCGCCCTTCCAGAAAGCGCTTGTAAGTGTCGGTGACGTGTTCGAGAGAGTTGCCGTGGATCACGATCACAGGCGGGTTCATGCCGCCCTGGTGCGCATAACGCATCTTGGGTCGGAACATGCCACCGCGCTGAGGGCTTTGAAACTGCACGGCTTCGAGCAGCAAGCGCGTCAAAATTGGCGTACTCATTTTGCACATGGCCGATTTGTGGGCCTGCACAATCGAATTCCAGACCGGACCCAGACCTTGGCGCTTCTTGGCCGAGATGAAGTGCATGTTGGCAAAGCTCAAAAAGGGCAATCGGTTCTCGATCGAGCGCTGCACCAACTGGCGCTGGTACTCGTCCACCGCGTCCCATTTGTTCACCGCCAGCACCATGGCCCGGCCGCTTTCCAGCGCATAACCGGCAATGTGCGCGTCCTGATCGGTCACGCCCTGCTCGGCGTCGAGCAAAAGCAAAACCACGTTGGCCGACTCGATGGCCTGCAGTGTTTTCACGACCGAGAACTTCTCGATGGCTTCAAACACCTTGCCCTTGCGGCGCAAACCTGCAGTGTCGATCAACTCAAACTTCTGGCCTTGGCGCTCAAATGGCACGCTGATCGCATCACGCGTGGTGCCCGGCATGTCAAATGCCACCAGGCGCTCTTCACCCAGCCAAGTGTTGATCAGGGTGGACTTGCCCACGTTAGGACGTCCGGCCACAGCCAGTTTGATGACCGAAGGATCTTCTTCGGTTTCTTCGGGTTCGTCGGGCAAATTCAACAACTCGAAAGCGAGCTCGACCAAGCCGCGTGTGCCCTGCCCGTGCGCAGCCGAGATGGCGATCACCTCGCCCAAGCCCAACTCGTAAAACTCGGTCAGCTGGATGCCTTCGAGCATGCCTTCGGCCTTGTTAGCCACCAGCAGGCATGGCTTGCCGATCTTGCGCAGGTATTTGGCAATGTCGTGGTCCTGCGCCGACAAGCCGCCACGGGCATCCACCACAAAAATGACCACATCGGCCTCGGCCACCGCTTGCTGCGTTTGCTTGGCCATCTCTTTGTAGATGCCCGCACTGGCGTCGGGCTCAAAACCGCCCGTGTCGATGACGATGAACTCCTGACGGCCTTGTTTGCCATTGCCGTAATGGCGGTCGCGGGTCAGGCCTGCGAAATCGGCCACGATGGCGTCCCGGCTCTTGGTGAGGCGGTTGAACAGCGTGGATTTGCCCACATTGGGGCGGCCAACGAGGGCCAGTACAGGTTTCACTTAAAAATTTTCCGATCCATCATTCAGGGCGAAATCCGAAGACGCCCCCGGCGCGTGTCACCACCACCAAAGTCTGGCCCGCGGCCACCGGCTTGCCTGTAACAGCGCTGCCATCCGTGCTCAACCGCTGCAAGGTTTGTCCATCCTGGCGCGACAAAAAGTGCACCAAGCCATTGTCATCGCCCACCATCACCGAGCGACCCAGCACCAAGGGCGCACTCAGGCCACGAAAACGCAAGGCGTCCTGCGTCCAGGCAGGCTGCCCACCCTGACGCTGCCAAGCCAACACTTTGCTGTCCGACTCAACCCCAAACAACAGCTTGTCATCCCCATCCAGGCCTTCGTGGCCTTGGGCAGGGCGTGTCCACAAGGTGGCACCTCGGTTGGTATCCACACAGGCCACCGACGACTGGAAAGCCCGCACGCACAAGGTTTGCCCTTGACGGCTGGCCCCAGCGACCAGATCCACCAGGCGCTCCACCTCGTTCGTGCCGCGCGAAGAACCCACCAGCGTTTCCCACAGAACGGCGCCGGTATTAGGGTTCAAAGCGGCCAAACGCCCACCCCACCCCGCCAGCAGAGTGTCACCCAAAGGCATGAGCAAACCAGCTTGCTGCAACACCAGGGGATCCCCGGTGCGCTGTTGGGTCCAAAGTTTTTGACCAGACGCGCCGTCGAGCGCGGTGACCGCACGGTCCGCAGTCAGGACAAACACGCGAGCGCCTGCCACGACGGGCGCGGTGTAAGACAAAGCGGGCAAGCGGTAACGCCAAACGACCTTGCCCGCCTCGATGGCGACAACCTCGTTGAGGCGGGTGATCACGGCAAAACGCTGACCATCACCGCTGACGCCCGCTTGAATGGGGCTGTCGAGTTGGAGTCGCCAAACATCTTTGCCGCTGGAGGCATTGATCAAGGCCACCTGCCCTTGGGTGGAAGCCACCGCCACCTGATCACCATGCACAGAGGCGAACAAAGGTGTAGTGACAGGCCCCACCGCGCTTGACCAGGCTTTTTGCACGGCGAATTGGCCACTGACTGCAGGCAGTGCAGCAGGCTTGGGCTTATCGGGCGCACTGGAGCAGGCTGCGATGGAGAAGGCCAAGACCCCCAGCAAGGTCCAACGGGTCCATTTGTGTGTCAATACAGCCGTCACTTTGAAGTCTCCGAAACAGCCGCCTCAGGGTCTACACCCAAGGCATTGAGTTTGGCCTGAACCAGACGCCGGTAATCAGGGGTGTCTGCCAGTTTTTGCCAGGCTTGCTGGTAAGCCGCGATGGCTTCGGCATTCTGGCCTTTGGCTTGCAACACATCACCACGCAAGTCTGCGGCCAAGCCCGACATTTCGGGCGTAAATTCCAAAGTCAGTTGCTTCAAAGCCTCGTCATAGGACTTGGCATCCAGCTGCAAAGCCGCCAAACGCAAGCGTGCAATGTCACGGTAAGCTTTGTCGGACGCACCGTTGGCCACCCAACTCAAAGCGTCGCGTGCGGCTTCGGCCTTGCCTTGACTCTGCAGGGCTTTGGCCGCCAGCAAGGCCGATTGCTGAGCAAACTGGGTGCTGCCGAACTTGTCCTTCATGTCTGCCAGGCTGCGCTCGACCCGGCTGATGTCACCCGAGGCCACAGCACGTTCAACCTCGTCGTAAAGGGCGGCCGCCTTAGTGGCCTGGGTCTGCTGCCAGTACTGGTAGCCATTCCATGCGGCATAACTGCCCAATACTGTGATCAACACCCACGAAATCAGATTGCCCCAGGTCTTCCAGAAGTGTTTGATCTGGTCGAGTTGTTCTTGTTCTTCAAGGTCGAGTGCTTTGGCCATGGTGTGTTGACTGCTGGTTACGCTTCAAAGCGCAGATTGTAGGGTGTGGGCCCAGTGGGCCACGGTGCTCAGGGACTCAGTGCGCTGGGCACCCGCACCGTCGCGCAGCGATTTGACCGCCACCAGGCCCTGGGCCAGCTCTTCGGCCCCAAAAACCAGGGCAAAACGAGCGCCCGAGCCGTCGGCTTTCTTGAACTGGGACTTCATGCTGCCCATGCCCTCACCACTGCCTGCATGCATTTGCGCCGACACACCGCAGCTGCGCAAAGTCTGCAGCACCTGCATGGCCACGGGCAAGGCGGCGGTTTCGGGGATGATGGCGTACACATCGGGGGCCAGATCGGGCAAGGCCTCGCCCTGCTCTTTGATGAGTTCAAGTACCCGCTCGACGCCCAAAGCCCAACCGACCGCAGGCGCAGGCTTGCCGCCGACCTGCTCGATCAGGTAGTCGTATCGGCCACCACCGCAGATGGTGCCTTGCGAGCCCAGGCTGGTGGTGATGAACTCGAACACGGTGAGGTTGTAGTAGTCCATGCCGCGCACCAGGCGCGGGTTGATGCTGTAGGCGATGCCGTTGGCATCCAAGATGGCCTTGACCGCGTTGAAATGCGCCATAGAGGCCTCACCCAAAAAATCGAGCAAACGGGGCGCCGCCTCGACCACGCTTTGCATGGCCGGATTTTTGGTGTCCAGAATGCGCAGCGGGTTGCTGTGCAGGCGGCGTTTGGCTTCTTCGTCCAGCACATCGCTGTGCGCCTCCAGATGGGCGATCAGCGCAGCGCGGTGGGCCTGGCGCTCGGCGGGCTGGCCCAGGCTGTTGAGTTCCAGACGCACGTCTTTCAGGCCCAACGCCTTCCACAAGTCGTTGGCTAGCAAAATCAATTCGGCGTCGACCTCGGGACCACCAAAACCCAGCACCTCGGCGCCGATCTGGTGGAACTGGCGGTAACGGCCGCGCTGCGGGCGCTCATGGCGGAACATGGGGCCCATGTAATACAAGCGCTTGCCGCCTTCGTACAGCAGGTTGTGCTCGACCACCGAGCGCACCAGACCGGCCGTGCCCTCGGGACGCAGGGTCAGCTGCTCGCCGTTCAGGCGGTCTTCAAAAGAGTACATCTCTTTTTCAACGATGTCGGTCACCTCGCCCAGACCACGCACAAACAGCGCCGTGGGCTCAACGATGGGCAAGCGCACATTGCGGTAGGCGTAACGCGCCATCAAAGCGCGCACCTGGCCCTCCAGCCACTCCCAACGCGCCGAGTCGGGCGGCAGGATGTCGTTCATGCCTTTGACGCCCACCAGCTTCTGGGCTTTGGCCGTTTTTTCGACTTTGGGGGTGTTTTCTTTCAGCGCTTCGCTCATTTTTGTTCTGCAGATCCGGAACCAAAACGGTTCTCAATGTAGTTTTCAACCAGCACCTGGAACTCTTGCGCGATGCCTTCGCCACGCAAGGTCAGGCGCTTTTCGCCATCGATGAAGACCGGGGCCGCAGGCGCTTCGCCCGTGCCCGGCAAGCTGATGCCGATGTCGGCGTGCTTGCTCTCGCCGGGGCCGTTCACGATGCAGCCCATGACCGCCACCTTGAGGTTTTCCACCCCGGGGTAGCGCACGCGCCAAACGGGCATTTGGGCGCGCAAGAAGTCGTCAATCTGTTTGGCCAGTTCCTGGAAGCTGCTGCTGGTCGTGCGGCCGCAACCGGGGCAAGCGGTGACGCTGGGCACAAATATGCGCAAGCCCAGCGACTGCAAAATCTCGGACGCAATCACCACCTCTTGCGTGCGGGCTTCGCCCGGTTGCGGCGTGAGCGAGACGCGGATGGTGTCGCCAATGCCTTCTTGCAGCAACACCGACAAGGCAGCCGCTGAAGCCACTGTGCCCTTGGTGCCCATGCCCGCTTCGGTGAGGCCCAGGTGCAAGGCGTAGTCGGTACGGCGGCCCAACTCGCGGTAGACCGAGATCAAATCCTGCACGCCCGAGACCTTGCACGACAAGGCGATTTGGTCCCCATTGAGGCCCATGGCCTCGGCACGCTGGGCTGACGAGATGGCCGACGAAATCAGCGCCTCGTACATGACCTGACGCGCCTCCCACGGCTCGGCGCGCTTGCTGTTGGTGTCCATCAGGTCGGCCAACAATTCTTGATCCAGGCTACCCCAGTTCACACCAATGCGAATGGCTTTGTTCCAGCGCATGGCCGCTTCGATCATCTGACCGAACTGCACATCGCGTTTGTCGCCCTTGCCCACGTTGCCGGGGTTGATGCGGTACTTGGACAGCGCTTCGGCGCATGCCGGGTAATCGGTCAACAGGCGGTGGCCGTTGTAATGGAAGTCACCAATCAGCGGCACATCGATGCCCATTTTGTCGAGCTGGTCGCGGATGTGCGGCACGGCCTCGGCGGCTTCGGGGGTGTTGACGGTGATGCGCACCATCTCGGAGCCGGCCAAAGCCAGTTCCTTGACCTGGATGGCGGTGCCGATCACGTCCACCGTGTCGGTGTTGGTCATGGACTGCACACGCACCGGGGCACCGCCGCCCACGGTAACAACGCGCGAGCCCCAGACCACTTTGGACTGGCGGCTTTTGCGCTGGGCGGGTACGGCGATGGCAATGGGAGTTGGAGCGCTCATGGTTTCACCTCAAAACGGGCGACATTGACTTTGGTGTGCGGCTTGAGATCGACAGGCTGGCCCTTGAAGCTCACCTGAATGGCATCAGCCCGACCCAGCACCACCGAGACCGACTGCGATACTTCCAAGCGTTTGGCATCGCCGGCATTGAGCACGCCGTTCCACAGCAACTGGTTTTGGCTGTCGCGCACTTCGACCCAGCTGGTGTTGAGGGCAGTGAAGACCAATTCTGGCGCTGGCTCAGCCGCCGCTGCGGACGATGGGGCTGCCGTCGGCATACCGGGCATGCCGGGCATCACGGTTGGCAAGGGCAATGAATCGCCCTGCCCCGCCGCTTGCGACGGATCGGTGACAAGCTGTGCGCTCGGCGGCATGAGCTCAGTGACCGTTGTCGGAGCAGGCGCGGGCGAAGCCACTGCGCCAGTCAGCGCCTCAAGCCAGGCCCATTGCGAAGGGTGTGGGACCCAAATCAAAGCAGCGGTGAGCACAAGCATGCCAGCCGCGGCCCACCAGGCCTTGGCCGGCACATCTGCCGAAGATCTGCGCACACGCCCCAAATCAGCGGGTGCAATGTCAGCATGGCGCACGGCACCATGCGGCTCCAAATAATTGGCAGACATGGGCATCAAAGCCAAGATGGGGGCAGGGTCGATGCGCAATTGACGGCACACGCTGGCCGCCAGTGCGCGGGCAAAAACAGGACTTTGACCCACCGGGTACTGGTCGGCTTCCAAAGCCTCCAGCTGACGCACAGGCACTTTCAAGTTCGCCGACAAAACCGCCAGATGCACCCCGGCCAGCTGCCGAGCAGCTTTCAACAAACCACCTGCCGTCGAGGGGGCACTGCCTGTGCTGTCAGGGGTCGACAAACCGTCATCCGAATGCGTGTTGTCAGGCATCATCAGGCTCCTGAGCTTGAACAGAAGAAACAGGCACCAGCCGGATGGTGCGTTGCTGCGCCATGCGATTTTGCACCTGAGTGCGGTCTTTCACATCACCGGCCAACTGCCCGCATGCGGCATCAATGTCATCACCCCGGGTTTTGCGCACGGTCGTGACCAGCCCTGCGTCTTGCAGTTGCTTGGCAAAGGCCTGCACACGCGCCTGAGGCGAGCGCAACAAACCGGAGGCCGGAAAAGGGTTGAAAGGAATCAGGTTGAACTTGCAACGCAGGCCCTGGCGGGCGTGTTTTTGAACCAGGTCAATCAAGGCGCTGGCGTGCTCGGGCTGGTCATTGACGCCATCGAGCATGCAGTATTCAAAGGTGATGAAGTCGCGCGGCGCATGGGCCAAATAGCCAATACAGGCCTGCATGAGTTCATCGAGCGGGTATTTGCGGTTGAGTGGCACCAAGTGGTCGCGCAACGCATCAGAGGGTGCATGCAATGACACCGCCAAGGCCACCGGGCAATCGGCCGACAAGCGCTCGATCATGGGCACCACACCCGAAGTGGACACCGTGACGCGGCGGCGAGAGAGGCCGTAACCATGGTCGTCGAGCATGGCACGCAACGCGGGCACCAACGCCGAGTAGTTTTGCAGCGGCTCGCCCATGCCCATCATCACCACGTTGGAAATGACGCGGTCTGGCGTGTTCAGGTGTTTGCGCAAAAAGTGCTCGGCAAACCACAGCTGGGCCAGGATCTCACCCGTGGTGAGGTTGCGGCTGAAACCTTGGTGGCCTGTGGAGCAAAAACGGCATCCCACGGCACATCCGGCCTGGGATGAAATACACAAGGTGCCCCGGTCGTCTTCGGGAATGAAAACCGATTCGATGGCGTTGCCGTCGCCCACATCGAACAGCCACTTGATGGTGCCATCAGCAG
The DNA here is from genome assembly GCF_048020265.1 of Limnohabitans sp. YIMB22184. Classification (GTDB taxonomy): domain Bacteria; phylum Pseudomonadota; class Gammaproteobacteria; order Burkholderiales; family Burkholderiaceae_C; genus Limnohabitans_A. Next base: position 1,414,706 of record NZ_CP171843.1, read on the forward strand.
ATATGTGCTGGCTGATCACGGGCAGTGCCGTGACGTGCGCATGAGATTGGAGCTTTTGGCGCAAGGACTTGGCCAAATCGCTCATTTGATCGAAATCTGCAGCGCCCCGCTGGTGGATCCAGCGGAACAACTGGGTGGCCCGAAAGCGCTTTTCGCCAAGCCCCTCGCAAAAAACGGCCAGACCTTCCAGGTCGAATTCAAGAAGGTTGGCCGTCATGAGGGTCGGGGTCGCGCTGGAGCCGCGACGCTATCAGCGTGGGTAAACGTTCATGCCAGCGAAGAAGAAGGCAACTTCGGCGGCGGCAGTTTCAGGGGCGTCGGAACCGTGCACAGCGTTGGCATCAATGCTGTCGGCGAAGTCAGCACGGATGGTGCCGGCGTCGGCTTTCTTGGGATCGGTAGCGCCCATCAGGTCGCGGTTCTTGGCGATGGCGTTTTCGCCTTCCAGGGCCTGGATCATCACGGGACCGGAGATCATGAAATCGACCAGATCCTTGAAGAAAGGACGGGCCTTGTGCACAGCGTAGAAAGCTTCTGCTTCACCGCGCGACAGGTGGGCCATCTTGGCGGCGACCACTTTCAGGCCGGCAGCTTCGAATCGGGCGTAGATCTGACCGATGACGTTCTTGGCGACTGCGTCGGGCTTGATGATGGAGAGGGTGCGTTCGATGGCCATGTTGTTTCCTGTAACGAAAGGGTTTTGAAAAGCATTTTTGCCCTGCGGCAAAGCCCACTATTCTAACCTGAGCGGGCCTGCCAAAAGGCACTGCCGGGGCACATGGCCCCACGGCAGAAGCCGAAATCAACGGCTGCGGCCACCGCCGCCACGCCCACCACGGCCTGGGCCGCCCGGGGCATTTTTCAAACGGTTGAAGCTCTCGGCACCAATGTATTTGGCTTCGCTTTTCGGGCCATCCGACTTGGCATGCATGCCCGATCCACCGGGTGCCTGATTGGGTTTGGCTGCAGGCTTGGCCCGCGGCACGGCGGTACCGGCCCTGCCCTGTCCGCCTGTGCGAGGACGACGATCGTTGCGGTCGGTGCGTGAGACCGGGCGTGGCGCTGGGGTCCGAGCCCGGTCGAGCGTGCCCGCAGCACGCATGAGCGCACGGATATCGGACTCATCGAGCTCCAGCCAGGCACCGCGGCGCAGGCCATGCGGCAGCACCATCGCACCGTAGCGGATGCGGATCAGTCGGCTGACCGCGTGGCCCACCGCTTCCATCATGCGGCGAACCTCACGGTTACGGCCTTCGGAGATGGTGACGCGGTACCAGCAGTTGGAGCCTTCGCCACCGCCGTCTTCAATAGAGCCGAATTGCGCCGAGCCGTCGTCGAGCATCACGCCGTCGAGCAGTTTTTGCTTTTCATCCTTGCTCAAGGCACCCAAAACACGGACCGCGTATTCGCGTTCCAGGCCGAAACGCGGGTGCATGAGCTGGTTGGCCAACTCGCCCGAGCTGGTGAACAACAAGAGGCCTTCGGTATTCAAGTCCAGGCGACCCACCGACTGCCATTTGCCGTTTTGCAGGCGCGGCAGTTTGCGAAACACCGAGGGGCGGTTTTGCGGATCATCGTGGCTGACGATCTCGCCTGCGGGCTTATGGTAGGCGATGACGCGGGCGGGCGGCGGGTCGATCCGGATGTGGATGGGCTTGCCATTGACCTTGATCTGGTCCCCGTATTGCACGCGCTGGCCCACGTGGGCGGGCTCGTTGTTGACCATGATGCGGCCTTCAGCGATGAGCTTTTCCATCTCGAGGCGCGAACCCATGCCCGCTTGCGCGAGCACTTTGTGCAGTTTGGGCGAATCGGTCTGGGGCGCCAGCACCCGCTTACCCAGGTCGATGGCGACGGCTTCGGCCGCCTCTTCGTCGTCAAACTGACCCGACACAACATCGGCCAAGGCGATCGCTTTGTAAACAGATTCGCCGGGTGCCACAGGCTGGGTTGGGCGCGCAGTGCGTCCACTCGTTTCGGGTTTGGACGAACGGCTGTCGTCTTGAGAGGAGTTCTTCATAGTGGGGCGGACTCTTCGCCTTGCAGCGGACGGTCTAGAGGGTTAAGAGGGTCTTCGGAGTCCGCCACGATGGGCATTTCAAAAGGCAAAGCGTTGATCGCCTCTTCGAGCGACAAGGACGGCTGAACGGGCAACTCGTCCACCAAACCCGACAAAGCCGAAGTTTGGCCGTCGACTTGCGAGAGCATAGGCAATTGGTCCAGGGCGGCGAGGCCCAGATCATCGAGAAACTGGCGCGTTGTGGCGTACAAACCCGGACGGCCGACGGTTTCACGGTGACCAATCACCTCAACCCAACCCCGATCTTCCAGTTGCTTGAGGATTTGGGAATTGATGGTGACGCCACGGATGTCTTCCATGTCACCGCGCGTGACCGGCTGCCGGTAGGCGATGATGGCCAAGGTTTCCAACACGGCGCGGGTGTATTTGGGCGGCTTTTCGGGGTGCAGACGATCGAGGTAAGTGCGCAACTCGGGCCGGCTCTGAAAGCGCCAGCCGCTGGCCACGCGGATCAACTCCAAACCTTTTTGGGCCCATTCGTCTTGCAGGTCTTGCAGCATTTGCCGCAGGGTGTCGGCCCCGAGCGCATCGTCAAACAGCACGCGCATGTCGCGCAATGACAAAGGCTGACCCGCTGTGAGCAAGGCCGTTTCCAGGACACGCTTGGCTTGCGCCGTGTTCATGTGTCGATCTTTCGGGAAAAAGACGCCTCACGGCGTCAAAGGTGCAGAGGTCATGGCCGCTTCCGCAAAGAAACAACCCCGTTCTGGAGGGCTTTGGCCGCTGGCCAAGCCCTGGTTGCGCTCAAGCCGGCGAATCCAGCTCAAGCTCCCTGAGTGGGTGCATTGTAGCTGAGGCCCCAGTCTGACAAGGCTCGGGCCATGTCCTCGGGCAAGGGCGAACGAAGATCGATCGACTGACCGGTGATGGGGTGGACGAAAGCCAGATGCCAGGCGTGCAGGGCTTGGCGCTCCATGCCCGCGGCTTTGGCTCCGCCATACACGGCATCGGCCAACAAAGGATGGCTGATGTGGGCCATGTGCACCCGGATCTGGTGCGTACGACCTGTGTGCAGCGTGCACTCGACCAGACAACCGAGCGCGTGGCTGTCCAGCACCTCCACCGTGGTGGATGCCGTCTTGCCGGACTGGTGCGTCAAATCGACCACCGCCATGCGCAGGCGGTTCGCGGGATCACGGCCGATCGCCGCTTCCACGGTGGTGGGCGAAGGTCCTGTCCAGGGCTTGTGTCCGATGGCCAGATACTGGCGACGCACATCCCGCGCAGCAATTTGCTGGACCAGCGCGTCCATGGCCTGGCGGGTGCGGGCCACCACCATCAGACCGCTGGTGTCTTTGTCAAGGCGATGCACAATGCCCGCCCGGGGCACCTCGCTGGCCTGCGGGTCCAGCGCCAACAGGCCATTGAGCAATGTGCCGCGCCAGTTGCCGGGGGCCGGGTGGACCACCAGCCCCGCCGGCTTGTTGATCACACGCAGGTGGGCGTCTTCGTACACCACATCGATGGGCATGGCTTCCGGCACAAAGGCCTGCGACTGAGGCGTGGCCCGCAGCGTGACCACCACCTGATGCCCCAGGCGGACCTTGGTCGACACCTTGGTCACCACACGACCATCGATCAGGGCATCGCCCTGCTCGATCAGTTGCTGCAAATAACTGCGTGAAAACTCGGGCACCATTTGGGCCAAGGCACGGTCCAGGCGCTGGCCATGCAGAGCCACCGGCACCTGGCTGCTGCGCACCTCTTCGTCCGATGCCTCCAGCACGCGCTCACCATCGTCCAGCAAGGCGCAGGGCTCATCCATTTGGGGGTCGGTCGATATAATCAAGGCGTTCAACAGTACAAGGGTGTCACAGATGCGAAGCTTCAGATTATCGATGGTTCCAGCTGGCCTGGTTTTGGCAGCGGGACTGTTCCTGTCGGGCTGCGCCAACACCACCAAGGACGTCACCGCTGGCTGGACCCCCGAAAAAATCTATGCCGAAGCACGCGATGAGGCCAATGCCGGGGCTTGGGACAAGGCCATCGGCTATTACGAAAAACTCGAAGGCCGCGCGGCCGGGACCGTGCTGGCACAACAAGCCCAGATCGACAAGGCCTACGCCCAATACAAAACGGGCGACAAGATCCAGGCCATCGCCACCTTGGACCGCTTCATCCGCCTGCACCCGGCCAGCCCTGCACTGGACTACGCCATCTACCTCAAGGGTCTGGTGAACTTCAACGACAACCTGGGTCTGTTCTCGTTCATCACCAAGCAAGACCTGTCTGAACGCGATCAGAAAGCCGCCAAGGATTCCTACGAGTCCTTCAAGGAACTGACCACGCGCTTTCCGGAATCCAAATACAGCCCCGAAGCACGTCAGCGCATGCTGCACATCGTGAACTCGTTGGCCGCTTACGAAGTGCATGTGGCCCGCTACTACGCCAGCCGAGGCGCCCATGTGGCCGCGGTCAACCGTGCTCAACAGGCGATTGCCGACTACCAAGGCGTGCCGGCGGTCGAAGAAGCACTGGCCATTCTGGTCAGCTCCTACGACGCCATGGGCATGAACGCCCTGCGCGACGATGCCAAGCGCGTGCTGGAAAAGAACTTCCCCCAGTCCGACTACCTGAAGGCCGGTGGGGTCAAGAAGTCGTCGAGTTGGTGGCGTCTGTGGTGAACTGACGCAAGGTCGCCAAAAACTCGGCATGCCCGCTCAGGCGGCGCATCTGCGGCAGTCCCCGAACCAGCCTGCGGCCATACGACATGGTGGCCAGGCGCGTATCGCACACCACCAAAACCCCCCGGTCCGTTTCACTGCGGATCAGGCGCCCAGCCCCCTGCTTGAGGGCCACAGCGGCTTCGGGCAGTGCATGGTCGGCAAAAGCGCTGCGCCCTTCACGGGTGATGCGCTGACTCCTCGCCTCGAACAAGGGGTCCCCGGGCGGCGGAAACGGCAGCTTGTCGATCACCACCAACTGCAAGGCCTCACCGGGCACATCGAAGCCCTCCCAAAATGAGGCCGAGGCCACCAGCACACAACCCGCACGCCCATCGCCCCCACCTTCGCGAAAGCGTTCCATCAAGCGTCGCTTGGGGCTTTGTCCCTGCACCAGCACTTCCACGTTCGTGGCCGGGTCCAGACGGGTCTGTAAATACTCTCCAATCGAACGCATGGCGTTCAAGGTGGTGGTCAGCACCAGCGTCCGGCCGCCCAGCAATTGCACCGCCTCGACCACCAGCTGTGCCACATGACCGGCGTGACCAGGATCAGCGGGCTTGGGCAAATGCTCGGGCACATACAAAGCGGCTTGCTGTGCATAGTCGAAAGGGCTGCTGACCTGCATGACCTGTGCCGAAGTCAAACCGCAAGGCTCGGTGAACCAGCGCAGGCTCGGCTCGTCCCCCAGCGTGGCCGAGGTGAAAACCCAGGCCCGCTGCCCCACCCCCACAGGAGTCGCTGCTGGCTCGCCTGAGGCGTGACGCGGATCACCCGCCATCAAGGCTTCCAGTGAATCGGGGTCGGCGGCGGCCTCGGCTCCCCCAGACGGTGCGGCCTGCACGGGGCGGGTCAAGGCAGAAAAAGCCTGCGCGATGTCCAAGGGCGACTCGATCAGGCGCAGCTGCGCACTGACTTCGGCCCAACGCACGCCCTCCGGGTCTGGCGGATCGGAGAACAAGGCCGCTTTTTGCGCCAACTCACGGCTGCGCTCAAGCAGTCGCTGAAAATCCGGTGCCAGCTCGGCCACCATCTCCAGCCCTGCCTGCATCAGCGCCAGGGCTTCTTGCAGTTTGTGCAACGCCTGGACCCAGTCTGCCGCCTCCACGCCTTCGGGGCAGCGCTCAGTCCAGCGCAAACGCACCGAGCCGCGGTGCAGGCCTGCTGCCAGCCGCAAATCGCGGGCTGATTTTTCAAGGCCCTCGGTCAGGCCATGCCAGTCCACCAGGCCCCGGGCCAACTGCAACCCTGTGGCCAGCGCATCGCGTGACAACTCCAGCAGCTGCACCGTGGACAGTTGCTTGCCCAAAAAATTGACGCCGATCTCGTTGAGCTGGTGGGCCTCGTCGAACACCGTGACACGCACGGTGGGCAGCAACTCGGCCACACCCGACTCGCGCACCGCCATGTCGGCAAAAAACAAATGGTGGTTGATGACCACCACATCCGAGGCCATCGCCTCCTTGCGGGCCAAGTTCACATGGCAGGCGCGGTAACTGGGGCAACTCGACCCCAGACAGTTGTCCCGCGTGGACGTGACCAGCGGCCACAAGGCTGAGCGCTCGTCCAGGCCCGTCAGCTCGGCCATGTCTCCCGTGCGCGTGTTTTGCGCCCAGGTTTCGATCTTGGCCAGGGCCCGCTGCGCACCCGGCTGGGCCGACTCGGCGCTGTGCCGGGCTTGCGCCATGCGGTGCAAGCACAGGTAGTTGGCACGGCCTTTGAGCAAGGCCACGCGGATGGGCAAGCCCAGCACCTCGACCAAACGCGGGATGTCTCGCGAAAACAATTGGTCTTGCAGGGCCTTGGTCGCCGTGGACACCAAGGCCCGTTGACCGCTGAGCAAGACCGGCACCAGATAGGCATAGGTTTTGCCCACGCCTGTGCCCGCCTCCACCACCAGCTGGCCACCTTGCTCCAGGGTTTGCGTGACGGCCATCGCCATGTCGGTTTGCCCTTCACGTGGCTGAAAACCGGGCACCGAACGGGCCAAGGCCCCGTGGCTGGACAGGGTTTCAGAGACCCTTTGCTGCAACAAACTCAAGCAGGCTCCTTGGGGTCCAGCATCCACTGCAGCCTGGCCATTTGGTCACGCAAAGCCAAACGCCGTTTTTTGAGCCGTCGCAGCAGCAGCTCGTCCAGGGGCTGCGGAGCCAGCGCCGCTTGGTCGATCAAGGCGTCTAGATCAGCGTGCGCCATCTGGCACTCGATCAATTGCCGCTGGGGCGAGCGCAGGTCTTCGGCAGAGGTGTCCATCATGGCGGAGTGGGCTGACTGGTTTGCTTGCCCTGCAAGCGCACGTCGCGCTGCTCGGTTCGCCACTGGCGCTCCTGGGCATTCAGCAGCAAGTCTTGTTGACGCAAGGGCTCCAGCGCGGCACGGCGGGTTTTGCGGGCGTCGCTCAGGCAGGCGTTGACCGCAAATTTTTGCCAGCAGGCTTTGGCTTCCTCCTGGTAGACCGCCATGACCTCGGCACGTTGGCTGGCCAGAGCTTCGCGTTGCACGCGGATGAACTCCGGCTCGCCCACCAAAGATTGTGCGCCAAGCCAAGAAGTCGACAACGCGGCCATCGCCGCCAATGCGCAGCGCTTCATGTGAGGTGCGTGTCCACCGTGCGGTGCTCCAAGGCCAGGAACTCGCTCGACTGCATTTCATGCAGGCGCGACACCGTGCGCGGAAACTCGTGCGACATGGGCCCCGCGGTATACAGCCCTTCGGGGGGCACAGCTGCCGACATGATGAGTTTGACCCGACGGTCGTACAGCACGTCGATCAACCAGGTGAAGCGCCGCGCCTCGGACGCCATGCTCACCGGCATGTGGGGCACGTTGCTCAGCAGCACCGTGTGGTACTGCGTGGCGATTTCGAGGTAGTCGTTTTGCGAGCGTGGGCCACCACAAATGGCGCGGAAGTCAAACCAGACCACATCACCGGCACGCCGCTTGGCCGTGATTTCGCGGGCTTCGATGTGCAGCACCGGGTCTTCGTCCGGGCCCGTGGCCAGGCGATTGAAGGCGTCGTTCATCTCGGCATCGGCCTGCTCGCCCAAAGGCGCGTGGTACAGCTTGACCATCTCCAGCGTGCGGCGGCGGTAGTCGGTGCCGTTGTCCACATTGAGCACCTGCATGCGCTGATTCAGCAAAGCGATGGCGGGCAAGATGCGGTCGCGGTGCAGGCCATCGGGGTACAGGCCATCGGGCTCGAAGTTGGAGGTCGTGACAAAACCCACCCCATTGTCGAACAGCGCCACCAGCAGGCGGTGCAGGATCATGGCGTCGGTGATGTCGGCCACGTGGAATTCGTCAAAGCAGATCAACTGGTAACGCTTGGCCATGCGCTTGCCCAGCTCGTCGAGTGGGTTGACGGTGCCCTGGATGACGGTCAGTTCGCGGTGCACCTCGCGCATGAACTCGTGAAAGTGCAGGCGGGTTTTGCGCTCAACCGGTACCGCCGCAAAAAAGCAGTCCATCAGGAAGCTCTTGCCACGCCCCACCCCGCCAAACATGTAGACCCCCTTGGGGATCTCGGGACGGCTGAGGAATTTGCCCAGCAAACTTGAACGCTTGTTTTGGTAAGTCGCCCACTCCTTGGCGCAGCGCTCCAGCGCCTCGATGGCTCGCAGCTGGGCAGGGTCGCTTTGGTAGCCCCGTTTTTGGAGTTCTTCTTCGTAAACGGCACGAACGGACATGGGTGGCTTGCTCTTCGATTCAAAACAAAACCCGGGACCAAGCCCGGGTTTTCAGGGATGCAGCACTTTAACCCAACTCACCCGGCGCTGCAGTGCCGGGCGCGTCAAGATCTCAGAAGTTCAGCGTGCGTTTGTCCACCGCCAAAGCGGCTTCCTTGGTGGCTTCGCTCAAGGACGGGTGCGCATGGCAAATGCGGGCAATGTCTTCCGCGCTGGCGCGGAATTCCATGGCGACCACCGCCTCGGCGATCAGCTCAGACACCTGTGGGCCCACCATGTGCACACCCAGGATTTCGTCGGTTGTGGCATCGGCCAGGAACTTCACCATGCCGGTCGTGTCACCCAAAGCGCGGGCACGACCGTTCGCGAGGAACGGGAAGGTGCCGGCCTTGTAGGCCACGCCGTCGGCTTTGAGCTGCTGCTCGGTGCGGCCGACCCAGGCGATTTCGGGGCTGGTGTAGATGACCCAGGGAATGGTGTTGAAGTTGACATGACCGTGTTGACCGGCGATGCGCTCAGCCACAGCAACGCCCTCTTCTTCGGCTTTGTGCGCCAACATCGGGCCACGCACCACATCGCCCACCGCCCAGACGCCAGGCAGGTTGGTTTTGCAGTCGCCATCCACCACAATCGCGCCGCGCTCGTCCAGTTGCAAGCCCACTGCTTCGGTGTTCAGGCCGATGGTGTTGGGCACGCGGCCGATCGACACGATGAGTTTGTCCGCGTCCAGCACCACGGCTTCACCTTTGGCGTTGATGTAATTGACGGTCACGCCCTTCTTGCCGTTGACGATCTCACCGACTTTCACGCCGAGTTCGATCTTGAGGCCTTGCTTGTCAAAGGCTTTCTTGGCTTCCTTGGCGATTTGCTCGTCCACAGCGCCCAGGAATGTAGGCAAGCCTTCGAGGATGATGACTTCTGCGCCCAGACGGCGCCAGACCGAGCCCATTTCCAGACCGATCACGCCGGAGCCGATCAAAGCCAGCTTCTTGGGCACAGCGCCCAAGCGCAAGGCGCCGTCGTTCGAGAGCACATTGACTTCGTCAAACGGGGTGCCAGGCAGCGCACGGGCGTTGGAGCCAGTCGCGATGATGACGTGTTTGGCCGTCAGGTCTTCTTCGGTCTTGCCCGCCACATGGATGGTGTAGCCGCCTTCGGCCTTGCCAGCAAAGCTGCCGCGACCGTGGAAGAAAGTGACCTTGTTTTTCTTCAGCAAATACAAGATGCCGTCGTTGTTCTGCTTCACCACGCTGTCCTTGCGGGCGATCATCTGCGCCACGTCCATCTTCACGCCCGTGGCGCTGATGCCGTGCTCGGCGAAGTGGTGGTTGGCGTGGTCAAAGTGCTCGCTGGACTGCAGCAGCGCCTTGGAGGGGATGCAACCCACGTTGGTGCAGGTGCCGCCAGGGGCTGGGCCGCCGGCCGCGTTTTTCCATTCGTCGATGCAAGCGACCTGGAAACCGAGTTGGGCAGCGCGAATGGCTGCAATGTAGCCACCGGGGCCACCGCCGATAACGACGACGTCGAATTGTTTGCTCATGGTGAATGTCTTCTGGATGAAAAACGCCCCCTGGGCAGGGGGCATTCAAAACAAGGGGATTTAGATGTCGAACAGCAGGCGGGCTGGGTCTTCCAGCGCTTCTTTCATGGCGACCAGGCCCAGCACGGCTTCGCGGCCATCGATGATGCGGTGGTCGTACGACATGGCGAAGTAGTTCATGGGGCGAACCACCACCTGGCCGTTTTCCACCATGGCGCGGTCTTTGGTCGCGTGCACGCCCAAAATGGCCGACTGGGGTGGGTTGATGATGGGGGTGGACATCATCGAGCCGAAGGTGCCGCCATTGGAGATGGAGAAAGTGCCACCAGTCATCTCTTCAATGCCCAGCTTGCCGTCTTTGGCCTTCTGACCGAATTCAGCGATCTTCTTCTCGATGTCGGCAAAGCTCATCTGGTCGGCGTTACGCAAGATCGGTACCACCAAACCACGGGGCGAGCCCACCGCGATACCGATGTCGAAATAGCCGTGGTAGACGATGTCGTTGCCATCGACCGAGGCGTTCAAGACCGGGAATTTCTTCAGGGCGTGCACAGCGGCCTTGACGAAGAAGCTCATGAAGCCGAGCTTGACGCCGTGTTCCTTCTCAAAACGCTCTTGCATGCGCTTGCGCATGTCCATGACCGGGGCCATGTTGATTTCGTTGAAGGTGGTCAGGATGGCGTTGGTCGACTGCGATTGCAGCAGGCGCTCAGCCACGCGGGCGCGCAGACGGGTCATGGGCACGCGCTGCTCTGGGCGGTCACCCAGATTGACGGCCGGTGCAGCCACTTGGGCCAACGCCTTGGTCGGCACGCCAGTGGGGATCACGGCGGCGGTGGACTTGACGCCACCGGCCACAGCAGACAACACATCGCCTTTGGTCACGCGGCCATCTTTGCCGGAACCGGCCACAGAGCCAGCGGCCAGGTTGTTGTCGGCCATCAGCTTGGCAGCGGCAGGCATGGCCACACCAGCCATGCTGCCGCCGGTGACTGCAGCAGCGGCCGCAGGTGCAGTCGCTGGAGCTACAGCAGGCGCAGCTGCAGGTGCAGCAGCTGCTGCACCTGCCTTGCCTTCGGTGTCGATGCGGGCAATCAGCTGCTCGGCAGTGACGGTGCCGCCATCGGCCACGAGGATTTCCGAAATCACGCCTGCGGAAGGCGCAGGCACCTCCAGCACGACTTTGTCGGTCTCGATTTCGATCAGGATTTCATCGGCCGCGACAGCTTCGCCGACTTTCTTTTTCCACTGCAGCATGGTGGCTTCTGCCACGGACTCGGAGAGTTGGGGAACTTTGACTTCTACGATCGCCATGTTGAATTCTCTTTAAAGGTTAAACGCCGGTTTGTTTGGATCACTTGGTCAGCACGAAGCCCTTGAGCTTCGAAAACGCGGCCTCGATGAGGGCTTTTTGCTGGTCCTGGTGCAGATGTGAGTAACCCACTGCAGGAGAAGCCGACGCGGCGCGACCGGCATAACCGAGCTTCTGCCCGGCCTGCATGTTCTCGTGGATGTTGTGCTGGATGAAGAACCAGGCACCCTGGTTCTGTGGCTCATCCTGGCACCACACGATGTCGGTGGCGTTGGGGTACTTTTTAATCTCGGCAGCGAACGCCTTGTGCGGGAAGGGGTAGAGCTGCTCCAGACGGATGATGGCCACGTCGTCAACGCCCTTGGCCTCGCGGTGCTTGACCAGGTCGTAATAGACCTTGCCCGAGCAAGCGATCACGCGCTTGACCTTGTCGGCCTTGATGTCCCGGGTTTCGCCGATGACGGTCTGGAAACTGCCTTTGGTGAATTCGGACACCGGGCTGGTGGCGTCCTTGTTGCGCAGCAGCGACTTGGGCGTGAAGATGACCAAAGGTTTGCGCAAGTCGCGCACCATCTGGCGACGCAGCACATGGAAGATCTGGCTGGCCGTGGTCGGCTGCACCAGCTGCATGTTGGTGTCGGCCGCCAGCTGCATGAAGCGCTCAACGCGAGCCGAGCTGTGCTCGGGGCCCTGACCTTCATAGCCATGCGGCAGCATCAGGGTCAGACCGTTGACACGGCCCCACTTGACTTCACCTGAAGCAATGAACTGGTCGATCACCACCTGGGCGCCGTTGGCGAAGTCACCGAATTGGGCTTCCCAGATCACCAGGGTGTTGGGATCGTTGGAGGCGTAGCCATATTCAAAGCCGAGCACAGCCTCTTCGGACAGGATCGAGTCGATCACGACGAAGGGGGCTTGCTTGTCGGAGACGTTTTGCAGGGCCACATAGGTACCGGTATCCCACTTTTCACGCTTTTGGTCGTGAATGACCGCATGACGGTGAGTGAACGTGCCGCGACCGCAATCTTCGCCGGACAAACGCACAGGGTAACCACTGGCCACCAAAGAAGCGAAGGCCATGTGCTCGCCCATGCCCCAGTCCACAGGCATCTCGCCACGGCCCATGGCAGCGCGGTCGTCGTAGACCTTTTTAACCAGCTGGTGTGGTGTGACCGATTCGGGGATGGTCGAGATTTTCTCGGCCAGACGTTTCCAGTCCGCCAAAGGAATGGAGGTGTCACCTGCGTCGGTCCACTTCTTGCCCATGAAGGGTGCCCAGTCCACTGTGAACTTGGTCTTGAAGTTGGTCAGCACGGGCTCGGTCGTGTTCTTGCCTGCGTCCAGCGCGGCGCGGTAAGCCTTGGCCATGTCTTCGCCCAGGGTCTCGCCCAGGCCTTGTGTGGCCAGCTTGTCGGCGAACAGCTTGCGCGTTCCAGGGTGGGCCGCGATCTTTTTGTACATCAGGGGCTGGGTCAGCGCCGGGGTATCTTGTTCGTTGTGGCCCAATTTGCGGAAGCACACGACATCCAGCACCACGTCTTTTTGGAACGTCATGCGGTACTCAAGAGCCAACTGGGTTGCCAACACCACGGTTTCTGGATCGTCACCGTTCACGTGCAGCACGGGTGCCTCAACCATCTTGACGATGTCGGTGCAGAACACGCTCGAGCGCATGTCGCGGGGGTCCGAGGTGGTGAAACCGATCTGGTTGTTGATGATGATGTGGACCGTGCCGCCTGTGGAGTAACCACGCGTTTGGGCCAGGGCAAAGGTTTCCTGGTTCACGCCTTGGCCACCAAAGGCGGCGTCGCCGTGCACCAGCACGGGCAGCACTTGCTTGCCCAAAGGATCGTTGCGGCGGTCCATGCGGGCACGCACCGAGCCTTCGACCACGGGATTCACGATTTCCAGGTGCGAGGGGTTGAACGCCAGGGAAAGGTGAACAGGGCCACCGGCGGTGTTCACGTCCGAGCTGAAGCCCTGGTGGTATTTCACGTCACCGGCCGGCAGGTCTTCGGGGGCGGTGTGGTCAAACTCGGCAAACAGGTCTGCCGGCAATTTGCCCATGGTGTTGACCAGCACGTTCAGGCGGCCACGGTGGGCCATGCCGATCACCACTTCCTGCACACCTTGGGCGCCAGCGGACTGGATCAGCTCGTCCATCGCCGCGATGAAGCTCTCACCGCCTTCCAGCGAGAAACGCTTTTGGCCCACGTATTTGGTGTGCAAATAACGCTCGAGGCCTTCGGCAGCGGTGAGGCGGTCGAGGATTTGCTTTTTCTTGTCAGCGCCAAAGTTCGGCTTGCTGCGGATGCTTTCGAGCTTTTGCTGCCACCAGCGCTTTTCAGCCTGCTCGGTGGTGTACATGTACTCGGCGCCCAAAGTGCCGCAATAGGTCTCGCGCAGCGCATTGAGCAACTCGCGCAAGGACATGTTGTTCTTACCAAAGAAGGTGTTGCTGGTGTCGAACACGGTTTCCTGATCGGCATCGGTGAAGCCGTAGAAAGCGGGGTCGAGGTCAGGAATGTTGGGGCGCTCGGTGCGCTTCAAAGGGTCCAGATCGGCCCAGCGCTGACCCACGTTGCGGTAAGCGGCGATCAGCTGCTGAACAGCGGTGCGCTTGCGGCCCATTTCGACGTTTTCGCTGGCCATGACCACTTTGGTGCCACCAGCTTTGGCGCGTTCGGCAAAAGCGTTGATGACGGGCAGGTGTGGCACGTCTTTGGCGTTGGAGCCGTCGACTGCGGGAACATGTTGGAGGGCGTCGAAGTATTCGCGCCAGGAGTCGGGCACGCTGCCTGGGTTGGCCAGGTAGTTTTCGTACATCTCTTCGACGTACGGACCGTTACCTCCGAAAAGGTGGGTGTTGCCTGAGTAGGCAGCGTAGACGGAATTTGTCTCGCTCATGATTCGCTGACCTCCGTTCCCCTCTGGGAAACATTAGTTGGTTGAGATTTACCTTCCGCGACACGGCTGAACCGGTTGGCGGATGCGACTGTGGCAGGGGAAGGGCCTGAGTACAGCGCGCATTGTGCCACGGCTTGTCCGATGTCTAACTTACAGGTTCTGGATGTGCCGATGAAAAAAGACCCCGGCAAAGCGGGGTCCAGGTTTATCAGCCTTTGATCAGATCAACGATCTGCTGCAATGCGGCTGGATCGTCCATGGTGGTCAGGTCGCCCGGATCGCGCCCTTCGGCCACGGCCTGGATGGCCCGGCGCAGCAGCTTGCCGCTGCGCGTCTTGGGCAAAGCCGAGACGAAGAACACGCGCGAGGGGCGGGCCACCGCGCCCAGCTGCGAGTCCACCACCTTCATGACTTCGCCTTCGAGCTTCAGGCGCGCTGCCGCATCGGTCAGGCCCGAGGTGTCCTTGGCAATCGCAAAGGCCATGGCCACCTGCCCTTTGAGCTGGTCGGCCACGCCGACCACCGCCACCTCGGCCACATTGGGGTGGCTGGAGATGCTTTCCTCGATCTCACGGGTGCCCAAGCGGTGACCGGCCACGTTGATCACGTCGTCGGTGCGGCCCAGAATGAAGTAATAACCGTCTTCGTCGCGCACCGCCCAGTCGAAGGTGCTGTAGACCAGCTTATTGGGCACGGTCTTCCAGTAGGTTTTGACAAAACGCTCGTCATCGCCCCAGATGGTTTGCAGGTTGCCGGGGGGCAAGGGGCCTTCGATGGTCAACACACCCTTTTGGTTAGCGCCAGTGAGCTCTTCGCCCGTCTGGTCGTCGACCAGTTTGACGTTGTAGCCGTAAATCGCCTTGCCGGGCGAGCCAAACTTGCTGGGCGCTTTTTCCACGCCGTTGCAGATGCTCAGAATCGGCCAGCCGGTTTCGGTCTGCCAGTAGTTGTCAATGATGGCCTTGCCGTTGAGGCCTTCGGAAATCCACTTGGCGGTCGGCTCGTCCAGCGGCTCACCCGCCAGGAACAGCGCCTGCAGGCTGGACAGATCGTACTTGGTCAGCAATGCAGGGTCCTGCTTTTTGAGCACCCGGATAGCCGTGGGGGCGCTGAACATGACCTGGACTTTGTACTTTTCGACCAGGCTCCACCAAATGCCGCCGTCCGGCCGGATGGGCAGGCCTTCGTACAGGATGGTCGCCATGCCGCCGATCAGCGGGCCGTAGATGATGTAACTGTGCCCCACCACCCAGCCGATGTCGCTGGTGCAGAAGAAGGTGCCGCCCGGCTTGCCCTCAAAGATGTTGGGGATGCTGGCGGCCAGGGCCACGGTGTAGCCCCCGGTGTCGCGCTGCACGCCCTTGGGTTTGCCGGTGGTGCCCGAGGTGTAGAGCGTGTAGCTGGGGTGCGTGGAGTCGACCCACACGCACGGCACCACCGCATCCATGTGCTTGGCGCGCTCGCTGGCGTAGTCCACATCGCGGCCGGGCACGGGGGTGAACGGTGCCAGATGGCGGTCCACCATGACCACCTTGGTCGGCTTGTGGGCGGACAGCTTGATCGCTTCGTCGAGCAGCGGCTTGTAGGGCACGCCCTTACCACCGCGCGAACCCGCATCGGCGCTGATGATCACCTTGGGCGAAGCGTCTTCGATGCGGGTGGCCAGCGAGTGCGAGGCAAAACCGCCAAACACCACCGAATGGATGGCCCCCAGGCGCACACAGGCCAGCATGGCAAAAGCGGCCTCGGCGATCATGGGCATGTAAATCAGCACGCGGTCGCCCTTGACCACGCCCAGGTCTTGCAAGATGGCGGCCATGCGCTGCACTTCGGCGTGCAGCTCGCGGAAGGTGTAGGTTTTTTCCTGATCGGTTTCGGTCGAGACGAAGATCAGCGCAGGCTGGTCAGCCCGCTCGGCCAGGTGGCGGTCCACCGCGTTGTGGCACAAATTGGTCTGACCGCCCACGAACCACCTGGCAAAAGGCGGGTTGCTGTAATCGCAGATTTGCTGCGGTGGAACTTTCCAGTCCACCAGTTTGGCCTGCTCGGCCCAAAAAGCGTCGCGGTCGTTGATCGAGCGTGCGTGAAAGTCAGCAAAGCTGCGCATGAATGTCTCCTGAATGCCGGCCAAATGAATTCCTGGAGGGTGCGCCAGCCCCGTGACGGACACCCTTCTGAATTCATAATTATGGGCAAGGGACTTGCAACAAGCTGACTTCAAGCCCCGCAAGGTTCAGCGCACAGCAGGCGCCTGACGGGGTGCCCACCCCTGCGCCTGTAGGTTCACTTGAACAGCGTTTGCAGCAGCTTGAAATCCGGGTGTTCGGCGGTGCGAACCCACTCGAACGCCACCATCTCGGCGGTCACCAACTCGGCCCCTGCCCCGGCCAAACGGTCATACGCGGCGTCGCGGTTGCGCTCGGTGCGCGAGCTGCAAGCATCGGTCACCACCCACACCTCGAACTCGTCTTCCAGCAGATCGAGCGCGGTCTGCAGCAGGCAAATGTGCGCCTCGCACCCGGCCAGCACGATGGTCTTGCGCGGCTCGGCCCCGGGCTGGGGCTTTTGCAGGTGGCGCGGCAAGCTGCGGGCGTTGCCGCGCGGGGCCTGCACCGGCTCGGGCTGCAGCCATTCGCCCAAGCCTTCCTCCACCGCGCTGAACTGCATCTTGGCCAGCACCTGGCGGCAATGGCTGCGGATTTCGGGGGGCATCTCGCCCAAACGCGAGGGGTTTTGCTCGGTGCCCCAGGTGGGCACATCCAGAGCCTGCGCCAAGGTGGCCAAGCGTGCCGCGTTGGCCCAGACGGCATCGGCGTCCAGCATCGCGGGCTTCAGGCGGGCCTGAAAATCCACCAGCACCAATTGGCTTTCATCTGCATCGATCAACATAAAGACTCCCAAAACGTCAGCCACGATTGTCGCAGGCGCGGGCAGGCATCCGTTATGCTCAGCGGCAAGCTCTGTTCTTGAAAAAATGAAAACACAAATTGACCACCTGGTGGTGATGGCCTCGACTTTGGACGCAGGCGTGCAATGGTGCGAGGAGACTCTGGGCATCACCCCCGGCCCAGGCGGCGAACACGAAAAATACGGCACGCACAACCGGCTGTTCAAAATTGCATCGCCCAAATTTCCTCTGGCTTACTTTGAAATCATCGCGATCAACCCCGGTGCAGTCATCCCCAAACGCTCACAGGTGCCCCGCTGGTTCGACATGGACGACAAGGCCTTGCAAAAAGCCGTGGCCGAGCAACCCCGGCTGATCCACTTCGTGACCAGCACCGATGACATCAAAGCCGCCCGGCATGTGCTGCGCACCCAAGGCATTGAACGCGGCCAAGTGGTGCACGCCAGCCGCAAGTCGGGCAAAGGCACCCTGAACTGGCAAATCACCGTGCGCGAAGACGGCGAGCGCCTGTTCAACGGCACCTTGCCCACCTTGATCCAATGGGGCAAGCCCGATGCCACCGACCCGCTGCGTCTGCACCCGCGCAACAGCCTGCCCCGCTCGGGCGTCACCCTGCAAAGCCTGGCGGTGACCCACCCGAGTGCTGCCAAACTGCAAGCCGCCTACGATGCGGTGGGCCTTGAGGGCATCAGCGTCAACGAGGGTCCGGCCAATCTGGTGGCCACTTTGCAAACCCCAAAGGGACTGGTCCAGCTGCAAAGCCTGGGAATTTGAGCCCCAACGCAGCCGGGCTCAGCATGCTTCAGCGTCGCCCACTGCCCGGCCTGGCAAAGTCGGCATCCACCCAGGCCTGGGCTGTTTGCCGGTTCAGCTTGAAACCCGCCTCCACCTTGACTTCGGCGAGCGCGTCACCACCCTCGTCCTGCGCACGCAGCACCGCGTAGGGGTTGTCCTCGTCGGGCACGATGCGCAGCAGCACCGTGACGCGGCTGTCCTGGCCATTGACGGTCACGCTCTGGTTGAGCTGCGCGTGCAGCTGTTGCTCGCTGCGGCGCACAAACTCGCTGGCGGTTTTGACCAAGGTGATGAAGGCCGTGCCGTCCAGCGGCTTGGGGTTCTTTTTGTCGCGGCCCATGGTCCAGGGGCCGACCAGTGCGGGCTCGGATTCACCGGCCTTGAACATCGCCACCGCCCAGCCGTCATCGTCCTCGTTTTTGATGACCTGGGCCGTCCATTGTTCGTCTTGCCAAAGGCGAGGTTCTTGAACCAGGGGCGTGTTGTGTGTGTCGTCGGTCATGGAGGGCTCAGAAAACAGGGAGTGGCGATCATGCCTCAAGGCTGCAAATGCAACGCCAATAAAAGCACCTGGCTCGCCCCCTGCTCGCGCAAGAGCGCTGCCGCCACTGTGGCCGTCCAGCGGGTGCGCACATCGGTGGCCACCAGCAGCACCGGTCCGGCGGGCAGTGCGGCATCAGGTGCCAGGCGAATGGCCGACTCCAGGTGCGCCACCACGGGCGTTGAGGCGCTGTCGTCGGGCGCCGGACCGCCGCGCCAGCTGAACACGTCGTGCAAGGGCAAGCGGCCTTTTTGGGCGATGTGCGCCGCCAATTGCCGGTTGGCGGCCATGTTCTGCGCGGGCAGCGGCACCACACACACGGGCCGCGCAGGCCAGGTTTTGGCCCAGCGGCCCAGTGTGGCCACGGCCCCGGCCAGCAGCTCAGGCGGCACCTCGCCTGAGCCTGCGCCCTGCCCGCCTGTGGCCAAGCGCAGCGCCTGCAGCTCGGCCACCCAGCCCGGGTCATCGGCAAAGGCCACCGCACGCCCCACGTCAAAGCCGCGAATCGCGCCCTTGCGTCCCACCCCGGCGGGCCAGCGTTTGCGCGGCTCGATGTCCACGTCCATGCCGCGCAAAAAGTTGCGGGCGGCGATCAGCTTGTCTTGTGAGGGCGACAGCCCCGGAAAGGGCAAATGCCCGGTGCACACCGAGCAGCGCCCGCAGGGCGCGGGCGAAGGGTCGTCCAGCGCGGTCTGCAAATACGCCATCAGACACCCCTGGCCATGCGCATACTGGCGCATGATGCCCGCCTCTTGCTGGCGCACCTGGGCCAGCGCCGTCCATTTGGCACTGTCGTGTTCATAGGGCACGCCCGTGGCGCGCCAAGTGGGGCCGTCTTTGTCCACCACGCCTTCAACGGCCAATATTTTGAGCAGCGCTTCCAGCCGCCCCCGGCGCACGCCCGTGTCGGCTTCGATCTCCAGCAAGCTGCGCCCGTCGTTGCCCAAACTGCTCAACACCTTGGCGGCCGTGGCCGCGTCCGGAATCGACGCGGTGGCGAAGTAATCCCAGATGCGTTCGTCGGCATCGGACGGCAACAACACCCCTTCGGCATGCGCGACCGCCCGGCCCGCCCGCCCCACCTGCTGGTAATAGGCCACCGGGGTCGAGGGTGAGCCCACATGCACACAAAAGCCCAAGTCCGGCTTGTCGTAACCCATGCCCAGCGCCGAAGTGGCCACCACTGCCTTGACCTGGTTGTGGCGCAAACGCTCTTCCACTTTCAGGCGCGTGTCGGCGTCGGTCTGACCGCTGTAGGCCTCCACCTCGTGGCCGCAGCTGCGCAAAAACGCCGTGAGCCGCTCGGCTTCGGCCACGGTCAGCACGTACACAATGCCCGAGCCCGGAAGCTGCTCCAGGGCATTGGCGATCCAGGCGTAGCGCTGCAAGGGCGACAAACCCGGCACCACCGACAGCGTGAGCGAGGTGCGGGCCAGCGTGCCGCGAAAAGTCACCGTGCCCGCACCCAACTGCTTGCCAATGTCCAGCGTGACCCGCTCATTGGCCGTGGCCGTGGTGGCCAGCACGCTGGCAGTGGGCGTCGAGAGCAGCGCCCGCGCCAGCCGCTGGTAGTCGGGCCGAAAGTCAAAACCCCAGTCGCTGATGCAATGCGCCTCGTCGATCACGATCAGACCCACCCGGGCCAGCAAAGCGCCCAGCCGCGCCGCAAAACGCGGGTTGCCCAGCCGCTCGGGCGAAACCAGCAACACGTCGATGGCGTCGGCGTCCAGCCGCTGGAACACCTCGTCCCAGTCATCGAAGTTGGTGGAATTGACCGTGGCCGCTTTCAGGCCCGCCCGCTCGGCTGCGCTGACCTGGTCGCGCATCAGCGCCAGCAAGGGCGACACCACCAGCGTGGGGCCCGCGCCCGTGCTGCGCATCGCGTGCGTGGCCGCCCAATACACCGCCGACTTGCCCCAGCCCGTGGCCTGCACCACCAGCACCCGCGAGGCCGGTTGCAACACGGCATGCACCGCGTCTACCTGGTCGGCCCGGGGCACCGCACCTGGCCCGGCCAAACGGGCCAGGATGGTGTGCATGTGCTGCTCGGCGAAGTCGCGGGTGAGCGACGTTTGCACTGGCGATTGGCTGGGTGTGTTCATGGGCTCCCCTGTCCGCCTGGTCCGGCGTTCTTTTGATCATGGGGCATTGTGCAACGCCGATGGACGGGGTGAACACCCGGTGCATCGTTGTAGGTCGGACCTTCCCGCCCGACATACATCACCCCACAGCGACACACTCAAACAGCATGGGTCTGCCAAGTCCGTCGGACCTGAAGGTCCGACCTACGAAGACTACGCAGAACGATTGCCCTTGACCAAATGTGCCTCCAGCCCCCGGCGCGGCGCGGGCCCGATGGCCGGGGCGTGGCCCAGGCGCGTCCACATTTGCACCGTGTGCCCCCGCTCGGCAGCGCCCAGCAACTGGTGCACCGCCTGGTAGTGCGGCTTTTGCTCGGGGTATTCCTGCAAGGCCTGCGACAAGGGGTGCATGGACAGGCCCTGCGCCGTGGCGGCCAGTTGCGCCCGCACATAGGCGCGGCCGGCCAGCAGTTGGGTGATGCGGTCGTTGCGCTCGGTGCTCAGCCAAAAATAAGCCGGGGTGCTGGCAATGGCGGCATTGAAGCGCTCCAGCTGGCCCTTGATTTCCGAGCTGTCTGGGGCCGAGGCCTTGGTGCGGTCAAACAAACCCAGGGCGTTGAGCGCCCGCACCATGGGTGAGTTCAGCGAGATACCGTCGCGGTGCTGGGCAATTTCCTTCGGGCCGATGCGCAGCACATGGTAGGACTCCAGCAGCGTGCGCGGCGTGACCAGCTCGGTGCGCCAGGCGTCCATGGCAATCTGCGCGTGGCGGGCCATGGCGGCCTCTTCGCCCCGGGTGACCAGGCCCAATGTCACGGGCAAACCCTTGACGCTGTCACGCACTGCCTGCAAGGCAGCGGCGTCGGGCGTGCGGGTCTCGTAAACACCCTTGTGGGTGTGGCGAAGGAACACCTGCGCAAACAAGGGGTCGGGCTGCACCTGCGCGTCGCGCACCAGCCGGATGCGGGCCGTGGGCCGCGTGTCGGGGGCTTGGGCGCTGTATTCGCCTTCGGGGAACATCGTCACCTCGGTGCGGTAGCCGCGCTGGCGGGCTGCCAAGTCCAGCACTTCGATGAAGGTGCCCTGGCTGATCACCAGCTGACGGGAGAGCGGATCGGTCTCGGGCAGCAGGCGCGTCATGTCCATGCGCAGCACGATGGTGTCAGGCGTGTCCAAGTCCACCAGCCACGACTGCAGGTTGTGCGCGTGGGGTGCCAGCAAGGCGTGCGACAGCACCCAACGGCGGATCTCCAGGCTGTCGGCCGGGGGGTTCCAGGCCGCAATCGCTTCGGGCGGCAGACTGCTGTCGCAGCCGGTCAAGCTGGTCACGGTGGCGGCGGCGATGAATCCGCCGCCTGCGATGCGCAACATTTGTCTTCTGTTCATGGTGGGGCTCTTCGTTAAAAAGTGTTCAAAAAGGTCTGAGGTGGATTGTCTGGACCTCAGAGAAATTGCACAATTGCATAAAACCAAACACCAGCCATTCATTCATGAATACCTCGAACTTCAACTGGGCGCTCATCCCCTCTTTTTTGGCGGCCCTGGAACACGGCAGCCTGATGGGCGCAGCCCGCGCCACCGGGGTGAGCCAGCCCACGCTGGGGCGGCACATCGCCGAGCTGGAAGAGCAACTCAAACTCGTCCTGTTCGAGCGCACCGGGCGCGGCCTGCAGGCCACCGCACAAGCGCTGGAACTGGCCGAGGCGGCCCACGCCATGCAAGACGGTGCGGCGCGGTTTTCTCGGATGGCTTCGGGCTCAGGGCAAACGGTGAAAGGCCGGGTGCGGCTGTCGGCCAGCCAGCCGGTGGCCTGCTTTTTGTTGCCGCCCATCCTGGCCCGCATGCGCCAGGCCCTGCCCGATGTGGTGATGGATTTGCTGGTCAGCAACTCGGTGAGCAACCTGCTCATGCGCGAAGCCGACATGGCGCTGCGCATGGTGCGGCCCGAGCAAAGCAGCCTGGTGGCCAAGCACATTGGCCAAATGGCCCTGCGCGCCTGCGCCAGCCACAGCTATTTGCAGCGCAAGGGCACACCGCTGCAACCCGCCGACCTGCTGGCGCACGACCTGATCACGGGCGACCGCCACACCGAGATCGAAGACGGCTTTGTGGCGCTGGGTTTTCCGGCCAGCAGCCTGCGCCACGGTCTGCGCACCGACGACCTGAACGCCCAATGGGCTGCGGTGCAAGCCGGGCTGGGCGTGGGCTTCATGAGCGAGCACCTGATCGGCTCAGACCCTACGGTCACCGCCATCCTGCCCATGATCGAGCTGCCCGTGTTGCCCATCTGGCTCACGGTGCACCGCGAGCTGCGCACCAGTGCGCTGATGCGGGCGGTGTTTGACTTTTTGGCTGATGAGGTGCCGCTGGCACTGGCCGGGCCTGCGCAGCCTTGACCCTCCTTCGTGCAGGGGAAGCCCTTACCCAAGCGCGCAACACGGTTGCGTTCGTAAAATTGAAACCAAATCCTTGGAGAGCCGTGGCAGCTCTCCCGCAGGCCCTGTCACATCCTTGCTTCACCTGCACAACCGTTCCCTGATCTATGAAAAATTTCCTGACACGCCCTGTGCTGGCCTGGCTGTTGTGCGCTTTGCCAGCCCTGGCCTGGGCCCACGGCATTTCCGACGAAGACCGCCAGCGCATGCTCGACGGCGGCAACCTCCAATACGTGGGCTTGGGCGCCAGCCACATGCTCACGGGCTACGAC
Source organism: Limnohabitans sp. YIMB22184 (assembly GCF_048020265.1). Classification (GTDB taxonomy): domain Bacteria; phylum Pseudomonadota; class Gammaproteobacteria; order Burkholderiales; family Burkholderiaceae_C; genus Limnohabitans_A. The sequence continues at coordinate 1,437,928 of NZ_CP171843.1, forward strand.
CATTTGTTGTTCCTGTTCGGCGTGGTCTTCTTTTTGACCACTTTCAAGGACATCGCCAAATTTGTCACCGTCTTCACGCTGGGCCACTGCATCACGCTGATCTTCGCGACCTATTTCAAGATCACCTGGAACTTCTATCTGGTCGACGCCATCATCGCCCTGAGCGTGATCTACAAGGGCTTTGACAACAACGGGGGCTTTCAAAAACACATGAACATACCCTCGCCCAACCTGCTCAAGGCGGTGTTTGTTTTGGGCCTGCTGCACGGCTTTGGCCTGTCCACCCGCTTGCAGCAGCTGCCCTTGGGCGACGACCCGGTGGCCATGCTCTGGCGCATCCTGAGCTTCAATGTGGGTGTGGAATTCGGCCAGATCGCCGCCTTGAGCGTGATGGTGACGGTGCTGGCCCTGTGGCGACAGCGCCCCTCGTTCCAGCGATTCAGCCACCTGGCCAACCTGGGCCTGATTTACGCCGGCATTTACCTCTTGTTCACGCAGTTGCACGGCTACCAGCACGACATCCACCCCGACAGCTTCCGCTTCCCCGCAGCCGAACACCAGCATGCGCACGAGGACATGGACATTCAAAACACCACCGACGACAGCCGCAACACCTTGAAATGATCGTCTGATTCCAACACCGACTGGACACCCCATGAACAAAATCACCCTCGCCGCCTTGACCCTGTGCACCGTCTTGTGGACGCCCACCACATGGGCCGACCCTGGCGGCAGCTGCCACTTTCACGGCAAAAAACCTGCGGCTGAAGCCACCGTGAGCGGCTGTGCGCTGCAACGCAAAGACGCGCTGATCAAAAGCGGCAAACTCGACACCAGCTGGCGCACGGTCAAGCCCGCCAGGATCGAGGCTGTCGATGGCCCAAAGGGCCAGGAATGGAAAGTGACGTTCAAGGACGCCCCAGCCAAAGACAAATCCAAGGAGACCCTCTACATGTTCTTCACCTTGCCGGGTAACTTCATTGCGGCCAATTTCACCGGTCAATAAAGGGTGAGCCCCACGTCCCCCCATCCCGCCCTTCGCGGTAGCCTGCTGGCTTTGCTCTCGGCGGCGCTGTTCGGGCTGAGCACGCCCCTGGTGCAAAGCGTGGGCCAAGGGCTGGGGGCGTTCACGACGGCTGCATGGCTGTATGCCGGTGCTGCAGTCGTGGCGTGGCTTGCAAGACGACCGGCTACCCAAGAGGCACGCCTCCAGAAAAGCGATGGCCCCAGACTTTTGGCCATGGCGGGCACCGGTGCCGTGATCGCCCCGGTGGCTTTGGCCTGGGGTTTGCAGCACACCAGCGGTGCCAGCGCTTCTTTGATGCTCACGCTGGAAGCTGTGTTCACTGCGCTTTTGGCCTGGCGCTGGTACGGCGAAACCTTGGACAAAAGGGTGGGCGCGGCCGCAGCTTTGTTGCTCGCTGGCGGCTTGGCGCTGGTCATTGAACAAGGCAACTTGGGACAGGTTCGGCTTTTGGGCTTGCTGGCCGTGATGCTGGCCACCGTGGCCTGGGGGGTGGACAACACCCTGTCGCGCGGCGTCGCCGATCGCGATCCGGGCCAGGTGGTGGGGGTCAAAGCCACACTGGGAGCAGTGTGCACCGGGGCATTGGCCGTTCTTTTCAGAGAACCCGCCCCATTGCTCAGCCAAGCCAGCGTGCTGGTCGTCATCGGTGCCACTGGCTATGGCTTGAGTTTGCGTTTTTATTTGCTCGCGCAGCGCACCTTTGGCGCGGCCCGCACGGGCTCTGTTTTTGCATTTGCGCCCTTCATTGGCGCATTGGGTGCCTGGGCCCTGGGGGACCGCTCTGGCACTTGGCTCATGGTCTTCGCCGGGCTGTTGATGCTCATGGGCATTGCGCTGCACCTGATGGAGGCCCATGCCCACATGCACACCCACGAAGCGCTCGTACACGAACACGCTCACCGCCATGACGACGGACACCACAACCATGTGCACGACCCAATGCCGACCGGCGCACACAGCCATCGGCACCGACACGAAACCATCACCCACACCCATGCCCACGTACCCGATGCCCACCATCGGCATGGCCACTGAGGTGCGGGGACAAGGTCAGTCCTGAGGGTCTTCCGGCAAGGTGGCCAGCAAGGCCATGCCCAGCAGCATGACCCCGGCGGTCAGCCACAGTGCACCCTTGAAGGTGCCTGTGGCCTGGGCCATAGCCCCAGCCACCACCGGGGCGACCATTTGCGCAGCACCGTAACTCAAGGTCAAACGGGCCATGGCTTTGCCGGGGTTGTGCGGGGCCCTGCGCCCCACCAGGGCCAAAGTCAAGCTGACAATGCCGATAAAGGTCGCGCCATACCCGATGGCCCCCCAAAGCGCAGCAGCCAATGAGCCCGACACGGCGGGCAGCACGACCGACACAGTCTGCAAACCAAAAGCCAGCAGCAAAGCCCGGGTATCACCCAAGCGGCGGGCCACTTTGTCCCACACGAACACCGCGGGCATGGCCGCCAAACCGACCAGCGCCCAAGCCAGTGCGCCCTGTCCTGCCAAGGCGGGTTCGCGCTCGACAATGGCCACGGTGAAGGTGGCGCTGATGACAAAACCCCAACCTGCCGCAAAGTAACTGCCCGCCATGGTCAGCATCCAGCGGCGCGACACGGACGGCCCCGAGCTGCTGGCCGCCGACGGGGCCACAACAGCCGGCACAGGCGGCCGCCACAGCCAGGCGGGCACAAAAAACACCATGCCGATCACTGCAAATGCCAACCACTGCGATGACCAGTCGGGCCATAAAAACGACAAGCCCCAGGCCCCCAAAGCCGACACCACCACGCCCAAGCCGATACCGATGAAGTACAGCCCCAGCTCCGGGCGACGGCCCTGCCGCATCAGCCAACCCAGCACCAAACCCGAGCCCAAGAGCATGCCGCCGGCACCACACAGCCCCCCCAGATAACGCGACAAGCCCCAAGCGGGCATCCAGGTGGTGAGCGCCATGGCCGCCGTGGTCAGCAAGGCCATCCACAAGCCCCAGCCGTACAAACGGTGACGCCAGCGCACGTCATCGATCCAGGCCACAGCCAAGGCACCCGAGATGTAGCCTGCGTAGTTGATGGCGGCCAAGCCACCGGCTGCGGCATCGCTCAAACCGGTCTGCAATTGCATCAGGGGCAGCAAGGGGGTGAAGGCGAAACGGGCCAAACCGATGGTCAAGACCAGGCCGCAAATGCCGCCCGTGATGACTTGCCAGGGTTGTAGGGTGGAAGTGGGGACTGAAGACATGTGCCTGCATCGTAACGGTGCGCGGCTGAGCAGGCAGTCGCGCAAGTGGTCCGATCAAGCAGCCCAGCTCTAAGGGAGCATCATTTTTGGTAATTATTTTTGAATTTTCAATAAATTCATTGAAAACATCCCCAATTGGGGATGTTCTGTGGAATTGCTTTTCTTGACAATCGAAATTGTCAATTCAATGACGAAAAGCCAATTTACAAAAAACAAACAAACACCCAAGCGTGCCCAAACCCTGGCACCACCGAGAGAGCCCAGACCCATGTTGACCGACACCGAAACACGAGAACCTGAAACCACGGAATTTCTCACCAGCTCGCAGGCCGCCAAGCGCTTGGGCCTCTCGATGGCCACCATCCAGAAATTGGTCGACAACAACATTCTTCAAGCCTGGAAAACATTTGGCGGGCACCGCCGCATTTCACTGGCCTCGGTTTTGAGCTACCAAAGCGCGAACAATTTTGTAGAACCAGCGCACATGCCCACCGACCGCCGCGCCAAAATCATGATGGTGATCGACTCCCCCGAGCTGACACATCGCCTGAAAAAAGATGTGAACCAATGGAACTTGCCGCTCCAAATTTCGTTTTTGGAGTCCTTGACAGAGGCTTTGTTGGAATTGCTGAACGAAAAACACGATCTGCTGGTCGTTCAGATGACCGAGCCGCGCAAGCAGCAGGAAAAGGCCCTGGGAATTTTGCAAAAATTCATGGGAGCTCGGCACACGGTGGCGCACACCCTGGTCCTGAGCACCGAGGAGGATTTGCTGCCACCAGCCAAATCGGGGGGCCAAGCGGTCAGCATTCAGGTGCTCCACAAAGACTTGTCTGCCGTTTGGCTCTCCGCCTATTTGTCGGGCTTTGTCGCGCAGCGCCGCGCCTGACTGCAAAACCGCTTCGGGCCAGTGTCTCAGGGCCGCAAGGTCATGTGGTGCAAAGCGGCTTTTGGCTGTTGCTGCAAAGCCAGGTAACCCCCTTGCGCCCACAGTCTTGCCATGTTGCGGCTGCGCGGGTCAAAAACGTGGCCCGACTGGCCGGTCTGGTAAATGAAAACCGATTGACCCGCTTCACTCAGGTCGTACACCGCCCGCATCGAGGCCGCATGCCGGTTGGCAAAAGGCGCTTGCTTGTCGTTGGCCCAATACTGACCCACATTCACGGTGAACAAATCCCCGGCACTTTCCACCCGCACATCGAACAAGGCGTTCAGGTAAGGCACCTTGCCAAAGGGCTTGTGGCTGCTGATGGCCGGGTGCCAAGCCCCCCAACGCCACGCCTTCACGTCACGACCTTGGCTGGCTGCGATGCGGTCGAGCGCTCGCGTAAGCGCCGAACTCACTTGCGCGGGGCAACCGGCCGGGCCACACCAAAACGCGTCAGAGCGGTCCAAAATCCCTTCCACAGCGGCCCTGAAATGGCGCTTGCCGTACAGCGCCTGAAAGCGTTCGGCCCCCAGATGCGGCACCAACAAGCCACGCGTCAGCTCATCGGCCCAGACGTTCAGCACCAAAGCCGCAGCGCTGTCGGTGCGCATCTGGCCGTCAAAGCCGGCCAACAGCTTCAAAGCCGCCGGGGCCAAGGGATGTTGTGAACTGACTTGACCCAGCTTGGCCTGCAAGTTTTTGGCCCCCAGGGACAGCACATCGTTCTGGATGGCCTGCATGCTTTGCAGGCTGTGGCGAGGCGTGGCCGCCAGCAACTGCTCGATGCGCTCAAAGCGCTCGGGGGTCGTCCAGTCACCACCCACAAAATGGGCATAACCGGGCGGTAGGATGTTCTGGTTCGCGGTAGCGTGCCAACCCCTTTTCTCGATCTGGGCCGCATCCACCGCCGGGTTTTGCGCGTAGGGCAACCAACCCGTCCAGTCGTATTGCGCCAGCCAGCCTGGCGCAGGGGCCACGCCGCGGATGTCGTTTTGGGCAGCGCGAACAGGCACTTTGCCCACCGCTTTGTAGGCTACTTGACCTAAGGTATCGGCCATCACCACGCTTTGCATGGGCGCATGGTGCTCGGCAAAGGCGTCTTGCAGTTGGGGCACGGTTTGCGCCCAGTTGGCTTGCATCCCGGCTTCGATGGTTTTGTTGTCGGGCGTGAGCGCCGACCAGCGCAGGCTGACGGCATAGCGGCTCGCTTCGATCAGGCCTTGGTATTGCGGCTGCACATCGCTGATGACCGGGCCATGGCGGGTGCTGCGCACCTTGAGCGCGACATCGGCCTGTCCTTTGACCCGGATGGTTTCGCTGCGCTCTGCGAAAGCGGCCCAGCCTTCGGGCGTGCGGTAGTGGCCGGGTCGGCCCGCGTCAAGTTGCTCCAGGTACAAGTCCTGCACATCGGGGCCGGTGTTGGTGAAACTCCAGGCCACGCCCTGAGTACGGCCCAGCACCACAAAGGGCAAACCTGGCAAAGTGGCACCGATCACGTCCAGCGCGGGGTGTTTGTGGCCGCCGGGCAATTCACCCGCCGGGGCTTGGAGGTGGGCGTAGTACCAGATGGCCGGAGAACTCAGGGCCAAATGCGGATCATTGGCCAAAAGGGGTTTGCCCGAGACGGTGCGGCTACCTGGCACCACCCAGTTGTTGCTGCCTTTGCCTTCCAGAATGCCCATGTCGCGCACCCAGTCGGCCGACCATTGGGCCAGAGGGGTGATGGGAACTTGCGCAGAGGCGGTTTTGCCTCCTGAGGATACATAAACGCCCAATCCCCGGTACATAGCGGGCAAGTCCACCGCCGTGGCTGGTTTCTCTCCGGGGTAAGCGGGCAAGAGCTGCCACAGTTGTTCGTTGCTCAGGACCTGGCCCGCCGACAAGCGGGCAAACTCCTGGCCCCAGTTGCCGCCCAAGTCCAGGGCCATCATCAGGGCCCAGCCCACACTGTCTTCGGGCATCCAGGCTTGGCCATCGGCACCGCTTGCCTGGGTGCCCAGCAATTTGAATTCGGGCGAAGGACGCACTGCGCCACTTTGCCAAGCGGTCTGAATGCCCTCGCTGTAAGCCTGCAAGGCGGCCTGGGTGGCTGGCGACAGGCCTTTCAATTGCTGCTGGGCCATGCCGATGATGCCCAGCGTGCGCATCAGCTTGTCGGTGTCCAGCGTGGCCTTGCCCAAAATTTCAGACAACTCGCCGCGCATGACACGCCGGTTGAACGCCATTTGCCAGCCGCGCTCCTGCGCATGCACAAAGCCGATGGCACGCCAAGCGTCCAAGGCGTTGCTGGCATTGATGTGGGTCACATCCGAAGCGTCACGGGTGATCTGAACCGGGCCGGACAGGCCCTGGAGCGAAATTTCGCCATCGAGTTGGGGCATGCCGCGCAGCAAATGGACACTGAGGGCCCCACCTGCCGCCAAAAGGGCGACCACGGCCACCAACAGGATTCTTGCGATCCATTTCATGCTTGTCTCCATCATTTTGAAAGCGTCGGTGCCGCCACCGACCTCAGCGTCCTCAGGCCAGAAAACAGCTGGACCTGGCAGCGCCTTTTAAATATGGCCCCAAACCATCAGCGCGTCACGCCCTTCGGTGACAAGGTCCACCTTGGCACCCACAGGCAGCAACACCTTGGTCTCGACATGGCCAAAGGGCAGCCCCGTGAGCACAGGTGCCTTGATCTGGCTGCGCAGCCAGTCGACCACGGTGGTCAGCTTGAAGCCTTTGTCGTGCGCAGGCACCAGTTTGTAGTTGGTGAATTGGCCGAACAGCACAGCCTTTTGCTGGGCCAGCACGCCTGCATGCAGCAGCTGCGTGAGCATGCGTTCGATGCGGTAAGGGTGCTCGCCCACGTCTTCGAGGAACAACACGCCGCCCTTCACTTGCGGAAAATACGGTGTGCCCAGCAGCGAAGTGAGCACCGTCAGGTTGCCGCCCCACAGCGGCGCGTCTTTCACCAGAACACGGCGCGCGGCCTCGGCTTTGGGGAGTTGCCAGCCTGTGCCTTCGCCCTGCTTCAGCAGCAGGTCGTCAAAGCAGGCCTGCATGATGTCGTCGGGCTCTTCGCTTGAACCGAAGTCTTCGCCCAGCGCCGGGCCCTGCCAGCTGATGCGCCCGGTCTTGGCGTACACGGCCTGGTTGAAGGCCGTGAAATCGCTCAGGCCCACAAACTGCATGCCGCCATCGATCGCTTTGGCGATCTGTTTGTAGGGCAAGGCAGGCAGTATGCGGGTGAGGCCGTAGCCGCCACGCGAAATCAGCGCCACGTTGGCACCACTGGCCGCAGCGCGGCTGATGGCCGCGATGCGCGTGGCATCATCGCCTGCAAAACGCATGTGGCTGGCCAGCGCCGCATCGTCGACCTCCACCTCGTGACCTTGGGCTTGCAGGCGCTTCACGCCCCGCCGAAAAGCCGCTTTGTCGCGCACCGCGCTGGAGGGGGAAAAAATGTAAATATGGGCCATGGGCTGTGTTCTTTTTCAGGGCTTGAAGTGTCGCACAGCCGCTTCGGCAATCGACCTGCCCTGCTCCTGCACAAAATGGCCCGCATCGGGCAGCAACATAGGCTCGGGGCAGCCCCTGATCTGGCTTTGCAACTGGCGCATCACGGGCTCGCCCAGCACCGGGTCTTGCTGGCCAATGGCCATGAATGTTTGACCTTGCCAGTCATCGCGCCAAAAGGCCTGGGCTTGGCGCGACACGGCCGCGCCGGGCGAATCGGCGAACTCCGGCACCATGGGCGGAAAGGCCCGAAGCGCGGCACGGTAGCCCTTGTCCGGAAACGGTGCGTTGTAGGCCGCCGTCTCTTGGGGGCTCATGCCGGGGTTGCCGCGCTTGAACAGCTTGCCCACGTCAAACAGCGGCTGGCTTTGGCACCAATCGCGCCAGGCCAGAAAGCCCGCACTCAGCGGCACATCGCCCGTGGCCAAGGTGGTGTTCATGACCAGCAGGCCCTTGTAACGCTCGGGCGCGGCCATGGGCAAAGTCAGGCCCAGAATACCCCCCCAGTCCTGCACCACCAACACCACGCGCTGCAAATCGAGCCGCTCAATTAAATCCAGCAGAGACTGGCGATGCGTTTCAAACTGGTGAAAACTGTCCTTCTTGGGCTTGTCGCTCTTGCCAAAGCCGATCAGGTCAGGGGCCACCACGCGGTGCCCCGCCGCCAGCCAGACCGGGATCATCTTGCGGTAGAGGTAACTCCATGCCGGATTGCCGTGCAGGCACAGCCAGGTGACCGGCGCGTCCTTCGGGCCCTCATCCAGGACATGCATGCGCAGCCCGGCGATGCTGGGCAGATCGTTCACATAGTGCGGCTGCCAGGGGTAATCCGGCAAACCGGCAAACGCGGCATCGGGTGTGCGCAAAGCGTCTTCGCGCACCGGGTCGGCATTCACGCGGCGGGGTTTGAAAAAGTCCTTGAGCAACTGGCCGCATTCTTCGGCCAGCACACCGCCCGTGGCCTGCGTCTGGTGGTTCAGCTGCGGGTGGCCAAACAGGTTGAGCACCGAGCCGGCCACGCCCGTGCGCGGGTCGGCTGCGCCAAACACCACTCGGTCCACCCGGGCGTGCAGCATGGCCCCGCTGCACATGGCGCAAGGCTCCAGAGTCACATACAGCGTACAGCCGTCGAGCCGGTAATTGCCCAAGACTAGGGCCGCTTCGCGCAGCGCCACCACCTCGGCGTGCGCCGTCGGGTCGTGGCTGGCAATCGGGGCGTTGCGGCCTGTAGCGATGACTTGGCCGTTCTTGACGACCACCGCGCCCACGGGTACCTCACCCGCCGCAGCAGCCAGACCGGCTTGCGCCAAAGCCAGGCGCATGCCTTGCTCATCGCTCAAATAAGGGGCTTGCTTTCCGTCAACTCCACCCTGGCTCATGGCACGAGTCCCAGGTCTTGCATCCAACGGGCCAGTGCTTGGGTTTGCTCTGTGCCTTGCGCATAAGCAGCGTGCATGGCGGCATGGGCTTCGGGCCGGTGCTGGTTGAGCTTCACCGCGCACTGCAAATCGGTGATCTGCATCTCGAACGCCACAATGCCGTTCAGCATCGCCCCGGTGTAGGTCTCGGGCAAGTCGCGCCACTGCTGCGCATAAGACGGCTCATGCTCGGCAATGAGGCATTTGAGCAAACGGTCGCGCTCTTCGTGCGGATCGATGATGTGCGTGCGCACCTTGGCCTGCACCGCCAGATAAGTCCAGGTGGGCACGCGTTGCTTTTCAGAATAAACACTGGGCGACATGTAGGCCTGTGGCCCCATGAAACTCACCAAAGCTTGCGGCTGCGAGGCCAGCAACTGCGCCTGCGGGTTGGCGCGGGCGCAATGCCCCAGCAAAACGCCGTGTTCAGACTGCAGGCCATCGGGCCACAGCGAAGCCGCTTGCCAGTGCACCGGGATGTGGCTGAGCACCGGGAAACCGTCGACCCCCACCGACACGATGGACGCCAAGGGGTGTTCGCGCATGATGCGCTGCGCAATGGCAGGATCGGTGTGGTGGAATTGTTGGGGGAGGTACATGGTGCGCTGAGGTTACCAAATTGCCAGGCACAGACCTTGCACTCAGGGCTTGACCGGCTCCAGCCGCATCAAGGCCCCGTCGGGGCCGTCGCTCAGTAAATAAATGAAGCCATCCGGCCCCATGCGCACATCGCGGATGCGGCCCACCCGGCCTTGCAGCAAACGCTCTTCGCGCAGCACTTTCTCGCCGTCAAGCACCAGTCGCACCAGCATTTGGCCGCGCAAGGCCCCCACCAGCAAATCGCCCTGCCATTGAGGAAACTGCGAGCCGCTCACAAAAGCCATGCCAGAAGGCGCAATCGACGGCACCCACACATGCAAAGGCTGCACCATGCCGGGTTTGCTCTGACCCTCGCCAATGCGCGTGCCCAGACCGTAGTTGACCCCATAGGTGATCACGGGCCAGCCGTAATTGAGGCCCGAGCGCATCACGTTGACCTCATCACCGCCTTGCGGCCCGTGCTCGTGTGTCCAGAGCTCACCGGTTTGGGGGTGCAGGGCCGCGCCTTGCATGTTGCGGTTGCCCAAAGTCCATTTTTCGGGCAAGGCCCCGGCCCGTTGGGTGAAGGGGTTGTCGGCAGGCACGCGACCGTCGTCATGCAATCGGATGACCGAGCCGGCATGGTCATCCAGCTTTTGCGCACGGTCCTTGTCGCCCCGGTCACCCAAGGTCAGGTAAAGCGTCCCGGCTTTGTCGAACACAATGCGCCCACCGAAATGCTGGCTGGAACGGGTTTTGGGCTGCATGCTGAACAGCACCTGAACCTCGGTCATGCGCTGGCCTTGCAATTTGCCCCGGGCCAAGGCCGTGCCCCAACCGCCAGGGCCGGGCGCGTTGTAAGCCCAATAGATCCAGCCGTTTTGCGCATATTGCGGGTGCAGCACCACATCAAACAAACCGCCCTGCCCGCGCTCGAGAATCTCCGGCAGGCCCTCAATGGGTTGAGGGGCCAAACGGAAATCTGACCCTACCAAACGCAAACGTCCCGCCCGCTCGGTGACCAACATGCGGCCATCGGGCAAAAACGCCACCGACCAGGGGTTCTCCAGCCCGGGCAGTAAGGTCACCACGCGGAAAGCGTGTTTCTCGGAAGTGATGACCGAAGACCGGTCTTGCGCCCATGAGGGCGTTAAAGCCGCCAAGATCCAGAGCAGGATGTTGAGGCCTCGAAAAGCTTGAACTTTCATGGTCAACCTCCGGTCAGGGCTTCAGGGGATCATTCCCACTCAGTTGTAAACGAGAACATTTTTTCATTGCAAATCAATGCTTTAGAGTCAACGGTCATTGGTGATGCCATGAAAAATACCATGTTCAAGAAAATTTTTTGTTAACTACGGAAGGACTCTCGACCTTACTTCATACAAGACGTAGGCGCTAGCTCTCTGAAATCACCCGGTCACATTCTTGCACAACATATTCTAGAACGTTATCAAACTTGTGCGGATTGAGCTGCATGACATACTCATTTTCAATGTGGAACGATTCATTCACAAATTTTTCAAGAATATCGTCACCATCATAGGCTGGGCGATGAACCTGTTTGTAAATTCGGAATAACTGCAACTTGTCATACCCGACATTCGCCCCTTGGAATCGGCGCTTCATTTCCGACTTATCGTTGATAATTGCAAGGATCGCACCGTAGTCAAAATCTGGAATGAACGCCCTAATGCCTGCAACCGCCACACCAACTTCTTCGGCCGTCATATCCACATCTCCAGCATCGGCTTTACGAGTCGGAGTTGCCCTTGCATGCAAAAGATTTGCAAGATAGTTGTACTCTGCGCCGAGATCATTCAAAATCTCAAAATTGCGCCTCAAATAAATGCACTTAATTATTTCGTCAGACAAACCTCTGATGTTTTCCGCGCAAATCTGAGAAAAAGTCTGGATATCGGACCCCCTTATTTCCGTCTCCGTAACAATCCCATTCTTTGACGCCAAAAAATACGCCGTAGGCTTTGGCTCATTAAATATTTCTCTCTTGACTCGAATGACATCAATCGCAGGCTCAATGTCGTGGGTAAGCATGAGAACGGTGGTGTTGCGCAGGCTCGCCTTCCCGCGAAAAAGCTCATTCAGAATGGCAAATTTCTTCGTCTTGTCAAAACTGGAAACAGGATCATCCAAAACCGCAAGCCCCGGCTTTTCACTTAGAACTTGGTGCATGAACAAGACAAGCGCAAAAGCATTCTTTTCACCATAACTCAAATGCTGCGCGGCCGATTCAAGATGCTCATTGAAATCTTTATGAACCAGCTTCATCTTGTAGGAATCGGCCTCTGGTTTGATAACCACACCGTATTTGTAGCCTGCTGACTTCAAAAATCCATTGATGCTTTTCTGGTTCTCAACGATGGACTTTTCTATCTGACTCTTGTGTTTATTGATCTTGCCTTTTAGTTCCCCAACTCTACCTATAAGCTCTTGGAGTTTTTCATTTATAGGATCAACAACAGCTTTAGTATCTGCGGAGTTCAGCTTTGCAAGTAAGCCCAGATCGACCTTCAACTTCGCAATTTCATCTTCGATTTTATCCACATCACGAAGCGCAAAGAAGGATATTGACCGAAGCCCTTCAAGTTTCGCCATTAGGGTCTCAACATCTCCGCGAAGAGCACTTAAGAAATTTGTTTCTTCTGGCGATAGCTCGATCTTGGATTTGGTGATTTTCTCCAAACTTTCTCGACATGACTGCTCAAAGTATTTACCAAGTCGATTGATGATTGCTTGAAGCGAATTTAAATGCTCAATGGTTTTTGAGTCATATTCTTTGGCAACCTGTTTGGCTGTGTTTTTCTTCTCAGGCTCTTTCAGATCTGAAGCGCAATATGGGCAGTTATCAGACAAGTCCAAAAACGCATTCCCCTTTGCCTGCCATGCAATCCAATTGGCAGGCTGCTCGCTCTTGATGAATGCCTCAAACGGCTTAAGCTGCAGTGGAATATTTTCAATCTTATTGCCTGAGCCAAATGCCTTATAGCCCTTGCTGGATTTTGAAAGGGCACCGGACTTTGTAACCCCAAAGGCATCGCGAACTTCTTTCAAATCCGATATTGCACTGCTTAGCGCCTCGTTTCCATCAAAGGCGGATTTGATGCCCGCAAGAAGGCCTTCTATCTCTTGCATTGCGGCTTTAAACGTATCGGTCTTAATGAAGATATCAAAGCTGTTCTTCAGAACTTCATCACGCTGGAAAGCAAATTGAGAAACATAGGAGTCGTCAAAAACCAAGACCGATCCAATATTCTCGGTCCCGCTCACTGCAGGCTCATGCTGACCAGCCAGACTCCGATACTTGAACGGCTTCAAATTCTGGAGCGTGCCATTGTTTGCCACTGAGGCGACTATTGCGCGCGCAATAGTACTTTTCCCCAAACCGTTGGGACCATACTTTATATTCAACGCCCCTTGAGAAATTGTGATTTCAGCCTTTTCTATGCTGTTACAGTTTTCGATTTTGATGGCATATGAACTCATGATCCCCCCTTTTATTACAGTGCCTCAGCAGCCTCAGAAATTTGAAGTTTAATTACAGTTGCAAATGCACTTGCAGCCACCACTCTGCCGCACACCATCAAGGCAAGGGTGCGCATGCGGTTGGCCTTGGATGAGCTGCACTCGACCTGGTACTCGTCAAAGAAATCGCCGAAGGTACTGAATCGCCCCGGGTTTTGAGGAGGCTCCACACTTTGAGAAGATGGAGCCATGAGCAAGAAATCAAACCGTTTTTCACCCGAGGTGCGCGAGCGCGCTGTTCGAATGGTGCTCGAACACCGAGGCGAGTACCCATCGCTTTGGGCCACCATTGAGTCCATTGCCCCCAAGATCGGGTGTGTGCCGCAAACCCTCAACGACTGGGTTCGCCAGCACGAGGTTGACGAAGGCATGCGCGATGGCGTCAGCTCTGATGAGCGCGCCCGCATCAAAGACTGGCATTCCCCCAAACCTATAGACACTTTTCATAGCGCAGTTTGACGCTGACGCTCGAACTCATGAGGGCTGAGTTGATCGAGATGCTTGTGGCGTCGAACTCGATTGTAGAAACCCTCGATGTAATCGAAGATTTCTGACTTGGCTTCAGCCCTGGTTTGGTAAATCCGCTTTTTGATCTGTTCACTCTTCAAACTGCTGAAGAACGATTCAGCCACCGCGTTATCCCAACAGTTGCCCCTACGGCTCATACTGGGGCTCAATCGGTTGTCTTTGCACCAGCGATTGAATTCGTCACTGCCAAATTGACTGCCTTGATCCGAATGAATGATCACCGAGTCCTTTGGCTTTCTGCGCCACACCGCCATCGTCAAAGCGTCCAGCACCAAGCTCGTTTGCATGCGCGATCCCATGCTCCAGCCAACGACTGCACGCGAGTGCAAGTCCAGCACAGCCGCCAAATACAACCAGCCCTCATGCGTGCGGATGTAGGTGATGTCCGTGACCCACGCATGGTCTGGCTCGTCATGCTGGAATTGCCGTTCCAGTTGATTGGGCGCCACTTGGGCAGGCTTACCCACCTTGTACCTGGGCCGCTTGTAACCCCGCACCGATTTGATCTGGGCTGCACGCATTAACCGCGCAACACGGTTTTCGCTACACGCCACGCCCGCTTCCTTGAGGTCACAGAAGATGCGGGGGCTGCCATAGATGCCCATGCTTTGCTCATAAAACTCCCGAATCTGCGTGGTCAACTTTTCATTGGCTTTAGCCCGCGCTGACAATGGCTCACGCAGCCAGGCGTAATAGCCGCTGCGGTGCACTTTCAGGACGCGACACATGCTGGTGAGACGAAACTGGCGATGGTGTGCCTGCATGAACGCGTACTTCACCCGGACTGCTTGGCAAAGTACGCTGCGGCCTTTTTTAGGATGTCGCGCTCCTCTATGGTTCGCCTGAGTTCAGCTTTGATCTTGACCATCTCGGCTTGCAGCGCCTTGAGGTCACCTGACTGGGGTGCGTCTGACTTTTTGAACTTGTTGACCCAGCTGTACAGAACCCCCTCGGGAATTCCAAGCCGCTTGGCCACATCGACGACTGGGTGCCCTTTATCGATGACTTGTTTGACCGCCTCGGACTTGAACTCGGCGGCATATTTCGTTCGTTGCATTTGCATGGCTCCTCTTCAGTTTTGACATCATTATTTGTCTACTGATTTGGGGGAATGCCAGACCTCGAACGCGAAGTCAAGGAACTGCGCAAAGCCAACGAAATCCTCAAACTGGCGAGCGCTTTTTTTGCCCAGGCGGAGCTCGACCGCCGACTCAAGTCTTAAGGGACTTTGTTGATCAAAACCGTCACGCCTACGGGGTCGAGCCGATTTGCAACGTGCTGCAAATCGCCCCTTCTGGCTACAGGTGCCATGCTGCCCGCCAACGCAAGCCCGAGCTGCTTTGCGCCCGGACCAAACGCGATGAAGCCCTGATCCCGCAAATCCAAGCCGTCTGGCAGGCCAATATGCAGGTCTACGGCGCAGACAAGGTCTGGCACCAGATGAATCGTGAAGGAACCAAGGTGGCGCGCTGCACGGTCGAGCGGCTCATGAAGCGCATGGGATTGCACGGCGTTCGCCGGGGCAAGGTCGTGCAAACCACCGTCTCGGACAAAGCCGCGCCATGCCCGCTGGACCGGGTCAATCGCCAGTTCAAAGCAGAGCGTCCAAACCAACTGTGGGTGTCGGACTTCACCTATGTCAGCACCTGGCAGGGCTGGCAATACGTGGCCTTTGTGATCGACGTGTTTGCACGGCGCATCGTGGGCTGGCGGGTGAGCAGTTCGATGCGTACTGACTTTGTGTTGGATGCCCTGGAGCAAGCCTTGTTCGACAGACAACCTGAACGCTCAGATGCATTGATACATCACTCGGACAGGGGGTCTCAATATGTTTCCATTCTCTACACCGAACGCCTGGCCCAAGCTGGGATAGAGCCATCGGTGGGCAGCCGTGGCGACAGCTACGACAACGCGCTGGCCGAGACGATCAATGGGCTGTACAAGGCCGAATTGATACACCGCCGTGCACCCTGGAAAACCAAGGAGGCACTGGAACTGGCAACCCTGGAATGGGTGGCTTGGTTCAACCACCACCGACTGCTGAGCTCGATTGGGTATATTCCACCGGCTGAAGCTGAGGTGAACTACTACCGGCAGCTAGCCGGGAAGCACGAGACCGAGGTCTCAACTTAAACCAACTGGCCTCCACGAAACCCGGGGCGATTCAATGCGAGGTCTCCGAAGCGTTCTCGAGTCAATTCATCTTGCAGAATTTTCAGCAAGTGCCCGCGGACGCTTGACCATAAAAGGCTACGACGCCGCACTGCAGGCAATGAGCCAATCCACATGAGGTACCGTGGGTCCTGCTCAGCGATTCTCGCAATGGTTCGGCCTTTGTATTTGCCGAAATCTATCACGAGGTTCAACGGGTTTTGACTGTTTGATGGGAGCATCTCTATTTGATGACGGTTAATTTGTCGGTATCAGTTGATGAGGTCCAAAATAACCAGTTGATAAGAAATGTGTTTCTGACTTGATTGATGATCGGTAACGAATGATTCGGAACGAACTCGCCTTGCGATGACCCGCACGGGGGGCTTGCGCCGACGGCTCTTCACCCAGTCGTGGATCGTTTGAAAGCAGGGGCCCAGTTCTGCAGAGATCGCCTTCAACATCATGCCTTGGTCGTACAGGTGCCGGGCCTGCGCGACCAGATCGTCGGGATACTTGCACGCGTGGTTGTCCTCCACTATCGGCAGCCCTGCTAGGTTGCATTTGACGAGCTTGATCATTTCCGCGCCCCACGCGCACTCGGCGCATTGGCTGGGCTCAACACGTCGAATCCCCCTGCACCAGCAGCGTGAAAAGCTCCAAGCACAACCCCCGCCTTTTTCCCCAACCTCAATGCACATTGCCAACAGCGGTCACCCAGGGGGACAAGGACAAGTCCTAAGGAACTTGTCCCTGTCCGTCCCCCTTCTGGCAGGGACACGGCGGGACATGTCCCCCTCGTGTCCCCCTTGTCCCCCCGCTGCTGTTAGCACATTCATGCTGCACCTCGCATCCAGCACATGTCCTTCCAAACCTTGACCAAGCCAATCTCCACCAGCTTTTGACGGGCCCGCTTGAACGCTTTCTTCTTGGCCTCGCCGTCGCCATCTGAAATGCCCATGTCGTAGGTCATAGCGCGCCAAGCATCCAGGTTGACGGCGGCTTCGGGTGGTAGGCAGTTAAGCGCGGCGCCCGCCTCTGCGCCGAAGGCCTTTGATACGAACTCGCTTGTCTTGAGATCGGACAAGGCGGCGTCGAGGGCCTTGTGCGCGATTGCCTGCGCCCCGGTCAGCGGCTTGACCCGTGCCGGGCGATTCACTGCGTCGGTGTGTGTCTGCACGGCCAGGACAGTGATCACTGGCTCGCCGAAGTTGTCCTGCATGCCAGGCAACTCGAACCGCTCCAGCGCAAACCACATCGGCTCGAAGCCAGGTCCACGAAACTTGGTGCGGTGGAAGAACTGGACCTGCCCGTGTTCCTGCCAGGCGCACAGTTCGCCGTCGATTGATCCTGAGAATGCGCCGCCGCCGCGTGGCTGCAGGTTGTCGCGTGTTGCCTCCTTGGTGGGGTGCATCAGCGCTACCGTGGCCGGGTTGCCCAGCGGTACCATCAAGTCGCGCATGGCCATGGCCAGCTTGTGCATCTCGCGGTTGTCGTTCTCCTCCTCCGCTGACGAGTGCGCCGGGCCGGTGTCGATCACCACCATGCCGAAGGTGCCGAACTTGGCCGCGTCCTTAAGGAAGCGTTTGA
Source organism: Limnohabitans sp. YIMB22184 (assembly GCF_048020265.1). Taxonomy (GTDB): domain Bacteria; phylum Pseudomonadota; class Gammaproteobacteria; order Burkholderiales; family Burkholderiaceae_C; genus Limnohabitans_A. The sequence continues at coordinate 1,455,422 of NZ_CP171843.1, forward strand.
GCTGGATCGGGTCATCGAGCGAGAACGGTCGGCGCGTGAAGTAGATCTGGCCGTCCAGCTCGCTGGGGCTGATGTCGAACTTCAGCGCCGCAGCCCTGGCGCGCAGCTTCACGTCCTCGGGGTTCTCGCCGCACAAGTACAAGACACGCTGCCTGTCGACCGCGTGACCGCCAAGCTCACGGCCAACGGCAACGTGCATGGCAACCGAGAGCATAAGGGCGGTCTTGCCGTGGCCCCATTTGGCCGTGAGTGCGTACAGGCACCCGGTCTGCAGGACGCGGTGCCAGACGTAGCGCGGTGGCTCCATGGCGCTGCAGAAGTCAGCGAACGACAGGACGTTGGTGCCGAGCGCGGCGGCCTCTGTTTCCACCAGCGCAGCACTTGCCAGAGCGCGCCAGCCCCGGGCAGTGCCGAAAACACCAATGCGTCGGTCAGCATCATCGGCCCAAGAAAACACTGATGTGTAGGTGATGTCGCGGCTGTTTTCGCGGTCCCACTTGGTCGCGTCGTCCTCCTTCTCGCACCACTTCGCACTGTGCTTCTGGCACCAGGTCTCTGTCATGGCCCGGGCCTGCGATTCGTGCTCTGTGCCTTTGAGTGACGCCATCGCGAGGAAGGTCTCATTCCAGGCGCCCCGCTCTTCGGCCCGATCCTTGATTGCCTCCAGCGCAAAGTACAGTTCGTGCAGCGTGAGGTCGGTGACCTTGTTGATGGTGATGGTGCGCTCAAAGTCGCGGTCTTCCTCAAGCACCTGGTGATCAGCAACGGCGGGCTTCTTCGATTCAACAGCGCCAGGCTTGCCGACCGGGGACCAGTCGATGCTGCCGACCACCTTGGAGTCGATCGGCAGCCCGACCACTTGCTCGAAGTTGTAGTCGACGCCCTCGACCTTGCCGTAAAAATAGCAACGCGTCTGTTCCCAGCTCTCTGGGGCGAGGATGCCGCCCAGCGCGCCGTTCAGGGCATCGAGGTGGTCGATGTACTCGCTTGTGGACAATGGGGCTGTGAGCTGCGCCACGACGCGCCAGCGCGGTGCCTCGGGCCGGTGTCGTCGGGTTGTGTACACCATGGCCGAGATCCCGGTCTCCGACAGCATGGCGACAGCTTCTGCGACAGAAACCTGACCGCCGTCGTAGTCGCCTACCACTGCCGTCATGTTGATCGGCTGCGTCCCCTTGGCCCGCGAGTTATTGGGCAACTCTGAGAACTTGATCAGCGGCAGACTGTCGATGTCGGCCGCTTCGTTGGGGCTGCTCAGTACGTCGCCGAGCTTGGCCCAGCTGATGTCGCGCCGGATGCCAGAATTATCTTTCGTACCCTTGAAACGCGTGATCGTCAGCGTGGGCGTCTTCAGCTTGCCGCTCATGGCTGTACCGCCTCAGTCGAAAACATTTCGATCAACTGCGCCGGTTGCATCTCGCGCACCAGCCCAAAACGCTCCAGGCAATAGACCACCGTGCCGTCCACCGAGTCGCTGCGCACGATCCTGTAGCCCTGCAGCGCCGCCGCTGCACGCAGCGTGGCGAAGTCCTTGCTGGTTATGGCGGCGCTCATTGCACAGCCCCAGATGCATGCGCCACCAGCGGCGCGCCCTGGGTGGCGTACAGCACGTCGTGACAGGCGTTCAGCCGGTTCATGGCCATGCACACGGTGACGTGGAGGGTGAAGAGCTCGTGGGCCGGTAGCGCGTCGGCCACCAGCTTGTCGGCTACCAGGCTCAACAGTGCCTGGGTCTCTGTGAGCGCGGCGGCGATCTCGGCGTTGTCGGTGATCATGCCCGCACTCCCATGCCGACCTTAGCCTTGCCGCGGCCAGGGAAGTTCTGGCGCAGCGTGTGGTCTGGACCCGCCACGCTGGGCAGCGCGGTCTGACGGCGGCTCTCTAACCACGCTTCAAGCTCGGCCTCGTCCCAGACCGCGCATCGCGGCGTAAGCATGAAATGTTTGGGGAAGTCGCCAGCCTTCTCGAGGTTGTAGGCCGTGGTCCGCGAGAGGCCGGTTTTGGCCAGCATTGCGGGGCGTCGGAGGGTGCGTCTGATGGTGGTCATGTCGTTCTTGAAAGTGGTTGAACGACACGAACTTTATGCACCGAGAACCGGCGCGTGAACCGAAGAAAGTCTAGATTTGCTTGAGCACCAATTTGCGGATCAGGTCAGTTGCCTGCTTGTCGTCCTCTGCGTAGACGCCGCGCAGCAGGCCTTGCACGCGGGCCAATTCGACCATCTGCCGCACGAGCTGGGCGCGTGTCTCCTCGGCAGCACCGCCCTCACTCAGCAGCGGGAAGTCCCATCTGGGATCGTCCACGAGCTCGCGCAAGGCTGCGTAGGCATCGGCCTTGCCACTGAGCCCAACGGCCGCCAGAACGCGGCCCGGGCGCTTGCCAGCGTCTGCCTCGTCGTCGGCATCAAGCAATTGCTTGGCAACCTGGCGCACCCATGCATGCAGGTCGACGGGGTCGACCCGATCGAGGTGCTCGAGGTCACCGGCAGCAATGCGCTGCCAAAGCGCGCGGGCTTCGGTACGGTTCACAGATCAATCTCCGAGTCGTCATGTGCGGCCGCGTCAATCTTGGCCTTGGTTGCAACGATAACCTCCCTGGCGCTCTCACCCTTCACCCAGCAGCCGATCATGTCGGCCCAGCCCTGCATCAGCGCACGGCGCGGACCAATGTGCTTCGCGTGGTTGTAAGCGGCAGCGACCTGGTCTTTTTTCTGGTGGGCCAGGCAGGCCTCGACCAGCGCCTCGGGGAACATGGCTTCATTCAGACGCGTCGACGCGGTGCGCCGCAGATCATGCACGGAGAACGAGTCGAACTGCTCGGCGTCGGGCGCCAGCTCGTCGTTGATCACCTTGACGGCTGCGTCGATCACGCGGTTCAGCGTGGCGTTGCTGATCGGGATGTCGCTGTCGTAGCGGCCCGGGTGCAGGTACTGGCTGGACGGGAAGCAAGACCGCAGCGTGGTCAGGATGTCGAGCGCCTGCTCAGACAGCGGCACGATGTGCTCGCGGTCGGCCTTCATGCGCTCTTTTGGGATCGTCCAGGTCGAGCGCTCCCAGTCGATCTCCTTCCAAGTGGCACCGATGAACTCGCCTTTGCGCACCATCGTCAGCAGCATGAAATTGAGCGCCATGCGCAGCGTGGGCATGGTCGGCGTGACCTGCAGGGCGTCCAAGAACGTCTTGATCTCGCGGCGGTTGAGGTTGCGCTCGCGGACTTTGAATGTGGCGATCGAGCTGCGCTGAATCGAGTCGACCGGGTTGACCACGGGCATACCGTTGCCGATTGCATGACGGTAAACCAGCAGGGCCAGCTCGCGAGCGTGGACTGCGGGGCCTGGGCCGCGCTCTGCTTTGATGGTCTTGAACAGCTCGGCCAGCGCCAGCGGCTTGATCTCGTCCAGGCGCTTCTTGCCCAGCGGCTTCTCCAGCAGGCGACGGTAGACAGACTTGCGCAGCTCGAGCGTGGAATCGGCGAGCTGCTCGTCACCGCTCTTGGGGTCGGCCTTGAACTCGAAGTAGAGCTGGACCCAGGTGCCGAACGTGTCGGCTTCTGCATTCTCGGTGCGCTTCTGCACCTTGGCCTTCGAGGGCGACTCGCCCGCCTTCACCTGACGGCTGGCACGGTCACGCAGCGCACGGGCGTCGGCCAGGGAAACCACGGCGCCATAGTCCAGCGCATCGAGTTGTTCCTGGGAGCGGCTCTTGGTGTCGGGCTCGTATCGCCCGATGGTCAGGGTTTCGCGGTTCGTTTTACCGTCAGCACCGGTCAGACGGTAATCCAGCCTAAAGGTCTTGGTTCCCGAAGGTAAAACCATGACGTACAGGCCTTTACCGTCAGAGACCTTGTAAGCCTTTGCTTGGGGCTTCAGCGCTTTGAGCGCTGTATCAGTCAGGCCCGCCTTGGAGCGGGCCTTTGCGGGGGCGACGGTGGGGGTGGACTCAACAACATCGGTATGGGATTCAAACAGCACGGCGGCTCCTTTTGTTGCCGCCGTTTACCGTCAGAAGAGCCTGACGGTATTTTCTCGGGCGGGTTCGAGGCACCGCGAATCTACCGCCTGTTTTACCGCCAACCTAATTTTGTGACTGTTGAACGACCTTGAACGCCACAGACACTTAAGCTGTTGATTCTATTGAGGAATCGCCGGTTTGCAGAACGTATTTGAACGGTGCAAACCGATTCTGTTTCATTCCCATTCAATCGTCGCAGGCGGTTTGCTCGACACGTCGTAGGTGACCCGGTTGATGCCGCGCACCTCGTTGATGATGCGACCCGACACTTTCTTGAGCAGGGCATACGGCAACTCGGCCCAGTCGGCGGTCATGAAGTCGCTGGTTTGCACAGCGCGCAAGGCCACCACGTAGTCGTAGGTGCGGCCATCGCCCATCACGCCCACGCTCTTCACGGGCAAGAACACGGTGAAAGCCTGGCTGGTCAGGTCGTACCAAGACTTTCCAGTGGCTTCGTCGGTGAAGTTGCGCAGTTCTTCGATGAAGATCGCGTCGGCGCGGCGCAGCAGGTCGGCGTATTCCTTTTTCACTTCGCCCAGAATACGCACACCCAGGCCTGGGCCTGGGAAGGGGTGGCGGTAGACCATTTCACGCGGCAAGCCCAGGGCCACGCCGAGTTCGCGCACTTCGTCCTTGAACAGTTCGCGCAGCGGCTCCAGCAGTTTCAGGCCCAGCTGCTCGGGCAAGCCACCCACGTTGTGGTGGCTCTTGATGGTGACAGCCTTCTTGCTCTTGGCGCCGCCGGACTCGATCACGTCGGGGTAAATCGTGCCTTGGGCCAGGAAGGTCGCGCCTTTGTGGCCACCATCGCCCGCCTTGAGTTTTGCGGCCTGCTCCTTGAATACATCGACAAACAAACCGCCAATGATCTTGCGTTTGGCTTCGGGCTCGCTCACGCCCGCCAGCTTGCCCAGGAACAGATCGCTGGCATCCACGCGGATGACGTGCGCGTGCAGCTTGCCGACAAACATGTCCATGACCATGTCACCTTCATTGAGGCGCAGCAGGCCGTGGTCCACAAACACGCAGGTCAGCTTGTCGCCGATGGCGCGGTGGATCAACGCAGCGGCCACGGACGAGTCCACACCGCCGGACAGGCCAAGGATGACTTCTTCGTCACCGACCTGCTCGCGGATTTTGGCCACAGCTTCTTCGATGTAATCGCCCATGATCCAGTCGGGGCGGGCCTTGCAAATGTCGAGCACAAAACGGTTGAGCAGCGCCTGGCCCTGCACGGTGTGGGTGACTTCGGGGTGGAACTGCACCGCATAGAAATGGCGCGATTCATCGGCCATGCCTGCGATGGGGCAAGCCGGGGTCGAGGCCATGACCTTGAAGCCGGGGGGCATGGCCGTGACCTTGTCGCCGTGGCTCATCCAGACCTTGAGCATGCCGTGGCCTTCGGGCGTGGCGAAGTCTTCGATCCCCTTGAGCAGTTCGGTGTGGCCGTGGGCGCGGACTTCGGCATAACCAAACTCACGGGTATGACCGGCTTCGACCTTGCCACCCAACTGCTGCGCCATGGTTTGCATGCCATAGCAAATGCCCAAGACCGGAACCCCCAGCTCGAACACCGCATCGGGGGCGCGGTCGTCCACCTCGTACACGCTGGCGTGCGAGCCCGACAGGATGACGCCCTTGAGGTTGCCGTCCTTGGCGTACTCGCGCACCCATTCACTGCTCACGTCGCAAGGATGCACTTCGCAAAACACATGCGCTTCGCGCACGCGGCGGGCAATCAACTGGGTGACTTGCGAGCCGAAGTCGAGGATCAGGATTTTGGAGTGCTGCATGGCAAGCGTCGTTCTTTGAGAAATGAAAAGGCGTCTGGGTTGCAGACGCCTTGGAGGTCAGAGACGGATTTTAATCAGCCCGGTAGTTCGGGGCTTCCTTGGTGATCTGCACGTCGTGCACATGGCTTTCGCGGATGCCCGCGGCGGTGATCTCGACAAACTCGGCACGCTCGTGCATGTCCTTGATAGTGGCGCAACCGCAGTAGCCCATGCTGGCCCGCAAGCCGCCCGCCATCTGGTAAATGATGGCGACGACCGAGCCCTTGTAGGGCACGCGGCCTTCGATGCCTTCGGGCACCAGTTTGTCGGCGTTGGGGTTGCCGGTACTCGACTCCTGGAAATAGCGGTCGGCACTGCCTTGCTGCATGGCGCCGATCGAGCCCATGCCGCGGTAGCTCTTGTAGCTGCGGCCCTGGAACAGGATGACTTCGCCGGGCGCTTCTTCGGTGCCTGCAAACATGCCGCCCATCATCACGGTGCCTGCGCCTGCGGCAATCGCCTTGGCGATGTCGCCGCTGTAGCGGATGCCGCCGTCAGCGATCAAGGGCACGCCTGTGCCTTTGAGGGCCGTGGCCACGCTGTCCACCGCCATGATTTGCGGCACACCCACGCCCGCCACGATGCGGGTGGTGCAGATCGAGCCGGGGCCGATGCCGACCTTGACACCGTCGGCACCCGCCTCAACCAGGGCCAAAGCCGCAGCGCCTGTGGCGATGTTGCCGCCAATGACTTCGATGTGCGGGTAGTTTTGCTTGACCCAGCGCACGCGGTCGAGCACACCTTTGCTGTGACCATGCGCGGTGTCCACGACAATGGCGTCCACGCCTGCGCGCGACAGCGCTTCCACGCGCTCTTCGGTGCCCTCGCCCACGCCCACCGCCGCGCCCACGCGCAGCTTTCCTGCTCCATCGCGGGCAGCGTTGGGGAAGTTCAGCTGCTTGGTGATGTCCTTGACGGTGATCAGGCCCTTGAGTTCAAAGGCGTCGTTCACCACCAGCAGGCGTTCGAGTTTGTGTTTGTTGAGCAGCGCCTTGGCTTGCTCGGGTGTGGTGCCTTCGGGCACGGTCACCAGTCGCTCGCGCGGCGTCATGATCTCGCTGACCTTTTGGTCGTAGCGGGTTTCAAAACGCAAATCGCGGCCCGTCACGATGCCGACCACCTTGCCGCCGTCGCACACGGGAAAGCCCGAGACGCCCAATTCGTCTGACAAGGCCATGACCTGGCGCACGGTGGTGTCGGGGGTGATGACGACCGGGTCGCGCAGCACGCCGGACTCGTAGCGCTTGACCTTGGCCACTTGGGCGGCTTGCTCTTGCGCGGTGAGGTTTTTGTGCACGATGCCAATGCCGCCTTCTTGCGCGATGGCAATCGCCAAACGCGCTTCGGTCACGGTGTCCATGGCAGCAGACACCAGGGGCAGGTTCAGGCGGATGTTGCGGGTGAATTGTGTCGCGAGCGACGTGTCCTTGGGCAAGACTTGGGAGTAAGCGGGGACGAGGAGAACGTCGTCGAAAGTAAGGGCTTTACCGAGTAGGCGCATAAGCTAAGGCTCCAAAAAATGGATTGTACCCGTGCCCGCCAAGGGATTTCCCTGCCCAAAACGCAAAAAACAGGGCCTACCTGGGCCTTCTGCGCAGTCAGGCGTTTTGGTAATGCAGCACTTTGAGTGACTTTTCCGGGTCGATGTCGGCAAAAGCCGCCGGATTGGCCAAGCGCTCGACAAAACGCAGTCCGGGCGCGGCTTCGGCCACCTGGGCATGCAAAAAAGCCGTGTCCAGCTCGGGCGCGTTCAGGCACAACAGCACATGCCCTTGGGGTTCGAGCAAATCGGGCAGCCGGCGGATCAGCTTGATGTAGTCCTTGGTGGCGATGAAGCTGCCCTTTTGGTAACTGGGCGGATCGATCACGATCACGCCATAAGGCCCCATTTTGTTGATCTTGCCCCAGGTCTTGAAGATGTCGTGGCCCAAGAAACGGGCTTTTGCGGGCAGGTCGTTCAGGCGGTGGTTTTGCTGGCCCACGGCCAGGGCGCCCTGGCTCATGTCGAGGTTGACCACTTGCGCCGCCCCACCCTGCAGCGCCACAACGGAAAACGCGCAGGTGTAGGCGAACAAGTTGAGGATGTTTTCGTGCAAAGCGTGGCTTTTGAGCCATTCACGGCCGTTGGCCATGTCCAGAAACAGGCCATGGTTTTGCCCGCGCATCACATGCACCAGGTACTGGGCGCCCTGCTCGGTCACCACATGCGGCTCAGGCACGCTGCCGGCCATGAGGCGGGTTTGTGCTTCACCGGGTGCTCGGCACTGGAACACCCAATTGAGCGGCTCGCCAGGGGCCAGGGTTTCCCAGCGCTGCGCCAGGGCCTGGTGGCACAGGGCCAGCTCGTCTTCGCTCACGGGTTTGAAGCTGGTCAAAACCCACACGGGCGCGAACCAGTCCAGCGTCCAATGTTCGCAACCGGGGTACAAACCGCCACGGCCATGGAACACCCGGTGGGCATCGACGGTGATTTCCATCTGGGCGATGGCGTTCAAAAGGGCTTGCATGGTGTGTCAATACCCCGCAGCAGAGCCGCTTTTGCGCTTGGCAAACAAGCCTGTGCGGCCTTTGCCCTGGCGCTTGAAGCGCTGGCGGCGTGCGACTTTGGGGTCGACCTTGAGTGGGCGGTACAGCTCGATGCGGTCACCCTCTTGCACCACCTGCGTCCAAGGCACTTTTTTGCCCCAGATGCCGGGTTGTTGAAACTGGAGCGATGACAAGGAGGCGCTGTCGCTTGAAGGCTTGTCTTGCAGGCACTGCGCCACGCCCTGCTCCAGCACGTCCTGCACGGTGCTGCCCTCAGGCACTTGCAAACTCATCTCATGGACATGCCGTGGCGCAAGGCTCCAGCACAAGACAACACGCAGCATGGGCTCAGCCATAAACCGCTTCGGCGCGTTTCACAAACGCATCGACCAAGCTGGCCGCGATCTTGTCGAAGACTGGGCCCACGAGCGCCGCCAGGGTCTTGCTGGAAAAGCCGTATTGCAAATCCAGCTCGACTTTGCACGCGCGTTGCGTGCCGTCGCCCACGGGCGTGAAGCGCCACATGCCGCTGAGGTTGGAAAACGGGCCTTTGACCAGGCTCATGCCGACCGATCGGCCTTCTTCGTGGGTGTTGCGGGTGGTGAAGGTTTGCTGCAGGCCGCCCAGGCTGATGCCCACTTCGGCCACCATGCCTTGCGCATCGGTTTCGAGCACGCTGGCGCGGTCACACCAGGGCAAAAACTCGGGGTAACGCGCCACGTCGGTCACGAGGCGAAACATTTCTTCTGGCGAGTACCAGATCAGAACGGACTTGTGGATATTCTTCATACAATGCAGCGATTGTAGTTTTTCGACGCGCCTGCAGGCGCTTCGCCCGGCTGCACACCCTTGCGAAAGGCTGTGCCGTCCTTATCTGTTCCACATGGCCACCACCAAAAAGTCCCCCGCTGCCCCCACCTTTGCCAAGATCGCCGAGAACAAAAAAGCGTCGTTCGACTATTTTTTTGAAGAACGCTACGAGGCTGGCATGGTGTTGGAAGGCTGGGAGGTCAAGGCCATCCGTGAAGGCAAGGTCCAGCTGACCGACGGTTACGTGGTCATCCGCAACGGCGAGCTGTTCATCATTGGTTGCCTGATCAACCCACTCAAAACTGCGTCGACACACATCAACCCCGAAGCCGCACGCACGCGCAAGCTGCTGCTGAACAAGGAAGAGATCAAACGGCTGATCGGCAAGATCGAGCAAAAGGGTTACACCCTGGTGCCGATCAATTTGCACTGGAAGTCAGGCAAGGTCAAATGCGACATCGCTCTGGCCAAGGGCAAGGCTGAGCACGACAAGCGCGACACCATCAAGGACCGCGAAGGCAAGCGCGAGGTCGAACGCGCCATGAAAAGCCGCCACCGCGACCGCTGAAAGCCAAAGCTCAAGCGTTCAGCTCAAGTCCCGCAGCGGGTGGTGGTCGGAGGGCCAAGGGCTCACAAAGAAACGCGCCGCCTCAGACACATCCACCTCTTCCACACGGGCCGGTTTCCAGTTGGGGCTGTGGTCCTTGTCGACGGCCAAGGCACGGATGCCTTCCACCGTATCACTGTCCGCCACCGAGCGCAGGTGGAAACAGTGGTGCACCATGTCGCGCTCCATGCGCAGGTCATCGGCCAGGCTCATTTGGCGGGCGCGGCGGATTTGTTCGAGCACCACGTGCAGCATCAAGGGCGAGCGGTGACGCAAGGCGTGGGCCGTTTTCTGGCTCCATTCATCGGACGCTGATTCCAATCGGCTCAACATGTCTGCCACTGAGGGCAAGCCAAACACCTCGTCAATTTGCGGTTGAGGCGCGAGCTTTTCTGGCGTCAATGCACCGGCTTGGGCCAACACCCAGCGCTCCACCGACTCGGCGTTCTCAAAGGGGCTGCTGATCAAGGTTTGCCAGATCGGCTCCAGCATACCGCTGGGCAGTGCGATGTCGGCCAATTTGGCGGCCACGGCTTGCGCCCCGCTCAGCATCTGCCCTGTCAGGCCCAGGTACTCGCCAAGACGCCCCGGGCAACGGCTCAGGAAATAACCGCCACCCACATCCGGAAACAGGCCGATGTTGGTTTCGGGCATGGCCATCTTGGTGCGCTCAGTCACCACACGCACGCTGGCGCCCTGGCTGATGCCCATGCCACCGCCCATGACGATGCCGTCCATGAAGGCGATGTAGGGTTTGCTGTAGGTGTGGATCAGGTGGTTCAGGCGGTACTCTTCGGTGAAAAAGTCACCCAGCGACGCATCACCTGCGTGCGCTGCCTGATGGAAAAAACGGATATCACCGCCTGCGCAAAATGCGCCAAACGGCCCTTCCTTGCCGGTGCCGCGCACGGCCACGGCCAACACTTGGTCGTTGGTTTGCCAGTCGCGCAAAGCCCGGGTCAAGGCCCGCACCATGTCGAGCGACAAGGCGTTGAGCGCCTTGGGGCGGTTCAGAGTGATGCAGCCGATGCGGCCTTCGATTTGCGCGATGACATCAGACATTGTTTTGTCTCCAGCCTAACCATTCATTGAGAAGCAAGGCCCCCAAAACCAGGGAGCCTCCCAAAAGTACGCTCAACTGGGGGGCTTCATTGGCACCCCACCACGCCAGTGCAATACCAAAAACAATTTCGAGCAAGGCCAGCAAGGCCACCTCAGGCGCCTTGAGCACGCGGGCACACACCACCGACAAAGCGCAGGGAATGGCCAACTGGAACAACCCCAGGATGGCCAACAAACCCACATCGTGGGCCGAAGCCTGGAACGGCACGGACAAGGGCAAAGTCAATAAGGTGGACAGGATGGCCCCGAGCAAAACCGAGGGCACGAGGTCCAGGTTCTGGCCTTCGCTCTGGCTTTTCTGGACCAGCGTCCATTGCACCGAACCCGCCAGGGGCACACACAGCGCCACCAAGGAACCGATCAGAAAATTCGGATCGCCCAGGCTCAGCTGCGAACCGTACATCCAGCCGATGCCGATACCCGCCAACAAAATGGCCAGCCAAGTGCGGGCAGGCAGGCGATGTCCCAAAAACACGCGGGTGATCAAGGCGGTGAGCAAGGGACCCACGGCCATGGTGATGAGCACATTGGCCACGGCCGTCAGGGTGAGCGCCACCATGAAGGCCGTGAACATGACGCTCCAGCACAGGCCGGAGAACCAAAAATAAGGGCTGCGCCATGGCAGCCGCGACCAGACGCTTTTGCCCTGCCACAAAGGCAAGATGACCAGCAAGGACAGCACGGTGAAAAAGCTGCGCCAGAAGGTGACTTCGAAGCTGCGGGCTTGTTCCAGGTGCCGCGTGACCACCCCGGCCATGGACCAGAGGGCGGTCACGCCCACCATGGTCCAGACGGCCATGCCGTGGGTCATGCGCATGATGGCTCAGCCGATCACTTGTTGCGCTTGCGGTCGCTTTCCTTCAGGAAGCGCTTCCGCAGACGCACGCTCTTGGGTGTGATTTCGACCAATTCATCGTCCTCGATGAACTCGACGCCGTACTCCAGGGTCAAGTCGATCGGCGGCGTGATCTTGATCGCGTCTTCCTTGCCGGACACACGGAAGTTGGTCAACTGCTTGGTGCGGGTGGCGTTCACCACCAGGTCGTTGTCACGGCTGTGGATACCCACAATCATGCCTTCGTACACTGGATCGTTGGCTTTGACGAACATGCGGCCACGGTCATCCAGCTTGCCCAGGGCGTAGGTGAAAATCTCACCGTCGTCCATGGAGATCAGCACACCGTTCTTGCGGCCACCGATTTCACCTTTGTGCGGCTCGTAACCGTCAAAGATGTTGGAGATCAGACCGGAGCCACGGGTCAGATTCAGGAACTCGTTCGTGAAACCGATCAGGCCACGGGCCGGGATGCGGTATTCCAGACGGACGCGACCGCGGCCATCGGGTTCCATGTTGACCAGCTCGCCTTTTCGCTCACCCAAAGCCTGCATCACGCCGCCCTGGTGAGTCTCTTCGATGTCGGCGGTGACCAGCTCGATGGGCTCATGGCGCTCGCCGTTGATGTCGCGGAACAGCACGCGGGGCTTGGAGACAGCCAGCTCATAGCCTTCACGGCGCATGTTTTCCAGCAAGATGGTCAGGTGCAATTCACCGCGACCGGCCACTTCAAAGATACCGTCTTCGTCGGTCTCCTTCACACGCAGGGCCACGTTGTGCTGCAACTCTTTTTGCAGGCGGTCCCAGATCTGGCGGCTGGTCACGTACTTGCCTTCACGACCAGCCAATGGCGAGGTGTTCACGCAGAAGTTCATGGTCAACGTGGGCTCGTCCACCTTGAGCATGGGCAGTGGTGTGGGCTTGAGGGGGTCAGTCACCGTGACGCCGATGTTCAAGTCGGCAATGCCGTTGATCAAGACGATATCGCCGGGACCTGCTTCGGTCACCTGCACGCGGTCCAGGCCCTGGAAAGTCAGCACCTGGTTCACACGGCCCTTGATGGTCGAGCCGTCCGGGCCTTCCATGACCACCACGTCCATGTTGGGCTTGATGGTGCCCTGGCTGATGCGGCCTACACCGATGCGGCCCACAAAGGTCGAGAAGTCGAGCGCAGAAATTTGCAATTGCAGTGGCGCTGCCGGGTCGCCCGAGTTGGGCTTGACGTGCTTGAGCACGGTGTTGAACAGGGCCGACATGTCGGGGCCCCACTGCTCGCCAGGTTCACCTTCTTCCAGCGAAGTCCAGCCGTTGATGCCGGAGGCGTACACGACGGGAAAGTCCAGCTGCTCGTCGTTGGCGCCCAGCTTGTCGAACAGATCAAAAGCAGCGTTCACGACTTTGTCAGGATTGGCACCGGGCTTGTCCACCTTGTTCACCACGACGATGGGCTTGAGGCCCAAGGCCAAGGCCTTTTTGGTCACGAAGCGGGTCTGGGGCATGGGGCCTTCTTGCGCGTCGATCAACAGCACCACGCCGTCGACCATGGACAAGGCGCGCTCCACTTCGCCGCCGAAGTCCGCGTGGCCGGGGGTGTCGACGATGTTGATGTGGGTGCCTTCCCAGCTCACGGCACAGTTTTTGGCCAGGATGGTGATGCCGCGCTCACGTTCGATGGCATTGTTGTCCATCACGGTATCCACGATTTTTTCGTGTTCGGCGAAAGTGCCCGACTGACGCAGCAGCTGGTCCACCATGGTGGTTTTACCGTGGTCAACGTGCGCGATGATGGCGATGTTGCGAATTTGCTTGCTCATGCTTTCTCTTCCTTTAAACCTGCTCGGCCAGCAAAGGCGCGTTGACAGGTGATTTTTCCAAAATCTGTTGAATTTCGATCGGGCTCAACAATCGACCCGGAATCAATTCGCCGCCGTGCACATGTGCTGTTCCCAGCAATGCACGAGGATGTTCTCCATACACCACGACTTGATCACAATCATTCCAAGGGCCGCGTCGTCGCACCCCGCTCAAAAATTTCCCGGCGTTTTCACTGTCCAGGCACACCTCGGTGTAGCCCGGCAGCAGCACATCCACCGGCTGCAAAGCCGCCAGCCGTTGGTTGTCGTCCATGCCCTCAAGCGCAGACAGCGTCACGCACTGGGCTTCTTCAAAAGGCCCGGTGACCACACGGCGCAAAGCGCTCAAATGGCCACCACATCCCAGCGCTTCGGCGATGTCTTCGCCCAGGGTGCGGATGTAAGTGCCTTTGCTGCATCGCACCCGCAAGCGCAAAAATGGCGCATCGCCTTGCAGCTGCATGTCCAGCAAATCCAGGTCATGGATGACCACGTTGCGCGCTTCGCGCTCCACGGTCTCACCCTCGCGGGCATATTCGTACAGGGCTTTACCGTCTTTTTTCAAGGCACTGTGCATGGGAGGCACTTGGCTGATCGGGCCCATAAAACGGTCCAGAACTTCCACCACCATACCCGCTGAACATGACACTTCTCGGACAGCGATCACCTCGCCTTCGGTGTCTGCCGTGGTGGTTTTAATGCCCAGCCTCACCGTGGTCTCGTACGTCTTGTCAGCATCCAGATGCTGCTGGCTGAACTTGGTGGCCGCGCCAAAACACAAAGGCAACACCCCAGTGGCCAAAGGATCGAGGGTGCCAGTGTGCCCGGCTTTCTCGGCCCGCAGCAACCACTTGGCTTTTTGCAAAGCCTGATTGCTGGAAAGACCCAGCGGTTTGTCGAGCAACAGCACCCCGTGCACAGGGCGCCGTTGCACCCGTGTGCGTGGCGCGTTCATGCTCAGTCCTCCTGGGCGCGAGACGATACGGCCTTGGCGATCAGCGCATTCATGTCGGAGGCACGCTCAGTGGTGCGGTCAAACAAGAAGTGCAGAGTCGGCACGGTGTGGATGTGCAAACGCTTGAACAAACCATTGCGCAAGAAGCCCGCTGCCGCGTTCAGGCCTTCGGTGGCTTCTTCGGGATTACCCGTGAGCACACTGAAGTAGACCTTGGCGTGCGCATAGTCGGGCGTGACCTCGATCGCGTTGAGCGTGACCATGCCCACACGTGGGTCTTTCAACTCGCGTGCAATCAGCTCGGCCAGATCGCGCTGGATCTGGTCGGCCACGCGGAAACCGCGGTTGGGCACTGAGGACTGCTTTTTACGCGCCATTTACAGCGTTCTCGCGATTTCCTTGACGTCGAAGAATTCGAGTTGATCACCTTCTTTGATGTCGTTGTAGTTCTTGAGCTTGATACCGCACTCGAAGCCTTCTTTGACTTCGCGCACATCGTCTTTGAGGCGTTTGAGCGAATCGAGTTCACCGGTGTAGATGACCACGTTGTCACGCAGCAAGCGGAACTTGGCATTGCGAGTGACTTGACCCGAAGTGACCATACAACCTGCCACCGTGCCGATTTTGGACGCCACGAAGACGGTCCGGATTTCGGCCATGCCCATGATTTCTTCGCGCTGCTCGGGTGCCAACATGCCCGACATCGCGGCCTTGAGTTCATCCACAGCGTCATAAATGATGTTGTAGTAGTGAACGTCAACGCCATTGCCTTCGGCCAATTTACGGGCACCGGCATCGGCGCGCACGTTGAAACCGATCACGATGGCTTTGGAGGCGATCGCCAGGTTGATATCCGACTCGCTGATGCCACCCACGCCGGAGTAAACCAACTGGACTTTGACCTCTTCGGTCGACAGCTTGAGCAAGGAAGCGCCCAGGGCTTCTTGCGAACCCTGCACGTCGGCCTTGATGATGATCGGCAGCATCTTGACCTCGCCCGCGGACATGTCGGTGAACATGTTTTCGAGCTTGGCCGCTTGTTGCTTGGCCAGCTTGGTATTGCGGAATTTGCCTGCACGGTAGGTCGCGATTTCGCGGGCTCGGCGTTCGTCCCCCATGACCATGAACTCGTCACCGGCTTGCGGCACTTCGGTCAGACCCTGAATCTCGACCGGGATCGAAGGACCGGCCGATTTGATAGGCTGACCGTTCTCGTCGAGCATGGCGCGCACTCGGCCAAAGGTCTGGCCTGCCAACACCACATCGCCGGTGTTCAAAGTACCGGACTGCACCAGGATGGTGGCCACAGGACCGCGGCCCTTGTCCAGACGCGCCTCGATGACCAGACCCTTGGCTGCGGCTTGCACCGGGGCCTTGAGTTCCAGCACTTCGGCTTGCAAGAGCACTTGCTCCAGCAGATCGTCAATGCCCATGCCGGTCTTGGCTGATACAGAAACAAAAGGCGAATCGCCGCCGAATTCTTCGGGCACGACTTCTTCGGAAATCAGCTCGGCGCGCACGCGCTCGATGTTCGAATCGGGCTTGTCCATCTTGTTGATGGCCACCACGATGGGCACGCCCGCTGCCTTGGCGTGCTTGATGGCTTCCTTGGTCTGGGGCATGACGCCGTCGTCACCCGCCACCACCAGGATGACGATGTCGGTGGCTTGTGCACCACGGGCACGCATGGCCGTAAAGGCCTCGTGACCGGGGGTGTCCAGGAAAGAGATCATGCCGCGGGGCGTTTCGACGTGGTAAGCGCCAATGTGCTGCGTGATACCACCGGCTTCGCCAGAGGCCACTTTGGCCCGGCGAATGTAGTCCAGCAACGAGGTCTTGCCGTGGTCAACGTGACCCATGACCGTCACCACCGGTGCACGCGGCAGGGATTCGGCCTGCTGATCCGACACTTCGTCGTCCGTGAAGGCTTCAGGATCGTCCAACGCCGCAATCACCGCCTTGTGACCCATTTCTTCCACCACGATCATGGCGGTGTCCTGGTCCAGCGGCTGGTTCATCGTGGCCATTTGGCCGAGCTTCATCAGGTGCTTGATGACCTCGGAAGCCTTGATGGCCATTTTGTGAGCCAATTCAGCGACCGTGATCGTTTCAGGCACGTGCACTTCCAGCACACGCACTTCTGCAGGAGCTTGTTGCGTCTGGGAGTCGTCGCGGTCGCGCTCGTTGCCACGGCGACCACGCGGTCCACCACGCCAGTTGTTGCGACTCACACCACCACTGGTGTCACCCCGAGTGGGAATGGCCTTTTTCTTGGCGGGATCGCCCGCCCAGCTGGAGGACAGCTTGGCCGATTTGACTTCCTTGTTGCCACCGGGGGCAGAAGGGGCTGCAGTTTGTCCAGCAGCTGCGCGAGCGCCCGGTGCAGGGGTGCCTGCGGGTTTGTGCAAGGTGCCCTTGACAGGCGCCTTGGCTTCGACCTTGGGCTCTTCTTTCTTGGCGACCAACACCTTTTTAGGGGCGTTCATCATGGTACGAATCGCTTCGGCTTCGGCCAGCGCCTTGCGGCGTCGCGCATCCAAATCCTGGGCACGGGCTGTTTCTTCGTCGGCTTTGGCCTTCGAATCCGCGGCGGCCTTTTGAGCGGCGGCTTCGCGTGCAGCTTGTTCGGCCTTCGCTTTGGCTGCAGCGGCTTCGGCCAGTTCAGCGGCCTTGGCTGCCGCTTTGCTTTCGGCAGAAACCACAGGCACAGGTTTGGCCTGCGATGCGGCATTGATGCTGGCCGCCTCGGCGCGAGCGAGTTGCTCGCGGTCTTCACGACTCAATTGGGGCTTGGCAGCTTGGGCTGCGGCTTCGGCAAGAGCTTGGGCATCGGCACGGGCCTTGGCTTCTTGGGCCGCCAACTCCGAACGCTCCTGTTCTTCTTGCGCTTCACGCAAGCGGCGTTTTTCTGCCAGTTCTTGCTCCTGACGGCTGATCAACTCTGCCTGGCGGCGGGCTTCTTCCTCGCGACGCGCCAGATCTGCATGGTCGATGGCGGGCTCTTCTGCTTGCGCAACGGGCTCATCGTCGCGCTTGATGAGTGTGCGCTTCTTGCGCACTTCCACCTGGATCGTGCGGGCTCGGCCCGACGCATCTGCTTGCTTGATCTCGCTGGTGGACTTTTTGACCAGCGTGATTTTCTTGCGGTCACCGGTCACGGTACCGTGACTGGCTTGCAGGTAGCTCAGCAGTTTTTGCTTGTCAGCGTCGTTCAGCGTATCGCTGTCCGAGGTTTTGGCAACGCCTGCAGATCGCAATTGATCCAACAAAACATCGGCAGATTTTTTGAGTTCATTCGCGAACTCGGCAACAGTGGTACTGGACATAATTTTGTTCAAGCCTCCATCAGACTTCAGGCCTGGCCAGCGAACCAATGCTCGCGGGCTTTCATGATCAGGGCGGTCGCCTCTTCAGCTGTCTGAGCAGTGATGTCAGTCAGTTCGTCGGTGGCCAAGTCAGCCAGATCGTCACGGGTATGGATGCCCGCTTCAACCAGCTTGGAAATCAGCTCAGGCGTCAAGCCTGGCAGATCACGCAAATCTTGAGAAACGTCTTCAACGCTCTCTTCTCGCGCAATTTCGAGGGTCAGCAGTGCGTCTTTGGCACGCGTGCGCAACTCGTTGATCGTGTCTTCGTCGAAGCTTTCGATCTCTTGCATTTCCTGGATCGGCACATAGGCCACTTCTTCCAGGCTGGTGAAACCTTCACTTATCAGGATGTCGGCAATTTCTTGGTCCACGTCCAGCTTTTCCATGAACAGCTGACGGATACCCGTGGTTTCCTCGGCCTGCTTCTGGGCAGACTCGGCCGCGTCCATGATGTTGATCTTCCAGCCCGTCAGGTCAGAGGCCAGGCGTACGTTCTGACCACCACGGCCGATCGCGATCGCGAGGTTTTCTTCGTCCACCACCACATCCATGGCGTGTTTTTCTTCGTCCACCACAATCGACTGCACGTTGGCCGGAGCCAGGGCGCCAATCACGAACTGGGCAGGATCTTCGCTCCACAACACAATGTCGACACGCTCTCCAGCCAGCTCGTTGGTGACCGCGTTGACGCGGGTACCACGCACACCGACACAGGTGCCGATCGGGTCAACGCGCTTATCGTGCGAGAGCACGGCGATCTTGGCGCGTGAGCCAGGGTCACGGGCGCAGGTCTTGATTTCCAGCAGTCCTTGTTCGATCTCGGGCACTTCCTGGCGGAAC
This sequence comes from Limnohabitans sp. YIMB22184, assembly GCF_048020265.1. Taxonomy (GTDB): domain Bacteria; phylum Pseudomonadota; class Gammaproteobacteria; order Burkholderiales; family Burkholderiaceae_C; genus Limnohabitans_A. Next base: position 1,474,180 of record NZ_CP171843.1, read on the forward strand.
AACTCGATCATGAATTCGGGGGCTGAGCGGGACAGCAAGATGGGCGCCCCCCGCAGTGTCAGATCCACTTCCATGATCATGGCGCGAACGCGGTCGCCGCTGCGCAGGTTTTCCTTGGGGATCATCTCGCTGCGACGCAGGCGGCCTTCGATGCGTCCAGCTTCACAGATGATGTCGCCCTTGTCCATGCGCTTGACGGTACCCACAAAAATTTTCTCGCCGCGCGACATGAAGTCGTTGAGCAGCATTTCGCGCTCGGCATCGCGGATTTTTTGCAAGATGACCTGCTTGGCCGCCATGGCGCCAATGCGTCCAATCGGCAAGGACTCGATCGGCTCTTCGATGTACTCATCGACCTCGATGTCAGGAATCTGCTCTTTGGCTTCAAACAGCAAAATTTCCTGCTCGGGCAGTTGCAGGCCGGCTTCATCGGGCACCACGTGCCAGCGGCGGAAAGTTTCGTAATGGCCGTTGTCACGGTCTACCGACACGCGAATGTCCACTTCACCGGCATACAGTTTTTTGGTGGCTTGGGCCAAGGCGGCTTCGACGGCACCAAACACCACGTCGCGTTCAACGTTCTTTTCACGTGAGATGGCTTCGACCAACATCAACATTTCGCGATTCATGAATGACTCTCCTGTTCCACTGGGTCTGCGGTTCAAACCCGATATAAATGCTCAAAGCCCGACACCCGGTCAGGCTTCAACCTTGGGCTTGCGCCCTTTGAAATCCACCACGGGGGCCAAACGGGCCTCGCGCAATTCGTCCAATGTGAACCCCAATGCATGCAAGGGCGCGGGGGCTCTTTTTTTACTGATTTTCTGGCCAGGTTTGACGGCGGGTGCATCGCTCCAGACGATTTGCCAGCCTTGGCCAGTGGCGTCACGCTCAAGCGTGCCGCGAAATTTTTTACGGGTCGGATTGACCATACCGGCAGCGTTCTCGCCCATGGGGGCTTTGAGGGTGATGTCGATCAACTCACCCACGAAACGCTCAAAGTCCTGTGCATTGCGCAAGGGGCGGTCGATACCGGGGGAAGACACCTCTAACCGGTTGTAGGTCACACCATCAACTTCGAGGGCAAACTGCAGCTGCCGATTGACTTTTTCGCAGTCTTCCACGTTGATGAACAGCTCCGAGCCAGGCTGCCAGGGCCAGTCAATGGTGATGCGCAACAAACCGCCCGCAGTGCGGTCAATCTCAACCAGGTCATAGCCCAGGCCGGTCACGGTTTCTTGAACAATTTGCTGCAATGCCACAGAGCTTCGAAATGCCAACGTTAAAAAAGAAAGACCCAAAAAAAACGGGCGGTGAAAACCCGCCCGTTTGGTCGTGAAGCCAGTATTCTAGCTGAAAAACGCGCTAAGTGTGTGATTTTTAAGGAAAACGAAGCCTCAAATGGCCGTGAGCCGGCTCACACATCAGGAAAGGCTGCCAACAAACTGCGGGTGTAGCTGTGCCCGGGCCGCTGCAACACCTGCTCGGCAGGCCCTGCCTCCACCATCTGTCCTGCTTGCAACACCAACACCTGATGGGCCATGGCCCGCAAGACATCGATGTCATGGGTAATTAATAAAAAGGCCATATTTCTCTTTTTTTGTAATGCCTGAAGTAACTGCAAGATCTGCTTTTGCACGGTGACGTCGAGCGCACTGGTGGGTTCGTCCAGCACCAGCAACTCGGGCTCCACCACCAGTGCACGGGCCAGGGCGATGCGCTGCCTCTGTCCTCCTGAAAAGGCATGGGGGTAACGGTTGAGCAAGTCCGGGAACTCAGCCGTCGTTAAACCCACTTCCGCCAAGGTGACCACCACCCGCGTCTCGATATCGGACCCGGTCAACTGCGGTTGATGCAATAGCAAACCTTCCGAGACGATTTCGCCCACCGTCATACGGGGCGACAAACTGCCGTAGGGGTCCTGAAAAACGACCTGCACCCTCTGGCGCAAGGCCTTGTCGCGACCGGGAACACCTTGCCAGGTCTGTCCACCGAAGGACAGTTCGCCGCCAAACGGGATCAAGCCCAACACCGCCTGCGCCAGACTGGATTTGCCAGAACCGGATTCCCCCATCACGCCCAGCGTGGTGCCTGGCGTTAGGCTGAAGTCGACCCCATGCAAGGCCGTGAAATGCTGTTTGCGGAACCAGCCGCGAAAACCGGGCACGTTCATCGGGTAACGCACTTGCAGGCCCTTGGCCTGCACCAAGGGTGCCCCGGCTGGGTAGGTCGTCACCAAGCCATCCCGGGAGGGCCGACTGTCCAGCAACTTTTGGGTATAGGGATGCTGGGGGCGCGAGAACACATCGGCCAAATCGCCCTGTTCCACCAGATGGCCTTTTTCCATCACCGCCACCCGGTGGGCGAAGTGGCGCACCAAGGCCAAATCGTGGGTGATCAGTAAAACGGCCATGCCGGTTTTTTGCTGCAGATCGGACAGCAGCTGCAACATCTGCAGGCGCAAGCTGGCGTCCAGCGCGGTTGTAGGTTCGTCAGCCAGCAGCAGCTTGGGCTCGGACGCCAGCGCCATGGCCATCATGGCGCGTTGGCGCTGGCCACCCGACAACTGGTGCGGGTAGGTGCCAAAACGCCGCTCGGGGTCATCGATGCCGGTTTCAGCCAGCAAATGCACGGCACGCGCGTCGGCGTCGCGCCGGGACAACAGCTTTTTGAGTTGCAGCACTTCCGAGATTTGCTGGCCCACGGTCATCAAAGGGTTCAGCGCTGTCATCGGCTCCTGAAAAATCATGGCGATCTCGTCACCGCGGATGCGTTGCATCTCGGCAGGCGTTTGCTGCAACAGGTCCTTCCCTTGCCACAGCACCTGACCAGACAGCTCGGCCGATTCGAGCAAGCGCAGCACCGACAGCGCGGTGACCGATTTGCCCGAACCCGACTCGCCCACCAAGGCCACGCGCTCACCCGCTTGTAGGCTCAGGTTCACGCCGTGCACCACGGCCTGCCCGCCAAAGGCAATGCGCAGGTCTTTCAGTTCCAACAAAGCTTGCGGTGCGTTCATGCCTGAGCCTTTCGCGGGTCCAGCGCGTCGCGCAAGGCGTCGCCCATGAAGGTCAGCAGCAGCAAGGTCACCACCAAGACCACAAAGGTGGAGATCGAAATCCACCAAGCGTCGATGTTATTTTTGCCCTGGGCCAACAACTCACCCAAGGAGGGAGTGCCCGGCGGCACGCCCAGGCCCAGAAAGTCCAGCGAGGTCAGGGCCAGAATGGCCCCGCTCATGCGAAACGGCAAGAAGGTCACCACAGGCGTCATGCTGTTGGGCAACACATGTCGCCACATGATTTGCCAATGCCCCAAGCCCAAAGCCCGCGCCGACTTGACGTAGTCCAGCTGGCGGTTGCGCAAAAACTCGGCCCGAACATAGTCGGACAGACCCATCCAGCCGAACAGGCCCAGCAGCAAGAGCAACAAGCCCACGCTCGGCTCGAACACGGCCGAGAAAATGATCAGCAAATACAGCTCGGGCATGGCGCTCCAGATTTCGATGAAGCGCTGAAACACCAGGTCGGTTTTGCCCACAAAAAATCCTTGTACGGCCCCGGTCAGCACGCCCAGGAAAACACCAAACAAGGTCAAGGCCAGCGCAAACAACACCGACACCCGAAAGCCATACAGCAAACGCGCCAGCACATCGCGCCCCCGGTCGTCGGTGCCCAACCAATTGCGGGCGGTGGGCGGTGCCGGGTTGGGCAAGGGGGCAAAGTAGTCAAGCGTGCTGTGGTGGTAAGGGTTGGGGGCCTGCAGCGCCCAGTTGCTGCCTTTGTGCAGCTGCTGCTGAATGAAGGGGTCCAGGTAGTCGGCGGGCGTCTCGAAATCACCGCCAAAAACTTTTTCGGGCAAGGTCTGCACCACCGGGAAGTACCACTGCCCCTCAAAGCGCACGACCAGCGGCTTGTCGTTGGACAACAACTCGGCCCCCAGGCTCATCACGAACAGGGTCACGAAAATGATCAGGCTGGCGAAACCCAAACGGTTGCGCTGGAAACGCTGCCAGGCCCGGGCTGAGGGAGACGTTTGGTGCGGCAAAGCGGTGGTGGTGGCAGCGGTCATTTGTCAAACTTCACGCGAGGATCCACCCAGAGGTAGCACAGGTCACTGATCAGCTTGGTGACCAGCCCGATCAGGGTGAACAGGTACAAGGTGCCCAGCACCACCGGGTAGTCGCGCCGGATCACGGCCTCGTAACTCAGCAAGCCCAAGCCATCGAGCGAGAACAGGGTTTCAATCAACAGAGAGCCGGTGAAAAATGCCCCAATGAAGGCCGCAGGAAAACCCGTGACCAGCGGGATCAGCGCGTTGCGCATGACATGGCGGTACAGCACCCGGTTTTCGCTCAGGCCTTTGGCGCGGGCCGTCAGCACATACTGCTTGCGGATTTCTTCCAGAAACGCGTTCTTGGTCAGCATGGTGATGACGGCAAACGAGCCCAGCACACTGGCCGTGACCGGCAAGGCGATGTGCCACAAATAGTCGACCACCTTGGCTCCCCAGCTCAGCTGCTCCCAGTTGGACGAGGTCAGGCCGCGCAGCGGGAACCACTGCAGCTGCCCGCCAAAGATCACCAACAAAGCCACGCCCAGCACAAAACCCGGAATGGCATAGCCCACCAGCACCAGCAAACTGGTGATCGTGTCAAAACGCGTGCCGGCACGCACCGCCTTGGCGATGCCCAGCGGCACCGAGACCAAGTAGCTCAGGAAAAAGGTCCACAAGCCCAGGCTGATGGACACGGGCAGCTTCTCCTTGATCAGGCTCCAGACGTCTTTGGGGTAGAAGAAACTCTTGCCCAGATCGAACTGAGCAAACTGCTGGAGCATCATCCAAAAACGCTCGGCAGGCGGCTTGTCAAAGCCGTAGAGCGTTTTGATTTCGGCAATACGGGCAGCATCCACACCCTGCCTGCCCCGGTAGCCGCTGCCCGCAGCAGCAGCACCCTCCCCGCCCGTGTCGCGTCCTTGCAGCTGGGCCACCATTTGCTCGACCGGACCACCTGGGACAAACTGGATCACCACAAAAGTCATCAACAACACCCCGAACAAGGTCGGGACCATCAAGAGCAAGCGCTTGAAAATGTAGGCCAGCATGGCTCAGCGACCCTTTCCCGGTGCGTTGGACGCAGCAGCGGCTTGGGGAGACCACCACACGGTGGTCACCAGCGCTTCTGGCTGGTAGTAGCGTGGCAACTGGACGGGACGCTCAAAGGCCGACGCCCGCCAGGACACCCGGTGTACCGCGCCATACCAGTGCGGCACCACGTAATGGCCATGGCGCAGCACTCGGTCCAGCACACGCAAGCTGGTCACCAGCTGCGGCCGGGTGGTGGCACTCACCACCTTGTCCAGCAGTGCGTCTACGGCCGGGTCTTTCAAACCGATCACATTGCCCGAGCCCTCCACGTCGGCCGATCGGCTGCCATAGCGCTCCAGCAACTCGGTGCCGGGCGCTTCGCTGCCAACGGTGCGGTTGCTGATGATGTCAAAGTCGAACACGTCCATGCGTTTTTGCAGCAAAGCAAAGTCGATCACCTTGTAACGGACCTGGATGCCGAGTTTTTCCAGGTTCTTAGCAAAGGGCGTGACCACGCGCCCCATCGAGCCCGAGCTGTCGAGAAACTCGATGCTCAAGGCTTGCCCTTTGGCATTGCGCAAAGCGCCATCGCGGTAGGTCCATCCGGCGGCTTGCAGCAGATCACGCGCCTGGCGCAAGTGGTCGCGCAGGGTGTGGCCCGAGGCGGGGTCGAGCGCAGTTTGGGGCGGTTGGGGCACATCCTGCTCAAACACAGCAACGGGCAGCTGACTCCGCAAGGGTTCGAGCAAGACCAACTCATCGGGGCCGGGTCGGCCTTTGGCTTCAAAATCACTGGCCACGAAATAGCCACGCACGCGGGTGTAGGCGTTGTAGAACAGCTGTCGGTTCAGCCACTCAAAATCCATGGCCAGTGCAATGGCCTGGCGCACCCGCACATCCTTGAACTGGTCGCGCCGAAGGTTGAACAAAAAGCCCTGAAAGTCGCCCGCATTGCCGTGCGGCAACTCGGCTTTGATCAGCTCGCCGCGCTCGAAGGCCCGGCCCGTGTAGGCCCGGGCCCACTCGCGGGCGATGAAGGACTGCATGTAATCGAACTCGCCCGCCTTGAAGGCTTCGAGCTGAGCGGTGCTGTCCTTGTAGATCTTGTAGGTGATGCGGTCAAAATTGAACAAGCCTTTGCGCACGTTCAGGTCTTTGGCCCAATAAGCCGGGTCGCGCTCGTAGGTGATGTCCTTGCCAAACTGCACCCGGCCAATGCGGTAAGGCCCCGAGGCGATGGGCATGTCCATGACCATCTGATCGAACGATTTGTGGCTGTTGCCCTCCAGCCCCCATTTGTGGCTGAAAACCGGCAAGCTGCCCACGATCAGAGGCAGCTCGCTGTTTGGCCGCACAAAATCAAAACGGATGCTGCGCTCGCCCAGAACCGTGGCACCTTTGACCTCACCAAAATAAGTGCGGTACTGGGGTGCGGCCTGCTTGCTGGTCAGGCGTTGAAACGAATGGCGAACATCGGCGGCCAACACCGGGTCGCCATTGTGAAAACGCGCTTGCGGATGGATCTGGAAGACCACCGACATCCGGTCGCTGGCCACCACCACATCCGAGGCCAGCAAGCCGTAAGCCGTGGTCGGCTCGTCCATATTGCCCACCAACAAAGTGTCGAACATCATGGCCAGCATGGCCGGGGGCGCACTGCCCTTGAGCGTGAACGGGTTGTATTTGTCAAAGTTGGACTGGCGGGTGGGCGGCACCAGCACAATCTCGCCCCCCTTGGGCGCGGCCGGGTTCACATAAGAGAAATGGGCAAAGCCAGCCGGATAGCGGATGTCACCAAACTGTGCATAAGCGTGGGCCGCCCAGGCGGAGCACGACATGCAGAGCCCAAGCGCCAAGCAGCAGTGGGTCCAGAAAAAGGCCATGGGTCTTCGCATGCGACAATTCTGCCCACATTTTTCAGGAGTTGAAGACATGACTACAAAAACAGGATTTCTGTCGGGCAAAAAGCTGCTGATCACAGGTGTGCTGTCCAACCGCTCGATCGCTTATGGCATCGCCAAGGCCTGCCACGCGCAAGGCGCCGAGCTGGCTTTCAGCTACGTGGGTGAGCGCTTCAAGGACCGCATCACCGAATTCGCCGCCGATTTTGACTCCAAGCTGATTTTCGATTGCGACGTGGGCAGCGACGAGCAGATTGAAAAGCTGTTCACCGATCTGTCGGCCACCTGGCCCAAGTTCGATGGTTTTGTGCACGCCATCGGCTACGCGCCGCGCGAAGCGATTGCCGGCGACTTTCTGGACGGTCTGTCGCGTGAGGGCTTCAAGATCGCCCACGACATCAGCGCCTACAGCTTTCCCGCCATGGCCAAAGCGGCCCTACCCTACCTGAACGACAAGGCGTCGGTGCTGACCCTGACGTATCTGGGCGCGATTCGCACAGTGCCCAACTACAACACCATGGGCCTGGCCAAGGCGAGTCTGGAGGCGTCGGTGCGTTACCTGGCCGAGTCCCTGGGCAGCCAGAACCGGGGGCTGCGGGCCAACGGCATTTCGGCCGGCCCCATCAAGACGCTGGCGGCAAGTGGCATCAAGGGTTTTGGCAAGATTTTGTCGGTGGTGGCCGAAGCCTCACCGATTCGCCGCAATGTGACCATTGAGGACGTGGGCAATGTGGCGGCGTTCATGCTGAGCGACTTGGCCGCTGGCGTGACGGCCGAGATCACGTATGTGGATGGTGGTTTCAGCCAGGTGGTGGGTGGCATTGCGGAGCCAGCGGCTGCGGCTTGATCCATTGTCCATGCCTCCGAAGATGGGTTTCAGCTTTTGCAAAGACCGCCTGAGGATAGGCGGGCGCTGCCCGGGCTCATAACTCGCTTCGCTCGCCAAATCGCCCGGTTCAGCGCCCACCTCAGGCTCAGTGGGTATTCTTGTGGCCATGGGCCAGCTGAAGGTTGCAGGACTGCACGGGCCTCGGTCTTGATCAACCAAGAGTGCTTGGCCATTGGCCATCTAGAGTGAGATCGAACAAACATCTTCTTTAATTGAAAAAGCGGCGAAAGCCGCTTTTTTCAATTCTCCCCCACAGATGAGTTGGGGCCCTGTGCGGGGGCGATGTGGCAAAGCGAAGCGCCTCTGAGCCCCCGCACAGGGCCCCGACTCACCTGCCCCCACCTAGAACCGAAATACCAGGTAACACGCACTCAGCCAAACTTTCAAGCCTTCACGCAATCCGCAAAGTACCGCTTCTTGCCGTCGTCGTCCTTGATCTCCACCAGACCATGGATGTCGGTTTCGAAGCCGGGGCACTTCTCGTTGAACTCGCGGGCGAACTTGAGGTAATCCACGATCTTCTTGTTGAAAACTTCGCCAGGAATCAAGAGCGGGATGCCCGGTGGGTAAGGCGTGACCAGGCCCACGGTAATGCGGCCTTCCAGGTGGTCAATCTCCACCCGCTCGGTCTTGCGCTGGGCAATATGGGCGTAAGCGTCTGAAGGGCGCATGGCCGGAGCCAGGTCGGACAAATACATGTCGGTTGTGAGGCGGGCGATGTCGTACTTGGCGTACATCTCATGCACATGCTGGCACAGGTCGCGCAAGCCCATGCGCTCGTAGCGCGGGTGCTTCTGGCAGAACTCCGGCATGATTTTCCACATCGGCTGGTTCTTGGCGTACTCGTCCTTGAACTGCTGCAAGGCTGTCAACAACGTGTTCCAGCGGCCCTTGGTGATGCCGATGGTGAACATGATGAAGAAGCTGTAGAGGCCTGTTTTCTCCACCACCACGCCGTGCTCGGTGAGGAACTTGCTGACGATGGACGCCGGAATACCGGTCTTGTCAAACTTGCCATCCAGGTTCAGGCCAGGCGTCACGATGGTCGACTTGATCGGGTCGAGCATGTTGAAGCCATCGGCCAACTGCTGGCCAAAGCCGTGCCACTTGCTGGCTTTTTTGCGTGGGTCGTTGCGCAAAATCCAGTCGTCTGCGCGTCCGATGCCTTCGTCGGCAAACTTTTCTGGGCCCCAGACCTTGAACCACCAGTCCTTGCCATAGTCTTCGTCCACCTTGCGCATGGCGCGGCGGAAATCGAGCGCTTCGGCAATGCTCTCTTCCACCAGCGCGGTGCCGCCGGGCGGCTCCATCATGGCGGCGGCCACGTCGCAGCTTGCGATGATGCTGTACTGCGGGCTGGTGGAGGTGTGCATCAGGTACGCCTCGTTGAACAAGGGGCGGTCCAGCTTGGTGTTTTGCGCGTCCTGTACCAGCACATGGCTGGCCTGGCTGATACCGGCCAGCAGCTTGTGGATGGACTGCGTGGCGTAGACCATCGACTCTTTCGGGCGAGCGCGTTTTTTGCCCATGGCGTGATACGGGCCATAAAACGGGTGGAAGGCCGCATGCGGCAGCCAGGCCTCGTCAAAGTGCAGGTTGTCCACATAACCATCGAGCATGGTCTTGATGGTTTCGGTGTTGTAGAGCACGCCGTCGTAGGTGGACTGGGTGAGCGTCATCACGCGAGGCTTGACCTTTTTCGGGTCCACGCCTTTGAGCAAGGGGTTGGCCTTGATCTTGGCCATGATGGCCGCAGGCTCGAACTCGCTTTTGGGGATGGGGCCGATGATGCCGAAATGGTTCCGCGTGGGCTTCATGAACACGGGCACCGCACCGGTCATGATGATGGCGTGCAGGATGGACTTGTGGCAGTTGCGGTCGACCACCACCACATCGCCCGGAGCCACGGTGTGGTGCCAGACGATCTTGTTGGAGGTGCTTGTGCCGTTGGTCACGAAGAAGCAATGGTCGGCATTGAAAATGCGAGCGGCATTTCGCTCGCTCTCACCAATGGCGCCGTTGTGGTCGAGCAACTGGCCCAGCTCTTCCACCGCGTTGCACACGTCGGCACGCAGCATGTTCTCGCCGTAAAACTGGTGGTACATCTGGCCCACAGGGCTTTTGAGAAAAGCCACGCCACCCGAGTGACCCGGGCAGTGCCAAGAGTAAGAGCCGTCTTCGGCATAGTCGAGCAGCGCCTTAAAGAATGGCGGCTGCACGCCTTCCAGGTAACTTTTGGCCTCGCGGATGATGTGACGCGCCACAAACTCGGGCGTGTCTTCAAACATGTGGATGAAGCCGTGCAACTCGCGCAGGATGTCGTTGGGCAAATGGCGCGATGTTTTGGTCTCGCCATAGATGTAAATCGGTACATCGGCATTCTTGCGGCGCACTTCATCGATGAAGGCACGCAAGTTGATAACGGCCGGGTCCAGATCGGGCCCGGGTGAAAACTCTTCATCGTCGATCGACAAAATGAAGGCGCTGGCACGGCTTTGCTGCTGGGCAAATTGCGACAGATCACCGTAACTGGTCACGCCCAGAACTTCAAAGCCCTCAGCCACGATGGCGTCAGCCAAAGCACGGATACCCAGGCCCGATGTATTTTCGGAACGGTAGTCTTCGTCAATGATGACGATGGGGAAACGAAATTTCATGGGCTGGTCGGGCTGTGCGCCAAGGATGGGTCAAAGGGAATCTAAACAGTGGCGAAGTTTAAGGACAAAAAGCCTTCGCAGAACGATGCAGATCACAAATTGGCAAAAAACCCGCTGGGCGGCGGCCTGCACAGGCAGCACAAGAATTGCTGCGGGTGTCCGAAAACCCGTTTTTCCACTGCTACAATCTCGGTCTTCGGAGCGGTGGATGAGTGGTTTAAGTCGCACGCCTGGAAAGCGTGTGTGGGTTAATAGCCCACCGCGGGTTCGAATCCCGCCTGCTCCGCCAAAACAAAAAAGCCTGCACAGTGTGCAGGCTTTTTTTCGTCTGTGCATCTCAAGCGCAGCGCCAAGCTGGACTTGAAAAAGGCCCCCCCGGTCCGGAGGGCCAGCAGATCAGCGAACCACAGCGATCTGTGAACGCTCGCCACCTTTGTAGGTGTACAAGGTCAAGGCGCCGTTCTTGATGTCGCCTTTTTCGTCAAACGCGATGTTGCCTGTCACGCCTTTGTAGTTGATGGCCTTCAGAGCTGGCAAGTACTTGGCTGGATCGGCAGAACCGGCTGTCACCATGGCCGTGGCCATGACTTTCACAGCGTCATACACATAAGGTGCGTAAACCTGCACATCGGCGTTGTACTTGGCTTTGAAGTCTGCACGGAACTTATCCATGCCGGCTTTTTGCTCGCCTTCGACACCACCGGCTTCAGCGCAGAACACCGACTCGTCTTTCATGGCGTCGCCAGCCAACTTGGCCAGCTCGGAAGTGCAGATGCCGTCACCGCCCAAGAACTTGGCGTTGATGCCCAAGGATTTCATCTGGCGCAGCATCGGGCCGGCCACAGCGTCCATACCGCCAAAGAAGACGACGTCAGGTTTCTTGGCCTTCAGTGTCGTCAGGATGGCGTTGAAGTCAGAAGCTTTGTCGGTGGTGAACTCGTGGCCGACGATGGTGCCGCCAGCAGCGGTAGCGCCCTTCTTGAATTCCTCGGCCACGCCCTGACCGTAAGCGGTACGGTCATCGATGACGGCGATGTTTTTGCCTTTGAGGGTTTCCACAGCATATTTGCCGAGGGTGCCGCCCAGGTGCACGTCGTCAGCCACCACGCGGAACGCGCCAGCGTAACCTTGACGGGTGTACTTGGGGTTGGTGGCCGAGGGTGAAATCTGGGGAATGCCAGCGCTGTTATAGATCTGCGAGGCTGGAATGGTGGTGCCGGAGTTCAGGTGACCGATCACGCCATTGACTTTGGCGTCCACCAGCTTTTGGGCAGCGGCAGTACCTTGCTTTGGATCAGCGGCGTCGTCTTCGGCCAGCAACTCGAACTTGACAGGCTTGTCGCCGATTTTCAGGCCAGCCGCATTCAGCTCTTCAATGGCCATCCGGCCACCATTTTCGTTGTCTTTACCCAAGTGGGCGATGGCACCGCTGACGGGACCCACGTGACCAATTTTGATCACTTGCACGTCAGAAGCGGCTTCTTTTTTGCCGCAAGCTGCCAAAACCACTGCGGCAACTGCCACAGACACAACGGTCAAAGTACGCGTACCAGAAAATTTCATGGAAACTCCGAAGAATAAATTGCTTCAATCAAGCAAGCCGCAAAGATACTGCAAAACCGCTCCTTTGGGGCTTAGGGAAAACCAAAATTCTCGCAAAACGTCAGGGTATATCTGTCAAGAAGACGCCGTCGCCGTTGCGGTGGCGCATGCGCCAAGTCTGTTGCAAGCTGCTGCGCACCAGATCGGCCATCAAACGCTCCATTTCAGGGCGCAAAGCGTGGAGCAACTCGTCCGACAAAGACATGAAAGCCGCTTTTTCTTGGGCACGGGCGTCTAGAGCGGCACGCAAGGCCACAGTGATGTCGGATTCGGGCACCACGGCAGTCAAAACCGGCACGACAGAGTCGGGTGGCACCGGTCCGAAAGCAGAGGACGAAAGACTCATGAAGCAGTCACCTTGGACAAATCGTGCTGCACCAAGGCGTAGCCTTGCGCGGCGTAATGCCGCCAGCGTTGCCTGGCCGTCATGCGGCCATGGTCATCGGTCGCCACAATCTCGATCAGGCGATTGAACGACTCAAAGCCGGCGGGTACATCGTCACCGAGATTCACCAACACATCCAGGCCGCACAGCTGCAAAGGGTCTGGGTGCAAGCGGATCGGGGATGCAGTCTGAATTTCCTGGGCATCGGCCACGGTGCTGTGCGGCAGAAAGTCAACCTCCGAAAAGGCCCACAAGGCGGCGTCGAGCTGGCGCAAGCTGGCCTCGGAACCAACCACACCCACCCGCAAAGAACGACCATGGGCCTTGCGCAGCAGCCGACAAGCGTATTGCAGCCGCTCCGTGGTGTTGAAGTGGAACTCGATTTGGGTCATTGCCCACCCGTCAGCGACGGCGGCTGGACGCGGCCTTGGCTGCGGCTGGACCCGCCTGCGCCAACAAATAGGCCAACAGCAAACCCACAGGCCTGCCGGTCGCACCCTTGGCAGCACCGCTGCGCCAGGCTGTACCGGCGATGTCCAAGTGCGCCCAAGGGTAACGCGACGCGAAGCGCTGTAAAAACTTGGCCGCGGTGACCGAACCCGCCTGACGGCCAGCCACGTTGGCCACATCGGCGTAGCGTGACTTCAGGCCTTCAGCATAGTCTTCGTCCAGCGGCATGCGCCAGCAGGCATCACCGGAGGCCTCGCCTGCCAACTGCAAGGCTTGCGCCAAAGCATCGTCGCTGGAGAACAGCCCGGACCGGACCCCGCCTAATGCAATAACGCAGGCACCCGTCAGGGTGGCAATGTCGATGACCGCCCGGGGCTTGAAGCGCTCGGCATAGGTCAAGGCATCGCACAGCACCAGCCGCCCTTCGGCATCGGTGTTCAGAATTTCAATGGTCTGCCCGCTCATGCTGGTGACCACATCGCCCGGTTTAACCGCCTGGCCATCGGGCATGTTCTCAGTGGCCGGAATCAAGCCGACCACGTTGATGGCAGGCTTGAGCTCACCCAAAGCCTTGAAAACGCCCAGGACACTGGCCGCACCGCACATGTCGTACTTCATCTCGTCCATTTCGGCAGCGGGCTTGATGGAGATGCCCCCGGTGTCAAACGTGATGCCTTTGCCCACCAGCACCACCGGAGCCTGGGCCGCTGGCGCACCGTTGTAGCGCATCACAATGAAACGCAAGGGCTCTGAAGCCCCGCGCGCCACCGCCAAAAAGGCCCCCATGCCAAGTTTAGTCACCTCTTTGGGGCCCATCACCTCGCATTTGAAGGCCGCACCTTTGGCAATCGCCTTGGCCGCATCGGCAAGCAAGCTTGGCGTGGCATGGTTGGCCGGCCGATTGGCCCACTCTTTGGCCACCTCGATGCCGGCCACCAAGGCCTGCGCGTGGGCCATGGCACCGCGCAACTCGGCGTTGACCGTCTCGGCACTGAACACCACCTGCTTGAGCGTTCTGGGTTTGGGTTTGCTCAGGGTGCTGGTATAGCTGTAGCTGGCATCGGCCAGCGTGGAAGCGGCCACCTGCAGGGTTTTGCCTGAGAGCTCGGCTGCGGCGTGCAGCCCAACGCGCTTGATTTTGCCGGACTTGAGTGCGGCCCAGGCCGCGTTCACGGCGCTGCGAACGTGGGCGGCACTGCCTTCGCCAGCACACGCAACCACCACATGGCGAGCTTCAATGCCGGGGTGCGCATACAAAGACAACACAGCACCCGGCTTGTACTCGAAATCGCCATGTGCAGCAGCCGCTCGCACAAGAGATGAAATGGCATCTTTGTCGGTCACCCCTGCGCCATCCTGCGAAGGCCACAAGACAATCAGGGCATCCAGATCGTCACCAATCACACTGGCCAGGGCACGCTTTTGGATTTCGAAGTTCATAATTCAGTTTTTCCTTCGCACCGATGTTATTCCATTCTTCCCTACGCAAAGACCTCGCCCGTAATTTCGGGGCCACGTTGGTGGTTTTGGTCACCATCGTGATCACCATCATCCTGATCCGAACCCTGGGCCAAGCCAGTCGGGGCAGCGTCAACCCGTCCGAGGTCTTGCTGGTCATGGGTTTCAGTGTGCTGAGCCAGCTCACCACCATCATCACCCTGAGCCTGTTCATCGCGGTGGTGGCCACCCTCTCGCGCATGTACAGCGACAGCGAAATGGTGATCTGGTTTTCAAGTGGTCAGGGGCTCTTGCAGTTTGTGCGTCCGCTGTTCCGCTTTGCATGGCCTGTGTTGCTTGTAGTGACTTTGTTGGCCTTGTTCGCCTGGCCCTGGAGCAACCAACAAATCCAGGACCTCAAGCAACGCTTCGAAAAGCGCAACGACATCGAGCGGGTTGCACCCGGTCAATTCCAGGAGTCGTCCGGCGGACAGCGCGTGTTCTTCATTGACAAGGACACCCCTGACAACCGTTTCGGCCGCCATGTCTTCATCTCCAGCGTGGATGGGGCCAAAGAAAGCGTGACCACGGCACAACAAGGGCGCATCGAGCTGGCGGGCAATGACCGCTTCTTGATTCTTGACAAAGGCCAACAGTGGCTGACGGACCGGGAGACGGGCGAGACAAGATTGACCCAATTCGAACATTACGAACTGCTGATCGACGACGAGGTCAATTTGCCCTCTTCGGACATGAACAGCCGCTACACCGCCACATGGGACTTGTTGCAAAAACCCCATCGCGAAAATTGGGCCGAACTGTCGTGGCGTCTGGGTCTGGGCCTGGCAGGCATCAATTTGCTGCTGATCGCCCTGGCTGTTTCTGCCGTCAATCCCAGAGCTGGACGCAGTTATCACCTGGGGCTGGCCCTGTTCGTCTTCATCGCTTACTACAATATGCTGAATGTGGGCCAAAGCTGGATCGGCACGGGACGCTTTGACTTCTTGCCCTTCATGGTGGTGCTGCATGGCGGCGTCTTTTTGATGGCCATGCTGTGGCTCTCGATTCGGCACTGGAACTGGTCCTGGCGCAACTTGTGGCCTGCACGGGCACCCCAATCCAAAGGTGCGGCATGAAAACCGTTCGCAGCTTGCTGCACGGCGAAATCATCCGGGCCGTCACCTTTGTGCTGCTTGGCTTTTTGGCGCTGTTCCTGTTTTTTGACTTGGTCGACGAGCTACAGAACCTGGGGCGTCTGGCCAGCCAAGGCTACCAACTGCACCATGCCTTGCTGTATGTGGCCCTGAAAACCCCGTCTCATATTTATGAACTGCTGCCCATCTCGGTGCTGATCGGCTGTATTTTTGTGATGGCCCGGTTGGCGCAAAGCTCGGAGTTCACCATATTGCGCACCGGTGGCCTGGGGCCCCTGAAAGCCCTGAACACCTTGCTGCAGCTGGGTTTGGTCTTTGTGGCCATGACTTTGCTCATCGGCGATTACGCCGCGCCTTGGGCCGATCGTCAGGGTGTGCTGATCAAGGCCCGGTTTCAGGGCAACCTGACAGTAGGTCAGACCGGTGCCTGGCTGAAGGAGCGACAGGCCCAGCGACACTTTGCGGTGAACGTGCGCAGTTTCGACGGCATCCGCCGCATGCAAAACGTGCGGATTCACGAATTCAACGAAGCGGGGCAGCTGCTGGCCATCACCAGCGCACCACAGGCTGAGATTGGGGACGGCCTTTGGCAATTGCAACAGGCTGAAGAAAAGTCCATCCAGCCCCCGAGTGCAGGCCAAGCCTTGCAATACCGCTCTGTCCAGCATGCCAGCCTGGCTTGGCCGACCGGCATCAGCGCCGACATGGTGGCTGCTGCCGTGCTCAGCCCCGACCGCATGAGGACGTGGGAGCTGTTCAATTACATACGCCACTTGTCCAGCAACAACCAGAATGCGCAGCGCTACGAAATCGAGTTCTGGCGCAAGGTGTTCTACCCCTTGAGCTGCCTTGTCATGCTGGTCATGGCGCTGCCCTTCGCCTATCTGCATTTTCGCTCGGGCCAGATTGCCGGGCATGTGTTTGGTGGCGTGCTGGCGGGCATCAGTTTTTCATTGCTCAACAACCTCTTCAGCTTTGCGGGCAACTTGCAAAACTGGCAACCCTGGCTGACGGCTGCGGCACCAGCCTTGATTTACAGCGCGATTTCCCTGCTTGGCTTTTGGTGGATGGTACTGAGACGATGACAACTGACTTGAACCCCCAAACGGGTGTGATTTTGTTTGCCCATGGCTCGCGCGACCCGCTGTGGCGTTTGCCCATCGATGCCGTGGCGAAAGACATGACCCAGCGCTGGCCGGGCATCACGGTGTCCTGCGCTTTTTTGGAGCTGACCGCACCCGATTTGGCCACCACCGTCGAGGCCTTGATGATGCAGGGCAAAAACCATTTGCGCATCGTGCCGATGTTCCTGGGTGTGGGCCGCCATGCGCGGGAGGACTTGCCGCAATTGGTGGCCGAGCTGAGCGAGGCCTACCCGCAAGTGCGGTTTGAATTGCTCCCTGCCATCGGCGAGCACCCGGCCATGACCCGACTCATGGCCGACATTGCCGCCGACCCAGCCAGCACGCCATAGACCCTTAAAGCATAATGATGCAAGTCAATATGACAATTACCGTATGAACCTGCACCAATTTCGCTTTGTCCAAGAAGCGGCGCGCCGCAACCTCAACCTGACGGAAACGGCCAAAGCCCTGCACACCTCCCAGCCGGGTGTGTCCAAAGCCATCATCGAACTGGAAGAAGAGCTGGGCATCGAAATCTTTGCCCGCCATGGCAAGCGGCTCAAACGGATCACCGAACCTGGCCAGCATGTACTGGAAAGCATCGAAGTGATCCTGCGCGAAGTCGGCAACCTGCGCAAAATCGGTGACCAATACAGCGCCCAGGACAGTGGCACGCTCTCCATCGCGACCACCCACACCCAAGCGCGTTATGTGCTGCCGCTGCCCGTGGCCAAGTTGCGCGAAAAATACCCCAAGGTCAACATCAGCCTGCACCAAGGCGCACCCGACCAGGTAGCCCAGATGCTGCTGCAGGATGTGGCCGAAATCGGCATCGCCACCGAATCCCTGTCAGCCTACGAAGAGCTGGTGACCCTGCCCTGCTATGAATGGCAGCACGTTCTGGTGCTGCCGCTGGACCACCCCTTGGCCAGCAAAGCGAATTTGTCCCTGGAGGACATTGCCAACGAGCCCATCATCACCTACCACCCCTCCTTCACAGGACGTGGACGGATTGATCAGGCGTTTGCTGCCCGAAAACTCCACCCCCGCATCGCGCTCGAGGCCATTGACTCGGACGTCATCAAGACCTATGTGCGTCTGGGTTTGGGCATTGGCATCGTGGCCGAAATGGCCGTCAAGGACGACCCGGTCAAAGACCTGGCGGTTCGCCCGCTCGGTCAGTTGCTGGGTATCAATGTGGCCCGAGTCGCTTTCAAGCGGGGCGCTTACCTGCGCCACTTTGTGTACCACTTTGCCGAATTGCTGAGCGATCGCCTGACAGCCCCTCTGATTACCAAGGCCATGAACGGCCATGTCAACGATTACGAACTTTGAGCCCTGAACTTTGAACGCCATGAACGCACGCATCCCCAACCTCGTCTCCAAAGCGCCCCACATGGGCACCACCATTTTCACCGTCATGTCGGCCTTGGCCACTGAAAAAAATGCGGTCAACCTGGGCCAGGGCTTTCCGGACTTCCCCTGCGACCCGCGCCTGCTTGACTTGGTGAACGACGCCATGCGCGAGGGTCTGAACCAATACCCCCCAATGACCGGTGTGGCTCCCCTGCGTGAAGTGGTGTCGCGCAAGATCGAGGCTCTCTACGGCCGCCATTACGACCCGGTCAGTGAGATCACCGTCACCGCCGGTGCCACCCAGGCCATCCTCACCATCGTTCTGGCCATCGTTCACCCCGGTGACGAGGTCATCGTGCTGGAGCCTTGCTACGACAGCTATGTGCCCAACATCGAACTGGCGGGCGGCGTGGTGGTGCGTGTGCCCCTCACCCCCGGCACCTTCCGCCCCGACTTTGACAAAATCCGCGCCGCCATCAGCCCCAAGACACGCGCCATCCTGATCAACTCACCGCACAACCCCAGCGGTATGGTCTGGTCGAAGCAAGACATGCTGACGCTGCAAGAGATCCTGGCCCCCACCGACATCGTGCTCATCAGCGACGAGGTGTACGAGCACATGGTCTACGCGCCCAACCAGCACTGGAGCGCAGCACATTTCGATGGCCTGGCCGCACGCGCGTTCATCGTGTCCAGCTTTGGCAAAACCTTCCATGTCACCGGCTGGAAAATCGGCACCGTGGCGGCGCCTGCGGCCTACACCGCAGAATTTCGCAAGGTGCACCAGTTCAACGTGTTCACCGTGAACACGCCGATGCAGCATGCCCTCGCCCGTTTCATGGCCGACCCTGCACCCTATCTGGAACTGCCCGCGTTTTACCAACGCAAGCGCGACCTGTTCCGCCAAGGGCTGGCACAAACCCAGTTCAAGCTCTTGCCCGGCGAAGGCACTTACTTTCAGTGCGTGGACATTTCCGGACTGAAAGTACCCGAGAAAAATCTGAGTGAAGCCGACTTCTGCAAATGGCTGACCACCGACATTGGCGTGGCCGCCATCCCGCTCTCAGCCTTTTATGGCCAAGGCTTTGACCAGAAAGTCATTCGGTTCTGCTTTGCCAAAAAGGATGAAACGCTGCTGGCCGCGCTGGAAAAACTCAAGGGGCTTTGACACCCCTGCACCGGTCGCGGGCCCCGGCTCGCGATCCCCAGGCCAGTGACACGCGGCGACTCAGTCGCCTTCCGCCGCGCTGATGCCCGGAAACAGTACCTCGGTGAAACCAAAGCGGGTGAAGTCGCGCACCCGCATCGGGTAAAGCTTGCCGACCAGGTGGTCGCATTCGTGTTGGACCACGCGGGCATGAAAACCGTCCACCGTGCGGTCGATCGGCTGGCCTTTTTCATCGAACCCGGTGTAACGGATGCGTGACCAGCGTGGCACCACGCCGCGCAAACCAGGCACCGACAAACAGCCCTCCCAATCCTCCTCTTCATCTGCCCCCAAGGGCGTGATGACGGGATTGATGAGCACGGTTTTGGGCACCACAGGCCGGTCGGGGTAACGAGGATTGACTGCATCGCTGCCAAAAATCACCAATTGCAGGTTCACCCCAATCTGGGGCGCAGCCAAACCAGCGCCGTGGACAGCCGCCATGGTTTCGCGCATGTCGGCAATCAAGGCATGCAACTCGGGGGTGTCAAACGCCTGCACAGGTTCTGCCATGCGCAAGAGGCGGGCGTCGCCCATTTTGAGGATGTCACGCACGGTCATGGTTTTTCTCCGGCAAGCAGCAGCGCCAGCCCGTCATCGTCGAGCACCGGCACGCCCAGGGCCTGCGCCTTGTCGAGCTTGCTGCCCGCCTCGGCACCGGCCACCACGTAGTGGGTTTTCTTGCTGACCGAGCCGGCCACTTTGGCGCCCAGGGCTTCGAGTTTTTCTTTGGCTTCGTCGCGGCCCATGCTTTGCAAGGTGCCGGTGAGCACCACGGTGACGCCCGCGAGCGGCATTTCGGTCGGGGCCAGGGCGTCGCCCTCTGGCCAGGTGATGCCCGCATCGCGCAGGGCCTGCACCACTTCGCGGTTGTGCGGCTGGGCAAAGAAGGTGTGGATGCTGTGGGCCACCACCGGGCCGACATCGGCCACTTGCAGCAGCGCGTCTTCGCTGGCGGCCATGATGGCGTCGAGCTGGCCGAAGTGCCGGGCCAGTTCCTTGGCCGTGGCCTCGCCCACATGGCGGATGCCCAGGCTGAACAAAAAGCGGCCCAGGGTGGTGTTTTTGGATTTTTCCAGGGCCTCGAGCAGATTGACCGCCGATTTTTCGGCCATGCGGTCCATGTTGGCGAGCGTGTCCAGCTTCAGGTGGTACAGGTCAGCCAGGGTTTTGACATGCCCGGCATCGACCAGCTGGTCCACCAGTTTGTCGCCCAGGCCGTCCACGTCCATGGCGCGGCGGTGGGCAAAGTGCCAGATGGCTTGCTTGCGCTGGGCGCTGCAAAACAGCCCGCCCGTGCAGCGGTGGTCGGCTTCGCCCTCTTCCCGCTCGGCCAAGCTCCCACACACGGGGCAGTGCGTCATCATGGTGAACTGGGGCGCATCGGCCGGGCGGCGGTCCAGCACCACCGACACCACCTCGGGGATCACGTCGCCCGCACGGCGCACGATCACGGTGTCACCCACCCGCACATCCTTGCGGCGGGCTTCGAGTTCGTTGTGCAGCGTGGCATTGGTGACGGTGACGCCACCCACAAACACCGGGGCCAGTTTGGCCACGGGCGTGAGTTTGCCGGTGCGCCCTACCTGCACGTCGATGGCCAGCACGGTAGTCATTTCTTCTTGCGCGGGGTATTTGTGGGCCACGGCCCAGCGCGGCTCGCGGGTCACAAAGCCCAGCCGGGCCTGCAGGGCGAGGTCGTTGACCTTGTAGACCACGCCGTCGATGTCGTAGGGCAAGGCGTCGCGCTCGGCCGCGATGCGCTGGTGAAAGGCCACGAGGCCTGCCGCGCCCTGCACGCAAGCGGTTTGCTCGGCCACCGGAAAGCCCCAGGCCTTGAGCTGCATCAGCATGTCGTAGTGCGTGGCCCAAACCGGGCCGCCTTCGGCTGCGGGCGTGATGTCGCCCAGGCCATAGGCAAAAAAGCTCAAGGGCCGCTCGGCGGCGATGCCCGAGTCGAGCTGGCGCACGGCACCAGCAGCGGCATTGCGCGGGTTGACGAAGGTTTTTTCGCCCTTGGTGCCTGCGGCGATGCGTTGGCGTTGGCGCTCATTCAGAGCCTCAAAGTCGTCGCGGCGCATGTAGACCTCGCCGCGCACTTCCAGAACGGCAGGCGCACCGGGCGGCAAGCGCAGCGGAATCTGGCCGATGGTGCGGATGTTGGCGGTGACCTCTTCGCCGGTTTCGCCATCGCCCCGGGTAGCGGCTTGCACCAGCACACCGTTTTCATAACGCAGGCTCATGGCCAAGCCGTCAAATTTCAACTCGCCCACATAGCTCACAGCCGGGTCGGCATCGCTCAAGCCCAGCTCTTTGCGGATGCGGGTGTCAAAAGCCTCAGCCCCGCTGGCTTCGGTATCGGTTTCGGTGCGGATGCTGAGCATGGGCACGCGGTGCGTGACCTGGGCAAAAGCGTCCAGCACCGCGCCGCCGACCCGCTGGGTGGGCGAATCGGGCGTCAGCAGTTCGGGGTGGGCCGACTCCAGCGCCTGCAGTTCGCGAAACAGCCGGTCGTATTCGGCGTCGGGTATTTCGGGCGCGTCGAGCGTGTAATAGGCGTGCGCGTGGTGGTGCAAAAGCGCCCGCAGTTTTTCAGCCTTGTCGGCGGGCGATGGCTCTGGGGCACTGCTGGGGCGCGAGGCGGCCTCGGCTGAAGGCAGGTCGCCAAACAAGTCCGGTTGGGACATGGTGTGCCGCGAACGGATCAGGAAAACAAACGACGCGCCTGAGGCGTGCCCGCCGACAACTCGCGCTCCGCCAGCGCGTCGTAGAGCTGCTGCAAATCTGTTGCAATTTGATCGAGCACGTCATCGCCCAAAATCTGACCATTGCCATCGGTCACCACGCCGTCCATGTGCTCTGCGAGCAAACGGGCCGCCTCGCGCAAGCGCTCGAAGGGATGGTCTTCACGGGCAATTTGCGGTACATCCAGGCTGAGTGAAAACTCGCGAATCGCAGACAAAGCCGGGTCTTCGGCCATGGCAGCTTGGGTGTCAAACGTCAGCGACAAAACAGGCGGTAAGCCCGCCACAGCGGCAGGCAGCACCATGCGACCCGGAATCACCCCGGCCACAAAACCCAGTCGCGCCGCATGCTGCTGGATGTAGCCGGGACTCCAGGCCGAAGCGCGAGCACAGACCGTGAAACTCAGCTGGGCATCGTGTGCGCTGGCAAATTGGTCAAGTTCACGCGCACGCGCCACTTCTTCGAGCATGTCACTGAAACTGGCGCTGCCGCCCACAGCATCGGCAAAAGCCTGGGTTTTGACCACAAACTCTGAAAACTCGATGTTGTTGAGTGCCCCTACTCGGTTGGCCAGCTGAACACCCGCCTGAAAGGCCGTGTAGCGACGGCCAGCCGTCAAAACCTCCCACTCGCCACTGAGTTCGCTGCAACCCTCGACATGAAAAGGCTTGGTGCCGACACGGCGGGTCACGGGCAAAGCCGCCAAAGCGGCGTCCCCGGAGACAGGGTGGTCCACATCGATGGTGGCGATCACATCGATCAAGGCGTCCAGCTGAGGCTTGCGCTCGGGCTGGGGCAGACTGGCAAAGTCGTCGGTGAGGACGGGCTCGCGGAGCTCGGAAGACTCAGGCAAGGCATCTGGCGTGACCAACTCGGGCTCTGTCTGGGGCTCAGCCTGGCGCGGTGCATTTTTGCGTGAGGTCCAATAGTTGTAGACCACCACGGCGCCCACAGTGAGGGCCCCGATGGCGGCTAGACTCAACTGCAATGAACTCATCGATTCCAACATAACTTCCTCAGGCCACGTCGGCCATTGACACTGCGGACTCCATGTCCACAGCCACGATGCGTGACACGCCTTGCTCCTGCATGGTCACTCCAATCAACTGCTCGGCCATTTCCATGGCGATCTTGTTGTGGCTGATGAACAGGAACTGGGTCTCTTTACCCATGCCCGCCACCAGCTTGGCGTAGCGCTCGGTGTTGGCGTCGTCCAGCGGCGCGTCCACCTCGTCGAGCAAGCAAAACGGTGCAGGGTTGAGCTGAAAAATCGCAAACACCAGCGCGATCGCCGTGAGGGCCTTCTCGCCACCCGACAGCAAATGGATAGTCTGGTTTTTCTTGCCGGGCGGCTGCGCCAGCACCTGCACGCCCGCGTCCAGAATTTCGTCGCCGGTCATCACCAAACGCGCATTGCCGCCGCCAAACAGCTCCGGGAACATACGGCTGAAATGCTCGTTGACGATCTTGAAGGTGCCGCCCAGCAATTCGCGGGTCTCGGCGTCGATCTTGCGGATCGCGTCTTCCAGCGTGTTCATGGCATCGGTCAGGTCGGCGCACTGGGAGTCCAGGAACACCTTGCGCTCGCGCGAGGTGGTCAGCTCTTCCAGCGCGGCCAGGTTGACCGGGCCCAAGGCCGTGATCTCGCGGTGGATGCGGTCGATCTCGCCTTGCAGGCCCGTCACGCGCACCTGGCCCGCCTCAATCGAAGCGGCAACGGCCTCCAGATCGGCTTGGGCATCGGCCAGCAGCTGGGTGTATTGCTCCAGACCCAGGCGGGCGGCTTGTTCCTTGAGCTGTAAATCGGTGATGCGCTGGCGCAAGGGGTCGAGTTCACGCTCGAAGCTCACGCGGCGTTCGTCGCTGGCACGCAGTTTAGCCGTCAGGTCGTCGTAGGCGCTGCGGCAAGCGCCCAGGGCTTGCTCGCGCTCGAGCTTGACGGCCAGCACATTTTGCAGACCGGCTTGGGCGGCGGCATCGGTCAGGCGGCTGAGTTCGTCGCGGGCGCGCTGCATTTCGGCGTCGATGCTACTCATCTGCTGCTGTGCGGTCTCGATGGTGCGCTGCAGCTCGGCGCGGCGGGCGTCCAGGCTGCGTTGTGAGAACTGGGCTTCTTGCGCCCGGCGCTCCAGGCTGCGCTGTTGTTCGCGGCATTCGGCCAGCTTGCGCTCGGCTTCGATCACCCGTTCGTCCAGCTGGGCGTGGCGCTCTTGGGTGTCGGCCAGCTGCATGTCGAGCTCTTCAAAACGGGCCTCGGCGGTGACGCGGCGCTCTTGCAGCTCGTCCAGCAAGGCCTCGACTTCAGCCAGGTCGTTGTTGATCTGCTCGCTGCGGGCACGGGTTTGCGCCACCAGCTGAGACAGGCGCAAGGTCTCAACCTGCAACTCGTGCGTGCGCGACTGGCTTTCGCTGGCTTCGCGGCGCACGGTGATCAAGCGCTGCGAGGCGTCGGCATAGGCCGCTTCGGCCCGCACCAAAGCGCTGCGGCTTTCTTCCGAAATCAGGGTTTGGGCACGCAGCTGCTTTTCCAGGTTCTCGATCTCCTGGGCACGGCCCAGCAAACCGGCTTGCTCGGAGTCTTGGGCGTAAAACACCACGCTGTTGAGATCCACCGCATGGCCGGCCTGCACAAAGAGGGTTTCGCCCGCTTGCAGCTGGCTGCGCCAGGCCAGCGCGTCTTCGATGTTGGGGGCGGTGTAACAGCCTTGCAGCCAGTCGGTCAACAGGGCCGACAAGCCGGCATCGTGAACGCGCAGCAACTCGGCCAGAGACTTGCAGCCCAAGGGCATGCCGCTGCGCGGCGCGGCTTTGGCGGCCAAAGGCGGGCTGAAAAAGCTGAGTTTGGCGGGCGGCGCATCGTTGGCGAACGAGCGCACCATGTCCAGGCGCGAGACTTCCAGGGCCGACAGGCGCTCGCGCAGCGCGGATTCGAGGGCGTTTTCCCAACCCGGCTCGATGTGGATTCGGCTCCAGAGTCCTTCGAGTCCCTCCATGCCGTGCTTGGCTAGCCAGGGTTTGAGCTTGCCGTCGGTGCGCACTTTCTCTTGCAGGGCCTTGAGCGCCTCGATGCGGGCGCTCAGATCGGCCAGCTTGGCCGATTCCTGGTTCACGGCGCTTTGGCGCGTGCGGCGGTCTTCGTCGAGTGCGGGCACCTGCTCTTGCAGATCCTGCAGTCGGGCTTCGGCCTCGGCCGACAGAGCCTCGGCTTCGGTCAGTTGTTCTTGCAAGTGACTCAGCCGGGTCTCGTCGGGCGCAGCCAAGGCGTTGCGGTCGGTCAGCAAGCGTTCGCGGCGCTGCTCCAGCTGGCGCGATTGTTCTTCCACGTTGCGCTGCTCGGCCGCCAGCACGCCAATTTGCTGCTGCACCTGCACCACGGTGGCGCGTTGGGCGGTGGC
Source organism: Limnohabitans sp. YIMB22184 (assembly GCF_048020265.1). Lineage (GTDB taxonomy): Bacteria > Pseudomonadota > Gammaproteobacteria > Burkholderiales > Burkholderiaceae_C > Limnohabitans_A. The sequence goes on from NZ_CP171843.1 coordinate 1,499,570, forward strand.
GTCGTTTTGGGCTTTGCGCAGGGCTTCTTCCAGATCGGGCAGCGCCATGGCCTGGTCTTCGACCTGGGCGGCCAAGGTCATGCTCTGGTCTTCGGCCATGGCCGCTTGCTCAGCCAGGGTTTCCAGCTCGGCCTGGGCGTCCTGGCTGCGGGTGCCCCATTGGGCGGTTTGTTCCACCAGCTGCTGCAGGCGCTGCTCGGCACGTTGGCGGCCTTCCACCACAAAGCGGATTTCGGCCTCCAGCCGCCCCACTTCGGCGCTGGCTTCGTACAGCTTGCCTTGCGCCTGGTTGACCTGGTCACCTGCGGCGTAATGCGCCTGGCGAATGGTTTCCAGATCGGCCTCGACGTGACGCAGATCGGCCATGCGCGATTCGAGCGCGTTCACGGCCTGGTCCACGTCCGACTTCATGCGGCCTTGGTCGGCCTCGGCATCACGGCGCTTCAAAAACCACAGCTGGTGCTGCTTGAGCGTGCTATCGGCCTGCAGCTGGTTGTAGCGAGTGGCGACTTCGGCCTGCTTTTCCAGCTTTTCCAAATTCGCATTCAGCTCGCGCAGGATGTCGTCGACCCGGGTCAGGTTCTCACGGGTATCGGACAAACGGTTTTCGGTCTCGCGGCGGCGTTCCTTGTATTTGGAGACACCTGCAGCCTCTTCGAGGAACAAACGCAGCTCTTCGGGGCGCGACTCGATGATGCGGCTAATCGTCCCTTGGCCGATGATGGCGTAGGCGCGGGGCCCGAGACCCGTGCCCAAAAACACGTCCTGCACGTCGCGGCGGCGCACGGGTTGGTTGTTGATGTAGTAGCTGCTGTTGCCGTCGCGGGTGAGCACACGCTTGACGGCGATTTCGGCAAATTGGCCCCATTGACCGCCCGCACGGTGGTCTTCGTTGCTGAACACCAGCTCCACGCTGGCGCGGCTGGCCGGTTTGCGGGTGGTGGTGCCATTGAAGATGACGTCCTGCATGGATTCGCCACGCAACTCCGACGCTTTGGACTCGCCCAATACCCAACGTACCGCATCCATGATGTTGGATTTACCGCAACCGTTGGGCCCGACCACGCCCACCAGTTGCCCGGGCAGCAGGAAGTTGGTCGGTTCGGCAAACGATTTGAAGCCTGAAAGCTTGATGGAATTGAGGCGCACGGCGGTATCAGATCGGGTAAAAGGGCCAGCCCAAACGGCCAACACAGTGCAAAACGGCAATGTTACCCGACAGGCATGGTGAAAAACGCGCTGACAAGCCCAAGGACCAACAGGTACCCTCCATCCCGGATAATCATGGGATGAATCCCCTCCTCGCCAAACTTCAACCCTATCCTTTTGAACGGCTCAAGAAGCTGTTCGCCAGCGTCACCCCCAGCCCGGCTCTGCGCCACATCAGCTTAGGCATCGGCGAGCCCAAACACGCCACGCCCGCTTTCATTCAGGAAGCGCTCAAGGCCTCTGTCGCCACTGGCCTATCGGCCTACCCGGCCACAGCGGGCGAGCCCAGCCTGCGCAAAGCCTGCGCAGGCTGGCTGCAAAGCCGTTACCGCCTGACCCTGGACCCGGCCACGCAGATCCTGCCCGTGAACGGTTCGCGCGAAGCCCTGTTTGCCCTGACGCAAACCGTGATCGACCCGACCCGGCCTGGCGCCACAGTGGTCAGCCCCAACCCGTTTTATCAAATCTACGAAGGCGCGGCCTTGCTGTCGGGGGCTGAGCCGTATTACGTGCCCAGCGACCCGGCGCGCAACTTTGCCAACGATTGGGACAGCGTGCCCGCCGACGTTTGGGCCCGCACGCAGCTTTTGTTCGTTTGCTCGCCGGGCAACCCCACCGGGGCGGTGATGCCCCTGTCTGAGTGGGAAAAGCTGTTTGCCCTGTCGGACCAACACGGTTTCGTGATCGCGTCCGACGAGTGCTACAGCGAGATTTATTTCCGAGAAGAAGCGCCCTTGGGCGGACTGGAAGCTGCGCATCAGCTCGGCCGCACCGACTTCAAACGCCTGATCGCCTTCACGAGTCTCAGTAAACGCAGCAATGTGCCCGGCCTGCGCAGCGGCTTTGTGGCCGGAGATGCGGCCATCATCAAGCAGTTTTTACTCTACCGCACCTACCATGGCAGCGCCATGAGCCCTGTGGTGCAAGCGGCCAGTGTGGCCGCCTGGGGCGACGAAGTCCATGTGGTGGACAACCGCAACCAGTACCGCACCAAGTTTGCCCAGGTCACGCCCGTGCTGGCCGAAGTGCTGGATGTGAAACTGCCCGACGCCAGCTTTTACCTCTGGGCGGGCGTGCCTGCGGGCTGGCAAGGCGACGACGCCGGGTTTGCCCAAGCTCTCTACCAAGCAGAACACGTGACCGTACTGCCCGGCAGCTATTTGGCGCGTGACTTCAATGGCAGCAACCCCGGCCAGGGCCGCATCCGCATGGCGCTGGTGGCCGAAACCGCCGAGTGCCTGGAAGCGGCCGAGCGCATCGCCCGCTTTGTGCGTTCGCACCCCCACAAGGCCTGAAGCATGAACACCACCACCCGCCCCTCCGTTTGCCACGACACCTTGCGCCTGGCCGAGCAGCTGATCGCCCGTCCATCCGTCACGCCAGAAGATGCGGGTTGCCTCGACCTGATCGCCGACGCTTTGAAGCCCCTGGGCTTCGTTTGCGAATTCATGGACTCCGGCCCCGAGACTTTCCGCGTGCGCAACCTCTGGGCCAAACGCGCAGGCACTTCGGGCCAGACCCTGGCTTTTGCCGGACACACCGACGTGGTGCCCACCGGGCCGCTCACGCAATGGGACAGCGACCCCTTCACCCCCACCCACAAGGATGGCAAGCTGTTCGGGCGCGGCGCCAGCGACATGAAAACCTCGCTGGCGGCGATGGTCGTGGCGGTGCAGGAGTTTTTGGTGGCCAACCCCAATCCGGCTTTGGGCATCGCCTTTTTGCTGACCAGCGACGAAGAAGGCCCGGCCCTTGACGGCACCGTGATCGTTTGTGAAAAGCTCCAGGCCCGTGGTGACGCGCCGCAGTATTGCATCGTGGGCGAACCCACCTCGGTGCAGCAAACGGGCGACATGATCAAGAACGGCCGACGCGGCACCCTGAGCGGCAAGCTGACCGTCAAAGGTGTGCAGGGCCACATCGCCTACCCACACTTGGCCGACAACCCGATCCACCGTCTGGCCCCCGCGCTGGCCGAGCTGGTCAGCATCCGCTGGGACGAAGGCAATGCCTTTTTCCCCCCCACCAGCTGGCAGGTGAGCAACATCCATGCGGGCACGGGCGCGAGCAATGTGATCCCGGGCGACTGCGTGGTGGATTTCAACTTCCGCTTTTGCACCGAATCCACGCCTGAGAGCCTGCAGCAGCGGCTGCAAGCCGTTTTGGACCAGCACGGTCTGACCTACGAGCTGAAATGGACTCTGGGCGGCCGCCCCTTCCTTACCACGCCCGGTACTTTGGTGGCCGCCATACAACAAGCCATCACCGACGAAACCGGCTTGACGACCGAGCTGTCCACCACAGGCGGCACGAGCGATGGCCGATTCATCGCGCAGATCTGTCCGCAAGTGATCGAGTTCGGCCCGCCCAATGCGACCATCCACAAGGTCAATGAACATGTGGCGTTGTCCGACATCGCGCCCCTGAAAAACATCTACCGCCGCACACTGGAACAACTCAACCTGGGCCTGTCGGCATGAGCGTTTGGCCCACCACGTGCCGCTCCATAAGCGCCTTTACCCGTCACTGCGAGCGAAGCGCGGCAGTCCTGGAGTCCCAATGCATCTGAACGAACTGATCGCGCAATCGACCGAGCGCCTGACCCAAGCCCAGCTCGCCTTTGGCCACGGCACCCAAAGCGCTTTTGACGAAGCCGTCTGGCTCGTGCTGTGGCGCTTGGGCCTGCCACTCGACACCGATCTGGACGAAGCGGGCCAGCAAGCCATAACGATTGAGCAGCAAGCGGCTTGCGCTGCGCTGATCGAGGAACGCATCACCACCCGCAAGCCCGCTGCCTACCTGACCCGCGAAGCCTGGTTACAAGGCGTATCGTTTTACATCGACGAGCGTGCCATCGTGCCGCGCAGCCTGATCGCCGAGGTGCTGGCCGACGGCACCATTGACGCCTGGCTGAGCGACCAGACCCGGCAAGTGCTGGACCTGTGCACCGGCAACGGCAGCCTGGCCGTGCTGGCGGCGCTGGCTTGGCCCGAGGTGCAGGTGACAGGGGCTGACATTTCAGATGACGCTTTAGCAGTGGCCGCCATCAACATGGCACGCCACGAACTGCAAGAGCGCGTATCGCTGGTGCACAGCGATGGCCTGGGCAATTTGCCCGGCCCGTTTGATTTGATCCTGTGCAACCCGCCTTATGTGTGCCAAGCCAGCATGGACGCCCTGCCCGCCGAATACCGCGCCGAGCCCGAACTGGCACTGGCAGGCGGCGCTGACGGCATGGACTTTGTGCGCCAGCTTCTGAAAGACGCCCCCTCGCGCATGAGCGAACACGCCCTGTTGGTGCTGGAGATTGGCAACGAGGTGGATCACTTCACCGCTGCCTTTCCCGAACTCGAAGTCGCCTGGCTCGACACCAGCGCGGGCGACGACCAGGTGCTCCTCATCACACGAGAGGCCCTGCTCGCTCTTTGACGCCATGCCCGCGCTACCTCTATCCATCCCACAGGCGCATCGGCGAAAATAGCCGGCTCTCGAATTTTCAAAGTAAGCGCCGACGCTGACCCTGCCCCTGCCCCACATTCCCGGATCGGTTCCGGGCAACCGCTTTCCATGATCAACCTCAAAAACGTCACCCTCCGCCGAGGCACCAAGGTGCTGCTCGACCAAGCCTCGGTCACCCTCAACCCGGGGGAGAAAGTCGGTCTGGTCGGACGCAACGGCGCGGGCAAGTCCACCTTGTTTGCGCTGTTCAACGGTAGCTTGCACGAAGACGGTGGCGACTTCGACATGCCCAAAGCCTGGCGCATGGCCCAAGTGGCGCAGAACATGCCCGAGACCGATCAGCCTGCTGCCGAATTTGTACTGGAGGGCGACACCCGCCTGGCCGAGTTGCGCCAGCGCCTGGTGGCCGCCGAGGCCAGTGGGGACGGTATGGAGATGGCCCACGTCTACACCGACCTGGCCGACGCGGGCGACCACGACGCCCTGCCCCGCGCCGAAGCCCTGATTTTGGGCCTGGGCTTTCGGGTGGATGAACTCAACAACCCGGTGAACAGCTTCTCGGGCGGCTGGCGCATGCGCTTGCAGCTGGCCCGGGCGCTGATGTGCCCGTCCGACATCTTGTTGCTCGACGAACCCACCAACCACTTGGACTTGGACGCCCTGGTCTGGCTGGAAGCCTGGCTGCAGCGCTATGCGGGCACCATGATCGTGATCAGCCACGACCGCGAATTTTTGGACGCGGTGACCAACGTCACGCTGCACATCGACCACGCCAAACTGACCCGTTACGGCAGCAACTACAGCGGCTTTGAAATTTTGCGCGCCCAGCAAATGGAGCTGCAACAGGCCTCGTTTGCCAAGCAGCAAGACAAGATCGCCCACCTGCAAAAGTTCATCAACCGCTTCAAGGCGCAGGCCAGCAAGGCCAAACAGGCGCAAAGCCGGGTCAAGGCGCTCGAGCGCATGGAAAAAGTGGCCCCGCTGCTGGCCGATGCCGAGTTCACCTTCGGCTTCAAGGAACCGAACAACCTGCCCAACCCAATGCTGGCCATCAGCGAAGCCAGCTTTGGCTACACCGTGGACGGCGAACCCAAAGCGATTTTGCAAGGCGTGAGCAAATCGGTGCTGGCCGGGCAACGCATCGGTATTCTGGGCGCCAACGGCCAGGGCAAATCGACCCTGGTCAAAACCATCGCCCGCACCATGCCGCTTTTGGCTGGCACGCTGACCGAGGGCAAAGGCCTGAACATCGGCTACTTTGCGCAGCAGGAACTCGACGTGCTGCACCCGCAGGACAACCCGCTGGAACACATGATCCGCCTGGCCAAAGAGCTGGGGCCAAACAGCGGCGAGCCCAGCCGCGAGCAGGATTTGCGCAACTACCTGGGCACCTTCAACTTCACGGGCGACATGGTCAAACAAGCCGTAGGCTCCATGAGCGGCGGGGAAAAAGCCCGCCTGGTGCTGGCCATGATCGTGTGGCAGCGCCCGAACCTTTTGCTGCTGGACGAGCCCACCAACCACCTCGACCTGGCCACCCGCGAAGCGCTGTCCATGGCGCTCAACGAGTTCGAAGGCACCGTCATGCTGGTCAGTCACGACCGCGCCTTGCTGCGTGCCGTGTGCGACGAGTTCTGGATGGTGGGCCGGGGCAAGGTCGAGCCCTTTGACGGTGATCTGGACGACTACCAAAAGTATTTGCTGGAAGAGTCCAAGCGTTTGCGCGAAGCAGCCAAAAACGCCGCACGTGACGCGGTGGTCACGCAGACAGTTCCAACCCAAGACTCTGCGGCTTCGACCCATGCTGCACCCGCAGCGCCAGTATCGGCCCACGTGGCGGCCGCTGCAGCCTCAGACGTCAGTAGCGCGGAACAGCGCAAACTTGACGCCCAAAAACGCCAGCAACTGGCGGCGCAGACCCGCCCCCTCAAGCGCGAGTTGGAACAAAACGAGCAACGCATGGCCAGCATCGAAGCCGAAAAACACCAACTGGAGCAGCTTTTGACAACACCCGTTTCGCCCGCAGAAATGGCCGATGCCGGACGACGACTCAAAGCCCTGGCCGACGAAGTCGCCACCTTGGAGGAGCGTTGGCTGGAATTGACGCAGCTGCTGGAAGTATCGGCCTGAGCCTGTTTGAGGCGGTCAAGGTCTGAGCTTGAAGACCGCTCAGCAGCGGTCACATGATCTTTTAGCCGCCAGTCACCGACCAGCCTGCGTGCTGGTCGGCCTTGTTGTTCTCGTATTCCCAGGCCGTGCCACAACGGTCACACCGATAGCGGGTGATGGTCACCTGTCCCGACTCGCGCTGCTCCTTGCGGTTGGCGCCTTGCACCAACTCGGCATGGCCGGGCGCACGGCGCCAGTGGCGCTGAATGCCCGAGCAAGGCTCGCACAGCACCATCTTGTTCAAGTCATCTTGGCGATTCGATTCGATGGTCATCTGCAGGCTCTTTCGGTGGAGTCAGGGTGCACAGCGCACGCCCATGAAAAAAGCACTTTGTACCGAGATACAAAGTGCTTTTTTACTTTTTCTGGTGGGACCAGCGGGGGTCGAACCCACGACAAACGGATTAAAAGTCCGCTGCTCTACCAACTGAGCTATGGTCCCTTTGCTTCAATGTTTGTGCACTGTAGCAAGACTCAAATTATAGCGTTATTTTTGGGCCTTCTGAAAGCCGGCGGACAAAAAGTTCAAAATTTCTGAGGCGGCACACATGCCAAAGGTGGCCGTCACGCTGACCACCGAACCATAGCCGTGGCAGTTGAGCGAACCATCGCCTTCGATCGCGCACGAGGCGTCGGGCGGTGCCACGGCTTCGCGGCTAAAAACCCCTTGAATGCCGATCCGCTTCTCGCCCTTGGCGGCGCCATGGTGTTTGCGCAAGCGATAGCGCACCTGGGCCAGCAAAGGATCGTGGGTGATCTTGGACAAGTCGTCCGCATCCACCTTGTGCGCCAAACGCTTGCCACCCGCGGCCCCCACCGTGATGAAACCCACTTGGCTTGCCAAAGCCCATTGGGCCATGGCCACCTTGGCTTTGACCTGGTCACAGGCATCGACCACGGCATCGGGCTGTGCGGGCAAAACGACGGGCCAATTTTCAGGGGTGACAAATTCATCGATCGCATCGACCTGGCAAGCCGGATGGATCAGGGCAATGCGCTCGCGCATGGCCTGGACTTTGGCCTGGCCCGTGGTGCTGGTCAAGGCATGGATCTGGCGGTTGATGTTGGACTCGGCAATGTGGTCCATGTCGATCAGGCTGAGACGGGCCACGCCGCTGCGTGCCAAAGCTTCGGCGACCCAGGAGCCGACGCCGCCAATGCCCACAACGACCACATGCGCTCGGCGGATATGTTCTGCGCCCTGCACACCGTACAGCCGTTGCAAGCCCCCGAAACGACGAGCCTCTTCGTCGGGCGCTAACGACAGCGGATTCATGCTTGCGCCTCGGCGCGGCGCAGCTGCCACTGCAAGGTGAGCACGGCACCCAACACGATCCCCAGGACCGCGATGAAACTGCCCAAACTCAAGGTGGACAAACCCGAGAGCCCCTGCCCAATGGTGCACCCCATGGCCATGACACCGCCCAAACCCATCAGAGCCCCACCACACACATGCCATGCCAGATCAGCGGTCTGCGTGAAGCCTTCCCATCGGAACGTGCCCTGCACTCGGGCACTGACAAAAGCGCCGACCAGCAAACCCAAAGCTGTGGCCATGCCTAAGGTCATGCGTTTGCTGCCGTCGCTGAAATACATGAAGGCGTCCAACCCATAAGCCACTGGCGCGGTCAGGCTCATCGACTCCATGCGCCCGCTGGCCGTGTTCAAAAACGTAGCTTCCAGCGTTTCGGGGTGCTCGGGCACAAAACCCATCACTCCACTGATCCACCACAGTGCTAATACCGCCGCACCCACGCCCACACCGGACAGAAGCGTCGACGTCGGCAACGCAGGGTCCGTTTTGAAAATCCAAAGCAACAGCAAGCCGCACACCACGCAGGCCGCGACCAGTCCAGCCTGCGGCAGAGTCCACCCCGTGCCACTGGCCAACCACTGCGCGACAAAAGGTCCGGGGCCTGTGGGCAGCTGCAGCAGGTCTAGGGTGTTGGCTCGCCACACCGCCGTCAGGCCACGCATGGCGGCCAAGGCCGATATGCCCATGGCCATCAAAACCACCAACGACTTCAAATTGCCCGCCCCCAAGCGGATCAGCGACTTGCTGGCGCAACCCGAGCCCATCACCATGCCGGAGCCAAACAACAAGCCTCCGAGCAACAAGGACAACCAAGGCAGCTGTGCACTGGCATAAATGGTGTTGAGCAGGCTGATCCAGCCCAAACCGGACATCAGCCCAAAACCCAAGATGGCCACCGCGATGGCCAGGGTCCACTGCTTGGCACGAGTTCGGTCCCCCATGATGACCCAATCACTGATGGCCCCCATGGTGCAGAAATGGCTGCGGTGAAACACCCACCCCGCCAGACCAGCCACCAAGATAGTCAGCCCCAGAACCCCATGACTCTGCTGCTGCAGCTGCTCAAGCGTGATCGCCACCATGCCCTGGCGCTCAGCGCAGACGCGTCAGCCGCTCACGGGCTGTGGCGGCTGTTTCAGAAGCCGGATAAGTCTTGATCAAGTCGTCCATGGTTTTGCGGGCCCCCTTCAGGTCCTTCAACTCGATCTGGACATTGGAGATGGCCAGCATCGCCTCAGGCGCACGCGGATGGGTAGGCGCCGTTTTCAGCATTTGCTGGAAATTCGCCATCGACTCCTTGTAGTCCTTGACGGCGTATTGGGCATTGCCCAACCAGAACAGGGCCGACGGCGTGTAGCCGCTTCTGCGGTAGCGCTGCACGAATTGACCAAGCGCCGACTGCGCAGCCGCAAAGTCACCCTTGCGGAAAGTCTCCATGGCCGCGTCATAGTCGCGTTTTTCGGCAGGCTCGGCCATGAACTCCTGGCCATCGAGCGTGACTTTCACAGGCTCGAAACGGCGCAGGCGCTCGTCCACACCCGTGGCCACATCTTTTTGGCGCATTTGAACTTCGGACAATTCGCGAGCCAATTGCTCTTGGGCTCCTCGGCCTTGGGACATCTCTGCCTTGAGGCCTTCGATTTGCCCTTGCAAATCCAGCAAAGCACGGCGCAGCTGGGCGTTTTCGTCGCCCAAGCCCTTGATGGCCGCATTCGATTGATCAACCCGCTGGCGCAAATCGAGGATGGCTTTGCGGGCTTCGTCGTCTTCAAAAAGACCTGCCTGTGCAGTGCCCAGCAGACCAGAGACCGCCCACACCAGAATCCAGCGGGACCAGGCAAGGCATGACACAGCGCGCGTGCTCATGGTGCTCAGTACCGGATTTCAACGCGGCGGTTTTTGGCCAGATCGGCTTCGGAGGAGCCTTGAGCGGCAGGCTTTTCTTTGCCATAGCTGACGGCTTCCAACTGGCTCTCAGGCACGCCCAAAAGGCTCAAGGCCTGACGCACGGCTTCTGCACGCTTTTGGCCCAATGCCAGGTTGTACTCACGTCCACCGCGCTCGTCGGTGTGACCTTCCAGATTGGCCTTGCGTTGTTTGTTGGCTTGCAAGAAGCGGGCATGGTTTTCAATCACCGGGCGGGCTTCGGCGCGAACCACAAAGCTGTCGTAATCGAAATAAACGACATGCGCCACACCCACGGGTCCGATACCGGAACCCGATTTGTCAACCACCACACCCGCCACCCCCGTTTGGGCACCACTTGGGTTGTTGCCGATGCCCTGTGTGGACACGCCAGACGATGTGGCCGACTTGTCCTCGACCGGCACGTCGTCCAGTTTCACACCAGATGCGCAACCAGCCAGCAGAGCTGCCAACAACATGCTGCTCAAAAATGTCTTCGTCATGATTAACCTCTTCAATTAAAAAATGGGTGTTCTAAATTCATTTGCGCACCGGGCCCCAATGAGGTTCCCGGATGTCGCCGCCTTGCCCCGCCAAGCGCGCCTTGACGCGTCCGTCCAGCGAAGTTGTCATCAAGGACTCGCGGCCTTGAAAGACCGTGGCATACACCAACATGCGGCTGTTGGGGGCGAAGCTGGGGCGCTCATCGGCCGATGTGTCGGTCAAAGCGGTGACTTGGCCCGTGGCCAGCTCCATCAGATGGAGGCGAAATGCACCACCCATGCGTGAGACATAGGCCAACCAACGGCCATCGGGGCTGACTGCAGGGGAGATATTGTAGGTGCCCGAAAACGTCACCCGCTCGGCGGGGCCACCTTGGGCCGGCATGCGGTAAATCTGGGGGCTTCCGCCTCGGTCGCTGACAAAAAACAGCGCCGCACCATCCGGTGAAAAAGCGGGCTCGGTGTTGATGCTGCCCGATTGGGTCAAGCGCCGAGGCTCACCCCCTTGCAGATCGATCCGAAACAGCTGGGAGCCGCCATCGCGGCTCAAGGTGGCGGCCAATGCTTTGCCGTCAGCGCTCCAGGCCGGCGCGCTGTTGGAGCCCTTGAAATTGGCCACAGCGCGGCGTTGCCCCGTGGCCAGTTCGTGCACGTACACCACGGGTTTGCGCTGCTCAAAAGACACATAGGCCAGCTGCGTACCATTGGGCGACCATGAGGGCGAGATGATGGGCTCGGGGCTGCTCAGCGCCGACTGCGCGTTCTCGCCGTCGGAGTCGGCAATCCACAAGGCGTAGCGGCCACCCGACTTGGTGACATAACTGATGCGCGATGCGAAAGCGCCCGGCGTCCCTGTGAGCTGCAAATAAACCCAATCGGCAATGCGGTGTGCAGACAAGCGAAGCTCTGCGGCGCTCACCGTGTCCTTGAAATCCCCTTTGTCCTGGCCTTTGACCACATCCCACAAACGGGCACGGACGTCATAACGGCCATCGGCCAGGCGGGTGACCGAGCCGGCCAACAAGGCTTCGGCCGACAACTGACGCCAAGGGCTCCAGTCGGGCCGGCTGTTTTCGTCCATCAAGACGCTGCCCGCGGGCAGCCCCTTGAACTGGCCACTGCGCTCCAGATCGGCTTGGACAATCCCAGCGAGCTTTTGCGGCGCAGTGGCTTCGCCCTTGAAAGGCACCATCACCACGGGCAACTGGGTCATGCCCACACCCGTCACTTCGACGCGAAACTGGGCCCATGCAGGCAGGGCCAGGGCACTCAGAACCAACAGCTTCAACAGCCAGGGCAAGCAGCCCGTGCGCAAAAAAAGAAGATTCATGTGGACAGGGTGATCGTTCAATACGGGAAAGGCGTGATCGTACACTGTAGAAACAGCTTTCAGCCCCTCGTGGGTCCCTTGCCTCTGCGGCCTTCCTTACAATTGAGGCATGAGCCTGCCCCCTCTCTCTTCCATGCCTGCATCCAGCATCCGGGCCCGGCTGCAACGACTGCTGCCCTATTTCGGAAATCAGAGAGGCATCTGGGCTGTGGCGATTGCGGGCACCTTGATGGCCGCCTTGACCGAGCCGATGATCCCAGCCTTGTTTCAGCCCCTGCTGGACAAGGGGTTTGCCGAAAACAAGCTTCCGCTTTGGGCCATTCCAGCCGCAGTGGTCGGCCTGTTCACGGTGCGCGGCATCGCTAACTTCATTTCCCAGTACGCGCTGTCCCGGCTGACCAACGATGGCATGGAAAAACTCCGCTCGCAGTTGTTTGCCCAGCTCATGAAGGCCGATTTGTCCTTGTTTTCCAAACAATCGGCCAGCGCCCTGTCCAACACCATTGTTTACGAAGTCCAAACCGGCGCCTCGCAATTGGTGTCGGCCGTCATTGCCCTGGCACGTGACGGCTTCACGCTGATCGCCTTGCTGGGCTACCTGATGTGGCTCAACTGGAAACTCACGCTGGTGGTGTTCACTGTGGCCCCGGGCTTGAGCTGGATCATCAAGGCCCTGAGCCGGCGCCTTTACAAACTGACCAAGGAAAGCCAGACCGCGACCGACAACCTGGCCTATGTGGTCGAGGAAAACGTGCTGGCGCACAGGGTGGTTCGGCTGCAAGGCGGGCAAGCGCATCAGATGGCCCGTTTTGGCCAACTGGCCAAGGTGCTGCGTCGGCTGGCACTCAAAACCACCGTGGCCTCGGCCGCCATGACGCCGCTGACACAAATCATGGCGGCTTTGTCTTTGTCCATGGTGCTGGTGATTGCGCTGTACCAAAGCCAGAATGGCGCATCGGGTGCCACCGTGGGCGGATTTGTCGCCTTCATCACCGCCATGCTGATGCTGGTGGCCCCCATCAAGCGCCTGGCCGAAATCTCCAGCCCCATCACCCGTGGCTTGGCCGCGCTCGAAAGGGGCTTGGCCTTGTTGCACGAGGCCAAAGAGGAAACACAAGGCGTCTTCAGCAGTGTCCGCGCCCAAGGGGCCATCGAGTGGCGTGGTGTGCATTTGCAGTTCAATCCCGAGGGCCAACCGGCCCTGTCGGACATCCACCTGACAGTCCAGCCCGGAGAAACCGTCGCCTTGGTGGGCACCTCGGGTGCCGGCAAAACCACCTTGATCCAGTTGCTGCCCCGCTTTGTGCAGCCCAGCGCAGGCGAAGTCCTCATCGATGGCGTACCCATCCAGGATTGGTCCCTGGACAGTTTGCGCCGTCAGATCGCCATGGTCAGCCAAGACGTGGTCATGCTCAACGACACCGTGGCGGCCAACGTCTGCTTGGGGCACGATGCCGACCCGCAGCGCATTCAGGCCAGCCTGGAAGCGGCCAATCTGTGGGGCCATGTGTTGCACATGCCGCAAGGCATGGACACCGAGCTGGGCCACAACGCCAACCAGCTGTCTGGCGGCCAACGCCAGCGCCTGGCCATTGCCCGCGCCCTGTACAAGGACGCGCCTATTTTGATTCTGGACGAAGCCACATCGGCGCTGGACAACGAGTCCGAGCGCCTGGTGCAGGACGCGCTGCAAAAACTCATGCAAGGCCGCACAACCTTGATCGTGGCGCACCGCCTGTCCACCATCGAACACGCCGACCGGGTCATCGTGATGGAGCGCGGCCGGATTGTGGAGCAAGGCGCACCCGCCGAGTTGCTGGCACGGGGCGGCGCCTACACCCGTCTGCACCACCGCGGCGAATGGACCAACGAAGCGCCCGCCCAGGCCAGTCAGCCCACCTGAGGTGCCTCAGAGCAGCACGATGTCGTACTGCTCCGGACCCATGGAAGCCTCGACCTGCAAGGAAATCGGCTTGGCGATGAAGTCTGACAGGCCCGCCAAATGCTGGCTTTCTTCGTCCAGCAGCAAATCGATCACAGCCGAAGTGGCGACGATGCGGAATTCGCGCGGGTTGAACTGACGCGCTTCGCGCAGGATCTCGCGCAGGATGTCGTACACCACCGAACGCGGCGTTTTGATGATGCCCTTGCCCTGGCAGCTTGGACAAGGCTCACACAGCATGTGGGCCAATGACTCGCGGGTGCGCTTGCGCGTCATCTCCAGCAAACCCAGCGATGAAAAGCCGCCCGCCATGGTCTTGACGCGGTCGCGCGCGAGCTGTTTGCGGAACTCGGCCAACACGGCTTCCTGGTGCTCGGGGCGGGCCATGTCGATGAAGTCGGCAATGATGATGCCGCCCAGGTTCCGCAGGCGCAATTGGCGGGCAATGGCCTGCGCCGCCTCCAGGTTGGTCTTGAAGATCGTGTCCTCGAAATTGCGCGCGCCCACATAGCCGCCCGTGTTCACGTCCACCGTGGTCAAGGCCTCGGTCTGGTCGATGATCAAATAGCCGCCCGATTTCAGGTCCACCCGGCGGCCCAGCGCCTTGGCGATTTCTTCGTCAATGGCATACAGGTCAAAAATCGGACGCTCGCCTTTGTAAAGCTGCAGTCGCTCGGCGGCTTTGGGCATGAACTCCTGGCCAAAGGCCTTGAGCTTGGCAAACTGCTCCTGCGAGTCGATGCGGATGCTTTGCGTGGCCTCGCCCACCAAGTCGCGCAGTACGCGCTGCAACAGCGTCAGGTCCTGATGCAGCAAGGACGCAGGCGGCAGGCGCAGCGAGGCCTCCTTGATGCGAGCCCAGGTCTTGCGCAGGTAGTCGATGTCGTCTTGCAGCTCTTCGTCGCTCGAGTCTTCGGCGTTGGTGCGCAAAATGAAGCCGCCCCCGGCCGGGCCTACCAATGACTGGACCCTTTTGCGCAGCGCATCGCGCTGCTCAGCCGGTATTTTTTGCGACACGCCAATGTGGTCGTCTTGCGGCAAGAACACCAGATGGCGGCCCGCGATGCTGATTTGCGTGGACAGACGCGCACCCTTGGTGCCCATGGGGTCCTTGATGACCTGCACCATGATGGCGCGGCCCTCGAACACCTGTTTTTCAATCGGCACCAGTGGCTGGCCCGTCCGCGCAGCGGCCGCCTCGCCTTCGGCATGCTTTTGCCAGACATCGGCCACATGCAAAAAAGCCGCTTTGTCCAGGCCAATGTCGATGAAGGCCGACTGCATGCCAGGCAAAACGCGGGCCACCTTGCCCAGGTACACATTGCCCACCAGGCCGCGCTCGAGCGTGCGCTCGACATGCAGCTCCTGCACCGCGCCAAACTCCACCACCGCGACCCGGGTTTCCTGGGGCGACCAATTGACCAAAATATCTTGTTGCATGGTGGGCATCAGAGGAGGAAAAGTGAAAACAACTCGGAAAAAGACACCGCGCCATCAGCGCTCTGGCGGGCGCGAACGCTCAACAGCGCACGCCCAGGGACCGCAGCAAGGCGGCGGTCTCGAACAGCGGCAAGCCCATGATGCCTGAATAACTGCCCCGGATCTGTTCAATATGGGCAGCCGCCCTGCCCTGCACCCCGTAGGCTCCGGCTTTGCCCATGGGCTCACCCGTGGCCACGTAAGCACGGATTTGCGCCGTGGTCATGGGCGCAAAGCGCACCCAGGATTCGGACACCGCTGAGAGCCGCTTCGCCCCCTTTTGCACCGCCACTGCCGTCAGGACCCGATGCGACTGGCCTGCCAGCCGCTGGAGCATGCGCATGGCATCGGCGGGGTCAGCTGGTTTGCCCAAAATGTCCCGCCCCAGGCACACGGTGGTGTCCGCGCACAGCACGGGCGCTGCAGGCAAGCCCTGGCGCTTCATGCGTCGCACGGCGGCATCGAGTTTGAGCCCCGTGACGCGCGCCACATAACGCGCAGGCGCTTCCGAACCATGCACAGCTTCCAGAGACTCGGCATCTTCATCAGGCCCAGCCAGCAGCAACTGATGAACCACCCCAATTTGGTCGAGCAGCTGGCTGCGTCGGGGGCTTTGGGAGGCGAGGTAAATGAAATCGCTCATTCGCGGTGGTAAGGGTGGTTGGCGTTGATGGACCAGGCGCGGTACAGCTGCTCGATCAACAGCACCCGGGCCATGGCGTGGGGCAAGGTCAGGTCAGACAGGCGAATGCGCTCGTGTGCGGCTTGCCGGAATTCGGGCTCGAGCCCATCGGGGCCACCAATGACCAGGGCCACATCGTCGCCACCGAGCTGCCAACTGGTCAGGCGCGTGGCCAGGGCCTGCGTGGTCAGGTTGCTGCCGCGCTCGTCCAGCACGACGATGCGGGTGCCACGGGGGATGGCCGCTTCGATGCGCTGGCGCTCAGCGGCATACAGGTTGGGCAGGGTTTTGGAGCCCCGGGGCTCGGTTTTCACGGCCTTGAGCTCGACCTTGAGCTCAGGCGGAAAACGTTTGGCGTAGTCGTCCCAAGCCGTCTGAGCCCAGTCGGGCACGCGCAGGCCGACCGCCACGATCAGCAGCTTCATGCAGGATCAATCGGCTTTGCGGCGGGTGGTGGCTTGCACGGCCTTACGGGCCGGGGCCTTTTTGGCTGCGGGTTTCACGGCAGGTTTGGCCGCTGATTTCGCAGCGGGCTTGGCCGTGGGCTTGCCCACCGTCTTCACCGTGGGCTTGCTGGTCGGGCTGCTGGCTTTCGGGGCCGTTTTTGCAGCGGTTTTTGTCGACGTTTTAGCGGGTGCCTTGGCAGCAGGTTTGGCTGTTTTGGCAGGCGCCTTCAAGGCGGGTTTGGCCTTGGCAGCCGTTTTGGTGGCTGGTTTGGCTGCAGACTTTTTGGCAGCCGGTGTTTTGGCCGCTGTGGGTTTGGCTGCAGCTTTACCCGTGGCTTTTTTCGCCACCGAGTTTTGGATGTGGCCTTTGACTTCAGCCGTCGCTGCGGGCTTGGGCGCACCGAACTTCAGTCGCACAGGCGTGCCGCCCCAGATTTCTTCCAGGTTGTAATAAGTGCGGATGGTCGGCTGCATGACGTGCACCACGGCCTGGCCGCAGTCGACAATGATCCATTCGCCGTTGTCTTCGCCCTCGATGCGGGGCTTGCCAAAACCGGCGTTGCGCACTTTGTCACGCACGCTGGCGGCCAAGGCCTTGGTTTGGCGGTTGGAGGTGCCCGAGGCGATGATGACCCGCTCAAACAGCGAAGACAGGTGTTCGGTGTCAAACACCTGGATTTCTTGGGCCTTGACGTCTTCCAAAGCGTCCACAATGGCCCGCTGGAGTTTCTGGATGTCTTTTTTGGCAGCGTTTTCGGTCATCAATGGGGCCTGTAAAGGTGGTGTTCGTGAATATAGCGCTCAACAGCGGGGGATACCAGACCGGTCAGGGCCTGCTCTGTGGCCGCCAGCACACGGATGTCCGTGGCACTGTGGGGCATCAGCGGCATGTCGAGGGGGCGGATGCGCGCTTGCAGCGTGTCTGAAATGGGGGGGGGTGAATCAGGCGCATCCGAATTGTCATTCCAGGCACGCACGGCCATATCACGACCTGCGGCGCAGATTATAGCGATGCGGCCGATTTCACCGATCTGGTGCCAGGCGGGCAATGAGCGCCGCTGGTCATCGCCCAGCAGCAGATACAGCTGCGCTTGCGGGTATTCGGCCTGCAACTCGCGCAAGGTGTCCACCGTGTAGCTGGGGCCGGTGCGCAGGATTTCGCGCTCATCCACGACCACTTGCGGCACATGCACGAAAGCCAGACGCGTCATGGCCAGGCGGTGCTTGGCATCGGACAACTGACGCGGCTTGTGCCAGGCCTGGCCCGTGGGCAAAACCCGCACCTGATCGAGCTGAAGCTGGGCGATGGCCGCCTCAACCAAGGCCACATGGGCCAGGTGGGGCGGGTCAAAGGCGCCGCCAAAAACGCCCAGGCGCTGCACGCTGGCCTTGGCGTTGTCCGTGACTGGCGGCAGGCTCAAACCCAGTCCTTGGGCACCAGGAAGTGGCTGAGCAAACGTGCCTCGGGCGAGCCCGGCTCGTCCTGGCGCTGATACGACCAGCGCACCTCGGGCGGCATGGACAGCAAGATCGATTCGGTGCGGCCGCCGGACTGCAAGCCGAAATGCGTGCCCCGGTCCCAGACCAGGTTGAACTCCACATAGCGGCCGCGGCGGTAGAGCTGAAAGTCGCGCTCGCGCTCGCCATAAGGGGTGTCCTTGCGGCGCAGCACGATGGGCATGTAGGCCGCCAGCAAGGCATCGCCCACACTTTGCAGCATGGCAAAACTCTGCTCCATGCCCAACTCGGAAAAGTCGTCAAAGAAAATGCCGCCCACACCGCGTTGCTCGTGGCGATGCTTGTTGCAAAAGTAATCGTCGCACCAAGCCTTGAAACGCGGGTGCAAGCCTTCGCCAAACGGCACCAACGCGTCCTTGCAGGTCTGGTGGAAATGCACCGCGTCTTCGTCAAAGCCGTAATAAGGCGTCAGGTCCATGCCGCCACCAAACCAGGCTACGGGCGCCCTGCCCTCGGGCTTGGCCGCGATCATGCGCACGTTCATGTGCACCGTGGGCACATAGGGGTTACGCGGGTGGAACACCAGGGACACGCCCATGGCCTCAAAGGCCGAACCCGCCAGCTCAGGGCGGTGCTGGGTGGCCGAAGGTGGCAACTGCGGTCCTGTCACGTGCGAAAAGCCACAGCCAGCGCGTTCAAAAATGGGTCCGCCTTCCAAAATCTGGGTGATGCCATTGCCCTGGAGTTTTTCGCCCGGGTCTTTTTGCCAGGCATCGGTCAGGAAAGGGGTGCCGTCGAGGTCAGTCAAGGCCCCGGTGATGCGGGACTGCAAGCCCACCAGATAGTTTTTGACGGTGCTGAGTTCAAAAGGGGTGCTCATGGTGGGGAGGAAAGTTGAAAGGTTTCAGGAAACGGTCGTGGTGTCTGAAGGGGACGATGGCGTCGCCTGAGTAGGGCTCCACGGAAGGATCGGGCCCATCTGGTGCACATGAAAGCCCTGCACGCCTTCGAACACTTGGGCCATGTGGGCGTAATCGCGCTCGACCTGGCCGGTCAGATCGTAAAAGTCCACCACACTGAAGCGGCGCTGACCCCAGTCGAGCTTGACGAGCGCCAGAGGCACTTTCGCGCCCAGCGCCAGCTGGTAAAAACCACTGCGCCACCCCGGGGTGTGGCTGCGCGTGCCCTCCGGGGCCAGGCCCAACCAGAGCAACTGGTCGTTTTGTTTGTGTTGCTCGAACACATGCACCATCTGGCCGACCACGCCGCGAGAAGAGCTGCGGTCAATCGGGATGCCGCCCACCCAGCGCATCCATGCGCCCACCAGCGGAAACTTGAACAGCGAGTCTTTGCCCCAAAAGTGCGCCGGAATGCCCAGCGCCCATTTGGCCAGCATGCCGATCGGAAAATCCCAGTTGCTGGTGTGCGGGTAGACGATCGCCACACCCTGGCGGGTGGGAAAGCCCTCGAAGTCCAGACGCCAGCCCAGCATTTTCAGAATCCATCGGGCCAGGCGGGAGCCCTTGAAAGTCACAGGATGGCGGGTCAAGGTGCTCATGAAGGGTCCAGGTGCTTCAGTTCTTGATAGCGCGGTAACCAATGTCCCGGCGCATTTGCATGCCATCAAAGGCAATCGGGCTGGCGGTTTGGTAGGCTTTTTGCTGCGCCTGCTTGACCGAATCGGCCAGCGCCGTGACGCACAGCACGCGCCCACCCGAGGTGAGAATTTGGCCGTCTTTTTCGGTGGTGCCCGCATGGAACACCATGGCATCGTCCTGGTCTTTGGGCAGTCCGCTGATGGCATCGCCCTTTCGCGGGTTGAGTGGGTAACCGTGCGCGGCCATGACCACGCCCAAAGCCACACGGCGGTCCCATTCCATCTCCAGCTGATCCAGACCTTCCGAAGTGGCTGCCAGCAGCACCTCCAGAAAATCCGATTTCAGGCGCATCAAAATGGGCTGGGTTTCGGGGTCGCCCATGCGGCAGTTGAACTCCAGGGTCTTGATGCGGCCCTGCGGGTCGATCATCAGGCCCGCGTACAAAAACCCGGTGTAGGTGATGCCGTCCTTTTCCATGCCCCGAATAGTGGGCAGAATGACTTCGCGCATGGCGCGGGCGTGCACCTCGGCCGTGACCACCGGCGCGGGCGAATACGCACCCATGCCCCCGGTGTTGGGCCCTTCGTCCTTGTCCAGCAGGCGTTTGTGGTCTTGGCTGGTGGCCAGGGCCGCCACGTTTTGGCCATCGCACAGCACCATGAAGCTGGCTTCTTCACCCTGCAAAAACTCTTCGATCACCACCCGCGCACCGCCCGCGTTGTGGGCCACACCCAGGGTGTTGTCCAAGAGCATGAAATCGATCGCTTCGTGGGCTTCGGCCAGCGTCATGGCCACGACCACGCCTTTGCCCGCCGCCAGGCCGTCGGCCTTGACCACGATGGGCGCGCCCTTTCGGTCAACATAGGCGTGGGCCAGGGCCGCGTCGGAGAAGGTTTCGAACTCAGCAGTGGGGATGCCATGGCGCTGCATGAAAGCCTTGGAAAACGCCTTGGAGCTCTCCAGTTGGGCCGCTGCTTGCATGGGCCCAAAAATGCGCAGGCCGTGGGCTCGGAAATCGTCCACGATGCCTGCGGCCAAAGGGGCCTCGGGGCCCACCAGAGTCAGACCAATGCCGTTATCGATGGTCCACTGGCGCAACGCTGCCAAATCGGTGATCGGCACATTGACCAGGTTCTTGTCTTTGGCTGTGCCGCCGTTGCCCGGTGCCACGTAAACCTGCTGGACTTTGGGCGACTGCGCCAGTTTCCACGCCATGGCGTGCTCACGGCCACCACTGCCGACTACCAATACTTTCATCAAACTTCCTTAATTATCAATTTCGGCGTTGTGGAAAACGTTTTGCACATCGTCCAGATCTTCCAGCACATCCAGCAATTTCTGCATTTTGACCGCATCATCGCCCGAGAGCGAAACGCTGTTTTCTGCCCGCATGGTCACTTCGGCAACTTCGGGCACCAAACCGGCTGCCTCCAGCGCATTTTTCACGGCTTCAAAATCTGCGGGCGAAGTCAACACCTCGATGGCGCCCTCCTCGTCGGTGATGACGTCTTCGGCGCCCGCCTCCAGCGCCACCTCCATGACTTGGTCTTCGCTGGTGCCCGGGGCAAAGACCAGCTGGCCGCAGTGTTTGAACTGGAAAGCCACCGAGCCTTCGGTGCCCAGATTGCCGCCGTGCTTGCTCAGGGCATGACGCACCTCGGCCACCGTGCGCACCCGGTTGTCGGTCATGGTGTCCAAAATGATGGCCGCGCCGCCGATGCCATAGCCTTCATAGCGGATTTCTTCGTAGCTCACGCCTTCGAGGTTGCCGGTGGCCTTGTCCACATTGCGCTTAATGGTGTCGGCCGGCATGTTGGCCGCTTTGGCCTTTTCAATGGCCAGGCGCAAACGGGGATTGGCGCTCACATCACCGCCACCGGTGCGGGCAGCCACCATGATTTCACGCACCACGCGGGTCCAGATCCGTTGTCTTTTTTCGTCTTGTCGGCCCTTGCGGTGCTGAATATTTGCCCATTTACTGTGGCCAGCCATCGGGAATTCCTTGAATGTTGATTTAACCTAGAGGCTGGATTTTACTTTTCACTCCGGGGAGGAGATTTTCAATGGCTGATCCCATGTTGATGGCTCAAAACGCCCAGACTCAGTGTCACTTACTACCAGGTCTCGCCAACCGCCACGGCCTGATCACCGGAGCCACCGGCACCGGCAAAACCGTGACCTTGCAAACCCTGGCTGAAAACTTTTCTCGCCTGGGTGTGCCGGTCTTCATGGCCGACGTGAAAGGCGATCTGACCGGCATCAGCCAGAGTGGCAAGATCGGCGAAAAATTGGCCGCCGTGCTCAAAGACCGGGGCATTGCCCTGCCCGAGCCCATGGCCTGCCCCACCACCTTGTGGGACGTGTTTGGCGAGCAGGGCCACCCGGTGCGGGCCACCATCTCGGACATGGGTCCCCTGCTGCTCACCCGTATGCTAGGCCTGAACGAAACCCAGGCCGGGGTGCTGAACCTGGTGTTCAAGATTGCGGACGACCAAGGATTGCTGCTGCTGGACATGAAAGACCTGCGGGCCATGCTGCAGTACGTGGGGGACAACGCCAAACAGTTCACCACCGAATACGGCAACATCAGCGCCGCCAGCATCGGGGCCATCCAGCGGGGTCTTTTGCAAATCGAAAGCCAGGGCGGCGATCGATTCTTCGGTGAGCCCATGCTCAACATCGAAGACTTCATGCAGACCGATGCCCAGGGCCTGGGGGTGGTGAACATCCTGGCGGCCGACAAACTGATGAACTCGCCGCGTCTGTACGCCACCTTTTTGCTGTGGATGCTGTCCGAGCTGTTCGAGGTGCTGCCCGAAATCGGCGACCCTGAAAAACCCAAACTGGTGTTCTTTTTTGACGAGGCACATTTGCTGTTCAAGGACGCGCCTGCGGCCCTGGTCGAGCGCATCGAACTGGTGGTTCGTTTGGTGCGATCCAAAGGTGTGGGGGTGTATTTCGTCACTCAAAACCCGCTGGACATCCCGGACAGCGTGCTGGGCCAGCTGGGCAACCGGGTGCAGCACGCCCTGCGCGCCTACACCCCGCGCGACCAGAAAGCTGTGGCTGCGACAGCCCAGACCATGCGCCCCAAAGCAGGCCTCAACATCGAAGCGGCCATCACCGAGTTGGCCGTGGGCGAAGCCCTGGTGAGCTTTCTGGACGCCAAGGGACGCCCTTGCGAGACTGAACGAGTGTTTGTACTGCCACCCGCCAGCCAATTGGGGCCCATCACACCAGCGCAGCGGCAAGCCCTGATTCAGAACTCCCTGGTGGCTGGGGTATATGAAGCCCACCATGACCGGGACTCGGCCTACGAAAAGATCAAGGCAGGCGCGTCGTCAGACGAGGGCAACGGCGCCGCGACGCTGCCGGGCCAGGCCACAGCACCGGCCGACAAAGAAGGCGGCCTGATGGGCGGCCTGTCCGACATGCTGTTTGGCAGCACAGGCCCCCGAGGCGGACAACGCGATGGGGTGGCTCAGTTGGTGGTCAAGAGTGCCGTGCGCACAGTGGGCTCAGCCATTGGGCGTGAAATCGTAAGAGGTGTGTTGGGCGGCTTGCTGGGTTCAAGTCGTCGCCGCTGATCGTTGTCGCTGCTCATTACCGCTGATGGCGGACAAAAAAAACCGCCGGGTACAGACCCGGCGGTTTTCTTAGAAGGTCTATCGACAGATCAGGCTGTTTCGCCCAACACAGTCACCGTCACGTCCACCACCACATCGGTGTGCAAAGCCACTGCCACAGTGGATTCGCTCACGGTTTTGATGGGGCCGTGGGGCATGCGAATTTGAGACTTGACCAGCTTGTAGCCTTGCTTGTTCAGCTCTTCGGCGATGTCATGGTTGGTCACGGAACCAAACAAACGACCATCGACGCCGGCTTTTTGCGACAGCTTCACGACCAAACCGGACAATTTCTCGCCTTGGGCTTGGGCTTCGGCCAATTTGGCGGCAGCGGCTTTTTCGAGTTCAACGCGGCGAGCTTCGAACTCGGCCTTGTTGGTCTCGGTGGCGCGGCGGGCGCGGCCTTGGGGGATCAGGAAGTTACGGGCATAGCCGTCTTTGACCTTGACGATATCGCCCAGGTTACCCAGGTTCACAACCTTTTCGAGCAGGATGATTTGCATGGTTGGACTCCTTAGACTTTGTGCTGGTCGGTGTAGGGCAACATGGCCAAAAAGCGTGCGCGCTTGATGGCTGTGTTGAGCTGACGCTGAAAGATGGCGCGGGTGCCAGTCAGGCGTGCAGGAATGATCTTGCCGTTTTCGGCGATGAAGTCACGCAAGGTGTCCACATCTTTGTAGTCGATTTCTTCGACGCCGGTCACGGTGAAGCGGCAAAAGCGCTTGCGCTTAAACAGCAGTGACTGGGTGTTGCGCTTGGGGCGCTTGTCTTTGTTGAATTTTTTGAACGTGGCCATGGGGCCTCCTGAAATTAATCTTGCTGAAACTCTTGAATGTGCAACACGACACTTTTGCCTTGTCGAGGGGTGGCCAAAAAGCCTTTGAATGTCCAAACACTGCCTACCGCTTGCTTGACCAGTCTTTCAGCCAGTAACCCGAAGGCCAAGGCACGAAGTTTCAACTGGACTTTGCGCATCTGCCCGGCCTCTTGAACTTCAGAGGCGTGCTCCAGAATCAAATCGAGAGCAGGCAAACCGGCAGGGGTGTATCGCAAAGCGGCTTGCTCGGCAATACAGGCGGTCAGTTCGGTACGGTTCACTCCTCAACAGGCACGTGTCAAGCGGCGAATTCGGCTTGTTGTGACTTGCGGGCTTCTTCGCGCTCGACCGTCTTCATCATGGACGAAGGTGCGGTGTCGGCTTTCTTCTTGAGCACAGTCAGGTGACGCAGCACGGCGTCGTTGAACTTGAAGGCGTGCTCCAGTTCGGCCATGACGGCTTGGTCGGCTTCGATGTTCACGCACAGGTAGTGGGCTTTGCCCAGCTTGTTGATCTGGTAAGCCAGTTGACGGCGGCCCCAGTCTTCAACACGGTGGATATTGCCACCGCCGGCAGTGATCATGCCTTTGTAACGCTCCAGCATGGCTGGAACTTGTTCGGACTGATCGGGATGGATCAGCAAAATGATTTCGTAATGACGCATTGAGACTCCTTGCGGTTAACCCAAAAGGTTGGAAAAGCCGCCCCCAGCGTCTGTCGGGGTGCGGCAAGGCGAAGCCTGCAATTATAGCTTGAAATCAGAGGCCGGTATAGCCGCCGTCTGTACGGCCCGCTGGGGCCGGCAAGGGTTGGCGGGGACCGACCCAATGAGCCGGCAGCAAAAGGGTCAGCAGCAGCATCACGCCAAAGCCTGTGGGCACCCCAAAAACACCCGCTGACAGCGGCTGAATGCCAAACCACAGCCCCGAACTGGGGTCCAAACCCCAAAAATGCCGGAATCCGGGCGCATTGACCACCATGTAGTAAAGCGTGACGCCCAAACCCGACAACATGCCCGCCACCACCGCCGGGCGGTGAACTTTGTGCCAAACCATGCCCAAAACCATACCCGGGAAAAACGCGGCTGCTGCCAATGAAAAGGAAGTCGAGACCAAGGCCAAGATTTCGGCCGGCTTGAATGCAGCCACCACGGCGGCCAGCATGGCCACCGCGAGCAGCGCAAATTTGGAGAGGATAACGCGCCCTTCGGCCGATTTGGGCTTGCGCTCCCTGCCGGGGCCAATGTCGTGCACCAGGGCATTGCTGATGGTCAGGAGCAGGCCATCGGCTGTTGACAAGGCGGCGGCCAGGCCACCGGCAGCCACCAGACCCGACACCACAAAAGGCATGCCCCCCATCTCCGGGGTGGCCAGCATGATCATGTCGGCCCCCAGCTTCAGCTCACCCAGTTGCAGCACGCGGTCACCGTTGACATCGGAAAACTCCAGCAGCGCAGAATCCAGCCGCGCCCATTGCGCCATCCAGCTGGGCAAATCTTCAAAACTGCTGCCCACCAGGTTGTTCATGACCTCGAACTTCACCAGTACGGCCAAGGCCGGCACACTCAGGTAGAGCAAACCAATGAAAAAAAGCGACCAGGCCACCGAACTGCGCGCCTGGGCCACCGACGGGACGGTGTAAAAACGTGTCAGCAAATGCGGCAAACCCGCCGTCCCGACCATCAGGCAAAACACCAGGGCCAGGAAGTTGAGCCGGGATTCGCCAAACTGCTTGACCTCTTCAGGGCTGCCCTGCGGGTTGCCGGCAAAAGCCTGGGCATGAGGGGGCATGCCGCCCAAAGGCTTGGCCCGCTCCCGGTTCTCCAGCATGGCCCGGGTCCACTGCTCGCGGGCTGCAGCGGCATCTCGGGGCACGGCCAACAACTCACGCCGGGCTTGGGCGATGGCGGCGTAATCGGCCGATTGGGCCTTGAGCACACGGATTTTTTCTTCCAGCTCCTGGCGCAACGAGACCATCGCGCCTTCGACATTTTTCAGCCGCGCCTCGTACACCTGGGCACGGCGGGCAAACTCCTGGCGGACTTCGATCTCACCGGGGTCGTTGATCAGCTTCTTTTCAATCGCCTCGATTTGCGCCAACTGCTGACCGTAGACCAGGGGTGCCAAAGGGCTTCCGAGTTGCTTGTAAGCGAGCCACGACACAGGGATCATGAACGCCAGCAACAGCATGATGTACTGGGCCACCTGCGTCCAAGTGATGGCCCGCATGCCGCCCAAAAAAGAACACAACAAAACCCCGCCCAAACCGAGCAAGATGCCAATCTCGAACTGCACGCCAGTCAAACGGGAAGCGATCAGTCCAATGCCGTAGATCTGAGCCACCACATAGGTGAACGAACACAAGACCGAAGCCAGCGCAGCAATGATGCGCGGCCAGCGCCCGCCGTAGCGCTGGTCAAAATAGTCGGGCAAGGTGTAGAGCTTCATCGCCCGCAACTGCGGCGCAATCAGCAAGGCGACCAGACAAAAACCGCCTGTCCAGCCCATCACATAAGCCAAACCACCGGGCTGCTGGCCGCTGCCAGAAAAGCCCTGCAGGTACAGCGCCCCGGCCAGACTGATGAACGACGCCGCGCTCATCCAGTCAGCAGCTGTGGCCATGCCGTTGTACATCGCCGGGATGCGCCGGCCAGCCACGTAATACTCGTCCTCGTCGGTGGTCCGGCTAGAAATACCAATCAAGGCATAAATCATCACCGTGCTGAACAGGAAGATGGGGCCAATCAGGTTGCGCGACAAACCCCAGCGTTCAGCCCAAGCCATGGCCCCCATCAAACTGACAAGGATGGCGACATAAATCAGCACATTGCGGTGAAGCCGCCATGACTTGGCCGTATGGGGACGAACTGCCATGGCTGGGGTCACCGCAAAGTCTGAAGCGTCGCCATCAGCGACCCAGGTTGGTCCAGGTTCCGATGACGGTGTCGGGGTTCAGCGAAATCGAGCTGATGCCCTGGTCCATCAGCCAATGCGCAAAGTCGGGATGGTCCGAGGGGCCTTGACCGCAAATGCCGATGTACTTGCCCTGCGCCAAACAGGCTTTGATGGCTTGCGAAATCAAGGCTGTGACCGCCGGATCGCGTTCGTCAAAATCAGCGGCCAGCAACTCCATGCCCGAGTCGCGGTCCAGACCCAAGGTCAGCTGAGTCAGGTCGTTGGAGCCGATTGAGAAGCCATCAAAGAATTCCAGGAACTGCTCGGCCAGGATGGCGTTACTGGGCACCTCGCACATCATGATGAGCTTGAGGCTGTCTTCGCCACGGCGCAAACCCTGGCTGGCCAGCAGCTGGGTGACCTTTTCGGCCTGGCCCAAGGTGCGCACAAAAGGCACCATGATCTGCACATTGGTCAGGCCCATCTCGCCACGCACCCGCTTGAGGGCCTCGCATTCCATGGCAAAGGCCTCGCCAAAGTCTTCACTGATGTAACGGGCAGCGCCCCGGAAACCCAGCATCGGGTTTTCTTCTTCCGGCTCGTAACGGCTGCCGCCAATGAGCTTGCGGTACTCGTTGCTCTTGAAGTCGGACAAACGCACGATGACCGGCTTGGGCCAGAAAGCGGCGGCAATGCTGGCCACACCTTCGGCCACCTTGTCGACGTAAAACGCGCGGGGGGACGCATGGCCACGGGCCACCGATTCCACGGCTTTTTTCAGGTCAGCGTCGATGGCGGGGTAATCCAGGATGGCCTTGGGGTGCACACCGATGTTGTTGTTGATGATGAACTCCAGACGCGCTAGACCCACGCCCGCGTTGGGCAGCTGGGCAAAGTCAAACGCCAGCTGCGGGTTGCCCACGTTCATCATGATCTTGGTTTTGATCTCGGGCAGCACGCCGCGCTGGATCTCGCTGATCTCGGTTTCCAGCAGACCGTCATAAATGTGGCCGGTATCGCCCTCGGCGCAGCTGACGGTGACCAAGGTGCCCTCGGTCAATTGCTCAGTGGCATTGCCGCAACCCACCACCGCCGGAATGCCCAGCTCGCGGGCAATGATGGCGGCGTGGCAGGTGCGCCCGCCCCGGTTGGTGACGATGGCGCTGGCGCGTTTCATCACGGGTTCCCAGTTCGGGTCGGTCATGTCGGTCACCAGCACGTCGCCGGGCTGGACTTTGTCCATCTCGCTGATGTTGTGCACCAGACGCACGGGCCCCGTGCCGATCTTCTGCCCAATCGCGCGGCCTTCAGCCAGGATGGTGCTTTTGCCTTTGAGTTTGTAACGCAGCTCAGGCGCGCCCTTGGCCTGGCTTTTCACGGTTTCTGGACGAGCCTGCAGGATGTAGAGCAAGCCGTCGGTGCCGTCTTTGCCCCATTCGATGTCCATGGGGCGGCCATAGTGCTGCTCGATCACCACCGCATAGCGAGCCAATTGCTCGACCTCGTCATCGGTCAGGCTGTAGCGGTTGCGCAGCTCGGTGGGCACATCGGTGGTTTTGACCAACTTGCCCGACGCGGCTTTTTCTTCCGGTGTGGCAAACACCATTTCGATGAGTTTGGAACCCAGGTTGCGGCGGATGACGCTGCGCTTGCCCGCCGCCAGCATGGGCTTGTGCACATAGAACTCGTCCGGGTTGACCGCGCCCTGCACCACCGTTTCGCCCAAGCCATAGCTGGAGGTGATGAACACCACGTCTTCAAAGCCGGATTCGGTGTCAATGGTGAACATGACACCGGCCGCACCCAGATCGGAGCGCACCATGCGCTGCACACCCGCCGACAAAGCCACATCGGCGTGGGCAAAGCCCTTGTGCACGCGGTAGCTGATGGCACGGTCGTTGTAGAGCGAGGCGAACACCTCTTTCATCTTGTGCAGCACGTCGTCGATGCCGACCACGTTCAGGAAAGTTTCCTGCTGGCCAGCAAAGGACGCGTCTGGCAGGTCTTCGGCCGTGGCCGAGGAGCGCACCGCAAACGAAGCCTCAGGGTTGCCGCCCTGCAGGCGAACGAATTCTTCACGAATGGCTTTTTCCAGATCGGCCGGGAAAGGCTGGGCTTCGACCATGGCGCGAATTTCAGCCCCTGCCGCGGCCAAAGCACGCACGTCTTCGGTGTCCAAAGCGTCCAGTCGGGCGTTGATGCGCTCAGTGAGGCCGCCAAACGCCAAAAACTGACGAAACGCGTGGGCGGTGGTGGCAAAGCCCGTGGGCACCCGCACACCCGATGGCAGCTGGGAAATCATCTCCCCCAGGCTGGCGTTTTTGCCACCAACCGACTCGACGTCGGTCATGCGCAATTGTTCAAAGGGGACGACCAGGGCGGTCTCACTGAAAAGATCAGACATGCTAAAGCTCCAAAGTTAAAACCGGGCTCCAGGGCGCAGGTCAGG
Organism: Limnohabitans sp. YIMB22184; assembly: GCF_048020265.1. Classification (GTDB taxonomy): domain Bacteria; phylum Pseudomonadota; class Gammaproteobacteria; order Burkholderiales; family Burkholderiaceae_C; genus Limnohabitans_A. The sequence continues at coordinate 1,528,851 of NZ_CP171843.1, forward strand.
GTTTTGCTTGTTCTTTGAATAGAACCCTGATTCGACCACGGTGGATAATTGACCGATTTTAGGGGTCTTGTTGACCTCGCACTTTGAAATAAATGACGAGCATGTCAAAACGCACTGTATTTTTTGTCTCTGATGGCACCGGCATCACGGCCGAGACTTTTGGCAACGCCATCCTGGCGCAATTCGACATGAAAACGCGGCATGTGCGGCTGCCTTTCACCGACACCATCGACAAGGCACACCAAGCGGTGCGGCAAATCAACCACACGGCCGACACCGAAGGCAGCAAACCCATTGTCTTCACCACCCTGGTGAACATGGATGTCCTCAAGGTCTTGCAAGAGCACTGCCAGGGCATGCTGCTGGACATGTTCGGCACCTTCGTGAACCCGCTGGAAAACGAGCTGGGCATCAAGTCGCACCACCGGGTGGGCCGTTTTTCGGACGTGAGCAAAAGCAAGGAATACCACGACCGGATCGAGGCCATCAACTTCTCGCTGGCCCACGACGATGGCCAATCCAACCGGGACCTGGAATCGGCCGATGTGATTTTGGTGGGCGTGAGCCGCAGCGGCAAAACACCGACCAGCCTGTACTTGGCCATGCAACACGGCCTCAAAGCGGCCAACTACCCCTTGATTCCGGAAGACTTTGACCGCAAGCAGCTGCCCCCTGCCCTGGTGCCGCACCGCAAAAAAATCTTCGGCCTGAGCATTCACCCCGATCGCCTGGCCGAAATCCGTGCGGAGCGCAGGCCCAATTCGCGTTACGCCAGCATCGAAAACTGCCGCATGGAGGTGTCTGAAGCCGAGGCCATGATGCGCCGCTCGGGCATCCGCTGGCTGTCCACCACGACCAAATCGATCGAAGAAATCGCCACCACCATCCTGCAGGAAATCAAACCGGAGCGGCTGATTTACTGAGCACTAGCCCAAGGGCCGATTCAAGCCAGGGTAGCGGCGATGCGCTCGGCGCATTGGCGGGCCTGATCGGCATCACGGGCTTCGACCATGACGCGCAGCAAAGGCTCTGTGCCGCTGGCGCGGATCAAGACCCGCCCAGAATCGCCCAGCTCCGCCTCGGCAGCTCGGGTGGCGTCCCACAAAGGCCGATGGCCTTCCCAGTCAAAACCGGGCTTCAGGCGCACATTGATCAGCGTCTGAGGGAACAGCGTGATGCCCTCCAGCAACTGCGCCATGGTCTGCCCACTGCCCACACATGCTTGCAACACCTGCAAGGCGCTGACCAACCCGTCACCCGTGGTGTGCTTGTCCAGGGCCAGCAAATGGCCTGAACCTTCACCGCCGAGCAACCAGCCCTTGTCGTGCAAGACCTCCAGCACATAACGGTCGCCCACTTTGGCCCGCACAAATTGCACGCCTCGCTGCTTGAGGGCCACTTCCACCGCCAGGTTGGTCATCAAGGTGCCCACCGCGCCGGGCACGGCTTCGTCCCGAGCCAGGCGGTCTGCGACCATCAAATACAACAACTCATCCCCATTGAACAGTCGACCACTGGCGTCCACGACTTGCAGGCGATCGGCATCGCCATCGAGCGCAATGCCATAATCGGCCCGGTGGTCCTTGACCGCCTGCACCAGCGCCTGGGGGTGGGTCGCGCCCACGCCTTTGTTGATGTTCAGGCCGTCGGGCGAGCAGCCGATGGCCACCACTTCGGCACCCAGCTCATGGAACACCTTGGGGGCGATTTGGTAGGCGGCCCCGTGGGCGGCGTCCACCACAATCTTCAGGCCCTTGAGGGTCAGGTCGTTGGAGAAGGTGCTCTTGCAAAATTCGATGTAGCGACCAGCCGCATCGTCCAGACGCCGGGTTTTGCCCAACGCGGCCGAATCCACCCAGACCGGGTCCTCAAGCAAGGTCGCTTCCACGGTCTCCTCCCAGGCGTCAGACAATTTCTTGCCTTGGGCGCTGAAGAACTTGATGCCATTGTCCGCAAAGGGGTTGTGGCTGGCGCTGATCACCACCCCCAAAGAAGCGCGTTGCGCGCGGGTCAGGTAAGCCACGGCCGGAGTGGGCACCGGGCCCAGCAAGACGACGTCGACCCCGGCAGAGTTGAAGCCCGACTCCAGGGCACTTTCCAGCATGTACCCAGAAATGCGGGTGTCTTTGCCGATCAACACCGTTGGGTGGGCCTCCTGCGACTTCAACACACGGCCCACGGCATGCGCCAGGCGCAAGATGAAATCGGGCGTGATCGGGCTTTGGCCCACCGTGCCGCGAATGCCGTCTGTGCCGAAATATTGACGTGCCATCTGAACAATCCTGATTTTTGTAATGAATAGGAGAATTTTAGTCGTCCAAACACACTGGAAAACTGACGGATACAAACGCTGAGCGCGTCAATACTGCCTGGCGTTCTGGTTCATGGCCTGCCAGACCTTGAGCGCGTCCACCGTGTCCTTGACATCGTGCACCCGGACCACCGAAGCCCCTCGCTGCACCGCCAGCAAAGCCGCCGCCACACTGGCCGTTTGTCTTTGGGCAGGTTCCGGCACTTGCCCATGGTGGGCCAGGGCAGCGCCCAAAGCTGATTTCCGAGACCAGCCCGCCAAGACAGGCCGTCCCAGGTGCAACAAGTCAGCCTGCTGCGCCAACAGCTGAAAATTCTGCGCCACCGTCTTGCCAAAGCCGATACCCGGGTCCAGCACCAGCCGGGCAGCGCCCACCCCAGCATGCAGCAAGGCGTGTATGCGAGCATGCAAAAAGTTTTCCACCTCGCTCAGCACATCGCCCGCCATGGTCTCGATTTGCATGGTTTGCGGATCACGGTGCATGTGCATCAGACACACACCGCAGCTTGAATGGGCAGCCACCACCTGCTCGGCCCCCGGCTGACGCAGCGCCCAGATGTCGTTGATGATGTCCACCCCCGCATCGAGCACCGCCTGCATCACCTCGGGCTTGTAGGTGTCCACCGATATCGGCACTTGCCAGCGAACCGCTTCGCGCAAAAAAGGCCCCAGACGCGCCAATTCCTGCGCCATGGGCACCACCACAGCGCCTGGGCGGGTGGATTCCGCGCCGATGTCCAGAATGTCAGCCCCATCGCGCAACAGTTGCTCGGCGTGGCGCAAGGCTTGGGCGGTTTCGGCATGTTGTCCGCCGTCCGAAAAAGAATCGGGCGTGAGATTGACAATGCCCATGACTTTGGGCTGCGACAGGTCCAACTCAAATCGGGTGGTTTGCCAGTGCACGGCGCTGTTCGGTCGGGTCAGGGGGGTGTCCATCGGGGTGACTCCATGAAAAACGGGGCCCGAAGGCCCCGCTGTGATCAGGCGCTGCCTGAGCCATCAAGCCGCAGTGGTAGCGGGCTCGGTTTGAACTGCAGGGGTTCCACCGCCATTGCCGCCACCCGATGGGGGCGTGCGAGGTGTCCAGTCCTTGGGTGGCAAGGGATCACGCCCAGCCATGATGTCGTCGATCTGGTCCTTGTCGATGGTTTCCCACTCGAGCAAGGCTTTGGCCATGGCGTGCATCTGGGCGCTGTGCTCTTCAATCAGGCGACGAGCCAGGTTGTATTGCTCGTCGATGATGCGGCGCACTTCCATGTCCACCTTTTGCATGGTGGACTCGCTCATGTTCGTGGTCTTGGTGACTGAGCGACCCAGGAACACTTCACCTTCGTTTTCGGCATACACCATTGGGCCCAGCGCATCCGTCATGCCGTAACGCATCACCATGTCGCGGGCAATCGATGTCGCACGTTCGAAGTCGTTGCTGGCGCCGGTGGTCATCTGGTGCATGAACACCTCTTCAGCGATGCGGCCACCGAAGAGCATGCTGATCTGGTTCAGCATGAATTCCTTGTCGTAGCTGTAGCGGTCTTGCTCAGGGAGGCTCATGGTCACGCCCAAGGCACGGCCACGGGGGATGATGGTGACCTTGTGCACCGGATCGCACTTGGGCAGCAACTTGCCAATCAGGGCGTGGCCCGCTTCGTGATAAGCCGTATTGCGACGCTCTTCCTCGGGCATGACCATGCTCTTGCGCTCGGGGCCCATGAGGATTTTGTCCTTGGCCTTTTCGAAGTCCTGCATCTCGACCACGCGGGCATTGCGACGCGCAGCCATCAAGGCGGCTTCGTTGCACAGGTTGGCCAGATCGGCACCGCTCATGCCGGGTGTGCCACGCGCGATCACACCTGCATTGACATCCTGGCCGATGGGCACTTTGCGCATGTGCACGTTCAGGATCTGCTCACGGCCACGAATATCGGGCAAGGTCACATACACCTGACGGTCAAAACGACCCGGGCGCAACAAAGCGGCATCCAGAATGTCGGGACGGTTGGTGGCGGCCACCACGATCACGCCCAGGTTGGTCTCGAAACCGTCCATCTCGACCAGCATCTGGTTGAGGGTCTGCTCGCGCTCGTCGTTGCCACCGCCCAGGCCAGCGCCCCGCTGGCGACCCACCGCATCGATTTCGTCGATGAAGATGATGCAAGGCGCGTTCTTTTTGGCGTTTTCGAACATGTCACGGACACGGGCCGCACCCACGCCGACGAACATTTCCACAAAGTCGGAGCCCGAAATGCTGAAAAAAGGCACCTTGGCTTCTCCGGCGATGCCCTTGGCCAGCAAGGTCTTACCCGTTCCGGGTGGGCCCACGAGCAGCAAGCCACGGGGAATGCGACCGCCCAATTTCTGGAATTTTTGCGGGTCTTTCAGGAAGTCAACCACTTCCTTGACTTCTTCTTTGGCTTCGTCACAACCTGCTACATCCGCGAAGGTGACCTGGTTGTTATTTTCATCGAGCATGCGGGCCTTGGACTTGCCGAAGCTGAATGCACCGCCCTTGCCGCCGCCCTGCATCTGGCGCATGAAGTACACCCAGACGCCGATCAGCAACAACATAGGACCCCAACTGACCAGCAGGGTCATCAGTAGCGAGCCTTCTTCGCGGGGCTTGACGTCGAACTTCACGCCGCTGTTGATCAGGTCGCCCACCAGACCGCGATCGAGGTAAGTGGCCGTGGTTTTGATGCGGCGGTCATCGTTGGTGATGGCCAGAATTTCGGTGCCGCCAGGGCTCTCGGAAATGGTGGCGCTCTTGATGCGGTTACCGCGAACCTCTTCCAGAAAATCTGAATAGCCAATGGCACTCGCACCAGCGACACCACGGTTGTCAAATTGCTTGAACAAGGTGAACAGCACCATGGCAATCACCATCCAGACGGCAATTTTGGAAAACCAGGGGTTATTCAAGAGGGGCTCCAATCGAAAAAAAAGACTGTTCTCATTCTAGGCCTGTGGAAGCGGCTCATGGCACCCGGATGGGGTTTTGGCCCTCTAAAAGGCAGGAATTACGACATCAAACGCCGTGAATCAGGCCCATGCCCACCAAAAAAGTCTCCGAAGACTTGTCCCGGGAGGATTTGGGCTTGATCGCCTTGACCACCTTGAAGGTCTCCTTGAACATCTTGACGATCTGGCTGTAGCCGCTGCCGTGGAAGACCTTGACCACCAAGGCGCCCTGCGGTTTCATGTGGTTTTGGGCGAACTCCACCGCCAACTCGATCAAATGCTGGACCCGCGCTGCGTCCGAAGACTCGATGCCCGACAGATTGGGGGCCATGTCGGAGACCACCACATCGGCCTGGCGTCCTTCCAGCGCGGCTTCGAGCAAGGCGGCGATCTCGTTTTCACGGAAATCCCCCTGGATGAAGTGCACCCCTTCCACCGGGGCCATGGGCAAAATATCCAACGCGATGATGCGGCCGTTGAGCTCGCCCACCGCCGCGCCGTCCGGCGACAAACGGCGGCGCAGGTACTGGCTCCAGGCGCCCGGGGCCGAGCCCAGGTCCACCACCAGATCGCCCGGCCGGATCAAGCCCAGGGTTTCGTCGATTTCCTTGAGTTTGTAAGCCGCCCGCGCCCGGTAACCCTCTTTCAGGGCCAGTTTCACATAGGTGTCGTTGACGTGGTCGTTCAACCACGCTTTGTTCACCTTTTTACTTTTGGTTTTGACTTTCATTCTTTTGCGTCCTTGCGGGGATAATACGGGGATGCCCCAAATACAACTCACACCTGCCGAGCGCAAAGTTTTTCGCGCCGATGCCCACCACCTCGATCCGGTCGTCATGATCGGCGGCGACGGGCTGACCCCTGCCGTCATCAAGGAAACCGAAGCCGCCCTGAATGCCCACGGCCTGATCAAAATCCGCGTGCTGGGCGATGACCGCGCCGCACGTGAAGCCATGTTCGCCCAACTGGCCGACCAGCTCAGCGCCGCGCCCATCCAGCACATCGGCAAACTGCTGATCCTGTGGCGGCCTCAGCCCGAGAAAATCAAGGAGCACGACGAAGACCGCAAAGCCGGTCCACGCGACTTCAAGATCCTCAAATACAGCTCACGCGGCGGCCAGCGGCCTGAAGTCAAAACCGTTCGCGTTCTGGGCAACCAGCGGCTGGCCGCTGGCGGCCAGATCAAGCGGGCCAAGCCCAAGCAAAAGTCGGTCAAAAAAGGCCGCCACGACTGAAGGGCCGAGGCGCCCGCACCGGACGGGCACCCGCCAACCACCCAGGCCGCCGAACAGCGGCCTTTGTTTTGCCTCAAACGTAAGACACGCCCACGATCTCGTAACGGCGCACACCGCCCGGAGCCTGCACTTCGGCCACATCGCCCTCTTCCTTGCCAATCAAGGCCCGCGCAATCGGGCTGCTGATGTTGATCAGCCCCAGCTTCAAATCGGCTTCGTCCTCACCCACGATCTGGTAAGTCACGGCCTCGCCCGTGCTCTCGTCTTCCAGCTCGACCGTGGTGCCAAACACCACGCGCCCGCCTGCATCCACCGACGCCGGGTCGATGATTTGCGCTGCCGACAGCTTGCCTTCGATTTCCTGAATCCGGCCTTCGATGAAACCCTGACGGTCTTTGGCCGCATCGTATTCGGCGTTCTCGCTCAGGTCCCCCTGGGCACGCGCTTCGGCAATGGCCTGGATCACGGCGGGACGGTCCACGGTTTTGAGGCGGTGCAACTCGTCCTTGAGTTTTTCAGCACCACGTTTGGTGATCGGGATGGTTGACATGTTCTCGTTACTCCAAAAGGAAACCGCCGAGCGATGAGACTCGGCGGTCATTGGCAACATTATGCCCCGCACCCGGGTCGGGGTGCAGGACGAGGGGCCAAAGGTCAGGCAGCCAGTTGCGCGTGCATTTCCTGGATGGAAATCACGCCCAGTTGGTCCATGTACTTCATGCCCTCCACAGCCGCTTCCGCGCCTGCGATGGTGGTGAAGGTGGTGACGCGGTTGAGCAAGGCGGAGGTGCGGATATGCCGCGAGTCGGCGATGGCGTTGCGGCGCTCTTCGACCGTGTTGATCACCAGCACGATTTCGTTGTTCTTGATCATGTCCACGATGTGCGGGCGGCCTTCGGTCACCTTGTTCACCGTGGCACAAGCCACGCCTGCGGCCTGAATGGCAGCAGCCGTGCCCTTGGTGGCCACCAGCTCAAAGCCCTGGGCCACCAACTGGCGGGCCACTTCGATGGCGCGAGCCTTGTCGTTGTTTTTCACCGAGATGAACACCTTGCCCGAGGGCGTGCCGTCGGCCTTGGTGGGACGTGGCAGCTTGGTGCCAGCGCCCAATTGGCTCTTCACAAAGGCTTCGCCAAAGGTCTTGCCCACGCCCATGACTTCGCCCGTGGATTTCATCTCGGGGCCAAGGATGGTGTCCACTCCCGGGAACTTCACGAAGGGGAACACGGCTTCTTTCACGCTGAAATAAGGCGGCGTGACTTCTTTCGTGATGCCTTGCGAAGCCAGGCTCTGGCCCGCCATGCAGCGCGCAGCCACCTTGGCCAACTGGATGCCCGTGGCTTTGGAGACATAAGGCACGGTGCGAGAGGCGCGGGGATTGACTTCCAGCACATAGATGACGTCTTGCCCGTCCACATGTTGAATCGCGAACTGCACGTTCATCAAACCCACCACGTTCAAGGCACCGGCCATGGCGGCCGATTGGCGCTTGAGTTCGGTCACGGTATCGGCCGACAACGAGTAAGGCGGCAATGAACAAGCCGAATCACCGCTGTGGACGCCCGCTTGTTCAATGTGCTCCATCACGCCACCGATGAAGGTCTTGCCTTCGGGGTCACGCAGGCAGTCCACATCGCATTCGATCGCGTCGTTCAAGAAACGGTCGAGCAACACAGGCGAATCGTGCGACACCTTGACCGCTTCGCGCATGTAACGCTCCAGATCGCGTTGCTCGTGCACGATTTCCATGGCGCGGCCACCGAGCACGTAGCTGGGGCGAACGACCAAGGGGTAACCCAAGGCGGCAGCTTTTTCCAAGGCTTCGGCCTCGGTACGCGCCGTGGCGTTGGGCGGCTGGCGCAGACCCAGGTCTTGCAGCAGTTTCTGGAAACGCTCACGGTCTTCGGCCGCGTCGATCATGTCGGGGCTGGTGCCGATGATGGGCACGCCAGCGGCTTCCAAATCGAGCGCCAGCTTCAAAGGCGTTTGGCCACCGTATTGCACGATGACACCTGTGGGCTTTTCCTTGTCGACGATTTCGAGCACGTCTTCCAAGGTCACGGGCTCGAAGTACAAACGGTCCGAGGTGTCGTAGTCGGTCGACACGGTCTCGGGGTTGCAGTTGACCATGATGGTTTCGTAACCATCTTCGCGCATGGCGAGTGCCGCATGCACGCAGCAGTAGTCAAACTCGATGCCCTGACCGATGCGGTTAGGACCACCACCCAGCACCATGATTTTTTTGTTGTTGGTGGGCTCGGCTTCGCACTCACCGTCGCCATTCCCCTCGTAGCAAGAATACATGTAGGCGGTGTCGGTCGAGAACTCGGCCGCGCAGGTGTCCACACGTTTGTAGACGGGGCGAACGTTCAGGGCATGGCGACGTGCACGTACCACATGCTCGGTGGTTTTGAGCAGCTTGGCCAAGCGACGGTCCGAGAAGCCCTTCTTCTTGAGCGCGCGCAACTCGTCGGCCGTGATGGCTTCGAGCGTGGTGGTTTCCAGTTCCAGCTCGATCTTCACGATCTCTTCAATTTGCACCAGGAACCACGGGTCGATCTTGGTCAAGGCAAACACCTCGTCCACGCTCAGGCCCATGGCGAAGGCATCGCCCACGTACCAGATGCGCTCAGGACCGGGCTCACCCAACTCTTTTTCCAGCACTTCACGGTCCTGGGTTTTCTCGTTCATGCCGTCCACGCCCACTTCCAGGCCACGCAAGGCTTTCTGGAAAGACTCCTGGAAGGTGCGGCCCATCGCCATCACCTCACCCACCGATTTCATCTGGGTGGTCAGGCGGCTGTCGGCGGTCGGGAACTTCTCAAAGGCGAAACGCGGGATCTTGGTGACCACGTAATCGATCGAGGGCTCGAACGAGGCGGGCGTGGCACCACCCGTGATTTCGTTGCGCAACTCGTCGAGCGTGTAGCCCACGGCCAGCTTGGCCGCCACTTTGGCGATGGGGAAGCCCGTGGCTTTGGAGGCCAAGGCCGACGAACGCGACACCCGGGGGTTCATCTCGATGACGACCATGCGGCCATCTTTGGGGTTGATCGAGAACTGCACGTTGGAGCCGCCCGTGTCGACACCAATCTCGCGCAGCACCGCCAATGAGGCGTTGCGCAGGATCTGGTATTCCTTGTCGGTCAGCGTCTGTGCTGGCGCCACGGTGATCGAGTCGCCCGTGTGCACGCCCATGGGGTCCAGATTTTCGATTGAGCAGATGATGATGCAGTTGTCCGCCTTGTCGCGCACCACTTCCATCTCGTACTCTTTCCAGCCCAGCAGCGATTCTTCGATCAGCAGCTCGTTGGTGGGGGAAGCTTCCAGACCCCGTTTGCAAATCGTCTCGAACTCTTCCGGGTTGTAAGCGATACCGCCGCCCGTGCCACCCAGCGTGAAGCTGGGGCGAATCACTGTGGGGAAACCGACGCGCTTTTGCACGTCCCAGGCTTCTTCCATGCTGTGGGCAATGCCCGAGCGTGCGGAGCCCAGACCGATTTTGGTCATGGCGTCCTTGAACTTCAGGCGGTCTTCGGCCTTGTCGATGGCTTCGGGCGTGGCGCCGATCAGCTCGACTTTGTATTTTTCGAGCACGCCGTGATGCCACAAGTCCAGGGCGCAGTTGAGCGCGGTCTGGCCGCCCATGGTGGGCAGGATGGCGTCCGGGCGTTCCTTGGCGATGATCTTTTCGACCGTTTGCCAGGTGATGGGCTCGATGTAGGTCACGTCGGCCGTGGCCGGGTCGGTCATGATCGTGGCAGGGTTGCTGTTGATCAGGATGACTTTGTAACCTTCTTCGCGCAGGGCCTTGCAGGCCTGCACTCCGGAATAGTCGAATTCGCAGGCCTGACCGATGATGATCGGGCCCGCGCCAATGATGAGGATGCTTTTGAGGTCGGTGCGCTTAGGCATTATTTGTTCTCCTGGGCCGAGGCCATCAATGCCGTGAAGCGGTCAAACAGGTAAGCAATGTCGTGCGGGCCGGGCGAAGCTTCGGGGTGACCCTGGAAGCAGAACGCGGGCTTGTCGGTACGGGCCAGGCCTTGCAAGGTGCCGTCAAACAAGGACACATGCGTGGCACGCAAGTTGGCGGGCAAGGACTTTTCGTCCACCGCAAAACCGTGGTTCTGACTGGTGATGGACACGCGGCCGGAATCGAGGTCTTTCACAGGGTGGTTGGCACCGTGGTGGCCAAACTTCATCTTGAAAGTTTTGGCACCGCTGGCCAAAGCCATGATCTGGTGACCCAGGCAAATGCCGAATGTAGGGATGCCGGTTTCGATCAACTCGGCTGCCGCAGCGATGGCGTAGTCGCAAGGCTGTGGATCGCCAGGGCCGTTTGACAGGAAAATGCCGTCCGGCTTGTGCTTGAGCACTTCTGCGGCCGGGGTCCTCGCAGGCACCACCGTGACTTTGCAGCCGCGCTCGGCCAACATGCGCAAGATGTTTTTCTTGACGCCGAAGTCATAAGCCACCACATGGAACTGAGGGGCGGTCTGCGTGCCATAACCAGCACCCAGTTGCCATTCAGTTTGGGTCCAGTCGTAAGGCTGAGCAACAGTGACTAGTTGCGCCAGGTCCAGGCCGGCCATGCTCGGGGCCGCCTTCGCGGCAGCAATCGCCTGGTCAATGACCGCTTGGGTGACTTCCTGGCCTTTGGCCAAGCCCACGATGGCACCGTTCTGGGCACCCTTGGTGCGCAAGATGCGGGTCAGTTGGCGGGTGTCGATGTTGGCAATCGCCACAGTGCCAGCGTCAACCAGGTAGGACGACAAGGTTTGGCCGGAGCGGAAGTTGCTCGCCACCAAAGGCAGGTCTTTGATGATGAGGCCTGCGGCATGGACTTTGTCAGCTTCGATGTCTTCCACATTGACGCCGTAATTGCCGATGTGCGGGTACGTCAAGGTGACGATCTGCTGGCAATAGCTGGGGTCGGTGAGGATTTCCTGGTAGCCGGTGAGCGAGGTGTTGAACACCACTTCGCCGACAGTGGAGCCAGTGGCTCCGATCGAATTGCCGATAAAGACCGTGCCGTCTGCAAGCGCCAGGATGGCGGGCGGGAATGTTCCCTGAAGAGACAAAAGCACTGGGTTCTCCGGAATAGTTCGGGTACGCCTCAGCACTCACCAGAGATAGATCTCTTTTTGGCTGCTTGTTCGAGGAATGGGCCTGGGATGGACTGTGGCGTACAGGTTGATGCGGGAAAGCCTCTCATTATAGCTGAGGACCGCTAGTAAACCCTGACAAATTGCCCGCCATGACGGTACGGCAAAACCGCCAAAGTGCTCAAAGACCTGCGGTGGCGCTGGCGTGCAGACAAATGGCTGCTGCAGTGGCCACGTTGAGGGATTCTTCGCCGCCAGGCTGCGCAATGCGCACCTGGTGCTGCGCAGTGGCCATCAGGCTGGCGCTGACGCCCTGCCCTTCGTGACCGAAGACCCAGGCACACCGTGAAGGCAAATCACCGGCTTTGAGCAAGGCGTGCAAAAAAGGCCCTTCGTGGGAACTGGTGGTCAACAATGGCACGTGCAAAGTCGCCACATCGGCCTCGCTGAGCGCCTCAAACAGATGCAGGCCAAAGTGCGCACCCATGCCCGCCCGCAGCACCTTGGGCGACCACAAGGCCGCGGTGCCTTTGATCGCCAGCACCTGGCGGTAACCAAATGCCGACGCACAGCGCAAGATTGCCCCGACATTGCCGGCATCTTGCAAACGGTCCAGAACAACGGTGGGCGCGTCAGGCAACACCTGATGAGAGGCTTGCCACGCCACCACAAAACCCATGCGGGCCGGTGATTCCAAGCCGCTCAAACTGGCAAACAAGGCATCGGGCAGCACAAACACCTGATCGGTCAAGCCCACCCACTGGTCCCCCTGCTCCGCCTGAAACGACTCGGTCAACACCAGCTGCAGCGGCCGCACACCCCGCTCCAGTGCTGCGCGGCACAAGTGGTCCCCCTCCAGCCAGAACTGCCCCGCTTTGCGGTACGCCGTGGTGTCTTGGGCCAAACGTCGCCAGGTTTTGAGCTGCGGGTTGTCCCGCGAGCTGATCAATTTCATCGAACACTCCTGGCCACGGGGGCAAATGTCATGCGGTGGCAGTCTGCCGGGCCATGCGCTTGCAAAGCAGCCAGGTGCTGCGCTGTGCCATAGCCCTTGTGCTGGTCAAAACCATAGGCCGGATACCGTCGGTGCATCGCTTCACACAAACGATCGCGGTGCACTTTCGCCAAAATGGAGGCCGCCGAAATGGCGGGCACCAGCGCGTCGCCTTGGACGATGGCTTCGGCACGAATGGACAAGGTGGGCAAGCGATTGCCGTCTACCAGCACGAGCTTGGGGGGCAAGCGCAGGGCCTCAACGGCACGCTTCATGGCCAGCATCGTGGCCTGCAAGATATTGAGCTGGTCAATCTCCTGGACCGTGGCTTCGGCAATGGCACAGCACAAAGCGCGAGCACGGATTTCGTCAAAAAGGGCTTCTCGGCGCTTGGCTGTGAGTTTTTTGGAGTCGTTCAATCCGTGAATCGGGTTCAGATCGTCCAGGATCACGGCCGCCGCAACCACCGGCCCTGCCAGCGGACCGCGCCCGGCCTCATCCACCCCGGCCACCAGACCGTGGGTGTCCCAGTTCAAGATTTTTTGCTCAAGCAGCAAGGACTTTTTGGATCGCATGGCTGGCCAGCGTCGGCATGTCCCGACGCAATTGAAGGTGCAGGTCAGTAAAACGCTGCTGGATTTTGGCCACTGCCGCTGGATCATCCAACCAACGCAAAACGGCCTGCGCCAATGCCTGGGGCTGCGCCTGCTCTTGCAAGAACTCGGGCACCAAGTCTTCATTACACAGAATGTTGGGCAAGCCAACCCAGGGCAACAAGCGCTTGCGGTTGGCAATTTGCCAAGAGAGCCATTGCATTTTGTAGGCGATGACCATGGGACGTTTGTGCAGAGCGGTCTCGAGCGTGGCCGTACCACTGGCCACCAAAGCCACATCACAAGCGGCCTGCACTTCGTGTGAACGGCCCAAAACCAGATGAACGTGCGCCTGCATGTCAGTCTGGGCCATCGCAGCCTCGATCGTGGGCCTCAGGAGGTCGTGCGTGGGCAAGACAAACTTCAATTCAGGCCTTTGCTGACGCATGAGCTGTGCCGCTTGCAAAAACGGCAGAGCCAAAGCCTTGACCTCGGAAGGTCTGCTGCCCGGCAGCAAGGCCACGATGGTGGCCTCTGCAGGCAAGCCCAAAGCTTGACGTGCTTGCGAACGGTCAGGCTCCAGTGCAATGACATCGGCCACCGGGTGGCCGACGAACGTGCCCTCGATCCCGTGTTGGGCCAACAAATCCGGCTCAAAAGGGTAAATGCACAGCACATGGTCCACGCTGTCACGGATTTTTTGCACCCGCTCAGGCCGCCACGCCCAAATGGACGGACACACCAACTGAACCGTGGGCACGCCCTTTTGCCGCAGCAAACGCTCCACCGGCAAATTGAAATCGGAAGCATCGACACCCACATACAGGTCCGGGGGCGAAGCCAGCAAATTCTGAATCAAGGCCTGCCGGATGCCATGGATGTGGCGGTAACGCCAAAGCGCCTCCACCAAACCGCGCACAGACAACTCGTCACAGGACCAGCGCGACAAAAAACCGGTCGCATCCATCTGCGGCCCGCCAATGCCCGAAGCTTGCAAGCGCGGCCAGGTTTTTTGCATGCCTTGCAACAACAACGCCGCCAGCATGTCGCCCGAACGCTCGGCCGCCACCATGCTGACACGCAAGTCTGGCGTGACCATGGTCGATGTTGGCCACGCGTCCGCCATCACGCCTTCAAAGCCTGGCGAATGACGCCGCACACCTCGTCGATGGCTTCGTTGCTCAGTTCAGGATAGATCGGCAAAGAAAGGCATCGCTCGGCCACCGATTCGGTCACCGGGAAGCTAGCCCCGGTCGCGATCGAGGCAAACACTTTTTGCTGGTGCAAAGGCACGGGGTAATAAACAGCGCTGGCGATTTGTTGCGCAGTCAAGGCCTGCTGGATGGCCGCACGGTTATCGGTCAGCAAGGTGTATTGGTGGTAGACGTGCAGTCCCACACCGTCTTCGCAGGGCGTTTGCAAATTCAGGCAACACAAGCCAGCGTTGTACCGCTGCGCAACGCGGCGACGCTCTTGGTTGTAATGGTCAATCAACGGCAGCTTGGCCCGAAGCACCACAGCCTGCAGCTCATCAAGTCGGCTGTTGTAACCCACAATGTCGTGGTAGTAGCGCACTTTGCTGCCATGGTTGCGCAGCATGCGCAGGGTTTCCGCCATGTCGTCCGACTGCGTGGTCACCATGCCACCGTCGCCATAGCAGCCCAAATTTTTACTGGGGAAAAAGCTGAACGCAGCCACATCACCCATCGCGCCAGTCTTAACGCCACCGATGTCGGCACCAAATGATTGAGCGCAGTCTTCCACCAATTGAAGTTGGTGTTCTTTGGCCAAGGCCATCAAAGGCGCCAAATTGGCGGGCTGTCCAAACAAATGCACTGGTAACAAGGCCTTGGTTTTGGCCGTGATCGCACGCCGAGCTTGCTCCACGTCAATGTTGAAGGTGCAGGGATCAATGTCCACAAACACCGCTTTGGCCCCGACGTAGGCGATCGCCTCTGCGGTGGCAATGAAAGTGAATGGCGTGGTGATCACCTCGTCGCCCGGACCGATGTCGGCCGCCAACAAGGCCAGATGCAAAGCATCCGTGCCATTGGCGCAGGTGATGGCGTGGGCCACGCCCAGGTAGTCGGCAGCCTCTTTTTCAAAGGCTTGGACGTTGGGGCCCAAAATGAATTGGGCCGCATTCAGGGCGCTCAAAAAAGCGGGTTCCAGCTGGGGCTGGAGATCGCGGTATTGCGCGACCAGATCGACCATTGGGATGCGCATGGCGTACCTTTCAAACAGGCTAAGAATCAGGAAATCAGGCGAGTGGCTTCGGTGATGCGCTGAACGGCCTCCAGCGCACGGCGCCCAGCCTCACCACTCACTTTGGGTGGGCGGCCATCTCGAATGCTTTCGACAAAGTCGAGAATTTCAGAAAACAGGGGATCGGCTTCGCCAAACGACTGCTCGTGTCGCTCAATGGCCTGCTCAGGATCGGCCAAGGGCGTGGTGGCACCGCGGTAAGTTGTCAAGGTGCGGGCCTGGAAGTCGAGAGAGTGGCAAGCCTGACTTTGAAACACCCGCATTTTGCGCTCGCTTTTGGCGCTCACGCGGCTGGCGGTCACGTTGGCCACGCAACCGTTGGCAAAGCGAATGCGGGCGTTGGCAATGTCGATATCGGATGTCAACACCCTCGCCCCGGAACACTCCACACTTTCCAGCTCGCTGTCGACCAGCGACAAAATCAAATCCACATCGTGGATCATCAAATCCAGCAGCACGCTCACGTCGGTCGCGCGTGGCTTGAACGGCGCCAGGCGCGAGCTGTCAATGAACCGGGGGTTGGACAACAAGGGCTCCAGCGCCAAAGCGGCCGGGTTAAAGCGCTCCAGATGGCCCACCGCCAACACGCATTGGTTTTCTTTGGCCAGGCGAATCAACTCATCGGCTTGCTCCAGGGTGGTGGTCATGGGCTTTTCGACCAAGACATGCACGCCAGCCCGCAAAAATTCAGCGCACACCTCGTAATGACCTTGTGTAGGCACCACGATGGAGACCGCGTCAACTTCACCAATCAATGCGCGGTAATCCGTCAGTGCGGCGCAGCCCAAAGGCCCGGCAACCGCCTCGGCCTGCTCCTGCCGACTGTCCACCACCGCAACAAGCTTGCAATCAGAAATTTTGGCGTACTTTTGAGCATGAAATTTGCCCAGATAACCAACGCCAATGACGGCGCAACGCAACAGGGCCACAGGGCCCTCCTTTCATGCTCGGGCCAGGACATGCCTGACCCTTGGGTTGTTCAATCGACCGAGCGGCGACGCGAACGCACAATGCCCACTTTGGGCGAAACGCCCGACAAAAAGTCCAGCATCATGTCCACATCGGCCTGAACCTCAGGTTTGTCTTTTGCGATTTGCAGGATGCGTTCTTTGGACGCTTCCAGCGTGAGGCTCTCACGGTAAAGCGCTTTGTGCATGGCCCGCACGGCGGCGATTCGGGTGGGTGAATAACCGCGACGACGCAATCCCTCGGCATTCACGGTGCGGGCAGAAGCTGGCTGGCCCTGGCAAGTGACGTAAGGCGGCAGGTCGGCAAACAGCAAAGTGCACATGGCCGTGAAGCTGTGGGCGCCCAACCGCAAGAACTGGCGCACCACCGTGAAGCCGCCCAGGATGACCCAGTCGCCCACCACCACATGGCCCGCCAGTTGCGAGTTATTGGCAAAAATCGTGTGGCTGCCAATGTGGCAATCGTGCGCCAAATGCACATACGCCATGAACAGGTTGTCATCCCCCACCTGGGTCACACCGCCACCATTGACGGTACCGGCATTGAAGGTGCAAAACTCGCGGATGGTGTTGCCGTTGCCGATCACCAAACGGGTCGGTTCACCCGCGTATTTTTTGTCCTGTGGCGCAGCGCCCAGGGAGCTGTAGCTGTGGATGTGGTTGTTTTGACCGATGGTGGTGTGGCCTTCGATCGTGCAATGCGAGCCCACCGTGGAGCCTGCACCGATGACCACGTTCGGGCCAATGATGGTGTAAGGACCAACGGTCACGGAGGCGTCCAGCTGAGCAGCCGGATCGACCAAAGCAGTGGAATGAATAGTCGCCATAAATCCTCAGGCAATTTTGCGCATGGTGCACATCAGGTCGGCCTCGCAAGCCAGCTCGTCACCGACCTTGGCCTGGGCCTTGAACTTGAAAATGCCAGCCTTCATGCGGTCCAGCTGCACATCCAGCGTCAATTGATCGCCCGGCTCCACTGGACGTTTGAAGCGTGCACCGTCAATGCCCGCGAAGTAGTAAACCGTGTTGTCATCGGGCGCGGCATCCAAGGTATCAAAAGACAGCAAGGCGGCCGCTTGGGCCAGCGCCTCCAGCATCAGCACACCCGGCATGACCGGACGGTGAGGAAAATGACCTGTGAAAAAGGGTTCATTGATCGTGACGTTCTTCAAAGCTTTGATGCGCACGCCTTTTTCCAGTTCCAGCACACGGTCAACCAGCAAAAAGGGGTAGCGGTGCGGCAACTGCTTGAGAATTTTGTGAATGTCCATCATGGTGAGTTTTCCTTGTTGTTTTGAATGTCCGCTTCGAGGGCTTTGATGCGGTCGCGCAAGCGGGACAGTTGTTTGAGACTGGCGGCGTTTCTTTCCCAGTTGGCATTGCTGTCCAGCGGAAACATGCCTGTGTAGTGGCCGGGCTGCGAGATGGAACGCGTGACCACCGAAGCGGCGGAAATGTGCACATGGTCCGCCAGGCTCAGATGCCCCAGCACCACGGCGCCACCGCCCACGGTGCAATGGGCACCAATCTTGGCACTCCCCGCTACGCCAACGCACCCGGCCATAGCCGTGTGCTGACCAACCTGCACGTTGTGACCAATCTGTATCAAATTGTCGAGTTTGACGCCGTCTTCGATGACCGTGTCCTCCAGGGCACCCCGGTCAATGCAGGTGTTGGCGCCGATTTCCACATCGTTGCCGATGCGCACCGCACCCAGTTGTTCAATTTTTTCCCACCTGCCTTGGTGCGGGGCGAATCCGAACCCGTCTGCGCCGATTACAACGCCGGAATGCACCAGGCAACGCGCACCGATTTTGCAGTCTTCACCCACGGTGACACGGGACTTCAACCACGTACCCGGACCAACTTCGGCACCGCGCTCGACCACGCACAAAGGGCCAATCACCGCATCTTCAGCAATTCGCGCCTCGGGGTCGATCACCGCGCTCGGGTGAATCCTGGGCCCAGCAGGCTGTCGCGTCGCCCCCTTCCACAAACGGGTCAAGCGGGCGAAATACAAGTAAGGGTCATCGGTGAGGATGACCGCAGTTCGCTGTGTGACTTGCGCCTCAAACGCGGGGCTGACAATCACGCAGCCTGCCAGGCTGTTGGCCAGTTGACTCTGATAACGAGCTTGGCTGAGGAAACTGATCTGGTCCGGTTGGGCGGTTTGCAAAGGCGCCAATCCCGACACCTTCATGTCAGAGGGCCCCAACAGGCGCCCCCCCAGTGTCTCAACGATAGCGCCCAGCGTCAGCGACACGGTTTCAAACAGGCTTGACGCCTGTTATTTACCCACCGAGGCGTTGAGGGCCTTGATGACTTTTTCTGTGATGTCGTGCTTGGGATTGAAGTAGGCAGCATCCTGCAAGATCAGGTCGTACTTCTCGGACTCGGCCACTTGCTTGACCGCGCGTCCAGCTTTCTCAAACAGCATCTGGTTTTCTTCGTTCTTGCGGGCGCCCAAATCTTCTTGGAACTCACGCTGGCGACGCTTCAAATCGCGGTCCTGCTCGATCAACTGCTTTTGCTTGGCCACCCGCTGCGCTTCAGACAAAGTGGGCGCATCGCGCTCGAACTTTTCAGCCGATGCCTTGAAAGTATTGATGGCGTCATTGAGCTCTTTTTCGCGCTTCAAAAATTCCGACTCCAGCTTGGCCTGAGCCGCCTTGGCCACGTTCGAGTCACGCAGAATGCGGTCCGTGTTGACGATGCCGATTTTGAAATCCTGCGCCTGCACCAAGCCTGTGAAAGCCGATGCACCAGCCAGCAGTGCGACGAGAAGGTTCTTGCGAATCGTGTTCATTAGAAAGAGGTTCCGATCTGGAATTGGAGTTTCTGGATTTTATCGCCTGTCTCTTGGCGAATCGGCGTCGCATAAGAGAAGCGCAAGGGGCCCATGGGCGAGATCCAGCTCAAGCCAATGCCAGCAGATGCACGCAAATCACTGAAAGAGACTTTTTCGATTTCGCCAAAAGCTCGGCCGATGTCGGTGAAGCCAAACAAACGCAGAGTCTTATCGTTGCCAGCACCTGGGAAAGGCACCATGAATTCGGCGTTCAAGACAATTTTCTTGGGGCCACCGAGATAAACGAGTGCCGAAGAGGAGTCGTTTTTAATTGTCCGAGCACTTGGTCCCAGTGTAGATTGCTCAAAACCACGAACACTGCCCAAACCACCCACATAAAAATTCTTAAAGATGGGGAATGGCTGACCGCTCAGACCTTGACCCCATCCGAGATCCGCGTTCAAGGCCAAGGTGTATTTCTTACTCAGCGGGAAATACTGCTGATATTGGTAGTTGCTGCGGAAATAACGAACATCCCCTGCAACACTCAAATCCGCGTTCACCCGCTGGTACGTGCCCTTGGTCGGTACCAAAGCGCTGTCTCGCCCGTCTCTCGCCCATCCCAACGTGAGTGGAATGGCAGTGCTGGTGGTGCCAAATTGCTCTGCGTATTCTTTGTACGGATCGGGCAAGCCCGTTCCAGCCTTGATTTGGGTCTGTTCGGCATTGGCCCCCACAAAAACCGTGTCGGTCTCGGTCACTGGCACGCCAAAGCGAAGGCCTAAACCTGAGTTGATCAAACTGTAAGAATTGATGTCGCCCAGATAAGGACGTGTCGTGCGCTGAAAGACATCCAACGTGCGTGAGATGCCGTTTTGCGTGAAATAGGGATCTGTGGTGCTGAGCACCAGATTGCGGTTGTATTTGCTGGTGTTGACTTCAACGGCCAAATAGTTGCCCGAGCCAAAAGCATTTTCCTGGCGGATACCAAAGCTCAGGGTCACTTTTTCCGCAGAAGAGAAGCCCGCACCCAGCGAGATACTGCCGGTTGGTTTTTCGGCCACGGTGAACATCAAATCGACCTGATCGGGGGTGCCCGGGATTTCGATGGTTTCCACGTTCACGTCCGTGAAAAAGCCCAAACGGTCAACGCGGTCTCGCGACAGACGGATTTTGTCACCGTCGTACCAAGCGGCTTCATATTGGCGAAACTCGCGGCGAATCACTTCGTCGCGGGTGCGGTTGTTGCCCGAGACCAGAATGCGCCGGACGTATGCACGGCGCGAGGGTTCGGCTTGCAGAACAAACTGCACGCGGTTGTTCTGACGGTCAATTTCCGGCTTGGCCTCCACCCTGGCAAAGGCAAAGCCGAATTTGCCAAAGTAGTCGGTGAAGGCCTTGGTGGTCTCGGCCACGGTTTCGGCGTTGTAGGGCTTACCCACAGCGATCTTGACCAGTGCCTTGAATTCATCGTCCTTATCGAGGTAATTGCCTTCGAGTTTCACACCCGAGACGACAAAGCGCTCACCCTCGGTCACGTTGATCGTGATGGCCATTTCCTGCTTGTCTGGCGACATGGCTACCTGAGTGGAGTCAATCCGGAACTCGAGAAAACCACGGGCCAGGTAATAGGAGCGCAAAGCTTCCAGATCGGCATTGAGCTTGGTGCGGGCATAACGGTCAGACTTGGTGTACCAGCTCATCCAGCCACCTGTGTCCAGGTTGAACTGGTCGCGCAAATCGGATTCGGAGAATGCCTTGTTGCCCACGATCTGGATCTGTTTGATCCGGGCTGGCCCGCCTTCGGTGATGGTAAAACTCAAATTCACCCGATTGCGGTCCACGGGCGTGGCCGTGCTGACCACTTCGGCACCGTACAAACTGCGGTTGATGTACTGGCGCTTGAGCTCTTGCTCGGCCTTGTCAGCCAGGGCCTTGTCGTAAGGGCGTCCCTCGGCCAGACCCACTTCCTTCAGGGCTTTGATCAAGACATCCTTGTCAAACTCCTTGAGCCCAATGAACTCGACAGCAGCCACCGAAGGCCGCTCTTCCACCACGACCACCAGCACATCGCCCTCGGTTTCAAGGCGAACGTCTTTGAACAAGCCCAAAGCGAACAGGGCGCGAATGGCGGCTGCCCCCTTTTCGTCCGAATACTGATCACCCACGCGCAGCGGCAAAGAGGCAAACACCGTACCGGATTCGATCCGCTGTAAACCCTCTACTCGGATGTCTCGCACGGTGAAAGGGTCAATAGCCCAGGCGGGCATGCACGCCATCAAACTGGCTGCCACCGTCCATGCGGCAGGTTGAAGCTGTGAACGAATGTCAAAAAAATTCATGGTGCAACCATATAAGGGCCAACAGCCCGTGTGCGCTGAGCACACGACCTTTAACCCATTTGAAAAAACCCAATCTGCACACCGCCAAAGGACAGCCAGCACAGCATTTTCGCCTGAAAAACAGGGTCACAGCGCTTGACACCGTGAAGCCAAGATAATACACGCCGAAAACGGTACGCAGCAGGCGGATCGCGCCCCTTACCCGAGCCGGCCAAGCACCCTCCGGGCTGCCTCCCGGCTTTGGCGGTCAATGGCCAGCAAGTCCCCCAGGTTTTCTGGTCGGACGGTGTCCACGGCATCCAGCGTCTCTTCGTTCACATGGTGAATTTGGTCAAACCGAATGCGACGGTTCAAGAACGCGTCGACCGCGATTTCATTGGCGGCATTGAGCACGGCGCAACTGCCTGGTGCGCCCTGCAGAGTGGCCCAGGCCAGCTTCAAACCTGGAAAACGCGCCGGATGGCCATGCCCGTCCATGGATTCAAAGGTCATGGCGGCCAAGGCATGGAAATCCAGTGCAGAAGCACCCGAAACCATGCGCTCTGGCCAGCTTAAGCCGTAGGCAATGGGCACCCGCATGTCGGGCGTGCCCAACTGGGCCACCACAGAGTTGTCCTTGTACTGGACCATGGAGTGGATCACGCTTTGGGGGTGGATCACCACCTCCAGCTGTTCGGGTGCCAGCCCAAACAAATACCGCGCCTCGATGACTTCCAAGGCTTTGTTCATCATGGTGGCGGAATCCACCGAAATTTTGCGCCCCATCACCCAGTTGGGGTGGGCACAGGCCTGCTCCGGGGTCACGTCCTTGAGGCTGCCCGGCTCTCGCCCGCGAAAAGGGCCACCCGACGCAGTCAGGATGATTTTGTGAACACGCCGCTGCCAGGTGGCAGGGTCTTCAGGCAAGGATTGGAAAATCGCCGAATGCTCGCTGTCGATCGGCAGCAACACCGCCCCACCCTCGCCCACGGCCGACAAAAACACCTCGCCGCCCACCACAAGGGCTTCCTTGTTGGCCAAAAGCAGCTTCTTGCCAGCACGCGCAGCAGCCAAACAAGGCGATAACCCTGCGGCGCCAACAATGGCCGCCATGACCGCATCCACGGGCTCGACAGAGGCCACCTCGTCCAGCGCCGCAGCGCCCCAACGCACTTCGGTGCGCAAACCTTCGGCCTTGAGCTTGTCCGCCAGCAAACGGGCTGCGTCCTCCTGGACCATGACGGCCACTTCGGGCTTGAATTGCGCGCATTGCGCCAGCATCAAGTCCACTTGGGTCGATGCGGTCAAGGCATAAACCGAAAACTGCTGCGGGTGCCGCGCCAGCACATCCAAAGTACTCTTGCCAATGGAGCCCGTAGAGCCCAGGATGGTGATGCGTTGGGGGGTGTACATGGGGTCCGCTCTCGTTTCAAATCCAAGAAATCAACATCATCGCCAAAGGCAATGTCGGCAGCAAGGCATCCACGCGGTCCAGAACACCGCCATGACCCGGCAGCAAGCCTGAGCTGTCTTTCATGCCCGCGCTGCGTTTGACCAGCGACTCCACCAAGTCGCCCACCACACTCATGGCGGACATGAACAACAAGGAGGGCAAGGTCACCCACCAGCCTTTGGCCCACAGCATGGAATAAAAGCTCAGATCCTGCAGGGCCCAGCGACGGTCCACCTCAACCCAGACCGCGGCCACACACAAGACCCCCAACATGCCGCCCAAAGCCCCCTCCCAGCTCTTGCCGGGGCTGATGCTGGCCGCCAGCTTGGTCTTGATCCAACGACCACCCAGCGCCTTGCCAAAAAAATAGGCAAACACATCGGCCGCCCACACCAACACCAAAACAGACAACAAGAAATTGACGCCTCGTTGATGGGCTTGCGCCATCGCCACCCAGGCCAGGGTCAGCAGCACGACTCCACCCAACCAGCGCACAGAACGTGGCCATAGCGCCCAGCCTGGCACGCCGCGCTGAATCATCCAGCTGCCCAGTAAAACCCACAGCGCTCCCGCCAGCAGCCAAACCCATGGTGGGGTGCGTTCAGCCCAACCCATTTGCACGGCAGCAGCGCAAGCCAGCAAACAAAGCAAGGCGCCCGACCATGCTCCAACTGCGGGCATGCCGTTGAGCCGACCCCACTCCCAAGCACCTGCGGTAATCAGGACCATCGTGAGCGCCATGAAGGGCCAAGGATGGACCGCAAACAAAGCGGGCAGCAGCAAGGCCAGCAAGACCAGGGCGGTGATGACGCGTTGTTTGAGCACGGGTTCTCCAGAAAAAAGGCCGCTGAATAAAAAAGGCCGCCAATTGGGCGGCCCGTCAGACCGTGTGAAGCCACGGCACCAAATTCACACTCAAACCGCCATGATCTCTTGTTCTTTGGCAGCCACCAACTGGTCGATCTCGGTCATGCGCTTGTCGGTCAGCTTTTGAATTTCGGCCTCGGCACGCTTTTGATCGTCCTCGGACGCTTCCTTGTCTTTGACCAACTTTTTGACCGATTCGTTGGCATCGCGGCGCAGATTTCGGATCGCGATCTTGCCGTTCTCACCTTCGGTGCGGGCCAGCTTGGTCATCTCCTTGCGGCGCTCTTCGCTCATGGGCGGCATGGGCACGCGGATCAAATCGCCCATAGAGGCGGGGTTCAGGCCCAGATCGCTTTCGCGAATGGCTTTCTCGATCTTGGCACCCATGCCTTTTTCCCAAGGCTGCACGCTGATGGTGCGCGAGTCCATCAAGGACACGTTGGCCACTTGCGACAAAGGCACCATCGAGCCGTAGTAATCCACGTGGATGGTGTCGAGCAGGGCCGGATTGGCACGCCCGGTGCGAATCTTGGTCAAATTGTTCTTGAACGCCGCAATGGATTGCTCCATTTTGGTTTCGGTGGTTTTCTTGATGTCTGCAATGGTCATGGGGTTCTCCTCGTCAGAACGGGCTCAAGCATAAACCAGGGTGCCTTCGTCCTCGCCCAGAACCACACGCTTGAAAGCGCCGTTCTTGATGATCGAAAACACCTTGATCGGCAGTTTCTGGTCTCGGCACAGAGCAAAGGCTGTGGCGTCCATGATGCCCAGATTGCGCGAAATGGCCTCATCGAAGCTGATTTCGCTGTAACGCGTGGCAGAGGGGTCTTTTTTCGGATCGGCCGTGTAAACACCATCGACCTTGGTGGCCTTGAGCACCATCTCGGCACCGATTTCGGCACCGCGCAAAGCCGCAGCGGTATCGGTGGTGAAGAAAGGGTTACCCGTACCCGCTGCGAACACCACCACCTTGCCCTCTTCGAGGTACTGTAAGGCCTTGGGTCGCACATAAGGCTCAACCACCTGGTCAATGCCGATGGCCGACATGACGCGGGCCGTCAGACCCGCCTTGTCCATGGCATCAGCCAAAGCCAAGGAGTTCATCACCGTGGCCAACATGCCCATGTAGTCGGCGGTGGCGCGGTCCATACCGACCGAGCCGCCCGCCACACCCCTGAAGATGTTGCCGCCACCGATCACCACCGCCACCTGCACACCCAAGCGGGTGACTTCGGCGATCTCTTCGGCCATGCGCACGATGGTGGCGCGGTTGATGCCGAAGGCGTCGTCCCCCATCAGGGCTTCGCCCGACAGCTTGAGCAAAATGCGCTTATAGGCTGGCTTGGCTGAAGACATGACGGGCTCCTTGGATTTCAATGGTGAAGATGGATGGGCAAATCAACAGGTGTACGAACTCAGGCTGCGCCTTGGGCAGCAGCCACTTGCGCGGCCACTTCGGCAGCGAAGTCGTCGACTTTCTTTTCAATGCCTTCACCCACCACGTACAAGGTGAATGTCTTGACGGTGGTGCCTGCGGCCTTGAGCATCTGCTCGACGGTCTGCTTGTCGTTCTTGACGAAGGACTGGTTGAACAAAGACACTTCTTTGAGGTACTTTTGCACCGAGCCTTCGACCATCTTGGTGGCGATGTCGGCAGGCTTGCCGGACTCGGCGGCCTTGGCCGCAGCGACAGAGCGCTCTTTTTCGATCAACTCGGCAGGCACTTCGGCGCTGGTCAAGGACACAGGCTTCATGGCGGCCACGTGCATGGCCACGTCTTTGGCGGCGGTCTCGTCACCTTCGTACTCGACCAACACACCAATGCGGGTGCCGTGCAGGTAGTTGGCGATCTTGGCGCCGCCCGCAGCACGCTTGAAACGGCGGAAGCTCATGTTTTCGCCGATCTTGCCGATCAGGCCCTTGCGCACTTCTTCCAGGGTGGGGCCAAAGCCGTCCTGGCTGTAAGGCAACTCGCCCAAAGCAGCGATGTCGGCAGGGTTGTGCTCGGCCACCAGCTTGGCAGCGGCGTTGGCCAAAGCCAGGAAGCTGTCGTTCTTGGTCACGAAGTCGGTTTCGCAGTTGACTTCGATCATGGCGCCCGTGGTGCCGCTCACGAAGCTGGTCACCACGCCTTCGGCGGTCACGCGCGAAGCGGCCTTGCCAGCCTTGGTGCCCAGCTTGACGCGCAGCAACTCTTCGGCTTTGGCCATGTCGCCTTCGGCTTCGGTCAGGGCCTTTTTGCACTCCATCATGGGGGCGTCGGTTTTTGCGCGCAGTTCAGCGACCATGCTTGCGGTAATTGCAGCCATTTGATTTCTCCGTATTCAGTCTAAAAGTCAAATTAAAAAAAAGGGGCCACAAAGCCCCTTTCATCGAGTCTTGGGAACTCAGGCAGAAGCGTTGGCTTCTTCGACGAATTCGTCAGCGCCTTCGGTCACGGCCTTGACCACGTCGTTGACCGCATTGGCACGGCCTTCAATGATCGCGTCGGCGATGCCACGGGCGTACAAAGCCACGGCCTTGGCCGAGTCGTCGTTACCGGGGATGATGTAGTCGATGCCTTCGGGCGAGTGGTTGGAGTCCACCACACCGATCAATGGGATGCCCAGCTTCTTGGCTTCCGAGATGGCGATCTTGTGGTAGCCGACGTCGATCACAAAAATCGCATCAGGCAAAGCAGCCATATCCTGGATACCACCGATGTCTTTTTCGAGCTTTTCCATCTCGCGCTTGAACATCAGCTGTTCTTTTTTGCTCAGGCTGTCAAGACCGACTTCCTGCTGAGCCTTCATGTCCTTCAGACGCTTGATCGAGGTCTTGACGGTCTTGAAGTTGGTCAGCATGCCGCCCAACCAGCGCTGGTCAACGAAAGGCACACCAGCGCGCTGGGCTTCTGCAGCCACCAGCTCACGGGCTTGGCGCTTGGTGCCCACCATCAGGATGGTGCCGCGGTTGGCAGACAACTGCTTGGCGAACTTGATCGCGTCCTGGAACATCGGCAGCGATTTTTCCAGGTTGATGATGTGGATTTTGTTGCGGTGGCCGAAGATGAACGGGGCCATCTTGGGGTTCCAGAAGCGAGTTTGGTGACCGAAGTGGACACCGGCTTCCAGCATTTCGCGCATGGTAACGGACATATGAATACTCCAAAGGTTAGGTCTAAAACCCGGTCCACTGATCGCGCACAGCCTGTAAAACAGGGAGCGCAACACCTTGACGGGACGGGTTCGCGGATGGACTTTGCCGAATTCAGGTCATTGTTTGGGCATCATGTTCGACATGACACTCAAAAGACAGCGCCCAAGCTCTGCATAGCCTTAGGATTATAGCATCCTGACCCACCAGAAAGCGCCCTCTCCCATGAAAGCTGACCTGATCGCCACCCGGCAAGCCATCCGGGCTGGCTCCACCCACCCCCAGGCCGTTGCAGAAGCTTGTCTGGCCGCGGCTCAAAGCACCGCCTGCCAGCATGCCTTCATGCAACTGACCCCCGAGACGCTGCAACAAACAGCCAAGCAGCCTCAAGTGACCCAAAGCCCACTCGCTGGCCTTGCGGTATCCGTCAAAGACCTGTTTGATGTTCAAGGGCAGATCACCCAGGCTGGCTCGGTCGTTCTGAAAAATCAGCCCCCTGCGGTCGCAGACTGTGCAGCCGTGGCGCGTTTGCGGGCTGCAGGCGCGGGCCTGATCGGGCGCACGAACATGGTTGAGTTTGCCTTTTCGGGCGTGGGCAACAACCCCCACCACGGCACGCCTGCCGCCTGGGACGGCCTTCATGAACAGCCTGTCGGCACCCCCGGGCTGCCCCATGCGCCCGGCGGCTCCAGCTCGGGCGCGGCCGTGTCGGTGGCCACGGGTGCCGCCTTCATCGGCCTAGGCTCGGACACGGGCGGCTCCATCCGGGTGCCCGCCGCCTTGAACGGCATCGTGGGCTTCAAAAACACCGCCCGCCTGGTGCCCACCACAGGCGCTCTGCCCCTGTCCACCACGCTCGACACCGTGTGCGCCATGACACGCACGGTGCGCGACGCGATTTTGGCCCACGAAGTGCTCTCGGCCAGGCGTGTTCCACAAGGGCGGCGTCCTCTCTCCGGCTACCGCCTGGCGGTCGTCAAGAGCCTGATGCAGGACAGCATGGATGCCACGGTGACGCAGGCTTTTGAGCGCAGCCTCAACACATTGAGGGCGGCAGGGGCACGCATCGATGAGATCAACCTGACCGAGTTGAACGAGCTGGCCCCCATGATGAGCACGGGCGGCTTCAGCCCGGCCGAGGGTTATGCCTGGCACCGTGCGTTGATCGAGCGCGAAGGCGAACGCTACGACCCGCGCGTACTGCAACGCTTGATGCGCGGCTCGGGCATGAAAGCCCACGAGTACATCGATTTGGTGCAGGCCCGTCGGCAATGGATTGGCCGCGTGGAAATGGCCCTGGTGGGTTACGACGCCGTGCTCTCCCCCACCACACCCATCACAGGCCCGCAAATCAGCGCCGTGGCCCCGGGTGCCGAGCGCGATGCCGAGTTTTTCCGGGTCAACGGCCTGCTGTTGCGCAATACCAGCGCCGTGAACACACTCGATGGCTGCGGCATCTCCCTGCCCTGCCATGCGCCGGGCGAGCTGCCCGTGGGCTTGATGGCATGGCACGCGGCCATGCACGACGACAGCATTTTGCAATTGGCCTTGCTGCTCGAACCCTTGCTGCAACAGCACTGACGCCATGCAACCCCTGAGCCGCTCACACGCCTGGCCCATCATGGGGCCAGCGCAGGTGCAGCAGCTCGAACCTGCGCTGCAAGCCCTCAGCCCCACGCCGTTGATGCAAAGCGCGGGCCTGGCCTGCGCCCGGCTGGCCCTGGCCGTGGCGCCGCATGCCCAGCGCGTTTGGGTCGCGGCTGGCCCGGGCAACAACGGGGGCGACGGTCTGGAAGCCGCTTTGCACCTGCACCAATGGGGCAAAGAAGTGGTGGTCAGCCTGATGGCCTTACCCGGCCAGGGCCCAGCGGATGCCCAGGCCGCCCTGCAACGGGCGCAACAAGCGGGCGTGCGCATTCAGCCTGACGTGCCCAAGGAATGGTTGCAGCAAATGGCTGCGGAAGATTTGTGCATCGACGCCCTGTTGGGCATCGGTGCCACGCGGCCCTTGGGTGCTGACTTGCAGGCTTGCGTGCTGGCCATGCAAAAGGGCGCAGCTCCGGTGCTGGCCATCGACGTGCCCACCGGGCTGAATCCGCAATCCGGCCAGTGGCTGAGCGGCGACAGCGCAGACAATTTGGCCGTGCAGGCCACACACACCTTGAGCCTCATCGCGGTGCAGCCCGGCCTGCTCATGGCGCATGGGCGCGATGCGAGTGGCCAAATCTGGCTCGAAAACCTGGGCTACCAAGCCAGCCAGCACCGTGTGCCGCCACTGGCCTGGCTCAATGCCCCCTACCCAGGAACACCCAAACGCCACGCCAGCCACAAAGGCAGCCACGGCGATGTGGCGGTGATCGGTGGCGAAGGCATGGCCCCACACGGCATGGACATGCGCGGCGCAGCCATTTTGGCGGCCACCGCCGCCTTGCACGCAGGTGCCGGGCGCGTCATTTTGAGCCTGCTGTCCGGCCACGCCTGCGACAGCGCACCGCCCGATGTGATGCAACGCGAATTCAAGCGGCTGGAGCTGGAAAAACTGCATGTGGTGTGCGGCTGCGGCGGCGGCACCGCTGTGGAGGCGGTCTTGCCCGAGGTGCTGCAGCGCAGCGCCTGTCTGGTGCTGGACGCCGATGGCCTCAACGCCGTGGCGCGAGACAGCGTACTGCAAAACGCGCTGCACCAACGGGGCTCAAGACAATCCACCGTGATCACACCCCACCCGCTGGAGGCTGCCCGACTGCTGGGCTGCAGCACGCAGCAGGTACAAAGCGACCGCTTGAAAGCAGCGCAGGAGATGGCCGAGCGCTTCCAATGCAGCGTGGTCCTGAAGGGTTCGGGCACCGTGATCGCCGCGCCGGGACAAACGCCGCGCATCAACATCACGGGCAACGGCCGGTTGGCCATTGGCGGCACGGGCGATGTGCTGGCCGGACTGGTGGGCGCACGTCTGGCGCAAGGCCCAAACCCCTTCGAGGCAGCCTGCGCAGCCGTGGCGCAGCACGGCCAAGTGGCCGATGACTGGCCAACAGGCGGGACACTCACCGCCAGCCGACTGGCACGGCGGCTGGCCTAAGCAGCGACTGACATGAACCGCCTCAGCGCCGGGGCTTGGTGGTCCTCGCGCCTTTTTTCTTAGCGGCCCCTTTTTTCACCGAAGCCTTAAGCGCCTGGATGGGCGAACGGTTGCGCTCGGCATCCGCCTGACGTCGATCCTGGGTACCCCGCTTTTTGTCTCGCCCGCCCTCATTCGGTGCCGACAGGCCTTTGTCGCGCATGGCCCTCGGCACCAAATCGTCGCCCGCTGTCACCAGCCGGAAGTCGATCTTGCGGCCGTCCAGGTCCACCCGACTGACCTGCACCTGCACCCGGCTGCCAATGGCGTAGCGGATGCCGGTGCGTTCGCCGCGCAACTCCTGGCGCAACTCGTCGAAGCGGAAATACTCCCCCCCCAGCTCGGTGATGTGCACCAACCCCTCGACATACAAAGTGTCCAGCGTCACGAAGATGCCGAAGCTGGTGGCCGCAGACACTACGCCGCTGTACTCCTCACCCAAATGCTCGCGCATGTATTTGCACTTGAGCCAGGCTTCCACATCGCGGCTGGCCTCATCGGCTCGGCGTTCGTTGGCGCTGCAGTGCAAGCCCGCAGCCTCCCAGGCGCGCTGGTCGGCGGCCGACATGCGCACGCGTGGTGCAGACGACTCGGGCGCATCGCCCTTGGCCGCACGGCTTTTCTCCAGCCGTTTGCTCAGCTTGGCATGCGCCTCGCCCGGCACGGGCAAGCTGGGCAGCGTGTATTTGCGGTCCAGCAAAATCGCCTTGATGACCCGGTGCACCAGCAAATCCGGGTAGCGCCGGATCGGGCTGGTGAAATGGGTGTAAGCCTCATAGGCCAAACCAAAGTGGCCGCTGTTGACCGGTGTGTAGATGGCCTGCTGCATCGAGCGCAGCAGCATGGTGTGGATCTGCTGCGCGTCCGGGCGGTCCTTGGTCGCGAGCGCGATTTTCTGGAACTCGCTGGTGTGCGGATCGTCGGTGATGCCCATGCCCAGACCCAGGGCTTTGAGGTAATTGCGCAGGATGTCTTTTTTCTCGGCCGTGGGGCCTTCGTGCACCCGGAACAAGCCGGGGTGCTTGCCCTGCTGGATGAAGTCGGCGCTGCAGACGTTGGCCGCCAGCATGGCTTCTTCAATCAGACGGTGCGCTTCGTTGCGCACGCGCGGCACGATCTTTTCAATGCGACCGCTTTCGTCACAAACGATTTGCGTTTCGGTGGTTTCAAAGTCCACCGCACCCCGTACCGCACGTGAAGCCAGCAAGGCCTTGTACACGTCCTGCAGGTTCATCAGGTCGGTCACACGCTCCTTGCGTTTGGCCGCTTCCGGTCCGCGGGTGTTGGCCAAAATGGCCGCGACTTCGGTGTAAGTGAAACGCGCATGGCTGTGCATCACCGCCGGGTAAAACTGGTAGGCGTGCACATCGCCCTTGGCGTTGACGAGCATGTCGCACACCATGCACAAACGGTCCACATCCGGGTTGAGCGAACACAGGCCGTTAGATAGCTTTTCGGGCAGCATGGGGATCACGCGGCGCGGGAAATACACGCTGGTGGCGCGGTCGTAAGCATCGATGTCAATCGCGCTGCCGGTTTGCACATAGTGGCTCACGTCGGCAATGGCGACCAGCAAACGCCAGCCCTTGCCACGCCCCACCTTGGCCGGTTCGCAATACACGGCGTCGTCAAAGTCGCGGGCGTCTTCACCGTCGATCGTGACCAGCGGCACATCGCGCAAATCCACCCGGTCCTTGCGGTCCTTGGCCAGCACCTTGTCGGGCAGGCCTTTGGCCTGCTCCAGACAGCCAGCAGAAAATTCGTGCGGCACGCTGTACTTGCGCACGGCAATCTCGATCTCCATGCCCGGGTCGTCGATTTCACCCAGCACTTCTTTCACACGGCCCACCGGTTGCCCGAACAAGGCTGGCGGCTCGGTCAACTCGACCACCACCACCTGGCCCGGCTTGGCTGTGCCCGTCGCACCCTTGGGGATCATCACGTCCTGGCCATAGCGTTTGTCTTCAGGCGCCACCAGCCACAAGCCGCCTTCATGCAACAAGCGGCCGATGATGGGCTGCTCTGGGCGCTCGACAATCTCGACGATGCGGCCCTCGGGGCGACCCTTGCGGTCCTGGCGCACGATGCGCACCTTGACGCGGTCCTTGTGCAAGACGGCACGCATCTCGTTGGGTGACAGATAAATGTCCGACTCGCCGTTGTCACGGATCAAAAATCCGTGGCCATCGCGGTGTCCTTGAACACTTCCTTCAATTTCTTCCAGCAAGCCGCTGGGTGGCGCTACTTTTTTGATATACAATCCTTTTATTCCTGAGGCGCCCAGATGGCGGAATTGGTAGACGCACTAGTTTCAGGTACTAGCGAGTAACATCGTGGAGGTTCGAGTCCTCTTCTGGGCACCAATCTTATCGAATCAGATAAGTTCAAAACACAATAAGCCGTTGATTTCTGATCAACGGCTTTTTTGTTGCCTGAAACACTTGTCTCGGCACTCGAACCGTGCAACGCATGGCGCACGCGGGCCGCCCGAAGGCTGGCCAGCGATGCACCGCAGCACATCAAACCGGCACCCCCACCAGGTCGTGTCCTTCCACGCTGACGATGCGGGCGCGGGTGAATTCGCCCACCTTGAGGGTTTTGCTCATTTTCTCGGGCGGCAACAAACGGACCACACCATCGATTTCGGGTGCATCGCCAAAGCTGCGCCCCACCCCGCCACGACGGCCCATGGCCGGGGCGCTGTCCACCAGCACCTGCATGGTCGCACCCACGCGCTGGTGCAAGCGGGCAATCGACACCTCTTCGGCCACCGCCATGAAGCGGGCGCGGCGCTCTTCGCGCAGTGCCTCGGGCAGCATGCCGGGCAAGTCGTTGGCCGTCGCGCCTTTGACCGGGCTGTAGGCAAAACACCCCGCGCGGTCAATCTGCGCTTCGCGCAAAAAGCCCAGCAGGTGCTCAAACTCTTCTTCGGTCTCGCCCGGAAAACCGGCAATGAAGGTGCTGCGAATCACCAACTCAGGGCACAGTTCGCGCCAGCGCTGGATACGCTCCAGATTTTTTTCGCCGCTGGCCGGGCGCTTCATGCGGCGCAGCACATCGGGGTGGCTGTGCTGAAACGGCACATCCAGATAAGGCAAGACCAGGCCCTCGGCCATCAAGGGGATGATGTCGTCCACGCTCGGATAGGGGTAGACGTAGTGCAAGCGCACCCAGGCACCGTGCTCGCGGGCCATCTCGCCCAAGGTCTGCACCAACTCCAGCATGCGGGTCTTGACCGGTTTGCCGTCCCAAAAACCGGTGCGGTATTTCACATCCACGCCATAAGCCGAGGTGTCCTGGCTAATCACCAACAGCTCTTTCACGCCGCCCTCAAACAGCGCTTTGGCTTCTTTGAGCACATCGCCAATCGGGCGCGAGACCAGGTCGCCCCGCATGGACGGGATGATGCAAAAGGTGCAGCGGTGGTTGCAGCCTTCGCTGATCTTCAAATACGCATAGTGGCGCGGCGTGAGCTTGAGGCCTGCTTCGCCAAAGCCACCGGGCACCAAATCCAGAAACGGATCGTGCGGCTTGGGCAGGTGGGTGTGCACCGCGTCCATCACCTCTTGCGTGGCGTGCGGCCCAGTCACAGCCAGCACGCTGGGGTGCATTTCGCGCACCATGTTGCCGCCGCCCTCGCCTGTTTTGGCGCCCAGGCATCCGGTCACGATCACCCTGCCGTTCTCGTTCAAGGCCTCGGCAATCGTGTCCAGACTCTCCTGAATCGCTTCGTCAATGAAGCCACAGGTGTTGACGATGACCAGGTCAGCGCCCTCAAACGTCTTGGAGGTCTGGTAGCCCTCGGCACTCAGTTGGGTCAGGATCAGTTCGGAGTCGGTCAGCGCTTTGGGGCAGCCCAGGCTGACAAAGCCCACTTTGGGGGCGAGAACAGGGGGGGTAGCGGTCATTTCACTCATGCCCGCATTGTCCCCGCAAAAACGACCGGCCTGTGACAAAAGGGCATGCAGCGCCCATCAAGTCCTCAAACCCATCACACCCAGAAGCTGCTCGGTGTTCTTCTGGATCTGCTTTTGCATCTGCTCCTGCATTTGCGCCATGACGTTTTGCGAGGGATTGGCCAGGCCGGAAAACATGTTCTGCATCAAAGGCGTTTGCCACTGCATGAACTGCGCCCACACCTCTGGGCTGAGCGCCGGGCTGGACTCGCCCAGCTTGCTTTGCCAGTCCATGAAGGACTGGACGTGGCTTTCCAGATAAGAGCCCATGTGGCCCTGCATGGCGTGGCCATAAAAGCGGATGATGTTGGACAGCACCGCCTCACTGAACATGGGCACGCCTGCGGATTCCTCTTCCAGAATGATCTGCAGCAGGATGGAACGCGTCAGATCTTCACCGGTTTTGGCGTCCACCACCACCATGGGGGCTGCCTCCATGACCAGCTTCTTGATCTCGGCCAAGGTCACATAAGTGGAGGTTTGCGTGTCGTACAAGCGCCTGTTGGGGTACTTCTTGATGGTGCGCACAGCGTTGGGCACCGAGGCGCTGGCGCTGGGGGCTGACGGGGTCGACTTGGCTTGGGGCTTGACCGGCAATGAAAACTCCTGCGGGGACACTGCAATTGAAAAATCTGCTGCAATGCAACATTCTAGGCACAGCCGTGTGGCCTTCGTGCCTTGGTTTACCCTGATCACCAGCCTGGCGGTCGGCAGCCGAGCGCCTGTGGGCTTTTTTGTTGCCAACCGTCCCGATTCACCCTCTTTACCTGCGAAAATACACAGCTATGTTCACCGGAATCATCACCGGCGTGGGGCGAATCGTCGCCATCCACGACCTGGGTCGCTCTTTACACCACGGCAAGCGCCTCACCATCGAGGCCCCCGCCGGGTACCTTGACGATGTGGGCCTGGGCGACAGCATCGCCCTCAATGGCGCTTGCATGACCGTCACCACCTTCAACCCCGAGAGCCGTCAGTTCACCATCGACATCTCGGCCGAATCGCTGGACAAAACCAGCGGCCTGGACCAAGAAGGCACCGTCAACCTCGAAAAAGCGCTGCGCGCCCACGACCGCCTGGGCGGGCACATCGTGTCCGGCCATGTCGACGATGTGGGCCAAATCAGCCATTTCGAGCAGATCGGAGAAAGCTGGGAGCTGCGCATCCTGGCGCCGCATTCGCTGGCCAAATACCTCGCCTACAAAGGCTCGATCACCGTCAATGGCGTCAGCCTCACCGTCAACCGCGTGGCCGATCTGGCTGAGGGCTGCGAGATCAGCATCAACCTGATCCCCCACACCGTGGACAACACCGCCCTCGGCAGCCTCCAAGCGGGCAGCCGGGTCAACCTCGAAATCGACACCGTGGCCCGCTATGTGGAGCGCATGCTCAGCGCAGGCCTGGTCCAGAAAGACACCGCATGAACGCGCCCGCACAACTGACCCCCGTGGCGATTTCGCCCGTCGAAGAGATCGTGGCCGAGATGAAGGCCGGTCGCATCGTGATCCTGGTCGACGAAGAAGACCGCGAAAACGAAGGCGACCTGGTCCTGGCGTCTGACCACGTCACACCCGAAGCCATCAACTTCATGGCCCGATTTGGCCGGGGTCTGATTTGCCTCACGCTCACCCGCGAGCGCTGCGAATTCTTGAAGCTGCCGCCCATGGCCGCCCGCAACGGCACCGTGTACAGCACGGCGTTCACCGTGTCGATTGAGGCCGCCGAAGGCGTGACCACCGGCATCTCGGCCGCTGACCGTGCCCGCACGGTGCAAGTGGCCGTGGCCAAGACCAGCCAGCCCAACGACCTGGTGCAGCCCGGCCACATCTTCCCGCTGCAAGCGGTGGACGGCGGCGTGCTCATGCGCGCCGGTCACACCGAAGCCGGTTGTGACCTGGCTGCGATGGCCGGATGCAGCCCCTCTTCCGTGATCTGCGAGATCATGAAAGACGACGGCACCATGGCCCGCCTGCCCGATCTGCAAATCTTCGCGGCCGAACACGGCCTGAAAATCGGCACGATTGCCGACTTGATCGAGTACCGCAGCCGCAACGAATCTTTGGTGGAGCGCATCGGCAGCCGCACACTGCAAACCGCGCATGGCGAATTCACCGCCCACGCCTTCCGCGACCAACCCAGCCAGACCGTGCACCTGGCCCTGGTCAAAGGCCAATGGTCGGCCGACGCAGAAGTGGCCGTGCGTGTGCACGAGCCACTGTCGGTGCTCGATGCCCTCGAAGTCAACCGCGCCATGCACTCCTGGAGCCTGGACGCGAGCCTCAGCTACATCAACGCCCAAGGCTGCGGCGTGGCGGTGCTGCTCAACTGCGGCGAGTCAGCAGACCAATTGCTCGCGCAGTTTGAAGGCCGCGCCCGCTCGGCCCAGGCGCCCGAGCGCGGCAAGATGGATCTGCGCACCTATGGCGTGGGCGCGCAAATTTTGCGCGAATGCGGCGTGCACAAAATGCGCCTCATGGGCCAGCCCCGCCGCATGCCCAGCATGACCGGCTACGGCCTCGAAATCACCGCTTACATCCCTAAGGAATAACCATGCTCGAAGCCAACAAAGGCCAAGCCGAAGAACTCGACGGCCAATTTCTGCACATCGGCATCGTGCAGGCCCGCTTCAACGAAGACATCACCAACGCCCTGGCCAAAGCCTGCATCGAAGAACTTGAAGCCCTGGGCGTGACCAGCATCGACCACGTCATGGTGCCCGGCGCTTTGGAAGTGCCCGTGGCCCTGCAGGCCATGGCCGAGCGGGCCGAATACGACG
Organism: Limnohabitans sp. YIMB22184; assembly: GCF_048020265.1. GTDB lineage: Bacteria > Pseudomonadota > Gammaproteobacteria > Burkholderiales > Burkholderiaceae_C > Limnohabitans_A. The sequence continues at coordinate 1,565,691 of NZ_CP171843.1, forward strand.
CCTTGATCGCGCTGGGCTGCATCATCCGTGGCGAGACTTACCACTTCGAGCTGGTGGCCAACGAATCCGGTGCGGGCGTGAGCCGCGTGGCACTCGACTACAACCTGCCAATCGCCAACGCCATCCTGACCACCGAAAACCTGGAACAAGCCATCGTGCGCCAAACCGAAAAAGGCCGCGACGCGGCCCGCGTGGCGGTCGAGATGGCCTGCATCATGGATGACCTGTCGGCCGACATGGCCGAGTTGGCCGACGAGTTGGACGACGAAGAGAACATCTGATGACCGAAGTCACCCCCACACCGGGCAACACCGACGCAGGCCAAAAGCCTGCTGCTGGCACGCGCAAATCTTCGGCCAAGCCCGCCCGCAGCCGCTCGCGTGAATTCGCGCTGCAAGCGCTGTACCAACATCTGGTGAGCCGCAACGAAGCGGCTGACATCGATGTCTTCACACGCGACCTGTCGGGTTTTCACAAAGCCGATTCGGCCCATTACGACGCCCTGCTGTACGGCTGTGTCGAACAGGCCCAGGCACTGGACGACTTGATCGCGCCCAAGCTGGACCGCAGCTTTGCCGAAATCTCCCCCGTCGAGCGGGCCATCATGTGGATCGGCGTCTACGAAATGCAGCACTGCCTCGACGTGCCTTGGCGCGTGGTGCTCAACGAATGCATCGAACTGGCCAAGGACTTTGGCGGCACCGACGGCCACAAATATGTGAACGCCGTGCTGAACGGTCTGGCGCCCGAGCTGCGCAGCGCCGAGGTGCAGGCCGACCGCCAAACCGGCCGCGCCAAATAAACCCCACATCCCAGAAGCAAACCCCAAGACCCCAGACCCCATGCGCATCTCTGAGCGAGCCGAGCGGATCGAGCCCTTTTGGGTGATGGAGGTGGCCAAGGCCGCTTCGCAAAAAGCCCGCGAGGTCGCGCACACCGACCGGCCCGTGGTGTTCCTGAACATTGGCGAGCCCGACTTCACCGCACCGCCCCGCGTGCAAGCCGCCGCGCAGGCCGTCATCGCCTGCGGCCAAACCCAATACACCCCGGCCCTGGGCCTGGACGCCCTGCGCCAAGCCATCAGCGGCTGGTACGCGCAGCGCTTTGGCGTGCAGGTGCCCGCCAGCCGCATCGTGGTCACCGCCGGCGCATCGGCGGCTTTGCAACTGGCCTGCCTGGCACTGATCGACCAGGGCGATAAAATCCTCATGCCCGACCCGAGCTACCCTTGCAACCGCCACTTCGTGAGCGCGGCCGAAGGCACGGCGGTCTTGCTGCCCACAACGGCTGAAGAACGCTTTCAATTGAGCGCCGCCAAAGTGGCCGATGCTTGGGGTCCCCACACCCGTGGTGTTTTGCTGGCCTCGCCCTCCAATCCCACTGGGACGTCCATTGACCCGGCTGAGTTGGCCCGCATCCTGGAAGTCGTTCGCGCCAAAGGCGGCATCACCCTGATTGACGAAATCTATCTGGGCCTGAGCCATGACGACCAGTTCAGCCACAGCGCCCTGGCCCTGGGCGACGACGTCATCAGCATCAACAGCTTCAGCAAATACTTCAACATGACCGGCTGGCGCTTGGGCTGGCTGGTGGTGCCCGAGCAACTCACGCCCGTGCTGGAGCGCCTGGCGCAAAACCTGTTCATCTGTGCCAGCACCGTGGCGCAACAGGCGGCCCTGGCCTGCTTTGAGGCTGAGAGCTTGGCCGAATACGAACGCCGCCGCGCCGAATTCAAAGCACGTCGCGACTACTTCATCCCGGCCCTGAACGCGCTGGGGCTGACCGTGCCCGTGGCCCCGGATGGCGCGTTTTACGCCTGGGCCGACTGCACGGCTGCCTGCCAAAAGCTGGGCCTCAAAGACAGCTGGGACTTTGCCTTTGCCGCGCTGGAACATGCCCATGTGGCCATCACGCCCGGTCGCGACTTTGGCACCGACCAGACCGGCCGCTTTGTGCGCTTTTCAACCGCCAACTCGATGGCCGAGCTGCAAACCGCCATCGCCCGCCTCAAAGCCTGGTTGCAGCCATGAACAGCATCGGTGTGAGCCCCAGCGTTTTTGAACACCCCATCCGCATCTATTGGGAAGACACCGACGCGGGTGGCATCGTGTTTTATGCCAACTACCTCAAGTTTTTTGAGCGCGCCCGCACCGAGTGGCTGCGCGCCCTGGGCTTTGGCCAGCAGGTGTTGCGCGACGAATCGGGTGGCATGTTTGTCGTGAGTGAAACCGCCGTCAAATACCACTCGCCCGCCCGCCTGGACGACACCCTGGCCGTCACCGCCGAGCTGCAAAGCGGCGGCAAAGCCAGCCTGACGATTGCCCAGCGTGCCTACCTGCGCACAGCGGGCCAAGCTGATCGACTCCTGGCCGAAGGCACGATTCGCCTGGGCTGGGTCGACAGCCACACCTTGAAACCTGGCCGCATCCCGGCCCCCGTTCTGGAAGCCCTGAAATGAACCAAGACATGTCCATCGTCTCGCTGCTGCTGCACGCCAGTTTTGTGGTCCAGCTGGTGGTGCTGATTCTGATCAGCATTTCGGTGGCTAGCTGGGCTGCCATTGTGCGCAAGCTCACCGCCATCAAACGCATCAAAAACCTCAACGAAGAGTTTGAGCGCGTGTTTTGGTCGGGCACCAGCCTCAACGAGCTGTTCAACGCGGCCAGCCAAAACGCCAAGCTGTCTGGCCCCATGGAGCGTATCTTTGCCAGCGGCATGCGCGAATACCAAAAACTGCGCGAACGCCACATCAGCGATGCAGGCACCCTGCTCGACGGTGCACGCCGCGCCATGCGGGCCAGCTTCCAGCGCGAAATGGACGTGGCCGAATCGCAACTGGCCTTTCTCGCCTCGGTGGGTTCCATCTCGCCTTATGTGGGCTTGTTTGGCACCGTGTGGGGCATCATGCACGCCTTCACAGGCTTGGCCAGCTTGCAGCAAGTGACGCTGGCCAGCGTGGCCCCCGGCATTGCCGAAGCGCTGGTGGCCACCGCCATTGGCCTGTTCGCCGCCATCCCGGCCGTGCTCGCCTACAACCGCTTCTCGCACGACGTGGACCGCATCGCCATCAAGCTGGAAACCTTCATCGAAGAGTTCTCCAACATCCTGCAGCGCAGCCTGGGCGGGGCCAACAGCTCGGCCTCGGGCCACTGAAAGGACCGACATGCCCGCTGTGTCATCCCGGGGCCGTGGTCGCCGCACCATCGCCGAAATCAACATGGTGCCCTTCATCGACGTGATGTTGGTGCTGCTCATCATCTTCATGGTGACTGCGCCCATGATCACGCCCAGCATGGTCGACCTGCCCAGCGTGGGCAAAGCCGCCAAGCAGCCCGACAAAGTCATCCAGATCGTGATCCAGAAAGACGAGCGGCTGGAGCTTGTGAGCGATGGCAAAACCGACAGCGCCACCCTGCCCAGCGTGGCGGCCAGCGTGAAACGCCTGGTCGGCGACGAGCAAAACACCGCCGTGGTCATCAGCGCCGACCGCACCGTCAAGTACGAAACCGTGGTGCAAGTCATGGACAGCCTGCAACGCGCGGGCATCGCCCGTGTAGGCCTGTCAGTTCAACTGGCACCTTGAGCAGGGACAAGGGTTTGAACGCCAAGGCGACGCCACACCTCGAATTTGCGCCACCGGCCCAACCCGGCGCGGGTCGCGCCTGGGTCGTGGCGGGGGTGGCGCACGCCTTGTTGTTCCTGGCCCTGGGCTTGGCCACCGCTTGGAAAACCAAGCCGCAAACAGTGCAAGCCGAAGCTGAACTGTGGTCCGCCACACCGCAAGCTGCGGCCCCCAAACTGCAAGAACCCCCGCCAGAACCCGAACCCGAACCCCAGCCTGCGCCCAAGCCCGAGCCCGTCAAACCCACACCACCGCCGCCCGACCCCGCGCTGGAGCGCCGCGACGCGCAAATCGCACTCGAAAAGCAAAAGCAACTGGACAAGAAAAGAGAAGCCGAGAAAGCTGAAAAGCTGAAAGCCGAGAAAGAAAAAGCAACCAAAGAAAAAGCCAAGGCTGAGAAAGAAAAAGCCGAGACCCGGCGCAAAGAGCTCGAAAAAGAAAAGCTCGCCAAAGAGAAAAAAGCGCAAGAAGAGAAAGAACGCGACAAGAAGAAAGCCGCAGAAAAAGCCAAGGCCGACAAAGCCGATGCAGCCCGTGCAGATGCCTTGCGCCAGGAAAACCTCAAGCGCATGCAAGGCATGGCCGGCGCTTCGGGCGGCGAAAACGCCACCGGCACCGCGCTCAAATCATCTGGCCCATCGGCCAGCTATGCGGGCCGCCTGGTGGGCCGCATCAAACCCAACATCACCTACCCCGGTGATGTCGTGGGCAACCCGCGTGCCGAGGTGGAAGTCAAAGTCAGCTCCGACGGCACCATCACCAGCCGCCGCATCGTGCAGACCAGTGGCAACAGAGCCTGGGACGACGCCGTCTTGCGGGCCATCGACAAAACAGAAGTTTTCCCCAAAGACAGCGATGGCCGGGTGCCGCCTGTGATCGTGCTGGGGTTCAGGCCGTTGGACTGAACCCTGCAGCGGCCTGGCTCACAAATCAATCACCACATTGCCCACCGTCTGCCCCGCTTCCACGGTGCGGTGGGCATCGGCAATTTGGTCAAGCGCAAAACGCGCACCAATGCTGTGCTGCAGCTGGTTTTTAACGAGCATGTCTGACAGGCGTGCAACCGCATGCTTTCGGTCGGCAGGTGTCAGGTCATAGACCAGGAAGAACTTCACGCCCATGGACTGGAACAACCAGGGGCGAAACGGCAAGCTGACGTCCAGCGCGTTGGAGCCGTAGCACACCACTTGGCCATGCGGGGCCAAAGCGCCTTCGGCGGCCCATCGGGCGGTGGTCGAGAAATCCATGTCGATGATGACGTCGGCACCCCGCCCTTGCGTGAGCGCTTTGACGCGATCAGGGACCGACTCGGTCTTGTAAAAAATCGCATCTTGCATGCCTGCTGCCCGGGCGTGTGCCGCTTTGGCTTCAGAGCCCACGGTGCCGATCACGCGGCCACCGGCCATGCACACCATCTGGGTGATGTAATGGCCCACAGCCGATGAGGCCCCGGTGACCAAAACTGTTTGCCCACGCAAATTACCCGCCAAGCGCTCCGCCAGAATGACCGCCTGCACCGCCGTCAAACCAGGGATGCCCATGCAAGCCCCAGCCGCAAAGTCGACGCCATCGGGCAAGGCTACAGCTTGAACATCCGGCAAGGCGATGTATTGGGCGCAGGTGCCCATGGGGCGCTGCCATTGGCCATTCCAAACCCAAACGCGCTGCCCCACGCGCTCGGGCGACACGCCCTCGCCCACGGCTTCGATCACACCCGCGCCGTCGCTGTGCGGCACGACCAGCGGGTCGGTCAGCGGCCTGGCCCGACGCGATTTGACGTCGGACGGGTTAACGCCCGAGCAGGCCAAGCGGACCAGCACCTCGCCCGCTTGCGGGCTGGGCGTGGGCAATTCACCCACCTGCATCACATCTTGGGCTTCGCCGTTTTGGGTGTACCAGGCTGCTTTCATGAGGAGTTCCTTGCGTTGTTTTTTGAAGGGGTCAGTCGTACACAATCCGCGCCTGCCCCTGATCGGCTTGCGCCATCCAGCTGGCCAGGGCCGCGTCGGTGGGGAAAAATTTGGCGGCTTCGCCCAGCGCCAGCTCGGCGCGGGCCGCCAGTTGGTCGTTGCTGCGCTCCAGCACCAGGCGCACGGGCAGACCGCGCACCAAGTCACCCTGCTCGGTTTGCTCACGCTGCGCGGGGAACTCTTTGACGATGCGGGCAATGTCGGGCGCACGGCCATTCACCGCCACGCGCAGGTATTTGCCGTAACGGCAACGGGCAGCACCCAGGTCCATGATCTGCTCGATCTTCAAGCGAAAGCCACCTGAAAAGCGGTCGGCCTGCATCTTGGCCGTGACGATGATCAACTCGTCGTCTTTGAGCAAATGCTTGGCCGAGTTGATCAGGGCTTCGTCGGCCGTGGCTTCCATCACGCCCGATTTGTCGTCGAGCTTGAAGATGGCCACCTTGCCACGCTGGCCGTTGATGATGCGCAAATCGCTGACGATGCCCGCCATCAGTTGCGGCTCGCGGCTGTCGATCAGGTCGTCGATTTTGCGGCGGGCAAACTGGCGCACTTCCCGCTCCACCGCGTCGAACAAATGGCCGGACAAGAAAAAGCCCACAGCGGTTTTTTCGAGCAGCAAGCGTTCCTTGATGCCCCAGGGCATGACCTCGACCAGCTCGGGCTCTTGTGTGCTGGAGCCGTGCGAGTCGTCGCCCAACATGTCAAACAGGCCGCCTTGGTTGGCGTTGGCTACGGTGGCGGCGGCAAACTCGAAAGCTTTGTCGATGCTGGCCGACAAGGCGGCGCGGTTCATGTGCAGCGAGTCAAAAGCCCCGGCCTTGATGAGCGCGTCCACCGTGCGTTTGTTGATGCGGGTTCGGTCCACCCGCACCGCAAAGTCAAACAGGCTGGTGAACGGGCCGCCTTGTTCGCGGGCCGCCACAATCGCCTCGATCGCCTGCTGGCCCGTGCCCTTGATGGCGCCCAGGCCGTAGCGGATGATCTTGTCGGTCACCGGCTCAAAGCGGTGCGTGCCGCGGTTCACGTCCGGCGGGTCAAAGCGGATGCCGAACTTGAGCGCGTCTTCGTGCAGCACCTTGAGCTTGTCGGTGTCGTCCATCTCCACCGTCATGTTGGCGCAGAAGAACTCGGCGGTGTAGTGCACCTTGAGCCAGCCCGTGTGGTACGCCAGCAGCGAATAAGCGGCGGCGTGCGACTTGTTGAAGCCGTAGCCCGCGAACTTTTCCATCAAGTCAAAGACTTCGTCGGCCTTGTCCTGCGGGATGCCGTGGGTGGCCAAAGCGCCTGCACGGAACTTCTCGCGGTGTTCGGCCATTTCTTCGGCCTTTTTCTTGCCCATGGCGCGGCGTAGCAAGTCGGCGCCGCCCAGCGAGTAACCGCCCAGGATCTGTGCGGTCTGCATCACCTGCTCCTGGTAGACCATGATGCCGTAGGTCTCACTCAGCATCTCGGCCACCGCCGGGTGCGGGTACTCCACCACCTCGCGTCCGTGCTTGCGGGCCACAAAGCTGGGGATCAGGTCCATGGGGCCCGGGCGGTAGAGCGCGTTCAGCGCAATCAGGTCCTCCAGGCGGCTGGGCCGCGCGTCGCGCAGCATGCCCTGCATGCCGCGACTTTCAAACTGGAACACGGCCTCAGTCTTGCCGTCTGCAAAAAGTTTGTAGGTCGCCGCATCGTCTAGCGGGATGTTTTCAAAGGCGAAGTTCTCCTGGCCTTTGTGCCGCTTCATGATGAACTCGCGGGCAATCTCCAAAATGGTCAGCGTGGCCAGGCCCAAGAAGTCGAACTTCACAAGGCCTGCCGCCTCCACATCGTCCTTGTCGTACTGGCTCACCGCCGATTCGCTGCCGGGCTGCTGGTACAGCGGGCAAAAGTCGGTCAACTTGCCCGGCGCGATCAGCACGCCTCCGGCGTGCATGCCCACGTTGCGGGTCATGCCTTCGAGCTTTTGCGCCAGCTCGATCAGGGTCTTCACGTCCTCTTCGCGCTCGATGCGCTCGGCCAGAATGGGCTCCATGGCAATCGCGTAGTTGTTCTTGTCGCCCTCTTTGGGCGTAGCGGGTGGGTACTGCAGCGTGACCGACATGCCCGGCTTGTTGGGGATGAGCTTGCTGATGCCGTCGCAAAAGGTGTAGCTCATGTCGAGCACCCGGCCCACATCGCGGATGGCGGCACGCGCGGCCATGGTGCCAAAAGTCACGATCTGGCTGACTGCCTCGCGCCCGTATTTTTGCTTCACATACTCGATCACGCGGTCGCGATTGGTCTGGCAAAAGTCGATGTCAAAGTCGGGCATCGATACCCGCTCCGGGTTCAGGAAACGTTCGAACAGCAGGTTGTACTGCAGCGGGTCCAGGTCGGTGATCTTGAGCGCATAGGCCACGAGCGAACCCGCGCCCGAACCCCGGCCCGGGCCCACGGGGCAGCCGTTGTTCTTGGCCCACTGGATGAAGTCGCCCACGATGAGGAAGTACCCCGGAAAGCCCATCTTCAGGATGGTGTTCAGCTCGAATTCCAGCCGATCGACATACCGCTGGCGCTCGGCTTCGCGCTTGGCCTCGTCGGGGTACAGGTGGATCAGGCGCTCTTTCAGACCCTCGTGCGAGACGTGACGGAAATACTCGTCCACCGACATGACCACGCCATTGACGGGCGGGATTGGGAAATTGGGCAGCTGCGGCTTGCCCAGCACCAAAGTCAGGTTGCAGCGCTTGGCAATTTCCAGGGTGTTGGCAATCGCGCTGGGCACATCGGCAAACAACTCGCACATTTGCGCCGCCGACTTGAAATACTGCTCACGGGTGAAGCGGCGCACCCGGCGTTGGTTGGCCAGGATTTCGCCTTCGGAGATACAGACCCGCGCTTCGTGCGCCTCGTAATCTTCGGCCGTGTGGAACTGCACCGGGTGCGTGGCCACCACGGGCAAACCCAAACGAGCGGCCAGTGCCACCGCGCCCGCCACCTGCGGCTCGTCTTCGGGCCGGCCTGCGCGTTGCAGTTCCAGGTAGAAACGATGCGGAAAGATCGAGCCCAGCTGCAGCGCCACGTCGGCCGCCTTGTGGGTGTCGCCCTGCACGATGGCCTGGCCCACCGGGCCGGCTTGCGCACCCGAGAGCAAAATCAAACCGTCTGACAATGCCTTGAGCCAGGCCAGCTTGACCACCGCCACGCCTTTGACGATGTTTTGCGTCCAGGCACGGGCCAGCAACTCGCACAGGTTCAGGTAGCCTTGGTGGTTTTGCACCAACAGCACCACCCGGCTGGTGACCCCAATGTCGCCCCCCAGGCCCTCGAGGTTGATCTCGGCGCCGATGATGGGCTTGACCCCTTTGCCCCGCCCTTCCTTGTAAAACTTGACGGTACCAAACAGGTTGTTCAGGTCGGTGATGGCCAGCGCAGGCTGGGCGTCCTTGGCCGCGATCTTGACCACATCGTCGATGCGGCAAGTGGAGTCAACGACGGAGAATTCGGTGTGAAGGCGCAGGTGAACGAACATAGCCTGTCATTGTAGGAGTTCACCTGCTGCGAATCCTTCTGCGGGTTTCAGTCGCGCAAAACCTGCAGCACCTCGGAGCGGAATTCACGCCCGTACAAAATCAACACCACCAAGGCCGTGCCCATGACCAGCGCCAGCGGCGAAAAAAACCAGGCCATGGCGGCAAACGAAAAGTAGTAGGCCCGCAAACCGTCGTTGAAGGTTTCGGCTGCCGCGCTCACCAAGTTACCGGCCCGCTCGGCGAAATGCTGGCGGTCAAACCGCTGGGCTGCAAACTCCTCGGGCGGTGGCATGGCCCCAATGACCAGCGCCACAAAGGTGTACTGCCGCATGGACCAGGAAAAGCGGAAAAAGGCATACACAAAGATGCCCACCAGCACCAAGATCTTGAACTCGAACACCAGCAAAGGCGTGGGCTGGGCAAACGGGATTTCACCCACCAACTCGGCCGCCTTGTCGGTGGTGCCCAACAGCGCGAACAGACCACCGATGATGATGATGCTGGTGGACGAAAAAAAGGCCGGGGTTTGCGAGAGGTTCTGAGTAATGAGGCCGTCCAGCATGCGCGGATCGCGGCCGGTGGCCTGCGTCATCCACATCTGTCGGTAACGGTTGGTGGTGGCGATCAAGCTCTGGTCACGCAAGCCCCGCACCTTGGCCACCCAGGCATAACCCACCCACAAACCAAAAAAGGAGAAAAGCGCCAGCCAATCGGCCCAGGGCAGCATCGAGATGATTTTCATGCCCCTATCCTAGCAAGCACCACACGGACAAGCACATGCCCGGCTGCGCGGATCGAAAAAAAACCGGGGCCCTGTACGGGCCCCGGCTGTGTCACAGGATGGTGAAAAAAATCAACCGCGCAGTTTGGCGGCCACAGCGGCCACGCGCTCGCCGTAGGCTTTGGCGGTGTCCAAATCACCTTGGGGGATGTCTTCTGCGGGGCTGGTCGGGCCCACTTGTGCCATCACACCGGAGTTGGAGCCAATGCGGTTGATGGTGCCGTCGTTCATGGCGGGCTGACCCACCCAGACCATGCCTTGCTGCATGGCCAAGGTGATGAAGTACTGGATGGTCGACAGCTTGTCGCCGCTGGGGCTGGCCGAGATGGTGAAGCCGCCTGCGACTTTGTCTTTCCAGGCGCTGGTGAACCAACGCTTGGAGGTGGCGTCAGCAAACTTTTTAAACTGCCACGAAGCCATGCCCATGTAGGTGGGCGAGCCGAAGATGATGGCGTCGGCCGCGTCCAGTGCCGCCCAATCGGCGTCGGTGATGTTGCCATCGGCGTCGATGGTGACGGTTTGGGCATTGGCGCCTTGGGCCACAAACTGGGCCACGCGCTGGGTGTGGCCGTAGCCGGAATGGAAAACAACAACAGTTTTAGCCATGAGAAATGCTCCTAGGTTGAAAAAAAGAAAAACGTTAAGAAAACATGGATCGCTTTGTGCCTTGCGATGACACCACGATGAGGTATTTCAAGGGGCCAAGTCAAACACCAGCACTTCGGCGTCCTGGCCCTGGCTCAGGTCCAAAACCGATTCGGCTTGCAGCATGGCTGCATCACCGGCTTGGAGTTGCTGGCCATTGACCTGCAGGCTGCCGCGCACCAAAAATACATAAGCTTTTCGTGCAGGGTCCAAACCGAGACGCGCATTTTCTGCGCCATCGAACAAACCGGCATACATGCGGGCATCGGCGTGGATGGTGACGCCATGCACGGCCCCTTCAGAGTCTGCAGCCGGTGCAGCCACCAAAGCCAGCTGGCCGCGCTTGGCACTCAGCGGAACAGTTTTTTGCTCGTAGCTGGGTGGAATGCCGGTCACATTGGGTTCGATCCAGATTTGCAAAAAGTGGGTTTGCTCGCCCTTGGCATGGTTGAACTCGCTGTGGCGCACACCGCTGCCGGCACTCATGCGCTGCACATCGCCGGGCGGAATGCCCTTCACGTTGCCCATGCTGTCCTGGTGCGCCAGGTTGCCCGACAAGACGTAGCTGATGATTTCCATGTCGCGGTGGCCATGTGTGCCAAAGCCGGTTTCGGGCGCGATGCGGTCTTCGTTGATGACCCGCAGGTTGCCAAACCCCATGTGGGCCGGGTCGAAGTAGTTGGCAAAAGAAAAGCTGTGGAACGATTTGAGCCAGCCATGGTCGGCATAGCCGCGTTCGTTGGATTTGCGAAGGGTCAGCACGGGGGGTCTCCTGAATGCGATGGGATAACTTTAAAGACTGAACATGTCCATGAGATGCAATTCGTTTGCCGCCATCATTCGAATAATTTGAATTAAGATGAGCCCACCATGCAAAGCCCCAAAGATTGGCTCACCCCCGACGCCCTGTTCATGCTGCAAACCATCGACGAGCAAGGCAGTTTTGCCGCCGCCGCCCGCAAGCTGAACCTGGTGCCCAGCGCCCTCACCTACCGGGTGAGGCAACTGGAGGACGCGCTTGATGTGCTCTTGTTTGACCGCAGCTCACGCCAGGCACGCCCCACCGCCGCCGGCCAGGAGCTGCTGCGCGAAGCCGGCCGCTTGCTCCAAGACATTGACGCCGTGGCCAACCGGGTCAAGCGGGTCGCCACCGGCTGGGAAGCGGTGCTGACGGTGGCGGTGGACAGCATCATTTCACGCAGCGTGGTGATGGATTTGTGCGAGGCCTTTCTGGCGCTGAACAGCCCGACCCGCTTGCGCATCCGGCACGAAACCCTGTCGGGCACCATGGCTGCCTTGACTTCCGGGCAAGCCGATTTGGCCCTGGGCGTCGCGCTGGGCCAGCACATGGCCGCAGACATTCAGCACATGGCGCTGGGTGAAGTGCCTTTTGTGTTTGCCGTGGCACCACAGCACCCCTTGGCCCAGGCGGCCGAACCCTTGAGCGATGCCCTGCTGGTGCAGCACCGCATGGTCGCCGTGGCCGACTCGGTGCAACGCGGCAGTGGCCTCACCGTGGGGCTGCAAGGCGGTCAGGACGTGTTCACCGTGCCCGACATGCCCAGCAAACTGCAAGCGCAACTGCGCGGTCTGGGCGCGGGCTTTTTGCCCCAAAGTCTGGCCACGCCCTATGCGCAGCAAGGCTTGCTGGTGATCAAGCGCACCGACCAGTCCCGCCTGAGCGCGGTGCACGCCGCCTGGCGCGACAGCCGCCTGAGCCCTGCGGGCCACGCCCTGCTGTGGTGGACGGCGCAGCTGGACAAGGCCACCACACGCCGGGCCTTGCTGCAAGAAATGCACACCCCTTAAAGTGCATTGGTAGTAACCCACCCGGTCAACATCCGACGGCTTTTCTCGGCTAAAGTGAACCCATGACCACACAACACATCGCCATCATCGGCGTCGGCATGGCCGGCGTCACTTGCGCACGCACCTTGCGCCAGACCGGACATAACGTCACCCTGTTCGAGAAAAGCCGAGGCCTTGGGGGCCGCATGTCCACCCGCGCCAGCGCGTTTGGCAGCTTTGACCACGGGGCGCAGTACTTCACCGTGCGCGATCCGCGTTTTGAGCTGGCCATCGGGACCGCACCCGGCGTGTGCAAGCCCTGGAGCGCCAACGCCGTGCGCGTGCTCGACCCGAACGGCCGCGTGATCGAGGCCGGTCTGCCCGGCGGCGAGCGCCATTGGGTGGCCACACCCGGCATGAACGGCTTGGTCAAAGCCTGGGCCGCGCCCCTGGTGGAAGACGGCAACGTGCGGTTGCAAACCCGGGTCACGCAAATCACGGCCGACCCGATGAAGAAAAACGGTTGGCAGCTGCACACCGAAAGCGATGACGGCGGACAGCACATTTATGCCGGTTTCGACAAAGTGATCTTGGCCATTCCGCCTGCACAGGCGGCCACCTTGCTCAAGACGTCCGGTCTGAGCGACTTGGCCAACCCACTGCAAGAGGTGCGCGTCGATCCTTGCTGGACGCTGATGCTGGCTTACCCACAAGCCGTGCAACCCGGTCTCATCACCCTGGGTCCGCAGTGGAACGCAGCCCGCAGCACGCACCACCGCATCGCCTGGATGGCCCGCGAATCGTCCAAACCAGGGCGCGAACGCATTGAGCGCTGGACCGTACAGGCCAGTGCCCCTTGGTCGGACGAGCACGTCAACGACACGCCCGATCGCGTCAAGGGTAAGCTGATCAAGGCCTTTGCCGAGATCACCGGCATTCGCGCCACCCCGGCCCATGCCGAGGTACACCGCTGGCTGTATGCCAAAACCGCACAGCCCTTGGGCGAAAGCCACCTGTGGTTCAAGGACCAGGGCATTGGCCTGTGCGGCGACTGGTGCCTGGGCCACCGGGTCGAAGACGCTTTTGTCTCGGGCCTGGAGCTGGCTTTGGCGGTGCTCAAGAAACGCTGATCAACCATGGGGAGCCCCTACACAGGCCGGTTCGCGCCCTCGCCAACCGGCCTTTTGCATGCGGGCTCGCTGGTCGCGGCCCTGGCCAGCTGGCTCGATGCCCGCACGCACGGTGGCCAGTGGCTCGTGCGCATCGAAGACGTGGACACTCCGCGCTGCGTGCCCGGGGCCGACCAGGCCATCCTGCAGCAACTGGCAGCCTGCGGCCTGCTGCCCGATGGCCCGGTGCTGTGGCAAAGCCAGCGCGGCGAGCACTACGCTGCCGCCTTGCAAACCCTGGTGGATCGAGGCTGGGCCTACCCCTGCGGCTGTTCGCGCAAAGAGATCGAATCGGCCCAAGCCGTTGCCCGGCACAGCGCCGCCGTCTACCCAGGCACCTGCCGACATGGCCTGAACGGGAAATCCGCCCGTGCCTGGCGGCTGAATGTGCAGGCCGTGCAAGCGGCACTGGGCCTGCCTGCCGTCACGCACTGGAACGACCGCCGCCTGGGGCCGCAACAGCAAAACGTGAGCCAGGAAGTCGGCGACTTTGTGCTGCGCCGCGCGGATGGCCTGTGGGCTTACCAGCTGGCGGTGGTGGTGGACGACGCCGCGCAAGGCATCACCCATGTGGTGCGCGGCCAGGACCTGGCCGACAACACCGCGCGGCAAATCGTGCTGCAACGCGCCTTGGGCCTGCCTACACCCCAGTACCTGCACACCCCCCTGGTGATGGGCACCAATGGCGAAAAACTCAGTAAACAAAACGGGGCCAAAGCGCTGGATTTGCAAACGCCGCAGGCCGTGTTGTCCGCGCTGAACGCTGCCGCACAAGGGCTGGGCCTACCTGCCATGCCCGAGCCAACTGCACCAGCGCACGCGCTCGATCAGTGGACGAAACTGAGCCGATCACACCGATAATCACAGGCTTTGCAAACACCACCTGCACCCCCATGACGACGCCTGAAGACACCACGAACGCCCCGGCAACCAAAGCCCACGAAGCCCAAGAAGCCCCCTTCATGCGCACCATCAAGACCTATGTGCTGCGGGCCGGGCGCATGGGCTCGGGCCAGGTGCGGGCGTTTGAGCAATTCGGCCCGCAGTTTTTGATCCCCTACCGTGCTGAACGCCTGGACGTGCAGGCGGCCTTTGGGCGCAGTGCCCCCTTGATTCTGGAAATCGGTTTTGGCATGGGCGATGCCACCGCCAAAATCGCGCAGGTGCGCCCTGAAGACAACTTTTTGTGCTGTGAAGTGCACGAGCCCGGTGTGGGCGCCTTGCTCAAGCGCTGCGGCGAAGAGCACATCGGCAACATCCGCATCGTCCAGCACGACGCGATCGAGGTCATGGACAACATGCTCGGCCCGGACAGCCTGGACGGCGTGCACATCTTCTTTCCCGACCCTTGGCACAAAAGCCGCCACCACAAACGCCGCCTGATCCAGGCGCCCTTTGTGCAGCGCCTGGCCCAGCACATCAAGCCCGGTGGCTACCTGCACCTGGCCACCGACTGGCAACCTTATTCCGAGCAAATGATGGCCGTTCTCCGCGCCGAACCCTTGCTGGCCAACACCAGCGCCGCAGCGGACGGCTTTGCCACCAAACCCGACTACCGGCCGCTCACCAAGTTTGAAAACCGGGGCCTTAAGCTCGGCCACGGCGTCTGGGACCTGGTGTTCCGGCGGATCTGACATGACCCGCTCGGGACGCGTGGCCCAAATGCCCATGCGCGATGGCGTGAGCGCCAGCGTGGTGGCCGTCCCGGCAGGTCACTGGCCCCATTTGCTCGATTTTCTGGCGCAGCGCATGCCCGGCATCTCGCGCAGCGAATGGGCGCGTCGCCTGGACCAGGGTCTGGTGCTGCAAGAAAGTGGGCAAAGTGCCCAGGCCCATCAGCCCTGCCTGGCCGGGCAGCGCTATTTTTATTACCGCCATGTGGCTGACGAGCCGCCATTGCCCGGACAAGCGGCGGTGCTGTTCGAGGACGATCACCTGTTGGTGGCCGACAAGCCGCATTTCATGCCTGTGACGCCGTCAGGTCCTTATGTGCAGCAATGCCTGCTGGTGCAGCTCAAGCGCCTGACCGGCCAGGCCGATCTGGTGCCCCTGCACCGGATTGACCGTGAAACGGCCGGACTGGTGTTGTTTGGCAAACGGCTGCACGAGCGCGATGCTTACCACGCCCTGTTTCGGGAACACGCCATTCACAAGACCTACCACGCCGTGGCCTTGCACCGCCCCGAGCTGACACTGCCGCGCGTGCACACCAGCCGCCTGGCCGAAGACCCGGTGCATTTTTTCAAAATGTGCGAAGTCCAGGGCGAGCCCAACAGCGAAACCCGCATCGCGCTGCTGCGCAGCGAGGGGGGCCGAGCGCTGTACCAGCTGGAGCCGGTTTCAGGCAAACGCCATCAGTTGCGCGTGCACATGATGGCCATGGGGCTTGCGATTGAAGGCGACCAGTTTTACCCCACGGTGCTGCGGGGGCCAGATGAGCCTGAAAACTTTGCGCAACCCTTACAGTTGTTGGCCCACTCGGTGCAGTTCACCGACCCGCACACGGGCCAGGCCCGTGTGTTCGAAAGTCGCCAGCAACTGCGCCTGTGAGGGGGGCTGGGCCACGCAGGCTCAAACCCGCTCGGTCACCCAGGCCTGCACACTGGCCATCGCAGCGGGCAAAGCCGCGGCGTTGGTGCCACCGGCCATGGCCATGTCGGGCTTGCCGCCGCCTTTGCCGCCCACTTGGCCCGCCACAAAGCTGGCCAACTCGCCCGCTTTGACTTTGCCCGTGGTGTCGGCCGTCACGCCTGCGGCGATTTGCACCTTCTCACCGTCGACAGCGGTCAAGACGATCACCGCGGTTTTCATCTTGTCCTTGAGCTTGTCCATGGTGTCGCGCAGGGTCTTCGCGTCCGCGCCTTCCAGTTGAGCCACCAGCAGCTTGATGCCTTGGATGTCAATGGCTTTGGTCATCAGCTCGTCGCCCTGGGCCGAAGCCAGCTTGCCTTTGGCGGCAGCCAGTTCTTTTTCCAGCGCCTTGACCTGGTCGACCACCTGCGCGATGCGATTGTTCAGCTCGGCAGGCTGCGCCTTGAGCGTACCCGCCGCTTGCGTCACGGTGTCTTCGAGCGACTGCAGATAAGCCAAGGCGTTTTCACCGGTCACCGCCTCAATGCGGCGCACGCCAGCGGCCACACCGCCCTCGCCCACGATCTTGAACAGGCCAATGTCACCCGTGGCCTTGACGTGGGTGCCACCGCACAACTCGCGGCTCGAGCCAATGTCCAAAACTCGCACGGTCTCGCCGTACTTCTCGCCGAACAGCATCATCGCGCCAGTCTTTTGGGCGCTTTCGATGTCCATCACACGCGCTTGCGCAGCGGCGTTGGCCAAAATTTCGGCGTTCACACGCGCTTCGATCTCGCGGATCTCGGCGTCGGTCACGGGCGCGTTGTGCGCAAAGTCAAAACGGGTGCGCTCGGCATTGACCAAGCTGCCCTTTTGCTGCACATGGCTGCCCAGCACTTCGCGCAAGGCTTTGTGCATCAAATGGGTGGCGCTGTGATTGCGCACGGTGGCGGCACGCAGGGCCATGTCCACATGGGCCTGCACCGCGTCGCCCACTTTCAGGCTGCCGGATTTCAATTCACCGTGGTGGCCAAACACATCGGCCTTGATCTTGAGCGTGTCGGCCACGTTGAACTGACCGCCCGCGTTGTGGATCATGCCTTGGTCACCCACTTGGCCGCCCGACTCGGCATAGAACGGGGTCGTGTCCAGCACGACCACACCCGCCTGACCGGCTTTCAGTTCGGTCACGGCATTGCCGTCGGCATACAGCGCCAGCACTTTGGCGTTGGCCGTCAGCTCGTCGTAACCCACAAAGTCGTTGCCTACGCCCGAATAGTCAAGGGCCTTGTCCATCTTGAACTTGCCCGCTGCGCGGGCCTGGGCTTTTTGCTTTTCCATGGCGGTGGCAAAACCGGCTTCGTCCACGCTCAGGCCACGCTCGCGGCAGACGTCGGCCGACAGGTCGAGCGGGAAGCCGTAGGTGTCGTGCAGCTTGAATGCCACTTCGCCCGGCATGACCTTGACGCCACCTTCGAGTGCCGCGTCCAGAATCTGCATGCCGCTTTGCAGGGTCTCGAAGAAACGCTCTTCTTCCACACGCAAGACGTCGGCAATGCGCTCGGCCTGATTGGCCAGATTGGGGTAAGCCGCGCCCATGAGCTTGACCAAGTCGGGCACAAGCTTGTGGAAGAACGGGGTTTTCTGGCCGAGCAAATAGCCATGGCGGATCGCGCGGCGGATGATGCGGCGCTGCACATAACCGCGGCCTTCGTTGCTCGGCACCACGCCGTCGCTCACCAAAAACGCGGTGGCGCGGATGTGGTCGGCGATCACGCGCAGCGACTTGTTGTTCAGATCGGTACAGCCGGTTTCACGGGCAGCGGCCTTGATCAGCGCGTCAAAAATGTCAATTTCGTAGTTGCTGTGAACGTGCTGCAAGATGGCGGCCAAGCGCTCCAGGCCCATGCCCGTGTCCACGCAAGGCGCGGGCAGCGGTGTGACCGAGCCGTCTTCGTGCATGTTGAACTGCATGAACACGTTGTTCCAGATTTCGATGAAACGGTCGCCGTCTTCGTCGGGGCTACCAGGTGGGCCGCCGGGAATGTGCGGGCCGTGGTCGTAAAAAATCTCGGAGCAAGGGCCGCAAGGGCCGGTGTCGGCCATCATCCAGAAGTTGTCGGACTTGTAGCGGCCGCCCTTGTTGTCGCCGATGCGGATGATGCGGTTTTCTGCCTTGATGCGCTCGGGCGTCCAGCCGGCTTTGACAAAAATGCCTTCCCAAATGCCATGGGCCTCGTCGTCTTCCATGTAGACGGTGGCGTAGAGCTTGTCGGCAGGCAGTTTGTAAACCTGCGTCAACAACTCCCACGCCCACTCCAGCGACTCGCGCTTGAAGTAGTCGCCAAACGACCAGTTGCCCAGCATCTCGAAGAAGGTGTGGTGGCGGGCGGTGTAGCCCACGTTTTCCAGGTCGTTGTGCTTGCCACCGGCCCGCAGGCAAGCTTGCACCGACGCGGCACGCACATAAGAGCGCTTGTCCGAGCCCAAAAACACGTCCTTGAACTGGACCATGCCCGAGTTGGTGAACATCAGGGTCGGGTCGTTGCCCGGCACCAGGGGGCTGGAGGCCACCACGGTGTGCCCCTTGGACCCAAAAAAGTCCAAAAAGGTCTTGCGGATGTCGGCGACGGAAATGGGGGCTTGGCTCATGGTGGTTCAGGCTTTCAATGCAACCGGGCATTATAGATTTGAGGCCAGGCCTTGCTTGCACACAGGTCAGATCGGCGGCCCCGCAGACGCCATGGTTTTGCGACTTTTGTGACAGACAGGGCAATTGACACAGGCTAAGCTGCGCTTTTGAATTTTCCCCGCGCCCGGCCCACGGGCTTTTGGAGACCCCATGGACATGAAGACATCCCCTCTCGCCCTGCTGAATGACCCCACTTTGCTCAAGACCGACGCCCTGATCAATGGCCAGTGGGTCGCGGGCAGCCAGCGTTTTGACGTGACCGACCCAGCCACTGGCGGTCACTTGGCCAGCGTGGCCAACCTCGGGGCAGCCGAAGCCGAAGCTGCCATTGCCGCCGCCAACGCCGCCTGGGGCGCCTGGAAAACCAAGACCGCCAAAGAGCGCAGCATCATCCTGCGCAAGTGGTTTGACCTGCTGATCGCCAACACCGAAGACCTGGCACGCCTCATGACCGCAGAAAACGGCAAGCCGATCGCCGAGTCGCGTGGCGAAGTGGCCTATGGCGCCAGTTTTGTGGAGTGGTTCGCCGAAGAAGCCAAGCGCGTGAACGGCGAAACCTTGCCCCAGTTCGACAACAACCGCCGCCTGCTGGTGCTGAAGCAGCCCATTGGCGTGTGCGCGGCCATCACGCCCTGGAACTTCCCGCTGGCCATGATCACCCGCAAAGTGGCCCCGGCGCTGGCCGCAGGCTGCCCTGTGGTCATCAAACCCGCCGAGCAAACCCCGCTCACCGCCCTGGCTGCGGCCGAGTTGGCTATTCGCGCCGGCATCCCGGCCGGGGTGCTCAACATCATCACCGCAGACGGCCCGCAAAGCATCGCCATTGGCAAGGTGCTGTGCGCCAGCGACGTGGTGCGCCACATCAGCTTCACAGGCTCCACCGAGGTGGGTCGCATCCTGATGGCGCAGTCGGCCCCCACCGTCAAAAAAATGTCGCTGGAGCTGGGCGGCAACGCGCCCTTCATCGTCTTTGAAGACGCCGACATCGACAGCGCTGTGGAAGGCGCTTTTGCCAGCAAATACCGCAACGCGGGCCAGACCTGTGTGTGCTCCAACCGCTTTTATGTGCAGGAGTCGGTGTACGAAGAATTTGCCACCAAGTTCGCCGCAAAAGTCAAAACCGCCAAAGTGGGCAACGGCTTTGCCGAAGGCGTGAACCAGGGCCCGCTGATCGAGCCCTCGGCCCTCGACAAGGTCGAGCGCCATGTGAAAGACGCCATCGCCAAGGGCGGGCGCGTGCTCACGGGCGGCAAGCGCCTGGACGGTCAGTTTTTTGAGCCCACCGTGATTGCGGACGCCAGCGCCGACATGGTCTGTGCCAAGGAAGAAACCTTTGGCCCCTTTGCGCCCATCTTCAAATTCAAGACCGAGCAGGAAGCGATTGACGCGGCCAACAACACCGAGTTTGGTCTGGCCAGCTACTTCTACAGCCGCGACGTGGGCCGCATCTTCCGCGTGAGCGAGGCGCTGGAATACGGCATGGTCGGCATCAACGTGGGCATTTTGGCCACCGAGCATGTGCCGTTTGGCGGCGTCAAGCAGTCGGGCCTGGGCCGCGAGGGCTCACACCACGGCATGGACGACTATGTGGAGATCAAATACCTCTGCGTGGGCGACATCCTGAAATGAACGCCTGAAAAGACCAAAGCCGCCCGACAGGCGAACGGCTTTGGAGGCATCGCGTTCAAGGCACCCGAGGGTGCCTTTTTTCACGACTTTTTGGCCAAGCCCAAACGCTCGATGGTGGCGCGTTCGGCCTCAAAAGTACGGGCGCCGTAGCGCGTGTACTCCTCGGTGCCCATGTAGATCACGGGCTGGAAGAAACGGTCCAGCGTTTCCAGCACTTTGGGGTCTTCCAGCGTTTTCTTGAAGGCATCGTGCAGTACCCGCACCACGGCCGGGTCCATGCCCTTGGGGCCGCCAATGCCAAAGGGCGACTCGGTGATCGTGTCCCAGCCACTTTCCTTGACGGTGGGAATGTCCGGAAACGCTTTGGTGCGGTTGCGCCCCAGCGTGGCCAACAGGCGCAGCTTGCCCTCCTTGACCAGCGGTGCAAATTCGGTGGTGCCGCTCATCACACGGATGTGTCCGCCCAAAATAGCCTGCATCAGCTCGGCCGAGCCTTTGTACGGAATGTGGTTGAGCTCAATGCCCGCCTTTTGCGAAAACTCTTCAATGGCCAGGTGAGGCGTGGTGCCCGTGCCGGTGCTGCCGTACTCGACCTTGCCCGGATTGGCCTTGGCATAAGCCACCATTTCCTTGAGTGTCTTGAAAGGCGCATCCATGGTCGCCACCAAGCCAAAGGTGTAGCCGGTCAGGCAAGCGATGTGGGTCAGGTCCTTGACCGGGTCAAAGGCCATTTTTTGCATGTGCGGCAAACGGTAGACGCCCAACGGCAGTTGCGTGAGCAGGTAGCCATCAGGGCGGGCATTGACCATGGCCGTGGCGCCCAAAGTGCCCCCCGCGCCCGGCCGGTTGTCCACGATGACAGACACACCCAATGAACGAGAGGCACTTTCGGCAAAAGCCCGCATGACGGCATCGCTGCTGCCGCCCGGTGGCCAGGGCGCAATCAGGGTGATGGGTTTGTTGGGGAATGCGCTCTGCGCCCAAACGCTGCTGCTCATCAGGGCGGGTGCAGCCATACCCGCCAGGATGCCGGCCATGCCTTGCAAGGCGTGGCGGCGTGGTGCGTCGGGGGCGTGCTCAATCTTGGAGGTGTCCGTCTTCATAGGGGTTCTTTCTGCAAATGGGGAGACACCTCAATTTATTCAGCCTCACTTGCCGCGTCCACCGGGTAAATCCGCAGAGAGAACCCCATCGCGTCACGCCTGCGACAAACGCGCCGCCTCTGCCATGGCTCGCATCCCTCTTGTCTGGACAAGGTCCAAGCACCAGTACAATCTGACGCATCGCGGGTGTCGTTCAATGGTAGGACTCTTGCTTCCCAAGCAAATAACGTGGGTTCGATTCCCATCACCCGCTCCAGTTTTTGCCAAATCCAAGAAGGCCCCGCAAGGGGCCTTCGGCATTTTGACCCTCGCCCATGCAGATCACCGTCAACGAAGAACTCAAAGCCTACATCGACCCGCTCACCCCGGACGAACACGCGGCGCTGGAGCGCAGCATCCTGGCCGAGGGCTGCCGCGATGCGCTGGTGCTGTGGGGCGATGTGTTGGTGGACGGGCACAACCGCTACGGCATTTGCCAAAAGCATGGCTTGCCCTTCCAGACGGTACAAAACACGCGCTTTCAATCCATGGAAGATGTGCACCTGTGGATGATCGATCAGCACCTGGGGCGGCGCAGCGTGTCGGACTTTCAGCGCGGTGTGCTGGCTTTGCGCAAGCGGGAGATTCTGGCTGCGCGGCGTGCCCAGGCCGTCGCCAGCGCCGAACCAGGCACGCCATCTCTGAACGATGCACCGCAGGACGCGTCGAAAGTCGCTACAGCCCCCGAGCCCAACCCGCTCAAGAGTCGCGCCGACATCGCCAAAGCCGCCCGCCTGAGCAGCAGCCAGGTGGTGCAGATTGAAAAAATCCAGAAACAAGCCGCGCCCGAACTGGTGGCGGCCGTCAAAGCCGGCGCCATTTCCATCAACGCCGCAGCGGCCGTGGCCAGCTTGCCCGCTGAAGAACAAAAATCTGCCGCGCTGGGCGGCAAGGATGAACTCAAACAAGCCGCCAAACGCGTGCGCGAGGTGTACCGCAAGGTGTCCCCAGAAGCCGCGGCCTCATCTGTGGCCCTGCCCGAGGACGTGCAAGCCTTGCAAGCGCGTGTGGCCTCACTGAGCGCAGAAAATCAGTCCTTGCGTGCACAAGTGGCCGAACTGCAGGCCCGGCTGATGGCCTGAACTCAACGGCTTCTAAGGCCTTCTTGCAAAGCCACGGTGGTGATGCCTGCATCCGGTAGGCGCAGGCGCACGCCCTGGAAATACAGCTGGGCTTGCTCTGGCTGCTCGAAATGCACCCGCCACGGCGCTGGACCATAGACACTGCGGGCCTCGTTTGACTGCAAGGCCAAAACCGTGCTGCGGCCCGCGCCGTCGACCACGCAAATGGCACCCGGTTTCTGCGCCACCAGGTAAACCATGTCGCCAGCTTTGCTGGGACTGGCAGGCGTGAGCACGGCAGGGGCTTTGTTGGCCTGGCACAAGCTGTTGTCGGTGGCACCCTGGTCAAGTGCAACAGGTGAAGGTGCTGACTCAGAAACAGATGATGGCTCAGATGCAGATGCAGGCTCAGCCAGCACAGCCACAGCCGGTGCGGTGTCTGGCTGAAGTGCTGGCGCCAGACTGGCCGTCGGCGTGTGCCACAGTGACCTCACCCCGCCGCTTGAGACTGGGTGCTGGAGCAACGCCAAGCCCGCCGCGAACGAGCCCAAGGTCAGCAGCACGCCCAGCAAGCCGCGGGGCGCTTGGGAGAAAACCGAAGCGGGACGCGCGGCTTGGGCTCTTTGACGGGACAACTCTGCCAGCGCCTCCACCACCGAAGGCCCTTGAGCCACAGACGCATCGTCGATGGGATGGATCACGGCAGCGGGATCGCCCCCGAGCAAACTGGCAACTTTGCGAGCCGCGTTTTCCTTGATGGCCGGGGTGTAGAAAAGCGAGACCCCTCCCGACTCCAATTGCCGTATTTGAGCGACCGATAAATTGGCGCTGCTGGCCAAAACGGTGACATCGCATTGCTGGGAAACACGCCATTCACGGAGCAGTTCACCGCGCACGCGATCTGTGGAAGGGTTCGACATTCAGTGGGCTTGAAAAATCCTTATTTTCTCGCCAGTTGTTTGTTTATGGAATAAGGAAAACCCCAAAATAGATTCATTCCGTGTATTTTTTAAACCAAAAATTCATTGAATATGATTAAAACAAAAAAACCGCAATGAATTGCGGTTTTTTGAAGGCTAGGCAGAACGCCGATCAGAAGATCAGTTTCACACCCGTCTTGCTTTGCAGCAGCTCGGGCGTCACACCCGGGGCCAGCTCGACCACCTTCAGGCCTGCATCGGTCACGTCCATCACCGCCAGGTCTGTGATGATGCGGTCGACCACGCCCACGCCCGTGAGAGGCAAAGTGCAGCTGGGCAAAATCTTCAGGTCTTCGGTACCGTCTTTTTTCTTGGCCACGTGTTCCATCAGGATGATCACGCGCTTGACGCCCGCCACCAAGTCCATCGCGCCACCCATGCCCTTGACCATCTTGCCGGGGATCATCCAGTTGGCCAGATCGCCCTTTTCGCTCACCTGCATCGCGCCCAGGATCGACAGGTTGATCTTGCCGCCACGGATCATGGCAAAAGACTGCTCGCTGCCAAAAATCGACGAGCCTTTGATGGTGGTCACCGTCTGTTTGCCCGCGTTGATCAGGTCGGCATCGACCTCATCTTCGGTCGGGAAGGGGCCAATGCCCAGCATGCCGTTTTCGCTTTGCAGCCAGACTTCCTTGTCGGCGGGCACAAAGTTGGCCACCAGCGTGGGGATGCCGATGCCCAGGTTCACATAAAAACCGTCTTCCAGTTCGTGGGCCGCACGGGCGGCCATTTGGTCTTGACTCCAGCTCATATCAGACTCCTGCTTTCTCTGTGATCGTGCGCTTTTCGATGCGCTTTTCCGGTTTCGCGTTCAGCACGATGCGGTGCACATAAATGCCGGGCAGGTGCACGCTGTCGGGGTGCATGGCGCCGGTCTCCACGATCTCTTCGACCTCGACCACGCAGATCTTGCCGGCCATGGCCACCGCCGGGTTGAAGTTGCGCGAGGTGTAGCGGAACTGCAGGTTGCCAGACTTGTCGGCGCGGTGCGCCTTGACCAGCGACACATCGGGCACCAGCGAACGCTCCATCACATAGGTCTCGCCGTCAAACTCGCGCAGCTCCTTGCCTTCGGCCACCAGGGTGCCCACGCCGGTCTTGGTGAAGAAGGCCGGAATGCCCGCGCCGCCCGCACGCAGCTTCTCGGCCAGCGTGCCTTGGGGGGTGAACTCCAGGGCCAGCTCGCCCGCCAGGTACTGGCGCTCGAACTCTTTGTTCTCGCCCACATAGGACGCGATCATTTTTTTGATCTGGCGCGTCTGCAAAAGCTTGCCCAGACCGAAATCGTCCACGCCCGCGTTGTTGGAAATCGCGGTCAGGTTTTGCACGCCGCTGTCACGCAGCGCATCGATCAGGGCCTCGGGAATGCCGCACAGGCCAAAACCGCCCACGCCAATCAGTTGTCCGTCAGCCACGATGCCCTTCAAGGCCTCGGCTGCGGAAGGAAAAATCTTGTTCACGCCAAACTCCAATCAGGAAAGAGAGCGTTACGATACTACGTAATCCGATACGTAGTTTTTCGTAGAGGGCTGCCCTAGGCGGGTGGCCCGCCCGCCATGACCACAGACATCGACTACCGCCTCGCTTTCGACCTCGCCCCCATCGGCATGGTGCTCTCGCGCAACCGTGCCATCGTCGACTGCAACCAGCGGGTGTGCGAGATGTTTGGCGTCACACGCGAACAACTCATCGGCCAAAGCTTTCAGCTGCTCTACCCCAGCGCCGACGAGTACGAGCGCACCGGCCAGCGCATCGCGCCCATCCTGAACGCCAACGGCGTGTATGCCGACGACCGGGTGATGAAACGGGTGGACGGGCGCTTCAAAGGCGAAACCTTTTGGTGCCATGTGACGGGCCGTGCGCTCAACCGCGAAGCCCCGCACGAGGCGGGCATCTGGACTTTTGAAGACCTGTCGGCCCGCAAACCCGTTAAGGCCGAACTCACCGCCCGCGAACGCGAAGTCGCCGCCCACCTCATGGACGGCCTGACCAGCAAGGAAATCGGCCGCGCCTTGGGCATCAGCCACCGCACGGTGGAGATTTACCGCGTCAAACTGATGCGCAAATACCAGGCCTCGGGTGCGGCGGATCTGATTCAAAAGTTGCTGCGGGGCTAGCCATGGCTTCAAAGCCCCGACTACTGCCTCATCCAGCTTTAGGCTCAATCACCTCGGCCGCGCTGCGGAATGCGTCGATCGCGGTCGGGAAGCCGCAGTACACCGTGGCGTGCAGCATGATTTCACGAATTTCTTCGGGGGTTGCGCCATTGTTGAGTGCGCCTCGCACATGGCCTTTGAGTTCTTGTTGTTTGCCCAGGGCGGTGAGCATGGCCACGGTGATGAGGCTGCGGGTTTTCAAATCGAGCCCAGGGCGCTGCCAGACATTGCCCCAGGCGTTGCGGGTGATGAACTCCTGCATGGGCAGGGTGTAGTCGGTGGCGTTGCCAAAGGCGCGGTCTACAAACTCAACCCCCATGACCTGGCTGCGGGTGTCGATACCAGCCTGAAAGGCGGCGTCATCAGCGCGCTCGGCGCGGGCTTGTTGAGAAGGCGAAAGCAGCGGTGTTGTGGACATGACAGGCTCCTGAAATGGTCGCCAGCATAATCGTTGTCGATTCCCGTGCATGGACAACGCCATCACGAACATGACACCCACAAGGACCCATCATGAGCCACCGCTACCCCGCCCCCGAGATCAAGGACCTGCCCGAAGACATCCGTGCCAAGGTGCTCGAAGTTCAGGAAAAAGCCGGGTTTGTGCCGAATGTGTTTTTGGCATTCGCACGCCGCCCGGCCGAATGGCGTGCTTTTTTTGCTTACCACGATGCCTTGATGGTGCCCGAGTCGGTGGGACGCGAGAGCGGCCTCACAAAAGGCGAGCGTGAAATGATCGTGACCACCACCAGTGCCGCCAACAACTGCCTGTATTGCGTGGTCGCGCATGGCGCGATTTTGCGCATTTACGAGAAAAAACCCTTGGTGGCCGACCAAGTCGCCATCAACCACCGCAAGGCCGACATCAGCCCCCGTCAACGCGCCATGCTGGACTTTGCGCTCAAGGTCTGCAATCAATCGCATGAAGTGGAAGACGCCGACTTTGCCGCCCTGCACGCCCACGGCTTCAACGACGAAGACATCTGGGACATCGCCGCCATCACCGCTTTCTTTGGCCTGAGTAACCGCATGGCCAGCTTCAGCGGCATGATGCCCAACCCCGAGTTTTACCTGATGGGCCGTGCGCCCAAGGCCAAACCTGCGGCCTGAAGCGCTGACGGGCGGGCCAGCAGGGCCCAGGCCATTTGCACCAGGGCTTCTTCAAACGCAGGGCTGCCCAACAAGGGCGACTTTTCCAGGCTGGCGCTGCGCAGCGTGCCGATGACCGAGCGGGTCAGCACGAACAGTTGCGCCGGGCTGGGCGTTTGCAGCGCGGGGTGGCCGATGCGCTCAAAAAAGATGGCCAGGCGGTCGGCCACCTGGCGCACGGCGCTCGCGGTTTCATCGGGCTTTTCCAGCGTCCAGCAGAGGTGAATCAGGCTTTGGCTCAGCCCTTTGCCCGTGGCAAAGCCGCGTACCAATATCCGAATGGCCTGGCCCAGCAGTTCACGCCCGTCGAGCTCGCGAACGTTGGGCAGGGTTTCCAGCTCGCTCAGGTAGCGGCCCAGCTCTTGCAGCACCATCTCTTGCCCGCGAGCGGCCATGGCCCGCACCAGCACCTCTTTGCTCGGAAAGTATTGGTAGAGCGTGCCGATCGAAAACCCAGCTGCTGCAGCCACCTTGTTGGTGGTCAAACCGCCCTCGCCCTCCTTGTCCAAAATCTGAGCAGCAGCCTTGAACAGGGTTTGCATGGTCTGCTGCGCCCGGGCCTGCGAAGGTTGGCGACGCAAGCTGAGATCAGCCCGGAGCTTGGCTTGCGACTTGGTTGCGGGTTTGGCGGTGGACATAAAAAAGCCTTTGGCAAAATCTGAGCAGATAGCGAGTTGCAAGGTCTTTGCAAAACCTGAACAATGCTCACATTCTGACCCATATCACCGTGAGACATGCCATGAGCACCCACCCCGCTGCCCCGACCGAGTTGACCGTGCGCCGCCTCAGCGTGGACCTGAGCCAGGGTTTCTCGCGCCACTGGAACGGCGGCGATGCGTTTTTGACGGCTTATGCCAACGCCTTGTCCATGAGCTTTCCGGTGGGTGAGCAGTCCTTCATCGATGCGGTCAAGGCGGGGGCCAAGCAGTTGCCCGACACCCCGGAAAATGCCGAACTCAAGCAAATTGCCAAAGGCTTTGTGGGCCAAGAGGCGACTCACCGCCACCTGCATGCGCTGTACAACGCACACCTGGAAAAACAAGGCTTGGTCAACCACTGGGGGCCACGCGCCGAGCAGCGCCTGAAAAAAGGCCGCGAAGAATTTTTCAGCAAAAGCGCCAAGGGATACCTGCACGAGCTGGCCATCACCGCCGCTTTTGAGCACTACACCTCGATCTTTGGCGACCTGACGCTCGAGCGCATCGACCAGCCTGGCGACTGGTTTGCCGGGGCCGAAGAACCCCTCAAAACCCTGTGGCGTTGGCACGCGGCCGAAGAGTCCGAGCACAAATGCGTGGCTTTTGACCTTTACCAGCGCTTGGGCGGCAACCACCAGTGGCGCATGCGCTGGTTCTGGTACGTCACCGTGCAGTTCAGCACCGACGTGTTCCGCCAGACTGTCAACAACCTCTGGCACGACAAGACACTGTTCAAGCCTTCGACATGGTGGTCAGCGGGCAAGTTTTTGTTCGGTCGCCACGGCATGGTCTGGCGCGTGGCCAAGCCCATTTGGGCCTACACCCGCAAAGACTTTCATCCCATGCAGGTGGGCAGCGCCACGCTGTCGCAAGACTGGCTGCAAAACCACGCCGACCAGTGGCGTGCGGTGGGTGCTCCTGCCCAATCTGCGGCGTAAAGCTCTCAGTCGCTGACCAAAGCCCGCACCCAGTCGGGCATGGTCACGGCTTTTTGTTGGGGAAAGTCCACCCAGATCGTGGTCGCGCCCCCTGCGGCAAACACCACGCCCGGCTGGTCGGTGCGCTCCAGCGTGCACCAGCTCTCAAAGGTCGTGCGGCCCGGATCGCTCACAAACATTTTGGCCAGGATGTTGCCCGGGTATTCAAACTGTTTGTAGAAGTTGCAAAAGGCGTTGACGATCACCGGCCCCTCGCCTTGCGGATTCAGCACAAACCCGATCTTGTCGAACCAGTCGATGCGGGTGGTCTCCAGATAGCGGAAGTACACCGTGTTGTTGACATGGCCCATGGCGTCCATGTCGCCCCAGCGGATGGGGATGACCAACTCGTGCACCAGTTTCTTGCGCTCGGGCAGCTCCAGCTTCATGGTTTGCCCCTCACACTGCAAAACCGTCGTCAGCCGAGACCACCGCGCCATTGATGAAGTGGCTCTGGTCGCTGGCCAGCAGCATCAGCAAAGCGTCCAGGTCCTGCGGCTGGCCCACACGCTTGCGGGGCAACATGCTGATGAGCTTTTGCCCCTGCTCGGTCTGCCAGTGGTGGTGGTTGATCTCGGTGTCGATGTAGCCGGGGCAAATCGCGTTCACGTTGATGCCGAACTTGCCCCACTCCACCGCAAAGGCCTTGGTCATCTGCACCACGGCGGCCTTGCTCATGCAATACACACCGATTTGCGGCAAGACCTTGAGGCCCGCCATCGACGCGATGTTGATGATGCGCCCGCCGGTGAAGCTGCCCGGCGCTGCACCCTTGGCCCGCGCCAGCATGCGCTTGCCCACCTCTTGCGCCACAAAAAAAGCACCGCGCACGTTGGTGTTCATGATGAAGTCGTAGTCTTCTTCGGTCACGTCCTGGATGCGCTGGGTGGTGCTCACACCCGAGTTGTTCACCAAAATGTCGATGCTGCCCATCTCGGTTTCGGCGTGCGCCACAGCCGCCGCGATGCTGTGGCGGTCGGTCACGTCCATCTCGACCACATGCGCGTCGCCGCCCGCCGCCTCGATTTCGGCCCGCAGGTCCTTGAGCTTTTCCATGCGGCGGCTGGCCAGCACCACGCCCGCGCCCGCTGCGGCCAGGGTTTTGGCAAATTGCGCACCCAGGCCGCCCGAAGCGCCGGTCACCAGGGCCACGCGGCCCGACAAATCAATTTCATATGCCATGTCAAATCCTTCTAGGGGTTTCGCATCCGTTGCACAGCAAGTGCTGACACCATTGTGCGTGGGAAGCGTTCCCAAGATGCATAAAATGAGTCACACGCCCGACACCCCCGTGCCAGGCATCGCTTCAACCACTTTTCCCTAAAGAGTCTGTCATGAGCCCCGAAGAAATCCTGAGCACCTACGGTCCCCGCGAATCCATGCCCTACGACGTGGTCGTGGTCGGTGGCGGCCCCGCGGGCCTGTCCACGGCCATTCGACTCAAACAACTGGCCGCTGAAAAAGGCACTGACGTGTCGGTGGTCGTGCTGGAAAAAGGCGGTGAGCCCGGCGCCCACATCTTGAGCGGCGCCATCATGGACCCCAAGGCCCTGACTGAACTCTTGCCCAATTGGAAAGAGCTGGGCGCCCCCCTCAACCAGCCTGTGACCGACGACGCCTGGAGCTTCCTGAGCGAGACCGGCGCCACCCGCACCCCCGGCATTTTCCTGCCCGAGTGCGCACAAAACCACGGCAACTACATCATCAGCCTCTCCAACTTCACCCGCTGGCTGGCACAGCAGGCCGAGAATCTGGGCGTGGAAATTTTCCCCGGCTTCACAGCCGCCGAGGTGCTTTACAACGACGACGGCTCCGTCAAAGGCGTGGCCACCGGCAATCTGGGCATTGGCAAAGACGGCGAGCCGACCGAGAACTTTCAGCTGGGTATGGAGTTGCACGGCAAATACACCGTGTTCGCCGAAGGCGCACGCGGCCACCTGGGCAAGCAGTTGATCGCCAAGTACAAACTGGACGAAGGCCGCGATCCGCAGACTTACGGCATCGGCATCAAGGAAGTTTGGGAGATTGATCCCTCACGCCACACCCCCGGTTTTGTGATGCACACCGCCGGCTGGCCCATGAACAACGACACCTACGGCGGCGCGTTCATGTACCACATGGAAGACAACAAGATTGCCATCGGCTACGTGGTCGGTCTGGACTACGCCAACCCTTGGCTCAGCCCTTTTGAAGAATTCCAGCGCTGGAAAACCCACAACAACATCAAGTGGTACTTCACCAACGACAAGGGTGAAGTGAACGCCAAACGCATCGGCTACGGTGCCCGCGCCATCACCGCAGGCGGCCTGATGAGCCTGCCCAAGACCGTGTTCCCAGGGGGTGCGCTGGTCGGCTGCGACGCCGGCTACTTGAATGTGAGCCGAATCAAAGGCAGCCACGCCGCCATCAAGACCGGCATGCTGGCCGCCGAAGCCGCTTATGACGCCATCGTGGCCGGTCGCGAGCACGACGAGTTGAGCGCCTACCCCGAGGCTTTCGAGGCCAGCTGGCTCTACACCGAGCTGAACAAGTCGCGCAATTTCAAGACCTGGTTCAAAAAGGGCCTGACGGTCGCGACGCTGATGAACGGCTTTGAGCAGTTTGTGCTGCGTGGCCACATTCCGTGGACACTGCGCCGCGACAAAGCCGACCACACCTACCTCAAGCCTGCGGCCGAGTGCGAACAAATCGTCTACCCCAAGCCCGATGGCAAGCTGACTTTTGACCGCTTGAGCAGCGTCTTCATCAGCAACACCAACCACGAGGAAAACCAGCCGGCGCACCTGACGCTCAAAGACGCGTCTGTGCCCGTGGGCATCAACCTCGCCAAGTTCGCCGGGCCAGAAAGCCGCTACTGCCCGGCCGGTGTGTACGAGTACGTCAAAAACGAAGACAACAGCGACCGCCTGCAGATCAACGCGCAAAACTGCGTGCACTGCAAAACCTGCGACATCAAAGACCCCACGCAAAACATCGTCTGGGTCACACCCGAAGGCGGCGGCGGTCCCAACTACACGGGCATGTGAGCCCCATGTGCCGAAAAAGAGGCCCGTTAGGGCCTCTTTTTTTGCCTGATCAAGAAGTCTCTGCAGGCGTCACCTAGGCATCACCACCCCCTCGAAAACCCGTAGTTGAACCAGCCTGCAGGCGCCCCATAATGAAACTTGTATGACAAGTTGATCCGCAACCTGTTGTCGTCCATTGATCCACGAGGAGTTCTCCCATGAAATTGAGCAAATTGATGTTGGGCCTGAGTTTGGCCATCGGCGTCATAACCACGGCTTCTTCACAAATCGTCATGCGCAACAGCATTTCGGTCGCCCAAAACTCCCACCAAGGCGAGGCCATCGATACGCTGGCCCGAGAAGTGGAAAAGCGCACCAACGGCCGCATCAAGATCCAGAACTTCTACTCGGGTTCTTTGGGCGGTGAGCGCGAGTCGATCGAGTCGGTCCAGTTGGGCACCCAGGAATTGGCCACCACATCCACCGGTCCCGTCCCCAACTTCGTGCCTGAGGCCCGCATTTTGGACGTGCCTTTCTTGTTCCGTGACAAAGGGCATGCACGCGCCGTGCTCGACGGCCCCATTGGCCAGGAACTGCTGACCAAATTCGAGTCCAAAGGCTTCAAGGCTTTGGCCTGGGGTGAAAACGGCGTGCGTCACATGACCAACAGCAAGCGCGCCGTCAACGAGCCCGGTGACCTGAAGGGCCTGAAAATGCGCACCATGGAAAACCCAGTGCACGTCGCGGCTTACAAGAGCCTTGGCATTGTGACCACGCCCATGGCTTTCCCCGAAGTGTTCACCGCCTTGCAGCAAGGCACCGTGGACGGCCAGGAAAACCCCCTGTCCGTGATCATGGCGGCCAACTTTGACCAGGTGCAAAAACACCTGACATTGACTGGCCACGTCTACTCGCCTGTGGTGATCCTGATGAACAAGGGCAGTTTTGACAAGCTCAGCGCCGCTGACAAGCAAATCTTCCTGGATGCCGCCAAAGAAGCTGTGAAGGCCAACCGTGCCCGCGTCGACAAGGACGATGCCAATGGCGTGGCCGAGTTGCGCAAGAAGGGCATGACCATCATTGAAAACGTGGACAAGTCCAAGTTCGTGGCCACCATGGGTCCGGCCATGGCCGAATTTGAAAAACAGTTCGGCAAAGCCAACCTGGACCGCATCCGCAACTTCAAGTGATTTAGCGCTTGTTCAAAACGCCCGACCAATCCCGGATTGGCGGGCGTTTTTTGATTCTGTCGAGAAGGAAGTTTTATGCGTTCGCTCTATCTGAGCGTGGAAAAGTGGACCACCGCTTTTTCCATGCTCGTGGCCTGTTTGATGCTGGCTGTCGCAGCTTGCCTGGGCATGCTGCAAATTTTCACCCGTTTCGTGCTGGAAACCCCCATTGAATGGACCGAGGTCATCATCCGCTTCAGCCTCATCTGGATGGTGTTCATGGGCATCCCCATGGCCTTTCGGCAAGGCGCCATGGTCAGTGTGGACGTGCTCTACCGCTGGAGCGGCCCGCGCATGAAGAAATTTCTCGACACTGTGGTGGCATTGGCTGCGCTGACTTTGGTGTGCGTCATCATTTGGTGGGGCTGGGACTACGCCAACCGGGGTAAGGTCCAGTCCATGATCGGGCTTGAAGACGTGTCCATGTTCTGGGCGTACATGGCGCTGCCCGTCGGCGCGGCTTTCAGCGTCATCAGCATCATTGGCAATTGGCTGGATCCCCAGCGTCTGGAACTGGAGACCGCACAATGAGCGTCGTCATGCTTTGCACCATGGTGCTGTGCTTTGCACTCACCATCTCGGTGGCCGTGTCCATCGGTTTGTCGGCCATCGTCGGCATCCAGATCGGCAACGCCAACATGCTCATCTCCGTCAAGGAGATGTTCAATTCGATCAACAAATTCCCGCTGGCCGCGATCCCCTTCTTCATTCTGGCGGGCAACATCATGGAAACCGGCGGCATCTCCCGTCGCCTGGTGGAGTTCGCCAAGAGCATCGTGGGCGGCGTGCAAGGCGGCTTGCCCATGACCTGCGTGCTGACCTGCATGATTTTTGCGGCGGTGTCGGGCTCATCGGTTGCCACCACCTTCGCCATCGGCACCATTCTGATTCCAGCGCTCATCAAGCACGGCTACCCCACCACCTATGCAGCCTCCTTGCAGGCCACATCGGCCGAACTGGGCGTGATCATCCCGCCCTCGATCCCCATGATCCTTTACGGCGTGAGTGCCGAAGTGTCCATTGGCGAGCTGTTCATTGCCGGTTTTGGTCCGGGTCTGTTCATTGGCGCAGCCTTGATGTTCTGGGTCTGGGTGTATTGCAAATACAAAGGCTGGGGCAAAAACGATGGCGACGGACGCCTGAGTTTTGGCAAAGCATCATGGCAAGCCGGTTGGGCGCTCATGATGCCCGTCATCATTTTGGGCGGCATCTACGGCGGGGTGTTCACCCCCACCGAAGCGTCTGCCGTGGCGGTGTTCTACGCGCTGATCGTCGGCACGGTCATTTACCGCGAGATCAAGCTGAAAGACCTGGCTGTGATCATGCGCAAATCGGTGTTGTCCAGCGCGGTGATCATGTTCATCATCGCCAACGCGGGTTTGTTCGCCTTCCTGATCACGCGCGCTGGGGTGCCTGAAGCGATTGGTCACTGGCTGGAAGACGTGCTCAAGTCGCCCGCCTACTTCCTGCTGGGCGTGAACGTGGCCTTGTTTTTCATTGGCATGTTCATTGAAACCAGCGCGGCCATCATCGTGCTGGCGCCCATTCTCGCCCCTGTGGCCATGCACTTTGGCATCGACCCGGTTCACTTTGGCCTGATCATGGTGGTCAATCTGGCGCTGGGCATGATCACACCGCCTTTCGGCGTGAACCTGTTCGCGGCCTGTACGGTGGCGCGCATCTCGCTCGATCGGATGATCAAAGATTTGATCCCCTTCGTGCTGGTGATCCTGGTTTGCCTGATGGTGGTGAGCTATGTACCTGCCTTGTCGCTGACCTTGCGGGATCTGGTGTACGCCAAATAAAGCTAGAATCCATCCCTGTCAGGAGAGCGCCTGACTTGGCTTCCCTCGTGAAACAAGTCAGGCCGCCGAAGGCGCAGGCGGTTTAAAAAACTGCTGAACGCTCAGGCAAAAGGACTGACAAAACGCTTTTTTCAAGGCGTTACCTCACTGGAGAGAGGTGCCGGGCCATCGGGCCACGGCATCCACCGAAGGAGCAAACCGCAGAACGTCCGGCTTTCAGGCCGAATGGTCCCGGCGAATCTCTCAGGTAAAGCGGACAGCGAGGGCAAGCCACAGCATATGCTGAGGTTGTTCATTGCCCTTGGAGTTCCTGTGACCGCTGCTGCCGACTTGCTCACCACCCCTTTGAATGCCCTGCACATCGAGCTGGGCGCTCGCATGGTGCCTTTTGCGGGCTACAGCATGCCGGTGCAATACCCCGCAGGCTTAGTGGCCGAGCACCACCACACCCGCAACGCCGCCGGCCTTTTCGATGTCTCGCACATGGGCCAGTTGTGCCTGAGCGGGCCCGATGCCGCTGCTGCCTTCGAAAGCCTGATGCCGGTGGACGTGATCGGTCTGGGCGTGAACAAACAGCGCTACGGCCTGCTGCTCAATGACGAGGGCGGCATCATCGACGACCTGATGTTCGTGAACCGCGATGTGGCCAACGGCGGCGATATTTTTGTGATCGTTAACGGGGCTTGCAAACACGGCGATCTGGCCCACATCCAAGAGCGCATCGGCAGCCGCTGCACCATCACGCCGCAATTTGACCGCGCCTTGCTGGCCCTGCAAGGCCCACAGGCCGTGACCGCCTTGCAGCGCCTGTTGCCCGGCGTTGAAAAATTGGTGTTCATGACCGGCATGCCTGCCACATGGAACAGCGCCGATCTGTACGTGACCCGCAGCGGCTACACCGGCGAAGACGGTTTTGAAATCTCCCTGCCCGCTCACGCGGCCGATGCCTTTGCCCGTGCCCTGCTGGCCCAGCCCGAAGTCAAGCCGATCGGTCTGGGGGCCCGCAACTCGCTGCGCCTGGAAGCCGGGCTGTGCCTGTACGGCAACGACATCGACACCACCACCACCCCGGTCGAAGCGGGTCTGAACTGGGCCATGCAAAAGGTGCGCCGCACAGGTGGCGCGCGTGAAGGCGGCTTCCCCGGTGCCGCCAAAATCCTCGCACAGCTCGACGGCACAAGCCCGGCGCAACGCTTGCGCGTGGGCCTGGTGGCCCTGGAGCGCGTGCCGGTGCGCGAGCATGTGGAACTGCACAACGACGCCGGCCAGAAAGTGGGCGAAGTCACCAGCGGCCTGCTCGCCCCCACGGCCGATCAGCCTGTGGCGCTGGCCTATGTGCAGGCAGAATATGCGCCAGCAGGCACACGCCTGAACGCCATGGTGCGCGGCAAAGCCGTGCCCATGACCGTCAGCGCCCTGCCCTTCGTACCCAACCGCTATCACCGCGGTTGAACTAAATCGGGGTCAGATCCCAATTAAATCCACACACCCATCCAAGCCGAATAATTGGGATCTGACCCCGATTGAATACCCCAACACACAAGGAGCTCCCACATGATCAAGTACACCGAAGACCACGAATGGTTGCAAATTGACGGTGACACCGCCGTCGTCGGCATCACCCACCACGCACAAGACGCGCTGGGCGATGTGGTGTTTGTGGACCTGCCAGAAGTCGGCAAGTCCTTTGCCGCCAAAGAGGTCGCAGGCGTGGTCGAGTCGGTCAAGGCCGCTGCCGACGTTTACATGCCCGTGGACGGCGAGATCACCGAGGTGAACGAAGAACTGCGCGGCGACCCCTCGCTGGCCAACACCGACCCCCTGGGCAAAGGCTGGTTTTTCAAGGTCAAGCTGTCCAACCCGGCACAGGCCGACGCCCTACTGGACGAGACGGCTTACAACAAGTTCTCTGCCTCGTAAAAGCCCCAGTTTTGCCAACCTGGATGGCCGCGCTGCGCTCGCCATGACTGCGTCAAGTTCATCGTCTTGCGCGTCATCGCGAGGCACGAAGCGATCCATTTTTTCAACCCCACTGGTACTGCCATGCTGATGTCCACCCTCAAGCCCTTGGGCGAACTCGAAAATCCGTCCGAATTCATCGCCCGCCACATCGGCATCAGCGACGCTGACGAGCAGCACATGCTGGGCGTGATCGGCGAGGCTTCGCGCCGCGCCCTGATCGAGTCCATCGTGCCGCGCAGCATCGCCCGCGCCCAGGCCATGCAGCTGCCCGCCCCGGTGACCGAGGCCGCCGCGCTGGCCGAACTCAAAGCCATGGCGCAGCAAAACCAGTTGTTCAAGAGTTTCATCGGCCAGGGCTACCACGGCACCCACACGCCCGGCGTGATCCTGCGCAACATCCTGGAAAACCCCGCCTGGTACACCGCCTACACGCCCTACCAGGCCGAGATTTCGCAGGGCCGGATGGAAGCGCTGGTCAACTTCCAGACCATGGTCTGCGACCTGACCGGCATGCCAATCGCCAACGCCTCCATGCTCGACGAAGCCACCGCAGCGGCCGAAGCCATGACGCTGGCCAAGCGCTCGGTCAAGGCCAAGGGCAACGTGTTCATCGTGAGTGGCGACTGCCACCCGCAAACCATCGAAGTCATCCAGACCCGCGCCGCGCCACTGGGCATCACCGTCAAGCTCGTGCGCTCGGGCGACGAATGGCAAGCAGCCATTGCACAAGACGATTACTTTGCCGCGCTGAACCAGTACCCCGGCAGCAGCGGCTGGCTTGCCGACTGGCAGCTCAGCGCCGACCTGATCCACAGCAAGCAAGCCGCCTTCATTCTGGCCGCCGACCTGATGGCGCTGCTGCTGCTCAAGTCGCCGGGCGAAATGGGGGCCGACATCGTGGTGGGCACCACCCAACGCTTTGGCATGCCCATGGGCGCAGGCGGTCCGCACGCCGCCTATATGGCCTGCCGCGACGAGTACAAACGCTCCATGCCCGGCCGTCTGGTGGGCGTGAGCGTGGACGCGCATGGCCAACCGGCCTACCGGCTGGCCCTGCAGACCCGCGAGCAGCACATCCGCCGCGAAAAAGCGACATCGAACATCTGCACCGCGCAGGTGCTGCCGGCCGTGATCGCCAGCATGTACGCGGTCTACCACGGGCCCGAAGGCCTCAAGCGCATTGCCCAGCGCATCGCCAGCTACACCGCCTTGCTGGCCGAGGGCCTGAAATCGCTGGGTGCCTCGCTGCTGCACGGCACGGCCTTTGACACGCTGACCGTGGACTGCGGCAGCGCCGCAGCGGCGGATGCCCTGCACGCCAGGGCTGTGGCCCTGGAGATCAACCTGCGCCGCTACACCGGTGGCCGTGCGGGCTTTGTGGGCATCACGCTCGACGAAACCACCACCCGCGAAGACATCGCCACGCTCTGGAGCCTGTTTGTCCAAGGCGGCCAGAAGCTGCCGT
Organism: Limnohabitans sp. YIMB22184; assembly: GCF_048020265.1. GTDB lineage: Bacteria > Pseudomonadota > Gammaproteobacteria > Burkholderiales > Burkholderiaceae_C > Limnohabitans_A. Next base: position 1,603,687 of record NZ_CP171843.1, read on the forward strand.
CTTTCGAGCAGTTCGAAAAAGGCATCGCTCCGCTGATCCCCGAGTCGCTGCGCCGCACCAGCGCCTTCCTGACGCACCCGGTCTTCAACCGCTACCACTCCGAGACCGGCATGCTGCGCTACATCCGCCAGCTGTCCGACAAAGACCTGGCGCTCGACCGCAGCATGATCCCGCTGGGCAGCTGCACCATGAAGCTCAACGCCACCAGCGAGATGATCCCCATCACCTGGCCCGAGTTTGCGGGCGTGCACCCCTTTGCCCCTGCCGGGCAATTGAAAGGCTATGCCCAGCTGGACCAGCAGCTGCGCGACTGGCTGTGCCAGGCCACCGGCTACAAAGGCATCAGCCTGCAGCCCAATGCGGGATCGCAAGGCGAATACGCGGGGCTCTTGGTCATCCAGGCCTACCATCGCGCCCAGGGCCAGGGCCACCGCCACATCTGCCTGATCCCGTCGAGTGCCCACGGCACCAACCCTGCCAGCGCCCAGATGGTCGGCATGACCGTGGTGGTCACCAAGTGTGACGACAACGGCAACGTGGACATGGACGACCTGAAGGCCAAGTGCGAGCAGCACAGCGCCAACCTGGCCGCCGTCATGATCACCTACCCCAGCACACACGGCGTGTTCGAGACGCAGGTCAAGCAGCTCTGTGAGCTGGTGCACCAGCACGGCGGGCGCGTGTATGTGGACGGCGCCAACATGAACGCCCTGGTGGGCGTGGCCGCGCCCGGCGAGTTTGGCGGTGACGTGAGCCACCTGAACCTGCACAAGACCTTCTGCATCCCGCACGGCGGTGGCGGCCCCGGCGTTGGCCCTGTGTGCGTGGTCGAAGACCTGGTGCCCTATCTGCCGGGTCACGCCACAGGCGGTGTACCGGTCAATGGCGTGGGTGCTGTGTCGGCCGCGCCGCTGGGCAATGCCGCCGTGCTGCCCATCAGCTGGATGTACTGCCGCATGATGGGCGCCGAAGGCCTGAAGCACGCCACCGAGTCGGCGATTTTGGCGGCCAACTACATCAGCAAGCGTCTGGCCCCGCACTACCCGACGCTGTATGCCAGTGACAACGGCCATGTGGCCCACGAGTGCATCCTGGACCTGCGCCACTTCAAGGACACTTGCGGCGTGATGGCCGAGGACGTGGCCAAGCGCCTGATGGACTACGGCTTCCACGCGCCCACGCTGAGCTTCCCGGTGGCCAACACCCTGATGGTCGAGCCTACCGAGAGCGAGACGCTGGAGGAGATCGACCGCTTCATCGACGCGATGATCGCCATCCGCGAAGAGATCCGTCAGGTGGAAAACGGCACCTGGCCACAGGACAACAACCCGCTGAAAAACGCGCCGCACACGGCGGACAGCGTGATGTCCAGCGAATGGCCCCGCCCCTACAGCCGCGAAGTCGGCGCCGCCCAGGCCCAGCGCGTGCCCGGCAGCGTGAAGTACTGGCCCCAGGTGGGCCGGGTCGACAACGTCTACGGTGACCGCAACCTGTTTTGCAGCTGCATCCCGGTGAGCGACTACGCCTGATCCACACACCCAGGAAGACCCACCACTCAAAATCAAAATCCCGCATCGGGAGAGACTGTCAACCGCAGACAGCGCCGAAGGAGCAACCGCCCCGGAAACTCTCAGGCAAAAGGACCGATGCAGGCAGGCTCCCATCCACGGATGAAGGGCCACACACTCTGAAGAGCGACCCGGGTTCGTCACCCGGGTCCACCGCAGGAGCAAGCCTCATACGAGGTGAATCTCTCAGGTTTCAAACAGAGGGGGTCATGCCGCGCACATCCGGTGCGCAGCGTGCTCATCCGTTTGAGACGTTTCAGAGAGAAGTTCCATGAACAAGCACATCGTGATCATTGGCGGCGGCATCACCGGCGTCACCAGCGCCTACGCCCTGGCCCAGCAAGGCATCCAGGTCACCCTGATCGAGAAAAACCGCTACCCCGGCATGGAAACCTCCTACGCCAATGGCGGGCAATTATCGGCCTCCAACGCCGAAGTCTGGACCCACCCGTCCACGATCATCAAAGGCCTCAAGTGGATGCTGAAAAGCGATGCGCCGCTTTTGATGAACCCCGCCCCCACCTGGCACAAGCTCAGCTGGATGGCCGAGTTCGTGGCCGCCATTCCCAAATATAAAGACAACACCATCGCCACGGCCAAGCTGGCGATCGAGTCGCGCGAGCACCACTTTGCCTGGGCCAAGGCCGAGGGCATCGACTTCGACCACAAGCGCGAAGGCATCCTGCACATTTACCGCGACAAAAAAGGCTTTGACCACGCGGGCGAAGTCTCCAAGCTGCTGGCCCAAGGCGGCCTGCCCCGCCGCGCCGTCACCCCCGACGAAATGAAAACCATCGAGCCGACCCTGCAAGGCCAGTACTACGGCGGCTACTTCACCGAGAGCGACTCGACAGGTGACATCCACAAATTCACTTTTGGCCTGGCCAAAGCCTGCGAGCGCCTGGGCGTGAAGATCCTGACCGAGCACCAGGTGCTGAATGTGGCCTCGAACGGCCAAACCGCCACCGTGCAAGTGCAGCACGCGGGCCAAACCGAAACCCTGAGCTTTGACGGCATCGTCATTTGCGCAGGCGTGCACGGCCGCCGCTTGGCCGCCCAATTGGGCGACCGTCTGAACATTTACCCTGTCAAAGGCTACTCGATCACCGTGGGCCTGAACGATGCCGCCAGCCAGGCCGCTGCGCCGCAAGTCAGTCTGCTCGATGACGAGACCAAGCTGGTGACCAGCCGCCTGGGCGCAGACCGCTTCCGCGTCGCGGGCACGGCCGAGTTCAACGGCATCGACCTGGACATCCGCGCCGACCGCATCAAGCCGCTGGTCAACTGGGTCAACGAATGCTTCCCTGGCGTGGACACCCGCCGCGTCGAGCCTTGGGCCGGTCTGCGCCCCATGATGCCCAACATGCTCCCGCGCGTGGGCGCAGGCAAAAAGGCCAACGTGTTCTACAACACCGGCCACGGCCACCTGGGCTGGACCCTCAGCGCCATCACGGCGCACCAGCTGGCAGGGCATGTGATGGCGGCCATGAAGGACAATGTGCGCTCTTTCATGACCCCCGCCACCGCCTGACCATGCCGCTTCACATCCTGCCCGTCGATTACCAAAACCCAGCCCACCGCAACGCGCTGGTGATGCTGCTGAACGCCTACGCCCAAGACCCCATGGGCGGGGGCGAAGGACTGGCGCAGGATGTGAAAGATCGCTTGTGCGATGACCTGGCCGCACGCAGCGATGCGGCCAGCTTCATCGCCTGGCTGGACGATGCGCCTGTGGGCCTGGTCAATTGCATCGAGGGTTATTCAACCTTCAAAGCACAGCCCCTGATGAACATCCACGACATCGCCGTGCTGCCCGGGCACCGGGGTGCAGGGGTCGGCCAGGCTTTGCTGGCCGCTGCCGAGCAACATGCGCGGGCGCGTGGCTGCTGCAAGCTCACTCTGGAGGTGCTGACGGGCAATGCGCGGGCTTTGAAGAGTTACCTGGGTTTTGGTTTTGAGCCCTATGCGCTGGACCCCGCTGCGGGTCAGGCCAGCTTCATGCAGAAGTGGCTTTCGCCAGCTGCCACTGCTCCTTCAGCCAACGCTTGAGTTCAGCCTCGTTCTGAATGCGGCGCAAATCGGCCGCCAGGCTATCGGCGCTGTGGCGCTGGTCGGCCTGGATGCGCTGCAGGGCTTGCGTCATCGCCGCCTCGTCCACATCGGCACCCACCGGCACGCACAGCTCTTGGCTCAAACGGCTTTGCAACTGGTCCAAATCGTCCTCCAACGCGGCGACCTGTTCCTTCAACAGCGAAGCCATGGCGATCAGCTGGGCATCGGCCATGCGGGTGGCGTTTTGCGGATTGACCTGCGTCACCTGCATTTGCAGGCGCAGCAAGGTGCTCAGCTCATTTTTTTCATAAGCGGCATTGACCTCGCTCATCAACGCGGTTTTGCGCAGGCGCTCTTGTTCGTCGGGCTCGCGGTCCGGATGCAAGGCGCTGGCCAGTTGTCGGAACACTGTGCGGATGGCGCTTTTGGCATCGGCCTCGCGCAGCACTGCAGGCGGCGCCTCGCCTTTTTCAGCCGCAGCACTTTTCTTTTGGGCTTGTTTGTGTGCTTTTTTGGCCGCACGCTTGGCCGCCTTGCGCTGCTCGTCGGCCTCTTGCTGGCGTTGCCACTGGCGCATGCCCGCTTGCATCATCTCTTCGGGTGTCTGGTATTGGCTGGGATTTTCAATCGGCTGGCCCAGCGCTTCTTCGATGCGCTCGCGCAGGCGCTGCGCCGCCTCGGCCTGCTCTTGGGCCGCTTCCTGAGTGTCCTCATCGCTCACATACAAGTCGGCCAGTGCCTGCACTTGAGGGTCGGCGCTGGCGGCCAATTGGTCGATCAAGCCTCGCACCAGTCCTCGGGCCATGCGTTGCTGGCGCTCGGTGAAGTCGGCCGTTTGCAGGCGCTCATGCACAAAGAGCAGCAGGCTTTTGCGGTGGGCCTGCGCCAGCTGCACCGACTCGCGCAAGGCCTGAATGTGCGCGTAACGGTGCCGGTCCGACCAAGCCTGCAGGCGCTCAATCTGGCCGGAGAGCTGCTCGATGCGGGCCAGCAAGGCATTGAAGCGCTGCTGGGCGGGCGTGAGCGGGGCTTGGTCGCCGGGCTGGACCATTAAGGCAGATAGGGAGACGGCAGCGTCTTGGGGCGCTTCGGGCGGGGAGATCATTGAAAAGAGTGGAGCGAAGACCGATGGGCTGCTGGATGTTAACCCCCCGTGGGAGGCCGCCCCTGCGGCCGAATGCAGGAAGGGGCTTGGCCAGTCGATAATCCCCCCACCGATTCGACAAGCACCTGCCTGATGCCCAGCCCCACCCCGTTCAAAGTGCTCAGCCTCATCCCGCCGATGACGCAGCTGAACACGCCCTACCCGTCCACGGCCTACCTGACGGGTTTTTTGCGTTCGCGTGGCTTTGATGCGGTGCAAGAGGACTTGGCCCTGGCCACCGTGCTGGCATTGCTGAACAAAAAGGGGCTGACCAATTTGCGCAACGTGGCGCTGGCCTTGCCCGTTGAAGAGCGCTCAGGTCCGGTGAATTTTTTCCTCGACCATTTCAACGATTACGCCGTCAGCATCGACCCGGTCATCGCGTTTTTGCAAGGCCGCGACAGCACGCTCAGCCACCGCATCGCTGGCCGGGGCTTTTTGCCCGAAGGCCCGCGCTTTGCGGCGCTGGACGCCTACGACGACGATGGCACGGGCGACCCGATTGGCTGGGCTTTTGGCGCTTTGGGCCAGACCGACCGCGCCCGGCACCTGGCCACGCTGTACCTGAACGATTTGGCCGATGTGCTACGCGACGCCGTGGACGAAGGCTTTGAATTTGTGCGCTACGCCGAGCGCCTGGCCGCCAGCCAGCCCAGCTTTGACGCACTGGCCGAGGCCTTGGCAGAGCCCCCCAACCTGATCGACACCACGCTGGAGCGCCTGGCCTTGCAAGCCATTGAACGCCACCAGCCGCAACTGGTGCTGCTGTCCGTGCCCTTCCCCGGCTCGGTCTATGCGGCCTTTCGCATCGCCCAATGCATCAAGCGCTCGCACCCGCACATCCGCATTGGCTTGGGCGGCGGCTTTGTGAACACCGAGCTGCGTGAACTGAAAGACGCCCGCGTGTTTGACCATGTGGATTTCGTCACGCTGGACGGCGGCGAGCGCCCGCTACTCAGCCTGATCGAGCACCTGCAAGGACAGCGCAGCCTGCAGCGCCTGCAACGCACCTTTGTGCGCAACGACGCAGGCCAGGTGCAGTACATCAACTTGGCTGAGCCCGACATCCCTTTTGAAGAGGTGGGCACGCCCACCTGGGACGGTTTGCCGCTGCACCAGTATTTGTCGCTGCTCGACATGCTCAACCCGATGAACCGGCTGTGGAGCGACGGCCGCTGGAACAAACTCACCGTGGCGCACGGCTGCTACTGGAAGAAATGCAGCTTTTGCGACGTGAGCCTGGACTACATCAGCCGCTACGAGACCGCGCAGGCCAGCACCCTGGTGGACCGCATCGAGCAGATCGTAGCCGAGACGGGCCAGACCGGCTTTCACTTTGTGGACGAAGCCGCGCCACCCAAAGCCCTGAAAGCCTTGGCCGAAGAACTGCTGCGCCGGGGCGTTCAAATCTCCTGGTGGGGCAACATCCGCTTTGAGAAAACCTTCACCCCCGAGCTGTGCGACTTGCTGGCCCAAAGCGGCTGCATCGCCATGTCGGGTGGCCTCGAAGTCGCATCCGACCGTTTGCTCAATCTCATGAAAAAAGGCGTCTCGGTCGAGCAGGTGGCGCAGGTCACCAAAGGTTTTGCCGATGCGGGCGTGCTGGTGCACGCCTACCTGATGTACGGCTTTCCAACACAAACCGTGCAGGACACGGTGGACGCGCTCGAATACGTGCGCCAGTTGTTTGAAAACGGCTGCATCCACAGCGGTTTTTTCCACCGCTTTGTGTGCACGGTGCATTCACCCGTGGGCCAAAACCCCGAGGCTTATGGCGTGCAACTCTTGCCCCTGCCCGAAGGCACGTTCGCCAAAAACGATGTGGGTTTTGTCGACCCGACGCCCATGCCACCCGGCGTAGACCACGACCTGCTGGGCCAGGGCCTCAAAAAAGCCATCTACAACTTCATGCACGGCGTGGGGGTAGACGCCGATGTGCGCCAGTGGTTTGAGCTTCCCAAAGGCCAATGCCCGAAACCGACGGTGCCGCGCCACAAGATAGCCCGGGCATTGGGCTGATGCTGGCCCCTCAAACATTGCTGAAATATTGAGCACGGCCCACCAAACCAACAGGCATGCGGGTCTCAGGGCTTGTTCATGCACTTATCCACAGCTTGGCGCACAGTTGACGGGGGTAAACCCGGGCAGCGTCAGCCAGCGCACCGACACGCTCATCGGCTGGCTGCCATCAAGGCGGCAAAGCCCACGAACACACCCCCAGTGACGCGGTTGAAATTTTTCAGCACGTGGGCTTGCTGAAGGTATCGCGAGAGTTTGTGGCCGCTGATGGCGTAGACCAGGTACCAGCTGACCTCGATCACGGTGAACGTGGTCAGCAAAATGACAAACTGGGTCAGCGCAGGCCACTCAGGCTGGATGAATTGCGGGAAGAACGCCGCTGAAAACACAATCGCTTTGGGGTTGCTGGCCGCCACCGCCAAGCCTTGGCGATAAAAAGAAGCGTCGCTGCGCTCGGGCGACGGCTGAGCACTGACAACCTCAGCGGCTGGACCGGAGAAATCCGCCACCCACAGTTTGTAGCCCAGATACGCCAAATAGGCCGCACCCAGATAACGCAGCACATCGAACACCGTTGGGAAGGCGTGCAGCAAAGCGCCCAAGCCTACCGCCGAAATGCTCATCATGCACAGCAGGGCGGTCATGCAACCTGCCATCGTCATGACAGCCGCTCGCAAGCCAAATCGCGCACCGTGGCTCATCACCAGCAACATATTGGGCCCCGGCGTGGCCGACACCACAAAGGTCATCACGACAAAGAGCCACCACGCCTGCACACCCATACACATCCCTGGTTTTTTAAGGTCTGCACGGATTGTCCACCAGGCCGCAGGCCCGTCTCAGCGCCTGAGCCAGTCACCAGGGAATGTTTTGCCCCTGGTGGTCCACAAACTGTGCACGCCCAGCGGGTTGCAAGGCGTCCAGTGCGACCAGCAAACGCCGCGCCGCCTCATCGGGGCGCAGGGCATCGTCGCCCACAAAAGGCTGGCTCAGGGCCGACTGCACCGTGCCCGGCTGCAAGGCCACCACCACCGCCATCGGCCTGCGGCGAGCCACTTCGATGGCAGCCGTCTGCAGCAGCATGTTGAGCGCGGCCTTGGCGGCGCGGTAACCGTACCAGCCGCCTTTGCGGTTGTCTTCGATGCTGCCAACACGCGCGGACAACTTGCCCCAGATGACGCGCTGCCCCGGTGCCAGTAAAGGCACAAAGTGTTTGAGCAACAGACCTGGCCCCACCGCATTGAGTTGCAGCGTGGCCAGCAAATGCGCAGCATCCAGCTCGTCCAGCCGTTTTTCAGGGCCGCGCCCGTTCACGGTGAGTGCACCCGTGGCGTCCAGCACCAGATGGAACGGCCCTTGCGCAGCCACCGCTTTCGCACAGTTGGCGATGCTGGCTTCGCTGAGTAAATCCAGCCCCGGCGTGCTTTGGCGTGACACGCCCAGCGCCAAGGCGCAGCGCGGATCGCCTTGCAGCTGCTGTTGCAGGGCGCTGCCAATGGCGCCGCTCGCGCCGATCACCAGGGCGCGGTAGCCCTCCGGCAGGGAATGCATCATGACGGTATCTTGCCCGGGTTTGGATTTTTCGGCGGGAGATCATAGGCACAGCGAAAGCCGATGTAGACCGCGTAAAAATCAGCCGGTTTGAAGGCCTGCACATCGCCTTTCATGTTGAACGCGCCATACCACCAAGAGCCACCCACCGTGCGTCGTTCTTGGCCTCGGGCATCGGTGGTCCACTCCCACACATTGGCGCCCATGTCGTACAGGCCGTTCACGCCCTGGCGCGTGGCGCCGGCAGGCGCGGCTCTGGGCCAGGGGTCGGTGTCGCTGGTGTTGGCGCCTTGCGGGCTGTCGCCCGTGGTCCAAGGGTAGGTGCGGCCCATGACCCAGGGCGCAGGCGGCGCGTCGCGCAGCTCGGTGAATCCCGCCTTTTGCCATTCGGCCCCGGTGGGCAAGCGCCCCCCGGCCCAGCGGCAATAAGCCTCCGCCTCGGCAAAGTCCAGGTGCACGGCGGGCATTTCCGGGCTCGTGGGCACGCCATCGGGCCTGCGCCAGGACCAGCCGGGGCGGCGCTCCCAACCTGCGCCGTATTCAAAACCACCGCCCTCTTTTTCGGCCCGGGTCACGGTGCCGGTGGCCCGCACATAGCGCTCAAACTGACCGATGGTGACTTCGGTGCGGTCAATGGCCCAGTCGCCCAAAACCACTTTGTCAGGCACTCTTTCAGTCAAGGCTTGACCCGTTTGGGCTTGCGCCACAGGCCCGCCCAGCGTGGCCAAGCTGGCCAGCAGCACAACAGAAACACCCCGCAGCTTCATGACACTTTCTCCTCGCCCACCCAGCGCCGCACCCACTGTTGCAGGCGCGGGCGCAGCGGCAAAAACAAACGGTAAGCCCCCTCGAACACCCACGACATCGGTGGCCAGGCCGACAACCAGCCCAACCAACGCCAGCCCGGAAACAACCGCCACATCTGCGAAAACGCCGCCGCACCGCTGAACAAGCGGCCCTGCGCGTCTCGCACATGGAAACGCGCCATGGCCTGCGCACAACTGAGCGTGCCCAAGTCGGCCCCGGTGCTCACGTCCACCCAATCCACGCTCGCCGCCTGAGGCAGGCGGCGGTAAATGGCGATTTCGCGGCGGCACAAGGGGCAAGAGCCGTCAAAGTAAACCGTCAGGCGGTGCAGCGTGCTCATGCGGCCAGGTCTCCACGGGCCAACAAGCTGCCCTGGCGGTCCACCACAAAACCTTCGCCCAGCCCCGGGTAGGCCCCGGTCAAGCCGGTCATGATGACCTGGTGCGTGACCCAGACCTCGGTGCGCCCGGCAGGCAGTGCTTGCAAGCGCTCACGCAAAGCCTGTTGCTGAGCGGCCGGGTCACCCTGCCCGGCAAAGGTGCTGTTGAGCGCGGGCCAGTCCTCATAAATACCGAAAGCCAAGCGCGCCGTGTCCTGGCAGCGGCACCACTGGCTGCTGCGCACCGCGTCGGGCTTGAAGTTCTGCGCTTGCAACCACGCCCCCAAGGCCCGCGAAGCTTGACGCCCCGCCTCGCTCAGGTTGCGCTGCGTGCGGCACTGACCGATCACAAAACCCGGCGGATCGCCGATGCCTGATTCGGTGGCGGCGTGGCGGATGAGCAGCACACCGCCGCTCTTGCGCCATGCGGCCAACAGTTCGGCCTTCGATGCACGGCGTTCGGTTTGTGCCATCGCCGGACCACCCAGCCCATACAGTGGCAGCAGACCTGCGGCCGAACGGGTCAGCAAGGCCCGCCGATTCAGGCTGAGCCGAGCCGTGGAGGGGTCAGAAAAATCAGCTGAAAGCGGGTCTAGGCGCATGGCTCAAGCCACTTCGCCCGAGGCGATGCGGCGCAGCGCCTGCTCGAACACCTCGACCGGCTGACCGCCCGAGATCAGATGCTTGTCGTTGATGATGACCGCAGGCACCGAGCGGATGCCCGCCTGCGTGTAGAACTGCTGGCGCTCGCGCACCTCGGCGGTGTGCGCGTCGCTGCTAAGCACCTCACGTGCGGCGGCCACATCCAGTCCCGCTTCGGCCACGCCCGCGAGCAAAACCTCTGGGTCTTCCATGCACTCGGCCCGGCCCTGGTAGGCCTGCAAAAAGGCTTTCTTCAGGGCGTGTTGCGCTCCCGCGCCTTGGCCCTCGGCCCAGTGCAGCAGGCGGTGCGCGTTGAAGGTGTTGTAAACCCGCCCGCGACCACCGGGATGAAACTCGAAACCCACCTCGGCCCCACGGGCTGCAATGGTCTGGCGAATCTGCGCCTGCTGCTCGGGGGTAGAGCCATATTTTTCGGTCAGGTGTTCGCCCAGGTCCTGCCCGCCGGGGGGCATGTGCGGGTTCAGCTCAAAGGGCTGGAAATGCAAGTCGGCCTGCACCTGGCCGTCCAGGCGCTCCAGGGCTTTTTCCAAAGCGCCCAAGCCCACGGCGCACCATGGGCAGGCAATGTCGGAAACAAAATCGATTTTCAATGTGGTGGTCATGGAGGACTTTCAGCAAGGCTTCATTGTCCACCGGACAGCAGATGCCCGCCGCTGACCTCGCACAAAAGCCCAGCGCCGACAAGGGCGGCAGATCAAGCCCTCAAAATCTCCAGCAAGGCCTGGTTAAAACTTGTCGCTGCTTCGTATTGCACCCAATGCCCGGCGCCGGGCAAGGTGTGCCACTGCCCCCAGCAAACGGCCGCCGCTTGCATGGCCCGCTGCAGCTCGGACAAACGCCCTCGGTACAAAGCGTCGTGTTCGCCATAGACAGCGCTGAGGTGCACCTGCAGGCGCGGCAGCGTTCGGGCCAGGATGTCGGTGGAAGACAAGCGCCTGCGCGCCATGCGGTCACGCGCCACGTTGGCTGCGTGCAGGCTGAGGGCCAAGTCGTCCAGGCTGTTCGGGTTCTGCAGCATGAGCGCCATCAGGTTGTGGCGGTGCACTTGCGCCTGCGCCTCGGGGGTGGGCAAATGCCGCCAGCCCTTGAGCGGGATGCGCTCGGGCACCGTCAGCCCCATGCCGGGAGCACCCACCAGCACCAGGCGCTGGGCGTCTTGCGGATGTTCGGCCAGCCACAAAGCCCCGGCCATGCCCCCAAAAGAAAAGCCCACCACACTGACTGCATCTGAGCACTGACCCGATTGCTGCAATTGCTGCAAACCTGCGTGCAAATGCGCCGGCAAAGAATCCACATCGGTGCAGCCGGGGGGCAAATCGGAGTCGCCAAAGCCGGGCAAATCGGGCACCAGCACGCGCCAGCCTGCATCGCGCAGGGGGGCGATGTTGTGCACCCAGTGCGTCCAGCTGCCGCTGCCGCCATGCAACAAAACCACCGAAGGCCGATGGACCGCCCCCCAGCCGTGCCACACCATGCGGGCACCTTGCCAATGCGTTTCCAGGCGCTGGGCATCGGCCAAGGCCTGGCTCAAATCGCGCGTCAAAAAATCGGGCAAAACAGCAGCGCTCATGATCTCCTTCATGCTCACATCAGGGGCAGGCCATCACCGGGCAACACGTCACCGGGACGCTGGTGGATGCTGCAAACGCCAGACCCTGTAGGCCGCAGCCGTGGCCACCACGCTGGTCAGGGCACTGACCACGAACACGCTTTGCAAGCCCCAGCGCTCGCTGATGACTCCGCCCAGCAAGGCCCCAATCACCCCGGGAAAGCCATAGGCTACGACGGTGTAAAGGGCCTGCCCTCGGCCCCGCAAACGCCCGGGGAAATGGTGAGAAATCAGGGCGATGCACACCGTGTGGTGGGTCGCAAAGGTCACCGCGTGCAGGGCTTGCGCCAAGAGCAACACCCAGAGCACATCGGCCCACGAGGCCGTGAAAACCATGCGCAAGGCCATGACCGCCGAACACACCACCAGCCAAGCCGTCAACGGCATGCGCGGCAACCAGCGCGACTGGGAAAAAAACCACACGATTTCCACCGCCACCGAGACAGCCCACAGCACGCCGATCATGGTTTTGCTGTACCCCAGCGAATCGAGGTAGAGCGAGAAAAACACATAAATGCCGATGTGTGACAGCACATGAAAAAAAGTGGAAGCCAGAAACCACTGCACCGACTTTTGCCGCAACACGGGCCACACGGGCTCATGCACAGCCGAATGGTGGCTGGCCTCCTTGAGGTCCGGCAGCCACCACACACTCAACAACACAGCGGCCAGACTGAACACGGTCCAGCCCGGGAAATGCTGCATGCCAAAGGCCTCGAACCAGGCGCCTGCCGCAAAGACCGTGACCAGAAAACCCATGGAGCCCCACAGGCGAACCCGCCCGTAACGCTTGGTGTCAAAAGCACCGCCTTGGCTCACGAGGTGCGCCATGGCCGCTTCGCTCATGGGCATCATGGAACTGGTGTGGGTGAACATGAGCAACAAGACCAAGCCCAGCCCCACCGGTCCCCAATCCAGAAACAACAGACAAGCGGCCGCAAAAGCCACACCTGCGCCAATGCGCAGCAGCTTCACGCGCTCGCCCGTGCGGTCACTCAAAGCCCCCCAGGCATAGGGCGCAAACAATCGGGTGGTGGCCTGCACGGCGGTGAGCACACTGATGGTCAAGAGGCTCAGCCCCATGTCTTGCAGCCACAACGGCAAATAGGGGTTGAAAAACCCGATGTGGGCGAAATAACTGGCCGACAACGCGGCAAAAGGCAGGAGCTGACGGCGCTCAGACATGGAAGCTCCAATGCCCAGTGGGAGGCTGCCCCTGCGGCCGAATCTGTGCATACCGCGGCATCTCAACCATTCGCGAGCAGGGGCTCGCTCCCACAAAGGGGCACGCACCCTCATGCCAAGGCATCAGGGCTTGCCCGCTGGGATCGGGGGCAAATCGTGTTCGACATCCCCGCATTGGGCACGGTGCTGCAGGGCGTGCTCCATGACCACCAGCGCCAGCATGGCCTCGGCGATCGGCGTGGCGCGGATGCCCACGCACGGGTCATGGCGGCCTTTGGTGATGACCTCGGTGGGCTGGCCTGCTGAATCAATCGAGTCGCGCGCAATCAAAATCGAGCTGGTGGGTTTCACGGCAATCGACACCTCAATGTCTTGCCCCGTGCTGATGCCGCCGAGCACCCCGCCCGCGTTGTTGCCCACAAAACCAGCCTGCGTGAGCGCGTCGCCTGCGGTGCTGCCCTTTTGCGTGACGCAGCCAAAGCCCGCGCCAATCTCCACACCCTTGACCGCGTTGATGCCCATCATGGCGTAAGCGATGTCGGCGTCGATCTTGTCAAACAGCGGCTGACCCAGGCCCACAGGCACACCCCGCGCGACCACGCGCAAGCGGGCACCGCACGAATCGCCCGACTTGCGCAGCGCGTTCATGTAATCCTCGAGCGCCGACACATCGGCGACTGGGGCGAAAAACGGGTTGTTCGGCACGTGGTCCCAGCTCTCAAAGCCAATCGGCACGTCGCCAATCTGGGTCATGCAGCCGACAAAAGTGGTGCCAAATTTTTCTTTGAGCCACTTTTTGGCCACGGCACCTGCCGCCACCATGGGGGCCGTCAAGCGGGCCGACGAACGGCCACCGCCACGCGGGTCGCGCAGGCCGTATTTGCGCCAATAGGTGTAGTCGGCATGGCCGGGGCGGAAGGTTTGGAGAATGTCGCCATAGTCCTTGCTGCGCTGGTCGGTGTTCTGGATCAGCAGGCAGATCGGGGTGCCAGTGGTTTTACCCTGGTAAACCCCTGAGAGGATTTGTACCGCATCGGGCTCGTTGCGCTGGGTGACGAACTTGCTGGTGCCGGGGCGGCGGCGGTCCAGATCGGGCTGGATATCGGCCTCGCTCAGGGGCATGCCGGGGGGGCAGCCGTCGATCACGCAGCCAATGGCCGGGCCGTGGGATTCACCAAAGTTGGTGACCGAAAAGAGTTGTCCGAAGGTATTGCCGCTCATGTGGCCATTATCCCAGAGCGAGCAGCGACTTTTGTGCGAGGGGTTGCCCCTGCAGCCGAATCAGCGAGCGCAGCGGCAGGTGGAAAATCAGAGTCTGACGTCTTCGGCCTCGGGTGCTGTGCCTTCTGGCCAATCGCGGATGTAGGCTTTGAGCATCTTGTTTTCGAAGTTCTGGCTGTCCACCACGGCCTTGGCCACATCGTAAAAACTGATGACCCCCATCAACATGGTCCCGTCCATCACCGGCATGTAGCGGGCATGGTGCTCCAGCATCATGCGACGCACCTCATCGATGTCGGTGCTGCCTGCGCAGGTCAGCGGCTTGGACTCCATGGCTTCGCGCACCACAGTACTGCCGACGTGCCCGCCGTTTTTGACGATCTGCTGAATCACCTCGCGGAAAGTGAGCATGCCCACCAACTGACCCTGGGCCATCACCACCAGGGAGCCGATGTCTTTTTCGGCCATGTCGGTCATGGCACGAGACAAGGGCTCATCAGGCTGCACGGTGAACAAGGTGCCGCCCTTGACGCGGAGGATGTCGCTGACTTGCATGGTGTGTCTCCTTGGGGTCGAATGGGGTTCTGATTGGGTATCAATATAGCCCACAATGAACGTTGAACAACAGCCCCCAAGCGGGTCAAACGTTTTCTTTTTTTCGGAGAGAAGCCATGGCTGGTTACAGCGATCCCGGTTTTGACACTTTGGCCCTGCACGCAGGCGCCGCACCCGACCCGAGCACAGGTGCACGGGCCGTGCCCATCCACCTGACTACGTCCTTTGTTTTTGAGTCCAGCGACCAAGCCGCCGCCCTCTTCAACCTCGAGCGCCCAGGCCATGTCTACAGCCGCATCAGCAACCCGACCAACGCGGTGCTGGAGCAGCGCATCTCGGCTTTAGAGGGCGGGATTGGCGCCATCACCACATCGAGCGGCCAGGCCGCGCTGCACCTGGCCATTGCCACGCTGATGGGCGCAGGCTCGCACATCGTGGCGTCGAGCGCTTTGTACGGCGGCTCACACAACCTGCTGCACTACACCCTGAGCCGCTTTGGCATCCGAACCACTTTTGTCAAACCCGGCGATCTGGACGCCTGGCGGGCCGCTGTGCAGCCCGACACCAAACTCTTTTTTGGCGAAACCGTGGGCAACCCCGGCATGGACGTGCTGGACATCGAGGCCGTCAGCGCCATCGCGCACGAAGCGGGCGTGCCGCTGCTGGTGGACTCCACCCTCACCTCGCCCTGGCTCATCAAGCCCTTTGACCACGGGGCCGATCTGGTCTACCACTCGGCCACCAAGTTTCTGTCGGGCCACGGCACGGTGGTGGGCGGCGTGGTGGTCGATGGAGGCAGCTTTGACTGGGACAAATCGGGCAAGTTTGCCGAATTGAGCCAGGCCTATGAAGGCTTTCACAACATGGTCTTCAGTGAAGAGAGCACCGTGGGAGCTTTCTTGCTGCGCGCCCGGCGCGAGGGCCTGCGCGACTTTGGTGCCTGCATGAGCCCGCACACCGCGTGGCTGATTTTGCAAGGCATCGAGACCCTGCCGCTGCGCATGGCCCGGCACATGGAGAACACGGCCAAAGTGGTCGAGTTTTTGGCGGCACACCCCTTGGTCAGCCGAGTGGGCCACCCCCTGCTGGAGAGCCATCCCTCACATGCGCTGGCGCAAAAACTCTTGCCACGCGGAGCCGGTTCGGTGTTCAGCTTCGACATCAAGGGCAGCCGCGCCCAAGGCCAAAAGTTCATCGAGACCCTCAAGGTTTTCAGCCACCTGGCCAATGTGGGCGACTGCCGCAGCCTGGTGATCCACCCGGCCAGCACCACGCACTTCCGCATGACGGACGAAGCCCTGGCCGCAGGTGGCATCGGCCCGGGCACCATCCGCCTGTCGATCGGCCTGGAAGACCCGGCCGACCTGATCGACGACCTGAAGAAAGCCCTCAAAGCGGCCGAGAAAGCCGCTTGAAATTTGCGCAGCTTGCCCATGCCCTCCACACACCACTGTCATTCCGCGCAACTCCTGTCATTCCCGCGCATGCGGGAATCCATGGACCCCGGATCAAGTCCGGGGTGACATGCCGAGCATTTGTCCATTCTTGGACGGAACAGTTCATCACCTGAGCCTCAAGTCATGATCATCTCTTTGCCCACCCACAAGCTCTACGCCTACACAGGCGGCAAGCCCTTCAACCCCGCCCAACCCACCGCCGTGTTCATCCACGGCGTGCTCAACGACCACAGCGTCTGGATCTTGCAAACCCGCTACCTCGCCCACCACGGCTGGAACGTGTTGGCCATCGACCTGCCCGGGCACTGCAAAAGCGAAGGCCCGCCGCTGCAAAGCGTGGAAGAAGCGGCCGACACCATCATCGCGCTGCTGGATGCGCTGAAGATTGACAAGGCCGCGCTGATCGGCCACAGCTTTGGCTCGCTCATCGCCCTGGAAGCGGCTGCCCGTAATTCGGCGGCCCATCCCGGCCGCGTGAGCCACCTGGTCATGGTGGGCACGGCCTACCCCATGCGCGTCTCGCCCGCCTTGCTCGACCTGTCGGTCAGTGCGCCCTTCAAGGCCATCGACATGGTCAACAGCTTCTCGCACTCCACGCTGGCGCCACCGCCTTCGGCCCTGGGCCCCGGCACCTGGCTGTACGGCGGCAGCAAGGCGCTGATGCGCCGGGTGCTGGCCAGCAACACGCAGGTCAATGTGTTCCATACCGGTTTCAAGGCCTGCGACATCTACAGTGGCGCCGAAGCGGCCATGCCCCGCGTGAGCTGCCCCACCTTGTTTGTGCTCGGCAACGCCGACCAGATGACCCCGCCCAAGGCCGCGCAAAGCCTGATCGCGCTGTGCACCCAACCCAAGGTGGTGAAGCTGCCCGCGGGCCATTCGCTCATGACCGAAGCGCCCGAAGGCGTGTTGCAGGCGCTCAAGGATTTTTTGAAGCCATGACCCTGACGAAAATTCGCGAGCAGGGGCTCGCTCCCACACAAAACAACAGGCCCTCTGCCTTT
Organism: Limnohabitans sp. YIMB22184; assembly: GCF_048020265.1. Classification (GTDB taxonomy): domain Bacteria; phylum Pseudomonadota; class Gammaproteobacteria; order Burkholderiales; family Burkholderiaceae_C; genus Limnohabitans_A. The sequence continues at coordinate 1,620,901 of NZ_CP171843.1, forward strand.
GTGGGAGGCCGCCCCTGCGGCCGAATGCCTGCATGGCCCTTACCGAAGATTAGCGCACAGGTGTGCGCTCCTACAACATGAACAAACTGATTTCCAGCATCACCCCGGCGCTGTCGGCTGACAGGGCAAACGAGATTGCCCAAACACTGGACCTGCGGGCTTTGCCGAGCGATTTTCTGGACAACCCCTACCCGGTTTATGCCGCACTGCGGGAAGCGGAGCCCTTCAAGCGCATGCCCGACGGCTCGTACTTCCTCACACGCCACGCCGATCTGGTCGCGGTGTACCGCGATGCCAAGGTCTTCAGCTCTGACAAGCAGGTCGAGTTCGGCCCCAAATACAACCACGCGCCATTCAACCAGCCTCCTTACACCACGCCCGGGGGTGTGGCTCCGCTGTTCGAGCACCACACCAACAGCCTGGTCTTCAACGACCCGCCCCTGCACACCCGGGTGCGCCGCCTGATCATGGGCGCCCTCACCCGCCGCGCCATTGAGGCCATGGAGCCCGGGCTGGTGCAGCTGGTCGACAGCCTGCTGGACAAGATCGAGGCCCGAGGCGGCGGCGACCTGATCGAAGACTTTGCCTCGGCCATTCCGGTGGAGATCATCGGCAACCTGCTGGACGTGCCGCATGCCGACCGTGAGCCCCTGCGCGGCTGGTCGCTGGCGATTTTGGGGGCGCTGGAGCCCGCCCTCACGCCCGAACAGGAAGCGCTGGGCAACCGCAGCGTGACCGAATTTCTGGCCTACCTGCGCGAGCTGGTCGCCAAACGTCGTCAACAGCCGGGCGACCCGGAGCACGATGTGCTGACCCGGCTGATCCAAGGTGAGGAAAACGGCGATGCCCTGAGCGAAGTCGAGCTGCTGCAAAACTGTGTGTTCCTGCTCAATGCCGGGCACGAGACGACCACCAACCTGATCGGCAACGCCCTCATCACCTTGCAAGAGTGGCCCGAGCAGCGCGAACAACTCAAGGCCGACCTGAAACAAGCGGCCAGCGACGAAGAACGCGAACAGATTCTGGGCCTGGCGGTGGACGAGTTTTTGCGCTTTGAGTCGTCCAACCAGTTGGGCAACCGCCGCGCCCTGCAGGCCACGCAGGTCAACGGCGTGGATCTTCCCGCAGGCGCTTTGGTCACGCTGTGCATTGGCGCGGCCAACCGCGACCCGGCGGTGTACGAGAACCCCGAACACCTGAACCTGCGCCGCACCGGCAACAAGCACCTGGCCTTTGGCTTTGGGGTGCACCAGTGCGCGGGCCTGAGCCTGGCGCGTCTCGAAGGCCGCATCGCCATCGGGCGCTTTTTGCAGCGTTTTCCCGATTACCGACTGACCGAGGCCCCGGTGCGCGGTGGCCGTGCCCGGTTCCGCGGCTTTTTGAGCGCCCCCTTTCAAACCCGCTGAACACAGCCCGGAGACACCGCCATGACCGAAGCCGTTCACCATGCCAGTTTTGCCGAGTTTTACCCGTTCTATTTGAGCGAGCACAGCCACCGCACCTGCCGTCGCATGCACTTTGTGGGCAGCAGCTTGTCGCTGGTGTGCCTGGCCATGCTGGCCATCACCGGCAAGCCGCAGTACTTTTTGTATGGTTTGCTGTGCGGCTACGGCTGCGCCTGGATCGGGCATTTTGTATTCGAGAAGAACAAGCCCGCCAGCTTCAAGCGCCCGCTTTACAGCTTCATGGGCGACTGGGTGATGTACCGCGACATGTGGCGCGGACGTGTGAGTTTTTAATCTGTCAAAAAATCCGCGGCCAACGCCGAAATCAAGCTTTAGCTTCAACTTCGGGCAGCAACTGCCCCACTCGAATTTGATCGAAGCCCATGTGTCGCCAGACCGGATCACCACCCGGGCCCCGCAGAACCAGTAGACGGTCCGCCAGTGGGGCCACGCTGATCTGGGCGGGGTCGATCAACAGCACTTGCCGGGCTTGCCCCTGGTCATTCTGTTCGGTCAGGCGCCCCACCCAATCGAGGCTTTGCAAAACGTCCAGCACCTGACGCAGTTCGCTGGTCTCCACACGCAAACGCACAGCCAGGTCATCGGTGCTCCAACCCCGCTGGACAGACACCTTGGCGGCGTTCAACTCGGCCACAATCTCCAACGCCAGGCGAAAGCCCCAACCCGCCCCCTCGGGCTTGCGCCACTCTTGCCGGCCCAACTGGGGCAGGCTGGAAGCCAGCACAGCCCCCAGCAAAACCAGCAGCCAGGTCACGTATATCCAGACCAGCAAAATGGGCAAGGCGGCAAATGCCCCGTAAACCAGTGAATAGGTGGGCACCTGAAGCAGGTAGACCGCCATCAGCTTCTTGGCCAACTCCAGGGCGCCCGCCACCAAAAATCCGGCGGTGATGGCATGCCGCCACCGCACACGGGTGTAGGGCACATAAAAATACAAGCCGCTGACGCAGGCCGTGAGCAGCAGAAACTCAAAACTGTCGAGCAGCCAGCGAACAGAGCCCGGCAGCACATCCACCACATCGCGTGAAGCCGTCACCACATAAGACGTGATGGCGAGACTGGCCCCCAAAAACAAAGGCCCCAGCGTGATGGCAGACCAGTACAGCAGCACCCGCTGCGGCAAAGGTCGCTGACGCTGCAAGCCCCAGATTTGCCCCAAAGTGCGCTCGATCGTCACCATCAAAAACACCGCCGACAACAGCACTGCCACCAAACCCGCCGAGCCCAGACGGCTGGCCTTTCGCGAAAACTGCGTGAGGTAACTGAGCACCTGGCGGGCAATGCTCTCGGGCACCAGGCTCTCGATCAGCCAGCGCTGGATCGTGTCCTGGAACTTGCCAAACACCGGAAATGCTGCAAAAACGGCCAAACCCACCGCAAACAGCGGCACCAAAGCCAGCACCGTGGTGAAGGTGAGCGAGCTGGCGCTCACGCCCAGACGGGCATCGCGAAAGCGCTCGGCCAGCACACCCGCCATCTGACGCCATGGAAAAACCGACAACTCCTGCCACCAAAGGGTGGCTTGGGCGCTCAAAGAAGACTTGGACAAGGGAGAAGGCATGCCCGGTATGATGCCACCGCAATGAACACCAACACCGAAAACAATCCCGCTGGCGTCGATTTCACCCGCTGGATGGCCGTGGGCAGCCTGCTGAGCCTCATCCTTTTGGGCCTGGCCTGGGAGCTTTGGCTTGCGCCCTTGCGTCCGGGCGGCTCCTGGTGGGCCATCAAAGTGCTGCCGCTGTGCATTCCGCTCGCCGGCCTGCTGAAAAACCGCATGTACACCTACCGCTGGGTCAGTATGCTGGTCTGGCTGTACTTTATAGAAGGCGTGGTGCGCGCCTGGGGCGATGCCTGGCCCTCCAACGCCCTGGCAGGACTGCAAACTTTGCTGTGCACCACCTTGTTCATAGCCTGCGCCTTGCACGTGCGCATCCGCTTCAAAGCTGCCAAAGCCACGGGCAATTTTGTACCCGTGCCCCGCGACTGAAGCCTGCACCCCTCGCTCATTGACACCGACCGCCACCACTTGCCCATGACCGCTTTGCCCCACGCTCACCCTGAACTGATCGCCCGACTGCGTCAGATTTGCGGTGACGCCCACGTCTTGACCCACGACGACCCGGCCACCGACCTGAGCCCCTGGGAGCAGGACTGGCGAAAACGCGTCAAAGGCCGTGCCTTGGCCGTGGTACGCCCAGGCAACACCGCCGAAGTGGCTGCGGTGGTCAAGGCCTGTGCAGCAGCCAACACGCCCATCGTGCCGCAAGGCGGCAACACAGGTCTGGTGGTGGGCGGCGTGCCCAACGGCTCGGGCACCCAGATCGTGCTGAGCATGACCCGCATGAACGCGGTGCGCGCCATCGACCCGGCCAACCTGACCATCACCGTGGAAGCCGGTTGCGTGCTGCAAAACCTGCAGGTCGCGGCCGAGGCTGCCGGTTTTCTGTTCCCCTTGAGCCTGGGCGCCGAAGGCAGCTGCACGATCGGTGGCAACCTGGGCACCAACGCAGGCGGCACGCAGGTCGTGCGCTACGGCAACACCCGCGAGCTTTGCCTGGGCCTGGAAGTTGTCACCGCGCAAGGTGAAGTCTGGAACGGCCTGAGTGGTCTGCGCAAGGACAACACCGGTTATGACCTGCGCAACCTGATGATCGGCAGCGAAGGCACGCTGGGCATCATCACAGCCGCCACGATGAAGCTCTACCCCCAGCCCGCCGCACAGCTGACCGCCTGGGCCGCCGTGCCCGGCATGGAATCGGCCGTGCAACTGCTTGGCCTGGCGCACCAGCGTCTGGGGCCCGGCCTCACGGGCTTCGAGGTCATGAACCAGTTTGCGCTGGGCCTGGTCGACAAACACTACCCGCAATTGCGCGTGCCCCTGTGGCAAGGCACCCCTTGGTGTGTGTTGCTCGAGAACTCCGACAGCGAAAACGAGGCGCACGCGCGCAGCCAGTTTGAGGGCCTGCTCGAAGCCGCCCTGGATCAAGGCTGCGTGACAGACGCCGTGGTTGCAGAAAGCCTCACGCAAGCGAAGGGGTTGTGGCACATCCGTGAAAGCATCACCCTGGCCCAGGCCCAGGAGGGCCTGAACATCAAGCACGACATCAGCATCCCGGTCTCGCGCATCCCGGACTTTGTGGCCGAGACCGACGCCCTGCTCGCGCGCGAAGTGCCTGGCGTGCGGATGGTCGACTTTGGCCACCTGGGCGACGGCAACCTGCACTACAACGTGCAGGCGCCCGAAGGGGCCGATGGCCCCGCCTTTTTGCGGCAATATGAAGACAGGGTGAACACGCTGGTATTCGACCAGGTCAAGCGCTTTGGCGGCTCGATCAGCGCCGAACACGGTGTGGGCGAACAAAAAGTTAACAAACTGCCGCTTTACAAAGACCCGACAGCGCTGGCCATGATGCGGGCCGTCAAGCAGGCGCTGGACCCACAAAACCTGCTCAACCCTGGCCGTGTGCTGAACTGAATACCCAACATTGACGCTTGAAACCATGACTTCCCCACACCGTCCCATCCGCAGCCAATACGAAGACTTCATGCGCCACGTCTACACGACGGGTGTGCAAAAAGGCGACCGCACCGGCACCGGCACGCGCAGCGTGTTCGGCCACCAGATGCGTTTTGATCTGAACGAGGGCTTCCCGCTGGTCACCACCAAGAAGGTCTTTTTGCGCGCCATCATCGTGGAGCTGCTGTGGTTCTTGCGCGGCGACAGCAATGTCAAGTGGCTGCAAGAACGCGGCTGCACCATCTGGGACGAATGGGCGCGCGAAGATGGCTCGCTCGGCCCCGTTTATGGCGTGCAGTGGCGCAGCTGGCCCACCCCAGGCGGTGGTCACATCGACCAGATGCAGCAGGTCATGGACACGCTCAAAAACAACCCTGATTCACGGCGAATCATCGTGAGCGCCTGGAACGTGGCCGAACTCGACCAGATGGCGCTCATGCCCTGCCACGCTTTCTTCCAGTTTTACGTGGCGCCGCCGCAAAAAGCAGGCGACAAGCCGCGCCTGAGCTGCCAGCTGTACCAGCGCAGCGCAGACATCTTTTTGGGCGTGCCTTTCAACATTGCCAGTTATGCCTTGCTGACCCACATGGTGGCCCAGCAATGCGACATGGATGTGGGTGACTTCATCTGGACCGGTGGCGATTGCCACATCTACGCCAATCACCATGAGCAGGTCGAGCTGCAGCTCAGCCGCCAGCCGTTTGCTTACCCCACGCTGCGCATCTTGCGCAAACCTGCGTCGATCTTTGATTACGAGTTTGAAGACTTCGAGGTCGTGGGCTACGAGTGCCACCCCGCCATCAAGGCGCCCGTGGCTGTTTGAGTACCGGTCTGATGAAACTGCACCTGATTTATGCCCGCGCCCGCAACGGTGTGATCGGCAAAGACAACCAGATGCCCTGGCATTTGCCCGAAGACCTGGCGCACTTCAAGCGCATCACGCTGGGCCAACCGGTCATCATGGGCCGCAAGACCTGGGACTCGCTGCCTGCACGCTTTCGCCCGCTGCCCGGGCGACTGAACATCGTCATCACCCGGCAGACCGACTGGCAAGCCGAGGGTGCTTTACGGGCTGGCTCCGTCAACGACGCGATGCGCCTGTGCGGCGAGGCACCGGATGCCTGGATCATGGGCGGCGCCGAGATCTACCGCTTGGCCGAACCCCTGGCCACCACGGCGGTGGTGACCGAGATCGACGCCGACTTTGATGGTGATGCCTTTGCGCCCGTGCTGGGCGCAGACTGGCGCGAGCTGCAACGCGAAGCGCACACCTCAGCCAGCGGCTTGGGCTTTGCCTTCGTCACTTACCAACGCGCTCGCTGATCCCGACTGACCGCTGCAAAAACGGTGCTCCCCTGAAACATTGGAGGTCAAGCTTTGATTTTGCCGGCTGCGGCTGACTGACCTTGGCAGTGCGCCACCCACATCTGGCGCAGCGCGCCCTCGAAGTCGCGGGTGTACTGGTCAATGTCCCAGGCTGGGCAAGCCTGCAGACGCTCGCGCAAACCGCGTTTGAGTGACAGCAAAGCCTGACGGTCGCGGGCCATGGCGGCGGCGATGCGCACATAGTCGGCGTCGGACTGCGCCACCCAGTCATTCAAGCCCGCCGCCGTCATGAAGCTCGCGCCCATGCGCGAGACAAAATTGCCACCGGCCTTGACGACCACCGGCACGCCCATCCACAGCGCCTGCAAGGTCGTGGTGCCGCCGTTGTAGGGCACAGGATCGAGGGCGATGTCCACATCGGCGTATTCGGCCATCATGTCGGCCAGGCCCACCGGCCCCCGAAACTCCAGCCGATCGCGGGCAATGCCTTCGGCCAAAAAGCGCTGGGCAAAGGCCTCGACCGCGCCCTTGTCATTGAAACTCGGGGCCTTGAGCAACAAACGCGAGCCTGGCACCTCTTTGAGCACGGCCGCCCAGAGCTTGACCGTGTGTGGGGTCAGCTTGGGCACGTTGTTGAAGGAGCCAAAGGTCAAAGTGCGCTCGACATGCGACGGGTCGAAATCCGGGTACGGGTAATCGGTTTCAGGGGCAAAGCAGAACACGCTGTTGGGCAAGCGCACCAATTGCTCACTGAACAGCCCTTCACTGCCCACCGGAGCGACCACGCTGTCTGCCACCAGCCAGTCAATGTTGGGCACACCGGTGGAGCCGGGATAGCCCAAAAACGTGGCTTGCACCGGCGCAGCACGCTGGCCAAAGAGGCTCATGCGCTGCATGTTGGTGTGCCCCGATAAGTCCAGCAGGATGTCGATACCGTCTTCTTCGATGCGCCGGGCCAACTGGCTGTCGTTCCAGGTCGTGACTTCCACCCAGCGCGCCACTCGGCGTTTGGCCAGCTGAGTCTGGGCGTCATACGAGACCCCTGTGAAATACACCGACACTTCCACCGCCTTGTCATCCAGCCGCGCCAGCACAGGCTGCATGAAAATATTGACGGGGTGTTGGTGATGAAAATCGGCCGAGACCAAACCCACACGCAGCTTGCGATCGGGGGTCTTGTCATTGTTGAAACTGCTGCGCGCACGGGCATTGCGCCCCAAACACGCAAACATCTGCCGATGCAAATCAGCCACCTCTTGTGCGCTGAGTTGGTCGCTGTACAGCGCACTCATGGCGGCACTGGAGTGAATTTTGGAGCCAGGGCCCTCTTCATCGGCCAGTTCTTTGTAAAGTCGCAAAGCTGTATCGGCATCGCCCGTACGCCCCGCCACACTGGCACGCATGGACTTGGCTCCTGGCTGGGGTGCGATGGCCTCGGCTTGGGCCAGCGAGGCGAGCGCCTCCTGCATGTTCCAGCTCTCCGCCAGTGAATGGGCCAGATTCCAGTGGGCGGTGTCACTGTCCGGGTGCAGCTCGACATTGCGACGCAACACCGCCTGGGCTTCTTGCCACAGGTTGTAGCGGAACGACAAATCGGCCAAACGCACCAGGGTGGCCTCAGAGGTGGCTGCGCTGGCTCGCTCGAACGCACGGTGACCGTCCTCGGTCATGCCCAAGCGCATGAAAATATCGCCCAGATCCATTTGCATCTCGGCATGCTCGTTTTCGTCGATCTGCGCCTGACCTACGCGCAAGACCAGCAAGGCCTGCCGCATGGATTCGAGCGCACGGGCGGCATCACCGCGCTCCAGGCGAAACTTGCCCATGCGCCAATGGACCAGCCGATTTTTGTCAGCGCCTGCCGCGGTGAGTGCATGGTGGTACTGAGCGGCACCCGCGTCCATTTGCCCCTGGTCTTCCAGCAAACGGGCTAACGACAAACGCGCCTCATAGCGGGTGGGCACCAGCGCAATGGCTTGGTTGTAACAGGCCACCGCTTGCTGCGGCACGCCTTGCTGTCTGCACAAATGCCCCGCTTCCAGCCAGCCGCTGTAATTGGCGGGAAACGCCCTGAGCAGCTGCGAGAAAGCATCCCGAGCCGCCTGCAGATCGCCCAATCGGACCAGGCATCGCGCCCACTGCAAAGCGGCAGCCTCCATCTGCGGATCTTGCTGCAACGCCCATTCATAGGCCGCACGCGCCTGGGCCCATTGCCCGGCCTTGAAATAGGCATTGGCCTGGTTGAAAGCATCGGCGGCGGCAGGACCCTGCATAGCAGTTGCAGGGCTGTCTGGTAAATCAGTCTGAGTGGTCATGCAGGGCGTCATGTCAACAAATCAAGGCCACATTGTCGCGACTTCGTCGGCAGCAAGCCGTCGAATAGGCCTTTTTTGTTCATCAAAAGGCCGCATTTATCAGCGGCCATCCATGAACTAAACTCAAATGACCTCAGACCCTTTGCCCCTAAAAACTCCCCCATGAAAATTGCCACCTGGAATGTGAACTCCCTGTCCGTGCGCTTGCCACAGGTGCTGGACTGGCTGGCCGCCAACCCGACCGATGTGCTGGCATTGCAAGAGCTCAAACTCACCGACGACAAGTTTCCCGTGGATGCTTTTGCCGAAGCCGGCTACCAGGCCCAATGGTTCGGTCAGAAAACCTACAACGGCGTGGCGCTGATCTCCAAGGCCGAAGGCGCCGATGTGGTCAAAAACATACCTGGCTTTGAAGACGACATGTCGCGTGTGATCGCCGCCACTTACCCCGATGGCGCAGGCGGTCAGCTGCGGGTGATCGGCGCGTATTTCCCGAACGGCCAGGCCCCGGACAGCGACAAGTTTGTCTACAAGATGCGTTGGCTCGACGCATTGCGTGACTGGGTGGGCAGCGAGCTGCAAAAACACCCGAATCTGGTGCTGCTGGGCGACTACAACATCACCTTTGACGAGCTCGACATGTGGGACCCGGTGGGCCTGAAAGACACCATCCACTGCACCGTGCAAGAGCGAGAAAAACTTCAGGCCCTGATCGGCCTGGGCCTGACGGACAGCTTCCGGCTGTTTGAGCAAGCCGAGAAAAGCTACAGCTGGTGGGATTACCGCGAGTTCGCCTTCCGCCGCAACCGGGGTCTGCGGATCGACCACATCTTGATTTCAGAGGCCCTCAAAGCCCGCGCCAGCGCCTGCGTGATCGACCGCGCCCCACGCAAGAACGAGCGCCCCAGCGATCACGCGCCGGTGGTGCTGACCTTGAAATAAGTCAGGCTGCCTGCGGCATCAAGAACTCGCGGCTGATGCGCCCGCCCAGTACGTTCACCCGCTCCAAAAACTGCGTCAGGTAAGCGTGCAGGCCGGTGGCCAGAATCTCGTCAATGCGGCCAAAGGCTAACTCCGAGCGCAGGCGTCCGGCGTGGCGCAGCGTGTCACTTTCGCGGTCGTGCGAAACCAAGGCCAGGTTGGAAACCACCTCGTTCAAGCTGGCGTGCAAGGAGCGCGGCATGTCGGGGCGCAGGATCAGCAACTCGGCCACGCGCTCGGGGCGGATCACGTCGCGGTACACCTTGCGGTAGACCTCGAAGCCGCTGACGCTGCGCAAGATCGCGCTCCAGTGGTAGAAGTCGTACTCCTGCGCTGTCTCGGTGTCGATGCCGCTGTACATGGGCGCACCAAAGAAGTCGTTGTTCATGGCGTGGAACTTCACGTCCACCAACCGAGCCGTGTTGTCGGCCCGCTCCAGAAAGGTGCCCATGCGCATGAAATAGAGCGACTCGTCCATCAACATGGTGCCCACCGTCACGCCGCGTGACAGGTGCGAGCGGAACTTGACCCATTCAAAGAACTGGCCCGGATCGCGCTCGAACTCGCCACTTTTGAGCATGCGGTTGACTTCGAGCCAGGTCTGGTTTTGGGTTTCCCACACCTCGGTGGTCAGCGTGCCACGCACGGCGCGAGCGTTTTCCCGGGCGGCGCGCAGGCACGAGATGATGGACGAGGGGTTGTTTTCGTTTTTGACCATGAAGGCCATCACGTCGCGGGGGGTGATGGTTTTGTACAGCGCCAGGTAAGACGGCAGCAGCTCGCTGATGGACAAAATTCCCTCCCAGCCTGCCTCAACCGCAGCGGCCGACTGCGGCAACAGCGAAGTCTCGTAGCTCACGTTCAGCATGCGGGCGGTGTTTTCGGCCCGCTCCATGTAGCGGGACATCCAGAACAGGTGGTCGGCGGTGCGGCTCAGCATCAAATATCTCCCTTGAGGCCGAAAACCCCGCAAGCGCTTCGCGCTTCACGATATTTTGGCGAAACTTCGTTTTCGGCCCGCTCCATGTAGCGGGACATCCAGAACAGGTGGTCGGCGGTTCTTGAAAGCATGTGTGTCTCCGTGTTCAGTCCTGCAAGATCCAGGTGTCTTTGGTGCCGCCGCCTTGGCTGCTGTTCACCACCAAAGAGCCCTCTTTGAGCGCCACGCGCGTCAGGCCGCCGGGCACCATCTGCACCGTGCGGCCACTGAGCACAAAGGGGCGCAGGTCGATGTGGCGGGGCGCAATGCCGCTGTCCACAAAGGTGGGGCAGCTCGACAAACTGAGCGTGGGCTGCGCGATGTAGCCCTCGGGGTTGGCCAGCAACGCACCCCGGAAGCGCTCGATCTCTTCCTTGGTTGAAGCGGGTCCAACCAGCATGCCGTAGCCGCCTGCGCCGTGCACTTCCTTGACCACCAAATCTTTCAGGTTAGCCAGCGTGTACTGCAGGTCGTCGGGCTTGCGGCACTGAAAGGTCGGCACGTTTTTGAGGATCGGCTCCTCGCCCAGGTAGAACTTGATCATGTCGGGCACATAAGGGTAGATCGATTTGTCGTCGGCCACGCCCGTGCCCACGGCGTTGCAGATTGCCACATGACCGGCCCGGTAGGCGTCCATGAGGCCCGCGCAACCCAAGGTCGAGGTGGGACGGAACACCTTGGGGTCCAGAAAATCGTCGTCCACACGGCGGTAGATCACATCCACCCGCTGCGGGCCTCGCGTGGTGCGCATGTAAACAAACTGATCTTTGACAAACAGGTCTTGCCCTTCGACCAGCTCCACCCCCATTTGCTGCGCCAAAAAGGCGTGCTCGAAGTAGGCGCTGTTGTACATGCCGGGTGTGAGCACCACCACCGTGGGCTCGGCCGTGGTGGCGGGGCTGGAGGCACGCAGGGTCTCCAGCAACAAATCGGGGTAATGCGCCACCGGCGCCACGCGGTGCTGGCTGAACAGCTCGGGGAACAGCCGCATCATCATCTTGCGGTCTTCGAGCATGTAGCTCACGCCACTGGGGACGCGCAGGTTGTCTTCGAGCACGTAGTACTCGCCGTTGCCTGCGCTGTCGGGGGCACGCACGATGTCGATGCCGCTGATGTGCGAATAGATCTGGTTGGGCACATCCACGCCCACCATCTCGGGACGGAACTGTGCATTGCCCTCAATCTGCTCACGCGGAATCACGCCCGCCTTGAGGATGTCCTGGTCGTGGTACACGTCGTGGATGAAACGGTTGAGCGCGGTCACGCGCTGCACCAAACCGGCTTCCATGCTTTGCCACTCCTGGGCGGCGATCACACGGGGAATCAGGTCAAACGGGATCAAGCGCTCGGTGCCCGAGCCATCCTCGTCCTTGTCGCCGTAGACGGCAAAAGTGATGCCAACCCGGCGGAAGATGACTTCGGCTTCTTCTCGGCGCGAGGCCATGGTGTGCGGGTCTTGCGCGGCCAGCCAGCGGGCATAGGCCTGGTAATGGTTCCTGACTTCTCCATCTTGACCTTTGGCAGGCAAACGGTTGTACATCTCATCAAATTGACGCATGGCTCATCACTCCTGACCAAAGGATAGCAAGATGCATACCCATTTTGATCAGGGTGCGATGAGGTGGTGCCAATAGCGCTTGGCCTGGGTTCTCTCGCAATGGAGTTGCCCCGGTGCGTCGCTGCGCCAGGTGGCCGCGCCGCAGTAGCTGCTTTGCACCAGCGCAATGCCCTGCTCGCTGTAGCGGGCCACCACCTCAGGGGCGGGGTGCCCAAAACGGTTGCGGTAACCGGCTTGCACCAGCGCCAGCCGGGGCTGCAAGGCTTGCAAGAAGGGCTGGCTCGACGAGGTCTTGCTGCCGTGGTGCGGCACCAGCAGCACGTCCACCGGGCTCAGACCCGTCTCCAGCAGAGCCTGCTCCTGACCCCGTTCAATGTCCCCCGCCAACAAGGCTGCGCTGCGAGCGGTGCTGATGCGCAAGACGCAGCTGAGGGCATTGGGTCGCGTTGGTGTCGTCTTCGTGCGCTGGCTCTGCGCCCCGCCTTGCTTTGCCGTCCCCGCCAAGGCTTGAGGCAGGGCGGGAGCGCTGATCGCCTGCAGGGCCGGTGGGTGCAGCACCTCAAATTTCACGGCGTCCCACACCCAGGTCTGTCCCGCCTGACAACGGGTCCAGCCCGGGCGCAAGGCGTGTAAAGGGTGCTCATCCTCCAGCGAAGACCACAGCGCCGCCTTGGGCTGCATGGCCAGCACTGCCGCGGCGCCTCCGGTGTGGTCGCTGTCGCGGTGGCTGAGCATGAGGGTATCGATGCGTTCATCCATTTGCGCCAACAAGGGCACCAGCACCCGATGCCCGGCATCGCTCTCGGCCGAGTAGCGCGGCCCCGCGTCGTACAGCAAGCTGTGCGTGGCCGTGCGCACCAAAACCGCATTGCCCTGCCCCACATCGGCCGCCAGCAACTCAAAGCTGCCAACGGCAGGTCGTGGTGGCGACCAGAGCAGCACTGGCAACAGCAGCGGGCAACACAACAGCTTCCAGGAGAGCGGCAAGCGCAGCACCAGACCCACCGCGCCCACCAGTGCCAGCAAAGCCAAGCCCCATGGCGGCATGGCCGTGGACACACTGGCCAGCGGCCAGGACGCCAAACTGTCCAAAAAAACGGACAAAGGCCGCAAGGCCCAGACCGCCAAGTCCCAAGCACCCGAACCCAGCACGCCCAGCATGGCCAGCGGTGTGATCACCAGCGTCACCCAGGGAATGGCCAACAAATTGGCCAACAAACCCACAACCGACACCTGGCCAAAAAACAGCACCGTCAAAGGGGCCAGCGCCAAAGTGACTGTGGCCTGCTCGCGCACCAAAGCCACAGCCCGGCTCCCGGCCGCTCGACCCCAGGAAGCCGCGCCCCACGCACTCCAACGGTGCCGCTCTGCGTGCGGGCGATCAGTTGTGCGCCAAGTTGGTGCATTGAGGCCCTTCGCTTCTGGTGCGGTGCCGGTCGACTGCGGCGGCTCAGAACCGGCTTGGGGCTGGGCCATGAGCACGCCCACCGCGACAAAACTCAACCAAAAGCCCGGCTGAAGCCCTGCCCAGGGGTCACAGCTGAGCACCACGGCGCCCGCCGTCAACCAGACCAGTGCCCCATGCCATTGGCGCACCGACAACCTGAGCAAGACCACCACCATGAGCATGAGCCAGGTGCGCTGCGCGGGAACACCCCAGCCACTGAACAAGGCATACAGACCCGCGCCCAACAGACCCGTGCACGCTCCCACATGCGCGGCAGGCCAGTGCAAAGCGCCCTGAAAGCCCCACAAAGCCGAGCGCCGCCAAACCCAAGCCACCCCGGCAGAGGCCAGCCAGGCGAACATGGTCACATGCAGGCCCGAGATGCTCATCAGGTGCGCCACGCCCGTGGCCCTGAAGACATCCCAGTCGCTGCGCTCAATGGCCGCCTGATCGCCCGTGACCAGCGCCGCCACCACGCCCGCCCGCCGGGCCACATCGGCATTACTGCCCGGTGGGGCCAGGTGCAGCAACAAACGGTCGCGCACCGACTGCCGCCAGCTTTCAATCGGGTGCGCCCAGGTGCTGGCCAATCGCAGCGGAGACGGGTCTTTGGCGCTGCTGCGTACATAACCGGTGGCGCGAATGCCCTGCTCCCACAACCACAGCTCGTAGTCAAAGCCTCGCGGGTTCATGTGCCCATGGGGCGCTTTCAGGCGCACCCGCATGCGCCAGCGCTCACCAGCGTGCACCAGCTCGGGCAAGGCCGAAGTGTTCCAGCCACTGTCGTGCAGGCCCTCTTGCCCGTACCACCCCAGCAGCACCTGCGCGGGCACATCGGCATCCAGCTCCAGGGCTTGGGCAGGGCCCGATGGGTTCACTCGCCAGGCTTGCTCGATGCGAAAACGAAAGCGCCAGCCCAGCTCTTGCCGCTGGGGCATGGCCTGCACCACGCCCACCACGTCCAGGTCTTGCCCCTCCAGCGCGGGGGGGATGGTGCTGACACGCGTCCAGGCGTGCAAACCCGTCACGGCAAAAGCCGCTGTGGCCCACAGCAGGCACCAGGTCAACAGGTGGGCGGCTGGACGAAGCGACCGTGGGGCCAATTTTTGGGCCGACTTTTGGGCCAGCTCTGGGTCCGGTTGCGGCCTGCGCCCCCAAGGCCAACGGCGCAGCAAGCAAGCGATGCCTGCTGCACCAGCCAGGCAGGCGCCGTAAGCGGCCACGGGCCACAAAGCGGCTTGCTGCAATTGCAGCGCCACACCCAGGCACCAGGCCAACAGGCCCGCGCCCAAACCCCGCGCCCACGCCATGGACATCATGGGTGGCCTCGCCCCGTTTGCCGCCACCCAAGCGGCAACTTGGCCCCACGCCCATGAAGTTCCAGCGGACACCTTGTCCGCACTGCGCTTGTCGCACGCCTGCCAGGCGTCCAGCACCGTTGCATGTCAGCCTCCCTGATTTGGCTGTTGTTTTTGTTGTCCGCACGCACGCCATGTGAACCCGGTTCAGCCCAACAGCACATTCAATGGTGCGTCGCGAACCCTGTCCTGGCGCGTGTCTTGCTAGTTGTAAACGCCCAAGCTGCATTTGTCATGCGTGCAGCCCCTGTTGCGCTGAACGAGATATGTCGATACACGTTGCCCTGCACCACGTCACCCACTACACCTACGACCGTCCGGTGCAACTCGGTCCCCAGGTCATCCGTCTGCGCCCCGCCCCCCACAGCCGCAGCCGCATCCTGAGCTACAGCCTGAAAGTCGAGCCCGAAGCGCATTTCATCAACTGGCAGCAAGACGCCTTTGCCAATTACCAGGCGCGTTTGGTTTTCCCGAAAAAAACGACCGCCTTCAAGGTCACGGTGGACGTGGTCACCGAAATGGCCGTGTTCAACCCGTTCGACTTCTTTTTGGAGCCCTCGGCCGAAGAGGTGCCTTTCAAATACTCGGACACCGTGCGTGAAGAGTTGCAGTCCTACCTGGACAAAAGCCACAAAACACCGCTGTTCAAGAAATACCTGGCCAGCCTGAATCGCAGCCGCCAGCGCACCATCGACTTTCTGGTGCAGATCAACCAACGCCTGCACCAGGACATCCGCTACACCATCCGCATGGAGCCGGGCGTGCAAACGCCCGAAGAAACGCTGAGCCTCAAAAGTGGCTCGTGTCGCGACTCGGCCTGGTTGCTGGTGCAGTTGTTCCGCCACATGAACATCGCCGCCCGTTTTGTCTCGGGCTACCTGATCCAACTGGCCCCGGACGTCAAATCGCTCGATGGCCCGAGCGGCACCGAAGTCGACTTCACCGACCTGCATGCCTGGTGCGAGGTGTACTTGCCCGGCGCGGGCTGGATCGGGCTGGACCCGACCTCGGGTCTGTTGGCGGGTGAAGGCCACATCCCGCTGGCTTGCACCCCCCAGCCTTCGGCGGCGGCGCCCATTGAAGGCCTGATGGACAAGGCCGAGGTCGAGTTCAGCCACGAGATGAGCGTGACCCGCATCCACGAATCACCTCGCGTGACCCGACCTTACAGCGATGAACAATGGGCCGATGTGCTGAAACTGGGCGAACAGGTCGACGCGCAACTGGTAGCGCAAGATGTGCGCCTGACCATGGGGGGCGAGCCCACCTTTGTGTCCACCCAGGATCGGGATGGGGCCGAATGGAACACCGACGCCCTGGGTCCGACCAAACGCGGGCTGGCCACCGAGCTGGTACACAAGCTGCGCCAGCAATATGGCCAAGGTGGCTTTTTGCATTTCGGCCAGGGCAAGTGGTACCCGGGCGAGCAGCTGCCGCGCTGGGCGCTGTCCATTTACTGGCGGGCCGACGGCATGCCTTGCTGGCAAGACCCGGGGGTGTTTGCCGACGAACGTGAGCCCAGCCAGTACACCAGCGCCGATGCACTGCGCTTCATGGAGGGGCTCACCCACCAGCTGGGCCTGCCCGCAGGCACCGTGCTGCCCGGCTATGAGGACACCTGGTATTACCTCTGGCGCGAGCGCCGCTTGCCGGTCAACGTAGACCCGTTTGACGCCCGGCTGGACGATGAGATGGAGCGCAACCGCTTGCGCCGTGTTTTCAGCCAGGGGCTGGATGCACCGGTGGGCTATGTGCTGCCCTTGCAGCCCCTTGAAACAGCCACGCCTGACCTGACCGGGCCGCGATGGCAAACCGGCCGCTGGTTTGTGCGTGACGAGCGCATGTACCTGATGCCTGGCGACTCCCCCATGGGCTGGCGCCTGCCACTGGACTCATTGCCTTGGGCCGCGCCTACCGATCGCTGGTACCAGATCGAGCAAGACCCATTTGCCCCCCGAGCACCTCTGGCAAGCCCTGCGCCTGTGGCCCTGCAGTCTCGGCTGGGTGCAAGCAACTGGGCTACCCATGCGATACCTCCAAACGCCACACCACTGGGCCCGGAAAAGTTCCAATCCGACCCGTCGGTAGTGCGCACCGCGCTGTGCGTGGAGGTGCGCGACCCGAACCGCGCCAATGGCCCCCAAGCCGAAAAAGAGGCCGAGAAAAAAGGCGAGAAATCCGGGGTGCTGTATGTCTTCATGCCACCGCTGGCCCGGCTGGAAGACTACCTGGCCCTGCTGAGCGCCGTCGAGGCCACCGCCCTGAAGCTGAGCCTGAAGATCGTGCTCGAAGGCTACCCACCGCCGCGCGACCCGCGCCTGAAACTCCTGCAGGTCACGCCCGACCCCGGCGTGATCGAGGTCAACATCCACCCGGCCCACAGCTGGACCGAGCTGGTCGAGCACACCGAATTTTTGTACCAGGCCGCTTTCGAGACGCGCCTGTCGGCCGAAAAGTTCATGACCGACGGCCGCCACACCGGCACCGGCGGCGGCAACCACATGGTGCTGGGCGGGGCCACCCCGGCAGACAGCCCGTTTTTGCGCCGCCCCGAATTACTGGCCAGCCTCATCCTCTACTGGCACAACCATCCGAGCCTGAGCTATTTGTTCAGCGGCATGTTCATTGGCCCGACCAGCCAGGCCCCCAGGGTGGACGAGGCACGCAACGACCAGGTCTACGAGCTGGAAATCGCGCTGCGCGAGATCACACGCAACCGCCAAAAATTCGGTGCCGACATGCCGCCGTGGCTGGTGGACCGCACGCTGCGCAACATCCTGATCGACGTCACGGGCAATACCCACCGCAGCGAGTTTTGCATCGACAAGCTGTACTCGCCCGACAGCAGCACCGGGCGCTTGGGCCTGCTGGAGCTGCGCGCTTTCGAGATGCCGCCCCACGCGCGCATGAGCATCGTGCAGCAACTGCTGTTGCGCTCGCTGGTGGCCCGCTTTTGGGACGAGCCGTACGCGGCCCCCGTGACCCGCTGGGGCACCGAGCTGCACGACCGCTTCATGCTGCCGCACTGGCTGCACAAAGACTTTGACGATGTGCTGACCGAGCTGGGCGATGCGGGTTTTCATTTCGATCCGAGCTGGTTCGCCCCGCATTTCGAATTCCGCTTCCCACTGGTCGGGCAGATCCGGGTCGATGGTGCGGTGCTGACCCTGCGCAATGCATTGGAGCCCTGGCACGTCATGGGCGAAGAAAACTGCGCGGGCGACACCGCCCGCTATGTGGACTCGTCGCTGGAGCGCATCGAGGTGCATGTGACGGGCATGAACCCCTCGCGCCACACCGTCACGGTGAATGGCAAGCCCCTGCCCCTGCAGCCCACCGGCGTGGTGGGCGAGTACGTGGCCAGCGTGCGCTACAAGGCCTGGAACCCACCCTCGTCGCTGCACCCGAGCATTGGCGTGCACGCGCCGCTGACGGTGGACCTGGTGGACACCTGGATGAAGCGCTCTTTGGGCGGCTGCCAATACCATGTGGTCCACCCCGGTGGACGCAGTTACGACAGCTTCCCGGTCAACGCCTACGAAGCCGAAAGCCGCCGCCTGGCCCGCTTCTTCCGCATGGGCCACACGCCCGGTGCGATGAAACAACTGGCGGCACTGCAGCCCAACGCCGCGCTGCACGCCAGTCCTGAGTTCCCGCACACCCTGGATTTGCGCAAGGCTTGAGCGACAATTGTTCGATGAATGAATCCCGCCACAGCCCGCCCACCGACCTGGACGCGCAAGCCATGAGCTGGCTGGCGAGCCAGGCGCTGGCTGCGCCCGAGGGACACTGGGACGAGCTGCGTGGCGGGGCCACAGCCCGCACAACCGAGGCCGATGCGCTCATGAGCAAGGCCTGGCAAACCTTCACCCAGCATCTGGATGCCGATGGTCTGGACAGCCTGAACAGGCGCATGGCCAACCTGCAGCGGCAGGTGCGCGACAACGGCATCACCTACAACGTTTACGCAGCGGCCGATCAACCGCAGCGGCCCTGGTCGCTCGACCTGTTCCCGCTGATGCTGGAACAAAACGACTGGCAGCAAATTGAAGCGGGCGTTCTGCAGCGCATGCAGCTGCTCGAACGCATCATGGCCGACGCCTATGGCCCGCAAAAACTGGTGCTCAACGGCCAGTTGCCTGCCGCTCTGATCCAAGGGCACCCGGCTTACCTGCCGGCCATGCACGGCGTGCCGCCGGTAGGTGGCCGCTATTTGTCCTTGGCGGCGTTTGATCTGGCACGCGGTCCTGACGGCTGCTGGTGGCTGCTCTCGCAACGCACACAAGCGCCCTCTAGCTTGGGTTATCTGCTCGAGAACCGGCAAATCGTCTCGCGCCTGTTCCCCCAGGCCTTCGAGGCTTTTCCAGTGCAACGCCTGGCTGAAACCTACCGCACGCTGATCGACGGCATCAAGGCCCGCAGCCCGGCAGGCGCATCGGCCCACATCGCGATGCTCACGCCCGGCCCCTACAACGAGACTTATTTTGAACACGCCTACCTGGCCCGTTACCTGGGCCTGAGCCTGGTGCAGGGCAACGACCTGACCGTGCGTGACGAAAAGCTTTACCTCAAAACACTGCAAGGCTTGCAACCGGTACACGGTCTGCTCAAGCGTGTGGACGATGACTGGCTGGACCCTCTTGAAATGCGTGCCGACTCCACCCTGGGTGTGCCCGGTTTGCTGCAAGCGGTGCGCAGCGGCAACGTGCTGGTGGCCAACACACCGGGCTCGGGCTTTCTGGAATCGAACGCACTGCTGGGCTTCATGCCGGCGCTGGCCCGTGGTCTGCTCGGCGAAGAACTGCAACTGCCCGCCATCCCGAGCTGGTGGTGTGGCGAGGCCGCAGCACTGCAGGACGTGCTGCCGCGCATCAGCAGCTGCGTGATCAAACCCACCTACCCCTACAACACCGACCGCCAGAGCTTTGAGCCGGTGCAGGGTCACGCACTCTCACGCCGCGAACAAGACGAATGGGCGGGTCGCATCCTGCGCGACCCAGACGCCCACACCTTGCAATCGTGGCTGCCGCTGTCGCACCAACCCACATGGCAAAACGACTCTGATGGCAAGCCCTGCATCCAGTCGCGCCCGGTGGTGCTGCGCGTGTTTGCCGTGGCCGATGCCCAAGGCGACTGGCAAGTCTTGCCCGGCGGTCTGGCGCGCCTGGGCACCCGTTCGGGCATCGCTTCAATGCAACGCGGTGGCAGCAGCGCCGACGTCTGGGTGCAAGCACCTCTCGCCATGGCGAGCGACTCCACCTCCGTCATGGCGAGCGAAGCGTGGCAATCCATGTCTTCCTCTGGCCACACGGTCAGCGATACACCCACTGGATCGCCACGTCGCCTCGCTCCCCGCGATGACGAATCCCCATCCGGCGTCGCGAATGTCTCGTCCATACCGCAGCGTCAACGGCTGGTCACCAGCCGCGCCGCAGAAAACCTGTTCTGGATGGGCCGTTATACGGAGCGCACAGAAAACACCCTGCGCCTGGTGCGCCTGAGCCTGGAAATTCTGGGCAGCGAAAACCAGAACCTGGCCTGCCTGCTGAACTTCATCGACCGCATGGCCACGCGCCATGGCCTGGTCCGCGTCGGTGTACCTACCGCTGCACAAGCGCACCGTGTGTTCGAACGCTCACTGATCGCGGGCCTGTGGGACAAAGAGCTGGCCACCAGCGTCGGCTTCAATTTGCGCGCCGTGCGACTGGCCGCTGCATCGGTGCGCGAACGCCTGTCGCCCGAACACTGGCGTTTGCTCGAACAGGCTGAATCGCGTTTTTTCAGTGCCGACACCCAAGGCAACACACCCGGCACCTTGGCCGATACCGTACAAGTCCAGCGCCTGCTGGCCGACACCAGCCAGATGCTGGCTGCACTGACCGGCGCCCAGACCGACCGCATGAGCCGCGATGACGGCTGGCGCCTGCTGTCCATTGGCCGCCACATCGAACGCCTGCAATTTTTGTCCAGCGCCCTGTCCGAAGCCGTGCAGCAAGGACTGATCGGCGAGCAAGCCGGCTTCGATGCCGTGCTCGACCTGTTCGACAGCACCATCAGCTTCCACGCCCAGTACCAGCAAAGCCGCACCCCTCAGGCCTTGGTGGATTTGTTGGTCACCAACTCCGACAACCCGCGCTCACTGGGCTGGGTGGCACACACCCTGCGCTCGCGCCTGCGCCGCATGGGCCAGCTGGCCGACGGAGCCACCTTGGCCCTGGCCGATCGGGTGCCACAACTGATCGAGCTGAGCCCCGAAACACTTTGGCCGCTGGCCAGTCAAGCGACGCTGCCCGATAAAGCCCTGCCCCTGCACAACGCACTGGCACAGTGCCAAACCGCTGCCCACGAGGTGTCCGACCAGCTGTGCAGCCTGTTTTTCACGCACAGTGGCGAAGCCCGCTACAGCGTGGGTGCCTGACCTGCCCGACACACCATGCGCCTGGCCATCACCCACGAAACCCGCTACCGATACAGCCCGTCAGTGCAAATCGCACAGCATGTGGCCCACCTGCAGCCGGCCAACACGCCCTGCCAAACGGTCCTCAGCCACTGGCTGCAAATCGAACCCGAGGCCGAGGTGCGGCACCACATCGACGCGTTTTTCAACCACCGCGCCTATTGGGCCTTGACCAAGCCGCACGACGGCCTGATGGTCCGCGCGCACAGCGAACTGGACACTGCGGTCATTGAATCGGGCACGTCTTCGCAAAGCTGGGAATCGGTGCGCGAACATTTCCGTTACCGAGGTGGCCGCCCGGGCGATGTGCAAAGCGGCTTTGCATTTGGCTCGCACCATGCGCCCGTGCACGAAGCCTTTTTGGCCTACGCACAGCGCAGCTTCACACCCGGACGGCCGCTCATGCACGCGGCGCAAGAACTCACGGCGCGCATGCACCGCGACTTTCGCTACGAAACCGCCAGCACCGACATCAACACCCCGGCCCTGCAAGCGCTACACGACAAACGCGGCGTATGCCAGGACTTTGCTCACATCCTGCTGGCCTGTCTGCGCTCACTGGGCTTGCCCGCACGCTACGTCAGCGGCTACCTGCTCACGCAACCGCCACCCGGGCAGGCCCGCCTGGTGGGCAGCGATGCCTCGCACGCCTGGGCCTCGGTTTACCTGCCCGAGTTGGCCAGCCACGCTTGCCAGGGCTGGCTGGACCTGGACCCGACCAACAACCGCACCGGCTTGGCCAGCCCGGGTGAAGACTATGTGCGGCTGGCCGTGGGCCGCGACTTTGCCGACGTCTCGCCCCTGCGCGGGGTATTGCAAGGCGGCGGCTCGCACACGCTGGCAGTCGCGGTGACAGTGACGCCGCTGGACGCTTGAGCCCACACCTCGGCCTTCAGCGACAATCTCTTTTTTTGATTTCCGCGCAAGCGAAACTCCTTCTGTAATCCACCATTGAGCCACCCCCATGAACGTCTACGACACCCTGAAATCCCTGAACATCGAACTGCCACCCGTGGCTGTACCTGCAGCGGCTTATGTGCCTTTTGTGCAGACCGGCAACCTGGTCTTTTTGTCGGGCCACATCGCCAAAAAAGACGGCAAAGTCTGGGCCGGCCAGCTGGGCAAAAACATCAGCACCGCCGAAGGCCAGCAAGCCGCCCGCGCCGTGGCCATCGACCTCATGGGCACCTTGCACGCTGCCGTGGGCGACTTGAACAAGGTCAAGCGCATCGTCAAAGTGATGAGCCTGGTCAACTCCACGTGCGATTTCACCGAGCAGCACCTGGTCACCAACGGCTGCAGCGAACTGCTGGGTCAGGTGTTTGGCGCACAGGCAGGCGCCCACGCCCGCAGCGCTTTTGGCGTCGCGCAAATCCCCATGGGCGCTTGCGTCGAGATCGAACTGATTGCCGAAATCGGCTAACCACGCATGACACCGGTTGACCTGAAACAGGCCTACCGCCTGCTCAACCACGGCCCCACCGTGCTGGTGGGCAGCCAGCATGCAGGCCGCACCAACGTGATGGCCGCGGCTTGGGCCATGCCGCTGGACTTTGACACGCCCAAGATCGCGGTGGTCATCGACAAGGCCACACTGACCCGCGAACTGGTTGACGCCTCGGGGCTGCTCAGTCTCAATGTGCCGCCCGTGGCCATGAAAGACCAGGTCATGGCCGCAGGCGGCATGAGCGGCAAGAACCACACCGACAAGCTCGCCCGCTGCGAAATCACCACCCAGGTCGATCCGCACACCGGCGTGCCGCTGGTCGATGGCTGCATCGCACACATGGCCTGCCGCGTGCTGCCCGCAACCGCCTACGTGGCAGGGCCACACGATTTGATCCTGGCCGAGGTCATTGGCGCCTGGGCCGATGAACGCGTCTTCAGTCAGGGCCGCTGGCACTTCGAAGATGCCGCGCCCGAATTGCGCAGCCTGCACCATGTGGCAGGCGGCCACTTTTACGCCATTGGCGAGGCGGTCCAGGCCTTGCCTGTGGCCAACGCCTGAACGTTCAACCCCCAAGGAGACTTTGATGACCCTTTCCATGTCCAGCGCCAGCTTGCCCGTGTGCACCCGCATGCTGAGCAACTTGAGCCACATCCTGAGCAAAGCTGAGCAATTCGTTGACGCCAAAAAAATCGACCCCACGGCGCTGACCACCTACCGCCTCGCACCCGACATGTTCCCCTTCACCCGCCAGGTGCTGATCGCTTGCGATGCGGTGAAAAACGGCGTGGCCCGCTTGAGCGGCATTGAAGCCCCCAAGTTCGACGACACCGAAACCACACTGGCCCAGCTGCAAGAGCGCATCCAGAAAACACTCGCCTACATCGCGACTGTGCCAGCCGCAGCATTGGACGGCACCGAAGACAAAGAAATCACCTTCCCCGCTGGCCCGGGCAAAACCCGCACGCTCAAAGGGCAGGACTACCTGACGGGCTGGATGCTGCCCAACATGTACTTCCACATCACCACGGCCTACACCATCCTGCGCCACAACGGTGTGGAGGTGGGCAAGGTGGACTACCTGATGGGCGCGCAAGGCTGAGCGTTTCAGCCAATTGTCTCGACGGGATCCGCATGACATCAACATCTGATGGAGGTTTCTGATGAACCTGCACCGCATCGATCTCGTGTCCCTGTCGCTCTTTAACCTGGTGGCCCGCACGGGCAGCATCAGCCAAGGCGCTGAATTGGCCATGCTGGCTGTCGGGGCCGCCAGCAAGCGCATTTCCGATCTCGAAACCGCCTTCGGCGTGGTCTTGTTGGAGCGGCATTCACGCGGCGTCAAGCTGACCTCGGCAGGCCAGGCCCTGCAGCGGCATGTGCAGCGCATTCTGGGCGATGTGGACCAGATGAATGCCGATCTTTCCGACCATGCCAAAGGTCTGATGGGGGTGGTTCGCCTGTGGGCCAATACATCGGCCATCACCCAATTCCTTCCCCAAGACCTGGCCGCGTTTGCACAACTTCAACCCGGCATCCGCATCGAACTCAATGAGGCCGACAGCCACGAGGTGGTCATGGCGGTGCTGGACGGCCGAGCCGATGTGGGCATTTTTGCGGACCGCACACCCACCCTGGGCTTGCAGACGCAACGCTATCGCCATGACCGTCTGGTGCTGGTGGTGCCCCATGGCCACCACTTGGCGCGACGCAAAAAAGTGGCTTTCACAGAAGCCGTGGACTTCGATTTTGTGAGCCTCACGCAAGCCACATCGCTGGCGCAGCGGCTTTCACTCGAAAGTGGACAGCTGGGCAGACCCCTGCGCATCCGCATCCATGTCCGCAGTTTTGACGCCATGTGCCAAATGGTGGCCGCGGGTTTGGGGATTGCCGTCTTGCCGTCTGCTGCGGCGCAGCCGCTGGTGAAGGCTTTGGGTCTGCGCCTGATTGAATTGAGTGACGATTGGGTTGCACGAGAACTGTTGCTGGGCGTCAGAGACCTGTCGGCACTGGCGCGGCCGGTGCGTGGCCTGCTCGATCATCTGGTTTCGCCAGACGCCCGCTGAGGGCTGCTTGCTTTCGCCATCCGCGAAAGCTCATTTGTCGCCTTGGTCATTCAACAGGTGTGCGCTTGTTCCTACACTGCGAGCCAGATTGATCCATGGCCCACTGCAATGCACCCCAGCGCTCACCCACAAACCCTGTTCGACAAGCTCTGGCAAAGCCACCTGATTGACGAGACTCCTGACGGTGAATGCCTGATTTATGTGGATCGGCACCTCGTCTACGAAGTCACCAGCCCGCAAGCCTTCGAGGGCTTGCGCCTGTCAAACCGCCAGCCATGGCGACCCTCCACGATGATCGCCGTGGCTGACCACAACGTCCCCACGACGGCGGCCCAACGCACATCGGTAGACGCCATCGAAGACCCGCTCTCGAGAGCCCAAGTGCGGCAACTCGGTCTGAACTGTCAGGAGTTTGGCATCACCTTCCATGGCCTGGGCCAGAAAACGCAGGGCATCATCCATGTGGTCGGCCCCGAGCAGGGGGCCACGCTGCCAGGCATGACGTTGGTGGCCGGTGATTCGCACACCAGCACCCATGGTGCCTTTGGTGCGCTGGCCTTTGGGGTGGGCACCTCCGATGTGGAACACGTGTTGGCGACGCAGTGCCTGGCGATCCGTCCCATGCAGCGCATGCGGGTCTGTGTGGAGGGGCCACTGGCAGCGGGGCTCACAGCCAAGGATCTGGTGCTGCACGTCATTGGCGTGCTGGGCACGGCGGGTGCCACAGGCTATGCCATCGAATTTTCCGGCAGCACGGTACGCGATCTCAGCATGGAGGGCCGCATGACGCTGTGCAACATGGCCATCGAAGCAGGCGCGCGCGTCGGATTGGTGGGCGTGGACAACAAGACCATCGACTTCCTGCGTGGCCGTCCGCAAGCACCGCAGGGCAGCCAATGGGAAGCTGCGGTGGCCGCCTGGCGCACGCTGGTGAGCGATGAGGAGCCGCCTTTGACCGCGAGTTGACCATCGACGCCAGCACGCTTGAGCCGATGGTGACCTGGGGCACCTCGCCCGATATGGTGGTGGGCATCGACGGGCGTGTTCCCGATCCGGCCGCCGAGCCCGATGCCGTGCGCCGTGCCAGCATGTTGGCCGCCCTCGACTACATGGGCCTGCAAGCGGGCACACACATGCGCGACATCGCCATCGACAAAGTCTTCATCGGCTCCTGCACCAACGCCCGCATCGAGGACCTGCGTGCCGCTGCCGCCGTGGTCAAGGGCCGCCGCGTAGCTGCTAACGTGGTGCAGGCCCTGGTGGTGCCCGGCTCTGGTTTGGTCAAGGCGCAAGCCGAGGCCGAAGGATTGGACAAAATCTTCACCGAGGCAGGCCTGCAGTGGCGTGAGCCCGGCTGCTCGATGTGTCTGGGCATGAACGACGACCGCCTCTCGCCGGGCGAGCGCTGCGCGTCCACCAGCAACCGCAACTTTGAAGGCCGGCAGGGCCCCGGCGGGCGCAGCCACCTGCTCAGCCCGGCGCTGGCCGCCGCCGCTGCGATTGCCGGCCGTTTGGCCCGCGTCGAAGAACTCGAAGCCCTGGAGGAGACCGCATGAAACCGTTCAACCGACTGCAATCGCTGGTGGTGCCGGTGGACCGCGCCAACGTGGACACCGATGCGCTGATTCCCAAACAGTTCATGAAGTCGATCAGCCGCACCGGGTTTGGCGACAACCTGTTTGACGAATGGCGCTATCTGGACCGCGGCGAGCCAGGACAGGACGCGTCACAACGCCCGCGCAACATGGCCTTTGCGCTGAACCAGCCGCGTTATGCCGGTGCGCAGATCCTGCTGGCGCGCGAGAACTTTGGCTGCGGCTCCAGCCGCGAACACGCCGTGTGGGCACTGAACGACTTCGGCATCCGGGTGCTGCTCGCGCCCAGCTTTGCCGACATCTTCTTCAACAACTGTTTCAAGAACGGCCTCCTGCCCATCGTGCTGTCCCACACGCTGATCACGCAACTGTTCAAGGAAGTGGTGCACCACCCCGGCTACACCATGACAGTCGACCTGCATTCGCAAACGATCCAGACATCCACCGGCCTGTCGATGCCGTTCGCAGTAGACGCTTCGCGCAAGCACCGCCTGCTTGAGGGGCTGGATGAGATCGGCATCACCCTGAAACAGGCCGACCTTATCCGTGCCTACGAAGCGCGTCAGCGCCAAAACACCCCCTGGCTTTTTGCCTGAATTCCATGACTGTTTTTTTAACAAGGAGACCCACCATGTTCCCACAACGCCGAAACCTTCTGGCCCTGAGCTTGGCACTGGCTGTTGCCGCGCCCTTGCTGGCACAAGACAAATTCCCCGCCAAGCCCGTCACCATCATCGTGCCCCATGCGGCCGGTGGTGCCAACGACACGATCGCTCGGGTGATCGCACAGAAGCTGAGCGAACAGACCGGGCAGTCCTTTGTGGTGGATAACCGCACAGGGGCTGGCGGAAATGTGGGGACGGTGGCCGCTGCGCGAGCCCGTGCGGATGGCTACACGCTGTTCATCACGGCCGACAGCTCCATGGTCATCAACCCTTCGCTGTACAAGAACACGGGCTTTGACCCGGTCAAGGACTTCGAGCCTGTTGGCACTGTGGCCACCGCCGGGTATGTGTTGGTCGCCAACCCTGCATTTCCCGCCAAAAACACGGCCGAGCTGATCTCGCTGGCCAAGCAACAGCCTGGCAAAATCAACATTGGCTCTGCCGGCAACGGCACCCTGAACCACCTGATTGGCGAAATGCTGGGCAAGACCACCGGCATCAACATGATGCATGTGCCCTACAAGGGCGCCTCAGCGGCTGTGACCGATCTGGTGTCAGGTCAGGTCCAAGTGTCGGTGCAGAGCTTGCCGTCGTCGATCGCCTTCATCCGCTCGGGCAAAGTCAAGGTGCTGGGTGTGGTCAACCCCAAACGCCTGCCTGCCCTGCCTGATGCACCCACGATTGGCGAGACGATCAAGGGCTTTGGGGCCACGCCTTGGTACGGCATGTTTGCCCCTGCCGGTACACCCAAGGCCATCGTCAGCCAGCTCAACGCCGAGATCGCCAAAGCACTCGAATCGAAGGACGTTCAGGAGCGTCTGGCCGGTGTCGGCTGTGAGCCCTTCAAGTCCACGCCTGAGCAGTTTGCGCAGCTGGTGCGTGACGACCTGCCACGCTGGGCCAAGATCGTCAAGGAATCTGGCGCGACCATTGACTAAGGAATGCCGTGATGAACATGCCGCAACTGACGCCAGGTGCACTCAAGGGCCTGCGGGTGGTGGAGATGGGCCAGCTGATCGCCGGCCCCTTTGCCGCCAAGACGCTGGGTGATTTCGGCGCCGATGTGATCAAGATCGAGCCGCCCGGTGCAGGCGATCCATTGCGCAACTGGCGCATGCTGCAGGACGGTACGTCCGTCTGGTGGCAGGTGCAGTCGCGCAACAAGCGCTCGATTGCATTGGACTTGCGGAACCCCGAAGGGCAGGACATTGCCCGCCAGCTGATCGCGCAGGCCGATGTGTTGATCGAAAACTTCCGTCCTGGCACGCTTGAAAACTGGGGCATGGACTACGAAACCCTTTCCAAGACGAACCCCGGCCTGGTGATGCTGCGCATCTCGGGTTATGGCCAGACCGGGCCCTACCGCGATCTGCCGGGCTTTGGCGCCATCGGCGAGGCCATGGGCGGCTTGCGTCACCTGACCGGTGAGCCGGACCGCATCCCGGTGCGTTGCGGCATTTCCATTGGCGACACGCTGGCCGCGCTGCATGGCACGATCGGTGTACTGATGGCCCTCTACCACCGCAAAGTCAATGGCGGCCAGGGTCAAGTGATCGACGTGGCGCTCAATGAAGCCGTCTTCAATGCCATGGAAAGCCTGGTGCCCGAATACAGCGCCTTCGGCGCCATCCGCGAACCGGCAGGCTCGGCGCTGCCGGGCATTGCGCCCTCCAACGCCTACAGCTGTGCCGACGGTGTGGTGCTGATCGCCGGCAATGGCGACAGCATTTTCAAGCGGCTGATGCAGGTGATTGCGCGCGAAGACCTGGGCAACGATCCGGCGCTGGTCAACAACGCCGGCCGCGTGGAGCGCGTGCAAGAACTCGACGCGGCCATCGAAGCCTGGACGCAAAGCCGCAGCGTGACCGACGTGCTGGCGGCGCTGGCCCAGGCCAGCGTGCCAGCCGGCCGTGTTTACACCGCCAAGGACATCGTGGAAGACCCGCACTACCGCGCCCGCGACATGATCCTGAAGCAACAAACGCGTGACGGCCATGAGATCGAAGTGCCCGGCATCGTGCCCAAGCTCATGGGCACCCCTGGCCGGGTGCGCAGCTCGGCGCCCAAGCTGGGTGACGACACCGATGCGGTGCTGGCCGAGCTGGGCATGAGTGCTGACCAGATTGGCGAATTGCGCAACAAGAAAGTGGTGGCATGAACATGAACGACAACGTCTGGCAAGGCGCAGGCCGCCGCATCCATCTGCAGGAAGTTGGGACACGCGATGGCCTGCAGGCCGAGTCTGCCTTTGTACCCACCGAAGACAAGATTGCCTTGGTGGACGCCCTGTCTGAAGCAGGGCTGTCCAAAATCGAGGTGACCGCTTTTGTGTCGCCCAAGGCGATTCCTGCCCTGCGCGACGCCGAGCAGGTGCTGCGCGAAATCCGCCGCCAGCCGGGTGTGGTGTACAGCGCACTGGTGCCCAATGTGCGCGGTGCCGAACGGGCCGTGGAGTCGCGCGCCGACGAGCTCAATCTGGTCATGTCGGCCAGCGAGAGCCACAACCTGTCGAATCTGCGCATGACGCGTGACACCTCATTTGCCGGCTTGGCCGAGGTGACGCGGGCTGTGCAGGGGACGGGCGTGGCCATCAACGTGTCACTGTCGTGTGCTTTTGGGTGCCCGATGGAAGGCGATGTACCGATAAAGGGTGTGCTGGACTGGTGCCAGCGCTATGTGCAGGAGCTCGGCGCACATGGGGTGACGCTGTGCGACACCACCGGCATGGCCTACCCCACACAAGTGACGCAGCTCACCCAGGCTTTCCGCGAACGCTGGCCCGACACCGAGCTGACGCTGCATTTCCACAACACCCGCGGCATGGGTCTGGCCAATGTGCTGGCCGCCATGGATGCCGGGGCCGACCGCTTTGACGCCTCCTTCGGCGGCATCGGTGGCTGCCCCTATGCGCCGGGGGCTTCGGGCAATGTCTGCACCGAAGAAATCGTCCACGCACTGAACCTGATGGGCTACAACACCGGCGTGGACCTGACGCGCCTGCTGGCCGCTGCCAGCCGTCTTCCTGCCTTGATCGGCCACGACGTGCCCAGCCAAATCCTCAAAGCCGGCCAGCGGCTGGACTTGCACCCGATGCCAGCCGCACTCAGCGGCAACTGAAGCTGCCGGGGTCCTCCGGCTTGCCGATGCCGTTTTGGGGTGTGGCGAGGTTGGGCATTCACTTCAAAAGTGAATGGTTGGCCTTGTTTTCGGGCTGACCCGCATCCCCAACTGTCCCCAAACCCCGTGCCCAAAGCTGTGGATAAGTGCTTGGACAAGCCGCCAAAGCCACGCCCGGCAAGGGCTGGCGGGGCGTGCTTAAAAAAACACCAATTTGCCCTGATCACTCCACCCGCGTCACGCGATTCGGCTTGAAGCCCAAATCCGCCACTTTGCCTTTTTTGGCGCGGGCGGTTTTGGCGTTGTTCAGGCTGCGGATTTCGAGCGTTTCTTCGCGCTCTTTGCCGCCCCGACCAATGCCCGCGATCTTGACGCTGCGGGTGTAAGCCGCAGCTCCGGCTAGGCTGTCTTTGGCTTCGAGGTCGATGAGCATCAGGCCTCGACCACCTTTTTCCATGGTCTTGAGTTCGCTGATCTCAAAGGTCAGCACGCGGCCGCCCGTGCTGGCGCAGCAGACGCTGGTGGCTGCGGGCATGGGCTGCTTGTCAGCAGGCACCGTAGCGCTGCTGCCACTCACATGGCTCGGGGCGCAGACGGTTTCGCCCTCGCCCAGGCTGATGAAGGCCTTGCCCGCCTTGTTGCGCGAAATCATGTTCTCGACCGAGGCCATGAAGCCATAGCCGCCCGAGCCGCTGAGCAGCAGGGTGGCATGGGCGGGGCCTGCAAAATAATGGGCGGGTTGCGTGCCGGTTTCCAGGTCGATGAGCGTGGTGATGGGTTGACCGTCGCCGCGTGCACCGGGCAGTGTGGCCACGGGCACGCTGTAGATGCGGCCCGATCCGTTCTTGGCCGTGCCAAAGATGATGAGCTGGTCCACCGTGCGGCATTCAAAAGTGCCATACAAACCATCGCCCGCCTTGAAGGCGAAGCTGGTGGCGTCGTGGCCGTGACCGGTGCGGGCGCGCACCCAGCCTTTTTCCGACACGACCACCGTCACGGGCTCGTCCACCACCTTGACTTCGGCCACGGCTTTTTTCTCTTCCTGGATCAGCGTGCGGCGCGGATCGGCAAAGGTCTTGGCGTCGGCTTCGATCTCTTTGATCATCAAGCGGCGCAGCGCGGCGGGGCTGCCCAGAATCTCTTCGAGCTTGCCCTGCTCTTCACGCAGCTCGGAGAGCTCCTGTTCGATCTTGATGGCCTCCAGACGGGCCAGTTGGCGCAGGCGAATCTCCAGGATGTCCTCGGCCTGGCGGTCCGTGAGTTTGAAGGCTTCGATCAGTGCAGGCTTGGGCTCGTCGCTGTGGCGGATGATGCGGATCACTTCGTCGATGTTGAGCAGCACCAGCTGACGGCCTTCCAGAATGTGGATGCGGTCGAGCACCTTGTTCAGGCGGTGCTGGCTGCGGCGGGTGATGGTGGTCTGGCGGAAGCTGATCCACTCCAGCAGCATCTGGCGCAGCGACTTCTGGACCGGTTTGCCGTCGATGCCCACTGAGGTCATGTTGATCGGCGCAGACGTTTCGAGGCTGGTGTGGGCCAGCAAGGCGATGATGAGTTCCTGCTGTTCAATGCGGCTGGTCTTGGGCTCGAACACCAGGCGCACGGCGGCGTCTTTGCTCGACTCGTCACGCACCACATCCAGCACGGCGAGCATGCTGGCTTTGAGCTGCAGCTGGTCGGTGCTGAGCGCTTTTTTACCGGCCTTAACTTTGGGGTTGGTCAGTTCTTCGATCTCTTCGAGCACGCGCTGCGAGCTCACGCCCTGCGGCAACTCGGTCACCACCAACTGCCACTGGCCACGGGCCAGGTCTTCGATCTTCCAGCGGGCACGCACTTTGAGGCTGCCGCGCCCGGTGCGGTAAGCGTCGGCAATGTCGCTGGCCGGGCTGATGATCTGGCCGCCACCGGGGTAGTCCGGGCCGGGAATGATGGCCATCAGTTCGCTGTCGCTGAGCTTCTCGTTTTTGATCAGGGCCACGCAGGCGTCGGCCACTTCGCGCAGGTTGTGGCTGGGGATCTCGGTGGCCAGGCCCACGGCAATACCGCTCGCACCGTTGAGCAAGGTGAAGGGCAAACGGGCGGGCAGTTGGCGCGGCTCTTCGGTCGAGCCGTCGTAGTTGGGAATGAAGTCCACCGTGCCCATGTCGATCTCATCGAGCAGC
Source organism: Limnohabitans sp. YIMB22184 (assembly GCF_048020265.1). Classification (GTDB taxonomy): domain Bacteria; phylum Pseudomonadota; class Gammaproteobacteria; order Burkholderiales; family Burkholderiaceae_C; genus Limnohabitans_A. The sequence goes on from NZ_CP171843.1 coordinate 1,653,360, forward strand.
AAGCTGGTGATACGCGACAGCCGCGCTTCGGTGTAACGCATGGCGGCTGCACCATCGCCGTCACGGCTGCCAAAGTTGCCTTGGCCGTCGATGAGCGGGTAGCGCTGCGAAAAATCCTGCGCCATGCGCACCAGCGCGTCATACGCCGCCGTGTCGCCGTGCGGGTGGTAGCGGCCCAGCACATCGCCCACCACACGGGCGCTTTTGACGGGCTTGGCGGCGGTGTTGTTGTTCGGGCCGCTGTACGACAAACCCATGCGGTCCATCGAATACAAAATGCGCCGCTGCACCGGCTTTTGGCCATCACACACATCGGGCAAGGCGCGGCCTTTGACGACGGACAGCGCGTATTCCAGATAAGCACGCTGGGCGTAAGCGCCCAGGTGGTCGCCTTCGGGAGCGGCGGTGGGTTCGGGGGTTAACAGGTCAGTGGTCATGGGGCAATTCAATGAAGATAACTGTCATGGTGAGCGCGGCGTGGCCATCCATGGATCGCTTCGTGCCTCGCGATGACAGGGACAAAGCGTGCGGTGACGGCCAACATCACACATCGATTTCGATGCTGTCGCCATGCAGTTCCATCAGCTCACGGCGGGCGGCGGCTTCGCCTTTGCCCATGAGCTGGGTCATCAGGTTTTCGGTGCCCGCGTTGTCCAGCGGGCCCAGCTCGATCGGCAGCAGGCGGCGGGTGTCGGGGTTGAGCGTGGTGTCCCACAGCTGCTCGGCGCTCATCTCGCCCAGGCCCTTGAAGCGGCTGATGCTCCAAGCGCCTTCTTTCACCCCGTCTTTGCGCAGCTTGTCGATGATGGCGGTGAGTTCGCCCTCGTCGAGCGCGTAGGCTTTGGAGGCGGGCTTTTTGCCGCGTGCAGGCGCATCCACGCGGAACAGCGGGGGGCGCGCCACATACAGGTGGCCCGCTTCGATCAGCTTGGGGAAGTGGCGGAAAAACAAAGTGAGCAGCAGCACCTGAATGTGCGAGCCGTCCACGTCCGCATCGCTCAAGATGCAGACCTTGCCGTAGCGCAGGTTGCTCATGTCGGGGTTATCTTGAGGCCCGTGCGGGTCCACGCCAATGGCCACCGAAATGTCGTGGATTTCGTTGTTGGCAAACAGGCGGTCGCGGTCCACTTCCCAGGTGTTGAGCACCTTGCCGCGCAGGGGCAAGATGGCTTGGGTTTCCTTGTTGCGGCCCATCTTGGCGCTGCCGCCCGCCGAGTCGCCCTCGACCAGAAAGACCTCGTTGTCGGCAATGTCGCGACTTTCGCAATCGGTCAGCTTGCCGGGCAGCACGGCCACACCCGAACTCTTGCGCTTTTCGACTTTTTGACCGGCCTTCTGGCGGGTTTGCGCGGCCTTGATGGCCAGCTCCGCCAGCTTTTTGCCGTAGTCCACATGCTCGTTCAGCCAGAGCTCGAGCGCCGGGCGCACAAAGCTGGACACCAGCCGCACCGCGTCGCGCGAGTTCAGGCGTTCCTTGATCTGGCCCTGAAACTGCGGGTCCAGCACCTTGGCGCTCAGCACATAGCTGGCGCGGGCGAACACGTCTTCGGGCATGAGCTTGACGCCTTTGGGCAGCAAACCATGCAGCTCGATGAAGCTTTTGACGGCGGTGAACAGGCCATCGCGCAAGCCGCTGTCGTGCGTGCCGCCTGCGCTGGTGGGGATCAAATTCACGTAGCTCTCGCGCACAGGCGCACCGTCTTCGGTGAAGGCCACAGCCCACGATGCGCCCTCGCCGTCGGCAAAGCTTTCGCTGTTGCCGTCGGCAAAACCTTCGCCTTCAAACAAGGGGATCACCGGGTCGCCGTTCAGGGTTTGCGTCAGGTAATCGCGCAGACCGGCTTTGTATTGCCACTGCTGGGTTTCCTTGGTTTTCTCGTTCACCAAGGTCACCGTCACGCCCGGCATGAGGACGGCCTTGCTGCGCAGCAGGTGCGTCAGCTCGTTCATGGGCAGGGCGCTGGATTCGAAATACTTGGCGTCAGGCCAGGCGCGCACGGTGGTGCCCTGTTTGCGGTCGCCCTCGCCTGCGGGGCGGGCGACCAGCGGCTCGGTCACGTCGCCGCCCGAAAACACCAACGTCGCCACTTGGCCTTCGCGGTAGCTCGTGGCCTCCAGGCGTTTGGACAGCGCGTTGGTCACCGACACGCCCACGCCGTGCAAACCGCCCGAGAAGCTGTAAGCCCCGCCCTTGCCCTTGTCGAACTTGCCGCCCGCGTGCAGGCGGGTAAAGACCAGCTCGATGACAGGCGCTTTTTCTTCGGGGTGCAGGCCAAAGGGAATGCCCCGGCCATCGTCTTCGATGCTGACCGAGCCGTCGGTGTGCAGGACAACTTTGATTTTTTTGCCGTAACCCGCCAGCGCCTCGTCGGCAGCGTTGTCCAGCACTTCCTGAATGATGTGCAGGGGGTTGTCGGTGCGGGTATACATGCCCGGGCGTTGCTTGACGGGCTCCAGGCCCTTGAGAACGCGGATCGAGCCCTCGGAATATTCACTCGAGGCGTTGGAGGTTTTGACAGTTGATTGGGTGGCCATGGTGGCGGATTGTAGTGGGATTTATGTCGACCCACTGGATGCAAAACCAGTGGTTTCAGACAACTGGCGCATGCAGACAGAAGTCTGCGGCGGCGCCGCATCTGCGGGACAACGCACGGTGCCCGCATTGGTTAAAGTCAGGGGATGCAACACAAACCCCTTTCCCTGTTCCAAGTGCTGGCCTGCGGCGCGGCCATCGTCACCCTGTCCATGGGCATCCGTCACGGCTTTGGCTTGTGGCTGCAGCCCATCACCCAAGCCCAAGGCTGGGGTCGCCAGGAATTCGCTTTTGCCATGGCCATCCAGAATTTGGCCTGGGGCTTCATGGGCATTTTTGCGGGTATGGTGGCGGACCGTTTTGGCGCATTTCGTGTCATTGCCATCGGGGCTTTGATTTATGGCGTGGGCCTTTTGGGCATGGCCTGGTCGACAGACCCCTGGGTGTTTGCGCTGTTCACCGGCGTGATCATCGGCACGGCCCAGGCAGGCACCACTTACGCCGTGATTTATGGCGTGATTGGCCGCAACGTGCCCGCCGAGCGCCGCTCCTGGGCCATGGGCGTGGCGGCGGCGGCCGGCAGTTTTGGCCAGTTTTTGATGGTGCCCGTTGAAGGCCTTTTGATCAGCCAGATGGGCTGGCAAACCGCGCTGGTCATCCTGGCAGCGGCGGCGATGCTGATCATTCCCCTGGCTTGGGGCCTGCGCGAACCTGCCTTGAACACGCCGGGCCAGGTCAAGCGTGACCAGACGATTGCTCAGGCTTTGAAAGAAGCCTTCAAATACCCTAGTTTTCAGCTGCTGATGGCGGGTTATTTTGTGTGCGGCTTTCAGGTGGTGTTCATTGGCGTGCACATGCCCAGCTACCTAAAAGACCACGGGCTGGCGCCCCAGGTGGCGAGCTACGCCTTGGCGCTCATTGGCCTCTTCAACGTCTTTGGCACTTACATCGCAGGCACTTTGGGCCAGAAAATGGCCAAGAAAAAGATCCTGGCCTTCATTTACGCCGCCCGCTCGGTGGCCATCGTGTTGTTCCTGCTGGCACCCTTGACCCCGATGAGCGTCTACATCTTCTCGGCCGTGATGGGCCTGCTGTGGCTGTCCACCGTGCCGCCCACCAACGCGGCCGTGGCACAGATTTTTGGCGTCGCGCACTTGTCCATGCTCAGCGGCTTCATCTTTTTCAGCCACCAGATCGGCTCATTCATGGGCGTGTGGCTGGGTGGCTATCTGTACGACAAAACAGGCAGCTACGACGTTGTTTGGTACCTGGCCATTGCGTTGGGCGTTTTTGCCGCGCTGGTGAACCTGCCCGTGCGCGAAAGCCCGATCCACCGCCACGCGCCCCAAGCAGCATGACCACCCGGACCAAAACCCTGTTGTCGGTGATCGCTGTGCTGGGTCTGACGTTCTGGCTTTATGCCAAACCCGACGTGGTCATCATGCTGTCCGAACAGCTGTGGTCTTGCTTTTGACTTGACGGAACTGAATCCATGCACGGCACCGAAAACCCTTCTGCCTGGCTGCAACGCTGGGCCCATTTGATCGCACCGGGCAGCCGCGTCCTCGATGTGGCTTGCGGCGCTGGACGCCACATGCGCTGGCTGGCAGCGCAGGGCCACCAAGTGCAGGGCGTGGACCGGAACCCTGACGCCCTGGCTTTGGCACAGGCTTTTGGCCCCGTCACCTGCGCCGACATTGAAAACGGCCCCTGGCCCTTCGCTGGGCAAACCTTCGGCTGCGTGGTGGTCACAAATTACCTCTGGCGTCCGTTGCTGCCCGTCATCGTGCGCAGCGTGTCACCGGGTGGTGTGCTGATTTACGAAACCTTTGCCACTGGCAACGAAAGCGTGGGCAAACCGTCCCGGCCTGATTTTTTGCTGCAAGCAGGCGAGCTGCTCCAGGCAAGCGATGGCCTGCACACAGTGGCTTACGAAGATGGCTTCGAGAGCTCACCAGATCGATTCGTGCAACGCATCGCAGCGGTACGGCCTGTGACGTCAGGCACAGTGCAACGCTGGCCTTTGCGCGCCCCTTGACCACAACCCGGGTTTACCCCGCCTTGCGGGCGAAATTCCACTGCACCGGAGCTCATCAAAGCGGCCTGCACTCGTTAGAATGGGTTTTTTCAGTTCAGAAACACCTGACATGACCACCGAATTTCGCCCCATCCGTGGCAGCATTCCTGCCCTGATCACCCCCATGCTCGAAGACGGCAAAGTGGACTACCCCACTTTGCGAAAACTGATCGACTGGCATGTGGCCGAGGGCACCGATTGCATTGGTGTGGTCGGCACCACGGGCGAATCGCCCACGGTCACGGTCGATGAGCATTGCGAAATCATCCGGGTCTCGGTCGAACAAGCCGCTGGCCGTGTGCCGATCATGGCCGGTTGCGGTGCCAACTCCACGGCCGAAGCCATTGAACTGGCCAAGTTCGCGAAGAAAGTCGGGGCCGACTGCCAGCTGCAGGTGGTGCCCTACTACAACAAGCCCACCCAAGAAGGCCAATACCGGCACTTTCGCGCCATTGCCGAGGCCACGCCCGACTTGCCCGTGATTTTGTACAACGTGCCCGGACGCTCGGTGGCCGATATGCAGCACGACACTGTGCTGCGCTTGGCGCAAGTGCCCGGCATCGTCGGCATCAAGGAAGCCACCGGCAACATCGAACGCGCACAATGGCTGATCCGCGATCTGCCCAAAGAGTTTGCCGTTTACTCCGGCGATGACCCGACCGCCGTGGCACTGATGCTGTGCGGCGGCGCTGGCAACGTGAGCGTGACCGCCAACGTGGCTCCGCGCCTGATGCACGAGTTGTGCATGGCTGCCTTGCGCGGCGATGTGAAAGAAGCCATGCGCATCCAGTTCCAGCTGATGCCCGTGCACAAGAACCTGTTTGTCGAAGCCAACCCGATCCCCGTGAAGTGGGCCATGAACCGCATGGGCCTTTGCGGTCCAGCCTTGCGCTTGCCCATGACCGAGTTGTCCGAGTCGCAACAACCTGTCGTCGAGGCCGCGCTCAAGGCCAGTGGCCTGATTTGATTTTCACCTAAGGATTGCTTGTGAAATTGTCCCTTCGCTCTACGTCTTGCCAAACCGTCCAGCGCACCGCGGTGGCCGCGGCCTTGGTGATTTTGGCCAGTGGCTGCTCTGTTCTGGAAGAAGACAAGATTGACTACAAAAGTGCGGCCAAGGCGCCAACACTCGAGATCCCGCCCGACCTGAGCCAGCTGCGCCGCGATTCCCGTTACGCCATCGAGAGCAATTCGGCCACGGCGTCCGGCTTCCAGAGCGCCGGTGCCCGCGTTGCCGATGCTGGCACTGCAGCCAACAATTTGGGCGATGTGCGCATGGAGCGCCAAGGCAACCAGCGCTGGCTGGTGGTGGCACGCCCCGCCGACAAAGTCTGGGAGCCTTTGAAAGAGTTCTGGACCAGCAACGGTTTCACCCTGGTCACCGACTCACCTGACGTGGGCATCATGGAAACCGATTGGGCGGAAAACCGCGCCAAAATCCCGCAAGACATCATCCGCCGAACTTTGGGCAAAGTGCTCGACTCCTTGTATTCCTCGGGTGAGCGCGACAAGTTCCGCACCCGTGTAGAGCGCAATGCACAAGGCGGCGTCGAGATTTACATCACCCACCGCGGCATGGTCGAAAACTACACCAGCGCCCAAAAAGAACAAACCGTCTGGCAGCCCCGTGCCAGCGATGCCGAACTGGAAATCGAGTTCCTGCGCCGCCTGATGGTGAAACTGGGAGCGTCACCCGAAGCCGCCAAGACGGCGGCCATGGACAGCATGCCAGCCCAAGTCGCAGCCGTCACCACGTTGGACGGACAACCCACCATCCAGATCAACGACACCCTGGACCGCGCCTGGCGTCGTACCGGCGTGGCGCTGGACCGCACCGGCTTCACGGTCGAAGACCGTGACCGCAGCAAAGGCGTCTACTTCGTGCGCTATGTGACGTCCGGCACCACCGCCGACAAGGACACGGGCTTTTTCAGCCGGTTGTTCAGCAGCAAAAAAGAAGAAGCCGCCTTGTCCCGTTACCGCATCACCCTGACCGACAAAGGCAGCGCCAGCCTTGTGCGTGTGCAAAATGCCAATGGCCAACCTGAAACCTCCGGCAATGCCGAGCGCATCTTGAAGTTGCTGGCCAACGAACTGCGTTGATCGACGCCGCACTGGTGACTGGGGGCCTTGCGCCCACACTCATCACTGGTGCCAACGGCCCATAAAAAAACCCCGCATGGCGGGGTTTTTTTCATGCGTTCCTGGCGCAAGCCAGGAAAGCGGCAAACCATTACTTGGCAGCAGATGCGTCAGCAGCTGGAGCGGCAGCAGGTGCAGCAGAAGCGTCAGCGGCTGGAGCAGCAGCAGGGGCCTCAACAGCTGGTGCTGGAGCAGCAGGCGCAGCAGCTTCTTCTTTTTTGCCGCAAGCGGACAGAGCAGCAGCAGCGATGATGGCGGCCAAAACGAGGGACTTGTTCATGGTGATTTTCCTTATGGGGTTATGAATCGCCCCGGGTTTTGAGGAGGCTCCACACTTTGAGAAGATGGAGCCATGAGCAAGAAATCGAACCGTTTTTCACCCGAAGTGCGCGAACGCGCTGTCCGCATGGTGCTCGAGCACCGTGGCGAGTACCCATCCCTTTGGGCCACCATTGAGTCCATTGCCCCCAAGATCGGGTGTGTGCCGCAAACCCTCAACGACTGGGTTCGCCAGCACGAGGTTGACGAAGGCATGCGCGATGGCGTCAGCTCTGATGAGCGCGCCCGCATCAAAGACCTCGAACGCGAAGTCAAGGAACTGCGCAAAGCCAACGAAATCCTCAAACTGGCGAGCGCTTTTTTTGCCCAGGCGGAGCTCGACCGCCGACTCAAGTCTTAAGGGACTTTGTTGATCAAAACCGTCACGCCTACGGGGTCGAGCCGATTTGCAACGTGCTGCAAATCGCCCCTTCTGGCTACAGGTGCCATGCTGCCCGCCAACGCAAGCCCGAGCTGCTTTGCGCCCGGACCAAACGCGATGAAGCCCTGATCCCGCAAATCCAAGCCGTCTGGCAGGCCAATATGCAGGTCTACGGCGCAGACAAGGTCTGGCACCAGATGAATCGTGAAGGAACCAAGGTGGCGCGCTGCACGGTCGAGCGGCTCATGAAGCGCATGGGATTGCACGGCGTTCGCCGGGGCAAGGTCGTGCAAACCACCGTCTCGGACAAAGCCGCGCCATGCCCGCTGGACCGGGTCAATCGCCAGTTCAAAGCAGAGCGTCCAAACCAACTGTGGGTGTCGGACTTCACCTATGTCAGCACCTGGCAGGGCTGGCAATACGTGGCCTTTGTGATCGACGTGTTTGCACGGCGCATCGTGGGCTGGCGGGTGAGCAGTTCGATGCGTACTGACTTTGTGTTGGATGCCCTGGAGCAAGCCTTGTTCGACAGACAACCTGAACGCTCAGATGCATTGATACATCACTCGGACAGGGGGTCTCAATATGTTTCCATTCTCTACACCGAACGCCTGGCCCAAGCTGGGATAGAGCCATCGGTGGGCAGCCGTGGCGACAGCTACGACAACGCGCTGGCCGAGACGATCAATGGGCTGTACAAGGCCGAATTGATACACCGCCGTGCACCCTGGAAAACCAAGGAGGCACTGGAACTGGCAACCCTGGAATGGGTGGCTTGGTTCAACCACCACCGACTGCTGAGCTCGATTGGGTATATTCCACCGGCTGAAGCTGAGGTGAACTACTACCGGCAGCTAGCCGGGAAGCACGAGACCGAGGTCTCAACTTAAACCAACTGGCCTCCACGAAACCCGGGGCGATTCAGTTAAAACAATTTCCGGAAATTGTCGGAAGCAGATTTGAGGACTGCTTGGACCGAGACAAAAGCACTCGAGCTCTTTCGTTCTCAGTCAGAAATTATATCGTTTTCCCTAGGCTACGACAGAACGCAAGTCACAAAGCTGACGCGAAACCTTCAAACCGTACTTTTATTCGAGAAAATCCTCACCGGGTTTTAACCAATCGGCAGACATCCAATCGAGCAGAGCCTCTCGGGCAGATTCACTAAAAATGGCGCAAGAAGCCGGAGATAGACAACGCTTGTCAGCCAATTGACGCAAAAAGCGAGCATCTTTACCCGCCACGCGGAAGCTTTCACCGTTGATGAACACATGCCGATCGTCGTACATCATTTTGGTGCGCCGATCCAAGCGAACACCCGCCGACAGATCGGGCTCGGTTTCGGCGCCGTCAAACCAGACATTGGCTTTCGGCTCGGTCAGGTACTCGCCCAATAAACTGTCGAGCAAGTCAGGATTTTTAAGCGCTTTATCAACCACTTGACGTGCAAAGCCTGCCAAAGACTGCGGAACAGCTGCAGGAGACGACACTGCCGCTTGCTTTGGGTCTCGGTAAAGCGCATCACCCACACCGTCAAAAGCCTCGTCGGCCAGACCCAGCAACAACTCACGCGCCAACTCGCCCTCTTGCGGCGCCCGAAACCCAATAGACCAGGTCATGCACTCGCCCTCGGCCACACCGTCGTGGGCGTATTTAGGCGGCAAATACAGCATGTCACCAGGGTTGAGCACAAACTCTTCTTCAGCCTCGAAGTTTTGCAGAATCTTCAGCGGCACACCCGTTTGCAGGGTCAGGTCTTTGTTGCGACCAATGCGCCAGCGGCGTTGGCCATGGGCCTGCAACAAAAACACGTCGTAGCTGTCAAAGTGTGGCCCCACACCGCCGCCATCGGTGGCATAACTGATCATCACATCATCCAGCCGCGCATCGGGCACGAAGCGAAACTGCTGCATCAGCGCGTGCACGCCGTCGTGGTGCAAGTCGACACCTTGCACCAAAAATGTCCATTTTTTCTGGCTGAAAGGCGGCAGACTGCGCTTGGACAATGGACCGTGCTTCATCTTCCAACCCTTGGGCGAATCCACGATCAACCGCGACTCCACGCCCTCCTGCCCCGCCAGCGCCACCAAGTCCGCGCGACCCACACAAGGCACAAAACCCGGGATGGCGTTGCGCACCAGCAAAGGCCTTTTCTGCCAGTGGCGCTTCATGAATTGGCTGGCGGTCAGGCCGCCGAGCAAGGCCAGGGGTTGTTCTGTGTGCATGTTCCGATCCGGTTGCGGGGCTCAACCGGCCCCATTCAAAGCGCAAGCGGCCTCAAAACCGGCCGCCAAACTGCGACAATTGTCCTATGGAAATCAAGACACCTTCTGTGGTCGCACTGACCTGGACACTCAAAGACACGCTGGGCGAAGTTCTGGACACCCTAGACGAGCCCGTTGAATTTTTCATTGGCGGCCAAGACCTGCTGCCCAAGATCGAGGAAGCCCTGCAAGGCCACGAAAAAGGCGCCAAGGTCGACCTGCACCTGGAGCCCGAAGACGCCTTTGGCGACTTCGACGAAAACCTGCTGTTTCTGGAGCCGCTGGCCCTCTTTCCCGAGGGGCTGGAGCCCGGCCTGACCATCGAAGGCACCGCCCTGCCCGAAGGCTGCCACCCCGATGCACCGCGCAACGTGCTCTACACCGTGACCGAAATCTACCCCGAGCATGTGGTGCTGGACGGCAATCACCCGCTGTCGGGCATTGCGCTGCGCCTGCATCTGAAGGTGGAATCTGTGCGCGAGCCGACCGAGGCCGAAGTGGGCAGCGGCAGCTGCGGCACGGGGTTTTTCAAGATCGAAGTAGGCGACGAAAACACCCTCCTGTCATCGCCCAAAGGCCCCACCCTGCACTGAGCCGCCATGCACCCGACCATCGAAATCAAGATCATTGACCCCCGCTTGAACACCTGGGGCCTGCCCAAGTACCAGACCCCGCTGGCCGCTGCCATCGACCTGTTTGCCTGCATCGATGCCCCCATGCGCATCGAGCCTCAGCAAGCCGCCGTGCTGATCCCGTCGGGCATTGCGCTGCACATGGATTCGCCAGACCTGTGCGCCGTGATCCTGCCGCGCTCTGGCCTGGGCCACAAAAAAGGTTTGGTGCTGGGCAACAGCGTCGGCCTGATCGATGCCGACTACACCGCCCAGTGCTTCATCAGCGTCTGGAACCGCAACCCGCCTGGCAGCGAAGCCATCACCATCGAGCCGGGTGAACGCATTGCCCAGATGATGTTTTTGCCTGTGGTGCGTCCACAGTTTCAGGTGGTGAACGAATTCAGCCGAAGCAGCGAGCGCGGCGCCGGGGGCTTTGGCTCCACCGGCACCTGAATCCAACACCTGAACCCTCAAATCGGCCGCAGCGCCTGAGTCAGCACCTTGCTGACCGGGTTGACCAGATACGACAAAATCGAGCGCTGGCCCACCACCAGGTCCACCTGTGCCGTCATGCCGGGGCGAACCTCCATGCGCTGGGCCTTTTCGCCATCAAAGTCCTTGGCACCGATCTTCACATGCACCCGGTAATAGGGCTGAGGGCCGCGTTGGGTTTCTTCGACCAAGGTGTCGGGGCTCACATAAACCACCTCGCCCCTGAAGCCACCATAGATGCTGGCATCAAACGCATCCAGCTTCACATTGGCCGCTTGCCCCACGGTCACAAAAGCAATGTCGGCCGGATACACCTTGGCCTCCAGCACCAGCCCACTTTGGGTGGGCAGCAACTCCATCACCGTGTCACCCGGCCGCACCACCCCGCCCAAGGTGGTCACACGAATGTTTTTCACCAACCCCCTGCTGGGCGCACTCAGGTCAGTCTGCTCCAGCAGCTGAGCGCGGTCATTCAACGCCTCGCTCTGGGCATTCAGGTCCTCCTGGGCCTTGGTCATATCGGCCTGGGCATCCTGAAAAAACTTGTTGTGCCGCGTCGTGATCTGCGCCTCGATGTCGGCAATCTGGCGGCGTGATCGCAAGATATCCGCCTGACTCACATCGCCAGTGGACTCCAGCTTCTTGATCATCTCGCTTTCTTCGAGCAGCACCGAATGCACCTTGCGCAGCGCCTGGATGTCCTCCGTGAAGGCCGTCTTGCGGCGGTTGTACAGGTTGGTCTGGTTTTCGATCAAGGCCGGGTAAGCCTTCATCTGTTGGTCAAAGCTCAATTTTTGGCCATACACCTCGGCACGCAAACGGGCCAATGTGATGCGCAAGGCCATCACCTTGCCCTGCGTATCGTCCAACGCCGCCTTGACCCGGGTTTTCTCAAAGCTGGCCAGCAACTGCCCCTCTTTGACCTCTTGCCCCTCTTGCACGAACAACTCACGCAGCACGCCACCGTCGACCGCCTGAATGATCTGCGTGCGGTCGCTGGCAATCACTTGCCCCTGAGCACGTTTGACCTGATCGATCTCGGTCATGCCCGCCCAGACGGTCAAGCCCACCAGCCCCACCATCGTCACCCACAAGGTCAGGCGCACCGATGCACTGTGGGGCGTATCAAAATCTGCTCTTTGCTTCATGTTCTCTTTCATGCCCGCGCTCCTGTAACCTGAACGCCCACGGCAGGCGGCGTTTGGCGGGCAGACGGTGTCTCGGTTTGGGTGTTTTTACTCAACTGCGCCAACACCGCATCACGCGGCCCATCCATCACGACCTGGCCACGCGCCACCACCAAAACGCGCGACACCAAAGCCAGCATGCTGGGTTTGTGCGTGACCAGCACCAAGGTGCTGCCGCCCAGTTGCGGGTTACGCAGTGCATTCAGACAACGGGCTTCGGTCCCTGCATCCATGGAGGCCGTGGGCTCATCGAGCAACATGACCTTGGGGCTCGCCAACACCAAACGGGTAAACACCAACAATTGTTTTTGTCCGCCAGACAGGCCGCGCCCGCCCTCAAAAATAGGCAAATCCAAGCCCATGGGGTGCGCTGCCACCAAATCAAGCAAGCCGGTCTGCGCCATCGCGGCCTTGATCACGTCATCGCCCGGATTGGGCAAACCCACCAACAGGTTCTGACGCAAAGTGCCTTCGAACAAGCGGTGGTCTTGCTGCACATAACCCACATGCCTGCTCATCGTCTCACGCGCCACATGCGACACGTCCAAGCCATCGATCAGAACACGCCCCTCGGTGGGGCGATACAAACCCGCCATCAAACGCAACAACGTGGATTTGCCTGAACCCACAGTGCCCAAAATGCCAATGCGCTCACCGGGTGTGACGGTCAAACGCTTCACACTCACAGCAGGCGGCGCTTTGCCATAGGCAAACTGCACATCCTCCAGCACATATTGACCATTCAACACCGAAGGCGTCAAGGGATGAACACCCGCTGTGGTGTCAGGCGCCAGCTTGTACAAACCCTCCACGCCATCGATCGCCACACGGGCGTGTGCGTGCTGCACCATCAGGCTGGGCACCATCATCACGGCCGACAAGACACGCCCGCCCAATATCGAACAGGCGATCAAACCACCCATGGTGATCATCCCATCAATCACCAGCGCGGCACCCAGAGAAATCAGCAGCACAAAACTGAACTGCTGCATGCTGGCCATGAAGTATTGCAAGCTGTCATTGGTGTGACGCATCTTCAGATCGTTGAGGATCGTCTTGTTGCACAAATCAATCCATTTGGACAAGAAGAACCAGCCCCCGTGCGTAGCCTTGATGGTTTCAGCCCCTTCCACGGTCTCGACCAACATGCCGGTCTTCATGTTCACCTCGCGCTGGCCCTCGGCAGCCAGGCGACGCACCCGACTGCGAAAAGTCAAGCCAATCACCAAAGCCAATGTGGCCATGACCAAGGGCACCAAAGCCACCCAGGGCGAGGCGATCCACGCAATCACCACCAAAAAGATCACAGCAGCAGGCACATCCACCAGAGCGAACAGAGTTGAGGCGGTGTAAAAGTTACGGACCTGTTCGTAGCCTCTGAGCTGCGAAGCCAGAGAACCAACGGAAGCAGGCATCTGGTCCAGCCGCACCGAGAGCAAACGCTCAAAAATGTCCCGCCCCAATCGGCTGTCCAGTCCCACCACAGCGCGGTCCATCACCTTGGACCGGGCCCATTTCATGACCCACTCAAAAACGATCAAGATCAAAACACCGCCAAGCAGGGCGACCAGCGTCTCGATGCTGCGGGTCGGAATAACTTTGTCATAAACCTGCATCGAGAAAAACGACACCACCACAGCCAACAAGTTGATCATCAAAGACGCGGTGATCGACTCTGCAATGGGGCCCCGAAACGACTTGAGCACCTGCGACAAACGGTCTTCAAATCTGGCAGGCCCACCCGACGCCCCGGCCTCGGGTGGCAACACCCGCAGCACACACGTCAGATCGCCAGCCCCCACATGCACCGCCGGCTGGCCTGCACGCTCGAGCAACCATTCGTCACCCATAAGACCTTGTGTCAGCAAGCCCCAGCCATGGGTGCGGCTGCAGACCAACAAGGGCAAACGCTCGCGCAGTGGCGCAGACAAGCTTCGCGCACCCACCCAACCTGCCTGCAAACACACCTGCTCGGCCAATACCGGGGACAAAGCCACCGCGTCAGCGCCCTCTACACCCGCGACTGCCAACACAGCCCCCTGCAACCTCACTTCGTCGAGGGCAAACCGCTGTGTGCGCGCCAAAGACACCAATGCAGCACTCAGCTGCTCCCAAGCCAATTCATTCATAGTCATCGCATCCAATCTGGGTGGGTCGGCAGCTCACCGCTGCGCAGACGCCAGCGGTAGTAGGCTAACGTGGTGGCATTGCTGGCTTGCGCCAGACGCAGCTGCGACTGAGACAACTCCTGTAAGGAATTGAGCACCTCCAGCCAGCTTTTAAGGCCACCAAAATACAGTCGCTCATAAGATGCCAACACTTCGCTGGCACTGTCGATCGTGGACACCAACGAGGCCTGGCGGTCGAATTCCCTCTGCAAAGTTGTCCAGTCCTGCAAGACCAGCTCCTGCTTTTCCAGGCGCACCGCGTCCACGGCCTCCAAGCGAGCTTGCAAACGTGCACTGTCCGCAGCCGACTGCGTCATGCTTGCCAGGCCCGCACCAGGGGTGTAATTGAGACCCAGGGTCCACAAACTGCGCTCGGCCTCGGTGGTCACATCACCCAGGCGACGCTGATAAGCCAACACCAGTTTGGGCCAGCGCTCGGCTTTTTGCACCTTCAGTTGCTCCGAGGCCGCCGCGGCATCCAGCTCGGCCCTGCGCACTGCGGGGTGTTGCGCCAAACGTTCAGCCGCGACCTCGGCCCTTTGCATCTTCATCCACTGCGCCAAAGGGCCTTGAGGCAATGGCACGCGCAAAGCTGGCAACGACGTTTGCAAAGGCCCACCCACCAGCTGCTCCATGCGCTGCAGCGCCATTTGCATGGCCGACTCGGCATCCGCCAAATCGGCCTGCGCCCGCGACACGCGCACAGCGAGCAGCCTGAGCTCCACCGAAGAAGACAAACCCGCCGACACCCGCCGCTGCATGATGGCTTGGTAGCGGTTTAGCCCTTCCAAGGTGCGGCTGGTCACGACGCGGTTGGCCTCGGCATCCAGCAAACCGGCCCAGACCTCCACCAAACGCAAAGCCACATCACCACGCACCACATTCACCTGCTCGGCGCTGGCCTGATCCAACTTTTCAGCAGCAGCCACGCGTGCGCTCAAGGCACCGCCTGACCACAATGGCTGCTGCACATTGAAAGTCGCACCTTTTTGAGCCGCCGTGTTCGGGCCATCGGTGCGCTGCGTGTTGAATGACAAGGTGGGCCAAAAGCCCCACTTGGCCACATCCACATCGAGCTTCGCCCCATCGCCTTGCGCCAAGGCTGCGCGAACCTGCGGGTGCACCGATGTCGCGGTCCTCAACAGCCCCTCAAAGACCCCATGCGACGGCGCACTGGCCACCTCAGCAGGCAGCACAGCAGCCACCTGGCGGGCAGTGACAAGCTCGTGCTGTGCTGCTCCCGTCAAAGGAAAACCAACAAGCCCCAACGAAATCCAGGCCCAGCGCCACATCGAGTGACAGCGATTTAAATCCAGCATTTTTTACACCTTGAACACACAAAACCGCCTTGGATGAGCCTCGAAGGCATGTGCAAGACCCCAAAAAGACCTCTTCAGTCAATTTCCAGATGAATCCATGCTGTCAATTTTAGACTAATAAATAACCTTAGTTTTAAATTAAAATTTTTAAGACTTATAAAACAGTTAATTCAATTAAAACATTAAAAACATCAGATCCAATGAAACTACGAGCGCATGGACTTTTCAGCCCATGCGCTCTGATTCAAAGATTCGCGGTCTGTCACGCCAGTGGATGTGACAGATGAAACGTCACAGCACCTGGTAAGCGTGCAACTGCTGTTGGGTCAACGTTGTGTATTCGAACGCTGCATCCGACACCAAGACGCTGGAGCCATCGGAGGCCGTGGCCGTGGTGCGGCCGGCCTCGATCACGCCGATGGCAGGCTCACGCTGCACACCATCGCTTTCCAGGTTGATCTCTTGAATGCCCCAATCGAGCAAATCACGCAGCTCGCCCACATCACTCACGCCGTTGCCGTTGGCGTCTTGCCAAACGTCGAACTCGGCAAACTTCGCGTCCTGTGCGTTGAAGACACCGTCGCCGTTGCTGTCAAAGGCCATGCGCAAACCTTCCAAGTCGGTGTTACCACCGTACTGGGTGAAGGCGTACTGGCTGACGTCGGTCACCAGACCATCGCCAAACTTGTTCCACACCAGCACGCCGTCCTCGCGGGCGGCCCAGGCGCTGAAGTCCATTTGGCCGTCGGTGTTCACGTCCATCAACTGCTGGCTGTAGCAGATGGTGCCGTCGCGGTTCAGGTCGAACACGATGGGGGCAACAACAGGAGCAGACATTACTTCCAGGACCACAAGTCGAGCATTTGAGTCTGCAACGTCGTTCGTAACACTTCCATTCAGGATAGTCACCGTAACGTGCCCCCCAGATGCCGTTTGGGTGGAAGTCCAATAAGCGGACGAGCCAGACCAACCCGTGGGAACCGAAGAAGATGAGTTACCTGGCAGGGCAGTGTCAGTGCTCAAAGCGACCAACTCTTCTTTGGTAGGCAAGACCAAGGTATAGCCGCCCACGATAGCCGTCCGCTCTCCATCAACGCCAAAAGCAGGAGTAGACAGTCCAGTTGTGTCAATACCTGCGTTAAAGAGCGTATCGAGAACATTGTGATCCACAGTATCGTTGGAGCCAGCCAAACCGTTGGCGCTGACGTCGAGGAAGAAGTACACCTTGCCGGTTGAAGAAACACGTTTCTCGATCAGGTTCAGACGAACGCCCGACACCGTACCCAAATCAAAACTAGAGCCAAGATTACTTGCGGAACCTAAAGTAGAGAAGTTCAAAGTTGTGGTGTCGGAGCTTCCAATTCCAGCGTAAGCATTGCCGGCCAGATCAGTGATGGCACTGGAACTGATTTGAACTGCGTACTGCTTCCCAGCTTGCAGGTCTTGTGTCGGATTGATGGACAACTGGTCGCCAGAGACACTGAGTTGGCCTGCAGCGGAGGCCACATCGATGATCACATCGTTTGCACCATCTAGCGCCTTCAGAGTGATTGTCCCGCCTGCACCCAACATCACTTCCTCATTGAACTTCAGGACCAGATTAGCCGTGTTCACCAGTTGCCCGTTATCCAAAGGCGAACTGCTTGACAACGCTGGAGGCGCATTGTCGATAGTCAGATCAAAGGAGCTGCCAACCGCACTTGTATTACCCGCCGCATCGGTGGCCGTGGCCTGCACCTGGTAGCTGCCTTGCGCCAGCGGCGTGCTGGGTGTGAGGGTCCAGACGCCGCTGGCGTTGGCCGTGGTGGTGCCCAGCAGGGTATTGCCGGTATAAACCTTGACGGTGCTACCGGCTTCGGCCGCACCGGTGAAGGTGGGCGTGGCGTCGTCGGTGGTGGTGCCGCTGTCTGCAGCGGTGGGTTGCGAGGCGCCCACGTTGTCGGCGTAGCTGTCGATGGTAGGGCCGGCCGGCGGCGTGGTGTCGATCACCAGCTGACTGGTGGTGCCGCTGTAGGCGGTGCTGCCGCCGTTGGTGGTCACGTTGACCACGCTGCCACTGACCAGGCTGGCCGAGCCGCTGGCGCCGGAGTCGTCAACCAGACGCACAGTCAGCGCACCAGGAGTGGCTGCGCCGTTGTAGCGCACCAAGGTGTCGGCCGCCAGGAACACGGCGGCCGAGTCGCCGGTGCTGGTGGGCAGCGCCGTCCAGCTGCTGCCGTTGAACCATTCATAACCTGCGCTGTTGCCGGTGACGACCACGCCCTTGAAGGTCTGGCCGGCGTTGGCGTCGCTGAAGGCGACTTCGAACAGGCTGGCCACGGTGGCGGCATTGGTCACGGTGGCGGCTGCGCCGGCTGCGGCGCTGGCGTTGTTGTTCACGCTCACGCCGCTGGCCACGAACACGGTGGCACCCTGGTAGCTGTAGGCCACGTAGTTGGTGCCGTTGACAAAGCCCCAGGCGCTGCCGTAGCTGGCGGCCAGGCTGGCACCGCTGGCGGTGGCGCCTTGCGTCCAGCTGCCCACCAGTTGCAGCGCATCGGGTGTGGCACCGCCGTCGCCGTTGACGACCACCATCTTGGCCTCATTGGCCATGGTGCCCGCGTTGTCGGTGACTTGCTGGCCCATGCGAGCCACAGAGGCAGGGTCGAGCTTGAGGGTGTTGACCACGCCGGTGCTGCCGCCGAGGTTGAACACGCCAAAGTTGCCCACCTTGGACGCCACGGTGGCGTTGGTCAGGTCGAGCGTGCCCGCTGCCGTGGTGGACAGCGTGAGCGTGTTGATGCCCGTGCCGCCGCCCAGCAGCATGGTGTTGCTGTTGCCCAGCTGGGTGAGGTTGTCGTTGTTGGTGATGACGGTGTCGTTACCCGCGCCAGCCAGGATGCGGTCGGCGCCGCCGTTGGCGGTGAAGGTGTCGTCCAGGTCGCCACCGGTGAAGGTGTCGGTGGCGTTGGAGGCACCGCCGGTTTGCACGAGGGTGCCGGTGGGGCCAAAGTTCATCACCTTGAGACTGTGCTCACTGGTGTAAGTGGGGTTGGCCACCTCGTCCTGGTAGCTGACCTGGAAACCGCCGTTGTCCAGCGCCAGCAGGCTGAAGCTTTCCAGATTTTCTGGGTACGAAGCCTCGTCCACCATGAAGAAGGGCACTTTCACGCTGCCGTCCGGATTGACGATCATGGCGAACACACCGTACTTGCCCGTGGCATTGACGGACGCGGTCGCCACGATGACGATGCTGCCGTCCTTGAGCTGCACCACATCTTGCGGGTAGCTGTATTGGTAGGTGTAGCCCGCTGGCACCACGTTGGAAATCCGGTACTCGAACAGGTTGTCCACGCTTTGGGTCAGCGGATTGACCAGCATCAGTTTGAGCGCGTAGCCAGAGAAGGCATCCACGCCACTGCCCAGAACCGCCAGCTTGCCGTTGCTGAGCAAGGTGGTCTGAATGTCGCCGGCGCTGTAGACAAAGTCCACATCGAAACTGACGGGTGTGAGACTGCCTGGCGCAAAGTGCATCAGCTTGACGTAGCGGTCAAAGGCCCCTTCGAGGGTGAGCACAACACTGCCGTCAGCCAGCAGGACCGGGTTCAGGTTGCTGTAGGTGCTGACCCCTCCGATGAGGGCCGTCGGCCCTTCCAGGATATCGCCTGTGTTGGCATTGACCTTGAGCGAGTACACGGTGCTGCCGTTGGTGTAAACGACGGCCAGAGTGTTGTCGTCAATCAACCAGTTGGACGTCATGTACACGCCGGTGATGCCGCTGTAGTTGATGGGCGTTTGCGGTACACCGTTGGCACTCACACGCGTGAGCGTGAGGGTGCCGTTGGCGATCTCGCCATTGATGTTCCGGGCACCAGTGATGTAGAAGTTGCCCAGGCTGTCAGGGCTGAGGCTGACGCCCGCCGTCTTGTCGCCCCAACCGCTGGTCAATGTGTCGCTGGACACGTTGGTGGACAGGATGGCCCCGGTGGCCGAATCCACCACGCTCACGGCGCCCGTGGTCACAGAGTTCACCGGCGATCCGCCAGCCGCAAACCACTGGGTGCTGTTGCGTTGGACCAAATAGGTCTTGTCGCCCACCTGGTAATGCGCTGCATAAGTGAGGTAAGGGCTGCCAGCCGTGAGGACATCCGTGCCTGCGGGCGCAGGCGCTGCACCGAAGTACTGCGTAGCCGTTGCGCCCTGCCCGGCCACGCCGGTGCTGACGCTGGTGTAACTGCCGCCGGCCACGCTCACGCCGATGGCATCGCTGCCGGTGGACGGTGCGGTCACGACCAGGGTGTACTGGGTGTCAGACACCTTGGTGAAAGCGCCCTTGGTGCCGGCGCTGATGCTCACGTCATCGGCCGTGAAGCCGCTCACCGCCTCGTTGAAGGTGAAGGTGAAAGTCACGTCGCTGCTGTTGGCGGCGCTGCTGGCGCTCACGTTGTCGGTGATGCTGACCTGTGACACCGACAGCGCGGCCAGCGGGCTGCTGATGCTGCTTTGCAGCACATTGGGTGCGGTGTTGGCATCAGCCTGCAGGCCGATCTTGTACTCCAGGACCGCCGAGCCGATGTTGCCGGCTATGTCTTCCACGCGGGCCAGGTAGCGGACCTGGGTGTTGTAGGCCGTGGTGTTGGTGGCGTCGTCAATGGTCCAGGTGGACTGCCCGCCGGCGTTCACTGTCACGGTGGCGTTGCCGACCTTGACGAGCGCGTTGACCCAGCTGCTGCCGTCCCACTGGTAGTACACGCTTTCATTCATCTTGGGCTTAGTCAGCAGGGTGCTGCCGCTGTAGACGCTGAAGCTGTAGGTGGAGGTGCGGACCACTTCGACGATGTCGCCGGCGTTGGGGGCCGTGGGCAGGTAGATGTTGGCCGCGTAGCCACCGTCAATGACGTTGTAGGTGAGCTTGCTGTAGCCACTGGCAATCTGGCCTGGGGCGTTGTTAACCTGGGTCTGGCTGACGGCACCGGTCATGTCGGGCGAGCGGTAGACGACCAAGCTTTCGTCGCTGGCCAGCGCGGTGCCGGCAGTGGCCCCGCCCAGCATGCCGATGACGGTGGGCGTGAGGTCGTCGGTGGTGCCGCCTTTAGCCACCGTGCCGGTCTGCAAGCCGTAGTTGTCGTTGATGCTGGTGATGACCAGGCTGGGGCTGGAGACGATGGTGTCGACCGTGACGGTCAGTGCCGGGCTCTTGCCGCTTTCGTTGCCGGCAGCGTCGGTGAGCGTGTACGTCAGGGCATGCTCACCGCTGGACAGCGGGCTGTTGGGCGTGAGAAGGCCGGTCAGCGGGTCGTAGGTGGCAGCGACCTTGACACCATCGACATACAGGCTGGGCAGGTCGGTCTGACCAGCGCCGATGTTCAGAACCGGCGTGGTGTCGTCGGTGACGGATGCAGTGCTGGCCGCATTCTGGATGGTGCCAACGTTGTCGACGAAGTTCTGCGGTGCACTGCCCGGGTTGGTCGGGGCTGTGGTGTCAATCCAGAGGCCGCTGGTCTTGTTGCCGTTGGCGTCGAACTGCTGGGCATGAACGGTGTAGTCGCCGAGGTATTGGTCACCGTATGTCCAGGTGACGGCAAAGCCGCCGTCGGCCTTGGGCACGACGCTGGCGAACCATTGCCAGTTGGCGGTGTCGGTGTTGACGTTGAGGGCACTGCCCAGCGGCGTGCCGGTGTTGCTGAAAATCTGGCCCTTGAGGTCATAGCCTTTGTTGCCGGCCATGTCGTATTCGGCCCAGATGGCAACGATGCGCCCGTCGCTCAGGAAGGTGACGTCGCCGTAGCCTTCGTAGCCACCCGCGGAGCGGGTGTAGACCGGAATCTCACCGGTGCGGGCGCTGCCGTCGGCGTTGAAGATGCGCAGGTTCTGCGCCAGAGACATGCCGTCCTGGCCCCAGGACATCCACGAGACGACATACGAGCCGTCGGTGTGGGTGCTGATGGCCGGCTGCACCTGGTTGTTGGTGCTGACGGTGCTGACCTGGGCGGCGCTGTTGGACGCGCTGAGGTTGGCGTTGAAAGTCTGCGCGTACACGCCGGTGCCGTCGCCGTCACCCAGAGCTTGCCAGGTGACGATGAGCTTGCCGTTGGTGCCGGCCGCGATGTCGAGGTCGCGGTTGGCGCCATAGGTGCCGTTGATCGGACCGGAGGCAGTGAAGCTGGCCAGCTGGGTGGCGCTGGTCTTGAGGCTGCCGTTGGCGCCGTAGACGCTGCCCCAGACCGTGCTGGTGCCGGCGTTGTCTACACGCCAGACCACGGCCACATCGCCATTGCTCAGGGTGGTGGTCTGAGCGTTGCTGCCCGCATTGGCCACGTTGAATTGCGGCACGGTGACGCTGCCCGTGTTGCCAATGAACACGCCGGCCACGCCGCCGGTTTCCACTTCGGTGGCCACGAAGGCACCGCCGGGCACCGCCGTGACGTCGGGCAGGATACCCGTCTGGCTGATGACAAAGCTGCCACCCAGGGGCAGGCCCTTGGCGTCATAGAGGCGGCCCACGGTGTAGGTGTCGTTCGTGCCGGTGCCCCGGTAGTAGACGACCAGGGTGTTGCCGTTGTCGAGCTGGACGACCTTGGCGTCGGTCTGGGCGTTGAGAGTGTGGACCGGCACTTGCTGCTCGGTGCTGTAGCCGAGCTGGGCGCTGTCGCTGATGACGCCGCTCAGCGTCTGGCGCACCTGGATGCTGCCGGCGCTGTACTGGCCCTGGGGCAGCACGAAGCTGGTGCCGGAGCCGGTGGCCCAGGTCTGGCCGTTGTCGGTGCTGTACTGCCAGGTGGCACCACCGACCAAACCACTGACGTTGATGGTGCCATCGGCGGTAATGCCGTCAATGGCCAGCCAGCCGCTGTCGCTGGACAGCGACAAAGTGGGTGCCTGCAGGCTACGGTTTAGCGCAAATATGCTGGTGGTGCTGGTCGGGCTGATGTTGCCCACTGCGTCGGTCACGGTGGCCACGACGGTGTAGTTGCCGTCTTCGTCAATGGCACTGGTCGGAATGGTGACCGGCGCGGTGCCGTTGGTCACGTCTGCCGGCAGCACGGTGTACACGAATTGACGCAGATCGCCGCTGGGGTCAGTGACAGTGAGAGTGATCACATCACCAGCCAAAGTTCCCGCAGGCAAGTCGACAGTGGTTTGCACACCATCGGTGGCCTTGGTGGCGTTGATCCCACCTTGCAAGGCTTCGGTGACGCTCAAGGTTGGTGCACCGGTGGACTGGGTGTCGACCTCGTAATTGGCCGAGGTGGTCAGCGCGTTGGCGTTACCTGCTGCGTCGGTCACGCCGCCCGCATTGAGCTTGATCACGTTGGTGCTGTCTTCCACGGTCGAATTGGGCGTGAAGGTGGCTGTCCAGGTGATGCCGCCGTCGGTGCTGACGGGGTTGCTGATCGTGCCGTTTTCGACCACAAAGTCGCCCGCCGTGAGGCCGGTGACGGCTTCGCTGAAGGTGATGGTGGCGGTGGCTGTCTCGTTGGCCGCCAGCACGGTGTCGCTCAGCGTGATGGTGGCGGTGGGCGGCGTGGTGTCGGTAAAGCTGACGTTCACGTCAGCGTCGACCAAGGCCTGCGCCTGGGTGGTGCTGTGGTCATAGACCTTGTAAGTGATACCGTTCTTGACGACGTCGCCCTTGTAGGTCCAAACGCCGGTCAAGCCGGTGTTGCCCAGCACGCTGTTGCTGCTGAAGCCGTCGGTCGCGAGCTCGTTGAGCACCAGGCTGTCGCCCACTTGGCCGTTGACCACGAACTGCACTTTGTCCGCACTGCTGGTGCCACCATTTTGGGCGTTGTCCACCGATATGAAGTTGTAACCCGAAAGGTTGGCACTGCCCAGAGACAGCACGCTGTTGGCCGACAAGGTCAGCTTGCTGCTGCCGCCCTGCATCTCGAAGACTTCAACCTCCTGAATAGGCTTGACCGTCTGGTTGCTGGTGATGGCCGTCACGTCCAGCTGGGTGCCTGCAGCGAGCTTGAGGGTGTCCACCCCGGCGCCGCCGTCGATGCGACCGCCTGAAGCGAGGACGCTTTGCAGTGCTGTGGCTGTATTGGCCGTGATGGTGTCATTACCCGCAACCGAATCAAGTGCGTCTTTGGTGTAAGTGAGGGCGGCGTCGTTGCCGGCGGTCACGCCGTTGGGCATGCTGTTCGCCACGAGCGTGCCGTTGGTGGCTGGTGCATTGGTGGCGAAGGAAACGTTGTCGACAATCACATCGCCATACGACTGTGGGACACCTGTGTTGAGGTTGGTTCCCCAAAGCGACAGGGTGATGGTCTTGGTGCTGGTGGCGGTATAGACGACGGTGTAGTGACCGCTTTCCTTGTTGTTGACGTTGTAGATGGTCAGCGAAGTGCCGTCCACATCCGTACCCAAACTTCCGCCACCCGCAGTGCCATCACCCAGGTTGGTGGCATAGTCGAGCTTGAAGGTGTAGGTCTTACCCGCTTCCACCTGGGCCGTGGTCTGCCAGAACACGGCCTTGGTGCTGCTGGCAATGTTCGCCATTAGCACGTTTCCAGCCATGGTCCCGTCAGGGTTGGCCACAGCGGCAATGGCCTTCTTGGTCCAGCTGATGTTTGTAGCCGTGCCTGAGGTCGTGGTATTGGTGATGCCTGTGTTCAGGACGGGTGAGCCAATGCCAGCATTACTGGTCGCGACGTCGTAGTTGACGTTGTCAACCCAGGTCACACCAGGCGCGGTAAAGCCGCTCAGTGCATCGGTGCTGAAGTCGCCGTTGCTGAGCTGGCTCGCGCCGGATGAACTGGTCACAGTCCAAAGAGTGGAGTACACGCTCTGGTTACCCGCCGTGTCCACTTGCACCGCCGAGAAGGTGTGGGCGCCTGCCGTGGGCGCTGCGATGGTGGCTGTCCATTCGCCACTGCCGTTGGCCGTGGTGGTGGCCACCAGGTTGCTGCCGGTGCTGTCGTACACGTAAACCGTGGCGTTGGCTTCGCTGGTGCCAGTGATGGTGGTGACCGTGTTGGCGGTGCTGCCGCCCGAGCTGATGCTGGTGCCGGCGCTGTCTTTGACGCTGGTGATCTGGGGGGCTAACGCGCTCAGGTCGGCGTTGACGAGCTGCGTCTGCACAGGGCCACTGTTGCCTGCAGCGTCCACCACTTTGGCGGTATAGGTCCAGCTGCTGCTGTAGTCCTCGGTGTCGGTGATGGCCCAGGCGGTGCGGGCGGCGTTGAGCGTGGCGTAGCCGATGAAGGTGGCACCGTTGTTGGTGTAGACGGCGACCTTATCCGTGGCCGCCAAAGCGGCACTCACGGTGCCCGAGACCAGACGGCCGGCGCTGGCGTCGGACGTAGTCCAGTCGGCGGTCGCTGTGCCCGTGCTGGTGTCCTTGGTCATGCTGGAGTAGCTGACCGTCTGACCAGGAGGGGTCACATCGCGCACCAGCGTAGGGCCGTTGGTGTTGATCACGTTGCCCGCAGCGTCGTAGAGCTTGACGCTGACCACACCGCCTGCCGTGATGGCGGCCTGCAACTCGCTGGTCGAGGGCGAACCATCGCTGGTGGTGAAGCTGACGCTGGTGTCCCCTGACCCGATGTCAGCGTCGGTGCCCACGAGGGTGCCGTTCACATAGAACTCGGCCTTGCCGCCCGTGGCTTGTCCAGCGGTGATGCTGGCGGTGATGTCCAACGCGGTGTTGGTGCTGTTGAGCGTGTTGGCCACGACAGTGCCGCCACTGGGGGTGACGGTGACGCTGGTGGCGGCGCTGGGCGCTGTGGCGTCTAGCGTGAAGCTGGTGCTGCCTGCACTGCTGGTGTTGCCGGCGATGTCGGAAGCCACTGCGCTGACGGTGATGGCGCCGTCGCTCAGTTGGTTGGCGCCCGCGCCGAGATCGCTGGCCGACAACTGGACAGACTGCGCACTGCCTGTGCCAATGACGGTCTTGGTGACGGTGGAGCCGTCTGCATCGGTGAAGGTCACGGTCACGGTGGCGCCCGCCTCGGCGGTCACAGTGACCGCGCCAGTGGGTGCTGTGGCTTCGGCCAGGTTGGCACCGTCGCTCACGCCCGTGCCCAGTGCCAGTGTGGGCGTGGTGGGTGCAGTCAGGTCGGTCGTGTTGACCGTGGTGGCCGGACCGGTGTTGCCAGCGGCGTCGGTGGCCGTGGCGCTGTAGTTGCCGGTCAGCGGGCTGGGCGCTGCGGCCAATTCGAGGCTGAAGGCACCGGTGGTGGCATCGGCCGTGGTGGTGTGGGTCACACCGGCGGGGTCGGTGATGGTGACGGTGCTGCCCGGCTCGGCGGTGCCGCTGATGGTGGGCTTGCCGTCGCCGTCGGTGTCTTTGACGGTGACGCTGGTGGGGGCAGCTGGTGCGGTCAGGTCGGTCGTGTTGACCGTGGTGGCCAGGCCGGTGTTGCCTGCGGCGTCGGTGGCCGTGGCGCTGTAGCTGCCGGTCAGCGGGCTGGGCGCTGCGGCCAATTCGAGGCTGAAAGCACCGGTGGTGGCATCGGCCGTGGTGGTGTGGGTCACACCGGCGGGGTCGGTGATGGTGACGGTGCTGCCCGGCTCGGCGCTGCCGCTGATGGTGGGCTTGCCGTCGCCGTCGGTGTCTTTGACGGTGACGCTGGTAGGCGCGTTGGGCACGCCGGTGTCGAGTGTGAAGCTGGTGCTGCCTGCACTGCTATTGTTGCCGGCGGTGTCGGTGGCCACTGCGCTGACGGTGATGGCACCGTCGCTCAACTGGTTGGCGCCCGCACCGAGATCGCTGGCCGACAACTGGACAGACTGCGCACTGCCTGTGCCAGTGACGGTCTTGGTGAAGGTGGAGCCGTCTGCATCGGTGAAGGTCAAGGTCACGGCGGCGCCCGCCTCGGCGGTCACAGTGACCGCACCTGTGACAGCTGTGGCCTCAGCGCTGGTGGCCCCATTGCTCACGCCCGTACCCAAGGCGAGAGTCGGTGTGGTCGGGGCGGTCTTGTCAAGTGCGTCGATCAGCGCTTGCAGTTCGCTCAGGCTGTCGGTCTCGGAACCGTCGTTGGTTTTGGCAGCAATGGCCGCCAGCAATATGGGCAGATTGTTGGCCGTGACGCCGGTGGTGTTCAGGCCGATCTTGGTGAGGTCGGCCACAGTGAGCGCTGGACTGGCTGTACCGTCATTGGCCACCGTCTGGATGGCGTTGGCGATGCGGGCCAGCTCGTTGATCTCGGCGATGGTGTCCACGTCCACCGCTTG
This sequence comes from Limnohabitans sp. YIMB22184, assembly GCF_048020265.1. Classification (GTDB taxonomy): domain Bacteria; phylum Pseudomonadota; class Gammaproteobacteria; order Burkholderiales; family Burkholderiaceae_C; genus Limnohabitans_A. Next base: position 1,680,019 of record NZ_CP171843.1, read on the forward strand.
CAATGCCCCTACGATGTCGTTGAGCAAAGCCAGGTTTTGCACATCGGTTGCAGCGTCGCCGAGGGTGGCACCGATCGCAGCGTATTGAGCGGCGGAAGGATCTTGGGCGTTGGCATCTGCAGCAGCGCCGTTGGCCTCGGCCAAGATGGCGTTGTAGGCGTCGACGATGACCTGCACTTCACCCGTGGTGTTGGCGGCTTCGCCATTGACGGCAGCGCTGGCCAAGGCGTCTTGTATGGCGACAACGTTGCCAGAGCTGACACCGCTGACACCTGCGCTGTTGAAGTCGGTGGTGGTGGGTGCCGTGCCGGTGGCGCTGACCTGGCCGCTGGTGTTGTTTTCAGCGTAAGCACGGATGGTGTCTAGCGCAGCAGTTTGCGCGGCGATGGCTGCGGCGACCACGGCTTGCACACCCGCTTGGGTGTTGAGCTGCGTGGCGTCGTTGGCCGCCACCAGCGCGGCCTGCACAGCAGGCAGGTTGTCGGCTGTCACACCCGTGATGCCAAGCAATTCCAGTTGCGCTTGGGTGGCGTTGCCGTCCATGACGGCTTGCACGGCGGTGGCCAGAGCTTGCACTTCTGTCACGCTGTCCACGTCGCCCGTGGTTTTGGTCCCGATCACATCGCCCAACAGGGCCTCTTCTGCACCAGCGTCCACACCGTTGACGCCAATGGCCGCGTATTGGGCGGTAGATGGATCTTGGGCGTTGGCATCGGCCGTGGTGCCATTAGCTTCGGCCAGGATGTCGGCGTAGGCGTTGACGATGGTTTGCACTTCGGCTGCCGTGTCGGCCAGTGCGCCGGTGATGTCGGTATCGGCCAGGGCAGTGTTGATGGCAGCCACATTGGTGTCGGTCACGCCGGTCACACCCAAGGCGTCGTAGTCGGCGGTGGTGGGTGCGGGGTTGGTGACCAGGTCTGCGCCGTTGTCCTGCGCATAGGCCGCAATTTTTTTGGCTGCGGCAATGGCGGCACTCACCACGGCTTGCACGCCTGCTTGGGTGTTCAACTCGGTGGCGTCATCGGCCGCCGCCAGTGCGGCTTGCACACTGCTCAGGTTTTCTGGGGTCACGCCGGTGACGCCCAGCGCTTCGAGTTGGGCTTGGGTCGCTATGCCGTCCATGACGGCTTGCACGGCGGTGGCCAGGGCTTGCACTTCGGTGACGCTGTCCACTTCGCCAGTTGTTTTGGTGCCGATCACATCGCCCAGCAGGGCCTCTTCTGCACCAGCGTCCACACCGTTGACGCCAATGGCGGCGTACTGCGCGGCAGACGGATCTTGGGCGTTGGCATCGGCCGTGGTGCCATTGGCTTCGGCCAGGATGGCAACGTAGGCGTTGACGATGGCTTGCACTTCGGCTGCCGTGTCGGCCAGTGCGCCGGTGATGTCGGCATCGGCCAGGGCGCTGTTGATGGCAGCCACATTGGCGTCGGTCACACCGGTCACGCCCAAGGCGTCGTAGTCGGCGGTGGTGGGCGCGGGGTTGGTGACCAGGTTTGTGCCGTTGTCCTGTGCATAGGCCGCAATTTTGTTGGCTGCGGCAATGGCGGCACTCACCACGGCTTGCACGCCTGCTTGGGTGTTCAACTCGGTGGCGTCATCGGCCGCCGCCAGTGCGGCTTGCACACTGCTCAGGTTTTCTGGGGTCACGCCGGTGACGCCCAGCGCTTCGAGTTGGGCTTGGGTCGCTATGCCGTCCATGACGGCTTGCACGGCGGTGGCCAGGGCTTGCACTTCGGGCACTTCGTCCACCTGGGTTGTGGTTTTGATGCCAATCACATCGCCCAGCAGGGCCTCTTCTGCACCAGCGTCCACACCGTTGACGCCAATGGCGGCGTACTGCGCGGCAGACGGATCTTGGGCGTTGGCATCGGCCGTGGTGCCATTGGCTTCGGCCAGGATGGTGGCGTAGGCGTTGACGATAGTTTGCACTTCGTCTGACGTGTCGGCCAGTGCGCCGGTGATGTCGGCATCGTTCAAAGCGCTGTTGATGGCGGCCAAATTATCAGCTGTCACCCCAATGGCACCGGCAGCGGCGTACTGCACCACACTCGGGCTGGTCGCGGTCGCATTGTTGGCTTGCGCAGCGGCTTCGATGGCGGCCAGAGCGTTGGCTTGTGTGGTGGCCGCGCCATCGACGATGGCTTGCAATTCGGCCTGGGTAGCAATCGGCGTGCCGTCGGCGTTGGCGGCGGCAATGGCGGCTTGCACAGCGGCCAGATTGCCAGGGCTGACACCGGTGACCAGCAGATTCAGCTGCGCCTCGCTCGGCGCGGTCTGGCTGGTTCCTGCGGTGTAGGCCACCACAGCGGCCACCGCGTCGGCCAGGGCTTGCACTTCGGTGACGCTGTCCACTTCGCCAGTTGTTTTGGTGCCGATCACATCGCCCAGCAGGACCTCTTCTGCACCAGCGTCCACACCGTTGACGCCAATGGCTGCGTATTGGGCGGCAGACGGATCTTGGGTGTTGGCATCGGCCGTGGTGCCATTGGCTTCGGCCAGGATGGTGGCGTAGGCGTTGACGATAGTTTGCACTTCGTCTGCCGTGTCGGCCAGTGCGCCGGTGATGTCGGCATCGTTCAAAGCGCTGTTGATGGCGGCCAAATTATCAGCTGTCACCCCAATGGCACCGGCAGCGGCGTACTGCACCACACTCGGGCTGGTCGCGGTCGCATTGTTGGCTTGCGCAGCGGCTTCGATGGCGGCCAGAGCGTTGGCTTGTGTGGTGGCCGCGCCATCGACGATGGCTTGCAATTCGGCCTGGGTAGCAATCGGCGTGCCGTCGGCGTTGGCGGCGGCAATGGCGGCTTGCACAGCGGCCAGATTGCCAGGGCTGACACCGGTGACCAGCAGATTCAGCTGCGCCTCGCTCGGCGCGGTCTGGCTGGTTCCTGCGGTGTAGGCCACCACAGCGGCCACCGCGTCGGCCAGGGCTTGCACTTCGGTGACGCTGTCCACTTCGCCAGTTGTTTTGGTGCCGATCACATCGCCCAGCAGGACCTCTTCTGCACCAGCGTCCACACCGTTGACGCCAATGGCTGCGTATTGGGCGGCAGACGGATCTTGGGTGTTGGCATCGGCCGTGGTGCCATTGGCTTCGGCCAGGATGGTGGCGTAGGCGTTGACGATGGCTTGCACTTCGGCTGTGCTATCAGCCAGTGCGCCGGTGATGTCGGCATCGGCCAGGGCACTGTTGATGGCGGCCACATTGGCGTCGGTCACACCGGTCACGCCCAAGGCGTCATAGTCGGCAGTGGTGGGCGCGGGGTTGATGCTGTCGTCTGCGTAAGCGGCGATCTTGTTGGCCGCAGCAATGGCTGCACTCACCACGGCTTGCACGCCTGCTTGGGTGTTCAACTTGGTGGCGTCATCGGCCGCCGCCAGTGCGGCTTGCACGCTGCTCAGGTTTTCTGGGGTCACACCGGTGATGCCCAGCGCTTCGAGTTGGGCTTGGGTCGCTGTGCCGTCCATGACGGCTTGCACGGCGTTGGCCAGAGCTTGCACTTTGGGCACCGTGTCGACGTCGGTGCCGGCTTTGGCGTCCAGCACGTCGCCCAGCAAACCTTCTTCTGGTGCGGTGTCGACACCGTTGACCCCAATGGCGGCGTATTGGGCTTGGGTGGGGTTAGCGGCATCGTTGTTGGCCGTGCCGTCTGCGCTTTGCAAGATGGCAGCATAAGCATCCACGATGGCCTGCACTTCGGTGCGCTGGTCGGCTTCGGTGCCGATGATGTCCGGGTCTGCCAGGGCGCTGTTGATGGTGGCCACAGAGGGCTGACCTGCACCGCCGATACCGGTGACGCCGAGGGCGATGTAGTCGCCCAGCACGGGCGTGAGGCTGGCGTTGCTGGCGGCAGCAGCGCCGTCGTCTTGTGCGTAAGCGGCCAGCTTGTCGGCTGCTGCGTTGTAGGCGGACAGCGCAGCTTGAACCAAGTCCGCCAGCTCTTGCTGGGTGGCCAAGGGTGTGCCGTCGTTGTTGGCGGCATGGATGGCGTTGCGCACGGCCAGCAAGGCTTCGTCGGTGACAACGCTGGCACCCAGCGGCGTGCTAGCGCCCGTGGGCGTTTGGCCCGCCACGAGTGCGTTGATTTGGTCAGCGGTAGCGGTCAAGTCGGCGGTGGTGCTGAAAACGGTGGCCACGGCAGTGGCCAAGGTTTGCAGAGCCTCGGCGCTGTTGACGTCACTGGTTTGCTTACCGTCGACCACGTCGCTGAGCAACACGGCGTGGGTGTTGTCCAAGCCGGTCAGGCCCAGCAGCTGGTAGTCGGCCAGGGTAGGCGCGGCAGCGCCCGAGTTGCTGTCGGTGCCATCGGCCGCATTGAAGACTTTTTGGTAGGTGTTGACCAGGGTTTGGACTTCGGCGGCGGTGTTGACGGCCGCATCGTTGACAGCAGCGGTGTTGAGCACGCTGTTGATGGCGGCCAGGTTCGTGTTGGAGACACCGCTCACACCCAGGTCGGTGTAGTCAGCCACTGTGGGGGTGGTGGCAGTGGCGGTGTTGTTCAGCGCGGCGGTTTCAATGGCGTTGAGGGCTGCATTGAACTGGTCGACGGCGCTCTTGACAACGGCAGCCAGTTCAGCCTGGTTGGAAATCGCGGTGCCATCGCTGTTGGCCGCGTCGATGGCCGCTTGCACGGCTTTGAGCGCATCGTCGCTGACCGGGGCTGCGCCCAAGGTCGCGCCGCCCGTGGTCTGACCGGCCACCAACGCGTTGATTTGCGCGGCAGTCGGAGCCACATCGCTGGCCGGGTCGTCGTAGCCAAGAACGGCTTGGGCAGCGTTGGCCAGGGCTTGCACCTCGGCCACGGTGTCGATGTCGCCGTAGCTCTTGCCGTTGACCACGTCGCTCAGCAGCACCGCACTGGCTTCGGTGACACCCGTCACGCCAATGGCGGCGTAGTCGGCCGCAGTGGGCTGTGCCGGGGCGTTGCTGTCGTTGCCGTCGGCTGCAGTGATGATCTTGTTGTAGGCGTTGACGATGGCCTGCACTTCGGCGGCGCTGTCGGCGTCGCCGCGGTCGTCAACTGTGCCCAGGGTGTTGTCTGCGCCGTTTTGGCTGTTGATCGCGTCGTTGATGGCGGCCAGGTTGGCGCTGCTGACACCGGTCACGCCTGCAGCAGCGTAGTCGGTGGTGGCAGGCGCTACGGCGCCGGTTTCGGCGTAGTCAGCGATCTTGTCGATGGCCGTGTCGTAAGCGGCGATTGCGGTGTTGAGGATGCCTTGCAACTCGCTGAGCGAGTCTGTGGCGGTGCCGTCATTGGTCTGAACAGCAATGGCCGCGAGCACGGCTGGCAGGTTGTCGGCGGTCACGCCCGACAGGCCGATCTTGGCCAAGTCTTCGGCGGTGAGCGCCGGGGTGGGCGTGCCATTGGCGGCCAGCGTCTGGATGGCGTTGGCGATGCGGGCCAGTTCGTTGATTTCACCCACCGTGTCGACATCGGCCTTTTGCGCGGCACCCACGATGTCGTTGAGCAAGGCGAGATTTTCTGCATCGGTGGCCGCTGCGCCAATGTCGGCTCCAATGGCGGCATATTGCGCGGCAGTGGGATCGCCGTCTGGCGTGGCATCAAGCGTGGTGTCGCCAGCGACGCCGGTGGTGTCGTTGGCCTCGGCCAGGATGGCGTTGTAGGCGTCGACGATGGTCTGAACTTCGGCCGCGTTTTCCACCTCAGCGCCGGTGATGGGCGTGGTGTTGAGCACGCTGTTGATGGCGGCCAGGTTGTCTGCGGTGACCCCGGTCACACCCAGTGCGGTATAGATCGCCTGGCTGGGGGAGCTGCTGGTGGCGTTGTTGTTGTTGGCGGCAGCCTGGATCTCGGTCAAAGCCGAGTCGAAGCTGGTGGTGGCTGCATCGATGATGTTTTGCAACTCGATGAGGCTGTCGGTGGCTGCGCCGCCGTCGGCCTGGGCAGCGAGGGCAGCGCGCACGGTGTTGAGGTTGTCGGTCGTGACGTTGGCCAGACCCACTTTGGCAAAGTCGGCTGGCGTGAGCGATGGGCTGGGCACGCCGCCGGCGACGATTTGCTGGATGGCGTTGGCGATGCGGGCCAGCTCATTGAGTTCGGCCACGCTGTCAACAGCGGATTTTTGCGAAGCGCCCACGATGTCGTTGAGAAGCGCCAAGTTTTCTGCGTCGTTGGCGGCCAAGCCGATGCTGGCACCGACGGTGGCGTATTGAGCGGCCGTGGGGTCGATGGTGGGCGTGGTGTCAGTCACGCTGTCGCCGGTGTTGGCGTCCAGGTCATTGGCCTCTGCGAGGATGGCGTTCCAGGCGTTGACGATGGGCTGGATCTCAGCGGCACTGTCAACCGCCGCGCCATTGACTGGGACCGTGTTGAGGGTGCTGTTGATGGCCGCGACGTTGCCACTGTCTACACCGGTCACACCGGTGTCGGCGTATTGGCTGGTGGTGGGCGTGGTCGAGCTGGCACTGTTGCCTTCTGCCGCACCAGAGATGGCGGACAGCGCACTTTGGTAAGCCGTCAGGGCGTTTTGCACCACAGCGGCAAGTTCTGCCTGCGAAGCAATCGGGCTGGCATCGCTATTGGCCTTGTCGATGGCAGCCTGCACAGCGGCCAGTGCGTCATCTGTCACGGTGCCCACCGGGCTGCCGTTCACACTTTGACCAGCCACCAACGCGTTGATTTGGGCGGCAGTGGGGGCTGTGTCGGTGGCTGGGTCGTCGAAGCCAAGCACCGCTTTGGCGGCATCGGCCAGGGCTTGCAATTCAGGCACAGCGTCCACAGCGGTGCTGGGCTTGCCGTCAACCACGTCAGACAGCAGTGCGGCGGTGGCGGCGTCCACGCCGGTCACGCCGATGGCGGCGTAATCGGCTGCGGCGGGCACAGCAGCGCCGCTCGTGTTGGCGTCCGTGCCGTCGGCGGCGGCCAACACTTTGTTGTAGGCGTTGACGATGGCCTGCACTTCTACAGCAGAGTCAGCGGCAGCGCGGTCGTCGGTGGTGGCGGGGGTGCTGGCGGCTTGGGCGTCGATGGCGCTGTTGATGGCGGCCAGGTTACCGTCGGTGACACCCGTGACGCCTGCAGCAACGTAATCGCTCGTGGCAGGGGCTGGCTGGGTATTGTCAGCAGCGAAATCTGCGATCTTGTCGATCGCGGCCTCGTAAGCAGCGATCGCGGTGTTGAGGATGCCTTGCAACTCGCTCAGGGAGTCGGTGGCGGTGCCCTCATTGGCCTGTGCCGCAATGGCCGCGAGCACGGCGGGCAAATTGTCGGCGGTGACGCCAGACAGACCGACTTTGGCCAGGTCTTCGGCGGTGAGTGCAGGACTGGGCGTGCCGTTGGCAGCCACGACCTGAATCGCGTTGGCAATGCGCGCCAGCTCGTTGATTTCGGGGATGCTATCGACATCGGCCTTTTGCGCGGCGCCCACGATGTCGTTGAGCAATGCGAGGTTTTCGGCATCGGTGGCCGCTGCGCCAATGTCGGCCCCGATGGCAGCGTATTGCGCTGCGGTGGGGTCGGCGGTGGGCGTGGCGTCTGGCGTGGTGTCGCCAGCGGCTGCAGTAGTGTCGTTGGCCTCGGCCAAGATGGCGTTGTAGACATTGACCAAGGCTTGGACTTCGGCGGCAGTGTCGACCTTGTCGCTGGTGACCGGGGCGCTGTTGAGCGCGCTGTTGATGGCGGCCAGGTTGTCGGCGGTGACGCCACTGACCCCGGCGTCGGCGTATTGTTGCGCGCTGGGGCTGGTGGCCGTGGCGTTGTTGCTGGCAGCGGCAGCCTGGATGGCGTTGAGCGCGTTGGTGTAAGCAGTGACCGCGTTGTCGATCAGGGTTTGCAGCTCGGCTTGGGTAGCGATCGGCGTGCCGTCAGCATTGGCCGCCGCAATGGCAGCCTGAACAGCGGCCAGGTTGTCGGCGGTAACGCCGGTGGCCAGCAGGCCCAACTCGTCCACGCCAGGCGCGGTTTGGCCATTGCTGCCGGTGTAGGCCACCGTGGTGGCCACGGCGTCGGCCAAGGCTTGCACCTCTGCCACGGTGTCGACTTGGTCGGCTGTTTTGGTGCCGATGATGTCGCCGAGCAAGGCGGTTTCAGCACCGGCGTCCACACCCGTCACGCCAATGGCGGCGTAGTTGGAAGCAGACGGATCTTGGGCGGTGACGTCTCCGCTGGTGCCATTGGCTTCGCGCAAGATGGCATTGAAACCATCGACGATGGCCTGCACCTCGGCAGTGGAATCGGCGGCCTCGCCGTTGACCAAGGCACTGTTGAGCGCATCGTTGATGGCGGTCAGGTTGTCGGCCGTGACGCCCGAGACCGCGATGGTGCTGTATTGGGTCAAGCTGGGGCTGGAGCCATTGGCAGTGTTGCCTTGGGCAGCATCGCGGATGGCGTTCATGGCCACAGTGAAGTTGCCAGCTACGCCGTCCACAATCGCCTGGAGTTCGGCCAGGCTGTCGGTGGCAGCACCTTCATCATCTTTTGCGGCAATGGCGGCCAGCACAGCCGTCAGGTTGGCTGGCGTGACGTTGACCAGACCGGCTTTGCTGAGGTCATCGACCGTCAGGGCTGGGCTGGGCGTTTGGCCTGCTGCGGTTTGCTGGATAGCGTTGGCAATGCGTGCCAGCTCGTTGATCTCGGCGATGCTGTCTACACCGGTGGTAGCTTGCGCACCCACGATGTCGTTGAGCAAAGCCAGGTTGTCGAGATCGGTGGCCGCTGCGCCAATGTTGGCACCAATGGCAGCATATTGGGCGGCCGATGGATCTTGGGCATTGGCGTCTGTGGCTGTGCCGTTGGCTTCTGCCAGGATGGCGTTGTAGGCGTTGACGATGGCCTGCACTTCGGCAGCGCTGTCGGCATCGCCACGGTCATCGGTGTTGCCCAGGGTGTTGTCTGCACCGTTCTGGTTGTTGATGGCGTCGTTGATGGCGGCCAGATTGGCTTCGCTCACACCCGTCACACCGGCGGCGGAGTAGTCACCCACAGCAGGAGCCGTGGTGCCGGTCTCGGCGTAGTTGGCGATCTTGTCGATGGCCGCTGTGTAAGCGTCGAGCGCGGCTTGAACCACATTGGCCAGTTCTTGCTGGCTGGCAATGGGGGTGCTGTCGCTGTTGGCGGCATCAATGGCTTGTTGCACAGCAGCCAGGGCATCGGCCGTCACGGTGTCGGCAGGCAGCACAGCGCCGCCGGTGGGCGTCTGGCCCGCGACGAGCGCGTTAATTTGCGCTGCGGTAGGCGCCGTGTCGGTGGGCTGGTCGTAGCCGGTCACGGCCTTGGCTGCGTCGGCCAAAGCTTGCACTTCGGCCACGGTGTCGACGGCGTATGTGGTTTTGCCATCGATTACATCCGACAGCAAAGCGGCAGCGGCGGCGTCCACACCGGTCACGCCGATGGCGGCGTAGTCGGCGGCGGTGGGCACAGCGGTGCCGCTGGTGTTGGTATCCGTGCCGTCGGCAGCGGCCAAAACCTTGTTGTAAGCGTCGACGATGGCTTGCACTTCAGCGGCGGTGTTGGCACCCTCGCGGTCGTTGGCATTGCCCACGGTGGTGTCTGCGCCGGCCTGGCTGTTGATGGCATCGTTGATGCTGGCCAGGTTGACGCTGCTGACCCCGGTGATGCCTGCGGCGGCGTAGTCGGTGGTCGCAGGAGCAACAGCACCGGTTTCGGCATAGTCGGCGATCTTGTCGATGGCGACTTCGTAAGCAGCGATCGCGGTGTTGAGGATGCCTTGCAACTCGCTCAGGGAGTCGGTGGCGGTGCCCTCATTGGCCTGTGCCGCAATGGCCGCGAGCACGGCGGGCAAATTGTCGGCGGTGACGCCAGACAGACCGACTTTGGCCAGGTCTTCGGCGGTGAGTGCAGGACTGGGCGTGCCGTTGGCAGCCACGACCTGAATCGCGTTGGCAATGCGCGCCAGCTCGTTGATTTCGGGGATGCTATCGACATCGGCCTTTTGCGCGGCGCCCACGATGTCGTTGAGCAATGCGAGGTTTTCGGCATCGGTCGCCGCTGCGCCAATGTCGGCCCCGATGGCAGCGTATTGCGCTGCGGTGGGGTCGGCGGTGGGCGTGGCGTCTGGCGTGGTGTCGCCAGCGGCTGCAGTAGTGTCGTTGGCCTCGGCCAAGATGGCGTTGTAGGCATTGACCAAGGCTTGGACTTCAGCGGCAGTGTCGACCTTGTCGCTGGTGACCGGGGCGCTGTTGAGCGCGCTGTTGATGGCGGCCAGGTTGCCGGCGGTGACGCCACTGACCCCGGCGTCAACATATTGTTGCGCTGTGGGGCTGAGCGTGCCTGAGGTGCTGGCGTTGTTGTTGCCAGCGGCCTCCTGGATGGCATTGAGCGCGTTGGTGTAAGCGGCTGTCGCGTTGCTGACGACGCCCTGCAGCTCGCTCAAGGAGTCGGTGGCAGTGCCGTTGTCGGCCTGGGCTGCAATGGCCGCGAGCACGGCGGGCAAATTGTCGGCGGTGACGCCAGACAAACCGATCTGGGCCAGGTCTTCGGCGGTGAGTGCCGGGTTGGGCGTTTGGCCTGCTGCCGTTTGCTGGATGGCGTTGACAATCCGGGCCAACTCGTTGATGTCGGCGATGCTGTCCACATTGCTCGTTTGCGAGGCGCCGACGATGTCGTTGAGCAGCGCGAGGTTTTCGGCATCGGTCGCCGCCGCGCCAATGTCGGCCCCAATGGCAGCATATTGCGCGGCAGTGGGATCGCTCTCTGGCGTGGCATCAGGCGTGGTGTCGCCTGCTGCGGCGGTGCTGTCGTTGGCCTCGGCCAAGATGGCGTTGTAGGCGTTGACGATCGCCTGGACTTTGGCAGCGGTGTCGGCATCGCCACGGTCATCGGCATTGGCCAGCGTGTTGTCTGTGCCGTTTTGGTTGTTGATGGCGTCGTTGATGGCCGCCAAATTACTGTCACTCACGCCCGTCACGCCTGCAGCCTCGTAGTCAGAGGTGGCGGGGGCTGTAGTGCCTGTCTCGGCGTAGTCGGCGATCTTGTCGATGGCCAAGGCATAAGCGTCCATCGCAGCTTTGACCACATCGGCCAGTTGCTGCTGCGTCGCCAGGGGCGTGCCGTCGCTGTTGGCGGCGTCGATGGCGGCCTGAACGGCTTTGAGCGCGTCGTCGGTAATAGGGTTGGTCAAGGTGCTGCCGCCAGCTGTCTGGCCTGTGACCAGGGCGTTGATCTGGTCTTTGGTCGGCGCGGTGTCTGTCGCCGGATCGTCGTAGCCGATCACGGCTTTGGCCGCATAAGCCAGGGCCTGGACTTCCGCCACGGTATTCACAGCCTCAACTGTCAAGCCGTTGATCACGTCCGACAACATCGCGGCAGTGGCGTCGGTGACGCCCGTCACGCCAATGGTGGCGTAGTCCGCTGCAGCGGGCAGAAGTGGGGTGTTGCTGTCATTGCCGTCAGCGGTGCTCAAAATCTTGCTGTAAGCATTGACGATGGCCTGAACTTCGGCTGGGCTGTCAACGGCGCTGCTATCGTTGCCATTGCCCAGCACGCTGTCGCTGCCGGTCTGGCTGTTGATGGCGTCGTTCACGGCAGCCAGGTTGCCCCCTGCGCCACCGGTCACGCCGGTTACGCCTGCATTGGCGTAATCGGTGACGGTAGGCGCAGTTGTGCCTGTAGCGGCATAGTCGGCAATCTTGCCGATGGCCGCGCTGAGCGTGACGCTCAGGGTACCTGCGGCACTGTTGTTGCCGCTTGCGTCTTGGCTGGTGATGCTGAGGGTGTAGACGCCATCTTGCGCCAAGAGGGTGTTGGGCAGAGTCAGGGTGGCTGTGCCACTGGCAGCATCCGGGTTGGTCACGGTGTGTGTGAAGCGGCGCTCGACACCATCTGGGCCCGTCACCGTGAAAGTGAGCACGTCGTCCGCCACACTGCCCGAAGGCAAGGTCACGCTGGTTTGCAGACCGTCCGCCAGTTCTGCCGCCGTGATCCCGCTGGACGCTTCGACAATCATCAGCACAGGTACCGATACAGCAGCGGGTGTGCCGTTGGCGTTTTGCCCGGGAACGACTGTATCGAGTGTGAAGCTGACGTTGTTGGCAGCTGCGCCCAAATTACCGTTCAAATCGGTCAGTGTCGCGGTCAAGCTGTAAGCGCCATCGGCACTGGTCGTGGTCTTGGGCACGTTCAAAATGCTCGTGCCCGCAGTCGCTTCCGCATTGGTGACGGTGTGACTGAACTGACGAACGATGCCCAAGGGGTCGGTCACGCTGACGGTCAGAGTTTCGCCAGCTTGCGTACCGGCAGGCAGGCTCACACTGACTTGCAAGCCGTCGCTCAGTTCAGTTGCATTGACGCGCAGATCGGCCGCTTCGGCCAGGGTGACGGTGGGGGCCAATGGGGCCAGGGTATCCACATCGACGGTACGGCTGACCGTGGCTTGACTGCCAAAGGCGTTGGTCACAGCGACGCTGTAGTCAACGTCGCCTTCGGGCAGCAAGGCCACTGCCGAGGCTGGAATAGTGACACGAATCAGATTGCTGCCAGGCGTGGTGCCGGCCAACACTTGGGCGGTGTAACTGGTGCCATTGAGCGTGACAAGGACGTCAGAACCCACGTCGGCATCGGTGGTGCCTGTGAGCACCACGGCCGAGTCGTTTTCAATGGCGTTGATCCGATCGTCACCCGACAAGGGATTGAGCGTGACAACAGGCGGCTGGGTGTTGATGATCAACTCCGCGGCGCTGGCGTCCTCTTTGGTAACGTTGCCAGCGGTGGTGGTCACCTGCACATCGTAGGTGCCGTCAGTGAGCGTCACACCTGCGGCTGCGGTATCCAGGCTCCAGGCTTGGGTGGTGGCGTTGTAGCTCAAGCCCGTTGGCAAGCTAGCGATGGTGCCGCTGATTGTGACGCCGTTGACGATGACCGTGAGCGTGTCACTGGCTTCCAGCGCAATGTAGTTGCTGGCCACAGCAGGATCGGCACCTGGCAGCAGCTTGCGGGCCAGACCCGACAAAATCGGTGTGGTGTCGTTGGTGAGGGTGTTGTTGACGGTGGGTACGTCGGGGCTGGCGGTGTTGGTGCGCAAGCCAAATTGATTGTCAACAATCGGATTGCCCGCTTTGTCGGACGTTTGGGCAATGACTTCGTAGACGTTGCCGTGGTTCAGGGCAATGGCGTCCGGATCGGTGACGGTCACGCTCCAGGTGTTGTCCATCAAGGCACGCGACCTGGGAGCTTGGACAGTGGTGGTGTAAGTCGTGCGGTTGAGCGTGACGTACACCGTCGAGCCCACTTCGGCGTCGGTCACACCACTGAGCACCAGCGGCGTGGCCAGCGTGGTGGGCGAGGTGCCACGTTCAGCGGCATCGAGCTCGCCGACAAACTGGTTTTGGCTCGCATCGACCGTGTCCCCTGCGATGGTGCTCACGCCAAGGCCGGGCTGCGTGGTGTCCAGTGTGAAACTCAAGCTGGCAGTTTGGGTCGTAGCGCCGTTGGCGTGGGCGATCTGGCTGGTGACCGTGTAGTCGCCGTCGACCACCGCACCGCCCGTCTGGACCACAGTTTGACTGAGGACCACTGAGGCAGCACCTGCGGCCAGGTCGTTAGCAGTGAGCACATGGGTGACGACAGCCGGTGTGCCATCGTTGTTGTCGATGGTGAGGGTCAGGGTGTCGCCGACAGCGGCGTCTGCCGGCAAAGTCACCAGGGTTTGGATGCCATCGGCCAGCTCATCAGCGCTGATGCCATTGGTGGCTTCAGCCACGGCGATGACCGGCTGGGCGTTGGCCCAGTTGACATCGCGCACCAGGTCTTGGAGCTCGCCCAGCGTGTCGACACCGGTGCCGCTGTCGTTGGTGGCGGCCACAGCCGCGAGGTATTGGGACAAAAAGGACGGATTGACGCTGTCCAGACCGATGGCTTGCAAGTCAGCTGCGGTGAGCGCGGGGCTGATGGGCGTGGTGCCTGCAGCGGTTAGCACCAACCGGTCAGCAATGCTGGCCAAATTGACCACCGCGGCACCCGGATTGTCACCGGTCAGGGTGGAAGCTGGGGCGTTGTCCACGATTTGGTTGAATAAGGCGAGATCGGCAGGACTGTTGATCACATTGGACAACCCCAGTGCGGCGATGTCGTTTGCATCCAACAAAGGAATGCCTTCTTCTTGACCATTGGCCAAAGCATTGAGTTTGGTCGCAGCATCGACCAGGTCTTGTAATTCTTCCCGGCTGTCGACAGTGGCACCCGTCACCCCTGTGGTGTCAAGCAGGCTGTTGATCAAGCCCACATTGGCCGCAGTCACGCCAGTGACGCCCGCGGCCCCATAGATGATGGGGCTGATGGCCGAGCTGGTGCCGGTGTTGTTTTCGGCGGCGGCAACGATGGTTGCCAGCGCGTTGTTGATGCCGTTGACCAAGGCCTGTAATTCGGCCTGGGTGACGGGCTGGTTGGCATTGGTGCCTGTGGTGTTGGTGTTGGCATCGGCCAACGCAGCCAACACACTGGCAAGGTTGGCGTCGGAGACGCCGGTCACCAAGGCTTGCAGCTGGGCCACTGTGGGGGCTGTGTTGCTGCCGGTATAGACCACGGCCGCTTGAGCAGCATCGGCCAGGCCTTGGATGTCTCCTGCGGTGTCAACAGCTGTGACGGGCTTGCTGTCGATCACATCCGATAACAGTTCGGCGGTGACGTCGTTCACACTCACGCCGATGGCAGCGTAGTCGGCGGCAGTGGGCGTCGCAGTTGCATTCGAATCGGTACCATCCGCAGACGCCAAAATTTTGTTGTACGCATCAACAATGGCTTGCAACTCGGCAGGGCTGTCGGCCTCGACACCAGAAACGCCGGTTGCGCTGGACTGTGCGCCTGTGATGCCTGTGTTCAAGGCGCTGTTGATGGCAGACACGTTGGCATTGGTGACGCCTGTGACGCCGGCAGCTGCATAGTCGGCCGGGTTGAGCGTCGCAGCGGTGTTGTCTTCGGCTTTGGCCGCGATAAAGGCTGCAGCTGCGTTGAGGTCGTCCACGATGGCTTGCAGACCCGCCAAAGTGTTGAGCTGTGTCGCATCGTTGGCTGCCGTCAGTGCGGCTTGCACGGCGGCCAAGTTATCTTGGGTGACGCCGGTCACGCCCAAAATTTCGAGCTGCGCCTGCGTGGCGTTGCCCTCCATGACGGCTTGCACCGCGTCAGCCAAAGCCTGCACTTTGGACACGCTGTCCACATCGCCGGTGTTCTTGATGCCAATCACATCGCCCAACAAGGCTTCTTCTGCGCCGGCATCCACACCTTTCACGCCGATGGCAGCGTACTGCGCTGCAGACGGATCTTGGGCGTTGGCATCAGCATCGCTGCCGTTGGCCTCGGCCAAGATGGCGGTGTAGGCGTTGACGATGGCCTGCACCTCGGCGACGGTATCGGCTGCTTCGCGGTCGTTGGCGTTGCCCACGGCGGTGTCAGATCCCGCTTGCGCGTTGATGGCGCTGTTGATGGCGGCCAAGTTGGCATCGGTGACACCGTTCACGCCTGCAGCAGCGTAGTCGGCAACGGCTGGGGCAACCTGCCCCGTTTCGGCGAAGCTGGCAATCTTCTCCAGAGCAGTCACATCCGCACCTGAATCGCCAGGGCCGGCTGAACCGCCACCGCCACCGCCACCTGCAGCTGCCGCACCCAAAGCGCCTGCGCCGGCCACCAAGGGGTTGAACGCCAACACACCCAAGGCAGCACCGCTGGCATCAGCCACTTCCACGTTGCCCAAAAATGAGTACGCACTGCCACGGGCCTCGGTCAAAGACGTCAATGCACTTTCAGTGTCGCTGCTTTCGACAATGTATTCATAAAAGCTGCCGTTCTCGGCCTCGCCAATCAAGCCCGAAAAACCATCCGGCACCGCGTCGTAGTAACCCTCGAACACCACATGCGGTGCATCCACCCCCTCTTCCAGCATCACCAACAAGTCTTGGCCCACGCGTTTGACCTTGACCATCTCCGGCGCGGTCTGACCTTCACGGGCCAAATCCTTGAATTGGTATTTCAGGCCAGGCTGCACCTTGATGCGCAGCGGTTGGCCTGAACTCGCAGCGGTGAGCTTGACGTCAAAAACCTCTGGCGTCTTACCTTTTGATTGCTGAACGACGACTTGGATTTGGGGTGTTGCCATGGTGGTGATCAATTCGAAAAATTATTTGGATGCGGCCTTGGTGCCAACTGCGGCTGTCGGTGCGACGGCGGATTCGGAAGGGGTGCGGCAAGCCTCGGAGCGACGCACGCGGCTTTGAAAGCCTGTTGGCATCGCTGAGCCAGCTTCTTGTCGGGCCGTGTCGGGCGTGACTTCTTGCCAGCGCACACCCTGCTCAACCAGCGATTCAACTCGGAAATAACGGCTTTGCCCCGAGACCAGTTCCGTGTCAATGGCTTGAAATCCAGTGGCAGCGGGGTGGATGGCCTTCAATCGAACGGCCGTCAGACCTGGGGAGACGCACAGCTCTGTGTAGGTTCCCGCAAACAGGGTGGCGTGGTACGCGTCAGCTACATACAAGCGCAAAGGATGCGCAGATGCCTGTTGGGCTGGACGGTAAAAAACCAACTGCCCTCGCCCCTGTCCCGCAACAGGCTGGTCTTGCAAGGCAGAAAGCGAAAGGGAGGGCAAAGGAGCCTGGATGGGCGCTTTGGACGCGGTGTCTGTCTGTGCGAAAGCCATTTGTGCGCACAGCAACCATGCTAGGGGCACCACCAGCACGCGTCTCACAGCAGCTTGGACTTGACAGCGTGGGTTAACAAATTTGGCAATAGAAGTGGTCATTTCAAACAATTGCAGCCCGATTACAGGCTTTTATGAATTTTGATCACATAGTTTACATATATTCAACGATCAAAAATTCATTCTTACGAATAAATACACAAAAAATTTGCCAAAATAAACATAAAAAACGAAATAAACAATTAATTCATTGAATTTAATACGCATCGATTTGATGATTTACGATTTTTTCCAGCAAAAACATGATGTTGCAAGCACGAGCAGCTCAAAACGCGACGACCCAAAAACATCAAAAATCGCAGAAAGCAAAGGGTGCGTTCCAGGCCAAGACTTCTCCACTGCCGTGCATGGCCCTTGCCGAAATGAATGCGTAAGAACACAGCCCGGCATGGGCGAGCGAAGACCATTCAAACGACAAAAAGGCCCATCGGCGCAAAACGCCGATGGGCCCTTGAAATTGGAAAGCGTTAGGTGACCGTGAAACTCAAAGACGGCGAGCGATGTCGCCGATCAACTGCACCGCCAACTCTTGCTTGCTGGCATGCGGCAATTCGCGTGCACCGGCTGCGTCCACCAGAAGCAAGGCGTTGTCATCCTGGCCAAAGGTGGCGGGGCCAATGTTGCCCACCAGCAAAGGGACGTTTTTGCGGACACGCTTGGCCGTGGCGTGTGCCAGCAGATCGTGGCTCTCTGCGGCAAAGCCCACACAAAACAGGGCGCCAGAGAGCGCACGCGGCGACTGGGCGATGGTGGCCAGGATGTCTGGATTTTCAACAAAACTCAGCTGCGGCGTCTGGCCCGAACCGTCTTTCTTGATTTTTTGATCGGCCGAGTTGGCGGGTCGCCAATCAGCCACCGCGGCGGTGGCGATGAAGACATCGGCCGCATTGGCATGTTGCTGCACCGCGTCCATCATTTGACGGGCTGAACGCACATTCACACGCTGCACGCCCCGCGGCGCGGGCAAATGCACGGGGCCCGCAACGAGGGTGACCTGCGCCCCGGCCATGCGAGCAGCGCGGGCAATGGCAAAACCCATCTTGCCACTGGACAAATTGGTGATGCCACGCACCGGGTCAATGGCTTCGTAAGTGGGGCCCGCAGTGACCAACACCGTCTTGCCCGCCAGCACCTTGGGCGTGAAAAACGCTTCCAAATCTTCCAGAATTTCCTCGGCTTCGAGCATGCGGCCGTCACCGGTTTCGCCACAAGCCTGGTCGCCCTGCCCGACATCCAGCACATGGATCCCATCGGCTTTGAGCTGGGCCACATTGCGCTGCGTGGCAGGGTTGGACCACATTTCGCGGTTCATGGCTGGGGCCACGATCAAAGGCACTTTGTCCAGGGGCCGCGCCAGACACATGAGGCTCAGCAGCTCATCGGCACCGCCGTGCAGCAGTTTGGACATGAAATCTGCACTGGCCGGGGCCACCACAATCGCATCGGCTTCCCGGCTCAGATTGATGTGGGCCATGTTGTTGGCTTCGCGCGGGTCCCACTGCGAGGTGTAGACCGGCCTGCCCGACAGGGCTTGCATGGTCACCGCCGTCATGAAGTGCTCGGCCGCCTCGGTCATCACGACTTGCACCGTGACGCCAGACTTGACCAAGGCGCGGCAGAGTTCCGCCGACTTGAAGGCCGCAATGCCGCCCGACAAGCCCAGAACGATGTGTTTTCCAGCCAATGTGCTCATGGCTGGGGAATGTAGCAGACACGACTGTCTATAATCACGATTTCCACCTACCGGGGGCTGTTGGCTCCCGTCTTGGACATGACCAAATTCGTCTTCGTCACCGGCGGTGTGGTGTCTTCCCTGGGCAAGGGAATCGCCTCCGCATCGCTCGCCGCCATCCTCGAATCGCGCGGCCTCTCTGTCACCCTCATCAAGCTCGATCCCTACCTCAACGTCGACCCCGGCACCATGTCGCCCATTCAGCATGGCGAAGTGTTTGTGACCGACGACGGCGCTGAAACCGACCTGGACCTGGGCCACTACGAACGCTTCATCAACACCCGGATGAAGAAGGCCAACAACTTCACGACCGGTCAGATCTACAAAAGCGTGCTCGAAAAAGAGCGCCGCGGCGACTACCTGGGCAAGACCGTGCAAGTCATCCCCCACGTCACCAACGAAATCCAGGACTTCGTCAAGCGCGGCGCGGGTTATGGCACGCCCGAAGCGGTGGATGTGGCCATCGTCGAAATCGGTGGCACCGTGGGCGACATCGAGTCCCTGCCGTTTCTGGAAGCCGTGCGCCAGCTCAGCCTGCGCCTGGGCCCCAACAACACCGCCTTTGTGCACCTGACTTACCTGCCCTGGATCGCCACGGCGGGTGAACTCAAGACCAAGCCGACCCAGCACACCGTGCAAAAACTGCGCGAAATTGGCATCCAGCCCGACGCGCTGCTGTGCCGTGCCGACCGCTACATCCCTGATGACGAGCGCGAAAAAATCTCGCTGTTCACCAACGTGCAGGGCTGGGGCGTGATCTCCATGCCCGACGTAGACACAATCTACAAAGTGCCCCGTGTGCTGCACGAGCAGGGCCTCGACGGTCTGATCTGCGACAAGCTGCGCCTGAACACGCCGCCGGCCAACCTCAAGCGCTGGGACGATCTGGTGCACGACACCGAGCACCCCCAAGGCGAAGTGACCATTGCCATGGTGGGTAAATATGTGGAACTGACCGACAGCTACAAATCTGTCAACGAAGCGCTCAAACACGCCGGCATGCGCAACCATGTGCGCGTCAAGATCGAGCACATCGACTCCGAAACCATCACCCCCGAGACCGTGGCCAGCTTGGCCAAATTCGACGGCGTGCTGGTGCCTGGCGGTTTTGGCAAGCGCGGTGTCGAGGGCAAGATCGAAACGGCCCAATACGCCCGTACCCACAAAGTGCCTTACCTGGGCATTTGCTTGGGCATGCAGGTGGCCACCATCGAGTACGCCCGCCATGTGGCCGGCATGAAGGACGCCAACAGCACCGAGTTCGAGCCCGACACCCCCTTCCCCGTGATCGCTTTGATCAACGAGTGGAAAGACGCCGATGGCTCCATCCAGAAACGCGACGCCAACTCTGATTTGGGCGGCACCATGCGTCTGGGCGCGCAAAGCTCCGATGTGGCCAAGGGCACGCTGGCCCACCAGATCTATGGCGACGTGGTCACCGAGCGCCACCGCCACCGTTACGAGGCCAATGTCAATTACCTGGACGACCTGCGCAAGGCCGGGCTGGTGATCTCGGCGCTGACCCAGCGCGAGCAACTGACCGAGATCGTTGAGCTGCCGCAAACCGTGCACCCTTGGTATGTGGGCGTGCAGTTCCACCCCGAATTCAAGTCCACCCCCTGGGACGGTCACCCTTTGTTCAACGCCTTCGTCAAGGCAGCGGTTGAGCACAAGGCTGCCGCCTGAAAACCATCAACGCACAGGAGCAAGCCATGAAACTTTGTGGATTCGACGTTGGCCTGCAGCAGCCCTTCTTCCTGATCGCGGGCACCTGCTCGATTGAAGGTCTGGAAATGTCCCTCGAAGTGGCGGGTCGCCTCAAAGAGGCTTGCACAGCTTTGGGCATTCCCCTTATCTACAAAGGCTCGTTTGACAAGGCCAACCGCTCCTCGGGCAGCACCCAGCGTGGTGTGGGCCTGGACGCAGGCCTGAAAATCCTGGATGAGGTGCGCCGCCAGATTGGTGTGCCCATCCTCACCGATGTGCACGAAGAGTCGCAGGTCAAAACCGTGGCCAGCGTGGTCGATGTGCTTCAGACCCCCGCCTTCTTGTGCCGCCAGACCGACTTCATCCGCGCCGTGGCACAGTCGGGCAAGCCGGTGAACATCAAGAAGGGCCAGTTCCTCGCCCCTTGGGACATGAAAAACGTCATCGACAAAGCCCGCAGCGCTGCACGCGAAGTTGGCCTGCCCGAAGACAACTTTCTGGCCTGCGAGCGCGGCGTGAGCTTTGGCTATAACAACCTGGTGGCCGACATGACCAGCTTGGCCGAGATGCGCAAGACCGGAGCCCCCGTGGTGTTCGACGTGACCCACTCGGTGCAAAAGCCCGGCGGCCAAGGCACCAGCAGCGGCGGTGCCCGCGAGATGGTGCCGGTGCTTGCCCGTGCGGGCGTGGCAGCAGGTGTAGCAGGCCTCTTCATGGAAACCCACCCCAAACCCGCCGAGGCTTGGTCTGACGGCCCAAACGCCGTACCGTTGGGCAAAATGAAAGCTTTGTTGGAAACCTTGGTACAGCTCGATGCTGTGACCAAGAAAAACCCATTTTTAGAGGATGATTTTTCATGAGCGGCTACATCATCGCCCACGTGCAGGTGACCAACCCCACCCAATACGAAGAGTACAAAAAGTGGTCGACTGCCGCCATGAAAACGGCAGGCGCCGAAGTCTGCGTGCGCGGTGGCCAGGTGCAAGTGCTTGAAGGCGACTGGGCCCCTGAGCGCATCGTCGTGCTGAAATTTCCAAGCTTCGAGGCCGCCAAAGCCTTTTACGAACTGCCCGAATACCTCAAGGCCCGCGAAGCCCGAGAAGGCGCCGCCATCATGCGCATGGTGGCCGTCGAAGGCGTCTGAGACGCTGGCCTGTGCAACCCGTTTTGTTTTTAAATTGAGAGAGTTCAAAAATGAGTGCAATTGTTGACATCGTCGGCCGTGAAATCCTCGACAGCCGTGGCAACCCCACCGTCGAATGCGACGTGCTGCTGGAGTCCGGCGTGATGGGCCGTGCCGCTGTGCCGTCTGGCGCATCCACCGGCAGCCGCGAAGCCATCGAGCTGCGTGACGGAGACAAGAACCGCTATCTGGGCAAAGGCGTGCTCAAAGCCGTCGAACACATCAACACCGAAATCTCCGAAGCCGTGCTGGGGCTGGACGCCTCTGAGCAGGCGTTTCTGGACCGCACCCTGATCGATCTGGACGGCACCGACAACAAGAGCCGCCTGGGTGCCAACGCCATGCTGGCCGTGTCCATGGCCGTGGCCCGCGCCGCCGCCGAAGAGTCTGGCTTGCCGCTGTACCGCTACTTTGGCGGCATGAACGGCAACCAGCTGCCCGTGCCTATGATGAACGTCATCAACGGCGGCGCACATGCCAACAACAACCTGGACCTGCAAGAGTTCATGATCATCCCCGTGGGCGCACCTTCGTTCCGCGAAGCTGTGCGTTGGGGCGCTGAAGTGTTCCACGCCCTGAAGAAAATCATCCATGACAAGGGCATGAGCATTGCCGTGGGCGACGAAGGCGGCTTTGCCCCCAACGTCGACAGCCACGAAGCAGCCATCCAGATGGTGCTCGACGCCATCGCCGCAGCGGGCTACACCGCCGGTGAGCAAATCGCCATTGGCCTCGATTGCGCCGCCAGCGAGTTCTACAAGGACGGCAAGTATGTGCTGGCCGGTGAAGGTGGCATCAGCCTGACGTCCGAGCAGTGGACCGACATGCTGGCCACCTGGTGCGACAAGTACCCCATCATCAGCATCGAAGACGGCATGGCCGAAGGCGACTGGGATGGGTGGAAAGTGCTGACCGACCGCTTGGCCAAGAACGTGCAAATCGTGGGTGACGACCTGTTCGTGACCAACACCAAGATCTTCAAAGAAGGCATCGACAAAGGCATTGCCAACTCGATTCTGATCAAGATCAACCAGATCGGCACCCTGACCGAAACCTTTGAAGCCATCGAGATGGCCAAGCGCGCCGGTTACACCGCCGTCATCAGCCACCGCTCGGGCGAAACCGAAGACAGCACCATCGCCGACATCGCCGTAGGCCTGAACGCCGGCCAGATCAAGACCGGCTCGATGAGCCGCTCGGACCGCATGGCCAAGTACAACCAACTGCTGCGCATCGAAGAAGACCTGGGCGACGTGGCGGTGTACCCCGGTCGCAACGCGTTTTACAACCTGCGCTGATCCCCACAATGGGCAACCGCCTTGTTCCCGTGGTGCTGATCGCCTTGCTGGCGATCATCCAAGCCCAGCTGTGGTTGGGCAAAGGCGGTGTGCCCAGCGTGGCCGAGCTGGAAGTGGAACTGCAACAGCAAAGAGAAGCCAACGAGGAGGCTCGGCGCCGGATCGAGCAACTCAATGCCGAGGTCAATGACCTCAAGGAAGGTTTGAACATGGTCGAAGAGCGGGCTCGCCAAGAGCTGGGCATGGTCAAACCCAACGAAATCTACGTGCAAATCGCCAAATGATGTCCACAACCGAGATCGCCGGTTTCGTACTGGCCTTGGTGATGGTGGTCTGCAGCATCAAGGAGCTGCACTGGAGCTGGCCGCTGGCCATCGCCAGTTCCATCCTTTACTTCTTTGTGTTCAAGGGCAGCCTGCTGTACGGCGAAGCGGGTCTGCAACTCGTTTTTGCCACCCTCGCCTTTTGGGGCTGGTGGCAATGGCTGCGCAAGGGCGACGACGCGCAACCTGCCCTTGTGATCCAGCGGCTGTCAGCGCGGGATTGGCGGCTGGTGCTGCTGGCCAGCGCCTTGCTGTGGCCTGCACTGGCTCTGCTGCTGCAACACTTCACCGACAGCGATGTGGCCTGGTGGGACGCCTTGCCCACGGCCCTGAGCCTGGTCGGCCAGGCCCTGTTAGGCCGCAAATACATCGAGAACTGGCTGGTCTGGCTGGTGGTCAACATGATCAGCGTAGCGCTGTTTGTGCACAAAGAACTGTGGCTGACGGCCGTCCTTTATGCATTGTTCACAGCCATGAGCGTGTGGGGCTGGCGCGCTTGGCAGCGCAAGCTGCGCCACCAGGGCGCATGAGCCGCGTGCAGCGCATCGCCATCCTGGGCGCAGAAAGCACAGGCAAGTCCTGGCTGACGCAAGCCTTGTCCAGCGTGATACGGGCCCGTGGGCAAGCCGTTTGTACGGTGGACGAAGTGCTGCGCGGCTGGTGCGCGCGGGAAGGCCGAACGCCGCATCCCCACGAGCAAATGGGCATCGCCATCGAACAGGCCCGTGCCGTGGAGCAAGCCCCACCCGGCTGGGTGGTTGCGGACACCACCCCCCTCATGACAGCGGTCTACAGCCACATGCTGTTTGGCGACGACAGCCTCTACCCCATGGCATTGGCGCACCAAGCCCTGTACGACAGCACCTTGGTCACCGGGATCGATTTGCCTTGGGTGGCCGATGGCCTGCAACGCGACGGGCCGCACGTGCGCGGGCCTGTGGACACGCTGGTGCGTCAAGCGCTGGAGCGTGCGGGCATCGCCTACCGCGTGGTTTACGGACAAGGCCACCAACGCCTGAACAATGCCCTGCTGGCCTTGGGCTTGCCGGGCGAGGATGCTGCCGCTCGGGCGCTGCGCGAGCAGTCCCAATTTGCCATCAACCGGGGCCGCACGGTGTGGCAATGCAACGAATGCAGCGACCCGGACTGCGAGCACAAACTGTTCACGGGCTTGCTGGCCAAGCGATCAGGCTAAACGCCACGGGCGGAGGCCGCCCCTGCGGCCGAATGCCGGCAGCGCCCATGCACCCATTCGCGAGCGGGGGCTCGCGCCCACAGAGATTTTCAGTGCACCGAGCCGCCAGGCACATCGGCGGGCAAACCTGTGAACAGGCCCGCCGCATCCACCGGGTCAAAGCGGTACTGCGCACCGCAAAAGTCGCAACCCACTTCCACTTGGCCTTGCTCGGCGATGATGCCTTCCACCTCTTCGGTGCCCAGGCTGCGGATCATCTGGCCCACCCGTTCGCGGTTGCAGCGGCAGGCAAAGCGCGGACCGGTCTCGCCCATCAAGGGCTCGAAACGCGCCAGGGGCTCTTCCCAATACAGACGGTGCAAGATGGTTTCCGCGTCCAAGCCCAGCAGCTCTTCACGTTTGAGGCTCTTGGTCAAAATCGAGATGCGGCTGAAGTCTTCGCTTTGGCCCAGCACCGACTCGCGCATGAGTGAGTCGGTCTTGCCCGCCAAATTGCCCTCGCCTTCGATGGGCAGGCGCTGGATCAGCAATCCCGCTGCCACCTTGTCGTCGGCCGCCAGCACCAGCACGGTGTCGAGCTGCTCGGACTGCAGCATGTAATGCTCCAGCACCTCGCTGATGTTTTCCAGCTTTTCGCCCCGGTCACCAAACAAAGGCACCACACCTTGGTAGGGCTGCTGGCCAGGCAAGCGGTCTTGGGGGTCCAGGGTGATGGCGCAGCGGCCTTCGTTGTGCACGTTCACCATCTGGCTCAGGGTGGCGTCATCGGCCACCTCGCCCACCTGGGTGCAGGTGGCACGCAAGCTGAGGTCGGGCTGCACCTCGACCACCCCCAACTTGACCGGTCCATCGCCAAAAATCTGCAACACCAAAGCGCCGTTGAACTTGATATTGCCCTGCATCAGCACACCCGCAGCGGCCATTTCGCCGAGCAGCTGGCGCACAGGCGCGGGGTAAGCGCCGGTTTCGGAGTTGGCGGCACGCCGTGCCAAGATGTCTTGCCAGGCATCGGTCAGGCGCACCAGCATGCCGCGCACCGGCAGGCCTTCGAAAATGAATTTGTGGAGTTCGGACAAAGTGCAATCAACAGCCGCTTGGGCTGATCCTCAAAAGTTAAAGGGGTTCCAATCGGACGAAAAAAGCCTCAAGCGATTTTTTTTAAGCCGGTCTTGAAGCGCCGGGCGTTTTGCATGTAGCTGCGGGCACTTTGGCGCAAGCCTTCGATCTGCTCGGGCGTCAATTCGCGCACCACTTTGGCGGGCGAGCCCACGATCATCGAGCCGTCTGGAAACTCCTTGCCCTCGGTGACCAAGGCGCCAGCGCCCACCAGGCAGTGCTTGCCGATCTTGGCCCCGTTGAGCACCACCGCGCCCATGCCAATCAGGGACTCGTCGCCAATCGTGCAGCCATGCAGAATGACCATGTGGCCTACGGTGACGTGCTTGCCGATGGTCAGGGGTTTGTCATGGTCGCTGTGCAGCACGCTGCCGTCCTGGATGTTGCTGCCTTCGCCAATCTCGATCGGCTCGTTGTCACCCCGCACCGTGGCACCGAACCAGACGCTGGCATCGGCGGCGATGTGCACCGCGCCCATCACCTGCGCGTTGTCGGCCACCCACGCAGAGTCGGCCACCTGGGGGATGTGCGCGTCAAGTTGGTAAATGGCCATGCGGGTCTCCTCGGGGTCTGGATGTCTGAAAACCTACAATTGTAGGGATGCCCACACCCTGCCGTGGGCGCTGCCTGCGATCACCATGCACACCCTGCGCACCGCCGCCCTGATCCCTTGGGCGCAAAACGACCCGAACCTGAAGGCCGAGGCCACTTTGGCGCTGGACCTGAGCCTGCCCGTGGGTGCGCTCGACAGCCTGAGCGCCCCCGCTGAAGGCCCCGGCCGCGCCGCCCGCCCCGTGCTGGTGCCGCATACCCAGCTCAAAGCCAAATCCATGGCCACGCCTGAGGGCCGGGCCATGTTGGTGCATTCGATTGCGCACATCGAACTCAACGCCATCGACCTGGCGCTCGACGTGGTTTGGCGCTTTGCGGACATGCCCGAGGCTTTTTACACCGACTGGGTGCGCATTGCGCAAGAAGAAGCCAAGCACTTCAGCCTGCTGCGCCAGCATTTGCTGGAATTAGGTTTTGACTACGGCGACTTTCCCGCCCACAACACCCTGTGGGACATGGCCGAGCGCACCAAGGACGATATTCTGGCCCGCATTGGCATCGTGCCGCGCACCATGGAAGCGCGGGGCCTGGACGCCTCACCGGGCGTGAAAAACAAACTGGTCAGTGTGGGGGACCACCGAGCGGGCGAGATCCTGAACATCATCCTGGAAGAAGAAATCGGCCACGTGGCTGCAGGCAACCGCTGGTACCGCTATCTGTGCGCCCAGCGCGGACTGGACCCTGTGAGCACCTACGCCGAACTGATCGCGCAATACGACGCGCCCAAACTGCGCCCGCCCTTCAACATGGCGGCACGACGTCTGGCCGGGTTTGAAGAGGCCGAATTGGCGGCGCTTAGCTAACCGCGGGGATGGTGCTGGGCGTGCAGGGTTTTGAGCCGCTCACGCGCCACATGGGTGTAGATGGTGGTGGTCGAAATGTCGGCATGGCCCAGCAGCATCTGCACCGCCCGCAAATCGGCCCCGTGGTTGAGCAAGTGCGTGGCAAAGGCATGGCGCAGCGTGTGCGGCGACAGGGGTGCGGTGATGCCTGCCTCGATGGCGTAGCGTTTGACCAGGTTCCAGAACATGACGCGTGACATGGCAGTGCCGGGCTTGGGGCCACTGCTGGTGACAAACAGGTCTTCGGTCTGGCGCTGGCCCAGCAAGGCTGGCCGCGCCTGGCCCAGGTAGCGCTGCAGCCATTCGCGGGCCTCTTCGCCAAAGGGCACCAGCCGCTCCTTGCTGCCCTTGCCCATGATGCGCAGCACACCTTTGTTCAACGAGACATGCAAGGTTTTGAGCGAGACCAATTCGCTCACCCGCAGGCCGCTGGCGTACATCAGCTCCAGCATGGCGCGGTCACGCAGCCCCAGATCGGTGGCCACATCCGGCGCACGCAGCAAAGCATCCACTTGCGCCTCGCCCAAGGTTTTAGGCACACGCAGCGCCTGTTTGGCAGCCAGCATGCGCAAAGTGGGGTCGCTTTGGATCAGGCGTTCGCGCAACGCCCACCGGAAAAACCGCTTGAACACCGTGAGCCTGCGGTTGGCCGATGTGGCCTTGGTCTGGCCATGGCGCTCAGCGAAGTACGCTTGCAGATGGTGTTCTTGGGTCGCTTCCAGCGCCAGCCTGTGGCTCAAAAACAGCCAGGTAGCGTAGAGCGACAAATCCTGGCGGTAGGCTGCCAGCGTGTTGGCGGCCAGGCCGTCTTCCAGCCAGAGGGCTTCGGCAAATCGGTCGATGGCGCTCTGGCTGGCCTCATGCATGGACTGGCATCAGTCCAGCTTGAGTTTTTGCTGGTCCACCACTTTCTTGTACACCTCGAACTCGGCCTTGATCTGGGCCGTGAACTCTTCTGGCGTGTTGGCCACAACCAAAGAGCCGGTGTCGTTGATGCGTTTGGTCACGCCTGGTTCTTGCAAGGCCTTTTTCACGCCCGCGCTGATCTTGTCCACCACCTCTTTGGGCAGGTTTTTGGGTCCCAGGATGCCGTAATAGGCCATGCGGTTGACAGGCTCAAGACCGATTTCCTTGAAGGTCGGCACATTGGGCAGCTGGGGCAGGCGCTGAGGCGCAGCCAAGACAATCGGCACCAACTTGCCCGACTGGATAAATGGCAAAGCCGAAGGCAGGTTGTCAAAAATGATCGGCACCTGGCCCGCCACCGTGTCGTTCAGGGCTGGGCCTGCGCCGCGGTAAGGAATGTGCGTGATGAACACACCCGCCAGACTCTTCCACAGCTCGGTTTGCAGGTGGCCGATGCCGCCCGTGCCCGACGATGCGTAGGAGTATTTGCCCGGGTTCTTTTTGACTTCGGCCAAAAAGCCCTTGTAGTCCTTGGCCGGGAAGCTGGGGTGCACCGCGATCACGTTGGGCGTGGCCGCGATGTTGATGATGGGCGTGAAATCGGTCAGGACGTTGTACGGGATCTTGGGGTTGATGGCCGGGTTGGCGGCGGTGGTCGACACTGTGGCCATGCCCAGGCTGTAACCATCGGGCGCGGCACGCGCCGTTTCGGTCGCGCCCACCACACCACCACCACCCGCCTTGTTTTCGACGATGACGCTTTGGCCCAGAGCTTTGCCCAAAGGCTCAGAAATCACGCGGGCCACGATGTCGGTGGTGCCACCGGGTGCAAACGGCACCTGCAACTTGATGGTTTTGTTGGGATAAGCCTGCGCCCACACAGAACCACTGGCCAAGAGGGTGACAGCCAGACCAGTCACAGAAACCAAACAGCGACGCTTCATTCGAAAACTCCTTGAAAGATGGCACATGATAGGCAAAGACGGTGGGCTTTCGTGAGAGGGGAAACCATAAAACCGTCAAAAATGCATGAACCTCAGGTGACAAGGCAGCGCCCGTGCACCTTGAAGGGTCAGTTATCCTAGACGAGTGAACTTTGCCCAACTCCTCTTTCCCGATTTTTCCCTGATTTTGTGCGGCTATCTGATTTGCCGCTTCACCGCCTTGAACCGCCCGGTTTGGCAGCAGGTGGAAAGTCTGGTGTATTTTTTCCTTTTCCCGGTGCTGCTGTTTCACTCCATCGTGAAAAGCCCGCTGGACCTGAATGCAGCCTCCAGCCTGATCGGAGCGGGACTGAGCCTGGGCTTGTGTGCGATTGCACTGTCGTACAGCCTGCCCTATTGGCCCATCTTGGGCCAGCGGCTGGACCGGCGCGACCACGCGGCCAGCGCCCAGGTGGGCTTTCGCTTCAACTCCTTCATTGCGCTGGCGCTGGCCGAACGCCTGGCTGGCCCTGAAGGCCTGCTCATGATCTCGGTGCTGATCGGGGTGTGCGTGCCGCTGTTCAACATCGGCGCGGTCTGGCCCATGGCCCGGCATGCCAACACCGGCTTTTTGCGCGAGCTGGTGCGCAACCCCCTGATCATCGCCACCGGCTCCGGCCTGGCCGCCAACCTGTTGGGTTTGCGCATTCCTGAATGGCTCGACCCCAGCGTCAGCCGGATCGGCGCTGCGTCTTTGGCCTTGGGCTTGATGGCCGCGGGTGCGGGCATGCAGCTGGGCACCTTGCGCCAGGGCAAACTGCTGGGCCTGAGCGTGCTGACGGTCAAACACCTGCTGCTGCCTTTGATCGCCCTGGGCATGTCCCGCCTGTTTCAGCTCGACGCCCTGCAAACCACGGTGCTGCTTGCGTTTTCAGCTTTGCCCACGGCCTCCACCTGCTACGTGCTGGCTGCCCGCATGGGCTACAACGGCCCCTATGTGGCGGGGCTGGTCACGCTGTCGACCTTGTCCGGCATGTGGAGTTTGCCGTTTGCGCTGGGGGTGCTGCGCTGACGGGAAGTCAGGCCATTCGGCCGCGGGAGCGACCTCCTACAAAGGCACAGTGGCATTGGCCAGCGACCAGGCCACCTGCTCCCGCACCACCGGGTCGGGGTGCGCGGCGTGGACTGCGAGGGCCTGCTGCAAGCCAAGCTGTTCATCCGCCGACAAGCCGCCTGACGCCAGTGCGTTACCCGCTGCAAGGGCCAAATTGCGCAGCCAGCGGGCGTGGCCGATGCGGCGGATGGCGCTGCCCTCGGTGCGACGCAAAAACTCGGCCTCATCCCAAGCCATCAACCCGGCGATGCTGCCGGCACCCAAGCCCTCGCGGGTTTGCCAATCGGGCAAGGGGCTGAGCTGGGCGAATTTGTTCCAGGGACAGGCCAGCTGGCAATCGTCGCAGCCGTAAATGCGGTTGCCGATCAACGGGCGCAGCGCCTCGTCAATCGGCCCCGCGTGCTCGATCGTCAAATAAGAAATGCAGCGACGTGCATCCAGCTGGTAAGGCCCCACGATGGCCTGGGTGGGACACAGGTCGATGCAGGCAGAGCACTGGCCGCAGTGCGCCGTGGTGGCAGGCGTTACGGGCAGGACCAAGTCCACAAACAACTCGCCCAGAAAAAACATCGACCCGGCCTCGCGGCTCAGCACCAGGGTGTGTTTGCCACGCCAGCCCAGGCCGCTGCGGGTGGCGAGCTCTGCCTCCATGACCGGGGCCGAGTCGGTGAACACGCGGTGTCCAAAGGGGCCAATCGCCTGGGCGATGCGGTCCTGCAGTTTTTGCAGGCGACTGCGCAAGACCTTGTGGTAATCGCGCCCCCGGGCATAGAGGGAGACCACGCCCTCACCCGGCTGCAGGCTGCGGGCGGTTTCGCGGGCCAGCCAGTCGGGCGGCGTGCCCTGCGGCAAATAATCCATGCGAGCGGTGATCACGCTAAGTGTGCCCGGCACCAGTTCGGCCGGGC
Organism: Limnohabitans sp. YIMB22184; assembly: GCF_048020265.1. Lineage (GTDB taxonomy): Bacteria > Pseudomonadota > Gammaproteobacteria > Burkholderiales > Burkholderiaceae_C > Limnohabitans_A. The sequence continues at coordinate 1,710,549 of NZ_CP171843.1, forward strand.
GGGCGCGCTTGAGGCCGTGGCTTTCCATATAGCCCATGCTGCCGTGAAACCCAGCGGCCAACCAGGCTTGTAATCCGGGCTCTGCCGAGGACAAATCGATGCCCGCCACGCCAATTTGGGACAATCCCAACTCACGCGCCCAGATCTGGATCTGGGCCCACAGTTCAGGAAGGTCGATTTGAGTACATTGAGCAGTCACCCGCCGATTGTAGGAAGCCCCACCGCACCCAGCGTTTGGGCGGGCTTGTGGCCGAATGAAGCCGCCACGCAGGCCTTTGCCGCAGAACTGAGCGCCGCCTTGCAAAACTGGCCAGGCGGGCGCGATGCCCGCATCGAGTTGCGTGGCAACCTGGGCGCAGGCAAGACCACCTTGGTGCGCCACCTGCTGCGTGCAGCCGGGGTGACAGGCCGCATCAAAAGCCCGACCTACGCCGTGGTCGAGCCGCACCAGGCGGGCACAGGCACAAGCGAAGACGACAGCGCCTGGCCCGTCTGGCACTTCGACTTTTACCGTTTCAACGACCCACAGGAATGGGAAGACGCGGGCTTTCGCGACATCTTTGCCGGGCCGGGCCTCAAGCTCATGGAGTGGCCCGACAAGGTAGCCGGGCAACTGCCGCCACCGGACTGGGTGATTGCGCTCGACGCCATCGACGAAGACCAGCGCCGCGTGCACATCAGCGCGGGCACAGAGCGCGGCCAGCAGTGGCTGCAAACATGGGCCCACACCCATCCGGGAGCAGAGTATGCGAGCTGACCGTCGCCGTCTGGTCAAAGCCGGCCTGTTGGCGCTCAGCCTGGGGGCGGCACAGCTGGCCCGGGGGGCCAATATGCTGGCTGTGCGCATCTGGCCCGCATCAGATTACAGCCGCGTCACGCTCGAATCGGACACCGCCCTGAAGACCCGGCAAACCCTGATCGACTCGCCACCGCGGCTCGCGGTGGACATTGAGGGCCTGGAACTCAACGCTGCCTTGCGCGAGTTGGTGGGCAAGGTGCAGGCCTCTGACCCCAACATCGCGGGCATCCGCGTGGGCCAGTTCAATGCCAGCACTGTGCGGCTGGTGATCGACCTCAAACGCCCCATCGCGCCTCAAGTCTTTACCTTGCAACCCGTCGCGGCCTATGCCCACCGGCTGGTGCTGGACCTCTACCCCTCGGTCGCAGCAGACCCGCTGGAGCAACTGATTCAAGAACGTGTGTCAGCCAAAGCGGCACCGACAGCCAGCCCATTGCCCCCTGCTGCCCAGGTGAATGACCCTTTGGGCGAACTCATGGCCAGGCAAAGTCAAGCCGGCACCAAACCAGCGCCAGCAGCGCCCAGCACCCGCAAACAAGACTTTGAGCCCGCGCCATCGGCCGTGCTGGACAACCCCAACCACCCGCCGCGCACAGTCAACACCCCAAGCACTGACCGCTTGATCGTGATCGCCTTGGACCCGGGGCACGGCGGCGAAGACCCCGGCGCCATCGGCCCCGGCGGTACCCGAGAAAAAGACGTGGTGCTGAAAATCGCCCAGATGTTGCGCGACCGCATCAACGCCAGCAGCGTGGGCGGCAGCCCCATGCGGGCCTACCTGACGCGCGACGCCGACTTTTTTGTGCCCCTGCAAGTGCGGGTGCAAAAAGCGCGCCGCGTGCAGGCCGACCTGTTCGTCAGCATCCACGCCGACGCGTTTTTCACGCCCCAGGCCAGCGGCGCCAGCGTGTTCGCGCTCAGCCAAGGGGCGGCGTCCAGCAGTGCAGCCCGCTGGATGGCCCAAAAAGAAAACAAGGCCGACCTGATCGGCGGCATCAACCTGGGGGTGCAGGATGCCCAGGTGCAACGCGCCCTGCTCGACATGAGCACCGCCGCACAAATCAAGGACAGCCTGCAACTGGGCAGCAGCTTGCTGCGCGAGATCGGTGGCGTAGGCCGCCTGCACAAACCCCGGGTGGAGCAAGCCGGTTTTGCCGTGCTCAAGGCGCCCGACATTCCGAGTGTGCTGGTCGAAACCGCCTTCATCAGCAACCCGCAAGAAGAAGAAAAACTGCGCAGTGACGCCTACCAAAAGCAACTCACCGACGCCTTGATGCGCGGCATCTTGCAATATTTCTCGCGCAACCCACCGCTGGCGCGCAACCGCAGCATTTAAGCCGTCTGGCTGGTCTCCACATCCCTGTCAAACTGCGCCATCGCCGCCAATGTCAGCGGATCGGTGGCCAAGCCGGCCGCGAACTCGGGACGCACCGTGACCGCATGGGCTCCGACCGCGATCAAACGCGAGAGCACATCGGGGGACTTGATGCTGGCGGCCAGCAGTTGCAGACCGTCGGCTTGCACCGCCACGCAGGCCTCAATCAGGGACCAGACATCGCGGCCATCAGCCTGCAAGCGGCCCACATAAGGCGCAACGTAATTGGCCCCTTGGGCACGCGCCCAGAGCAGTTGCACCGGGTTGGACAAACCCGTCAGCAGCGTGGGCACGCCCCAGGCCTGCACTTCGCGCAGCACCGGTTGCCAGTCGGGGTGGCACGGCAGTTTGATGGTCAGGCGCACACGGGCCTGCACGGCCGCAGGCAGCAGCACTTCGAGCCACTGCGCGGCTTCGCCCACATCGGCGCGGGGCAGTTGCAGCATCAGCTCAGGGATGCGGACCTCGCCCGCCTGCGCCACCAGTTGCAGATAACCGGGCAGGCTGACCGGCAAACCGGCTTGCATGACGAGCGTGGGGTTGGTGGTCACGCCCTGCACAGGCGGACATCCGGCGGGCAGCACCCATTGGCGGGCATCGGCCGAGTCGAGGTAAAACTTCATGGGTTGTCCTGTTTCAGGAAGATGTCTTTGTCGGGGAAAAACTGGCTGTGCAGCGGCAGTAAGGCACCGCCCAGAGCGCGGGCATGCGCGCCCACCTGGCCTGCCAGCAGTTGCGGCTGGTGCATGCCGTCAAAACGGTAGCCCGCCAGCGCGTCTTGCGTGGCGACCATCAAAGCGGTCATGAGCGGCGCGCCCAGCGAGCCATCCATCACCACCGCGTCCAGATCGAGCAAAGCGGCAGAACTGGCCACCGTCATGGCCAGCGCCTGGCTGGCCTGGGCGATCCACGGGGCCGTGAATTCGGCATAAGCCGCATCCATGATGGCGTTCTGTTGAATCAGCAAGGGGTTGTGACCTGCCGCGAGCAAGGCTTGCTCGAGTTGCCAGCCCGAGGCTTTTTGCAACAACTGCGGCGGCATGCCTGAGCCCTTGGACTCGGACGTGGCCAAGCCCACCGGCAGCGAGCCAATCGCCCCGGCATTGCCGCGCTCGCCATTCATGATGTGGCCCGACAGCACCAAGCCGCCGCCGATGAAGGTGCCGACAAACACATACAAAAAGCTGCGCACATGGCGGCCATGGCCTTGCAGCAGTTCGGCCACGCAGGCGGCCGTGGTGTCTTTGGCAAACACCACCGGCAAATCGGTCAGGCGTTGCACTTTGGCGGGCAGGTCGATGTGCTCCCAGCGGGCCAGGGCTTGTGCGGCCTGGCCGCCCATCAGGTCGGCCCATTTGTGCAGCGACAGCGGCGCGGTCAGGCCCACGCCCACCGTGCGGGGCCACAAATCGCCCATGCGCGCTTGAAGGGTTTGCAGGCCTTGCGCCATCGAGGCAAAAAGCCCATCCGGATCGGGGTAGTCGTAAAGCACCTCTACACGATCGACTGGCTGGCCTGTGAAATCGGCCACCAGCAATTCGAGGTTGCGCCGCCCGACCTGGATGCCCACGCTGAACGCGCCTTGCGGGTTGAGCGACAGCGGCACCGAAGGCTGGCCAATCTTGCCGCGCACGCGGTCTTGCTTGAGGAGCAAGCCATCGTCGAGCAGACGGCCCACGATGATCGCCACCGTCTGGGTAGAAAGTTGGGTCAGACGGGCCAGGTCGGCCTTGGGGATGGCCCCGTGGTGGCGGATGGCCTGCAACACGATGCGCTCGTTGAACTGGCGCATCCCAACGTGGTTGGAACCACGCATGGCAGAAAGGGGAGATGCGGAGTTCATGGGGTTGAGAGACTGTGGATGTTTCAGACGAGGATGACGCCCTTGCAGAACAGGGCATTGCCGTAGGCCGTGCCCTCACCGCTTTGCACAATCAGGCTGGCACCCTTGATTTTCTCGTAAAACGCGTAGCGCTCGACGGGCTCGACCTGCTCGGCCTTGAAGCCCTCGGCCACCACCAAATCGACCACGGCTTGTTGCGCTGCCGTCCGGTGACCGTCTGCGCTGTGGCACACGCGCATGAAGGCTGCGGGCTGCACCACATCGACAGCCAATGGAAACACCGACAGCACGGCGCGGCTCACCCGCTCCAGGCTGTGGCCTGGGATGCGCACCACCGGCTTGCCGTGGCTCAGAAAGTCGGCGGTGAAGTTCGCGTCCACCACCGCCACCCATTCTCCGTGGCCCATGGCGCACAGGTGCATCAGCAACTCGGGCGTCAGCAGCGGGTCAATCCCTTTCAGCATGTGGCAGCCTCTTCAGAACGCAGGCTGGCCGGGTCAATCGCCCCTGTGATCAGACCCACGATTTCTTCGGGACTGGTCTCACGGGTCAGGCGGCTGCAGATGATGCGGCCCTGACGGAACACCCAGATGCGGTCCACCAGGTCAAACACCTGGCGCAGGTTGTGGCTGATGATGATCAGCGGAATGCCCTGCTTCTTGAGGCCCTTGATGATTTCTTCCACTCGAGCCGTTTCCTGCACGCCCAAAGCAGCCGTGGGCTCGTCCAGGATGATGAGTTTTTTGGCAAAACCGGCCGCACGGGCAATCGCCACGCACTGGCGCTGGCCGCCGGACATGCCGCGCAGGCTCTCGGACATGTCCTGGATCTTCACGCCGGTGGTGGCCAACATGCTGGCCGACTGCTCGCGCATGGCCTTGTGGTTGAGGATGGACAGCGGGCCCAGATTGAGGCGGGTGATCTCGCGGCCCAAAAAGATGTTGGCCGGCACATCCAGGTCTTCGGCCAACGCCAGCGTCTGGTACACGGTCTCGATGCCCTGCTCGCGGGCGTCGAGCGGAGACTCGAAATTCACCTTGCCGCCGTCCAGCAGGATGTCGCCCGAGTTGGGCTGCTCGGCCCCGGTGATCAGGCGCACAAAAGTGCTTTTGCCTGCGCCGTTGTCGCCCACGATGGCGGCATGCTCGCCGGGCAACAAGCGAAATTGGGCGTCGGTCAGGGCTTTGACGCCGCCGTAATGCTTGGTCAGCTGGCTGATTTCAAGAACAGGTGTCGAAGGGGTCATGGGAACTCTTTCACAGGAATGGGGCAGAGCATCGCCGATTCCTGTTTTTTTTACATTAGTAAAACTACTAGGTTTACTTAGTCGTGTTTTTCGATTCCAATCCGTTCGCGGTTCGGAAAACACACGCCGGCCGAAGACCCTCAACAACGGAGATAAAACCCATGATCACCAAACGCACATTCGGCCGCCTGGCCATCGCTGCCGCAGCGGCCACCCTGTTCACCTCGGCCATGGCGGCTGACGTGACCGTGGCTTACATCACCAACGGCAACACCAACGAAGGCTGGACACTGATCAACGGCGGCGCCAAAAAAGCCGGTCAGGCCAAAGGTGTGAAGTTCATTGAACTGGCCGCCGAAAAAGGCGAGTTGTCTAAACAACTGGCCATCGTCGAAGACATGATCACCCGCAAAGTCAATGCGATCGCCATCGCGCCTGTGGACTCGGCCGGTATCGCCCCCGCCATCAACAAGGCCCTGAAAGCCGGTATCGCCGTGGTGGCTGTGGACACTGGCATCACCGGTGCCGCGATCACTTCGTATGTCGCCACCGACAACATCAAGGCCGCCAACGTGCAAGGCAAGTGGGCGGCTGAGCAGATCAAGGACGGCGACACGGTGATCTACGTGACCGGCGACCAAGGCCAGTCCACCGGCCAGGAGCGCAAGAAAGGCTTTGTGGACGCGCTGAACGCGGGCCGCAAGAACGTCAAGATTGTCGAAGTGGCCACCACCTGGGACCAGACCATGGCCCAAAACGGTGTCGAAGCGGCCCTGCGTGCCAACCCGAATGCCAAAGTGATCGCCTGCGCCTGGGATGGCGGCGCCTTGGGTGCGAAAGCCGCACTGATGGCCGCCGGCAAGAAGCCCGGCGACGTGAAGATTGCGGGCTTTGACGGCTCGCCCGGCGGTCTGGACATGATGAAACAAGGCTGGCAACAAGCCAACGCCGCGCAGATGCTGGCCAAGATCGGCCAGGTCGGCGTGGAAACCGCTGTGGCAGCCGCGCAAGGCAAGAAGGTCGATGCCCGCATCGACACCGGCTCCTTCCTGGTGCTGCCCTCCAACGTGGACAAGTTCGCGGCCGACTCCGGCGTGGGCCAGTTCATGAAAGTCAAGACCAAGTGATCTGAAGCATCACCCCGCCTTCGCCATGTCCGCGAAGGCTCAAGGCGACCACGCCAACCGCGTGGTCGCCCATTCAGTTTGAGAAAGTCTTTATGAAATCCATCACCCGACAAGAGTGGTACGGCGCCTTTGTAGCGGTCATCGTGCTGGGCGTTTTGCTCACCTTCGCCTCGCCCTACTTCCTGACCACCGGCAACCTGTCCAACATCCTGGTGCAGGCCTCGGTGATCGCTTTGCTCGCGGGTGGACAAACCTTTGTGATCCTGACCGGCGGCGTCGATCTGGCGGTGGGCGCGCTCACAGCGCTGGCCGGCGCGGTGGCCGGTCACCTGATGGTCAAAATCGGTGTGGACCCTTATCTGGCCATGGTGGTGGCGCTGGCGATCGGCGCAGCGGTCGGCTTGTTCAACGGGTATCTGGTAGCTTTTGTTGGCATTCCGGCCTTCATCGTCACGCTGGGCGGTTTGACGCTCTGGCGCGGTCTGGCCTTTGACCTCACGGGTGGTTTTGACAACGCGGGCCTGCCCGAGCCCTTCCCTTTCATCGGTTATGGCGATGTGTTCGGCATCCCCATGCCCACACTGATCACCGGTATCTTTTTTGTGGCGATGGCCTTCATCCTGTCGAGTACCAAAATCGGCCGCTATGTGTATGCCATGGGCTCCAACGAAATGGGGGCCCGCCAAGTGGGCATCAACATCCGTTGGTACAAGCTCAGTGTGTATGTCATCTCGGGCCTGTCGTGTGCGCTGGGTGCCATCGTGCTGATGGCCCGCATGGACTCTTCCAGCGGCAAAATGGCGCAAATGTTCGAGCTGGACGCGATTGCCGCCGTCATTTTGGGCGGTACATCGCTGTTTGGCGGTCGCGGCAGCATCTGGGGCAGCTTGCTGGGGGCGGTGCTGATCACCATGATCCGCAACGGCATGAACCTGATGGAAGTCTCGCAGTTCAAGCAAATGATGGCGATTGGCGCGGTCGTGATCTTGGCCGTCTGGATCGACGTCGTGCGCCGCAAGCATCTGCTCAAAAAATAAGCCCGATTGTCGAACATGAGCACCCCGATTTTTGTGCTGGGCGAGGCCCTGATGGACTGCATCGCCCAGCCCGACGGGCGACTCCTGCCCCTGATGGGCGGCAGCCCCTTCAACATGGCCCGCGCCGCTGCCTTGCGCGGGGCCAGCGTGGCTTACCTCAACCCCCTGTCCACCGACTTGTTCGGCCAGGGCATGGCGCAACTGCTGCTGCGTGACGGTGTGGCGCTGCAAGGTGGCCACAGCCGCCTGCCCACCTCGCTGGCCGTGGTGCAAGTGACAGATGGCCAGCCAAGCTACGGCTTTTACCGCGAAGGCATTGCCGACCGCGACTACACGGTGGACGGCATCACGGCCTTGCTGCGACAGCAAAAAACGCCAGGCATTCTGCACACCGGCTCCCTGCTGCTGATCCCGCCGGAACACACCAAAGTGGTGGCCATTCTGAAAGCGGCACGCGCGATGGGCTGGACCCTCAGCGTGGACGTCAATTTGCGGCCCAAAGTGGCACCTGACCTGGCGCAGTATGTGCAAGCCCTGCACGAAGTGATCGCTCTGACCGACTATCTCAAGGCCAGCGACGAAGACCTGGAAACCATGGGTTTTGCGAATGTGGCCATCGGTGAATCTGCGCGACTGGTGGATGAACTGCGCAAAGGTGTGACTCCTGGCGCCCTGAGCCGAGTGGCCCTGACCTTTGGCGGCGAAGGCGCTCACCTTGACATCGAAGGCCAATCGCACCAACTGCCCGTTCCGGGCATCACGGTGGCCGACACCGTGGGCGCAGGCGACACCTTCTGGGGCAACACCCTGGCCGACTGGGCCTTGCAACCTGCTGATGCCGCAGAGCGCGTGGCCAGCACACTGGATTCATCGATGAAAGCCGCCGCGATCAACTGCACCCGCCAGGGCTGCCAGCCACCGACACGGGCTGAAGTTTTGGCGTTTTAATCAGCCCGCATTGCGCGCCCGCCATGCGCCGAACATGGCGATCAGGCCCGGCACGATGATCAAGGCCCAAATGATCTTGGACAGGTGCGTCTGCACAAAAGGTAAATTGCCAAACAGATAGCCGGCCAAGGTCAGGCCCACCACCCAAATGAAGCCGCCCACCACATTGAATAGGGTGAACTTGCTGCGCGTCATCTCGGCCACGCCCGCCACAAAAGGCACAAAAGTGCGGATGAACGGCATGAAACGCGCCAAGATGATGGTGATGCCGCCGTATTTTTCGTAAAACGCATGGGCCTGGTCAAAGCCCTTGCGGCTGAAAAAACGCGAATCTTCCCACTGGAACACCCGGGGGCCAAAGTAGCGCCCGATCGTATAGTTGGTCTGGTCGCCCAAAATGGCCGCCACCAGCAGCAAGCCCATCACCAGCGGCAGGCTCATCAAACCCGCGCCGCACATGGCCCCGACGATGAACAGCAGCGAGTCGCCCGGCAAAAACGGCATGACCACAACGCCGGTTTCCACGAAGATGATCAGGAACAGCAAGGCATACACCCACGCACCGTATTGCCCCACAAAGGCCTCCAAATACCGGTCCACGTGGAGAATGAAATCAACAAGTTGCAGCAGGATGTCCATGACCCGATTATCCCCGGTCAAACCAGATGGCTTGAGCCCCTAAAATCAGGCGGTGACCTCCCAACAGACCCCGGCCCCCGCGCGCCGCCCCATCCGCGAACTCCCCGATGAACTGATCAGCCAGATCGCTGCAGGCGAAGTAGTCGAGCGCCCAGCATCCGTTGTGCGCGAGCTGGTGGACAACGCCATGGATGCGGGCGCGCGCAGCATCACACTGCGCCTGATGGGCGGCGGTACCCGGCTGATTTCGGTGGAAGACGACGGCGGCGGCATTGCCCCTGACGAGCTGGCAACGGCCTTGAAGCGTCACGCCACCAGCAAGATCGGCAACTTGGACGAGCTGGAATCGGTCATGACCATGGGTTTTCGGGGCGAAGCGCTGGCGGCCATCAACTCGGTGTCCGAACTGACCCTGCTCTCGCGCATGGACGGCCAGCCCAGCGCCTTTGCCCTGGACGGCCGCACCGGCGAGATCCGCCCCGCCGCCCGCGCCGTAGGCACCACAGTGGAGGTCAAAGAGTTGTTTTTCTCGACTCCGGCACGCCGCAAATTTTTGAAAAGCGACAGCACCGAGCTGGCGCATTGCATCGAAGCCGTGCGCCGCCACGCCCTGGCCCGCCCCGATGTGGGCTTTGCCATCTGGCACGAAGGCAAGCTGGTCGAGCAGTGGCGCGTGCACCCCGGTGCCGCGGGCTTGGAACAGCGCCTGGCCGATGTGTTGGGCGAAGAGTTCGTGGCGCAGTCCATCCCGGTCGAGTACCACGCTGGGCCGCTCAAAGTGATCGGACGCGCGGGTCTGCCCGATGCCGCCCGCTCGCGCCCCGACCACCAGTTTGCCTATGTGAATGGCCGCTTTGTGCGCGACAAGGTGGTCATGCACGGCGCCCGCAGCGCTTATGAAGACGTGTTGCACGGCCACAAGCAACCGGCCTATGCCCTGTTCATGCAGATCGACCCGACGCTGGTCGATGTGAATGTGCACCCGACCAAGATCGAGGTGCGATTTCGGGACAGTCGGGCTGTGCACCAGGCGGTGCGCCACGCGCTGGAAAACGCGCTGGCCGCGCCGCGCTCGCAAAACCTGAACGAAGAAGCGTCCAGCAGCGCCAGCGACTTTGACCTGAAAGCGCCGGTCGTCAAAGCCCTGCCCGAATCGGCCAGCTGGCAACAAGGCGGCATGGCATTTGAGCGCCCCACACCGTCGAGCTTCAATGCCCCGGCCTACAAGCCCGCTGATTTTTTGCGTCCCCGCGTCGATGGCGAGCAGGCCATGGCCGACCTGAAGGCGCTGTGGCAAGCCACCTCCGATTCACAAGCAGACTCTCTGGCCTACGGCCAAGCGGACAGCCAAGTCCCACCTCAGGCACAAGAGGCATCCCGCTTGTGGGAGCCCCCCCCTGCGGCCGAAGGGGATTCGCGAGCAGGGGCAAACTCCGACCTGTCCACAGAGACACCTGCCGCCCCCCTGCCCGAAGGCGACTGGCCGCTGGGCCGCGCCGTGGCGCAGTTGCACGGCGTCTACATCCTGGCCGAAAACAAGCAAGGCTTGGTGGTGGTGGACATGCACGCCGCGCACGAACGCATCGTCTACGAGCGCCTGAAAAACCAGCTCAACGCCGCCGATGGCGAAGGACCCCACATCGCCAGCCAGCCACTGTTGATCCCCGCCACCTTTGCCGCCACCCCGACCGAAGTGGCCACGGCCGAGGCCTGCGCCGAGGCGCTGGAACAACTTGGCCTGGAAATCTCGCCCCTGTCGGCCAAAACCCTGGCCGTGCGCGCCGTTCCCACGAGTCTTGCGCAAGGCGACGCGGTCGAGCTGGCCCGCAGCGTGCTGGCCGAGCTGTCCCAGCACGACGCCAGCACGGTGGTGCAACGCGCCCAAAACGAGATTTTGGCGACCATGGCCTGCCATGGCGCTGTGCGTGCCAACCGCCGCCTGACGCTCGATGAAATGAACGGCTTGCTGCGCCAAATGGAAGAAACCGAGCGCTCCGACCAATGCAACCACGGCCGGCCCACCTGGCGTCAGATGACGATGCGGGATCTGGATGCGTTGTTTTTGCGGGGTCGGTGATGGTGGGCATGTGTGGCTTTGAAGCCAACTCTAAGGTACAAACCTTGGAGACGCGTCTGTGGGATGTATCCGAGTCCGGCGAGCCCGCCACGCGGTCTCGCTCATACTCGCTGCGCTCGCCAAATCGCGAGCTCCGCGCGGCGAGCTCACCTGCCTCTCCTGCAGTGGGTTCAAAGACACCGCAGATTTTGAACGACCACAAAGCGAGCGTCGGGGCCGGTGCGCGGACTGCCCGATTTGGCGAGCGAAGCGAGTATGAGGGCAGCCGCGCACCGGCCCCGACGCTCGCGTTCCAAGAAGAACGGAACATCGGCACACCAGCCCCAAGCATCGCGCCCCACAAAGACACCTGCGCCAACGCTGATTAAGACTCAAGACCCAACACTGGCATGCCGCAAAAACTGATCGTCCTCATCCTCGCCCTGCTGCTCGGCCTGCAACCCGTCACCACCGACTTGTATCTGCCCGCCCTGCCCGCCATCACCCAAGGCTTTGGCTCGGGCATGGGTCAAGCCCAACTCACCCTCACGGCGCTGCTGCTCGCTTTCGGGCTGTCGCAACTCGTCTGGGGACCGTTGTCCGACCGCTTTGGTCGCCGCCCCATCCTGCTGTGGGGCATGGGCGCTTACACGCTCGCCTCGGTCGCTTGTGCGCTGGCGCCTGACATGGCTTGGCTGATCGCCGGGCGCACGGTGCAAGGCATCGCCATGGGCGCTGGCGTCATGGCCGCGCGGGCTGTGGTGCGTGACCTGTTCCAGCCGCTGCAGGGTGCCACGGTCATGTCACAAGGCCTCACAGGGCTGGGCATCATCGCCTGCGCCTGTGCACCGCTGGGCGGCATGCTGACCGACGCCCTGGGTTGGCGTTACGCCCTGCTGGCCCTGGCCGTGTTCGGGGCGGCCACACTGGCCCTGCTGGCCTGGCGATTTGAAGAAACACTGGCCCAACCCGACCCGCACGCCCTGAGCGCCGGGCCGCTCTTTCGGGCCAACCTGGACATCCTGCGCAACCCGGTGTTCCTCACCTGGTGCGCCCTGTCGGCCAGCTCTTACCTGGGGCTTTTCACCTTTTTGGCCAGTTCATCGTTTGTCTTCGTCACCTTCATGGGCTACAGCAAAACGGCCTACGGCTTTCTGATGCTGAGCATGTCGCTGTCCTACATCGTGGGCACTTTCTGGTGCCGCTGGATGTTGCGACGCACCAGCGTGCACCGCACCGTGGGCATCGCCGCCATCCTGACGATCACGGGCGGGGTGGGCATGGCCGCTTTGGCCTATGCGGGCCAAGGCCAGGACTGGTATGGGGCGTGGGCCGTCATGGTGCCCATGTACATCTTCATGTTGGGCCACGGCGTGCACCAGCCTTGCGGCCAGAGCGGCGCTGTGGCGCCCTTCCCGCACCGGGCTGGGACAGCCTCGGCCCTGAACGGCTTTTTGATGATGCTGGGGGCTTTCTTCATGGGGGGCTGGCTGGGCACCCACATGGACCGCCCGGTGTTTGCGCTGGCCCACGGTCTGTTGCTGTGCGCCGTTTTCATCACCTTCGTGGCCTGGACCGGTGTGCAGCGCCATGGTCGCCCGGTGGTTACATCGGCCAAGCCCGCATGAAGCAACGCCCCGTTGACGCCATCGCCCTGGTGGGGCCCACGGCCAGCGGCAAAACCGCTGCCGCACTGGCCTTGGCGCACAGCCTGCAGCCCCACGGCGGCGCAGAAATCATCAGCGTTGACTCGGCCCTGGTCTACCGGGGCATGGACATTGGCACCGCCAAACCCAGCCGCGAAGAGCTGACCGCCGTACCGCACCACCTGATCGACACCCTGGACCCGCTGCAAAGCTACAGCGCCGCCGAATTCGCCAAAGATGCGACCACCCTCATCCGGGACATCCGCGCACGCGGCAAAACCCCGCTGCTGGTGGGCGGCACCATGCTCTACCTGAAGGCCCTGCTCGAAGGGCTGAACGACATGCCCCCGGCCGACCCCGAGGTGCGGGCAGACATCCACGCCCGCGCCGCGCGGCTGGGCTGGCCCGCCCTGCATGCCGAACTGGCGCAGGTGGACCCGCAAACTGCCGCCCGCCTGGCCCCCGGCGACAGCCAGCGCATTGGCCGGGCGCTCGAAGTCTGGACCGCCACCGGACAAAGCCTGTCGTCCTTTCACCAAAACGCCAAGGCCGCAGCGCCCGACTGGCACATCCCCGTCATCAGCCTGGAGCCGCTGGACCGGGCTTGGCTGCACCAGCGCATTGCCCAGCGCTTTGATCACATGATGGCGACCGGCTTCATGGACGAGGTTAAGGCCTTGCGCCAACGCGGCGACCTGAACCCGGACCTGCCGTCCATGCGCTGCGTGGGTTACCGCCAAGCCTGGCAAGGGCTTCAAGAGGGCTGGCCGGAGAGCGAAATCCGAGAACGCGGGATTTTTGCCACCCGGCAGTTGGCCAAACGCCAGATCACCTGGCTGCGCAGCATGCCTTCGCGCTGCGTAGTGCAAGCCGACGGCCCACACCCCGTCGCCTCGGCCGTCACGGCACAGGCCCAGACCTGGATGTCCGCATGAGCCTGCTTGCCCCACACCCTGCAAAGGACAGGCGTCTGAGCCTGTATTTTTGGGGGCTGATGCTGTGGTGCTTCAGCCCGCTGGCTGTGTCAGCGCCCGACCTGACGGCCATGCCCATGGCGCAGCAAGCGCTGCAGATCAGCAACTCGGGGGCCGCCCCTGTCAGCCTGGTGTGCCCACGCAAAGGCCCGCCCAGCACACGCCCCAGCGCCCCTGTGGCCGAACCCACCGAAATCCCCGACGACGACGAGGTCGCGCAAGCGCTGCAAGAAGCGAGCGCCGAGCGCACCGCGCCGACCGCTCTGGCTGGCCCACGGCTGCAAGGCGATCCGCGCGGCTGGCGCATCGCGGTGTGGGGCGACAGCCACATGGCCGCGGCTTTTTTCAGCGACCAGATGGTGCGCCAACTGGTCCCGGCTGAGGCAACAGTCACCAGCCGCTTTGTCCATGCCGGCGTCGGCCACGGGGGCGTGCGGGCGCTGGTGCGCAAAACCTGTTTGTCTGGCGACTGGGGCCGCGAAATGGCTTATGCCCACGCCGACGCTGCGGCCGCCCCAGGCCCAGGCATGACGAGCCTGGTGGCCAAACGCCCCGGCGCCACACTGGCGCTGGACCTGCGCGACGCCCAAGGGCTTGCCCGCCACAACCGCCTGCAGATCCTGCACCACGGCGATGGCCCAGGCCTCACCCGGCTGGCCATCAGCGTGGACGGCGAAACCGAGACACTGGTGCCACTCGAGCCAGCCGCAGGCCCAAGCGCCTTAACGCTGGAGACCCGGGTGCCGCTGTCCACCTTGCAGATCCGCGTGGTCGAGGGGGCCTTCCGCTTTCAGGGCCTCAAGCTGCCCGAAACACCAGCGCCCGCCGCATCGGCCCTGCACCTGGATTTGTTCGCCTACCCGGGGGCCACCATGGCGGGCTGGGTGCGCAGCGATTTGGGCTATTTGGCGTCCTGGTTCACCGACCAAGCCTACGACCTGGCCTTGATCGCCTTTGGCACCAACGAGGGCAACGACCCGCGCTTCAACGAAGACGCTTACCGGGACACGCTCTCACGGGCGCTGGGCAATTTCCGCCGGGTCTTTCCACAAACCCAGTGCGTGCTGATCGGACCGGGCGACCGGGGCATTCGGGTGACCAAGTCCAGAGCCACCAAGCGGCCCAAGGCAGCAGCCAACGCCAAAAACCAGACTTCCAAAAAACAGGTGCCCAAAGGCAAAGCTGCCCCCAAAGCACCGCCTCAGACGGCCAAAGCCGCCCCTGCCGCCCAGTTGCTCAAATACGCCCGCATCCACGAGCGCATCGGGCAAATCCAGGCCGACTTGGCGGCGCAACACGGCTGCCAGGCCTGGAGCATGCAAAACGCCATGGGCGGCGTGGGCAGCGCCTACACCTGGGCGCGCAAGAGCCCGGCGCTCATGGCGCCTGACCTGATCCACTTCACGCCGGCTGGTTACCGTGAACTGGCCAACACCTTCATGGTCGACTTCGGCCTGGCCAAACCATGAGCGCCTTGGCGCGTTTGCCGGGACTCGACGGCCTGCGCGGCGTGGCCGTGCTGGCCGTGATCGGCTACCACCTGAACCTGGGCCATTTTTTGCCTGCGGGTTTTTTGGGGGTGGACATCTTTTTCACCGTCTCGGGTTTCATCATCACGGCGCTGCTGCTGCAGGAGCACGCCCAGACCGGGCGCATCGATTTCCCGGCGTTTTACCTGCGCCGTGCACGGCGGCTGTTCCCGGCGGCCTTGGTCATGCTGCTCTTGCTGGTGCCGCTCACGCCGCTGTTTCAGCCCGCCGCCCTGCCGCGTTTGCGCGAAGACCTGCCCGCTGCCTTTTTGTACCTGTCCAACTGGTGGCAGATCGTCGCGCAGCAGTCGTATTTCGAGGCGATCGAGCAACCCCGGCTGCTGCAGCACCTGTGGTCTTTGGCGGTGGAAGAGCAGTATTACCTGCTGTGGCCCCTGGCGGCGTTGTGGCTGTTGAACCGGACCGGCCGCACGGGCCTGGGCGTGGCGGCGGGCTTGATCGCCGTGGCCAGCACAGTCTGGATGGCCTGGCTGTACACCACGCAACTGGAGGGCGGCGACCCCAGCCGCGTGTACCTGGGCACCGACACCCATTTGATGGGCTTGCTGGCCGGATCGGCCCTGGCCGCCTGGTGGAACCCCTGGAAAATCCGCATGGCTTCTCAGGCCAGCGACGAAATCCTGAACCTGGCGGGCACCGCCGCGCTGGCGGCCCTGATCTGGGGCATGGCCGAAACCCACGAAGGCATGCCCGGGCTGTACCAAGGCGGCTTTTTGCTGGCGGCCTTGCTCACCTGCGTGGTGATCGGCGCGGCCACCCGCGAAGGCACTTGGGTGGCCTGGATGCTCTCGACCCGCCCGATGCTGTGGCTCGGTGCCCGGTCGTATTCGCTGTACCTGTGGCATTGGCCGGTGGTGGTCTGGCTGCGGCCTTCCACCCAAGCCGACGCGCTGGAGCTGACCTGGGTCAACGCCGCCCGCCTGGTGATCACACTGCTTTGCGCGGAAGCCTCTTACCGCTGGGTGGAAACCCGCTGGATACACAACGCCCGGGCCAAGCCATGGCGCCGCAACACCACGGTGGCCGCTGCGGCGCTGGTGGTGGTCAACGCCGCCGTTCTGACCTTCGTGCCCGGCACGCTGCCTACAAGCGAGGGCACGCCAACTGCCAGCGCCAAGCCTGCAGAACTCAGCCCCACCACAGGGCCGACCGCCACCCCGACCCTGAACACAGCACCTCTGCACGCCCCGAAGGCAGACCCCGTTCATCCCGCAGCGGCCCATGCCCAGCCACTGACGCCCCCCGGCATCCGCGGCACCCATTACCAAAAAGTCACCCTGGTGGGCGACTCGGTTTTGCTGGGGGCCAGCCCCTATCTGCAGCGCCGCCTGCCATCGGCCTCGGTGGATGCCAAAGTGGGCCGACAAGGCAGCGATGGCCTGAAGCTGGTGCAAAGCCTGCGCGAGACCGCGCAGCTGGGCGACGCAGCGGTCATCCATTTGGGCACTAATGGGTATTTGGCAGAAAAACAGTTCCGAGCTCTGCTGGCGCAACTGAGCGACCGCAAAACGGTGGTGGTGCTGAATGTGTACGGTGCCAGGCGCTGGACCGGCCCCAACAACGAGCTGATCGGGCGGGTCAGCCAGAGCTTTGACAATGTGCGGCTGGTGGACTGGCATGCGATCGGCCAGGCCAACCCGGACTATTTCGTGCAAGACGGCATCCACCTGTCGGGCAGCGGCATTCATGCTTATTACAACCAGATCCGCATGGCCTTGGGCCAACCCGAGGTCACGGTCAACGGACCCACACTGCGGCAAGTCAAACGACCGCCACTGCGCAAAGGCAGCGGTATGCCCGTGAGTGCCCCCCCGGCTTCATCTTCGGCGGCAACTTCGGCTGCTCCTTCGCCCGCCACCATGCCCCTTGCAGCACCGGTGCCCCTCCCTTCACCTGCGCCCACCGAAGCAGGCAAAGCAGCCCCCGAGACGACGGCCCCACCCCCATCAGGTGGCTGAACCCTCGCTCCTGTGTCAGGGCAAGACTTTGGGCGTGCCGAGTTCGGCGTAAGGCGACTGGCGCCACTGCCGCGAGCTGGCCAGCGGCAAGGCCGCAGCACTCGGCAACATGTTCAAGGCACTCAGACCCGCATCTTGGGTGAGTGCTTGGCCGCCGCGCAAACCCAAGACCTGCGCGGTGGTGGGCAAAGGCGTACTGGCCAATGCCGGCACACTGTCCTGCAGGCGCTGGGCGGTCTGGATGACCGAAGCCAGCACTTTGGCGTAATTGGGTGCGGTGGCGTAACCGGCTTGCTGCAAGGCGCTGGCAAAGGCCTGTGGGTCGCCCAGGTTGCGCATGGCATTCGCATAACGCGGGCTCTGGCTGATCAGGCGGGCATAGTCGTTGAACGACTCCTGGTAACTGCCGTAGGCGCGAAACTGCCCCCGCACTTTTTGCGCAGCGCCGTTGATGAATTCGGTGGTCCAGATCTCGGCCACAGGCCCCTTCCAGTTGGCACCCGCGCGGATGCCAAACAGGTTGTGGGAGGTGCGGCCATCGTCAAAACGGATTTCGTGCTGGCCCCAACCGGTTTCGAGCGCAGCCTGCGCCACCATGAACGTGGCTGGAATACCGCTGGTCGCCTGGGCTTGGCGGGCGGCTTGGGCATGCTGGGCCAGAAAAGCCCTGGCGCCAGCCGAAGCCGGGCCGTCCGAAGAGCCCGCCACACGGCTGGCGGGGGCTGTGGGTCTGGGCGCGGCACCCGCCCAAGGGGTGTCCGGCAGACCCGGTGAGTTGGGCTGCAAAGCCTCAGCCATGGCCAAGCTGGTGGCCGACGACAGGTCAATCCGTTGGTCCGGGTAAATCAGGTTGGCGTTGGGGATGCCGTTGTCAGCCGCCACCTTGAGCGCCACGCGGTACAGCTGGTCGCCCGACAGCTGCAGCGAAGCCTGGGTTTCCTGCAAGCGTTTTTGAATCAAGCCGCTCAGGGTGTCCCCCGGGCGCACCGTGACCACCTCGCCCGGCTGGGTGAGGCTGGACAAGGCCTGAGAAAATGCCACCCCCTGTGTGCCCGAACGCGCAGACGCACCCGCTAGGCGGTCCGATGATTCGGACGCCGAGGGGGTGAAGGGCGTGACAGCAAGCAGGGTCATGGCATCATGGGTGACCGGCACAGAAGGTGCGCGGACACCGGAAAATTGACGGATATTTCACAGTCTGTGAGTCAAAAAGCAATTTTCGAGCCTGAAATCAAGCCAAGCCCCACTCAGAAGACCAACACCTAAGTGGTACAAACACACCTCACACGTTTTAACGGACGCATTTTTTGACACCGGTCTTTGCCCGATTTGCCGCCGCACTCCTGGCGGCCTGCTGCCCGCTCGGCGCCCTCGCTGGGCCGGACATGGCACTGCTGCGCGTGAGCGGGCCAAGCCAGCCGACCGAGTTCAACTGCCCGGCCAGCAAGTCACGGGCATTGGCCAACGCGCCGCGCTCTGGCCCAGTGGCAGAAGATCCGCCAGCCAGCTTTGTGGCTGCTTACACTGCGCCCGACCATAACCACACACCCGGGCTCAAAATCGGCCTGTGGGGCGACAGCCACACGGCATCGGGCACCTTCACCGACAACCTGCTGGAGGCCCTGCGCCTGCCACGCACCCAAACCCACCCCAGCTTCATCGCCCCGACTTTCGGGCTCAAGGGCATCCGACACCCGCTGCGCCGCGCCTGTCTGAGTGACGACTGGCAACTGAGCTTGGCCTTTCGATCGGCCCACGAAAGCCCCCAGGCGTACGCCAAATCCCTGGCTCACCTGGGCACCGACAACCCGGGCGCTTACCTGTGGCTGGACTTTCGCTACCCCGATGTCCAAACCCGCCTGACATGGGCCGACATCCACTTTTCCAAAGACCAGGCCGAGCGCACGCTGGTCCTGGGCATCCGCGTCGATGACGGTACCGAAGCCATCGTCAACCTGGGGCCCGACAGCCCTCAGCGCCTGCGGGTGCAGGGCGAGCAAGCCTTTGCCACACTGCGCTTGCGGGTCATCGCCGGTCAACTGCGCATCGACGGCATCGCCCCGGTGTACGAAGGCAAAACACAGGTCGTGCTGGATGTGTTCAGCATCCCCGGTGCCACCGCCAAGGGCTGGCGTGTGGTGGACACGGCCCAGCTGCGCCAGCAAGACCCGCTGGCCGTCGGCTACGACGTGGTCATGCTGCAATCGGGCACCAACGAATCGCTGGACCCGGACTTCAAGGTCGGGCTTTACGAAGCCCAGCTGAGTGCCAGCCTCACCCGCCTGAAAACCGCCTACCCCCGGGCCCGCTGCATCCTGATCGGCCCGCCAGACGCCAAAAGATCGTCCAACACCGTGCGCCTGATCAACGACAGCCAATACCGCCTGGCCAGCGCCAAGGGCTGCGCCCACTGGCACTGGCAAAAAGCCATGGGCGGCCCCGGCGCCGCACAGCGCTGGCTGGCCAACGGCTGGATGCAAACCGACCTGCTGCACCTGACGCCCGAGGGCTACGCCCAAAGCGCACGCAGCATGGCGAGTGTGGTGCCGATCAAGGGGCGATGAGGTGCGTCATCAAGGAGCTTGCTGAGCCCCCTCAGTCTCGCCCCTGCCGCGAGGCCTTGATCTTCGACTGCATCGCCTTACCCTCCAACCGCCGCTGCACCGAGCCATAAGTGGGCTTGGTCGCCTTGCGGGGTTTGGGGGGCTTGGCGTATTGGTCCAGCGTTTCATACAGCCGTGCCCAGGCATCCACCCGGTTGGCTTCTTGGGTGCGGTGGCGCTGGGCCTTGAGGATGAACACACCTTCCTGCGTCAAGCGGCTGTCACCCGACTGCAGCCAACGCTGCTTGACGTCGTCGGGCAAAGATGAGCCTGCCACATCAAAGCGCAGCTGGATGGCGCTGGAGACTTTGTTGACGTTTTGGCCGCCAGGGCCTTGCGCCCGGATGGCACTCATCTCCACTTCAGCGTCGTCGATGTGCAGGGCGTGTTTCATGTTGCAGTCTTATCTCTGTAGGAGGTCGCCCCTGCGGCCGAAAATATTTTTGATGAGGCCATCATTCGCGAGCGGGGGCTCGCTCCTACCGAGACACAGCCACCCAAGGTGCGCTAGCACTTACTGCAGCGGACCCTTGAGGTTTTCAGGAATGGGCAAGGGCATGACCTCGATACCCTCTTCCAGCAAAGCCTCAGTTTCTTCGCGGGTGGCTTGGCCCCGAATGTTGCGCTCTTCGCGTTCGCCGTAATGGATTTTGCGGGCCTCTTCGGCAAACTTGGGGCCGACATCTTCGGTATTGGCCATGACGTGGCGCACCATGTTCATCATGGCCACATGCATTTGCTGCAAAGTGTCGGGGGCGAACGCAAGATCTGCGCTTGCGGGGCTCGCGCCTTGGGGAGCAGGCACCGCTGAGGCCTGGGCACTGGCTGCAGCATCACCCGAGTTTGCGGATGCAGCCGGGGACACGCCATGTCCCAGATTCAAGCGTGGTGCCGAGAGCATTTTGACGATCTCGCTGTCGTTGCACACCGGGCACGTGACCAAGCCCCGCGCGCGCTGCGCGTCGTAGTCGTCTTGCGAGCCAAACCAGCCTTCAAAGCTGTGGCCCTGCGAACATTGAAGGTCGAGGACTTTCATGGGCGGTGTGTTTCAGGGCAAGGATTGCCAAGTCAGCGGCCAATGGCCTGACAGGGTATTTTGCAACCAAAGCGCACCGGTGAGGGTTTTGGCATCGGTGACTTGCCCGTCCCGGCACCAGGCCATCAACTGCGCGGGCGTGGCGGTGAACACGTCCAGAAACTCTTCGGCATCGAGTTGCCGTTCGCCCAGGCTCAGGTCTTTGGCGAACCAGATCTCGATCACCTCGGTCGAGTAAGCAATCACCGGGTGCAAAACCCCTGCTCTCGCCCACTGACGCGCGCTGTAGCCGGTTTCTTCGAGCAGCTCGCGCTGGGCACACAACCACGGGTCTTCACCCGCATCGAGCTTGCCAGCGGGGAACTCGATCATGACTAGCCCCACCGGGTAACGGTATTGGCGCTCCAGCACCAAGCGCATGCCCTCGGGTGTGTCCAGCATGGGGATGACCATCACCGCACCGGGGTGGACCACATATTCACGCGTGGCCAAGGCCTGGTTAGGCAGACGCACCGTGTCACGAAAGGCGTTGAGAAAATGGCCGTGCAGCAACTCTTGCTGGCTGACCTTGTGCTCGATCAGATGATCGTCAGACATGCGTGTGCGCAGACCGGCAGGCGTTCAATGCTTGCGGTGCATCAGGTAGCGGTAGACAAAACCCGGAAAGGCCAGCGTCACAAACATGGTGCCGGTGACCGCGTAAAACTCCCAGCCTTGGGGCGCGATCTGACCGCTGTGATTTTCAAGTGCCAGGCCGATGCCGCCGACCACAAAGTACAGCACCACCAATTCGGCCAAGCGCCAATGCAATGGTTTGGTGCCGCGCTGCGGTCCCACCAAAAAAATACGCTGATTGGCAAACGGCAAATTGGCAGCCAGCAAAGCCAACACCACCAAAAAACCGATTTGCGCAGAAACAGACATGCGGCACCGATCAGATGGCCAGCATGCTGGCCACAGCGTTGGCGCACAGGGCCATCAAAGCGCCCGGCACGATGCCCAGCACCAAGACCAGCAAACCATTGACCGACAAGACCACACGCACATCGGTGGTGGCCGAGACGGTGGTGGCCGTCACTGGCTCGTCAAAGTACATGACCTTGACCACGCGCAGGTAATAGAAGGCACCGATCAGGGACATGATGACCGCAAAGATCGCCAAGCCCATGTAGAAGCCCTGACCCGAGACGATGAGCGACTGCAACACCGACAGCTTGGCATAGAAGCCGACCATCGGCGGGATGCCCGCCATCGAGAACAGACAGATCGCCATCACGCCCGCGTACAAGGGGCTGCGTTGGTTCAAACCGGCCAGGTCGGTGATTTCTTCGCTCTCAAAACCTTGACGCGCCAGCAACATGATCACGCCGAAGGCCGCCAAAGTGGTCAGCACATAAGACACCGTGTAGAACATGGCCGAGCTGTAGGCATTGGCCGCCAGAGTGGTTTGGCCGTTGATGACACCGGCCACAAAACCCAACAACACAAAACCCATCTGCGCAATGGTCGAGTAGGCCAGCATGCGCTTGAGGTTGGTCTGGGCAATGGCGGCCAGGTTACCGACCAGCAAAGAGCCAATGGCCAACAGCGACAACATTTGCTGCCAATCAAACGCCAAAGGCAACAAGCCTTCGACAAGCAAACGCATCATGATGGCGAATGCGGCCAATTTGGGCGCGCCACCGATCATCAGGGTGATGGCCGTGGGTGCGCCTTGGTAGACGTCGGGGATCCACATGTGGAAAGGCACCGCACCGATCTTGAAAGCCAGACCGGCCACAATGAACACGAGACCGAACACCA
Organism: Limnohabitans sp. YIMB22184; assembly: GCF_048020265.1. Classification (GTDB taxonomy): domain Bacteria; phylum Pseudomonadota; class Gammaproteobacteria; order Burkholderiales; family Burkholderiaceae_C; genus Limnohabitans_A. The sequence goes on from NZ_CP171843.1 coordinate 1,733,189, forward strand.
GCACCTGGTGGTTGACCTGACCTGTGGCAATGGCCTTGAGCACCTCAGACAATTCCAGGCTGCCCGTTGCGCCGTACATCATGGACATGCCGTAAAGCAAGAAGCCCGAAGCCATGGCACCCAGCACAAAGTACTTCATGGCCGCTTCGGTCGCTTGCGTGTGGTCACGGCGCAGGGCCACCAGGGCGTAGCTGGACAGTGTCAGCAGCTCCAGGCCCAGGTAAATCACGATGAAGTTCTGACCCGAAATCATGAAGCTCATGCCCAGCAAGGCAAACAGGCTCAGGCTGAACAGCTCGCCGCCACGCAGCATGTCGCGGTCGGCTGCATAAGGACGCGAATAGACCAGGGTCACCATCACGGCGATGGTGGCAAAGCACTTGAGCCAGTGGCCCATGGGATCGCTCACCACCAGACGGCCAAAGCCGTACAGCGTCTGCCCGGCATCGGCATACATGGTGTGCAGCCAGGCCACACCGCCCAAAGACAACAAGGTCAGCACATAGGTGGCGGTGCGCTTGGGGCTTTTCACGAAGAGGTCGGCCAGCGCGATCACGCAAGCCATGACCAGCAACACGATCTCGGGGTAAACCGTCATCCAGCTGGAGTTGTCCATCATCTGTGTTCTCTCAATTTTCTAATCAGGCGAAACGTTCAATGCCCGCTGCTCAAGGCAGCTTGGACAAGGCCACGTGTTTGAGCAAGTCGGCCACCGAAGTGTCCATCACGTCGGTGAAAGGCTTGGGGTAGACGCCCATGTAGAGCACGGCGGCCGCCAGCAAGGCAAGCATCAGGAATTCGCGACCATTGATGTCGGTCAGTTCCTTGACATCGTTGTTGCCCACAGGCCCCAGGTAAACGCGCTTGAACATCCACAAGGTGTAAGCAGCGCCAAAGATCAGGGCCGAAGCCGACAACAAGCCGATCCAGAAGTTGAACTTCACGGCACCCAGAATCACCATCCACTCGCCCACAAAACCAGCTGTGCCGGGCAAGCCGCAGTTGGCCATGGCAAAGAACAGGGCGAAAGCTGCGAACTTGGGCATGGTGTTGACCACACCGCCATAGCTGGCGATTTCACGCGAGTGCACGCGGTCGTACAACACGCCAATCGACAAGAACATGGCGGCCGACACGAAGCCGTGCGCAATCATCTGCACGATACCGCCGGACACGCCCAGTGGGTTGAAGATGAAAAAGCCCAGGGTCACAAAACCCATGTGCGCCACCGACGAGTAAGCCACCAGCTTCTTCATGTCCTGCTGCACCATGGCCACCAAGCCCACATAGACCACGGCCACCAACGACAAGATGATGATGAACATGCCCCACTCGCGTGCGGCGTCGGGTGCGATGGGCATCGAGAAGCGCAGGAAACCATAAGCACCGAGCTTGAGCATGATGGCCGCCAACACGGCCGAGCCACCTGTCGGCGCTTCCACGTGCACATCTGGCAGCCAGGTGTGTACTGGCCACATGGGCACCTTGACGGCAAAAGCCGCAAAGAAAGCGAAGAACAGCAAGGTTTGGACCGAGCCGGACAGCGGCAATTTGTGCCAGGTCAGGATGTCGAAGCTGCCGTTCGAAGCGGTGTACAGATAAACCAGTGCGATCAGCATCAACAATGAGCCGAGCAAGGTGTAGAGGAAGAACTTGAAAGCGGCGTAGATCTTGTTCGGGCCACCCCAGATACCGATGATCAGGTACATCGGGATCAGCGTGGCTTCGAAGAAGACATAGAACAAGATGCCGTCGAGCGCAGTGAACACGCCGATCATCAGACCCGACAGGATCATGAAGGCAGCCATGTACTGGTTGACTTTGCGGGTGATGACTTCCCAGCCCGCAATCACCACGATCACGTTGATGAACGCAGTGAGCAAGACCAGCCACAGCGAAATACCGTCCACGCCCAGGTGGTAGTGCACATTGAAGCGCTCAATCCACGAGGCCTTTTCGACAAATTGCATGGCCGAAGTACCGAGCTGAAAGCCCGCGTACAGCGGCAGCGTGACCAGAAAACTGGCGATCGAGCCGACCAGCGCCAACCAGCGCACGGCGCGGGCTTGGCTGTCACGACCGAGGGCCAGCAAGACGATGCCAAAAGCAATCGGCATCCAGATGGCAAGGCTTAACAATCCCATTTTTATCTTGTCCTCAAAACCGTTAAGCGAGCCAGACGAAATACGTCATCAGCACGAACACACCCAAAATCATGACCAGGGCATAGTGGTACAGGAAGCCCGACTGGAACCAGCGCACCATGCCAGAGACCAGGCCGACGACTTTCCAGGAACCGTTGACGACCAAGCCGTCGATGATGGCGCGGTCGCCCACCTTCCACAGGCCCAGGCCCAGGCCGCGAGCGCCCTTGGCCAGAATGTTCTCGTTGATCCAGTCCATGAAGTACTTGTTCTCCATGACCACGATCAGCGGACGCAAGGCACGGGCAAAGAAAGCCGGAACCTTGGGGTTGACCAGGTACATGTACCAGGCGGTCACCACGCCAGCCAGAGCCAGCCAGAACGGCGCCGTGCTCAAGCCATGCAGCGCCATGGCCACAGGGCCGTGGAACAGCTCGCCCAATTGCGTCATCGCAGGGTGCTTGGCTGCGTCCACAAAGATCACGTCTTTGAAGAAGTCGCCATACAGCATGGGCTGGATGGTCATGAAACCGATCACCACCGAAGGAATGGCCAGCAAAACCAGCGGTACCGTGACTACCCAAGGCGATTCGTGGGGTTTGTCATGGCCATGGTCATCGTGACCGTGGTGGTCATCGTGGTGCGCATCCGGGTTCTGGTCGTAACGCTCAGGGCCATGGAAGACCAGGAAATACATGCGGAACGAATAGAAGGCGGTGACGAACACACCGGCCAGTACTGCAAAGTTGGCAAAGCCAGCGGCAGGCAAGGTGCTCAGGTGCACGGCTTCGATGATGCTGTCCTTGGAATAAAAACCCGAGAAAAGCGGCGTGCCGATCAGCGCCAGCGAGCCCAACAACGACGTGATCCAGGTGATGGGCATGTACTTGCGCACGCCGCCCATCCAGCGGATGTCCTGGTTGTGGTGCATGCCCATGATCACGGAGCCTGCACCCAAGAACAGCAGCGCCTTGAAGAACGCGTGCGTCATCAGGTGGAACACCGCCACCGAGTAGGCCGATGCGCCCAAAGCGACGGTCATGTAACCGAGCTGCGACAAAGTGGAATAAGCCACCACGCGCTTGATGTCGTTCTGGATGATGCCCAAAAAGCCCATGAACAAGGCGGTGATGGAGCCGATCACCATGATGAAGTTGAGGGCCGCATCGGACAACTCAAACAGCGGCGACATGCGGGCCACCATGAAGATACCGGCCGTCACCATGGTGGCGGCGTGGATCAGGGCGGAAATCGGGGTCGGGCCTTCCATGGAGTCAGGCAACCACACATGCAGCGGAAACTGCGCCGACTTGCCCATGGCGCCAATGAACAGGCAGATGCAGATCACAGTGATCAACATGCCGTCCAGACCGAACACGTACCAAGGGAAGTTGATCGCGGCCAGCTCGTTGGCCTTGGCAAACAACTCGGTGTAGTTGAGCGTACCGGTGTAGGCCACGATCAAGCCGATGCCGAGGATGAAACCGAAGTCACCCACACGGTTGACCAAAAAGGCCTTCATGTTGGCAAAAATCGCTGTTGGCTTGTTGTACCAAAAACCGATCAGCAAATACGACACCAGACCCACAGCTTCCCAGCCGAAGAACAGCTGCAGCAGGTTGTTGCTCATGACGAGCATCAACATGGAGAAGGTGAACAGCGAGATGTAAGCGAAGAAGCGGTTGTAGCCTTCGTCTTCTTCCATGTAGCCAATGGTGTAAATGTGCACCATCAGCGACACAAAAGTCACCACACACATCATCATGGCGGTGATGCCGTCGACCAGAAAGCCGACTTCCATCTTCAGGCCACCCACCACCATCCAGGTGTAAAGGGTCTCGTTGAAACGGGCACCGTCGATGACGCTCTTGAGCGTCATGGCCGACAGGATGAAGGCCACCAGCACACCCAAAATGGTCAGGGTGTGAGACAGACGACGGCCGATCCAGTTGCCACCGAATTGGGTGCCGAGAACACCGGCCAATACCGAGCCCACCAGGGGGGCCAGCGGCACAGCCAACAGCGTGCTTGCGTTGAGGGTTTGACTCATATTCTTGTTAACCCTTGAGCGAATTGAGTTCGTCCACGTTGATGTTGTTCTTGTTGCGGAACAACAGCACCAGGATCGCCAGGCCAATGGCCGATTCGGCCGCAGCCACCGTGAGGATGAAGAACACGAACACTTGGCCGTGCATGTCACCCAGGTAGTGAGAGAACGCCACAAAGTTCATGTTCACGGCCAGCAACATCAACTCGATGGCCATGAGCAAAACAATCAGGTTCTTGCGGTTCAGGAAAATGCCGATCACGGCCAATGCGAACAGCATCGCGCCGAGCGACAGGAAGTGTCCCAGGGTCAGTGTCATCATTTGCTTTCCTCCGCAGCCGCCGCAACAGGAGCAGGCGCTGCTTGGGTCGGGGCCATCTTGACCACTTGCATGCGGTCAGCCGCACGCACCCGGACCTGGATGGACGGGTCGATCGCCTTGCTGTCCTTGCGCTCGCGCAGGGTCAGGGCAATCGCCGCGATCATGGCCACCAACAAAATGGCCGCCGCGATCTGGATCGGCATCAGGTACTCGGTGTAGAGCAAAATGCCCAGGGCTTTGGCGTTGTCCACGGGCACCGCACCCGTGGCCATGGCAGGCGCTTCTGACAGACGGAAACCGGACAGCAGCACAGCGGCCATCTCCAGGGCCACGATGGCCCCCAGTGTGGCTGCGAGCGGGAAGTTTTTCCAGAAGCCCCTGCGCACGGTGTCGATGTGGATGTCCAGCATCATCACCACGAACAGGAAGAGCACCATCACCGCGCCCAGGTACACCAGCACCAGCAAGATGGCCAGGAATTCGGCATGGAGCAGGAACCACACAGCCGATGCTTGCGAGAAAGCCAGCATGAGGAACAACACCGCATGCACAGGGTTGCGTGCGGTGACCACCCGGAAGGCTGCAAACAGCAGCACCACCGAGAAGAGGTAGAAGAAACCGGTCTTGACGTCCATAGGTCTGTCTTTTTAAGTGTTCAGGACTGGGCAGCGTTCAACGGTAAGGAGCGTCGGCGGCCTTGGCCGCAGCGATCTCTTTTTCGTAACGGTCGCCCACAGCCAGCAACATGTCCTTGGTGAAGTACAGGTCACCGCGTTTTTCGCCGTGGTATTCAAAAATGTGCGTCTCGACAATCGAATCGACCGGGCAGCTTTCTTCGCAAAAGCCGCAGAAGATGCACTTGGTGAGGTCGATGTCGTAGCGTGTGGTGCGGCGTGAACCGTCTTCGCGCTGGCCCGCTTCGATGGTGATGGCCATCGCGGGACACACGGCTTCGCACAGTTTGCACGCAATGCAGCGCTCTTCACCGTTGTCGTAGCGGCGCAGCGCGTGCAGGCCACGGAAACGCGGCGACAGCGGTGTTTTTTCTTCCGGGAACTGCACCGTCACCTTGCGGGCAAATGCGTAGCGTCCGGTCAGGGCCATACCCTTGAACAACTCCACGAGCATGAAGCTCTTGAGGAAGTCCTTGATCGAGAAATTGGAAGCAGTCATTGTGGTCATGGTCGTGCGCCGCTTATTTCCAGATGTTCCATGGCGAGTGGAGCCAAACGCCCACCACCAGCAGCCACACCAGGGTGACCGGGATGAAAATCTTCCAGCCCAGACGCATGATCTGGTCGTAACGGAAGCGCGGGAAAGTGGCGCGGATCCAGATGAACATGGACACGACCAGGAAAGTCTTGAGACCCAGCCAGATCCAGCCTGGAATGGCGTTGAACAAGGCGCTGTCGATGGGTGGCAACCAGCCGCCCAGGAACATGATCACAGCCAGGATGGACACCAGCCACATGCTGGCGTATTCGGCCAGGAAGAAGATGGCAAAGCCCATGCCCGAGTACTCGACCATGTGTCCGGCCACGATTTCGGCTTCACCTTCGACCACGTCAAAGGGGTGACGGTTGGTTTCGGCCACGCCCGAGATCAGGTACACCAGGAAAATCGGCAACAAAGGCAACCAGTTCCAGGACAGGAAACCCAAACCCATGTGGGCCATTTGGCCTTTGCCTTGCGCCAGCACGATTTCGGTCAGGTTCATGCTGCCCGAGACCATCAAGACCACCAGGAAGCAAAAGCCCATGGCGATTTCGTAGCTGACCATCTGGGCCGACGCACGCAACGCACCCAAAAAGGCGTACTTGGAGTTTGACGCCCAACCCGCGATGATCACGCCGTAGACCTCGATGGAGGTGATGGCCATCACCAGCATCAAACCTGCGTTGATGTTGGTCAGCGCCACTTCGGGACCAAAGGGAATCGCCACCCAGGCGGCCAGGGCCGGCATGATGGCCATGATGGGGCCGAGGCGGAACAAGCCCATGCTGGCCGCTGTCGGGTTGATCAGTTCCTTGGTCAGGAGCTTGAGCGCATCGGCAATCGGTTGCAACAAGCCCATGGGGCCCACACGGTTGGGGCCGTGGCGCACTTGCATGAAGCCCAGCAGCTTGCGCTCCCACAGCGTCAGGTAAGCCACAGCGCCCATCAAAGGCGCCAGGATGGCCACGATCTTGAGCAAGATCCAGAGCACGGGCCAGACCAAGTTGGCCCACCAACTGGCAGCGACCAAATTCAGGCCGCCGTTGTACAGAGCGTCAATCATGGGGTCACCTCCTGGCGGGCGTCTGCGGTCAGCTGCAAGGACGGCGCACGGCGAACGATGCTGTCGAGCTGGTAGATCGAAGCGCTCACGGGTGCTGCGGTTGTGGCGGTCAACGTGATCTCAGCGCGCGTGGCGTTCGAAGCCACCAAAGGCTTGGCCGTGGCACGGGCCAGCACCTCTTGCGAAGTTTCAAAAGACACACCCGGGATGTCGAGCAAATTAGCCAGCACACGCAGCACTTTCCAGGCAGGACGTGTCTCGGCCAAAGGCTTGACCACGGCATGGAAGCTTTGCAGGCGACCTTCGGCGTTGACAAAGGAACCCGATGTTTCGGTGAACGGCGCAATGGGCAACAACACGTCGCTGAAAGCCATGTTGGCTTTGAAGGGACTGAGTGTCACGACCATCTCGGCCTGACCCAAAGCCTGTGCAGCGGCGCTGCCTGCAGCGCTGTCGAACTCGGGTTCGGTGTTCAGCAAGATCGCGGCTTTCAAGCCACCGGCCAGCATTTGGCCCGCGTGCTTGCCACCGGTTTGCGGCTGGGCCCCGACCCACTGCGCGCCCACCGTGTTGGCCGCTTCGGTCAGGTAACCCACAGTCGCGCCGGTTTGCTCGGCGATCCAGTTGGCCAAGGCCAGCAGGCTCGATGCGTTGGCTGCGTGCGCTGCGGCATTGCCCAGCAACACGGCTTTGCGCTCGCCGCCCAACAAGGACTTGGCAATGGCTTGGGCCTGCACGGTGGCGTTGCCTGCCACAGGCGCTGCAACACCCTTCTCTGCCGCGATAGCTGCGGCTACATCGGCCAAGGCTTGCGCCCAGCCCGAAGCGTCGGTCAGCACGGCTTGCGCCACGGGCATGGCCCAGGCGTCGGCATGGCTGAAAGCTGCAGGCGTTGTGATGACATGGAGCTGAGCGCCATGGCGCACGGCGTGGCGCACGCGCAGGGCAAACAGCGGATGGTCCTTGCGCAGGTTGGAGCCCACCACCAGCACGCGCTGCAAAGTGGAAAGCGATGCGATCGATGTGCCCAGCGTGCGCACGCCTTCGGCAGCGCCAAATTCAGCGTTGCGCAGACGGTAATCGATGTTGTCCGAACCCAGGCCGCGCATCAAAGCGCCAGCCAGGTACAACTCTTCCAAGGTGCTGTGCGGGCTGACCAATGCGCCGATGCTGTTGGCGCCGTGGTCGCGCTGGATGTTGCGCAGGCCATTGGCCACGTATTCAAGGGCGGTCTGCCAGTCGACGGTTTTCCACTCGCCGCCCTGCTTGAGCATGGGCTGGGTCAAGCGGTCGGCGCCGTTGAGTGCTTCGTAAGAGAAGCGGTCACGGTCGGCTATCCAACACTCGTTGACTTCTTCGTTCTCGAGCGGCACGACACGCATGACCTGGTTGTTCTTGACCTGCACAACCAGGTTGGCACCGGACGAGTCGTGTGCCGCAATCGACTTGCGGCGAGACAACTCCCAAGTGCGGGCGTGGTAGCGGAAAGGCTTGCTGGTCAAAGCGCCCACAGGACAGATGTCGATCATGTTGCCCGACAGTTCGGAGTCGATGGTCTGGCCCAGGAAGGTTTCGATCTCGGCATGCTCGCCACGGTGGGACATGCCCAACTCCATGGCACCCGCCACTTCCTGGCCAAAGCGCACGCAGCGTGTGCAATGGATGCAGCGGCTCATCTCTTCCATGGAGATCAGTGGGCCGACTTCCTTGTGAAAGACCACGCGCTTTTCTTCTTCGTAACGCGATTGCGTGCCGCCGTAACCCACGGCCAGGTCTTGCAACTGGCACTCACCGCCCTGGTCGCAAATGGGGCAATCGAGCGGGTGGTTGATCAGCAAAAACTCCATGACCGACTTCTGCGCCGCAATGGCTTTGTCGCTCTTGGTGCGCACGATCATGCCTTGCGTCACCGGCGTGGCGCAGGCGGGCATGGGCTTGGGGGCTTTTTCGACCTCGACCAGGCACATGCGGCAGTTGGCCGCGATGGAGAGTTTCTTGTGGTAGCAGAAATGGGGGATGTAGGTGCCGGCTTTTTCAGCAGCATGCATCACCATGCTGCCTTCGGCAACTTCCACTTTCTGACCGTCGAGTTCTATTTCAACCATGGGTCTTCACCGTTGTCACATCAGCGCCAACCATGCAGGTCTTGTGCTCGATGTGGTGTACAAATTCGTGACGGAAATGCTTGAGCATGCCGCGCACCGGCATGGCCGCTGCATCGCCCAAGGCGCAAATCGTGCGGCCCATGATGTTGCCGGCCACGCTGTCGAGCATGTCGATGTCGCTGGCACGGCCCTGGCCGTTTTCAATGCGGTCGACCATGCGCCAGAGCCATCCTGTGCCTTCGCGGCAAGGCGTGCACTGACCGCAGGATTCGTGCGAGTAGAAGTAAGACAAACGGGCCAAGGCCTTGACCATGCAGCGCGTCTCGTCCATGACGATCACCGCGCCCGAACCCAACATCGAGCCGCCCTCTTTGGCGATGCTGTCGTAGTCCATGGTCAAGGTCATCATCAAGTCGGCCGGAATCACAGGCGAAGACGAACCGCCGGGGATCACAGCCTTGAGCTTGCGGCCACCGCGTACGCCACCGGCGAGCTCGAGCAGCTTGGCAAACGGTGTGCCCATGGGCACTTCGTAGTTGCCGGGGCGTTCCACGTCGCCGCTGACCGAGAATATCTTGGTGCCGCCGTTGTTGGGCTTGCCGCATTCCAGGTACGCCTGGCCACCGTTGCGAATGATCCAGGGCACCGCTGCGAAGGTCTCGGTGTTGTTGATGGTGGTGGGCTTGCCGTACAGGCCAAAGCTTGCAGGAAACGGTGGCTTGAAGCGCGGCTGGCCTTTTTTGCCTTCCAGCGATTCGAGCAGCGCGGTTTCTTCGCCGCAGATGTAAGCGCCAAAACCGTGCGAGGCGTGCAACTGGAAGCTGAAGGTGCTGCCCAGGATGTTATTACCCAGATAGCCTGCTGCGCGAGCTTCTTCGAGGGCCGCTTCAAAGCGCTCGTAGGTGTGGAAAATTTCACCGTGGATGTAGTTGTAACCCACGCTGATGCCCATGGCATAAGCCGCGATGATCATGCCTTCAATCACCGTGTGGGGGTTGTACTCCATGATGTCGCGGTCTTTGCAGGTGCCCGGCTCGCCTTCGTCCGAGTTGCAGACCAGGTACTTCTGACCGGGGAACTGGCGGGGCATGAAGCTCCACTTGAGGCCCGTGGGGAAGCCCGCACCGCCGCGACCACGCAGGCCGGATTCCTTGACGGTGGCGATCACCTGGTCTTGGGTCATGCCCGCCACACCGGTTTCGGCGTTCGGCGCACTGCCGTCTTTGCCCAAAATTTTGCGCAAGGCGGCATAGCCGCCGCGCGCTTCGTAATCTTTAATGCCCCAATTGCGACCATTCAGGCCCGCATAGATTTGCGGATTGATGTGGCGGTCGTGGAAGCAGGTTTCCACTCCCGTGGCCTGGAATTGGCTCAGGATTTGTTCGACTTTCATCAGGCGGCCTCGGCTTTCTTCAGGCTGTCAACGAGTTGGTCGAGTTTTTCATGACTCATGAAGCTGCACATGTGGCGGTCATTCACCAGCAGCACCGGCGCATCGGCGCAAGCGCCTTGGCACTCACTGGGCTGCAAAGTGAACAGGCCGTCGGCCGTGGTTTCACCGGCGTGCACACCCAGCTTGTGCTCCAGGTGCTCGAGGGCCTTTTGACCACCGCGCAACTGGCAAGGCAGGTTGGTGCAAACGTTCAGCTTGAACTTGCCCACCGGCTTTTGGTTGTACATGTTGTAGAAGGTGGTCACTTCGTGGACCGCCATCAACGGCATGCCCAGGTACTCGGCCACGACCTGCTCGCTGTCGGGGCTGACCCAGCCCTGTTCTTGCTGCACGATCGACAGACAGGCCATGACGGCCGACTGCTTCTGGTCTGCAGGGAACTTGGCGACTTCACGCGCAAAGCGCGCTTTGGTTGACTCAGAGATCATCGGTCAATCTCTCCAAAAACGATGTCCATGGTCCCGATGATCGCGACCGCATCGGCCAGCATGTGGCCTTTGGCCATTTCATCGAGGGTGGCCAAATGGGCAAAGCCCGGGGCGCGAATTTTCAGGCGGTAGGGCTTGTTGGCACCATCGCTCACCATGTAGATGCCGAACTCGCCTTTCGGGTGCTCGACAGCGGCATAGGCCTCGCCTTCGGGCACATGAAAACCTTCGGTGAAGAGCTTGAAGTGGTGGATCAAGTCTTCCATGTTGGACTTCATGCCCTCGCGCGAAGGCGGCGCCACCTTGTGGTTGTCAGTGATGACGGGGCCGGGGTTGGCACGCAACCAGGCCACGCACTGCTGGATGATGCGGTTGGACTCGCGCATCTCTTGCACGCGCACCAAGTAACGGTCGTAACTGTCACCGGTCTTGCCCACCGGCACGTCGAATTCGACTTTGTCGTAGGCGTCGTAGGGCTGCTTTTTACGCAAGTCCCAGGCGAAGCCCGAGCCACGCAGCATGGGACCGGTCATGCCCAGATTCAGAGCGCGCTCAGGAGCCACCACGCCAATACCAACCGTGCGCTGTTTCCAGATGCGGTTATCGGTCAGCAGGGTTTCGTACTCGTCCACACACTTGGGAAAACGCTGCGTGAAATCGTCGATGAAATCCAGCAGGGAACCCTGGCGGTTCTTGTTCATCTCGGCGATGGTCTTGGCGTTCTTGACCTTGCTGGCCTTGTACTGCGGCATGCTGTCAGGCAGGTCACGGTAAACACCACCGGGGCGGAAATACGCGGCATGCATGCGGGCGCCAGACACGGCTTCATACATGTCAAACAGGTCTTCACGCTCGCGGAAGGTGTAGATCAGGATGGTCGAGCTGCCGCAGTCGTTGCCGTGCGAGCCGAGCCACATGAGGTGGTTCAGGATGCGGGTGATTTCAGAGAACATCACGCGGATGTACTGGGCGCGCATCGGCACTTCCAGACCCAGCATCTTTTCAATGGCCAGGCAGTAAGCGTGCTCGTTGCACATCATCGACACATAGTCCAGACGGTCCATGTAGGGCAGCGACTGGATGTAGGTCTTGTGCTCGGCCAGCTTTTCGGTGGCGCGGTGCAACAGACCAATGTGCGGGTCGGCGCGTTGAACCACTTCGCCGTCCAACTCGAGAACCAGGCGCAACACACCGTGTGCGGCCGGGTGCTGGGGGCCGAAGTTCAGGGTGTAATTCTTGATTTCGGCCATATCAGTTCAGGCCTCCGTAGTTGTCTTCGCGGATGATGCGCGGGGTGATTTCGCGCGGCTCAATGCTCACCGGCTCGTAAATCACGCGCTGACGCTCGGCGTCGTAGCGCATTTCAACGTGACCCGACAGCGGGAAGTCCTTGCGGAAGGGGTGACCAATGAAACCGTAGTCGGTGAGGATGCGGCGCAGGTCGTTGTGGCCTTCGAACACGATGCCGTACAAGTCAAACGCTTCGCGCTCGTACCAGCTGGCCGAGTTCCAAATCGCGTTGACCGAGTCGACCAAAGGCAGGTCGTCGTCAGGGCACAGCACCTTGACGCGCACACGCTGGTTCAGGCTCACCGACAGCAAGTGCACGGTCACACCGAAACGGGGACCGTCGGTGCCCACTTCGCGGTAAGTGGAATAGTCCACACCCGCCAAGTCAATCAGTTGTTCAAATTGGCAGCCCGGCGCATCGCGCAAGGTTTGCATGACGCCCAGGTAATGCTGAGCGTTCACATGAACAGTCACCTCACCCAAAGCGATGGAAATGCTCTGAACACGGTCATCCAAGGCCAATGCCAAGGTGTCTTGCAGGTCTTCAGGGCGAATGGCGAAATTGGTCATCGTCATTCCCTTCAGGCGCGCGCGATGGTGTGCGTGCGGCGGATTTTCTGCTGCAGCTGGATGATGCCGTAAATCAGCGCTTCGGCTGTGGGCGGGCAGCCCGGCACGTACACATCCACCGGTACGATGCGGTCGCAACCGCGCACCACGGAGTAGCTGTAGTGGTAGTAACCACCACCATTGGCACATGAGCCCATGGAGATCACCCAGCGTGGCTCGGACATCTGGTCGTACACCTTGCGCAGGGCGGGCGCCATCTTGTTGCACAGGGTGCCAGCCACGATCATCAAGTCGGCTTGGCGTGGACTGGCGCGGAACACCTCGGCACCAAAGCGGGCCAGGTCATAGCGGGCTGTGGCCGAATGCATCATCTCAACCGCACAGCAAGCCAGACCAAATGTCATGGGCCAGAGCGAGCCGGTTTTGGCCCAATTCACCACCGAGTCGTAACTCGTGGTGATGAAGCCCTCTTTCATCACGCCTTCAATCATTTTTTGTCCTTAAGCAAGCTGAATGTTGCCGTCAGTGCGAATGTTCATTCCCAGTCCAGAGCGCCTTTTTTCCACTCGTAGACAAAGCCCACGACCAGAATGGCCAGAAAAATCACCACAGCCAAGAAGCCGGCCATGCCCACTTCCTTGAGGGCCACAGCCCAAGGGAACAAGAACGCGATTTCCAGATCGAACAAGATGAACAGGATGGCCACCAGGTAGTAGCGCACATCGAACTTCATGCGGGCATCCTCAAAGGCTTCGAAGCCGCATTCATAGGGGGAGTTTTTTTCCGCGTCAGGTCGGTTGGGGCCAAGGATGTAGCCCAAAACCTGGGGAATGATGCCGACAGCAATGCCGACCAAAATGAACAAGAGAATGGGGAGGTATTGTTCGAGGTTCATCTTGAGACTGACGGTATCACCGAATGAAACACCCAAGCCTGTCGGCTTGGGCTTTTCTGTTTGTCTGGTGCCGTCGGCGAGACTCGAACTCGCACAGCTTTCGCCACTACCCCCTCAAGATAGCGTGTCTACCAATTTCACCACGACGGCTGGATACATTTGCCCAGGTTGCATGAGGTGCGCCAAATGGCGCATTTCGCTCTCCGGACGATCTCGAATTTTACTCTGAAAAGCTCACCATTTCCTTTCAAAACCCGGGAAAATTGTGCACAGCAGCAAAGCTGAACGGTAGCTTACTTGGCGGGTGCCGGTGGCACGCTGTTGTCAGGCTTGGCGATGGGCGTGTTACCCGGAATTTGAGCGGCAGTGCTGCTGTCCACAGGCGTTGCTGGCGCGGGGGCCGTCACTGCGGCGCCCTCGAGCACGCTGCCCGAAGGTGCTGCGGGACGCGCGTTGCTGAAATAAGCCAAGGCCAATGTGCACACAAAGAACACCGCCGCCAACACCGCCGTGGTGCGCGACAGGAAGTTGGCCCCGCCTGTTGCACCAAACAAACTGCCCGAACCACCGCTGCCAAAAGCTGCACCCATGTCAGCGCCCTTGCCGTGCTGGATCAGGATCAGGCCAATCATGGCCAGTGCCGACAACATCTGGACCACCAAAATCAAAGTCAACATCACGCTCATCAGGATTCTCCGAACAATCTAAAAAAACAGGGGATTGAAAGCTCAACGCGAAGCGGCCTTCAACATGGTCAAAAACTCGGACGCCTTCAGCGCCGCACCACCGATCAAACCACCATCCACATCAGGCTGGGCCAGCAAATCGGCAGCGTTGGCGGCATTCATGCTGCCGCCGTACAAAATCGATACACGGTCCGCATGCGCGGTGGCCGCTTGCAACTGTGCCCGCAAAACCGCGTGCACGTGTTGCGCTTGCTCAGGGGTCGCCGTCAATCCGGTGCCAATCGCCCAAACCGGCTCATAGGCCACAACGATCTCGCTGATGCAATGGCCATTGGTGTGAATGACCGCTGCCAATTGTCGCTTGACCACCGCTTCGGTTTGACCCGCATCGCGCTCGGCCAGGCTCTCGCCCACGCACACGATGGGGGTGATGCCCGCCGCCAATGCGCGTTGGGCTTTGCTGGCCACGGTCACATCCGATTCGCCGTGGTATTGACGGCGCTCCGAGTGACCCACGATGCAGTAGCGCACCGCAAAGTCACGCAACATGTCGGCAGACACCTCGCCCGTGTAAGCGCCTGCTTCGTGGGCAGACACATCTTGTGCACCCAGAGCCAGGGCCGATCCGGCCAACAAGGCTTGCGCTTGCGCCAAATATGGCGCAGGCACACACACCGCCGCACGGCAAGTCAAGCCGCCCATGACTGCCAACACCTCGGACAACAAAGAAGCATTGGCAGCGAGGCTGCCATTCATCTTCCAGTTGCCGACCATCAACTTGGCTGCCATCGTCGTCACCAGGTCACCACCAACTTGCCCACATGCTGGTTGGTCTCCATCAGGGCATGGGCTTGCGCCGCGCCCGAGGGCAGACCACCACCCGCCTCCACCGCGCCAAACACGCTGTGGATGACCGGCTTGATGCGGCCAGACTCGATCCAGGGCCAAACGATTTGGCGCAAAGACCGAGCAATGGCGGCTTTGAAAGCCACAGGCCGTGGACGCAAGGTCGAGCCGGTGATGGTCAAACGGCGGCGCAAGACCAAGCCCGCATTGAACTCGCTTTTGACGCCGCCCTGCACCGCGATGATGACCAGTCGGCCGTCTTCGGCCAGGGCCTCGACTTCACGCGCCACATAGTCGCCTGCGACCATGTCCAAAATCACGTTCACACCCACGCCGCCCGTCAGGCGCTTGGCCTCAGCCACGAAATCGGTGGTTTTGTAATTGATGGCATGGTCTGCACCCAAGGCCAGGCAAGCCTGGCATTTGTCGTCAGAACCCGCCGTGGCGATCACCGTCGCACCTGCGGCCTTGGCCATCTGGATGGCCGTGACGCCGATGCCGCTGGTGCCACCCTGAATCAACAGGGTATCGCCCGCTTGCAAACGACCACGATCAAACACATTGCTCCACACCGTGAAGAAGGTCTCGGGCAGCGAGGCGGCTTCTGTGTCGGTCAGGCCTTTGGGCACGGGCAAACACTGCGCCACCGGGGCCACGCACAATTGCGCATAGCCACCACCCGCCACCAGGGCGCACACGCGGTCACCCACGGCCAAGCCCGCTTCGGCTATGGCCGCAGCATCACCCGACACCACCACGCCCGCCACCTCAAGGCCCGGAATGTCGGAGGCACCCGGTGGTATGGGGTAGTTACCGGTGCGTTGCAGCACATCGGGGCGGTTGATGCCGCTGGCCGACACACGAATGAGCAACTCCCCTGCCCCGGCTACGGGGTCGGGACGGGAGCCAGGCACCAGCACCTCGGGGGCACCGTAGCTTTGGATTTCGATGACGTTCATGGTGAATCCACATGACTTCGGGTGATCACTGACCACCCGAACCAACGTTGTTTAGCCCTGAGCTGGACGGTCCAGCAACGCCTTCATGGACAGCTTGATGCGGCCTTTTTCGTCGGTTTCCATGACCTTGACCTTGACGATCTGGCCTTCGCTCAGGTAGTCGGTCACTTTTTCAACGCGCTCATGGGCGATCTGGCTGATGTGCAACAGACCGTCTTTACCGGGCAGCAAGTTGATCAAGGCACCGAAATCCAGAATCTTGGTCACTGGGCCTTCATAGACCTTGCCGATTTCGACTTCGGCCGTGATCTGCTCGATGCGCTTCTTGGCGATGTCGGCCTTCTCGCCGTCGGTCGCCGCGATGGTGATCGTGCCGTCTTCCTCGATGTTGATCTGGCAGCCGGTTTCTTCGGTCAGGGCGCGAATGGTGGCGCCGCCCTTGCCGATCACGTCACGGATTTTCTCGGGGTTGATCTTCATGGTGAAGAGCTTGGGCGCGAAATCGGACACTTCGGTGTTGGCTTCGCTCATCGCTTCTTGCATCTTGCCCAGAATGTGCATGCGGGCTTCTTTGGCCTGGGCCAAAGCGACTTGCATGATTTCCTTGGTGATACCCTGGATCTTGATGTCCATCTGCAAAGCGGTGATGCCGTTGGTGGTGCCGGCCACTTTGAAGTCCATGTCGCCCAGGTGATCTTCGTCACCCAGGATGTCGGTCAACACCGCAAAGCGGTTGTCTTCCTTGATCAGGCCCATGGCGATACCGGCCACGTGGGCTTTCATCGGCACGCCCGCATCCATCATCGACAGGCAGCCACCGCAGACCGAAGCCATGGACGAAGAACCGTTCGATTCGGTGATCTCGGACACCACACGCAAGGTGTAAGGGAACTCTTCTTTGCTTGGCAACACAGCAGCCAAAGCACGCTTGGCCAGACGGCCGTGACCGATTTCACGGCGCTTGGTCGAACCCATGCGGCCCACTTCGCCGGTGGCAAAGGGAGGCATGTTGTAGTGGAACATGAAGCGGTCTTCGAACTCGCCAGCCAGCGCGTCGATGCGCTGGGCGTCGCGCTCGGTGCCCAAGGTGGTGATGACCAAAGCCTGGGTTTCGCCACGAGTGAACAAGGCCGAGCCGTGTGTGCGAGGCAGCACGCTGTTGCGGATTTCGATGGGGCGCACGGTGCGGGTGTCGCGGCCGTCAATGCGGGGCTCACCGGCCAGGATCTGGCTGCGCACGATGCGCGCTTCGATTTCGAACAGCAGGTTGTCGAGCTTGACGGGGTCAAACGCCACGCCCTCTTCGGCCAAAGCCACTTTGACCGAAGCGTAGGCTTCGCGGCAAGCGTGTGTGCGGGCTTGCTTGTTGCGGATCTGGTAAGCCGCGCGCAGCTTCTCTTCAGCCAATGTGGCCAGTTTGGCTTCAAAAGCGGTGTCGCGGGCAGGCGCTTGCCAGTCCCACACGGGCTTGCCGGCTTCGCGCACCAGCTCGTGGATCGCGTTGATGGCAATCGCCGACTGCTCGTGGCCATACACCACGCCGCCCAACATGATTTCTTCGGACAGTTGCTGGGCTTCGGATTCGACCATCAGCACAGCAGCTTCGGTACCAGCCACCACCAGATCCATCACGCTGTCTTTGCGCTGAGTTTGGCCTGGGTTCAGGACGTATTCGCCGTTGATGTAGCCCACGCGCGCAGCGCCGATGGGGCCGTTGAACGGGATACCCGAGATGGACAAGGCGGCAGACACGGCGATCATCGCAGCGATGTCGGCATCGACTTCAGGGTTCAAAGACACGGTGTGGATGACCACGTGCACGTCGTTGTAGAAACCTTCGGGGAACAGAGGACGGATCGGACGGTCGATCAGGCGGCTCGTCAGGGTCTCGTGCTCGCTGGGCTTGGCTTCACGCTTGAAGAAGCTGCCAGGGATCTTGCCTGCAGCGTAAGTCTTCTCGATGTAATCGACGGTGAGGGGGAAGAAGTCTTGACCGGCTTTGGCGATCTTGGAACCCACGACGGTGGCCAGCACCACGGTGCCTTCCATGTCGAGCAGCACAGCGCCGCCTGCTTGGCGAGCGACTTCGCCGGTTTCCATCTTGACCGTATGCTGGCCCCACTGGAAGGTTTTGGTGACTTTGTTGAAAATGGACATGTTCAGAACTCCTGAAAACAAAAGCGCATGAGGCTGCACTGTGGGCCCGGAAGTTGACGCTCTGAACTCGATGCCATTCCACAAAACCTTGCAAAACTTTGCTGTAAAGCCTTGTGGAATGACACAGCGCGAGATCGCCCTGACAAATTCCGACTGAAAAAAAGAATAAAGCGCCTGAGCTAGTGAACTAACTCAGGCGCTTTTCATCTGGAGAGACGATTACTTACGCAGGCCAAGCTTGGCGATCAGCGCAACGTAACGGTCAGCATCACGGGACTTGAGGTAGTCCAGCAGCTTGCGGCGACGGCTCACCATGCGCAGCAGACCGCGGCGACCGTGATGGTCTTTGGCGTGTGTTTTGAAGTGGGGAGTCAGCTCGTTGATGCGAGCAGTCAGCAAAGCGACTTGGACTTCGGGGGAGCCAGTGTCGTTGGCAGCACGCGCGTTGGCCTTGACGACCTCGGCCTTGATCGAAGATGCGATCATGGTATTTCCTTGTTGTTTCGCTGGCGTTCAGTGACGAATTTCAGCGGGTTAATGACTTGCGCCACCTGCCGGAAAAGCGGATGGCGTGCGCTTTGCATATCGCAAAACAGGAAGATTATAGCCCGAATGCCTACCCTTTACGCCCCCAGACCTGCATCTGCCTGGACAAGGCTCGACCTGGAGACCCCAAAAAATCGGGATCTGACCCCAATGAATGCTCCCCAAAAGCATGGATACCCGCATTCGCGGGTATGTCGGGAATTAATTGGGGTCAGATCCCGATTAATTCTTGGCGAGCCAGCCCTTGAGCCGTTCCACGCCTTGGTTCAATCTGGCCAGGTCTTTGGACGCAAAGCACCAGCGCAGCCAGCCGGCCGCTTCGGGTGCAAAGGCTTCGCCGGGGGCTAAGCCCAAACCGGCTTCGGCCACCAGGCGCTTGGCCGTAGCCACCGCGTCAGGATGCCCATCGAGCCTGAAGAATGCATACATGCCACCCTTGGCCGAGGCCAACTGAATGCCAGGCACGGCCTGCAACAAAGGCACCAAGGTGTCGCGGCAGGCCTTCAGGTGCGCCACCACCCTGGGGGTGATGTCAGCGGTGTTTTGCAACGCCACCACACCCGCCTTTTGGGTGAATACCGAGGCACACGAGGTGTTGAACTCGATCAGTTTGCCCATGTGGGGTGTCATGGCCGCGGGCATGACCAGCCAGCCCAAACGCCAGCCGGTCATCAAAAAGCTCTTGGAAAAGCTGTGCACCACGACCAGGCGGTCGTCGGGTTCAGCCACATCCAGAAAAGACGGGGCGCAGCCATTGGCCGTGTCGGTTTCGTAATACAGGCGCTCGTACACCTCGTCGGCCAGTACCCAGGTGCCGGTGCTGCGGCAATGCGCCAGGATCTCGGCCTGCTCGGCGCGGCTGAGTGTCCAGCCCGTGGGGTTATTGGGCGAGTTCACGATGAGCATGCGGGTCGCGGGCGTGATCGCAGCCTTGAGCGCAGCCATGTCCAGCTGCCACTGGCCAGCCACCGGGCGCAACGACACGCATTTCAAATTCGCGCCCATGACCAGCGCCTGCGCGTTCAAGTTGGGCCACACGGGCGTGACGGCGACCACTTCGTCGCCCGCATTGATCAAGGCTTGCGCGGCCAGCATCAAGGCATTCACGCCGCCCGAGGTGATGGCGAGGCGCTCCACGCCTATCGATTGGGTTTGTCCGTGCAGGGCCGACATGTAGTCCGAGACCGCTTGGCGCAGCTCGGGCAGGCCCAAGTTGTGCGAATAAAAGGTCTCGCCTTTTTGCATCGAATCGATGGCCGCCTGGCGCACGATGTCGGGCGTGACCTCGTCGGATTCGCCAAACCAGAAAGCCAGCACATCGGGGCGGCCCATGCCCGCGTTGGCGACTTCGCGGATGCGGGACTCTTCCAGGTCCATGACGGCCTGACGCATGAAAGGAGCGGTGTTTTGGTTCATGCATCCATCGTAACGGCTGACCTGCCGTGCAGGTGTCACCCCTTGCACAACTGTTGCGCTTGTCTATGATGATCGACACAAGAACAGACAGTGAGACCGCCATGAACAAACGGCATTGGATAACTGCGCTCACCAGCGTGGGCTTGGGGCTTGGCTTGCTGGCCATGCCGCCAGCCAGCGCAGCAGCCGACAACTTCACCGCTGTGACGGCCGCAGACAAGTCTGCCAAGGCCAAAAAACCCAAACAAGCCAAAGCGCCCAAGCCGCCTGTCATCCCCGGCACAGGCGAAAGCAAGGTCGAGCGCGACAAACGCCTGTTGCGGGAATGCCGGGGCAAAGCCAATGCGGGGGCTTGCGAGGGTTACGCGTTCTAGCCCCACCAATGCGCCAGGCCACTGGCCCGCACGCTGGGGCGGTGGATGGCGCCTTCCAGCAAGCCCGCTTCGGCTTCGATCAAGGTGAATTGCTCACGCGCCCGCGTGATGCCCGTGTAGACCAACTCACGGCTCAAGACTTCGACACCGCCGGGCGGCAGCACCAGCACGGTGTGCTCGAATTCAGAGCCTTGGCTCTTGTGCACGGTCATCACAAAAGCGGTTTCGACATGGGGCAGGCGCATCACACTGACCGAGCGCAAGGCCTCGCCATCCAGGAACCAGACCTTGAGCTTGCCCTCGGTGTTGGGCAGCACCACGCCCACATCGCCGTTGAAAACGCCCAGCTGCGCGTCGTTGCGGGTGACCATGACCGGACGCCCGGCAAACCATTCGCCCGTGACTTTGAGCAGACCGTCGTCGGCCAAGGCTTTTTGCACAGCGGCATTGAGTTCTTGGGTGCCCCAGTCGCCCTGATGCACCGCACACAGAATGCGAAAACGCTCGAAAGCCTTGAGCACGCTGCGCGCCCAAGCGGCGTGCGTTTCCGTCCCCTCCCCCGCGGGACCCTGTTGCATGAGACGCAGGTAATGGGCGTAAGACGGTTTTTCAGAAGCGCCAAGCGCCAAAGCGCAAATGGCCTGAGGGTTTGAGGGTTGTAGGGCGAGCAAAGCGCTGGCTTCGTTGGGGCTGGCGGCTTCGGCGGGCATTCGCGGGCGGGGGCTCGCTCCCACAGAAGGCAGGAGAGTGGCGCGGGCGGCAGCGGCATCGCCACGATTGACCGCGAGGGCCAGCTGGCCGATGGCGCCTTTGAATCGGCGGCTTTGGCGCAGCATCACGGTTTGTTGAGCAAGCAAGGGCGCAACGCCTGCGGACAGGTATTGCGCAGGCAAGTTCTGCCCTGCCACGGTCTGCACAAACTGCGCGGTGCCTGCGCTGTAGCGGCCTGCGGCGGCGTCGCGGCACAAATCGCCCAGCACCGCACCTGCTTCCACCGAGGCCAGCTGGTCCTTGTCACCCAGCAGCACCAGTCGCGCCGTGACGGGCAGCGCCTGCAGCAGCGCGTCCATCATTTCCAAATGCACCATCGAGGCTTCGTCCACGATCAGCACGTCCACATCGAGCGGGTGGGCCGCGTGGTGCCTGAACTGGCGCGTGTCGGGCCGAGCGCCCAGCAGAGAGTGCAAGGTGCGCGCCGGGCCCATGCGGGCGATCAGCGTGTTCAAGTCCAGACCGCTGCCCTCTGGTACTTGATCTTGCAAACTGGTCAGTGCGTTGTCGATGGATTGCTTGAGCCGCGCCGCCGCCTTGCCCGTGGGCGCAGCCAGCGCCACACGCAGCGGGCTGCCCTCCTCGTGCAGCGCCAGCAGCAAGGCCAGCAAACGGGCTGCGGTGTAGGTCTTGCCCGTGCCCGGTCCGCCCGTGATGACAGACAGGCGGGCACGCAGCGCCACGGCGCAGGCCACTTTTTGCCAGTCGGTGTCGGCAGGTGCCTCGGCGTTGGGCACAAAAAAGCGGTCCAGCCAGCGGCGTGCCGCCGCCTCGGGCACAGGCAAGGGTTCGCTGGCCCGTTGCAGCAGGCCTTGACCCACACGCTTTTCATAGCCCGCATAACGGCGCAGGTACAAGAGCGGTGCATCAGCGCTGCCGCCCAGCACCAGCGGCTGGCCCTGGTCGGGCGCGTCGCTGTGGCGCATGCAGGCCTTGGAGGATGTCGCCCCTTGCAAAGCCGCTTGCCAGTCGGGCAGCGTGGCGGGCAGGTGCGCCCACAGGGCTCGCAAGCCTTGCGGCCCCTCCACCGCCAAGGCGGGCCAGCCCAGCAGCGCCACAGGCGGTGCGGACAGGTCGGCCAGCGGCAAGCAGGTGTGGCCCCGCCCTTCCATTTGCGCAAGCATGGCCGCCGACACCAGCAGCGCAGGGCTGGCCTGCGCATCGAGCCGCAGCAGTTGGGCTGCAAGCGCGCTGTCGATGTGGCGCAGCAGGCCTTGCTCGGTCCACAGCTGCAGCCATTGCAGCGTTTGCGCGGCGCTCAGGGCTTGGGCGGGCAAGTCGTTGAGCCAGTCCATTTGCGTGGTGGGAACAGACACCGTGCGCGAGGGCTTTTTGAAACTCATGCTTTCACCTCGGCATGGAGCATGGCGTCCAAGCCATCGAGCAATTCGAGTGGCGCGGGCAAGGTGCAGCAGCCGCCAGCAGGCCCGTCGATGCCGCGCAAGAACAGGTACACCGCGCCGCCGAGCTGCTGCGCTGGATCGTAAGCCTCGCCCAGGCGGGCGCGCAGCAATCGATGCAGCGCCAGCATGTAGAGCGCGGCCTGCACCTCGTAGCGGTGGTGGGCCATGGCCGCGGCCAAGGCCTGCGGCGTGTAGGCGGCTTCGTCTGCGCCCAGGTGGTTGGATTTGTAGTCGAGCACCCAGTAACGGCCTTCGTGCTCGAACACCAGATCGGCAAAGCCCATCAGCATGCCGTGCAGCTGCGCATCGGGCAGTTGCGGGCGGCTCACGCCAGGCAGCAGGTGCTGCTGGCACAGCGCATCCACCTCGCGGGCATGCAGCCGCTCGGCGGGCAGCCAGAACTCCATCTCGGGCAGCAAGGTGCCCAGCGCATTGAGCGGGCTGCCTGGTCCCCGCAGGGGCTGCGCCACCACACGGGTGAGCCACTGCACCACATCGTCGGCTTGGGCTTTGTAGCCTGCGTTGTCGCAGCGCTTTTTCAGGCGCTCGGCCTTGGGTGCGTCGAGCACGAAACCATCGGCGGCCAGCCATTCGAGCTGGTCATGCAAAAAGTTGCCTGCGCTCGGGCCTTTGGCAAAGCGGTGCCAGGGGGCTTGCGGCCCAGCCTGTTCGGGCAGCGCCTGCGCGTCCACGGGCGGCTCATCGTCGGCGGGACGCGGCGTGGCCATGTGCAACACCGTTTGCGAAGCCAGGTCTCGCGTCAGGCGCGAGAAGCTCGCAATGGTCCACGACTTGTCGATGCGGGCGGTGCAGCTCAGCGCGTCACGCAGTTCGCTGGTGTGGGCAGGCCGCGCCCAGACGGTGAGCGGCACCTCGGCGCTCGCGCTCACCAGTTGCACCGACAAGCGCTGCTCATCTGCATCTTTTTCCAGCGCTTGCAGCTTGGGCAACCAGTCGGTGGCCTCGAATTCCAAACCGCCACCCAGCAAATGGCCTGCCGCGCTCTGGTGGTTCACACATGACTTTCCACCCTGCCGATTGACCGGGCTCCAGCCCACCCACAGCGCATGCCGCGCCCGCGTGAGCGCCACGTACCACAGGCGCAGGTCTTCGCGCAGGCGGTCGTGGTCTGCAAGCTTTGTGTCGTCTCTGTCAAAGTCCAGCGTCCAGACCCGCTCGCCCTCCCCGTCGTCCAGTTGCAGCACCGGGGTTTTGTGGGCTTCCAGCATGCGGTGGCTGTGCGCAAAGGGCAGGCATACCACCGGGTACTCCAGGCCTTTGCTGGCGTGGATGGTGATGACCTTGACCAGGTCTTCGTCGCTCTCCAGGCGCACAGTCTGCTCTTCGCTGTCGCCAGCGCCGCCCGCGTTCACCTCGTCGATCTGCTGGGCCAGCCAGCGGATCAGGGCCTGCTCGCCGTCGAGTTGGCTGCTGGCGGTCTGCAGCAGTTCAGCCAAGTGCAGCACATTCGTCAGGCGGCGTTCGCCGTCGCTCTGGCCGCGCCAGCGCCCGGCCAGTTGCAGCACATGCAGCGACTGGCGCAGCATGGCCAGCACGCCCTGCCCCTCCCATACCGAATGCAAATCACGCATCTGCTCGGCGCGTTGGTCCAGCAACTCATCTTGCGTGGCCAGGTCGTACAGCTCGGCGAGCGACAGGCCCACGGTGCGCGAGCCCAAAGCGGCGCGCACGCGGCGCATGTCCTGCGGCTCGGCCACACCGCGTAGCCACAGGCACAGGTCGCGTGCTTCGTCGCTGGCAAACACCGAGTCGCGGTCGGACAAATAGACCGAGGCCACGCCGCGCACACGCAAGGCGTCCCGCACGGCAGCGGCCTCTTTGCCTGTGCGCACCAACACGGCGATGTCTTTGGGTTGCAGCGGCTGGTCGCCCTTGTCTGCGTCCACAAACCGGGCCTGGGGGTCACCGAGCCAGGCCACGATCTGCTCGGCGCACAGGGCTGAGAGATGCGCCAATGCGTCGCGTGCGCTGCGCAGTGTGGCGTCGTGCACCACGGTCATGGCCTTCACAACGCCTTCGCGGGTGGTGAACACTTCCCTCCGGCCCTTGGCTTTGACAGGCTGGAAAGGCAAGGGATCTTCGTCGCCACGCTGGTAGCCAAAGGCGTCTTTGGGGATTTCAAACCAGCGGTTGACCACATCGACCACCGCCTGGGTGGATCGGAAATTGGTGCCCAACACATGGTGCCGGCCTGCGGTGGCGCTGCGTGCGGCCAGATAGCTGTGGATGTCAGCCCCGCGAAAACCGTAAATCGATTGCTTGGGGTCCCCAATCAGCAGCAGCGCGGCATCTTGCCGGTTCTCGGCCGTGCGGTAGATGCGGTCAAAGATGCGGAACTGCAGCGGCGAGGTGTCCTGGAACTCGTCAATCATCGCCACCGGGAACTGCTCGCGCAGGCGCTGCGCCAGGCGCTCGCCTGACTCGGGATCGGCCAGCGCCACATCGAGGCGCTTGAGCATGTCGGCAAAACCGAACAGGCCACTGCGCCGCTTGAGCTCGGCCATGCGCTGCAGCACATGGGAGCGGGCATGCAGGCGGGCGGCTTTTGCGGGGTCGGGCAAGGCTTGCAGCTCTGCCAGCAGTTGCGCATAAGCATTGCTTTCAGGAGGCAAATCCACCTTATCGCCGTCTTTGCGGCACTCCAGAAGACCTTCGGGCGTGAACCGGTTCCAGCCTTTGCCCATCGCGTCTTTCAGCGCATTGAAATCGCCATCGCTTTGAGCCCAGGACTTCAGCGATTCAAGCCACTTTTGAGAACGGCCCACCTGCAACAAGCTCCCGTTCCAGCCATGTTTCTTGACCGCCAGTTGCCCCTCAATCCAGCCCAACAAGTTGTCGGCCTTTTCAACCCACCCCTGCTTGAGCGCCGCCAGTTGCGCATCGCGCGCGTCCTGCGCCGCGCCGAAGACCTGCGCCAGCGTGCCGGGCGCAGGGTCAGCCAGCGGCACCGCCATCAGCGCACGCATGTCCTGGTCGAGCGCGGGCACGTCGCGCCAGACGCGCTGCACCTGCGCCACCAGCGGTGTGGCCATGGGGTAGAGCTGCTGACGCCAGTAGTCCTGCACGGCCTCCAGCCGCAGCGCGGCTTCGTCGCCAACCAGCTGCTCTTCAAACAGGCTGCCGCTGTCAAAGGCGTGCTCGCGCAGCATGCGCTGGCACCAGGCGTCGATGGTGTAGACGGCCGCGTCGTCCATTGCCTGCGCAGCCAGGGCTAGCCGATAGGCCGCTTGTTCGCGGGGCTCGCCTTTGGGGTATTCGCTGCAAAGCTGCTTCAGAAAAGGATCGTCCGTTTCAGCGATGCCCCGGAATACCTGCGCCGCCTCGGTCAGGCGGGCGCGGATGCGGTCTGACAGCTCACGCGTGGCGGCGCGGGTGAAGGTCATCACCAGCACGTCTTGCGGCAGCATGGGGCGCACGGGTGCGCTGCCTTCGCTGCCGTGGCCCAGCACCAGACGCACATACAGCGCGGCAATCGTCCAGGTCTTGCCCGTGCCTGCGCTCGCCTCGATCAGGTGGCTGCCGCGCAGCGGAAAGCTGTGGGCGTTGAGGGCGTGTGCGGTGCTCATGCCTCGTCCCCCTCATCGTCTGCAGGCGCATCGGGCAAGGCCTCGACTTCAGCCTCCGCAGCCCAAGCCTTGAGCGGCGCATACACCGCCTGCGCCAGCCGATCCAGGGCGCCCGTGGCCAGCAAGTCCTGCACCGTGGGGTAGGTTCGGGCCAGGGCCGGGTCTTTGTCTTTTTCTGCGCTCTTGAAGTCGCTGCCTTCGTAGGCATCGGCCAAGGCGTTGGTGTTTTCTCTGTCCTTGAGCCACTGCAAGGCCACACTCGGCGGCAAGGGCAGCGGCCAGCGCATGCCCTCAGCCCAAGTGGCCAGCAAGGTCTGCAACTGGGTACGGGCGGCCTCAGGGTCTAGCGGTTCTGCACGCACCACGGCGTTGCGGCCCACCACCACACAGCGCACTGAATGCCCCATGGCGGCAGCAGCCAGCGACTGCAGCCAAATGTCGATGAGTTTTTCAGGTCTGGCCAAAGGTGTTTTGGGTTTAAGGTCCGCCACGTCGTTGGCACGCAAACTCAAAAGCATTTGCCCACCCTCACCCGCCAGCACGCCGCCCAAAGCGTCTTGCAAACTCACTTGCGGGTGCGTCTGGTCAACCAGCACGCGCTCAGCCATGTCTGGGTAGGCCCCGCGCTCGCGCAACGCAGCGGCCAGCTGGGTTTGCAGGATGTGGGTGAGCTTTTGCGCTTCGAGCATGCCAACACCCGCCAGCGGCAAGGCCCCAGCCTCACGCAAGTGCTGCACCACACGCGCTACATGGCTGGGCAGTTCGTCTGCGCTCAAATCCGCAGGCACGTGCTGCAGTTCGTGGTCGAGCAACTGGTACAAGTCCAGCCCGCCCAGGCCAAAGAGCTCTTCGTCGTGCAGCTCGCTGCGCTCGTCTTCCAAATGCACCTGCAGCCGCTCTCTGAAAAACGCGCCCACAGGTTTGCGCAGGAAGCGGGCCAGTTGCAGCAAGGTGATGACGGGCACGCCGTTGGCGGACTCCAATACCGGCAACAAGCCTGCATACCCTGTGGGAGCGAGCCCCTGCTCGCGAATGTCTGATGAGGCCAAAGCAGAGGGGCACTCGGCTGCAGGGGTGGCCTCCCGCTGAAGATCCATTTGCGCCGCCCGCCACTCCTTGGCATAGGTCTGCAGCCCACTGCCCGCTTCAAAATAAGCTCGGCTGAAGGGTTGCAGCGGGTGCACCGTGGTCAAGTTCATAGCGGTGTCTTTGCCCCAGAGCAAGTCGATCTCGTCGCGCAGCTGCGACACCAGCACCGAAGGCGGTTGCTCGCTGTTGTTGCGCACGCTGCGGCCGCTCCAGCTCACGTACAGCACCTGCCGCGCCGACAAAAGCGCTTCGAGCATGAGCTGGCGGTCGTCGTCGCGGCGCGAGCGGTCGCCGGGGCGCGTCATGCCGGGCAGGCCCATCAGGTCAAAGTCGGCACGCGGGCTGCGGCGCGGGTAATCGCCGTCATTCATACCCAGCAGGCACACCGCCTGGAAGGGGATGGCCCGCATCGGCATGAGTGTGCAAAACGTCACGCCCCCTGCCCTGAAGCGTTGCTCCAGCCGGGGTGCCTTCAAAGCTTCGAGCCAGGCCGATCGGGCCACGGCCAGCGGCACAGCCTCGGCAAAACCCGCTTCACCGCAAGCCCGCACCCAGTCGTTCAGCGCCTGGTCGAGCGCCGCCAGCGCATTGCGGTCGTTGTCGTCACGGGGCTTGAACAGGTCCGCCAGCATGGCGCGGCAACGCTCAGCCCACTGCACGGGCGTGGCGCTTTGTGTGCAGGTTTTCCACCAGTCAATCAAGGCCTGCAGCAGGTGCGCGAGCGACCCAGCCAGTTCGGCGTCCAACCCACCCACTTCCGGGTAAGGCGACACGCCCAATGAAACCTCATCGTCCATCGGATCGGCCCCGCAGGCGTAACCCATGAGCATGCGCTGCACGCCAAAAAGCGCCGAGTTGTCGTCGCCGCACACGCCCAGCCCCAAGCCCGCACGGTGCTCGGCCGACAGGCCCCAGCGGATGCCCGAGCCCGCCATCCAGCGCGTGAGCGTGGGCAGTTGTTCGTCCTTCAGGCCAAAACGGGCCGCGAGCGCGGGCACTTCGAGCAGCTCGACCAGCTCGCTCATGCGGCTGCGCTGCTGTGGCAGGGCCAGCAGCCATTCGACCGCGTGGATCAGCGGGCTGATGGCCTGCGCACCCAAGTCGGCAATGTCATACGGGATGAAACGCGCATCGCTGCGCTTGTATTGACCAAACACAGCGCGGATCGCCGGGGCCATGAGCTCGATGTCGGGCACCATGACCACCACGTCGCGCGGCGACAGGGCTTGATCGCCCGGCGGCGTGTGGAACCACTGCAGCAGCTGGTCGTGCAGCACTTCGAGTTCGCGCACCGGACTGTGCGCCACGCTGAAGGTGACTGAAGCGTCGTCCTTGCGCAAAGGCTGGGCTGGAGTGCCGCCGCTCGACGGCTCCAAGTCGCGGATGCGGCGCTGCAACTGCGCGAGCAAACGCGTGCCGTCTTCGCCAGGCACATCGTCAAAAAAGTCCAGGCGCGGCCACTGCGTGACTTGCTGGGCCGCCTGCAGGTCGTCAAAGGCGTCGAGCTGGCGGATGAAGTCGCGCCCTTGCCGCCCCCATGCGGCCAGCAGCGTGGGCGCGTGCAGGTGCATCTGCGCCAGCGGCAAAGTGGCCAGCGCCTCGCCCCGATAAGCGTGACGTCGCCGCTCGGCCTGCAGCCATTCGCGCCCGTCGATGATGTCGCCCCAGTGGTACTGGCACGGGTTGGGCACGGCCAGCAGCACCTGGCTGTGCGCGGCCAGCGCTGCCAGCATCTCCAGCAGCTGCCCCGGCATGTGACTCATGCCAAACACCGACACGCGCCGCGCCACGGGGCTGGCCAGCGGCTGGCCCGACTGCAGGTGCGCCAGCGCCCGCGCATGCAGCGCGGGGCGTGTGGCTTGGCGCTGGCCGTCATCCAAAGTGGCGAGCACGCGGCGCCAGAGTTCGGCCTGCCAAAGCTGGTCTTCGCCCAGCTCATCATGCCCAGCGGCCTTGCGCAGCACGTTGCGCCCGGCGGCCCAGTCTTGCAGCCAGTCGGGGCGGTAAATCTGGTACTGGTCAAACAGGTCGGCCAGTCGGCTGGCCAGTTGCAGCAGGCGGTCGGGCTCGTCGCCTCTCAAGAAACCCGCCACGGGTTGGAACACGGGATCACTCAGGCAGCCGGGCAACAAGGCCATCAAACGCCAGGTCATGGGCAGTTTGTCGAGTGGCGAGTCGGGTGGCACGTTCTGCGTGCCCAGCACCTGCCGGTAAGTGCGCCACAAAAAGCGCGAAGGCAGCTCCACCCGCGTGGCGGCGCACACCCCACCTTGGCGGGCCAGCTCGATCTTGATCCACTCGGCCATGCCGTTGCTCTGCACCAGCACGACTTCGCTCTCGAGCGGCAGCAACGGGTGCGCACGCAGCCAAGCCGTGAGGGTGTCGGCCAGCACCTCGGAGCGGTGGCTGTGCAGGGCGATGAAGCCCGGAGCGATCAAGGAGGTGGTCATGCGGACAACGGTCAAGGCGTGCGCCCTGAAAACAAGGTTTTAGCAGCGCGTGTGAGGCAGCAAGAATAGCCGCAAAACAAAGACGCAAAGACTGTCTTGACGAGTCTGAGCCCAACAAAGCGACTGCTGCTTTTTTAAGCACGCACCGCCGAGCCAACAGGCATGCGGCTTGGCAAGCTTGTTCAAGCAGTTATCCACAGCTTTGGGCACGGGGTTTGGGGATACCGCTGCAGGGCATCAGCCCAGCCAGCCGATGCGCTCTAGCGTCCAGAACGCCCCCAGCACCACAACGGCTGCAGAGCCACCCGCCACCACCACCCAGCGGTAGATGCGGGTGTGGCGCAGCCACCAAGCCACAGGCAAAAACGCGCCCACGATGGCCAGTTGCCCCAGCTCCACGCCGATGTTGAAGCCGCCCAACGCGGCCAGCAGCGCACTGGCGGGCAGGCCCAGGTCGAGCAAGACGCTGGCAAAGCCAAAGCCGTGCACCAGACCAAACACAAAGGCCAAACGCCAGCGCTTGAGGGCGCTGAAACCCAGCAAATTGTTCAGCGCAGCCAGCACCACCGAAATGGCAATGGCTGGCTCCACCAGATCGGCGGGCGGCGTCAGCCAGCCCGTGATGGTCAAGCCCAACGTGATGGAGTGCGCCACCGTGAAGGCCGTGACGACCGCCAGCACGTCCAGCACCACGGGCCGAGCTTGCATGGCTGCTTGCCAACGCACCACCTTTTGGCGAGAAGGCTGCAAGGGGGCCAGCACCAAGAGGCTGAGCAGGAAGACGATGTGGTCGATGCCAATCCAGATGTGCCACACGCCCTCGAGGATGTAGCGCCCCAACACTTTGAGCGGGCTGTTGTCTGCGCGGCCGATGCGGGCCTCTGGTCTTTCAGGGCTGAGCAAAGCACTGCTTTGGTGGTCCCCCAGATCCACCTTGAGCAAGCCGCGGTGCAGACTGTCCTGCGCAAAGATCAAGTCATAACGCAGCGCCAAACGGACATCGGCCGCGTCTGCAGCAGAGGACAGCCCCGGGCAACTCACGACCCACTGGGCGCTCAGGTAGGTGCCATCGGCGTGCTCGCTGGCTTGCAGGTCTGCGCGGCCCAAGGCGCACTCTTGTCCAGCCGCAGCCAGGGCAATGCCCTGCGCCAGCCAGTCGTTCAACTCGGGGCTTCGCGCCTGCGTCTCGCCCCAAGTGACTTGGCCATCGCGGTTGGCGTCCAGGTCAAAAATCAGGTCAAGGTCCCGCATGTGGACATCGGCCCTGAGTGTCAACGCGGAGCCAGACGTGCTGAGCGTGAGGTAGCTGTTGCTGCTGGAGTGCGCCTGGGCCACAGGGGTGCTGAGCAGGCTGAACACAGCCAAAGCAGCAGCCACCCACCAGCGCCGCGACACGCCCTTACTTGGGGAAGTCATCATGGACGCCCCCCGGTCCAACTCGGGTGAGACTGGAGCTGCGCCAGCATCGGCGTCAATTGCGGGTCGGTATAACCGGTTTTTTCTGCCCACTTGACCACGGGCTCGGCAGCCCGGGCTTGGCCCAAAGCCAGCGCAGCCTGCACAAACAAGAGCGCATCGGGCGGTTCTTTTTGCAACTGCCAGTTGTCGATGGACAAAGCCAGCCCCGCTTTCAGGTCGCGCCCGTAGGCAATTTGGTAAATGAGTTTGGGCCGCTCGATCAAGGCCTCTTGCCGCAAGGCTTGCGACTGAAGCCGCGCTTCCAACTGGCTGGCCAAGCGGCCTTCGTCCGGGTCCTTCAATCCACGACTGGCCAACACCGCCTGCATCAAGAGCGCATCGGTCAGGGTCGCAGGGCTGTTTGGGGCATTGCCGCTGCTGGTGGCGGCCATGGCAATGGTTTTGGCTTCGCGGTACTGGCCTTGCTGGTTGAGCAAGCCTGCCAAGGACAAGCGGATCAGGTGGGACTGGGGACTGGCTTTGAGACGCTGGCTCCAAACATCCAAGGCGCGGGCAGGTTGCCCGGCCACGCGGTGCGCCTCGCCCAAATGGAAACCCAACCAGTCTTGCGAGGCGGCATCTTGGTAACTGGCGGAGCGTAGGGCCCGGCTCAACATGGCCACCGCTGGCAATGGCTGGCCTGTGCGGTAGAGCAACACCGCGCGGTAGACCTGGGCTTCTTCTGCGCCGAGCAAGCGGCCCATTTCCTCAATGTCTTTCTGGGCCGCCGTCATGTCGGCCAAGAGCAGGTGCAAGGCAAAGCGCCAAGACCAAAATTCGGCGCGTGCAGGCTCCAGGGCGATGGCGCGGTTGATGTCTTGCAAGCCATCCTGAAAATCGTGAAAGCCTTGCTTGACCAAGCCCCGCAAAAAATAAGCCTCTGCAGGCAGGTCAGCCACCGTCCACCAGGGCTTCAAAGCCGCCTTGGCCGAGCCATACCAGCGCAAGTCACCCTCGGTCAGGCCCAGCGTGAAAACCGCTCTGGCATAGGCCAGTGCGGTGAGCAAGTTTTGAGGCTGGGCCCGCCAGGCTTGGTCCAAAGCCCGCAAAGAATCTGGACGCCCATTGGCCGCGTGCACCGATGCGGACAAAACCACCGCAGATGCAGCGGGCTTGAAACGCTCCTGGGCGACAACAGGTGACACGGCCAAGAAGACGCCCAAAAGCGTAGTCACAACTGCGCCTGAAATCGGTGGGAAAGCATCACAGCGGTGGCGATGGGTTTTGTCCATGGTTTTCATGTGCCTTTGATGCTTGATAGTATGCGTCTGTGTATTGGTTCACACCAATTCACCATTCTTGTCCTTTTTATCAACCTCTCTCCTCCAAGGTGTTTTTATGAAATTCGTGATGACCGCTCTCGTTTCCGCTTTCATGTTGGTGTCCATGCCCGCCTTCGCAGGTGCTCACGGCGGCGGCAAAATGGACGACAAAAAAGTCGACTGCTCCAAGAAAGAAAACGAATCCAACCCTGCTTGCGTCAAGAAGTAAACTTTCTTGCCCTCAGGCCTGAACCCCTTTCGAGGGGTTTTTTTACGAATTGACCGCCATGCATTTCTACGAACCCCGCCTGGGCCACGGCCTCAAGCACGACCCGTTCAACGCCATCGTGGGCCCCCGCCCCATTGGCTGGGTGTCCAGCCAAAGCGCCGGCGGCGTGCTGAACCTGGCCCCGTACAGTTTTTTCAGCGCCTTCAACTACGTGCCGCCCGTCATCGGTTTTTCGAGCATTGGGCGCAAGGATTCGCTCAATAACATCGAGGCCACGGGCGAGTTTGTCTGGAACCTGGTCACCCGCGATCTGGCCGAAGTGATGAACCAGACCTGTGAGGCGGTGCCACCCGAGGTAAGCGAGTTTGATCTGGCGGGCCTGACGCCTGAAGCATCACGGGTGGTGGGTGTGCCGCGTGTGGCGCAAAGCCCGGTGAGCTTTGAGTGCCGCTGCACACAAATCCTGCAGCTGCAAGACCTGCAGGGCCAAAAGATCGACACCTGGATGGTGTTTGGCCAGGTGGTAGGCATCCACATCGACGAGCGCTTGCTCAAGGGCGGGGTGTATGACACGGCCAATGCCGGGCACATTTTGCGCGGGGGCGGCGCAGCGGATTACTTCACCATCGGGCCGGAACAGCTGTTCAAGATGTACCGCCCCGAAAGCGGTGCCCGCGACCTGCCCAAGTGAGGCCTTGCGGCCCTGCCCCAGCGAAGGGGCAGCGCCTGCGGGTGTCACTTGAGGCGCAGGTCGAGCGGCAGCGGCTGCGTTAATCTGGGCATCGGCCTTCCGTCTTGCCATCAGGCAGCTGTGGGCCCTTCACCCCAAGTTCAGGACAAAGACATGACCGCACCACTCACAGGACAAGTTGCATGGATCACCGGCGGGGGCAGCGGCATCGGGCTGGCAGGCGCGATAGAGCTGGTCAAGGCCGGGGCCCATGTGGTGATTTCGGGCCGCAACGCCGCCACCAACGCCAGCGCTTTGGCGGCGCTGCAGGCCGTGGGCAGCGCCGAGGCCCTGCTGCTGGACGTGGCTGACAAGCACGCCGTCAAGGCGGCCGTGCAGCCGATTCTGGACCAACATGGGCGCATCGACATTTTGGTGACCAGCGCGGGCACCAATGCCACACAACGCAATTTCGACGTGGTCACGCCCGAGGCTTGGGACGATGTGGTGGCCATCAACCTGTCGGGCCTGTTTTATTGCGTGCACGCGGTCCTGCCCGCCATGCGCCAGCAGCAAAGCGGTTTGATCATCAACGTGTCCTCATGGGCGGGGCTGTACGCATCCAAGCTGACTGGCCCGGCCTACAACGCCACCAAACGTGCGGTGTTGGCGCTGACCGAGTCCATCAACATGGAAGAATGCACCCACGGCATCCGCGCCACCTCGCTCTTGCCCGGCGAAGTGGCCACGCCCATTCTGGACAAGCGGCCCGTGCCGCCGTCTGCCGAGCAGCGAGATCGCATGGTGCAGGCCGAAGACATGGGACAGGCCATCCTGTTTGTGGCGCAGATGCCGGCTCGCACCTGCATCAACGAGTTGATCATCTCCCCCACCTTCAACCGCTTTTACACAGGCGGGCTGGAGACACCGCCCAAGCGCTGAGCCTGCCCCGATGAGTCAGCTTTTCAGCGACAGCGCCCGGCACCGCCGCATCGGCATTGCGCTGGTGACGGTGACCACCTTGATGTTTGCGGTGCTCGACGCATCGGCCAAGTGGCTGGTGCTCACCCTGCCCGTGATGCAGGTGGTGTGGATGCGCTTTCTCACGCATTCGCTGTTTTCCATTGCGGTGTTCGCGCCATCGCTCAAAGGCGATCTGCTGCGCTGGCGGCACCCGCGTTTGCAGTTGCTGCGCGGCTTGATGCTGGCGGCCATGACCGGCCTGAACTTCTGGGCCTTGCAGTATTTGCAGCTGGCCGAGACTGGGGCAATGCAGTTTTCCGTGCCGATTTTGATTGCGCTGCTGTCGGCCTGGTGGTTGGGCGAGCGGCTGGACGCCAAGCGTTGGCTGGCCATTGCGGTGGGCTTTGCGGGGGTGCTGGTCATCATCCGCCCCGGCAGCCAAGGCTTTCACCCAGCCATCTTGCTGTCGGCGCTCAATGCCATTTTGTATGCGCTCTTCAACATGATGACGCGGCATCTGGCCAGCAGCGAAAACCCGGCCACCACACAAATGACCTCGGCGGTGGTGGCCACTTTGGCCCTGACGCCCGTGGCGCTGTGGCAATGGCAACAACCGGCCACGCTGCTGGAATGGTGCGTGATGGCGCTGGCGGGTTTGTGCGGCGGCATTGGCCACCACTTTGTGGCTGTGGCGCACCGCTATGCCTCGGCGGCGGTGCTGGGGCCATTTTTGTACCAGCAGATCGTTTACATGACGGTGCTGGGTTGGCTGGTGTTTGGCCAGGTGCCCGACCTGCCCGTGGTGCTGGGCGCTTTGGTGGTGGTGGCCAGTGGCCTGTATTTGCTGTGGCGCGAGTTTCAGGGTACCCACCACGACTGATGCACTGAACGCTGGTTTCAGTCAGATCGGTGACACCCAGCCTGCCGACCCGCACACAAGATGTGAGCATGCCTGTTGCATTTGGGTTGACTTCAAAGGAGTCTCGCATGTCTTCTTCTCCTCGCTGGAAAAACCGCCCACCGGGCTCGAACTGGGGCGACTTCGGGCCTGACGACCAATGCGGTCGGATGAACCTTTTGACGCCTGAAAAAGTCCTGCAAGGCATGCAAGAAGTGCGAACGGGACGGACCTTCAACCTGAGCCTGCCGCTGGATTTTCCGGGCGGCAACGTGCTCAATCCCCGGCGTCAGCCACCCGTGCTGCGCCCCACCTTGCGCGGCGACAAGCCCAACATGAACTACCAGCTCTGGTGTGACGACCCGGCCTGCACCGATGTGGTGTGCGACGACCTGGCGATCCTGCATTTGCAGTACAGCACCCAGTGGGACAGCCTGGCGCATGTGGGCTCGATGTTCGACGCCAACGGCGACGGCGTGCCCGAGCCGGTTTATTACAACGGCTTTCGTGCGGGCACCGATGTCGTGGGGCCCAGCAACGGATCGGGGGCGGGTATTTTTGGTTTTCCCGAGATCGCCCGCGAATCGACGTCAAAGGCCAAGGCCTTGGGCATCGAGAAAATGTCCGAGCGCTGCGTGCAGGGCCGTGCGGTCATGATCGACCTGCATGCCCATCTGGGCCGCGAGCGGGTGCGGGTGGGCTACGACATGCTGATGGACATCCTGCACCAGGACAGGGTGGTGGTGGAGCCCGGCGATATGGTGTGTCTGCACACGGGCTTTGCACAGATGCTGCTGGAGATGAACAAACAGCCCGATCCGCATGCGGTGGAAAACTCTTGCGCTGTGCTAGAAGGACGCGACGAACGGCTGCTGCAGTGGATCACCGATTCGGGCCTGGTAGCGCTGATCGCCGACAACTACGCTGTTGAAGGCTTGCCCGCCACACCCCGACCCGGCAGCTGCGCGGCTTTGCCCTTGCACGAGCATTGCCTGTTCAAGCTGGGCGTGCACCTGGGCGAGATCTGGCACCTCACCCCCCTGGCCAACTGGCTGCGTGCGGCTGGCCGCTCGCGCTTTTTACTCACGGCCCCTCCGCTGCGCCTGCCGGGGGCCATTGGCTCGCCGGCCACGCCCATCGCGACCGTTTGAGGCCCCGAGCTGTGATGGCCCCTGGCCCTTGACCTCCATCGATGTGGGTTCCCGCCACTGAATCCTGCAGGTGACTGCCCAGATCGGTTAGGCATGCTTGAATAAGCGCTTGCCCTAGCGACCCCCTGGAGACAAGCCATGGTTCATTATTTTGACGAAGCCCGCGTGCAACAACTGCTGAGCGTGCCCGATTTGCTGCAAGGCGTGCGCGAAGCCTTGGTGGCGCTGACGCTGGGCCAGGTGGTGCAGCCGCTGCGCATGGTCATGCCGATTGGCGAGGCCTCCAACGATGGCCTGCTGTTTTTGAAACCCGCACAACTGGGCGATGCCTTGAGCACCAAGCTCATCACGCTGGTGCCAGGCAATGCGCAAAAGGGCTTGCCCACCCTGCTGAGCACCATTGTGCTGATGGACCCGGCCACGGGCCAGACGCTGGCGGTGATGGAGGGCAACACCATCACCGCGATGCGCACGGCAGCCGCCTCTGCCGTGGCGGCCGATGCGCTGGTGCCACGCACACCGCAGGTGGTGGCCATGCTGGGCAGCGGTGTGCTGGCGCGCAGCCACGCGCAAATGCTGCGTGCCGTGCGCGAGGTGTCCGAGATTCGGGTTTGGAGCCCCAACGCTGCCAACGCGCAGCAGTGCGCACACGACATTGGCGGTGTGACCTGCGCCAGCGCCGAACAAGCGGTACGCGGGGCCGACATCGTCTGCACCGTGACCAATGCGAGTGAGCCGGTGCTGCAGGGCGCCTGGCTCAAGCCCGGTGCCTTTGTGGCGGCGGTGGGTGCGCCCCGCCCCACTTGGCGCGAGCTGGACGACGCGGCCATGCAGCATTGGGTGGTGGCCGATCAGCGCGAAGCGGCCGAAAAAGAATCGGGCGATGTGATGCTGTCAGGCGCGCGGGTGGCGGCCGAAATTGGCGAAGTGTTGTGCGGTCGCGTGGCGCCACCACCTGCGGGCACCACCATCGTTTTCAAATCTCTGGGCCAGGCGGTGGAAGACACGGTGGCGGCCCGTCTGGTCTACCGCGCGGCATTGGCCGAAGGCGCTCGTCCATGAGCCGCGCCGATGTGGTGATTGTGGGCAGCGGCGTGATAGGTGCGGCCACGGCCTATTGGCTGACCCGCCTGCAGCCTGGCTTGAAAGTGACGCTGATCGAATCGGACACGCGCTACGAAAAAGCCTCCTCTTCACTGTCGGCCAGCTCGATCCGCCAGCAGTTCACCTGCCCGGTCAACATCCGCCTGAGTCAATTCGGCATCGCTTTTTTGCGCGAGGCCGAGCAGCACCTGGGCCTGCCCGACCACCCGGTGGCGCTGGGTTTGCAAGAGCCCGGCTATTTGTACCTGGCCCAGCCCGAGCAAACAGCAGCCCTGCGCACCGCACACCAGATACAAAAACAGACCGGGGCCGATGTGGCCCTGCTGGGCCCCGAGGCCCTGCGCCAGCGTTACCCCTGGTTGAACGTGGACGATGTGGCCCTGGGCAGCCTGGGCCTGAGCGGTGAGGGTTGGTTTGATGGCCCGGCGCTGCACCAGGCGTTTT
Source organism: Limnohabitans sp. YIMB22184 (assembly GCF_048020265.1). Classification (GTDB taxonomy): domain Bacteria; phylum Pseudomonadota; class Gammaproteobacteria; order Burkholderiales; family Burkholderiaceae_C; genus Limnohabitans_A. The sequence continues at coordinate 1,771,184 of NZ_CP171843.1, forward strand.
TGAAAAAAGCCATGGCGCAAGGCGTGCAACGCCTGCACGACCGGGTAGTGGGCCTGGACCACACCAACACGCACATCAGCGCCGTGCGTCTGGCCAGCGGCGGCAGCTTGTCCTGCGGCCAAGTGGTCAATGCCGCGGGGCCTTGGGCTGGCGAAGTGGCGGCCATGGCCGGGGTGCACCTGCCCATCGAGGCGGCGCGGCGCACGGTGTTTGTGCTGTCTTGCCCCGAGCCGCTGCCGCAATGCCCCTTGCTGATCGACCCGAGCGGCTGGTGGCTGCGACCCGAGGGTCGTTTTTTGATCAGCGGTGCAGAGCCTTTGCACACCGAGCCCGATCTGCCGCTTGACCCCGACTGGACCGAATGGAACGACGAACAATGGGCATCCCTGGCGCATCGCATTCCAGCGCTGGCCGCCCTGCGGGTGGAGCGGGCCTGGGCGGGATATTACGAGATGAACACCTTCGATCACAACGCCGTGATCGGCCCACACCCGGATTTGCGCAACCTGTATTTCATCAACGGGTTTTCCGGCCACGGCATGCAACATGCGGCAGGCGCTGGTTTGGCGCTGGCCGAGTGGGTGCTGCAAGGAAAGCCCATCACGATTGCCGTCGATGAGCTGGGATTTGAACGCCTGCAACAAAACCGCCCGCTGCGCGAGTTGGCAGTGATCGGCTGAGGCTAAAGGTCTTCTCGCGCTTCGATCTGCAGGCGCTGCACCACCGCGCCCCGAGTGCCCGCCACTGCGCGCACGCGCAAGGATGGACCAGCTTCGAGCACCACGCGGCAGTGGTAATCGAGCCCATCGGTCTGGCCCGGGCAGTTGCTGGCAATGCGGCGGTGCCATTGCCGCTGGCCGTCGATCTCCAGCGTCAATTCATGCCAGGCTTCTGTGTGCTCTTCAGGGACACGCACAAGCAAGCTGACATCGATGTCAAATGTACGAGGCCGCTTCAATGCGCCGGGAATGTTCAGCACGGCCACCGCATCGGCTGTCTCGGTGCGCCACAACTCGGGTTTTGCCTGTGCGGCCATGTCGCTCAGGCTTTGAGCAAGGTGCTGAGTTCGCCATTGTCAATCAGGCGACGCAGGTCATCGGCGCCACCGACCAGCGTGCCGCGGACAAAGACCATCGGAAAAGTGGGCCAGCCGGTCCACATCTTCAGCGCATTGCGCAAACGCCATTGCGAGAAATAGCTGCCGAACTCGATGTACTCGTGCGCCACGCCCGCTGCGGCCAGCGCCTTGCGGGCTTTGCCCACAAACGGGTTGCCCGACAAGCCGACCACCACCACAGCGTGCTGGGCGATGGCGGTTTGCACCTGCTGGATCACGGGCAAGTGGTGTTCGGCAATGCGTTGGCGAATGGCCGGGTGGATGGCCGATTCGGCGAGTAGAGGTCGGGTCATGGAAATCCTTGGGAGCCTAAAAATGAGACGCCGAGTAGTCAGGTCTTGAGGGCGTTGGCCCCGTCGTGCATGAGTTGTGCGATGTTGGCCGAACCCAGCAACTGCATGGGGCTCTCGTGGGCCAGGTCAATGGCGGCCTGGCTGAAGACGCCCAGGCTCATGCAAGTGCACGAAAAGGCATCACGGCTTTCACGGACAGCCAGCAACTCCCGCAAATGCTCTGCGCCCACGGTGGCCGCTTTCCAGCGCTTGGCACTGACCAGGGTGATGCGGCCATTTTTTTCAATCTGAAAATCGGCCGGGCCATCGTTCAAACGACTGACCACAAAACCCTGCTGCTTGAGCGCTTCTTCAACCAGGACTGAAAAATCACGCCAGCCCATGCCCCGGGCCTGCTCAACCAGTTCCCGGATGCGGCTGGCCGAAATGGCATTTCTTTGTCGCCAGGCGGCCATGACGCCAATGACAAAAAACGGGAAAGCCCCGAGCATGCCCGCTGTTTTGTAGGCCTCAGGCAGCAAAGCCCCGGCCACCAGGGCCACGCCGAACATCACCAAAAAGCTCACCCACCACGGGGCGCGTAACAAAGTCGCAAACAGCGACTTTTCGGACATTTTGAATTTCATGGGATATCAGAAAAAGAGGTGCGTCAAGGCGCCTGCGGGCAGATCAAAAAGCTGGCTCTGACGGCGATTCGTCAGTGTAGCGGCTCCCATGACACAGCACGCGCTGGGCTCCACCTATCCCCCGAAATACCCCTGTAAATTTCAGTCAGGCAAATTGGCGCAGGCCCGAAGGCTGCGCCCATCGCCCGCGGCATCCCTCAATCGACGGTCACGCCCGCGTTCTTGACCACCTGACCCAAGCGGGCCGTTTCCTTGCGGATCAGCTCGCCAAACTGCTGGGAGGTACCCCCCACCACTGGGGTGCCAATGGCTTCCCATTTTTTCTTGAACTCCGGATCATTGAAGATCGCGTTCAAAGTGGTGTTGAGTTTCTGCACCACCGACGCAGGCGTACCCGCACGTACCGCAATGCCATGCCAGCCGGTCAACTCGTACCCAGGCACACCCGCCTCGATCATGGTCGGCACATTGGGCAGCGAGGGGTGACGCTTGGCCGAGGTCACCGCCAAGGGCTTGAGCTTGCCACCCTGGATGTGGGGCAAGGAGCTGCCCAGGATGTCGAACATCACCTGCACCTGGCCGCCGATCAAGTCGTTGAGCGCAGGACCTGCACCGCGGTAAGGAATGTGCGAAATTTTGGTGTTCATCTGCGTGTTGAAAATTTCACCCGCCAGGTGCTGGGGCGTGCCGTTGCCGGCCGATGCAAAAGCCAGCTGGCTGCTGGGCTTTTGGGCCAGTGCGATCAACTCCTTGACACTGTTGACCGGCACGCTGGGATGCACTTCGAGCACCAGCGGGAAGGCCGAAATTTGGATCACCGGGGCCAGATCGGTCATGGGCACAAAGGGCATGCTGCGGTACAGCGTGGGGTTGACCGCCATGGGGCCACTGGCCGCCAGCAGCAAGGTGTAGCCGTCGGCAGGCGCTTGCTTGGCCACTTCGGCGCTGCCCAGGTTGCCACCGGCACCGCCTTTGTTGTCCACGATCACCGTGACACCCAGGCGGGTGCTCAACTCGCCTTGCAGCATGCGGGCCATCAGGTCGGTCGGGCCGCCCGGTGGGTAAGGCACCACAAAGCGGATGGTTTTGCTGGGGTAGTTGTCTTGGGCCAGCGCGGGCAAAGCGTTCACGCCCAAAAGAGCGGCTGAGAGTGCTGCGACGAAAGTGCTGCGTTTCATGGTGTTGTCTCCAGTCAAAAAAGAAAATGCTCAGGCGGCAAAGAAAGCGTCACGCGCCTGTTGCGCGGTGCAGAGGCTGCGGCCCAGCACGCGGGCCGAATCGGCCACCTGGCGCACCAAAGCGGCGTTATCGGGGGCGATCTGCCCGTTGTTGAGCAGCAGGTTGTTTTCAAAACCCACACGCACATGGCCGCCCAGTGCGGCAGCGGTGGTGGCGCAGGCGTGTTCGCCCGCGCCAAAAGCGCACATGGACCAAGGCTCTTGGCCGGTATGGGCCATGACAAAGGGCAGCAAGTCTTTGGGCTCGGAGGTTTGGCCCACCGAATAGCGACCCAGCACAAACAAGAGCGACCAGGGCGCATCCGGGATCACGCCTTGCGCGCGCAGGGCTTGCCAGCGCTGCAGATCGGCCACGTCGTACACGATGACCTGGGTCATGACGCGCTCTTTGGCCAGCCAGCCAAAAAACTGCGCGAGGCCGGCTTCGCCGATCTCTGGCTGGTCCACTTCGCGCAGGCCCACCGACACAGCTTCGGGCTTGAGCGCAGTGACCATGGCGATTTGCTCGGGCGCTTTGTACACCCGAGCGGCTTCGCTGGTGACCTGAATGATCATCGCATCGCCCACCGCGGCCTTGACCGCTTGCTGCGCGTCGCGGTAACCCTGCACGTCCAGGCTGTGACGACCCTGGGCATCGCGGATGTGCATGTGGATCATGGCCGCGCCAGCGTCGAGGCACTGCTTGGCGGTCTGGCCCAGCTCGGCCGACGTGAGGGGCAAGGCAGCGTGGTCAGGCCGTTGTTTGTAAGCGCCATTGGGCGCGACGGTGATCAAGAGGGGATGCGGAAAAACAGTCATGGGGTGCCTTTTGAAAATCAATCGTGAGGGAATCAATCGAGCGGGTGAAGAGGCGGCAGCTCAGACGCCAGCAAATCCAGCCCTTGGCGCAACAACCGGTCGTAGCGTTCGCGCTCGGCTTTTTGGGTTTCCGGCGTCCAGCTGAAAAAGCCCTGCCCGGTCTTCATGCCCAAGTCCCCACGGGCCACCCGCTCTTGCAGGACGCGCGCGGGCTCGGCGTTCACGGCCAGGCTGGGGTACATGCTGGCCGCGGCGGCGGTGTGCACCTCCAGGCCCGCATGGTCGCGTTGCATGACCGGGCCTGCGGCCAGAAAGCGAAAACCAAAGCCAAAGCGCACAGCCGCGTCCACGTCTTCGGGCGAGGCCACGCCTTCGTCGATCAGGGCAAAGGCCTCACGCGCCAGGGCGTGCTGCATGCGGTTGGCCAAAAAGCCGGGCTTGTCCTTGCGCACCAGCACGGGGACGCTGCCGCAGCCGCGCATGAAGTCGCACAGCTGCTCGGCCTCTTGCACATCCGTTTTCGGTCCGAGCACAACTTCCACCAAGGGCACCAAATGCGCGGGCATGAAAAAGTGCAGGCCCAGCATGCGCTCTGCCGTGGGCAGGCCCTCGGCGATGGCGCTGATCGGGAAGCTGGAGCTGTTGCTGCACAGCAAGGTGTCGGGTGCGGCCAGCTGCGCCAGCTGCGCAAACAGGGCCTGCTTGAGGGGCAGTTGTTCCGGGATGCACTCGATCAATACGCTCACACCGGGCCAGGCCACATCGGCCAAGTCGGCCACGGCCTGCACGCGCTCGGTGCGGTGGGCCATATCCAAAGGCTCAAGGTTGTGGCGCACATGAGCGGTCAAAGCCTGGCGCTTGGCGGCATCGGGCTCGACCACAGTGACCTGGCTGCCACCGCGGGCCAGCACGATCGCCACGTCCATGCCCATGGTTCCGCCGCCCACCACCACGGTGTGTGCTTGTGAAGGCTGTGAAGAAATCATGGTTGCAGCTGCTGTCAAAAAGAATGCATGGAGTCTAAGAATCGCGCATTACCTCGTCCAGCCGTTTTTTTCTATAAACTGATTTGTTATGCAGATCAATTCGCAACCCACCTGGACGCCTCGTGACCTGGACATCTTTCTGGTGCTGGCCGAAACCGGCAGTTTTAGGCGCACGGCCACGCAAGTGCACTTGTCCCAGTCGGCCGTGTCCGGGGTGATTGCCCGGCTCGAAGAGGCCTTGGCCACGCGCTTGTTTGACCGCACCACCCGCAGCGTGCACCTCACGGCTGCAGGCCAGGTGTTTGTGGAGCAAGCCAAACTGCTCAACGCGCAAACTCAAGAGGCGGTCCAGCGGGTGCAGCACATCACGCAGGTGCAGACTGGCAAAGTGAGCCTGGCGGCCCTGCCTTCGCTCGCGGCCACGGTGGTGCCCCGGGTCATGGCCCGCTTTGCCGCGCAGTACCCGCAGATCGCGCTGCAGTTGCACGACACCTTGTCTGGCCCGGCATTTGACCTCGTGCGGGCTGGCACGGTGGACTTTGCGCTCACTGCGGCCAATCCCGACTACGCCGATCTGGACTACACACCGCTGTCGGCCGATGGCTTTGTACTGTTGATGCCGCTGGGCCACCGCCTGGCCAAGGGGCGAGGCGCTTTGAACTGGCTGGCCGTGGCCGAGTTGACCCACATCTCCATGCCACTGCCCGCCAGCGTGCGGCAATACGCCAATGCGGCCTTCATGGAACACCGCATCGCGTTTCAGCCGCGCTACGAAGTCGAGCACATTGCCACCATCCACGCCATGGTCAAAGCCGGTTTGGGCGTGGCCGCCCTGCCCGAGCTGGCCGCCGCTTTTGTACAGCAAGATGGCGTGGCCACCCGGCGCCTGACCGGCCCCGACATCCAGCGCCCCATTGGCGTGGTGACGCGGCGCCACCGCAGCCTGTCGCCAGCCGCACAAGAAATGGTGCGCATGCTCCGACAAGAAACCACCGCCTTGCTGCCCTGAACAGGGCGCCACCGCACAGGACAAAGCACATGGGCGGGGGCTATTTCACCGGCTCTGGCATGATCCAAGCATCTACCCTTGCACAAGAGAAAACACCTTGAACTGGTTCCAAAGATTGCCGGACTTTACCCGGTCAGCACCCGGCCTGGAATGGGCGCTGTGGAAAAAGCTGCCCTGGATCGCACTGGCGGGAACCGCCTTGCCCCTGGCCTTGGTGAGCCTGGCTTATCTGGCCGCGCCGGAAACCCCCACGCCCGCCTCCGAGCGCGCGTTGACCCAGTGGCTTTACATCGCCATGGGTGTGGTGGTGCTGCACTGGACACTGGTGCTGACAGCGGCCATCGGCTGCGTGATTGTGATGCTGATGAAAGGCCCGGCCTTTGTGGCCGATGGCTTTGAGGTGCAGCACACCGACCAACCCGGCAGCCCGACACTGGACGACATACGTGAAAAAAACTGAGCTGCACGCCAGGCTGACCGCTTCTTTGTCAGAGGCTGACGTCTCGGGCATCATCGCGATGGCCTGGCAAGACGACACCCCGTTTGAAGCGATTGCACTGCAGTTTGGCCTCGCCGAGCCCGACGTCATTGCCTTGATGCGGGCGCAACTGAAAGCCCGCTCATTCAGGGTGTGGCGCATGCGGGTGCGAGGGCGAGTGGCCAAGCACCTGGCTTTGCAGCCAGGCCGTCGAGCAGGTCACGGTGGCGCTGACAGTGCAGCAGCCATGGCTGGAGCGCAAAAGAGGCATGGCGTGCAAATGCCCGAGGACTTTCCTCTGCCGCCCTCACCCATCACGCGCCAGTCCTTGCGCTGAAGGTCGCCTCAGGCCCTTTTTCGAAGCCCGGCCGCGTTGGGGGTCTGCTGTGCATCATCCCGACGGGCATGCGCCTGAAAGCTCGGCGTCTCGCAGGCCGATGACGCGTCGTGGTGCGAACCCGTCGCCAAATTTTCAAAACCTGAAGGCACAGGCAAGATGTCCTGCAACACTGCCAGCACATTTTGCAATCGAGGGTCTTGGCTGTGTGCGTCATCGGTGGTGTCGTTGATGCAAAAGAAATCCAGCGCACCGAACTCGGCCACCAAAGCCTGCAGCTGCGCGTTTTGGTCGGCCTCACCGGTTGACACATAGCGGTGGCGGTAAGGCCGCAGGCTCGCTACCCCATGCGCCAGGGCCCAGCGCAGCACAAAATCGGACACGATGGTGGGTTTGTCCCAGCTTCGGAACACGGTCGACCGAACCGCTGCAAACAACTCCGGGGCGGTTTCCTCCAATTCCAGCAGGATTGATTTGAGCATGGGCCGGGGCGAGTGCGCAAAGGTGCGGAAGGTGCTCTGGTAAAGCGGGTCTTGCTCGCGCAGCGCGGGGATACCCGAGCGGGCTTTGTCGCTGAGCCACTGGATCGACAAGCGGCAGGCGTTTTCCAGCGACGTGGCATCCATGCGCATGGCCTCGTCCGTCACCTCGGGATCGTCCGACCAAGTGACATGAAAGCCGCTCTCATGGAACCAGTCTTGCACCCGCACCGGAGCGCCAAAAAAAACGTCGTCGTTGAGGTAAAAGTAACGCTCGGACAAACCGGGAATGTGATGTATCCAGGACTCGATGTGGCCCGAGTCGAACGTAGGCAGGGACGCCTCGGGCATCAAATCGCGGTGGTCCACCAGGGTCAAGCGGTCCGAAGGACGAAGCCAGTCGGGCGCCTGTGCGTCGGTGACGATGTAGACATGGCCGTGGCCGGGAAAAAATTGTTCCAGCGCACGCAGGCTGTAACGCAGCTCGTGGTTGTCCCGAAAGCGCCCTTCCACATTGCTGTATCGGGCCATGGCGGCACTGGAATCGCTGGGGAGTTGCTGCAGGGCCGCTTGGCGTTTGGCACGCCAATTCGAATCGTTCCCGTCAACCCACAAATAAACGATGTCGATGGGCGAATCGTGGGGCATGTCTGCACTGAATTTTTTTGAAGTGGCCGAGTCTAGCAGCGGGTCTGCGAGGCAGTTTTCAATACCCGCTCTGGCATGAGGGCCACTGTTTTATCGGTTCAGGCAATGGCTTGTCTCCTGCCACGTCTCATCAGGCGTGCTGGCCTCCAGCAGCCCGATGGGGCGTCAGCGTCCGTGCGTCCAGAGACCGATGCTGCTGTGATGAATTGGCTACGATGCATGGAATTCACTGCTCCCGCCCCAACACACACCATGATGCGCTGGCTGACACCACTCTTTTTCCTTTTATGCGAGGCTGCCATGGCCATTGAAGAACCACGCTACACCGCGCTCATCTCAGAGCCCCCTTTTGAGGTGCGGCGCTACGCCGCCTTCACGGTGGCCCAAACGCAAATCCAGGGGGACTTCGATGCCGCCAGCCGCAGCGGTTTTCGGCGCATTGCGTCCTACATTTTTGGCGACAACCTGCAACCCGAGTTGGGTGCGCAGCGCAAAATCGCCATGACCGCGCCCGTCACCGTGGTGCCCGACGACCAGGGCTGGCGGGTGCATTTTGTGATGCCGTCGGCGGAAAACGTGCAGACCCTACCCCAGCCGCTCAACCCGCAAATCCAGCTGCGCCCGGTGCCCGCGCATGAAACGGTGGCGGTGCGCTTCAGCGGCTTCACCACGCAAGCGAGCATCCAGGCGCAAACCGAGCGCCTGCGGGCTTGGGCGCAGGCGCGCCAGCTCAAGCTCAGCCCCACGGCCCAAATTGCCCGCTACGACGACCCTTTCACCCTGCCGTGGAATCGGCGCAATGAAATCCTGATCGACCTGATGCCCTGAAGCCAAGCGGGCTCAATCGCCCGGTACGACCTGCTGCACTGACCGCCTGTTGTAGCCTTGAGCGATGTTCAAGACAGTTTTTCAGCCGTGACGGGGCGCATTCGCAAAAAGCTCATTCAAGCCCAGCTTGAAGCCCTGCCCGCACCGCGCAGCGATGCCGTGCTCTGCCCGGTGTGTGAGCGCCCCATTCCGCCCTGCCAACAAGACGCACACCATTTGGTGCCCAAGTCACACGGGGGCGTGCAGACGGTGGTGCTGCACCGCATTTGCCACCGCCAAATCCACGCGCTGTTTACCGAAACCGAATTGGCCCGCACCTACGCCACGGTCGAAGCCTTGAAGCAACCCGAGGAAATGGCCCGCTTCATCCGCTGGGTGCAAACCAAACCGGACGCTTTTTTTGAAAAAAGCCGCAAGAGCCAACGTCTCAAAAGTCGTCGCTGAGCCCTGAACGACATTCATTGAACCACCGCCCATGAACCTGCCCGCAACACCCATGACACTGCCGACATCCACTTCCAGCTGCATTGAACTCCAAGACTTGCGACTGTCCACCCGCATTGGCACCTACGGTCCCGGCGACACCGTGCCCGAGTACCACGCACTGGATTTGAAGCTCTGGATCGACCCCGATTGGGTGCTGATTCCCGAAGATGGCATGGCCCATGTGTTCGATTACGACCCCTTGGTTGCGGAGATCGAACGACTGGCCGCCGATGGGCACTACGAAACCCAAGAGCGGCTGATGACACGCATCGTTCAGGCCTGTGCAACCCGTCCGGTCATCAATGCGCTCAGCATGGCTTTGCGCAAATTCCCGGTGCGGGCGGGCAGCGGCTCTTTGGGCGTGCGCTTGAACGTGGACGGTGCGCAGCTGCAGCACATGCGCAACGACAAGGCCTGAGCGACGCCAATGCCCTGGGATCCTTGCGCCGGCTCAACCCCTGCCCCAATCAAGGCGTGAGCCAGTCCCAACTGTCGGCGCTCATCTGCGCCCGGCGATGCCCCTCGCGCGACAACTCCAACCAGTCCATTTGAAGCACCTGCGCACGCACAATGGCCAAGCTGTGCGCTGGCACGGGGACGTTGACCGTTCCGAGGTCTGCGGTGCTGCCTTGCGGCAACACAGCACCCGGTGGCAAAGGCGACAGATAATCGCCCGCAGCCGCCGACTGCTGGACCTTTTGCCAAAGCGCCTCAACCTCCGGGCCGGAGGAGATGACCGAACAAAGCACCCGCACCCGCAGTTGCCAACTCAAACGCGCACTCCAAAACACCAGCATCGCCGACGCTTGCGCTTGCAATTGCGCCACCTTGGGGCTGCGGCTGTCGGTGTAAAAAGTCAGCTGCCCGGCCTGCGCATCCACCTGCCGCAGCACCACGGTGCGGGCATCGGGCAAGCCGACTGCGTCGGTCGAAGCCATGACGGATGTGCGCCACTCATGGTGGCGGTCCAGGCTGGCGCGGCCCAGCTCTTTCCAAATTTGCAGGCGTATTTCACCGGGCGTTTGCAGGTGGATTTTCATAACTTTTGAGTTTGACGAAGTCTTCTACCGAACGGACTGCTGTGCTGTGCGAGCTCACAACAACACAATTTCCACAGTTTGCGTGAGCACCGGGCGGCACAAAATCTTGTAGCCGTCGGCATCAAAATGGGCGGCCACTTGGCTGGCGGTCTGGCTCAGTTGGCGTGCGGCTTCGACGCTGGGGGCGCTGCCCAAATAGCACCAATGCTTCACAACGTGAATTTGGGTGAATTCGCCATCACGCTCAACCAAGCCCACCGCGCCCGCGTAGGGCCAGCATTCCACGCGCAGCGCCAGCAAGCTGCTGAAAAGGCGCTCGCGGTGCGCCTCGGGGCTTTCGTCACCCCGGCACACGCCTGCGCACTGACGAATCGCCGCCCGAAAGCACCCTTTGCCGGGAGGCAGTTTTTCAAGGCCCAAGGGGCCGTAGCACAGCTTGTGCTGGTCGGCGATGGCACGCAGCGCGTCCAGCGCCGCGTGACGGCTGGCAAACAGGCCATACAAATCGGGCTGGGTGGCAAAGTCGATGTCTCGGGAATAGACCACTTGAGGCACATCGCCCATCATTTGCAAGCTGCACAGTTGTTTGTTACGCCGCAGTTTCTGGTTGAACAACGGGTGCTGGGCTTTGATAAGTTGGGCTTCCAACAAGAGCGCCCCGATCTCCCCTGCCGTGCGGATGTGGCTGATGCGCTGGGTCTGGCGCAGCATGCGGGCTTCGTCGGGGGTGCGCAGGTGCGATAACAAGCGGGCGCGGATGTTGATGCTTTTGCCGATGTACAACGGCAAGTCGCCTTCCTGGCCATGGAAGGTGTAAACGCCCGCTCCGGTGGGCGCGTCTTCAATGGCTTCGCGCAGGTGCTGTGGGTATTCGTAGATCCGGTTGTCTTCAAAGTCATCGCGGCGGCGGGGCAAGGTCATGGTGAAGTGGGAGGGTGGGCTGATCGCCAAAATGCAAGTACTGTTTATATTTACAGTATACTGAAAGCGTCATGCGGCCTGCAGTTGCCTGACATTTTCGTTTTGAACGCCCCTGGCTTCACGGCCCGGGGCGTTTTTTTATCTGCAGCATTCTGTGCAACTCAAACTGCCACAAACTGCCCTTCCTCCAGGGCCTCGATTTGGCCCATGGCCAACAGCTCGTCCAGGTGCATCCTGATGGTGTTGCGCTCGGCGCAAGGCACAAAAGGCACGTCGTAGCCTGCGGGGTACAACAGGCGGCGGCTCACCAACTCGTCCAGGTTGTGCGGGCTTTGCAAATAAGCCAGCAACTGCACGCTGCGCTCGTCGATCTTGCTGGCAAAGCGGGCCAGGTCGGCCAGAAATTGCGCCCGATCGGTGATCACTGCCTTGTGGTGCGAGGTCGCCCAGATGCGGGCGTCGAGCTCAGCCACTTTTTTCAGGGTGCGCCGGAAGTCGCTCAGGCTGGAAGTGGCGTCGCCGTAGTACGGGCCAAAGCCGCTCAGGTCGATGTCGCCAATGAAGGCCAAGCCTTCGCTCTCGACCACCAGGGCACAGTGGCCAGCGGTATGGCCCGGCAGGTGGTGGGCCCGCACCCGCACGCCGCCACCCAGCTCCCACACCGTGCCATCGCTGTAGCCGATAGCGTCGGGCCGAGGCTGGTAATGAAAATCCTTTTGCACGATGGCCAGCATCGCATCCAGCACGTCTGGCGGGTAGCCGTAGTGGCGGCACATGCCCTCCCACGACTGGGCGGCGGCCAGATCGGCCTCGTGCACCTGCACACGGGCGTGCGGCAGGCGGTGCAGCCCGGCCATGTGGTCTTCGTGCACATGGCCCAAAATGACCAGGTCCACCGTGTCCAGCTCGGGGCCAATGCGGTTGGCCACCTCCGGCGTGTCGAAAGCCACCCGCACATCGGCCCCTTGCACGATGAGCTGGTTGCCGTCGGGGTATTTGCCCGACTTGTCACCCAGATGCACGCTCACAGCACCAAATCGCAAAACAGAAGACATGACAAGCTTTCCTGATCTGGATGGACGCAGAGCCCTTCAGGCCGTGGCCAGTGCCGCCCGCTTGACGCGCCACAGCAGCCACAGGGCAATGCTCAGGTTGAGCGCGTTCCACAGCACACCGTTGATGAACGCCGCGTGGTACGACCCTGTGATGTCAAACACCTTGCCCGACATCCAGCCGCCCAAGGCCATGCCCAAGAGCGTGGCCATGATGACCGCGCCCACGCGCGAGCCCGCTTCTTTGGCCGGAAAGTATTCGCGCACGATGATGGCGTAGGCCGGCACAATGCCACCTTGAAACAGGCCGAACAAGGCCGAGATGATGTAGAGCGACACCAGGCCATTGAAGGGCAAAAACAGCAGCAGCGCCACGCCCTGCAAAACCGAGCCCAGCACCAGGGTGCGCAAGCCACCAATGCGGTCGCAAATGGCCCCCGAAATCAAGCGGCTGGCGATGCCGCTGGCCAGCATGAGCGAGAGCATTTCCGCGCCACGTGCTGCGCCAAAACCCAGGTCGGTGCAATACGCCACGATGTGCACCTGCGGCATGGCCATCGCCACGCAGCAAGCCACGCCCGCCACGCACAATAAAAACTGTGCCTTGTTCAGGCTCAAACCAAAGGGCTGCTGCGACTGCAAGGCCTGGGCACTGCCTGCCACCGGGGTTTGCAGCAAGGGCGGGCGCTGGCGCATCAGCAAGCTCAGCAGCACCATGCCGATGCCGCAAAACAGGCCCAACGCCACGTAAGTGCTGCGCCAACCCACGGTCTCGACGCCGTGCTGGGCCAAAGGCGGCCAAATGGCCCCGGCCACATAGTTGCCACTGGCGCACACCGCCACGGCAATGCCCCGCCGCTTGCGCCACCACAGCGAGGTGTCGGCCACTAAGGGCGCAAAGGTGGTGGAGCTGCCGATCAGCCCCAAGAGCAAGCCATGCGCCAGCGCAAACCACCAGATGTTGCCGGACAAACTGGCCGCAATGAAACCCAGCCCGGTACCCACACCGCCCAAAAACAAAGGCACATGCACACCCGCGCGGTCGGCCCATCGGCCCATGAACAGGCCCCCAACACCAAAGCCGATCATCATCAAGGTGTAAGGCAAGGAAGCATCGGCCCGGCTGACGCCGAACTCGGCCTGCACAGCCGGCAGCACCACGGCCACCACGTACATGCTCGAGCCCCCCAAGGTCATCAGGGCCAGGGTGACCAGCAAACGCCGGGCGGCATAGGCAGAGTCGATCAGGTGTTCGGCGGCGGCAATCGGTGGGCTCATGACCTCAGGTTAGCAGGCCAGGCCGGGTGTGGTTGGCAAATGCGGGACAAGCGGACAGTTGATTCAAGAATACAAATAATGGCTATGATTTTGGCGAATCAACCACCAAAATCACCATGTCCAAATTATTCGCATTTCTGGCTTCGGCCTTGTTGATGACCGCCGCTCACGCCCAGAGCAGCACCTGCACGGCGGCTGCCACTGAAAAGAAATTGGCCGGTGCAGCGAAGAACTCGTTTTTGAAGAAATGCGAGAAAGATGCCACCGCCCAATGCGAGACCTCTGCCGCTGAACGCAAACTGGCCGGTGCCGCCAAAAACAGCCACATCAAAAAATGCGTCAAAGACGCCGTGGGTGAAACACCCTGATGGCGGCTTGTCCTCTGGACGACAGTCAGCGCACAACCGTCCATCGCCACTGACCGCCGCCACGCCATAGCCCACGCGATGGACCGCAGCGCAGGCGCCTGCAAACGGGCACAGTTCAGCTCGGTCGCACCATCTTGCAGCTGCTGGGCAAACGGGCTTGCTCGGCCTTGATCTGGCGCACCACCTTGAAGCCATAGCCCGAGCCTTCCACATCAAACGGCACGCCGGAGCTGCCTTGACGCGCCATCACGCCTACCACCAGAGGTTGCTGAAACTGGTGGTCTTCGGCCCGCATGAAGCCGGTTTGCCCGGCCATGCTGACGCGGGTTTTTTCCAGCGCCAACGCCACGGCCACGGGCTCGGTGCTGCCCGCTTTTTCGACCGCCTGGGCCAGGGCCTCGACCATCAGCTGCATGCGCACATGCACATAGTCTTCCGAGGGCTTGCTGAAACGCTGGCGGAACGACTGGTAAAACGCTTCGCTGGCTTTACCCGGCACATTGGGCAGCCAATCAGCCACAGCGATCACGCGGTCCACGCCGGCATCGCCAATGGCTGCAGGCGCACCCAGCGCGTTGCCATAAAAGGTGTAGAACTTGCCTTCATAGCCGGCTTCGCGGGCGGCCTTGACCAAAAGCGTCAGGTCATTGCCCCAGTTGCCGGTGACCACCGCTTGGGCGCCACTGGCCTTGATCTTGGCGGCATAAGGCAAAAAGTCTTTGACACGGCCCATGGGGTGAAGCTCGTCGCCCACCACCTTCACATCGGGGCGCTTGTCGGCCAGCTGACGCTTGGCTTCGCGCAGCACAGCCTGACCGAAGCTGTAATCCTGACCGATCAGGTACACCGACTGGACCTTCTTGTCCTCCCGCAGGACCTGCATCAAGGCGGTCATTCGCATGTCGGCATGGGCGTCAAAACGAAAATGCCAGAAGCTGCATTTCTCATTCGTCAGGATCGGGTCCACCGCCGAGTAGTTCAAAAACAGCACGCGCTTGGCTGGCTCGCGCTCGTTGTGTTTGTTGATCGCGTCGATCAGGGCCGCCGCATTGGCCGATGAATTGCCCTGCAAGATCACCTGCGCCCCGTCGTCGATGGCGGACTTGAGGGCCGACAAGGCTTCTTCGCTTTGGCCTTTGCTGTCGTAGCGCTCCAGCACCATGGGCAGCTGGCCTTGCGGCGTTTTGACGCCCCCCCGCGCATTGACCCGCTCGACCGCCCAGGCAATGTTGCGCACCACCGCCTCACCCGTGTTGCCAAAGGGGCCGCTCAGGCCCTCAATCAAGGCCAGCTTGATCGGCTGCGGCGATTGCGCCCACGCAGGAGAAAACAGCAAGCCAGCAGTCAGCGACAGGAGCGCACGGCGGAAAATGAAGGACAAACGCATATCAAAAATAGAACCTGCCAAAAGGCGGGTTGAAGTCGAGAAGGGGCGCAGTGTAACGGGTCACACCTTCTGGGTCGGACTCACCCGGCCTCGCCCAAGGAATTGGACTGGGGTCGCCCCACTCAGACCAGTTCGTGCAAAGGCCAGCGCGGCTTCACATCAAAGCTGTAACGCGCCTCGGCCGTTTGCGCCCCGGCTTGCAAACGCATGGCTGCGGCCATGGCGATCATGGCGCCGTTGTCGGTGCACAAATGCAGCTCGGGGTAATGCACGCGCACTTTGGCTTTGGCGCAAGCGGCATTGAGCTGGGCCCGCAATTCGCGGTTGGCCCCCACGCCCCCGGCCACCACCAAGCGCTTCATGCCGGTGGTTTTGAGCGCGGTCATGGATTTTTTGACCAGCACTTCCACAATCGCCGCCTGGGTCGATGCGGCCAGGTCGGCCCGCTCAGGCGCACCCTCGGTGTGGGCGGCGGGGCCGATTTTCTGGCTCTGCGTGAGCACGGCGGTTTTCAATCCTGCAAATGAAAAATCCAGATCACCGCTGTGCAGCAAAGGGCGCGGCAGCTTGTAGGCCGCAGGATTCCCCTGCTCGGCCAGGCGCGACAGACCCGGGCCACCGGGGTAAGGTAGGCCCATGAGCTTGGCCGATTTGTCAAAAGCTTCGCCTGCGGCGTCGTCAATGGTTTCGCCCAGCAATTCATAGCGGCCCACGCCGTCCACCCGCATCAACTGGGTGTGGCCGCCCGACACCAGCAAGGCGATGAACGGGAACTCGGGCGGATCGGTGCTCAAAAACGGCGAGAGCAAATGGCCTTCCAAGTGGTGCACACCCAGCACCGGCTTGCCTAAAGCGGCCGCCAGCGCACAGGCCACGCCCGAGCCTACCAAGAGCGCCCCGGCCAGACCCGGCCCCCGGGTGTAAGCCACCACGTCGATATCGGCCAATGCGGTCCCCGCATCGGTCATGACCTGGCGGGTCAGCGGCAGCACACGGCGGATGTGGTCGCGGCTGGCCAGCTCGGGCACCACGCCGCCATAGGCCTGGTGCATCTCGATCTGGCTGTAGAGCGCGTGCGACAACAGGCGCGGCATGTCGGTCCCGGTGGTTTCCACCAAGGCCACACCCGTCTCGTCGCAAGAAGATTCAATGCCCAAAATTCGCATAACAGGTAGTTTAAGCGGGGCATGGGTTGCGCCATGGGGCTTGGCCATAATCCTTTCAGAACTTCACAGGCCCAAATTCCCATGACCACTCTCCGACTGATTTCCTCCATGGCCACCAAGCCGCTGCTGGCCGATCTGGTGGCGCTGTACCAGGCGCAGGCCCCCGGCATTCAAATCCAGGTCGAGTCGGTCGGCGGAGTGGATGCGGCCAAGCGCGTGCAAGCGGGTGAAGCCTTTGACGGCGTGGTGCTGGCCAGCGAAGCCATCGACAAACTGGTCGCCAGCGGCCATGTGCTGGCAGGCAGCCGCGCCGACCTGGTGCGCTCGGGCGTGGCGGTGGCCGTGCCTGCGGGGCAGCCCGTGCCCGACATCTCGACCGAAGCCGCACTCAAAGCCGCCGTCCTGGCCGCGCCCACGCTGGGTTACTCCACCGGCCCGAGCGGCGTGCAGCTGGCCAAACAGTTCGAGGCCTGGGGCATCGCCGAGACCCTCTTGCCACGCATCGTGCAGGCCAAACCTGGCGTGCCCGTGGGCTCGCTGGTGGCCCAAGGCGAAGTGGCACTGGGCTTTCAGCAGCTGAGCGAAATGCTGGGTGTGGCGGGCATCACCATCGTGGGCGGCCTGCCACCCGAGGTGGAGATCATCACCACGTTCTCAGGCTCGGTGGCCGCCACCTGCAACCAACCCGACGCCATGCGTGCGCTGCTGGCCTTTTGGCAGTCGCCGGCGTGTGACGCGCTCAAGCGCCAGCATGGCATGACGCCGGCCTGAATTTCTTGACGCGGCGCGGTTCTTGCATGACTCTGGACATGCAAGAAGCCTTGAGGATCGTCGTCATCATCTCCGACCCCGCCTTGGTGCCCGAGGGGGATGACCACGCACAAGCCATCGAGGAGCGCTCACGCCTTTTGCGCATTGGCTTGCTCGAAGCAGGCTACAACCTGGTGGCCACGCTGCCCGCCGATGTGTTTTTGACCGAACGCCTGGCCCAGCTGCAAGCCGACCTGGTGATCGTGGACGCCGAGAGCGATGCCCGCGATGCGCTCGAACATGTGGTCATGGCCACGCGCGACGAGCGCCGACCCATCGTGATGTTCACCAACGACAGCGACACCCGACCCATGAACGAAGCTGTGGCCGCGGGCGTGACGGCCTACATCGTGGCCGGGCTGGCCCCCGAGCGCATCCACCCGATCCTGACGGTGGCGATGGCCCGCTTCAAACACGAACAAGCCCTGCTGGCCGAGCTGGACAACGCCCGGGGCGAACTGCAAGACCGCAAGCTGATCGACCGCGCCAAAGGCCTGCTGATGCAGCGCCAGGGCTTGAGTGAGCCAGAGGCCTATGCCCGCCTTCGCAAAGCGGCCATGAATAAAGGCCTGAAGCTGAGCGACATTGCGCAGCAAATGCTGGACATGGCCGAGTTGCTAGGCTGACGGCACGGCACCAGCCAAGTGCCATCGCACCACAAAGGTGCAAATCAAGGCACCAAACCCGAGGAATTCACGCGAAGCCCCCAGGAAAACCCTGGCACGCGGCTTGCAATATCTGCATCAAGACCATCCAAGGTCTCGCGCAAAGGCACTCAACGGCGAGTGACTCTGCATTCCGGACAAAGGCGTCCCCATGCGTTCGCGCCCTGCACAGCAGGCGCAAGCGGCATGAGGACGCCTTTTTTGTTTTTTTCATCCTGCAAGGTGCCTCGCCATGACCGACATTCTGAAAACCAGCTTCAACCGCCGCACCGTGCTGCAAGCAGCCGCCGTGGGCGCCGCCGGCGTGTCACCCGCGCTGCGATCGGTGGTGTACGCCGCAGGCTCGGACGCGCCCGAGAAGAAGGAAGTCAAGATCGGCTTCATCCCGCTGACCGATTGCGCCAGCGTGGTCATGGCTTCGGTGTTGGGCCTGGATGTGAAGCACGGCGTGAAGTTCGTGCTGAGCAAGGAAGCGAGCTGGGCCGGTGTGCGCGACAAACTGGTCAACGGCGAACTCGACTTCGCCCATGTGCTGTACGGCCTGGTCTACGGCGTGCACCTGGGCCTGTCGGGACCCAAAAAAGACATGGCCGTGTTGATGACGCTCAACCACAACGGCCAAGCCATCACCCTGTCCAAAAAGCTGGCCGACAAAGGCGCTGTGGACGGCCCAGGCCTGGCCAAGCTGATGCGAAGCGACAAGCGCGAATACACCTTCGCGCAAACCTTCCCCACCGGCACGCACGCCATGTGGCTGTACTACTGGCTGGCGTCCTATGGCATCAACCCGATGAAAGATGCCAAGGTCATCACCGTGCCGCCACCCCAAATGGTGGCGAATATGCGGGTGGGCAATATGGACGGTTTTTGCGTGGGCGAACCCTGGAACCACCGCGCCATCATGGACGGCATCGGTGTGACGGCAGTCACCACGCAGGACATCTGGAAAGACCACCCTGAAAAAGTGTTGGGCACCACGGCCGAGTTCACCAGGAAATACCCCAACACCGCCCGCGCCGTGACGGCCGCCATCATCGAAGCCGGCCAGTGGATAGATGCCAGTTTGCAAAACAAGCTGAAGATGGCCGAGACCGTGGCCGACAAATCGTATGTGAACACCGGCGTGGACGCGATCAACCAGCGCATCCTGGGCCGTTACCAAAACGGCATGGGCAAAACCTGGGACGACGCCAACCACATGAAGTTCTACAACGACGGCGCGGTGAACTTCCCCTACCTGTCGGACGGCATGTGGTTCCTGACCCAGCACAAGCGCTGGGGCTTGCTCAAGGACCATCCCGACTATCTTGGCGTGGCCAAGCAGATCAACCAAATCGCGATTTACAAGCAAGCCGCCACCGCCGCCAAGGCCTCTGTGCCCAAAACCGAGATGCGCAGCCACAAGTTGGTGGACGGCGTGGTGTGGGACGGCAAGGATCCCCAAAAATACGCCGACGGCTTCAAGATCAAAGCGTGAAGGGGAACACCATGGTCAGCGCCGTTTTCCATTCACCCACGGTGAGCACATCGGCTCCCTCGCCGGTCGTGTCCCGCACCGAAACTGAAGTTGCAGCGGCCAATGCCTTGGCCGCCGCACAAATGCAACGCGCCCGCCAGTGGCACAACTTCTGGATGGCGGTCTTGCCCCCACTCATGGGTCTGGGTCTCTTGATCGGTTTGTGGGCCCTGGTGTCCATCACCACCAAGGGCAGCATCCCCAGCCCTTACGAGACCGGCGTGCAAGCCATCGAGATTTTCAGCGATCCGTTTTACCGCAAAGGCCCCAATGACCAAGGCGTAGGCTGGAACGTGCTGATGTCGCTCGAACGCGTGGCCGTGGGCTTTGGCCTGGCGGCACTCGTCGGGATTCCAGCCGGGTTCGTCATCGGGCGCTTCACCTTCCTCTCGCGCATGTTCAACCCGCTCATCAGCTTGCTGCGTCCAGTCTCGCCACTGGCGTGGTTGCCGATCGGCTTGCTGGTGTTCAAGGGGGCCAATCCGGCCGCCATCTGGACCATCTTCATCTGCTCGATCTGGCCCATGATCATCAACACCGCTGTGGGCGTGCAGCGCGTACCGCAGGACTACCTGAACGTGGCCCGCGTGCTCAACCTGTCGGAATGGAAGATCGCCACCACCATCCTGTTCCCTGCGGTGCTGCCTTACATGCTGACTGGCGTGCGTCTGGCCGTCGGCACCGCCTGGCTGGTGATCGTGGCGGCCGAAATGCTGACCGGCGGCGTGGGCATTGGCTTTTGGGTCTGGGACGAGTGGAACAACCTGAACGTCAAGAACATCATCATCGCGATTTTTGTGATCGGCGGCGTGGGCTTGATTCTGGAATATGCCCTGATTCGCATCGCCACCGCCTTCACCTTTGAGGATGTCAAATCATGAGCGCAGACAACAAGTACATCCAGATTCAGAGTGTGGAGCAGACCTTCAAAACCAACAAGGGTTTGTTTCCGGCGCTGCGCAACATCCACCTGGACATCGCCAATGGTGAGTTCGTGGCCCTGATCGGCCACTCCGGCTGTGGCAAGTCCACCTTGCTCAACCTGATCGCCGGGCTGACTAGCCCGACGGCCGGCGTGCTGCTGTGCGCCAACCGCGAGATCGCAGGCCCCGGCCCCGAACGTGCGGTGGTGTTCCAAAACCATTCGCTGCTGCCCTGGCTCACCTGCTTTGACAACGTGCACCTGGGCATCGAGCGCGTGTTTGGGGCCACCGAAACCAGAGCGCAGTTGCGTACACGCACCGACGCGGCGCTGGCCATGGTGGGACTGAGTCACGCCGCGCAAAAGCGCCCCGGCGAAATCTCGGGCGGTATGAAGCAGCGCGTGGGCATTGCCCGCGCCCTGGCCATGGAGCCCAAAGTGCTGCTGATGGACGAGCCCTTTGGCGCACTGGACGCGCTGACCCGCGCCAAGCTGCAAGACGAGTTGCTGGAGATCGTGGCCCGCACCCAAAGCACGGTGGTCATGGTCACGCACGACGTGGACGAGGCCGTGCTGCTGTCCGACAAGATCGTGATGATGACCAACGGACCTGCCGCCACGATTGGCGAGGTGCTGAGCGTGGATCTGCCCCGCCCGCGCCAGCGCGTGGAGTTGGCCGAAAGCGCCGACTACCAGCGTTACCGCAAAGCGGTGATCGACTTCCTCTACACACGCCAGGCGCATGTGGAAAAAACCGCCTAAGGAGAAGACCATGGACATGCGTGTCAACACCCAAGAGAAAATGAAACTGGTCCTGGTCGGCAACGGCATGGCCGGGGTCCGGGCCATCGAAGAGCTGCTCAAGCTCGCACCGGACCTGTACGACATCACCGTTTTCGGGGCAGAGCCGCACCCCAACTACAACCGCATCCTACTCTCGCCCGTGCTGGCCGGTGAGCAGACGCTCGAAGAGATCGTGCTCAACGACTGGGTCTGGTACACCGACAACGGCATCACGCTGCATGCGGGCTTCAAGGTCACGCAGGTGGACCGCGTCAAGCGCATGGTCACCGCACAAAACGCGGCTGGCGAGACGCTGACCACGCCTTATGACCGCCTGGTGATCGCCACCGGCTCCAACCCCTTCATCTTGCCGCTGCCGGGCAAAGACCTGCAAGGCGTGCTGGCCTACCGCGACATCGCCGACACGCAGGCCATGATCGACGCGGCTGCGCAGTACCAGCACGCGGTCGTCATCGGTGGCGGCCTGCTGGGCCTGGAAGCGGCCAACGGCCTGATGAAGCGCGGCATGCAAGTGACGGTGGTGCATGTGAGCGATTGGCTGATGGAGCGCCAACTCGACAAGGTGGCGGCGCAGATGCTGCAAGCCTCGCTCGAAGCACGCGGCATGCAGTTCCGCATGAGCGCGCAAACCGCTGCGCTGGTGGGCGACGACACCGGCCGCGTTTGCAAGGTGGAATTCAAGGACGGCACCTATGTGCCTGCCGATCTGGTGGTCATGGCCGTGGGCATCCGCCCCAACACGACGCTGGCCGAAAGCATGGGTCTGCATGTGAACCGCGGCATCGTGGTCAGCGACACGCTGCAAACCGTGACCGACCCGCGCATCTGGGCGGTGGGCGAATGCGCGGCGCACCGGGGCATTGCCTATGGCTTGGTGGCCCCGCTGTTTGAGCAAGGCAAAGTGCTGGCCAACCACCTGGCCGAGTTCGGCATTGGCCGCTACACCGGGTCCCTGACCTCAACCAAGCTCAAGGTCACCGGCATCGACCTGTTCAGCGCGGGCGACTTCATGGGCAAGGCATCAGGGCGCCCGGAGGACGCGGAGTGCGAAGAGATCGTCATGAGCGACCCCGCAGGTGGCGTCTACAAAAAGCTGGTGCTCAAGGGCGACCAGTTGGTGGGCGCCTGCCTGTATGGCGACACGGTGGACGGCAGCTGGTACTTCAAGCTGCTGCGCGATGGGCGCAGCGTGGCCGATATCCGCGACAAGCTGATGTTTGGCGAATCGAACATTGGCGACGTGGGCCACCAGGGCCAGAGCAAAGCCGCTGCCATGGCCGACACCGACGAAGTGTGTGGCTGCAACGGCGTGACCAAGGGTGCGATCTGCAAGGCCATCAAGGACAAAGGTCTTTTCACGCTCGACGAAGTACGCAAGCAAACCAAGGCCAGCGCCAGCTGCGGCTCTTGCACCGGTCTGGTTGAACAAATCCTGATGTTCACCGCCGGGGGCGACTATTCGGCCACACCCAAGCTCAAGCCCATGTGCGGCTGCACCGAGCACGGCCACCAGGCGGTACGTGATGCCATTCGCGAACACAAACTGCTCACGGTGGGTGGCGTGTTCAAATTCATGGACTGGCGCACGCCCAACGGCTGCGCCAGCTGCCGCCCGGCCGTCAACTACTACCTGATCAGCACCTGGCCCAAAGAGGCGCAGGACGACCCGCAAAGCCGCTTCATCAATGAACGCAGCCACGCCAACATCCAGAAAGACGGCACTTACAGCGTGATCCCGCGCATGTGGGCGGGCGAGACCACTGCCGCCGAGCTGCGCCGCATCGCCGATGTGGTGGACAAGTACCAGATTCCGACTGTCAAGGTCACGGGCGGCCAACGCATCGACCTGCTGGGCGTCAAAAAAGAAGACCTGGTGGATGTGTGGAAAGACATCGGCATGCCCTGTGGTCACGCCTATGCCAAGGCCCTGCGCACCGTCAAAACCTGCGTGGGCAGCGAATGGTGCCGCATGGGCACGCAAGACAGCACGCAAATGGGCAAGGACCTCGAAAAAGCCATGTGGCGCATGTACGCGCCACACAAGGTCAAGTTCGCCGTGTCGGGCTGCCCGCGAAACTGCGCAGAAGCCGGGATCAAGGACGTGGGCATCATCGGCGTGGACTCAGGCTGGGAAATGTATGTCGGCGGCAACGGCGGCATCAAAACCGAGGTGGCGCACTTTTTCACCAAGCTCAAGACCGCCGAGGAAGTGCTGGAGTACACCGGCGCCTTCATGCAGCTCTACCGCGAAGAAGGCTGGTACCTGGAGCGCACCGTGCACTACATCAACCGGGTAGGCCTGGACTACGTGAAGAAAAAGATCCTGGAAGACGCCGCGCTGCGCCAGGCCCTGTGGGCCAAGCTGCAAGCCGCGCTCGATGGTGAACCCGATCCGTGGTTCGACCTGCAGGAAGCCAAGGTAGACACCCGCCAGTTCGCGCCCCTGACCCCCGCCTGAAACAAGACAAGGAATCCCCATGACCGCATGGAAAGAAATCTGCCGGGTGGAAGACATCCCGGTGCTGGGTTCGCGTCGAGTGGCGCGGGACCAAGGGCTCGACGTGGCCGTGTTCCGGAACGACGCCGATGAGGTGTTCGCCCTGCTCGACCGCTGCCCGCACAAGGGCGGCCCGCTGTCACAAGGCATCGTGTTTGGCACCCGCGTGGCCTGCCCGCTGCACAACTGGACCATCGGACTGTGCGACGGCCGGGCGCAAGCGCCCGACGAAGGCTGCACGCCGCGCTTTGAAGTCAAGGTGGAAGCGGGCGTGGTGTTTTTGAACGCCGACGAACTGGTGGGTCACGCCACAGATCTGACGCGACCCGTCGCGGGGCCGGTTTCACGCAAGAGCGCAAACGCATGAACACATCTCTCGTCACTGCGAGCGCAGCGTGGCAGTCCAGGCCTGGATCGCCGCGTCGCTTCGCTCCTCGCGATGACGGAGAAAGCGCCACGCTCGCGATGACCTGAAAAAATCATGATTTCCATACTGCAAGAAACCCAATCCACCTGCCCCTATTGCGGCGTGGGCTGTGGCGTGATCATCACATCGCAGGGCACGCAAATCACTGGCGTGCGCGGCGACCCGGATCACCCGGCCAACTTCGGGCGCTTGTGCACCAAGGGCCAGTCGCTCCACCTGACGGCCGCGCCCCAGGTCACCGAACAAACACGCTTGCTCACGCCCCAGTGGCGCCCTGCGCGGGGTGAAGCCACGCAAGCGATGGACTGGAACGACGCCATAAGCATGGCCAGCCAGCGCCTGGCCACCATCGTGCGCGACCACGGCCCCGATGCCCTGGGCTTTTACATCTCGGGCCAGCTGCTCACCGAAGACTATTACGTCTTCAACAAACTGGCCAAGGGCCTGTTGGGCACCAACAACATCGACAGCAACTCTCGCCTGTGCATGAGCAGCGCCGTGGCGGGCTACAAGATGACCTTGGGGGCCGATGCGCCGCCCGCCTGCTACGAGGACATCGCGCACGCGCAGTGCCTGTTCATCGCGGGCAGCAACGCGGCCTGGGCCCACCCGATTTTGTTTCGCCGCATCGAAGACGCCAAACGCGCCAACCCGGCGCTCAAGATGGTCGTGGTTGACCCGCGCCGCACCGACACCGCCGACATGGCAGACCTGCACCTGCAGATTCAGCCCGGCACCGACGTGATGCTGTTTCACGGCCTGCTGCACATCATGCTGGCCCAGGGCTGGACGCAACCCCAATACATCGCCGCGCACACCCAAGGCTTTGAAGCCCTGCAAGCCCTGGTGGCCGAGTACACGCCCGGCCATGTGGTGCAGATTTGTGGCGTGCCCGAAGCCGACCTCTACACCGCCGCCCGCTGGTTTGCAGGCGTGCAAGTGGCAAGCGCTGACCGCCCCCCCACCCTCAGCCTGTATTGCCAGGGCCTGAACCAGTCCAGCAACGGCACCGCCAAAAACGCGGCGCTCATCAACCTGCACCTGGCCACGCAGCAAATCGGCCGCCCCGGCGCAGGCCCCTTGTCACTCACCGGCCAGCCCAACGCCATGGGTGGGCGCGAAGTCGGTGGCATGGCCAACCTGATGTCGGGCCACCGCGACCTGGCCAATCCGCAGCACCGCGCTGAAGTGGCCACGCTGTGGGGCGTGGCCGAGGTGCCGGCCAAGCCGGGCCTGACGGCGGTGGAGATGTTCGAAGCCGCTGCCGATGGGCAAATCAAAGCCTTGTGGATCGCTTGCACCAACCCGGCGCAGTCCATGCCAGACCAGAAAACCGTGCGCCGCGCCCTGCAACGCGCCGAGTTCGTGGTGGTGCAAGAGGCCTTTGCCACTGCCGCCACATGCGAGTACGCCGACCTGCTTTTACCCGCCGCCACCTGGGGCGAAAAAGAAGGCACGGTAACCAACAGCGAGCGCCGCATCAGCCGCGTGCGCGCCGCCGTGACTGCACCAGGCCAAGCCCGCGCCGATTGGGCGATTGCTGCAGACTTGGGCCAGCGCCTGGCTGTGGCACTGGGTCGCCCGCAAGACACCCGCCTGATGGACTACCCCACCCCCGAGTCGGTCTGGAACGAGCACCGCGAAAGCACCCGGGGCCGCGATCTGGACATCACGGGTCTCAGCTACGCCCAACTGGAAACCGCAGGCCCTGCCCAATGGCCCATGCCCGAAGGCGCCAGCACCTGGCAGAGCCGCCTGTATGCCGATGGACGATTCCCCACGGCAGACGGACGCGCCCGCTTTGCCGCCGTGAACTGGCAACCCGTGGCCGAAGAGCGGGTGTCGCAGTTCCCTTTTTCGCTGACCACCGGCCGCCTGCGCGACCAATGGCACGGCATGACGCGCACCGGCACCGCAGGCCGCCTGTTTGCCCACAGCCCAGAGCCCTGCGTGCAGATGAACCCCCAAGACGCGCAGCGGCTTGGCCTGCAAGACGGCGATCTGGCGCAGGTGCGCAGCAAACGCGGCAGCCTGGTACTGCCGGTGCAATCCAGCGCCCAAGTGGCCGCCTCACAAGCCTTCATCGCCATGCACTGGGGACCCGAGGTGCTCAGTGGCCGCGATGCCCAAGGCCAAGCAGGTCTGGGCGTGAACGTTCTCACCACATCGAGTTACTGCGCCACCTCCAAACAGCCTGAGCTGAAACACGCGGCCGTGCAAATCACCCGCGCCGCCCTGTCGGCCAATGCCAGCTGGCAAGTGGCGGCCATGGCCTGGCTGCCCAGCGATGCGGTCTGGACCGTGCGCCAGCAACTGCAAAAGCTGCTGCCGCAATTTGACTTTGCCTACCTGGTGCCCTTCACCGATGCCAACGCCGCCCTGACCGATCAAACCCCGCAAACCGGCTTGCTGCTGCGCGCAGCCTGCAGCCAGCCCGCCGATGCGGCGCTGCTGCACACCGTGGCCGAGGCACTGGGACTGAACAGCCCGGACACCCTGGACTACCTGGACGCAGTGCGGGTACAACGCCGTTCGGTGAAGCTGAGCGCACCCAACACCGAAAGCCAGCGCAAGCTGCAAGGTTTTCTGGTCGCAGGCGACAGCCGCTCGGCCCGTTGGCTCAAAAGCTTGCTGCAAGAAAGTACGCCACTGAACTGGCCCGCCCGCCAGTGGCTGATGGCATCTGACGCACCGCCCGAAGGCGCAGCGCCGGTCAGCCGCCAGGTGTGCAGCTGTCTGAATGTGCGTGAAGACGCCATCAACGCCTGCCTGCAAACACAATCGGGTGGCGAAGACCAGCGCCTGGCTGGACTGCAGGGACGGCTGCGGTGCGGTACCCAGTGCGGCTCGTGCGTGCCCGAGTTACGCAAGCTCATCCGGCAGGTCGCGGTGCTCGTCTGAAGCGCATACCCATATAACGAACAGTTATCTGACTTCCTTCACAATCAACCACATGGGCATCGGTCATTACATCAAGGACATCGGACGCGGTAAGGACGGCGCCCGAGCACTTGGCCGCGCGCAAGCCGCCGACCTGATGGGCCAGGTGCTCGACCAGCAGGTGAGCGACCTGGAACTGGGTGCGTTTTGCATCGCCATGCGCATCAAAGGCGAGACACCCGAGGAGATGGCAGGTTTTCTGGACGCCGCGCATGCGCGACTGAACAAGGTCCGTACAGGCCAAGTGCCCACGGTGGTGCTGCCCAGCTACAACGGCGCACGCAAGCTGCCGGTGCTGACACCCATGCTGGCCCTGTTGCTGGCACGCGCGGGCGTGGCAGTGGTGGTGCATGGCACCGCCACCGAAGACAAGCGGGTGAGCAGCCAAGCGGTGTTGTCGCATCTGGGCATTGAGGCTCTCACGCACGTTGCACCGGCTGCGGCAGGTCAGGTGCAGTTCATCCCCACAGGCGTGCTGCATGCCGGACTGGACCGGCTGTTGGCGGTGCGGCGGGTGGTCGGTCTGCGCAACCCGGGCCACAGCCTGGTCAAGCTGATGACCCCCTGTGATGGCGCCGCTTTGGTGGTGAGCAGCTACACCCACCCCGAATACCTGCTGTCCATGTCCGCTACCTTCGAGCTGACCGGACAACACGCCTTGCTGCTGCGCGGCACCGAAGGCGAACCCGTGGCCGACGCCCGGCGCACCCCGGCGATGGATGTTTTCAAAGACGGCCAAACCCTGCGCGTACAGCAACAGCAGGAAGGCTCACTCGCCAAAATGCCCGAACTGCCGGGCACCGACGCGGCCGCCACGGCGGTTTACATCGAACACGTTTTGCAAAACCTGCTGCCGGTACCCGAGCCGATTGCGCTGCAAGTCCAACACATCCTGCGCGAGGTGAAAGCATGAACACCCCCCTTCAAGGCCGATGCACCCTGGTCGGTGCCGGCCCAGGCGATCCGGAGCTGCTCACCCTCAAAGCCGTCAAAGCGATTGCCAGCGCCACCGTGCTGCTGGTGGACGATCTGGTCAACGACGCGGTGCTGGCCCACGCCTCCCCCACCGCCCGCATCGTGCACGTGGGCAAACGCGGCGGCTGCAAGAGCACCTCACAGGCCTTCATTGATAAGCTGATGATCACCGCCGTGCAAGAAGGCGAACATGTGGTGCGCCTCAAAGGTGGCGATCCGTTCATCTTTGGCCGCGGTGGCGAGGAAGTCGAACGTTTACGCGAAGCGGGCATTGACGTGGAAGTGGTCAACGGCATCACCTCGGGTCTGGCGGGCATGAGCAGCCTGGGCGCACCGCTCACCCACCGCGAATACGCACACGGCGTGGTGTTTGTGACGGGCCACGCCAAACCCGGCGACAGCGGCACCGACTGGGCCCAACTGGCCACCACCGCACACCAGGCCAAATTGACACTGGTGATCTACATGGGCGTGAGCAGCCTTGGGCACATCAGCCAGGGCTTGCTGCAGGGCTTGCCAGCGCAGACACCCGTGGCCATCGTCCAGCACGCCAGCTTGCCCGAGCAACGCGAGGCCCTGTGCACCTTGGGCGAACTGGTGCACACGGTGCAACGCGAGCACCTTCAAAGCCCCAGCATCATCGTGGTGGGCGATGTGGTTCAGGGTGCGCGGGCTTGGCAACAAGCCACGCCACAGGCTGCAGCACAACACGCGGCCTGATTCGGCCGGGCATCTGCCGCTTACACTCCTGCCCCATGAATACATGGGATGTGGTGATCGTGGGTGCCGGAGCTGCCGGTTTGTTTTGCGCGGGCGAAGCGGGCCAGCGCGGGCTGAAGGTGCTGGTCATCGACCACAGCGACAAGATCGCCGAAAAAATCCGCATTTCAGGCGGTGGACGTTGCAATTTCACCAACCGCTTGCTCGACGCATCGGCGCCGCAAAAGCACTTCATCAGCCAGAACCCGCATTTTTGCCGCTCGGCCCTGTCGCGCTACACGCCCCAAGACTTCATCGACCTGGTGCAAAAGCACGGCATCGCTTTCCATGAAAAGCACAAGGGCCAGCTGTTTTGCGACCACTCGGCCGAAGACATCATCCGCATGCTGCTGGCCGAATGTACGTTGGGCGGCGTGGAGATCCGCACGGGCTGCAGTGTGAAGTCGGTGCAAGCACCCAGCGAACAGAACACCCACTACACCCTGGAAACCAGCCAAGGCACTGTGCACACCACCTCACTGGTCGTGGCCACAGGCGGTTTGTCGATCCCCAAAATCGGGGCGAGTGACTGGGGCTACCGCATCGCCAGCCAGTTTGGCCTGCGCCTGGTCGAGCGCCGCCCCGGTCTGGTGCCCTTGACCTTTGACGGCGAGGCCTGGGCGCCTTATGCCCAGCTGGCCGGGCTGGCACTCCCCGTGGGCATCGAGACGGGCGAGAAAAAAAGCCGCATGCACTTTGACGAAGACCTGCTGTTCACGCACCGGGGTTTGTCCGGGCCCGGAGTCTTGCAAATCTCCAGCTATTGGCAGGACGGCACGCCGATTCGCCTGAACCTGGCCCCCGAGGTGAACCTGCCCGAGCGCCTGCAAGAGGCTAAGCTGCGCTCCAAAAAACTGCTGGGCAACGAGTTGGCCACCCTGGTGCCCAGCCGCCTGGCCGAGGCCTGGGTCAGCCAGGACCCGGCCCTGCAACGCACCGCCGCCGAAGTGCCCGACAAGGCCCTGAACAAGCTGGCCGAGGCCCTGTCCAACTGGCAACTGACCCCCAACGGCAGCGAGGGCTACAAAAAAGCCGAGGTCACGCTGGGCGGGGTGGACACACGCGATGTGTCCTCGCAAACCATGGAGTCCAAACAGCCCGGGCTGTACTTCATTGGTGAGGTGATCGACGTGACCGGGTGGCTGGGTGGTTACAACTTCCAGTGGGCCTGGGCCAGCGCACATGCCTGTGCGCAAGCCTTGCCCATCCCACTCAAAAACTGAAGCGCCGGCCCAATTGCAAAAACAGGTTGTAGGAATCGCCGGAGCCTCTGGCCGCGCCCAGGTAGATGTCACCGATCTTGCTGTCCACGGCCACAAAGAGCGTGCCGCTGTAGCGCCAACGCATCGCATCGCCCTTGTACCAGGCGTCACCGGCTTCCAGCACCGTGCCCACATAGGTTTTCTGGTTGAACAAACCGCCCTGGGTCAGGCGGTACATGTAGGTGCTTTGCACATGCGCCAACTGGTCGCCCACCAGTTGCCCCATGCGGTAAGCACCCATGTTCTGAAAACCGCCCAGAATCAATTGGCTGGGTGAGCGGCAGTTGCCGCAGTCGAGCGTGACGCGGTCTTGCGCCAGATTCAGCCCCAAATTGAAGATGTGCGGCCCCACCGAGTGCGCCCATTTGCCCGACAAACGCCCGCCGCTGTAGATGGCCCCGGAAACGCCCTGCTCCAGGCCTACACCGAAAAAATAACCCCGCGTCGGAAAACTCAGAGAGTCCAGCTGATCGATCTGAAACTGCGCCTTGACCCCCCTGTACTTGACCAGCTCGGTGTCGGTGCCCTGGATTTCGGACAACTCGGTGGTGGTGTCAAAACTTCTGCGGATCGCGCTGGAGGTGATGCCCATCTTGATGTTGGCCTGGCGCTCGAAGTCGTAAACCAACTGGGCATCCAGGCTCTGGACCGTCTGCTTGTAATAAGCCAGTTTCTGGTTGCCCTCTTCGTTTCTGAAAACCGCGGTTCGGTACAAAGGCAAATAGTTGCGGTCCCAAGAAGCCCCGGCCTCCAGGCTCCAGCCCTGGGACAGCGGTTGGTAAAAACGGGCCGCCAGCTCGGACTGGGTGCCCAAGCGGGCATCGAGTGAAAACTCCAGGCCCGAAGGCGTCAACCAAGGCCGGCGATAACCCACACCAGCCGCCACCTGGGTGATGCCATCCACTTCGGTGGAAAACCCCAGCGTGGTCTTGAAGAAATGCGGGCTGTAGGGCTTTTCGCGCACGCTGACGATCAGCTTGTAGCGCTCATCTTGCTGCTGCGCCAGGCTGTAACTGACCAGATCAAAATAACCGCTGGTGTAGAGCGCGTCCATGTAGCGCTCCGCCTGCTGGGGCGAGAACTCTTGGCCCAGCATGGGCGACAGCATGGTTTGGATGTAGTGCTCGGACACATCCTTGTGGCCTTGCGCCTCAATGGCCACGATGCGTTTCTCACGCTGATCAAACGACAGGCGCGTGGTCGATGGGGCATGGGCTTGCGCGGCGAAGGCCACACGCAAGGCAGCCAGCTGGGCAGCCACGGGCGCCAAGGCCTGCTGACCCCTGGCAACGATGTCGGGCGCACGGTTGAAGTCGGCAAAACCAATGTCCTGCACCGACGGCTGCACCAAAACGTCCTGGGGGCGCAGCAAAGCCAGATTGCGTTTTTCGTTTTGACGAATCAGGATGTCCAGCATCCGATTGGCCACCACCAGCGCATGGCTGGCCTGCGAGCCCTTGTCCTCGTCCATCCCGCCTCCCACAAAAGAGGCCACGATCACATCGGCGCCTTCGCGCAAAGCCACCTCAATGGGCAAATTGGCCACCAAGCCGCCGTCGACATAAGTCTCCCCCTCGACCTCCACCGGGGCAAACACCGCCGGTGCCGCCATGCTGGCCCGGATCGCCAGGTGCAGGGCTCCTTGGTCAAACACCTTCAACTCGCCATCCCGGTATCGGGTCGCCACGGCGCGAAACGGGATCTTCAGATGGTTGAAATGGACAAGCGGCGGGACGTGCGCCGTCAAGGCCTGCAGCAAAGCCAGGAAACGCTGGCCATCGCTTACACCCCGGGCAAAGCTCGCGCCCCCGTCCTTGATGCCGAATTCCAGCTCGACCGGATATTTTTGCTGGTAAGCGCGGGTGCGGGTGGGCAACTCCAGCCGGTTGAGTTGGTCCAGAGCCACTTTGGACGGGTCCAGACCACCGACCGTGCGCTCGATCTCGTCTGTGGACATGCCACTGGCATACAAGCCCCCAATGACCGCCCCCATGCTGGTGCCCACAATGCGGGCGATCGGAATGCGGTCTCGCTCCAGCTGGCGCAACACCGCCAGGTGGGCAAAGCCTTTGGCACCACCACCGGCCAGCACCACCACCACGGATGGTGCGGCAACAGGTGGGCTGACGGGCGTTTGCGCCTGGCTCCAGCCACTCATCAGACCGAAGGCCAAGGCCACCAGGGCTTGGATTGGGTGCACACAAACGGCACAGATGTCTTTGAATGGATTCATTGGTATTGCATTTTAGGGACCCGCCCTTTTGCAAGCGCTCTGGCCGTGGCGAGCGGTCAAGGCCTTGTCGATTTTGCGCAAAGATGTGTGTCTTTGAGCGCACACATACCGGCCAGCCCCGTTTCTCAGGCGCTATAATCTCAGGCTTTGCTGGCAAACCCCCGTCTGCCAAATACTAGTTCGTGACGGGGAACCGCCGAAACTGGGCTTCAAGGGCCCGATCTCCCTTGTTGCTGCAGCCGGCACATTTTTGGAAAATTGATTCAATGACCACCATCCGCGTGAAAGAAAACGAGCCGTTTGACGTTGCCCTGCGTCGCTTCAAGCGCACCATCGAAAAACTCGGCCTGCTGACAGACTTGCGTGCCCGCGAGTTCTATGAAAAGCCCACCACCGAGCGCAAGCGTAAAAAAGCAGCTGCCGTCAAGCGTCACTACAAGCGCGTTCGCAGCATGCAGTTGCCCAAGAAGATGTATTGATCTTCATTTGTATGGCCTGAAAAGGTCTGCAAACAAGCCCGCTGGAGGACGCTCAGGCGGGCTTTGTTGTTTTTATCTCCCCACATTCGTCACACCGCAGGAGCCCCTCATGAGCCTGAAAGAAAAAATCACCGAAGACATGAAAACCGCCATGCGCGCCAAAGACACCGAGCGTTTGGGCACCATCCGATTGCTGCTGTCGGCCATGAAGCAAAAGGAAGTAGACGAGCGCATCGAACTCGACGATGTGGCCGTGGTGGCCATCGTGGACAAGCTGATCAAGCAGCGCAAAGACTCGATCGCCGCTTTTGAACAAGCCGCCCGCAAAGACCTGGCCGACAAGGAAAAAGCCGAAATGGCCGTGCTGCTGGCTTACCTGCCCGAGCGCATGTCGGCCGAAGAAGTCACAGCTGCCGTGCAGGCCATCGTGGCCGAGCTGGGAGCCAAAGGGCCAGGCGACATGGGCAAGGTCATGGGCGCGGTCAAAGCCCAGTTGGCTGGCAAGGCCGACATGGGCCAGGTGTCGGCAGCGGTGAAGGCTGCGCTGGCGGGCTGAGTCTGCAGCTCTGCCTGCACCGCGCAGCAGGCCTCAGCTGCCCGCCAGTTTCATGCGGTTGACCAAAATGGAGCCGGTGGTTTTGGCGCCCATGTTGTAGGTGTCAGCGCCCACGGCCTCGATGCCCATGAGCATGTCTTTGAGGTTGCCCGCGATGGTGATCTCGTGCACCGGGTAAGCGATCTGGCCGTTCTCGACCCAAAAGCCGCTGGCCCCGCGTGAATAGTCGCCCGTGACGTAGTTCACGCCTTGGCCCATCAGCTCGATCACAAACAGGCCCGTGCCCAGCTTCTGCAGCATGGCGTCCAGGTCGTCAGTGGCCTGCGTCAGGCGCGAAGTCAGCGTCAGGTTGTGCGAGCCCCCGGCGTTGCCGGTGGTCTTCATGCCCAGCTTGCGCGCCGAGTAACTGCTCAAAAAATAGCCCTCGACACGGCCGCCCTTGACCACCTGGCGGCGCACAGAGCGCACGCCCTCGTCGTCAAACGGTGAGCTGCCTTTGCCGCGCAAGACAAACGGGTCTTCTTCGATGTCGATGTGCTTGGGGAACACTTTTTTGCCCAAGGAATCGAGCAAGAAGCTGCTCTTGCGGTAAAGCGCTCCACCGCTCACAGCCTGCACAAAACCGCCCAGCAAGCCAGCGGCTACGGGCGACTCGAACAGCACTGGGCATTCGGTCGTGGCGATCTTGCGGGCACCCAGGCGCGACAAGGCGCGTTCGGCGGCGTAGCGGCCCACCGCTTCGGGCGAGGCCATTTCATCCGCGCAGCGCATCGAGGTGTACCAGGCGTCGCGCTGCATTTCGGCGTTACGGCCGGGCAGCTTGGCGATCGGGGCGACCGAGATGCTGTGGCGCGAGCTGGCGTAGCCCCCACGAAAACCGTGCGTGTGGGCGCTGAAAAAATGGCTTTGCTGGGCCGACACGGCCGCGCCGTCGCTGTTGGTGATGCGGCGGCTGGTTTTGAGCGCAGCAGCCTCGCACTGCAAGGCCAGCTTGGCGGCCTCTTCACTCTGGATCGCCCAAGGGTGGAACAAATCCAAATCGCGGTGATTGGTTTCGATGTCGGCTTCGTCAGGCAAACCGGCTGTCGGGTCTTCGGCGGTGAAGCGGGCGATGTCGTAAGCCGCCTGCACCGTGCGCTCGATCGCGGCTTTGGAAAAGTCCGACGTGCTGGCGTTGCCCCTGCGGTGGTCCACATACACCGTCACGCCCAGCGATTTGTCGCGGTTGCGCTCCACGTTTTCCAGCTCGCCCTTGCGCACGCTGACCGACAGACCGCAGCCTTCAGACGCCTCGGCCCCCGCGTTGGTGGCGCCCAGCTTTTTGGCGTGCTTCAGGGCGATGTCGACCAACTCTTCAAAATGATCACGCGAGTAGCTGAAACCGTCATGGGCCTGGGCAGGGGATGCAGTGGCAGGGGCGTTTTGTTTCACGGAACTTTTCACAGAAATTTCCACGTAGGGGGTCTCGAAAAAAATGGCGGGCGCCGGGCCCGCAGTGGCCGCTATGATACTTGCCACCCAGCCTCAGCGCTGCCTCAGAAAACGAGTTCCCCCAGTCATGTCCCGTAAACCCAAAAAAGGCTATTTCGTCCGTGGTCAGTTTGTTGCCGAGGGCAGCGAACTCGACCTGGAGTACAAGCGAGAGCTCAAAGGTGGCTTGGAAGGCCCCAGCCGCACCGAACTCAAGCGCGAAAGCACCGAGCTGCAAGAACTCGGCACAGCCTTGCTGACCCTTCGTCGCGACCTGATGGAGGGCCTGGCCCTGCCCGACAAACTGGTGGACGGTCTGGCCGAAGCCAAGCGCATCACCAACTTCGAAGGCAAGCGTCGTCAGATGCAGTTCATCGGCAAGCAAATGCGCCTGCTCAGCCCCGAAACCCTGCAAGCCGTGCGCGAGGCGCTCGACATCCAGCGCCTGGGCAGCGCCAAAGACACCCAGGCCCTGCACCTGGCCGAAGCCTGGCGCGACCGCCTGATCGCTAACGATGCCGCGGTGGGCGAATGGATCGCGCACTACCCGCAAACCGACATCCAGCAGCTTCGCGCCTTGGTGCGCCAGGCTCGCAAAGACGCAGTGCCCGTGACCAACGCCGCCGTCTCGCAAGGCCTGGCCCCGCGCCAAGGTCGCGCTTACCGCGAGTTGTTCAAACTGGTGCGCAGCGTGCTGACAAACGGCGAAAGCGACAACACCCCCGACGAGACCGAAGATGAGTGAATCCAACGCCACGATCCCTTTTGACCCGGTCAAGATTGGCATCGTGTCCATCAGCGACCGTGCCAGCACGGGCGTGTACGAAGACAAGGGCCTGCCCGCGCTGCAGGACTGGTTGACGAAAGCGCTGCACAACCCGATCACTTTCGAGTCGCGCCTGATCCCCGATGAAAAAGACCACATCAGCGCCACCCTGATCGAGCTGGTCGACGCCGGCTGCAGCCTGGTGCTGACCACGGGTGGCACCGGCCCCGCCCTGCGCGACGTGACGCCCGAGGCCACGCTGGCTGTCGCTGACAAGGAAATGCCCGGTTTTGGCGAGCAGATGCGCCAGATCAGCTTGAAGTTTGTGCCAACGGCCATCCTGTCGCGCCAAGTGGCGGTGATCCGGGGTCAGAGCCTGATCATCAACCTGCCGGGCCAGCCCAAATCGATCGCCGAGACGCTTGAAGGCCTGAAAGACGCGGACGGCCATGCTGTGGTGCACGGCATTTTTGCGGCCGTGCCCTATTGCGTGGATTTGATCGGCGGGCCTTACATCGAAACCAAGGGCGAGGTCTGCAAAGCCTTCCGACCCAAAACCGCAATACGCCCTGCCCGCTGAGAGGCCCCCGGCAAGCCCTGAGCCAGGGCGCCTGTTTGCCGGTGGGTATAATCCACTTTCTCGGCAAGAGCGACAGCAGCACCTCCGGCTAGACCACCGCCATCAGCGCGACGCCCCCATGCGGGCCGGTCACCGTTCCGCAAGGACTGCATACCAAATGTTCGCCCCACATCTTGCCATTGCAGATTGGACGCCCATATAAAGCGTTGATCTGTGTCTTAACCCACGCCCGCGCCGGGATGTATTTGGCGCTGACTGTGTCCGTTTCCTTGTCTGTTTTGATGTTCCGAGGTGTTCATGCCTGCTCAAAAGTCGAAGAAGCCTGCCCAGGCCGCTGCCAAAGCCAAACCCGTTGCCAAGACCGCTGTTGCCAAAAAAGCCCCCGCGCCCGCCGCCAAGCCCAAAGCAACAAGCCCAGTGACTGCCAAAGCACCGGCCAAGAAGCCCGCCCCCGTGGCGAGCCAAGCCAAAGTGCCTGCTAAAGCTGCTGCCAAACCGGCAGCAAAACCCGCAGCCAAAGCAGCCCCCAGCCAGGTCAAAGCAACGGCAACCCCGGAAACTTCTGCCAAGCCTGCCAAGAAAGCCGCCTCCGTGCCCGCCAAGAAATCTGAAGTGACCGAGAAAAAATCCACCGCCAAGGCCAAAGACGCCGCCGCCGAAGTGGAAGTGAAAAAACCCGCCAAAGCAGCCAAAGCCGCCGCCCCGGCCGAAGACAAAAAGCCCGCCGCCAAAAAAGCGGTGACCGGCGCCAAACGCGGCCCCAAGAAAAAGGGCAGCATTGCTGAGCCCAGCTTGGACGACGATCTGGACATCGAAGCCGACCTCGAAGGCGAACCGGTTGTTGAAGCTGGCTCCGAGACCGCTGAAAAGGTCAAGCCCCTGCGCATGAAGATCAGCAAGGCCAAAGAGCGTGCCTTGATGAAGGAATTCGGTCTGGACGAAACCGTGCTGACCGAAGCCGAGATGAAGCAGCGCCGCGACCGCCTCAAAGCCCTGATCAAGCTGGGCAAGACACGCGGCTACCTCACCAACGGTGAAATCAGCGACCACCTGCCCGACAAGCTGGTCGATGCCGAAACCCTGGAAGTGGTGATTGCCACCTTGAACGACCTGGGTGTGGCGGTGTACGAGCAAACGCCCGATGCCGAAAGCCTGATCATCACGGACAACGCTCCGACCGGCTCGACCGAAGAAGAAGCCGAAGAAGCCGCCGAAGCCGCCCTGTCTACGGTGGACAGCGAATTTGGCCGCACCACCGACCCTGTGCGTATGTACATGCGCGAAATGGGCACCGTGGAGCTGCTGACCCGCGAAGGTGAAATCGAGATCGCCAAGCGCATCGAAGGCGGCCTGATGGACATGATGGCCGCGATCAGCGCGTCGCCCGCCACCATCGCCGAAATCCTGCGCATGGCCAATGAAATCCGTGAAGGCAAGGTCGTCATCTCCACCGTGGTGGACGGTTTCGCCAACCTGAACGAAGCCGACGACTACGTGGCCGAAGAAGACTTCGACGAATTCGACGAAGCCGATGACGACGACGGCAAAGGCGGCTCCAAGGCCCTGACCAAGAAGCTCGAAGAGCTGAAAAACCAGGCCCTGGAACGCTTTGACCGCATCACCGAGTACTTCGAAAAAGTGCACAAGGTTTACGACAAGGAAGGCTGGGGCACCCCTGCGTACAACAAGGTCCAGGCCGCCCTGTCGGAGGAGCTGATGACCATCCGCTTCACCGCCAAGACCATCGAAAAATTGTGCGACATGGTGCGCGCCCAAGTGGATGACGTGCGCAAGAAAGAACGCGAGCTGCGCCGCATCATCGTGGACAAGTGCGGCTACCCGCAAGAACAGTTCATTGCCGAGTTCAGCGGCCGTGACAAAAACGGCAAGCGCGTGGAATCGCAGCTGCTCAACCTGAAGTGGATCGAAAAGCAGGCCGCCGCAGGCAAGAGCTGGAGCGCCGTCATGGGTCGCAACATCCCGCCCGTGCAGGACTTGCAGCAAAAGCTGATGGACTTGCAGTCGCAAGTGGTGGTGCCGCTCGATGAACTCAAGGACATCAACAAGCGCATGAACGCGGGCGAGCGTGCAAGCCGCGATGCCAAGAAAGAGATGATCGAGGCCAACTTGCGCTTGGTGATCTCGATCGCCAAGAAGTACACCAACCGTGGTCTGCAGTTCCTCGATTTGATCCAGGAAGGCAACATCGGTCTGATGAAGGCGGTGGACAAGTTCGAATACCGCCGGGGCTACAAGTTCTCGACCTACGCGACTTGGTGGATCCGCCAGGCCATCACCCGCTCGATCGCGGACCAGGCCCGCACGATCCGCATCCCAGTGCACATGATCGAGACCATCAACAAGATGAACCGCATCTCGCGTCAGCACTTGCAGGAATTTGGCTTTGAGCCCGACGCCTCCATCCTGGCCGAAAAGATGGAGATTCCGGAAGACAAGATCCGCAAGATCATGAAGATCGCCAAGGAGCCGATCTCCATGGAAACGCCGATCGGTGACGACGACGACAGCCACCTGGGCGACTTCATTGAAGACAGCACGCACACCGCGCCCATCGACGCGGCCCTGCAAGCGGGTCTGCGCGATGTGGTCAAGGACATTCTGGACAGCCTCACACCCCGTGAAGCCAAGGTGCTGCGCATGCGTTTTGGCATCGAGATGTCCACCGACCACACGCTGGAAGAAGTAGGCAAGCAGTTCGACGTGACGCGCGAGCGCATCCGTCAGATCGAAGCCAAGGCGCTGCGCAAGCTCAAGCACCCCAGCCGCAGTGACAAGCTGCGCAGCTTCATCGACACGATGTAAGCCATTGCGCTCCTCCCACCTCCAAGCCTCCCGACTGCCAAGTCGGGAGGCTTTTTTTTGGCACTTGATGCAGATTTATCGATATAAAAACAATTAAAAAAGCGATGAAACTAAAATAAAAAGAAACTGCTCATAACAACTGAATTTGCATATGTACGGTACCGAACATAAAAAATATAAAAATTGCCTATACTTGCTTGCATAAACGTCAATAAGGACAACAAATGTTGAGTCCGGCCAGTAATCTCATGATTTCTCAATTAAAAATTGATAAATACGAAAGATTGCTCGACAGTTTTCAATTGGTGGGCCTGGAATCAGGCCAAATGATCTTCAGGCCC
Organism: Limnohabitans sp. YIMB22184; assembly: GCF_048020265.1. Classification (GTDB taxonomy): domain Bacteria; phylum Pseudomonadota; class Gammaproteobacteria; order Burkholderiales; family Burkholderiaceae_C; genus Limnohabitans_A. The sequence continues at coordinate 1,810,544 of NZ_CP171843.1, forward strand.
CATGAGGTCATTCAATTCGTCTACTTTCCGGTGACCGCCATCATTGCCATGGAAATCGACATCTCGGATGGCACCTCGGCAGAAATCGTGCTGATCGGCAAAGAGGGCATGGTGGGCAGCGGTGTGATGGGTGGCAATCAGAACTTCAGCAGAGCGCGTGTGAAGTTTTCAGGATTGGCCTACAAATTGCCCCTCACCGTGTTTCAGTCAGAGCTGAGCCAGGACCATGCGTTTTTAAAAATCTGGATGGCAGTGACTCGCCAAATGATCCTGCAGATCGCCATGCCCACGGTCTGCAGCAGCAAACACAGCAACGAACAGCAGGTCATCCGCTGGCTGATGAATACGTTGGACAAAACGCAAGGCAGAGTGTTGCAGGTGACCCATCAAGAAATAGCGGACACCCTGGGCATACGCCGCGAATCGGTCACTTTGACCGCTGGCAAGTTGAGCCAAGAGGGTTTGCTGGAAGTCAGCCGTGGACAACTCAGAATCCTGGATCGGCCTCAACTGGAAGCCCGCGCCTGCGAGTGTTATCGGGTGATGAACCCGGCACTGAAGCATTGACAGACAACTGCCCCGCACCCAGAGAGCCCAGCATGCTTTGCCACTTTCAGAGGTTGTTCGCTCAGATCGCCGCCGCGGCCGCCATGGTGGTCAGTGCAGGCGCTGTGCAAGCCACCCCGCCCGCCGCTGCCCTGACGCTCAAGCCACCCGTATGGATAGGTTTTGACGATGCGTTCGGGCAAAAAACCAACACCTCGGCCATGGCCATCGAATGGGGCATCCAGGCCGCGATGGAAGAAATCAATGCGGCAGGTGGCGTGTTGCAAGGCCGCCCGCTGAAACTCATCGCCACCGACAACAAAGGCATTGCAGCCAGGGGCAAGGACAACTTCATCCAGTTGGCGAGCAAGCCCGATTTGGTGGCGGTCCTCAGCGGCAAATACAGCCCGATCAGTGTGGAGATGCTGCCCGAAGCGCATCGCCTGGGCGTACCCTTGATCAGTGTCTGGGGCTCCGCTGACCCGATCACAGAACATGCACACCAACCGTCTTACTCGTTTCGGGTCTCGCTCAAGGACGATTGGGGGGTGGAAGCGATGATGAAACGGCTGTCCACCAAGTACAAAGTCCAGCAAGCCTGTGCCATCTTGCCCAACACCGCCTGGGGACGGTCCGCAGAGCGCGTCATTCAGGACAAATCGGCGCAGAGCATGATCCGTTTTCCGGTGGTGCGTTGGTACAACTGGGGCGATGCCTCGCTGAAAAGTCAATACCAAGGCTGTCTGGATGCCCGCACCCAAGGTCTGCTCTTCGTGGGCAATGAAAAGGAAGGGGCCATTCTGATCAAGGAAATGGCCGAACAGCAGCGCAACCAGCGTCTGCCTGTGGTGTCGCATTGGGGTGCGGTGGGTGGCACCCTGCACGAATTGGCCCAAAATGAGTTGCCCAAGGTCAACGTGGATTTCATTCAGACCTTCAGCTTCATCCACAACAAGCGGCCTCGCGCGGTTTATCTGGCCGATTGGATTTTGAAGAAAACCGCCCTCAAAAGCACACTCGACATCCCCAGCCCAGTGGGGGCAGCACACGCTTACGACACGGTGCACCTGCTGGCCAATGCCATCCAAGTGGCCCAAACCACCGAACCCTCAAAAATCAGGGATGCACTGGAGAAACTGCCGCCCTTCAACGGTGCAGTGAGGCATTACGCCAAAGCTTTCACGCCTGGTCGACATGACGCGCTGGACAAGTCGCAGGTGCTGTTCGTCAAGCTCACACCCTCCGGCCAGCTGATTCCGCAATGAGCCCGCCTGCCAGCGGCCTGCAGTCTCAACGCGATTGGGCCTTATGGCCGTAAGGACAGTGGTTGGGGCGCGGCCCCACCTGCGGGTGCAGGCGGCAGGTGTTGGGCCGTTTGTCGTACACCGTGCAACGGCGAGTCTTGGCATCCAGAAACTGGCAATCGCCACTGGCGCGGCGCGCCAGGCTGAAGATGCTGTTCTTGAAGTTGAAATGCTCGATCAGCCCGGCTTTAGAGAGCCGTTTGGCGATCTGCTTGGGGTCTTCGTGCTCGGCTTCAAAAGGGTCCACCAACTCCAACCGCACCAGATCGGCCAGCTTGACCTCGACCGGCATGGTGCAGCAGTTCGCCGCGCAGGTGTCGCACAAACCGTTTTTGTAACGGGTCCAGGTTTCGCAACGGTCAACGTCGACAACAGCAATGGGGGATCTCATGCCGGGGATTATCCCCGGATGTGCATCAGCCCTTCTTGGCCACCAGCGTCAGGATGTCGTAGCTGGCCACCAGCTCGCCATGCTGGTTGGTCACTTCCACATCCCAGGCCACCACGCCCTGGCCCACGCCATTGGCGTCCTTTTTCTGGCGGTCGATCTTGCGCTTGGCCGTCAGGCGCGCCTGGATGGTGTCGCCAATGCCCACGGGCTTGACAAAGCGCAGCGTGTCCAAACCGTAGTTGGCCAGCACCGGGCCGGGCGCGGGCGAGACAAACAGGCCCGCTGCGGCCGACAGCACGAAGTAGCCGTGCGCGATGCGCTTGCCAAAGGGCGAGTCCTTGGCGGCGATCTCATCGAAGTGCATGTAGAAATAGTCGCCCGACAGCCCGCCAAAGGCGACGATGTCGGCCTCACCCACGGTGCGGCGGTGGGTGAGCAGGCTCTCGCCGATCTGCAGGTCTTCAAAGTAACGACGGAAGGGGTGAACCTCGGTCTCGATGAGTTTGGCGCCGCGCATGTACTCGCCCGTGACGGCGGCGATCATGGTGGGCGAGCCCTGCAACGCGGTGCGCTGCATCAGGTGCTTGACGGCGCGGATGCCGCCGAGCTCTTCACCGCCGCCTGCCCGGCCGGGGCCGCCGTGCTTGAGGGGCGGCAGAGGCGAGCCGTGGCCGGTCGATTCGACCGCCGATTCGCGGTCCAGGATGTGCAGGCGGCCATGCAAGGCAGCGGCCACCGGGATCATGCAGGCTGCGATTTGCGGGTCTTTGGTGACGAGCGTACCGACCAAGCTGCCCTGACCGCGTGCGGCCAGTTGCAGCGCTTCGTCGATGCCGTCGTAGGGCATGAGCGTGCTGACCGGGCCAAAGGCTTCGACGTCGTGCACGCTGTCGGTTTGCAAGGGTTTCTGGCACAGCAGCAGCGTGGGCTGGAAGAAGGCACCGCCTTCCACGCCCGGCCCCACTGGCTTGAAATCGGCGCCGCCGCCAAAAACCAGTTCAGCGCTTTGGCGCAACAGGGCCACACGCTCGGCCACGTCGGCCTGCTGCGAATGGGAGGCCAAGGCCCCCATCTTCACGCCTTCGACCGACGGATCGCCCACCACCACCTTGGCCAGACGCGCCTTGAGTTTTTCGGCGACAGCATCGAGGTGCTGGCGCGGCACGATGGCGCGGCGAATCGCGGTGCATTTCTGACCGGCCTTGACGGTCATCTCGCGGGCGACTTCCTTGACGAACAGGTCGAACTCTTCGTCGTCGGGCGTCACATCGGGCGCGAGGATGGCGCAGTTGAGCGAGTCGGCTTCGGCGTTGAAGGGGATGCTGTGCTTGACCACATTGGGGTGCACGCGCAGCATGGCAGCGGTGTCGGCCGAGCCGGTAAACGTGACAACGTCCTGGCCGTTCAGGCGGTCGAGCAGGTCACCGGTGGAGCCGATCACGAGCTGCAAAGCGCCGGCAGGCAAGATGCCCGATTGCTCCACCAGGCGCACCATGGCTTCGGTCAGGTAGCTGGTCGACGAAGCAGGTTTGCCAATGCAGGGCATGCCGGCAAGGAAGCTGGGCGCGAATTTTTCGAGCAGGCCCCAGATGGGAAAGTTGAAGGCGTTGATGTGCACCGCGATGCCGCCACGCGGCACCAGGATGTGCGTGCCGGCAAAGCCGCCTTTTTTGCCCAGCGGAAAAGCCGGGCCTTCGTGGATCAGGTTGCCGCTGGGCAACTCATTACTGCCGATGCTGGAATAGGCAAACAAAGTGCCCGCGCCGCCTTCAATGTCCACCCAGCTGTCCGCACGCGTGGCGCCGGTATGGGCCGAAATGGCGTAGAGCTGCTCTTTGTGCTCACCCAAGTATTTGGCCAGGGCCTTCAGGCGCTGGGCGCGTTCCTGAAAATCCAGTTTCAGCAAATTGGGCAGGCCCACGGTGCGGGCGTAGTGCACCGCGTCGCCAAAGTCGATGGCCTCGGCATGGCTTTGGTACACGGTCTGGCCATTGATGGCGCTTCGCAGCTGCTGCGCGCCTTGCTGGCCGATCCACTGACCACCGATGAAACTTTGCAGGACTTGGGACATGGGAAGAAGCTTTCAGAAAAGAACAAAGCCCGGCTCAAGCGAATTAACCAACCGGGCGGTCGGGAAATTCTAGTCGGTTTGCCTCTTGAGCCCAACAAGAATTCGAAGGGCTGACTTTTTGCGGGTGCCCGGCTCTTCAAAGACATCCGATCACACACGTTAAACCAAGGGTTTACCCTGATTAAATGACCCACTAACACAGCTTTGCGAAATTAATATGCATGCATATAATCTCGTCACTTTCTTCCCTGTCAACTTGTTGGAGTCTCCATGAGCACTGCGCCCTCTCAACTTCCCGTCATCGTCGCAGGCGGTGGCATTGGCGGCCTGGCCGCCGCCCTCGCCCTGGTCCGCCAGGGCTTTGAGGTCACCGTGCTGGAACAAGCCCCCGAGATCGGCGAGATCGGCGCGGGCATCCAGCTCGGCCCCAACGCCTTCCACGCCTTTGACGCATTGGGCGTGGGCGACAAGGCCCGGGGCCGCGCTGTGTACACCGACTACATGGTGATGCACGACGCCCTCGACGAGTACCAAGTCGGCAAGATCGAAACCGGTGAAGCCTTCCGAAAGCGCTTTGGCAACCCCTATGCCGTGATCCACCGCGTGGACGTGCACCTGTCGCTGCTCGAAGGCGCGCAGGAAACCGGCAAGGTCCAGTTCCACACCAACACCCGCATCGTCTCGATCGAGCAGGACGAGGCTAAGCAGACCGTCACCGCCATCGACCAAAACGGCAAGCGCTGGACAGGTCAGGCCCTGATCGGCGCCGACGGCGGCAAGTCGGTGGTGCGCCAGCAGTATGTGAACGACCCACCGCGCGTGACCGGCCATGTGGTGTACCGCGCCGTGGTCGACAAGAAGGACTTCCCGGTCGACCTGCAGTGGAACGCCGCCAGCCTGTGGGCAGGCCCCAAGTGCCACCTGGTGCATTACCCGCTGCGTGGCGGCGAGCAGTACAACGTGGTCGTGACCTTCCACAGCCGCCAGCAAGAAACCTGGGGCGTGACCGATGGCTCCAAAGAAGAAGTCGAGAGCTACTTCCAGGGCATCAGCCCCAAGGCCCGCCAGCTGATCGAGTTGCCCAAGACCTGGAAGCGCTGGGCCACTGCCGACCGCGAGCCGATCGGCAACTGGGTGTTTGGCCGTGCCACCATCTTGGGCGACGCCGCTCACCCCACCACGCAATACATGGCGCAAGGCGCGTGCATGGCCATGGAAGACGCCGTCACGCTGGGCGAAGCCCTGCGCGTGAACGACAACGATTGGACGAAGGCCCTGGCTTTGTACGAGCGTTCACGCGTGGCACGCACCGCCCGCATCGTGCTGTCGGGCCGCGAAATGGGCCGCCTGTACCACGCCGCTGGCGTGGAGCGCCTGATCCGCAACTCGTTGTGGAAAGGCCGCACCCAAGAGCGCTTCTATGATGCGATCGAATGGTTGTATGGCTGGAACGTCAACAACTGCCTGACCCAGGACTGACAAGCAACGTCATCGCGAGGACCGAAGCGAGGTGGCGAGCCATGGACTGCCGCGCTGCGCTCGCAGTGACTCCCCATTGAAAAGGACAAGGAAATGCAAGAACTCGGAAAACTCGAAGACCTGCCGCAGGACTACCGCGACGATCTGAAAAACCTGAACCTGGTGCCCCTGTGGCCCAGCTTGCGCGGCGTGCTGCCCCCCAAGGTGCCCACCCGCCAGACCCAGCCCACCTGCTGGCCCTACAAGGACATCAAGCCGCTCTTGCTCAAAGCGGGCGAGCTGACCCCGATTGAAAAAGCCGAGCGCCGCGTGCTGGTGCTGGCCAACCCCGGCCACGGCCTGGAAAAAATGCAGGCTTCTGCCGCCATGTATTTGGGCATGCAGCTGCTCATGCCCGGCGAGTGGGCCCCCAGCCACCGCCACACGCCCAACGCGGTGCGCATGATCGTCGAAGGCGAAGGCGCTTACACCACGGTGGACGGCGAGAAGAGTCCGATGAGCCGAGGCGACTTGATTCTCACACCCACAGGCCTGTGGCACGAACACGGCCACGACGGCACCGACCCCGTCATCTGGCTGGATGTGCTGGACCTGCCGCTGGTCTATTACATGGAGGCCAGCTACCACATCAACGGCGACCGCCAGACTGTGGTGCCCGGCCAAGGCGACAAGCAATACGCCCGTGGCGGCGTGGTGCCCAGCCATGTGTTTGAGCGCAGCAAGAAGGATTACCCCATGCTGCGTTACGCCTGGAAAGACGCGAAGGCCGCACTGGAAGCCATGGCTTCGGACGACGCCGCGCTGGAGCAAGTCCAGGTCACGTATGTGAACCCCGAAACCGGTGGAGATGCCGAAAACATCCTGGGCTTTTACGCCCTGATGCTGCGCCCCGGCCAGACGCTGCGCTTGCCTGCCCGCTCACCGGCACAGGTGTTCCACGTGATCGAAGGCGCCGTGCAAGCGCAGATCGTGAACAGCACCTTCACGCTGGCCGAAGCCGACACCTGCTGCGCCCCGGGCTACGAAGCCGTGACGCTGAAAAACCTGAACGCGAACCAAGCCGCCTTCATCTTCATCGCCGACGAATCGCCGCTGCACCGCAAGCTCGGTGTTTACGAGAACCGCGGATAAATCAACCCATCACGTCATCGCGAGATCGAAGACCGTGGCGATCCAGACATGGACTGCCACGCTGCGCTCGCAGTGACCACAACTTGAAAGCTTTCATGACCTCTTACCTCTTCACCCCTCCCGCCGTCCAGTCTTTGCCCATCCGTGGCAAAACCGAGCGCTTCCCAATCAACCGCATCTTCTGCGTCGGCCGCAACTACCACGCACATGCCGTCGAGATGGGCCGCCCCGTCGACAAGAGCGTCGAGCAGGCCTTCTACTTCACCAAGTCGCCCCAGACCCTGGTGGAGAGCGGCGTGGACCATGTTGCTGTGGTGGCCTACCCGCCGCGCACCAACAACTACCATTTCGAGATGGAGCTGGTGCTGGCGATTGGCAAGGAAGGCTTTCGCGTGAGCGAAGCCAACGCGCATGAACTGGTTTATGGCTACGCCGCCGGCCTGGACATGACGCGCCGCGACCTGCAGCTGGTGGCGCGCGACAAAGGCCGTCCTTGGGACACGGGCAAGGACATCGAGCAAGGGTCGGTCTGCACCGAAATCGTGCCCATGCCAGGTGTAGTGATCGAAAAAGGCGCCATTGCGCTCGAAGTCAACGGTGCCACCAAACAGTCTTCCGATGTGGACAAGCTGATCTGGAACATCCGCGAAATCATCGCCGACCTGTCCACCTACTACCACCTGCAACCTGGCGACCTGATCTACACCGGCACGCCCGAGGGCGTGGGCGCGGTGGTGAGCGGCGACAAGATCACCGGCCGCGTCGAAGGTGTGGCCGAAATTGCCTTGACCATCGGCGCTGCCGAGTAAGCACCACCCAGGCTCTCACCGCTCTCTTGTTGATGCCTTTTCGGCCATCTCTGGGATGGCCGAAGGGGTTTTTTCGCGTCCGAATGCCGAAACGCGCTTTTTTCACACACAAGCAATGACACCGACGACCAATTCCGGGCAAGAAGCCCGACGTTTGAGCACCGTGCGCTGGGTGCTGGTTCTGGCCACCGTGGGCCTGATTTTTGACGGCTACGACCTGGTCGTTTATGGCGCCGTGGTCTCCACCTTTTTGCGCGATGCCAGCCAGATTGGTACCGTGACGCCTGGCATCGCAGGTGTGCTGGGCAGCTATGCGCTGTTTGGTGTGGCGGTGGGGGCCTTTTTGGCCGGCTCGGTGGGGGACATCATCGGTCGGCGCAAAGTCATGCTGGCGTCTTACGCCTGGTTCTCGGTCGGCATGGGCCTCACAGCACTGTCCACCAGCACCCAGACCTTTGGTTGGATGCGCTTTGTCACGGGCATCGGCATCGGCTCCTTGGTGGCCACCACGGCAGCGCTGGTGTCCGAATACGCACCCAAGGACCGCAAGAACCTCTACATCGCCATTTGCAACGGTGGCATTCCGCTGGGTAGCTTGCTGTCGGCGGTGCTGGCCATCGTGCTGCTGGAACACATCGGCTGGCGAGGCATGTTCTGGATCGGTGCCGTTCCGATGGTCACCCTGCTGCCGCTGGCGTATTTCAAGATGCCCGAATCGGTCGCCTGGCTGGCCGCCCGTGGACGCCTGGAGGAAGCGCGTGCGCTGTCCGAGCGCACCGGCGTGGACATCCCTGTGGCCAGCAAACAGGACACCACTGCGCACAGTACAAGCAAGAGCGGCTTCGCGGGTCTGTTCAGCCGCGACTACCTGTTCCCCACCCTGGTCTTGGGTTGCATGAGCGCCACCGGCTTGCTGCTGGTGTACTCGCTCAACACCTGGCTGCCCGAGCTGATGCTGCGTGCGGGCTACAACGCCAAAGGCTCGCTGTCCTTTTTGGCGGTGCTCAATGGCGGCTCGCTCTTTGGCGCGCTGGCGGCCTCACGCGCGGCCGACCACTTTGGTCCCAAGCCGGTGGTGGCGGCCAGCTTTGCCACGGGTGCCGCCGCGCTGGTGGTGCTGACCTTCAACTTCGAGTTGGCCGCCTTGCTGGCGGTGGTGGCCGTGGTCGGTCTGGGCACCAGCGGCACGCAAACCCTGATTTACGGCTTTGTCGCCAATTACTACCGCACCAATGTGCGTGCAGCAGGCGTGGCCTGGTGCGCAGGCTTTGGGCGCATCGGCGGCATCGGTGGTCCTTTGCTGGGCAGCTTTCTAATCAGCGCGGGTCTATCGCTTGACCTGATCTTCTACGTTCTGGCCGGCTTGGCTTTGCTGGGCGTCGGTCTGACCTTGCTGGTACCCCTGTCGCGCACAGCTGTGCAGGGCCTCGCTCGGGCTTGAGCGTGGGTTGTCACCTGCGCTGCCCCCCCCATTTTTCATCCATCTTCTTCAACCATTCTCACCATGAAAAAATTCCGTCGCCATTTGCTGATCAGCGCCTTCTGCGCCGTGTCGTCTGCCGCCGTCCTGCCTGTGCAGGCTCAAGCCACTTACCCCACCAAGGCCGTCACCATCACCACCGCCTTTGCTGCGGGCAGTGGCCCGGACGCGGTGCTGCGCCAAGTCTCAGACAAACTGTCCAAACTCTGGAACCAGCCCGTCTTGGTGAACAACAAACCCGGTGGCGGTGGCTTCATCGCCATGGATTCGGTGCAACGCCTGCCCGCCGACGGCTACAACCTGCTGCAACTCGACAGCGAACACCTGGCCGCCGTGCCTTATTTGTACAAGTCCAAAAACTTTGTCACCCTGAACACCTTCGACCCGGTGGCCCCCCTGTTCAGAACACCCTTCTTCATCGCCGTCTCCACAGAATCCAAGTGGCAGAGCCTGAAAGATCTGGTGGCCGATGCCAAGTCATCTCCCGGCAAGGTCAGCTTTGGCTCCTGGGGCATTGGCAGCCCGGGCCATCTGGGCGGCGAAGAAATCGAATTGCTGAGCAGCGTTGACATGACACACGTGGCTTTCCGCGAAGTCTCCCAGCTCTACACCGGCGTGGCCACGGGCGACATCCAGTGGGCATTCGCCTCTATCCCGTCAAGCGCAGGGGTGTTCAAGTCCGGCAAGATCCGCTACCTCGCCATTGCTGCGCCCAAGCGTGCCCCACAGATGCCCAACGTTCCCACCGTGGCCGAAGCCGGTGGCCCCAAGGGGCTGGACGTGAACTCCTTCGTCGTGCTGGTCGCCCCCAAAGGCCTGCCTGCTGACGTGACGGCACGCATCAATGCCGATGTCCAAAAGGTGATGGCCGATCCCGACATCAAAGCGCGCTACAACACATTTGCGTTTGAAGCGCTAAACTGGTCACCGGACGAAATTCGCAAGCAAGCCGAGATCAAGAGCAAAACATACGGCAAGCTGGTCGTCCGCAAGAACATCAGACTCGAATGAGCGCTCTGGCCCCAGAGCCGGGGATTTTCTGATCGCCCCGCCAGAACTCGACTATATTTTCCACACCCTGATCAAGCTGGACTTGGCTGAGCGCCCTGCTCAGCCACTTCAGTTTGCCCCTTGTACGACGGAACACACCATGAAGCTCTACAACTTTTTCCGCAGCGGCACCTCGCACCGTTTGCGCATCGCCCTCAACCTCAAGGGCATCGCCACCGACTACGTGGCGGTGGATCTGCGCGTGGAGGAACACCTGAAAGACGCGTTCAAGGCGGTCAACCCGCAGCAGCTGGTGCCCGCGCTCGACACGGGTGAGCAGGTGCTGATCCAGTCGCCTGCCATCATCGAATGGCTGGAAGAAAAGTACCCTACGCCCGCGCTGCTGCCCACCGATGTCAACCAACGCGCCCATGTGCGTGCCCTGGCCGCCATCGTCGGCTGCGACATCCACCCGATCAACAACCGCCGCATTCTGGAAACCCTGCGCAAGCAGTTCGGCGCCAACGAAGAAGCGGTGAACGCCTGGTGCGCCACCTGGATCAGCGCAGGCTTTGACGCCTACGAAGCCCTGATCGCCGCTGACACACAGCGTGGCCGCTTCAGTTTTGGCGACACGCCCACGGTGGCCGATGTGTACCTGATCCCACAGGTCGAAAGCGCCCGGCGCTTTAAAGTAGATCTGACGCAATGGCCGCACATCATGGCGGTAGAAAAGGCTTGTATGACACTGGAGGCCTTTCAAAAGGCTGCTCCGGGTCAGCAACCGGATGCCTGAGCGCCACGCCTCAAAAGAAAGGGCCCCCCAGGGGCCCTTTTTTGATGGCGCGCTGGGAAGCCCATTCTGCTTTGCTGCGATAGCGGTCAACGCCTTAAACCAGAGAATGTGGGATATTTCGACGCTTCAATATCAGTTCCATGCACAACTGGAACCAAACGACCGAGGAGATTGAGCTATGTTGTTTGCCGTGCTCTTTACAGATAAGCCTGGCCTTGGCGAGCTCCGCGCTCGGCATTTGCAAGCCCACATTGAATGGCTTGAACTCAACAAGGATGTAATTCCAGTCGGCGGCTCCCTTCGGCAAGAGCTTGGACAGGTCCCTAGAGGTGGCCTTTGGATTTCAGACGCCAATTCAAAGAAACAATTGGAAGACCTGTTGAAAATGGACCCGTTCTACATTGCTGGTTTACGCCAAAGTTATGAAATTTTGCATTGGTCAAAAGCCAAGGAGGAACGCAAAGTTCTGATTTAGCAGTTGCCTTTGTCTTTGGTACGGTGACCCTGTCCAAAGACCGCATACAGCCTTAAACAGCCCCCACACCCAAACCAGCCAATTGCTTGGTCAGTCATGGGGCCACGGATCCTCTGCTCAAGCTAAGGATGACTGATCAATCAGCCAAACACCTCGGTATCCACCTCGCTGTTGGCCTGCGCGTTGTACCGATCACCCACCACGGTGCGCTGGTTGATCAGGGCATCAAGCCGCGCCATCAAACCCGCATCGAGCTGCACATCCACCGCCGCCAGATCGTCGAGCAGGTGCTCCACCGAGGTGGTGCCGGGAATGGGGATGATGTCCTCGCCTTGGTGCAGCAACCAGGCCAGCGCCAGTTGCGAAGGGCTGCAACCGGCCTCTTGTGCCAGCGCTTTGTAGGCGGGCAGCAGTTTCAGGTTGGCGGCGTAGTTGTCGGGTGCAAAGCGCGGCATGCTGCGGCGGATGTCTTTGGCATCCAAACCCGCGATGTCGAGCGGGCCACACAAAAAGCCTCGCGCCACTGGGCTGAAGGCCACAAAGGCCACACCCAGTTCGCGGCACGCTTGCAGCACCGCGATCTCGGGGTTGCGGGTCCACAGCGAATACTCGGTTTGCAGCGCCGCAATCGGGTGCACCGCATGCGCTTTGCGCAAGGTGGTGGCCGACACTTCGGACAGACCAATGGTTTGGATCTTGCCCTGGCGCACCAGGTCGCTCAAGGCGCCCACACTGTCTTCGATCGGCACTTTCTTGTCCCAGCGGTGCAGGTAATACAGGTCGATCACATCGGTCTGCAGGCGGCGCAGCGCGTCTTCGCACGTCTTTTTAATCGTCTCGGGGCGGCCATCGATCACACGGACCTTGCTGCCGTCGCTTTGCTCAACGCCTTGCATGCCGCATTTGCTGGCCAGAGTGAATTTCTGACGGTGCGGCTTCAGGACTTTGCCCACCAGGGTTTCGTTGGCCCCAAAGCCGTAAAGCGCGGCGGTGTCGAAAAAATTCACGCCCTGGTCCAGGGCGGTGAGCAACACGCGTTCGGCCTGCTCGGCCGAAACAGGCGCGCCATAAGCATGGCTGAGGTTCATGCAGCCCAAGCCGATGGCGCTGACGTTGAAAGAGGCAAGTTGTCGGTTTTTCATGTCGGTATCTTAGACGCTCCATTCGGCCCCAACGTGTCGGCCGCCCCAGCTTCGCCTGCCCTCCCCCTCAATCGGTGGACACCACCAAAACCACTTTCGGCACAAACGGTGAGGCGCTGCTCGCCTTGGCCACCACAGGAGCGCCCAGAAACAACTGGGCTGCCGGCACCTTCAAGTCCTGCAAGACCTCGCGGACCTGTTGGGCGCGGGCTTGGGCCAACTCGCGCATCGCCGCCTCATCCACCGCGATGGCCGCCAGCAACAAGGCCTCCATGTCCGCCGTTGGCATGTCCTTGACCAGACCCAGCACATTGCGGGGTTTGGGAATCGGCGAGCGGCGGTACACCGACTGCAGCAAGGCGGGGTATTCCTCAGGGCTCACTGACGGCACAGGTCCCGCGTTCTGCGCGTCACGGGGCATGCGTCGGCGCTTTTCGGCCATGACCGTCTGGTGCAGCTGCGCTCTGCGCCAGGCATCGCGTTCGCTTTCCAGGTCCGCTTCACCCGCCAGCGTCAGGCGCAAAGCCGGTTTGTCGATCACCATTTGGGCCACGGTCTCGAGCTTCTGGCGAGACGCTGCATCGATCTGTGCAAGACCGGGCGCAAAATCTATTTGCTGCAACTGCTCCTCACCCGAGAAAGCGCCCGACATCAAACTGAACGGCGAAATGATGGCCTTGCCAATCAGATTGAGCACCATTTTCCAGACGATGGACCCCACCCGAAAGTCCGGGTCGTTGATGGAACCACTGACGGGCAGGTTAATGTCGATCACCCCGTTGCGGTCGGCCAGCAAAGCGACGGCCAGTTTGACCGGCAAATTGGGGGCATCCGCACTGTCCGAGCGCTCACCAAAGCGCAATTGATTCAGAACGATCTGGTGCGTCGCCTGGAGTTGACCATCGGCACCAACCCGGTAATTGACCTCGGCCGAGAGCTTGCCCCGTTCGATACCGTAGCCCGCATATTTGCGGCTGTACGGCGAGAGTTGCGGCAACTCCAAATCGCGCACCTGGCCACGCACGTCCAACGCCACAGGCCGGGTGAGCGGGTTGATGCGTCCGGTGACCTCCAGGCTGCCGGTGCCCGCCACACGCCCGCGCAAACTCAAGTCGGCCAAAGCCGTGTCGGCCGCACTCGCCTGGCTGGACAAGGCCCCCAGACTACCGACCAGCTCGGTGATGTCCGCTGAATAGTTGGGCCGAATGAACTGGTCCGAAAACAACACCCGACCCTTGACCACCCCGATGGGCCCCAACTCGATCAAAGCCTGCACACCGGGCGGCTGCGGCAGGTCAGACGGCTCGACCTTGAGAAGGTTTTGCCAATTGAGTTGACCCTGGGCATCGAGGGCCACGCGTGCAAAGAAATCGCTCAAGGCTGTTTCTGCAATTTTCAGCCGCTGCAATGCTCCGGCCTCCAGCTTCAGCTCAAACCCGCGCAAGCTCAGGGCCTGGGCGTCCAGCAAGGCTTCTCCGTCTGAGCGGCTCAGCGCACGCAGCTGGTCCACCGACAGATGGCCTTGCAAATTCAAGCCCAGCCCGGCCTCGGGCATGGCCAGATCCAGCCCACCGGTGTAGCTCAACTCGGCCCTTCGCAAATCGAACTGGACCCGGTCCGCCCAATAAGCCCGCAGTCTTTGCACTGGGAAACGCGTCAGCTGCAAACGTCCCCGGACTTGCAGCGGCGTGGTCTTGGACTGCCCGGCTGCCACCGAGGGCAAACGGAACGCCCCTTCAAAACCCAGCTTGCCCGACTCGCGGCGCTGGGCCCCGGTGGTGAAATCGCCCTGGATGGTGGTCATTTGCGGCGATGCCGCCAAGGGCTGCCAGGGCCCCACGATGAGGTTGACATCCCTCGCGTCCAGCTTGGCACCGCCGGGCACAAAACGGTCATCCAGATTCAGCAACCCGCCGCTGACCTGCATAGGCCCCAGCGCCAATTGCCACGCCTTGGGCGAAGCCGCTGAGGACGCGGTCGAGGGGGCGTCAACCCGCCAGTCCTCCACCATCCAGCGCCCCTGGGGGTTGCGGCTGACATTCAACAATGGTCGACGCCAGGCCACACGCCCCACACGCGCCTGCTGCTGGAAGACATCCACCTCCAGCTGTTCGATGGCCAGTTCGGCCCACCCGGCATCGGGCTGTTCAGGCTTGCCCAGCAACACGTCGGTCAAGCGCAATTGCGGCGCCTGGACCACCAAGGAGGAAGGCGTGGCGCCTGCGGCTGCTTGCCAGTCCAAGCTCAACTGCGCAGAAGATTTGCCAGACAAACCGGGGCGAAACCATGCAGCCCAATAGGGCGCAACGGTTGTCAAAGGCACGTCACGCCACTGCATGCGCGTCTGGGCACTGCGCAGGTCGGTCGTGCCCTCCCAGGACACATTCGCCCCCTGCAAAAGGGCTTGACCACGGAAAGACGCCGCCTGTCGACTTGGCCAACTGAAGTTCTGACCCTCCAGAGCCAGGGCCGTCACGGCCAGATTGGCGGGTATGGCCAGTGCCGCGTCTTGCCAATGCAGCTGCCCCGCGCTGACTTGAAGACGCTGCAGCGCAAAGTCAACCGCCTTGACGCCCCCCGTGTCAGCGGCACCTGTGACCGGGCCCGGGGCCTGTGACAGCAAAGCGCGCTGCAAACGGACCCAGTTCAACTCACCGCCTGAATCTCGCCGCAAGTGCACCACCGGCTTGTCCAGACTCAGCGTGTCGAATTTGAACACGCCATCCAAGGGGCGCCAGGCATCGATTTGCAAATCCAGCCCGCCCAGCTGGAACAAAGGCACGTCGTCGCGGTTCAGCCGCTCCTGGAGTTTCAGACCTTGCACAGCCAAGTGGCCCGACACCGACAACTCGGGGGCGGTGCGTTGCCGAAAATCAAGGCGAATGTCCATCTCAAGCCGCCCATCTGCCAGCCGAACAGGCCAGGCGGCAGGCCAATAAGGCAGGTACGGCTTGACATCCAGCCCCTTGATCTGAAAACGGGCTTGTGTGCGCCGGTCCGCCGCAAAAGGGGTGGTTTCTGCGTCCGTGTCAAAGCTGGAGCCGTTGAACTGGAAGGCCAACCTCGGGTGGGTAGCCACTTCGCGTCGGCCACCGATGTTGCTCAAAAAAGGAACGTCCAGTCGCACATCGCTGAGCGTGTGCGTGATCGATTGGGGCGCATCGTGAAACTGCACACCGCCGCCTGCGATCTGGATGTTGAACAAGGACAAACGGGGCACACCCGCGCCTTGGGGCTCTGCCGCCGCGAAACGGGCCCACACATCGTCGATGTCAAAACGGCCCTTCCCCAGGTGCGTCAGCTGCAGCTGGGGATTGCGCACCCGCACGGCATCGGCCACAGGTGCCCACAAGAACAAAGACTGCAGGGAAATGTTGACCTCGACCTCGTCGACAAGTAACTGGGGGAGCGGCACCGGGTCTGCAGCTGCGGCAGATGCCACGCTCAAACCACGCACGATCAAACGCATGGACCAAGGCATGAAAACCACTTGCTCGACTGTGACCGCACGGCCCAACTTCAAGGTGCCTTGCTTTTCGATTTGCCACCGAAGCAGTGACGACAGTGTTGCCCAGCTGATCGCCCAAAGTACCAACACCCCGAGCCCGACAAACAAAACCCGGCGCTGCCAGCGCTGGAGAAGACCCACATTCATGATCGGCTCTTGGTGAAAAACAACAAGCACCATTTTCGGCGATCCGAGGGCACGGATGTAACGCCCGGGATACAAATTGACCGAAGCAACGCTGGTGCTCGTTCAAGGGCCGGCGACCGGGCGCAAAACGGCTCGGCTTGGCCACGCCTGCCACCCGCAGCGTTCGTCCATTCAGCTGGACTTGTTGGCCTCCGTTGGGAATCCTGGGCCCGATGGGTTGAAAAACGGCATCGGCATGCTCTGAAAATCAATTTTCTCCAGTGCCGCGTCTTGCGCAAAGTGCCGCCAGTCTTCCACCAAACTCGCATTGGCCGAGATCAACCGTCCCTGAGGGTCTTTGAACCACAACATAAAGGGCTGCCTGGCCAGCAGCTCCTGCTGTTGTCGCTGCATCGCCAGTTCTTGGGCCGCGATTTTTTTCTCTTCGGTCACATCGATCATCACCAGCCTGCATTCATCGCCCATTTCATCGAGCGTGGCGTCGATCCTCACCACCATCTCCGCCCGGTGCGCGGTAGCACTGAGGGTCACCTCGCAATAACGGCGGCACTTGCCACTGAGCACTTCCTGATGGAAATCCAGAAACAAGGCACGATCGGGCGCCGCCATGAAGTCCACGAGAGGGCTCAGCGTGCGCTGTGAGCGCTGAATGTCCAGCATGATCGCGCCGGCCAAATTGGTTTGAACCACCCGCCCCTGTGGATCGAGGCTGAAAAAACCCACCGGCGCAAAATCGTAAGCATCCTGGTACTTGTGCAGCAGCGCATGGTCTTGCCCATCCAACGCCGCCTCTGGCAGGCAGACATCCTCGGCATCTTCCGGTGAGCGCTCCAGACGCTGATACAAACGCCGCGTCTCGGTGCAAACCAATGAGAAGCACTCGCAAACCGAGTTGGTCAACCCGTCCCGGTCCCGGATGTGGATCTTGCCGCGCCCACTGGAGACCCAACCTGCCAACTGCAATTTACCCAGCGCCTGCGTGATCGACTCACGGCGCACACCCAACATGTTGGCAATCGTTTCGTGCGTCACGTTCAATTGGTCACTGCACACGGCATCCTGGTTGAACAAGAGCCAATAACAAAGACGCTCGATTACCGAATGGTGGGCCACGCACACAATGCTCTGGGACATTTGCGTGATCAAGGACTGGACATAACACAGGGCCAATTGCTGCAATTCCCGGCAGCGGGCCAGCTCGGCCTGAAAGACGTCGGCCGGCATTCTGTAAGCCTGACCGGCACACTGCACCACGGCCCGGTGATTCGTGGAGCCACTGCCCAAAACCAGCGAAACACCCACCATGCCATCCCGCCCTGTCATGGCCAACTCTGAACTGTCACCATCGGCAGTGTGTGACACCAATGAAGCGGTGCAGGTGGTTGGAAAATAAACAAATTCCAAAGATTCTCCAGATTCACAAATCACCTGACCTGCCGCCAAATAGATCGGTTTGAGGTGCTCCGACATGCGTGCATAGTGGCTTATTGGGACGCCGGCCAAAATTCGATTTTGTCGCGCACTGTCAGTCACAGGGTAAGACATACCAATCCTTTCTCGCGCCAAGGCGCATCCATACAAAATAGCGGTCAAACGGAAATTTCTGAAGACCTCTGGCGCGACTCGCCAGAGCCGGGCCATGAAATACCTTCAACACCATCCGATTCGATCTGGTTCTTAATCGCCGGATCAGGACTTAAAGGCCATAAACCATGCAACAAAGCATGGATTTCTTCAGGGCTGACAATGGCCTGATTCCATGGCACAGCAAAAGGCACAGGTTTTAAAAACATGGTTAATCCAGTCATTAACTAGGTGAATATCGGTACGGGATGCATGCATCACCGAGGGCTGGACTCCATATTGATTCAATTAAAAATTGATCACCACTGATCAAATGATTTGATTGCATAAACATATAGGCATATATCCAACGGTCAAATACCTTCCTAGAACGCCCCATACCCGAATAAGATAATCAGAAAACGGTAATGCCTTAGTTGAAAAAAGGCATCACCATCATCGTTTTCGGACGCGTGAAAACAGCACGCCATTCACCATCGGCATACGCTGAATAAATCAAGATCACACAGGGTGTGTTTCAAATGGCATACGGCCTTATGGCGGTCGATAGATAACCAACGAATGACAACCATGGTTCAGTCAAAACATGCCCCCTGCTGAATAGGCAAACCACCATTCAGTGAAGAACATCTTGGTGCTGCCAGCCGGAAACTGGCAGTTCCCTGATCGGGAAACAGATCAAGATTTGTCGCTCCCAACAGGCGCGACACCACCAGGAGTTCAACATGGCCAAACCTCTCACCTACGGGAAAAAACCCTTCTCGCTGAAAGCCGAACATGACGACGCCGACATCAGCGATCCGTCGCTTTACGGGCAACTCGCTGCCCTCCAAAGCACAACATCGGCAACCTCTCTGTCAGCATCTGCCCTGCCAAGCGCGACGCGCACCTTGAGCCCAACGACCGAAGTCAGCAACACCACATCAGCCCCTGTCTCGTTGTCTGCAATAGCGACCCCCGTGCCCAACGCCATCACCTACCCCAGCACCAGCATCAGCAAGGTCTACCAGCACTGGGCCGATGGCGATGCAGCCCGAGCCACCGCACCCGAATGGAACAACAACATCCTGTCGGATGGCAAATCAGATTACTTTGAAGGAGAAGTGGTCCCCCACGTCTACTTCTACAAGGCCAGCAACAACACTCCGCTGGTCAACGGCCAGAGCTATTCTTTCAACGTGACCTACAACCACTACCAGGCCAACACCAACGCGGGCGGGTTCGTTTACATGACATCGCCCAACGCGAGTCGCAACACCAGCAGCTTCGCCGGTGGCGATGCACAAGCCGACGGCAGCTTCACCAATGGCGGCGGCATGCAAGGCAGCTTCTACACCGTCAATGCCAACATCACCGCCGTCAGCGGCGTGAGCTACCTCGGCAGCGCGGGCAGCTCGCTCGACGGCAAAGTCACCGTCACCTTCACTTACACCGGGCCCACTACCACTTCGGGCGGTGCCGAAATCCAGTACGGCCTGCTGATTGCCGCGCCGGGCGATGTGGCCGACCAGGGCAAGGGCATGACCGATGGCGCCAACGCCTGGACCGGCGGCTCCCTGCAAACCACCGTGGACATTGGTGGCAGTGGCGCCACCTCCATCCAACTGGCACCCTCGGCCATCATCGTGGGCGAGATCAGCGGCATGAAGTTCAGCGACGTGGACGGTAACGGCGTGCGCGACGCCGATGGTGTGGACAACACGCTGGGCACGGCCGACGACGAAGTAGGCCTGGCCAACTGGAAAATTTTCATCGACAAGGACAACGATGGCCTGTGGGACGACGGTGAAGACTTCGCCTTGACCAATGCCAGCGGCCAATACGTCTTGTCGGTGATACCCGACGCTGACCGCTCCGACATCGACAACGACCCCTACATCGTTCGCGAGGTTCAGCAATCCGGCTGGCAGCAAAGCACAGCCAACCCTGCGCCGATCCTGATCACACCCCTCGATCCTAAAGAGATGAATGTGGATTTCGGCAACATGCCGCTCAAGCCCAGTCTGAACATCCTCAAGGATGCCTGGGTGGACGGCGGCAACGCCGACCAAGCCGGTGACATCATCTTCTACACCATCGCCGTTGAAAACACCGGCAACCAGACACTGACCGGCGTGAGCGTGACCGACCCTTTCATCAGCGATCTGGCTCTGGTGGCCGATGCCGCCTCTGCCGACGGTGAACTCGATGTGGGCGAAACCTGGCACTACACCGCCAGCCACACCGTGACCCAGGCCGAGATCGATGCCGGCACCGACATCATGAACACAGCCACCGCCGACTCCGACCAGACCGGACCGGACACCGATGATGCTGCCGTCCCGGTCGATCAAAATCCCGCGCTGAACATCATCAAGGATGCCTCCGTTCCAGGCAACACAGCGGACTATGCTGGCGAGATCATCAGCTACAGCATCGCAGTGCAAAACATGGGCAACCAGACCCTGACCGGTGTGAGCGTGACAGATCCTTTCATCACCGACCTGCTTCTGGTCAGCGACGCAGCCTCTGCCGACGGCGAACTCGACGTGGGTGAGACCTGGTACTACACCGCCAGCCACAGCGTGACCCAGGCCGAGATCGATGCAGGCGTCAACATTGTCAACACGGCCACCGCCGACTCGGACCAGACCGGCCCGGACACCGATGACGCCTCGGTGCCCGTCTTGCAGGCCCCTGCGCTCGCCATCGACAAGGCCATCACCGGCGTGACTGGCGGCAATGGCAACGGCAGCGTCGATGCGGTCAACGACGTCATCGGTTACGCGGTCACCGTCACCAACACCGGCAACCAGACGCTCAACCAGGTCACCGTGAACGACCCCATGACGGGGTTGACCATCTCTGGCGTGACCCTTGCCCCAGGGGCGAGTGAGACTTACCTGACGAGCTACACCCTCAGCCAGAACGACCTGGACACCTACGGTGGCGGCGATGGTTTCATTGAGAACACCGCCACTGCCGACAGCCTGGAGACCGCGTCGGTGAGCGACACCGAAGCCATTGAACTCTTCGTGCGTTCGGCCCTGTCCATCGACAAGCGCTTGGTCAGCATCACAGGTGGCAACAACAACGTGGTGGCCGATGCCGTAGGCGACACGCTGAACTACACCGTCACCGTCAGCAACCTGGGCGTGCTGACCCTGACCAACGTCAGCGTGGTCGATCCGAACAGCGGTCTGAACATCACGGGCATAACACTGGCCCCTGGCGCAAGTCAGGTGTTCACCACCAGCTATGTGTTGACCCAGGCCGATCTGGACAACAACGGCCAAGGTGATGGCTACATTGACAACCTCGCCACGGCGGACTCGGACCAAACCGTGCCGGTGAGCGACAACGAATCCACCGCCTTGCTGCGCACCGTGGGTCTGGGCATTGAGAAGTCGGTCACCAGCGTCGCCGGTGGCAACAACAACCTGTTTGCCGATGCCGCAGGTGATGTGATCCAGTACGCGATCCGGGTCTACAACGCCGGCACGGTGACCTTGACGAGCGTCACGGTCACCGACGAACTGACCGGTCTGAGCGAGAGCGTGCCCGATCTGGCACCGGGCGCCAGCGCCACCTACAACACCAGCTACACCTTGCTGCAGGCCGATCTGGACAACAACGGCGGTGGCGATGGTCGACTGGACAACACCTCAGTGGCCGACTCGGACCAGACCCTGGCGGTCATCGACAGCGAGTCGGTGCAACTGCTCGCCGCGCCCATCTTGTTTGTCAACAAATCATTTGTGAACGTGACCGGTGGCAACGGCAACAACCTAGCCGATGCCGTGGGCGACCAGCTGAACTACCAGATCGTGCTGGCCAACCCCGGCAACGTCACGCTGACCGATGTCTCCCTGACCGAAAGCCTGACGGGGCTGAATGACACCGGCATGACCCTGGCCCCCAACGCGGTGCAGGTCTACAACGTCAGCTACACCCTGACCCAGGCCGATCTGGACAACAACGGTGGCGGCGATGGCACCATCGACAACAGCGTCATCGCCGACAGCGCGCAGACCCTGGCCAGCAGTGACACCGAATCCGTCCCTGTCCTCAGCAGCATCGGCATCGCCTTTGACAAGGACTTTGTGGGTGTGTCCGGGGGCAATGAAAACGCGTTGGCCGACTTTGCAGGCGACGTGCTGAACTACAGCTTCACCGTGACCAACATCGGCAGCGTGACCCTCACCAACGTCAGCGTGGTGGACGACCTGACCGGCTTGAGTGAAACCCTGGCCTCGCTGGCACCGGGTGTCACGCAGACCTACACTTCCAGCTACACCCTGCTGCAGTCCGACCTGGACACCGACGGCGGCGGCAACCGCCAGGTGGAGAACTACGCCAGCGCCGACAGCGACCAGACCGGCCCGCTGTTGGACTTTGAAGGCGTGACCGTGATCTACGACGCACAAATCGATCTGACCAAGTACGTCTCGGTCGATGACGGACTCAGCTGGAACGATGCCAACACCCTGACCGGTCCCACGCTGTCGTCTTTAGCGGGCATCAATCCGCTGTTCAAGTACACCGCGCTGAACAACGGCACGGTGACACTGCAAGACGTCACCTTGACCGATGCCGCCTATGACCTGAACGGCAGCGATCCAGGCACCAGCTGGGCATGGGCAGACTTGGCCCCCGGCATGAGCGCAGAGTTGATCTTTGAGGCGCCCTTCACGCTGGGGCAAAACTCTGGCGATGCGGTGGTGACCGCCACGGCGCTGTCTTCAGTGGTGGACATCGACAACGCCTACTACCTGGGGGTTTGAACCCGTCTGCAGCCTCCACCTGCCTGCTTGATCGGCATCAAGCAGGCGGGAGGAAGTGATCGACCAAGGCCAGTCTGCAAAGACTGGCCTTTTTCTCAGTGGCGCACCACACGGATCGCAGAAGCACCGCAAGCGATACCTATCGCAGGGATAGCTCGACAGGACAGTCAAAAACAAACCTTCTGTTGGATGGTTGGGCCGCGCACATGAAAGCACCATGGTTGGACTGCAGACCAGAAGTTTGCAGCTCCCCGAACAGGGATGCAATTCAACCCACGTCGACCATCGCGATGGTTGGCATTTGGAGTTCACCATGGCTAAGAAAACCACATCCGGGAAAAAATCATATTCCCATGACACACCGACCGACGACAACGCGGTCGAGAGCGCATCGCTCTATGGTCAGGTCAATGCCCTCGCCCCAGCAGAGAATGCGCCGACACGCTTCGCCTCGCCAAGCGCTAGGTCCACGGCCTTAGAGGATGCGGGCCGTAGCGACTCGTATGGCACAGCTGCCATGCAAAACATTGGCGGCGAGGAGCGATTCGCAGCCAAAGCCTCGGCTTCGTTCAGCGTCAACAAGGTCTACCAACACTGGGCCGATGGCGATGCCATGCAAGGCACATCGGCCGAATGGAATAACAACATCTTGTCCGAGACCAAATCGGATTACTTCGAGGGCGAAGTCGTGCCCCACGTCTTCTACTACAAAGCCAGCAACAGCCAACCGCTGGTCAACGGCCAGACCTACTCGTTCAATGTGACCTACAACTACTACCAAGGCAACACCAACGCCGGTGGCTTCCTGTTCATGACCACGCCGGATCTGGACCGCGATCCCTCGGAGTTTTCAGGCACCGAACCCACCACAGATGCCAGCTTTACCAACGGCGGCGGCATGCTGGGCAGCTTCCAGACCGTTGACGCCAACATCACCGGCGTGAGCGATGTGACTTACACCACCCGTGGCGGCGGCACGATGGACGGCCATGTCACCATCACCTTTGTCTACACCGGCCCCACCACCCAAGACGGTGGCGCAGAAATCCAGTACGGCCTGATGATCGCCTCGCCCGGCGATGTGCCGGACCAAGGCAGTGGCCCCACCCTGGGTGCTGCAGCCTGGACTGGCGGGTCCTTGCAAACCACCGTGGACATTGACGGCAAAGGGGCGATGTCCCTGCAACTCATGACTTCAGCCATCATCGAGGGTGAAATCAGTGGCATGAAATTCAACGACATGGACGGCAACGGCGTGCGCGATGCCGATGGCGTCGACAACATGGCAGGCACCGCCGATGACGAAGTCGGCATGGCCGGCTGGACCATCTTCCTTGACCAGGATGCCGATGGCGTGCTGGATGCCGGTGAGCGCTCTGCCGTCACCAATGCCGAAGGCCGGTACAGCTTTTCGGTCACGCCCGATGCTGATCCATCAGACCGGGACAACGACGCCTATGTGGTGCGTGAAGTCCAGCAAACCGGCTGGGTGCAAACCAGCATGAATCCGGAAGGCATTGTGATCACGGCCATGAACCCCAAGGCCATGAATGTGGATTTTGGCAACCAGCAGCCCATGCCCTCGCTCAACATCGTCAAAGATGCTTCAGTCCCTGGCGGAACCGCCAACGTGGTGGGTGAAGTCATCACCTACACCATCACCGTGCAAAACACGGGCAACCAGATGCTCACCGGCGTGACGGTCAGCGACCCGATGATCAGCGATTTGATGCTGGTGGCCGATGCGGCTTCTGCCGATAGCGA
The DNA here is from genome assembly GCF_048020265.1 of Limnohabitans sp. YIMB22184. Taxonomy (GTDB): domain Bacteria; phylum Pseudomonadota; class Gammaproteobacteria; order Burkholderiales; family Burkholderiaceae_C; genus Limnohabitans_A. The sequence continues at coordinate 1,834,924 of NZ_CP171843.1, forward strand.
GCTGGACGTGGGCGAAAGCTGGACCTGGACCGGCACCCATGTGGTGACCCAGGCTGACATCGATGCAGGCGGTTACATCGTCAACGTCGCGACCGCTGACTCCAACCAAACCGGCCCGGACACCGACGATGCCTCTGTGATGGTGGAGCAAACTGCTGCGCTGAACATCGTCAAAGACGCTTCTGTTGCAGGTGGTACGGCCAACGCCGCTGGTGAAGTCATCGACTACACCATCGCTGTGAGCAACACTGGCAACCAGACTTTGACTGGCGTGACTGTGGCCGATCCGTTCATCAGCAACCTGACTTTGGTGGCTGACGCTGCTTCTGCCGATGGCGAGCTGGATGTGGGCGAGACTTGGTCCTACACCGCCAGCCACGTCGTCACACAAGCCGAGATCGATGCGGGCACACCCATCGTCAACGTCGCAACTGCCGACTCTAACCAGACCGGCCCTGATACAGACGACGCATCTGTCACGGTGGAGCAATCTGCTGCACTGAACATCGTCAAAGACGCTTCTGTTGCAGGTGGCACCGCCGACGCTGCAGGCGAAGTCATCGACTACACCATCGCGGTCAGCAACACTGGTAACCAGACTCTGACAGGCGTCACCGTGGCCGACCCGTTCATCAGCAACCTCGTACTGGTGGCCGACGCTGCTTCGGCCGATGGCGAGCTGGATGTGGGTGAGACTTGGTCCTACACCGCCAGCCATGTGGTCACTCAAGCCGAGATCGACGCCGGTGGCAACATCGTCAACGTCGCGACGGCTGATTCCAACCAGACAGACCCTGACACCGACGACGCTTCCGTGGCTGTTGAACAAACCCCAGGTTTGAACATCGTCAAGGATGCATCCGTCGCTGGTGGTACAGCTAACGCGGCCGGTGAAGTCATCGACTACACCATCAGCGTGCAAAACACCGGCAACCAGACGCTCACTGGCGTCACGGTGGTTGATCCGTTCGCCAGCAACCTGTTACTGGTCGCCGATGCGGCTTCTGCCGATGGCGAGCTGGATGTGGGCGAGACTTGGAGCTACACCGCAAGCCATGTCGTCACACAAGCCGAGATTGACGCGGGTTCGCCTATCGTCAACGTCGCGACGGCTGATTCAGAGCAAACTGGTCCCGACACAGACGACGCTTCTGTGGCTGTTGAACAAACCCCAGGTTTGAACATCGTCAAGGACGCATCTGTGGCTGGTGGCAGCGCCGACAGCGCAGGCGAAGTCATTGCCTATGCGATCAGCGTGCAGAACACCGGCAACCAGACTTTGACTGGCGTAACTGTGGCCGATCCGTTCATCAGCAACCTGGTTTTGGTGGCCGATGCTGCTTCGGCCGATGGCGAGCTGGATGTGGGCGAGACCTGGTCCTACACCGCCAGCCACGTCGTCACACAAGCCGAGATCGATGCGGGCACACCTATCGTCAACGTCGCGACAGCCGACTCGAACCAGACTGGCCCCGACACCGACGACGCTTCCGTGGTTGTGGAACAAACTCCTGGCCTGAACATCGTCAAGGACGCCTCTGTGGCAGGTGGCACCGCCAACGCCGCTGGCGAAGTCATCGACTACACCATTGCCGTCAGCAACACCGGCAACCAGACTTTGACTGGCGTGACTGTGGCCGACCCGTTCATCAGCAACCTTGTGCTGGTGGCTGACGCCGCTTCTGCCGATGGCGAGCTGGATGTGGGTGAGACCTGGTCCTACACCGCCAGCCATGTGGTCACTCAAGCCGAAATTGATGCGGGTACACCCATCGTCAACGTCGCGACGGCTGACTCCAACCAGACAGGTCCTGACACCGACGACGCATCTGTCTCGGTGGAGCAATCTGCTGCACTGAACATCGTCAAAGACGCTTCTGTTGCAGGTGGCACCGCCGACGCTGCAGGCGAAGTCATCGACTACACCATCGCGGTCAGCAACACTGGTAACCAGACTCTGACAGGCGTCACCGTGGCCGACCCGTTCATCAGCAACCTCGTACTGGTGGCCGACGCTGCTTCGGCCGATGGCGAGCTGGATGTGGGTGAGACTTGGTCCTACACCGCCAGCCATGTGGTCACTCAAGCCGAGATCGACGCCGGTGGCAACATCGTCAACGTCGCGACGGCTGATTCCAACCAGACAGACCCTGACACCGACGACGCTTCCGTGGCTGTTGAACAAACCCCAGGTTTGAACATCGTCAAGGATGCATCCGTCGCTGGTGGTACAGCTAACGCGGCCGGTGAAGTCATCGACTACACCATCAGCGTGCAAAACACCGGCAACCAGACGCTCACTGGCGTCACGGTGGTTGATCCGTTCGCCAGCAACCTGTTACTGGTCGCCGATGCGGCTTCGGCCGATGGCGAGCTGGATGTGGGTGAGACCTGGTCCTACACCGCCAGCCACGCTGTCACCCAAGCAGAGATGGATGCTGGCACGCCCATCGTCAACGTGGCCACCGCCGATTCGATTCAGACCGGCCCGGACACCGACGACGCTTCCGTGGCTGTTGAACAGGCACCCGCCATCGCTGTGGACAAAGCCATTGCCACCATCACGGGGGGCAACGGCAACACCTCGGCCGATGCTGCGGGGGATGTTCTCAACTACACCATCACCGTGTCCAACCCCGGCAATGTGACCCTGACCGATGTGACCGTGGTGGACGTCTTGACCGGCCTGAATACCGTGGGCCTGACCTTGGCGCCCGGACAAAGCCAGACCTACATGACCAGCTATGTCTTGACACAACAGGATCTGGACAGCAACGGCGGCGGTGACGGCTACATAGAGAACACAGCCACAGCCGACAGTGCACAAACCAGCGCCGTGAGCGATGTGGAGCCCATCCAGGTGCTGCCTCGTCCTTCACTTTCGCTGAACAAGTCACTGGTCGCCATCATTGGCGGCAACGGTAACTCGATAGCTGATGCGGCAGGCGATGTGCTCCAGTACACCGCCACCGTGGTCAACGAAGGCACCGTGACCTTGACCAACGTCTCGGTGACGGACGTCGACACAGGCTTGAATGTGACCGGTTTGACACTCGCACCCGGCCAATCGGCGGTGTACGACTCCAGTTACATCTTGACCCAGGCCGATGTGGACAGCAATGGCGATGGCGACGGTTACCACGACAACATCGCCACGGCAGACTCCGACCAGACAGACCTCCTGTCGGACGCGGAATCGACGCCCCTGCTGCGCACCATCGGGCTGGGTGTCGAGAAAAACGTCTCCAGCATCACCGGTGGCAACAACAACGGGTTCGCAGACTTGGCGGGTGAGTCCCTCAACTACACGATCCGGGTCTACAACGCGGGGACAGTCACTTTGACCAACGTGACCGTGCTGGACGACTTGACCGGCTTGAGCCAGACCATTGCTTCTTTGGCACCTGGCGCCAACCAGTTGTACCAGACCAGCTACACGCTGACTCAGGCCGATTTGGACAGCAACGGTGGCGGCAACGGCTACATCGAAAACTCGACGGTGGTGGATTCGGACCAGACGCTTCCGGGTGTCGACAACGAAACCGTGCAACTGATCCGCTCTCCGGTGCTGTACCTCGACAAGACGTTCGTGAACGTCACGGGGGGCAACGGCAACAACCTGATCGATGCCGTGGGCGATGTGTTGAACTACCGGATCGTGGTGGCCAACCCCAGCAACGTGACCTTGACCGAAGTGTCGATTGCGGAACCCCTGACCGGTCTGACGGTCAGCAACCTGACCCTGGCGCCTGGACAAATCGAGACCTACCTGACCAGCTACACCCTGACCCAGGCAGACATCGACAACAACGGCGGCGGCGACGGTTACATCGACAACGTGGCGGTGGCAGATTCGGCACAGACCGAATCGGTCCGCGACATCGAGTCGGTGCCTGTGCTGCGCAGTATCGGTATGGACTTTGACAAGGGCATCGTCGGCATCAACGGCGGCAACGGCAATGACCTGGCCGATGCCGCGGGCGATGTGCTGAACTATGTCTTCACGGTGAGCAACCCCGGCAGCGTGACCTTGACCAACTTGACGGTGGTCGATGACTTAACGGGCATGAGCGAGACATTGGCTTCGCTGGCCCCCGGCGCGACGGTCACCTACAACTCCAGCTACGTGTTGACCCAGGCCGACCTGGACAGCAACGCGGGAGGCGACGGTGTGCTGATCAACACCGCCACCGCCGACACCAGCGAAACACCGGTGTTCACGGATTCGGAAGGCGTCACGGTGGTCTACCAGCCCATCATTGACCTGACCAAGTACGTGTCGGTGGACAACGGTGCCACCTGGGACGATGCCAACGGCCCCACCGGTCCGCTGTTGTCGTCCGCCTCGGGGATTGATCCGCAGTTCCGTTACACCGTGACCAACAGCGGCAACATCACACTCGGCGACGTCACCCTGACCGATGCCGTGTATGACCTGAACGGCGCTGAGGCCGGTGGCGCGTACTCCTTCGGTAGCTTGGCTGTAGGAGCCACTGCAGAGTTCATCTTCACGGGTGCTGCATGGGCCGAAGGTCAACAGTCTGGCGATGCCGCGGTGTCTGTGGCGGCCATGCCTTTGGTGCTGGACATCGACAACGCCTATTACCTGGGTGTTTGAAGTGTCTGCCTGAAGCACGATGCCCCTTGACACCTTGTTGAGGGCCTGAAACGAAACGGGTAAGCCTTGCGGCTTACCCGTTTTTTCATGGGCTACCGATTTGTCAGTAAGTCCCTTATCGGTTTCAAAGGATGCCCAGTCACACCGCATCAACCTAAGCTGAGTGCAGGGTTTGTATCGCCAGAGCCGCCCATGCATTTCATTCCGTTGTCTAAAAACACAGGAGGTTTATGTCACTGTTGACCCCCCACACATGGTGCCTTGCAGCCGCCCTGCTGCCAAGTTGGTGCTGTGCACAAAGCCTGCAAGAGGCGGTATGGATGGCCCTGGCCAATTACCCCAGCATCGCCTCGGCCAAATCTAAAACAGAAGCCGCCCGGTCGGACATCACCCGTGCCAAAGGTGCGCACTGGCCTCAGCTGTCTTGGTCCGGCACCTACAGCGACTACCGCAACGACGCCTTGGGTAAGCGCTGGACGCAAACCCCGACCTTGAGCTTGAACCTGTGGTCAGGCGGACGCATCCAGTCCGATGTCGAACGCTCCGAGGCGCTGGCCAAGGCCAGTCAAAAACAGGAACAGATCACCCGCGACGACGTGGCCCTGCTCAGCAGCGAAGCCTATCTGCAGTGGGCGCACGCCAGGCAGATGGTGAGCCTGGCCCAGCAAAATTTGAGTACCCACGACAAAATCCTGCAGGACTTCCAGACCATCACCCAAGTCGATCCGGGCCGCCGCATCGACTTGAACCAGGCGCAGGTACGCCATGACAACGCCCGACTGGTCTTGCTCAAAAATGAGACCGAGCGGGCGGTGGCTGCAGAGCGTTTGGCCCGCATGCTGATGGCCCCGGCACCGGCTGAGCCCAGCGGCCTGGACTTTTCGCCCCCCGTGCCTTATGCCTCGCTGGACCAGGCCCAGGCGCAGCTGGGCGATCAACACCCGGTGATTGCCAGACTTCTGGCGCAACGCGAGGCCGCAGCGGCCAGCATCCGTTATGCCCAAGCCCAAAATGCGCCCACGGTCAACCTCACGCATGCCAAATCGACCACACCTGGCATCACCGACGGTCAGTTTGTCACCCAACTGCAGTTGAACCTGCCCTTGTTCGATGGCGGCACAGCCCGTGGCGCCGTGGGCGTGGCCACCGCCAATTTGCAGGCGCTGGAGTCCGACCTTCAGGAAACACGGCTGATCCTGAGCGAAGAACTGGCCAGCGCCTGGGCCAGCTGGTTGTCTTCCTCCAGCCGTGCCACCATGGGGCAACAGCAAGCCCTCACAGCGCAAGATCTGGCACGAGGTTATGTCCAGCAGTTCCGTGTGGGCCGTCGTTCCTTGCTCGATTTGTTGAACATCCAAAGCGACCTGTACACCTACCAAAGCAATGCGGCCACCGCCTTGCACGAATCGCGCTTGTCTCAGGCCCGCATCCTGGCCAGTCTGGGCCAACTGGCCAACGCCTATGCGCCAAGCGCCACTGCCCGGGCGCCTGCAGGTGCTGCCCTGCAGGCTGCACCGGACACCGTGGTGGTCACCCTGGCCAAGGCCTTCGGCGACCACAGCCTCGCGCCGCAGTGGCCTGCCGAATTGGCCGCGCCTACGCCCACCCCACCCCACCACCCAGAGTGACCCCATGGACCAACTTGCTTTTTCCGCTTCGGACATCCACAGCGCTACCAAAGCGCCCGTGACCACACCACCGACTGGCCCGTCCAGCGCACCCGAACGCGATCCCTTGCTGGTATGCCTGGCCATGACCGCCAAACGGATCGACCGGGAAGTCCACCTCTCGGCACTGCGTGCAGGTTTCGCTGTGGACGAAGAAGGCCGGATTCCCATGAATGCTTACCCCGATTTGGCCCAGCTGCACGGCATGATCGCGGTCTGGTCGCGCACAGAACTGGCGCAAATCCCCAGTTACGTGCTGCCCGTCATCGTGCCCCTGGTCGATGGCCGCGCGGTGGTGCTGGTGTCGGTGCTTGGCCAAACCGCCCAGGTGCTGACAGCCGAAACCGGCATGGCCGACATCGCCATGTCCATGGACGAGCTCCAACGCCTGAGCTACGGCGAGATCCTGGTGGTCAAAGCAGCGACGCAAAAGTCGGCCCAGCAACTGGTGCCCTTCAAAGGCGCGGCCCTGTCATGGTTCTGGAACACGGTGTGGCGCTACAAGGGCTTTTACATCGAGTCCATGATGGCGGCCGTGGTGGCCAACGTGCTCACGCTGGCGGCCGTGTTCTTTGCCATGAACGTCTACGACCGGGTGGTGCCCACCCAGGCCTACACCTCGCTGTGGACGCTGGCCATTGGCACCACGGTGGCCATCCTGCTGGAGTTTGGCGTGCGCTGGCTCAAGGCCAGGCTGGTCGATCTGGCGGGCCGCAAAGCCGATCTGAGTCTGAACGCTATGCTGCTGCGCGAGATCATGGCCATCCGACTGGAACACCGCCCGCAATCCATTGGCATCTTCGCCAGCTCGATGCGCGACTTCGAATCGCTGCGCGACTTCATGTCCTCGGCCTCGATGGTGCTGGTGGTCGACATGCCGTTCATCTTGCTGTTCCTGGTGCTGATCGGTGTCATCGGCGGCCCGATTGCCTGGATACCGGCTGCGGCTGTACCGATTCTGGTGATCGTGGGTCTGTGGGCACAGCGCCCGCTGATGCGGGCCATGCGAGAGAACATGAAGGAGAGCGGTGACAAGCAAAGTGTGTTGGTCGAGTCGCTGCTCAATCTGGAAATGCTCAAGGCCCACAATGCCGAGAGCTACTTGCAAAGGCGCTGGGAAAACGCCAACCTGGCCGCCACCGATTCGTACAAACAGATCCGCTCCCTCACCAACCTGATGCTGGGCCTGACCGCTACTTTGCAGCAACTGGTGACGGTGGGCATGGTGGTGTATGGGGTGTACCTGATCGGTGACAACTCCCTCACCCTCGGCGGCCTGATCGCCTCGGTCATCCTGGCCGGTCGTGCCATCTCACCGCTGGGCAGCATCATGGCATTGGCCGCACGCTACCAACAGGCCCGCAGCTCGCTCGACACGCTGGACGCCCTGATGAAGCGCCCCCGCGACCGCGATGGCGAGCGCCGCTATGTGGTGCCCGAGCGCATCGCAGGCAGCCTGAGCGCCGACCAACTTGAATTTGCCTACCCAGGCGAGCACCAGATCCCCGTCATCCGCAAGTTGACATTGAACCTGCCCGCTGGCCAACACCTGGCATTGCTCGGGCGCATTGGCAGCGGCAAAAGCACCTTGCTGCGTTTGCTGGCCGGCTTGTACACGCCGCTGGGTGGGCGGGTCTCGATCGACGGGGTGGACCTGCAGCAGCTCGAACCGGCCGAAATTCGCAGCCGCCTGGGCTATGTGGGCCAGGAGGCCCAACTGTTTCAAGGCAGCCTGCGCGACAATCTGGTGCTGTCGGACAGCTGGATCAGCGACACACGGCTCATCGAGGTGCTGCAAAAGCTCGACATGTACGCCATGGTGGCCAGCCACCCGCGTGGTCTGGACATGCCGCTGACCGAGGCTGGCGGTGGCTTGTCGGGTGGCCAGCGGCAAATGCTGGCCATTGCCCGCATGATGCTGCGCGACCCGGCCCTGGTGTTCCTGGACGAGCCGACCTCGATGATGGACCAGACCAGCGAAGCCAAAGTGATCGAGGTGCTGGGCCAATGGCTCCAGGGACGCACCTTGGTGCTGTCCACCCACCGCCTGCAGTTGCTGGTGTGGGTGGAGCGCATAGCCCTGATGGACAACGGCCAGATTTTGCTGGAGGGTCCGCGCGAAGAAGTCCTGCGGAAACTCGCCGTGGGGGTGGCTCCTAAATCAGGGCAAACCACGCGCACACGAACCCCCAGCAAAGCCAATGCCAGCGCCGCAACACCCGTTGCACCCGCAGCACCCACGACACCTGCCGCAGCCTGAGGGCGAGAGGAATCCACATGTCCATCTTCAAAAAAAATACCCAACCCTTGCTGATCCCGGGTGGCCCCAGTATCGAAGACGACGAACGCCAAACCAGCCGCTACCTGGTTTGGACCCTGGGCATCGTGCTGGTGGTGGCACTGCTGTGGGCGGCCAGCTTCGATTTGGACGAAATCACCCGGGGCACAGGCAAAGTTATTCCCTCCAGCCGTGAGCAGGTGATTCAAAGCCTCGATTCGGGGGTGCTGGCCGAATTGTTGGTGCGCGAAGGCGATGCGGTGGTCAAGGACCAGGTTTTGCTGCGCATCGACGATGCGCGTGCCGGGCCGGTTTTTAGGGAAGCACGAGAAAAATGGATCGCACTGTCGGCACAAGCGGCGCGTTTGCAAGCCGAGGCTTATGGCACAGCCTTGCAGTTTCCGGTGCATGTCCAAAATGAACCCATGGTGGTGCGGCGCGAAACACAGGCCTACCACGCACGCAAACGCGCACTGAATGAACAAATGGCGGCCATGCAGCAATCGCTGGAGCAGCTGTCCAAAGAGTTGAGCCTGACCACCCCCCTGGTCGAGCAAGGCGTGATGTCCGAGGTGGAACTGCTGCGCCTCAAGCGCCAATACGCCGACATGCAATCGCACATGGCCGAGCGGCGCAACCGCTACCTGACCGATGCCAGCAACGAATGGGTGCGGGTGGAGTCCGAGTTGTCGCAAACCCGCGAAAACACCTTGGCCCGCGAAGACGCATTCAAGAAAACCGTCATCCGTTCACCGATGGAAGGGATTGTGAAAAACGTGCAGCAAACCACGCTGGGCGCGGTCATTCAAAGCGGTCAAAGCATTTTGGAAATCGTCCCCGTCAAAGACGACATGCTGGTCGAAGCTTATGTCAAACCCTCTGAGGTGGCGTTCCTCAAAGTCAACCAAGCGGCCGTGGTAAAGCTGACTGCTTATGACTTCAACAAATACGGCGGACTGGAGGCCATTCTGGATCACATCAGCCCCGACACCTTGCGCGATGAAAACAAACCCCGCAAACCCGGTGCGGCTCCGGTTGATCTGGAAGAAGGTTACTACCGCATTCTGGTGCGCATTGTGGACCAACGGTTGGACCGCCATGGCATGCGCCTGACCGCTACGCCCGGTATGACCGCGACGGTCGAAATCAAAACAGGGCAGAAAACGGTTCTGGAGTATTTGCTCAGACCCCTGCAATCCATGACGCAAGCCCTGCGAGAGCGCTGACAACGCAGGAGCAGACCATGAGCAGCATCATCGGCATCGTCTCCACGCGCAACGCCGTGCCCGACTTGCTGCACCAACTGCAGCGCATGGAGCAAGCCAGTCACAACTGCTGTGGTCTGGTGGTGCACGGCCGCCAAGGTCAGACGCAGAGCCCGCCGCGCTTGCACCGGCACCGCCGGGCGCAGCGGGTTTCGGCCTGGATCGAACACATGGCCCGGTCCAGCCCCAACGGTCTCCATGGCCTGCACGCCCAAGTGGGCATGGGCCACACCGGCCAAACGGATGCATTCGGCCCCAATGCCCTGCAACACGCGCTGCCCCACATGAGCCATGGTCCCGATGCCACCCTGAACAGCCCTGCCCGGATCGCGGTGGTCCTGCTCGGACAGGTGCAGGTCAGCCCGGCGCTGCGCGAGGCCATGCGCGAGCGGGGCTACCACGCAACCAGTCCAAGTGCCTCGGAAATACTGGCACACCTGATCGACGCCACCTACCAAAATGACCCGGTGCAAGCGGTGCGCAGGGCACTGGCCCTGCTGTCTGGGGCGATGGCCCTGGGGGTGATGTTCCATGACCAGCCCCAGCGTCTGATTGCAGCGCAATCCGGTGCGCCCTTGTGGCTAGGCTGCAACGGGCACAGCACCTTCGTGACCAGCGACCAAGCTGTGCTGCGTGATCACGCAGGACCGGTTGTGCCTCTCACCGATGGCGACGTGGTGGATGTGCACCACGCACATTGCCAGATCACCAACAACCTGGGACAGCCCGTGTCCCGTCCAGAACTGAAGCAAGAACGCACAGACTTCAGCGCCATCGAGACACGCTGAACTGCGCGGCGGCGTTCATTCACTTGAACAAACTGGGGGGCGACACCACGCCATAGTTGGGACCCGCACCACCCGAAAATGGTGATTGGCATTGGGTGCTCATCTCAACCAACACGTATTTGTCGTTCCCACCCACGGCATTGAGCACATGCAGACATGCAAACCCCACAATGGTTGCGGAAGTGCCTGAGACCACCTGACTCAAGGTAGGCACCACCACATATTCGCATTGCTTGTTGCCTGCAGCACTGCATTTTTTGACATCGGCATACAAGCTGGCCTTCACACCCGATTGCATCCAAGCTTCGTCGCCTACAGACATGGCAACAGGATTACCCGTCTCGATCATGGTGTCGATCGTGTTGGCCCCTGGCGCTCTGACGTTCAGCGATGACCACTCGCCAGAGTTGCAGTTTTCGTAGTGATAGAGCGAACCGATTTTGAAGACATAAGGTTTTCCTGTGGTCGCATCGATGCGTGGCCCGGCGGACTGCATGCTCCAAAACTTCTGGTACATACAGTCTGAAATGGCCAGCGGAAACAAGCCACCGGGCTTGACGATGCCGGGGCTGGTCACGCCTGCCACGGCTGTGACCCGAACAGGCACTGACGAGATGCCCCAAATGTTGGCTAAAAATGTGCGCACAGGCCCCTGGTTCTGTCCATCGCTTTTGGCAAGGCTCACCTGCACAGCAGGCGCGTCGGTGGCAGAGGGCGTCATGGGCAGCCCTTGCAAACCTGCTGTGGTCTGTTGTGTATCCCAGTAACCGGTCTGCACCTGACCATCGGCAAGAGCGTGACTTGCCGCACGGTTCAAGGCGATAGCATTGCGTGCCGTGTCTGCCGCCGAAGTCCAATCTGCAGCAGCCAGATTCTTTTTGTACAGCGCCCGCGCACCGGCCAATGCGGCGGCGTCGGCATCGTTTTGCAATTCGTTGCGCACCACATGCAGGTAGGCAAGATCCACCGCCAAAGCGGCAGCACCCACCAACACAGGCAAGGTCAATGCCACCAGCACGGTGACTGCACCCTTTTGCTGCGCCAAAGAGGTCGTGCTTTTCTTTTTCATGTGTGAGTCCTTCACTCGTAAACCATGACCGTGCTCGCGCTCAGCACCCAGGGCTGCCCCAAGCTGCTGAACAAATCACCCAAACCAATGCCTTGAAAGGTGTAATTAACAGACACTTTGAGCGTCGGGTCTGTGCCCAAAATGCCTTGCTCAACGCTCACACTCGGTTGCGGTTTTTCGGGTCCGAAGTTCACCAACGCACTTTGGGTGTAGGCCAGCACCACCTGGCGAATTTCGGCCTCACTGATAGGCGGGTTGCGCGCCACGATGCCCGCCCTGGCCCCTTCGCGGCTGGCATTGGTGATGACCGCCTTGTCGTACAAGGCCAAACTCATGTCGATGCCCCCGATCAGCAAAACCAGCAGCAACGGCAGCACCAAGGCAAATTCGACCGCGGCAGCGCCACGTTGTGATCGCTGGTGCCTCGGGCCGCTGGCACTGTGCGCACGGTGTCTGTGCAAAAGCGCCCTGGCAAACCCATGCGCGTGACCTGCAGACAATTTCTCTTGGGTCGAAAAGCACCTCATCAGCAAGCTCCTCAAACGGCCATGCAAGACCTGTTGCAAAGCCAAGACCTTAAAGAATGTTGAGCGCATGAACGGTGCGCTGGAGCACACCCCCAAAACATCAGACCCGTCACAGTGCTTGTGTGCAGCAGATCACTGTGCGTGGGTCTTTATTTTTCTAAATTGCCCTCTCGGTCTTGAGAAATCAAGACCGCTGCAAAGCCCCAAGCACTTCGGAGTGCGTGCCCCAAAGACGCGCTCAGTCAGTGACAGCAAGGCTTGAAGTTCATCTTTTTTTCAACTCTGGAGTTTCAAACATGAAAAACTTTTCCAAATCGTTTCAAGCATTCTTGGCTGACGAGCATGGCGCCACCGCCATCGAATACGGTCTGCTGGCATCGCTGATCGCTGTGGCCATCATCGTTCCCGTTACCGCTGTGGGTACTGAATTGACGAGTATTTTTAACGACATCGTCGCCAAGCTCCCTGGTTGAATGAACTCACCAGTTTGAAAGTTGAAACTCACCATGCCCTTCAGCCTATTTGACTGGACGCACCTGGCTGCACTGGCCGCCATGTTGTTGGCCGCCATGTGGCAAGACGCTGCAATGCGACGAATTCCCAACACCTTGGTGCTGTGGGGCAGCCTGACCGCCTTAGGGCTGTCGGTGTCGCCCTATGGCATCGGCCTGGGGTCGGCCATCGCAGGGGGCATGGTGGGCTTCTTTGGTTTTCTGGTCTTGTATCTGCTGCGCGCAGTGGGCGCGGGCGATGTGAAGCTGGCCGGTGCCACAGGCCTGTTTGTGGGCCACCCCGACATGCTGTGGGTGAACCTGCTGATTCTGTTGGCCGGCGGCGTTTTGTCCATCACCTGGGCACTGCTCACTTCGCAACTGGGTTCTGTGCTGCAGAACCTGAAAACGGGTTTGGCCCAAATCTGGCTGAACCGTCAACACGGCCACCTGGCCACACCCAACGCCATGCCTGTGGGGCACACGCGCATGCCTTATGCAGTCGCCATTGGTGCGGGCACAGCCGTCCATTTGTTCAACACGTGGCCGATGCGCTGAGATTTGATGACTTTGCAAGGAATACACCCATGAAAAATATCCGTCCTTTGGGGGTGCTGTTGCTGGCCCTCACATTGGGTCTGTCTGCTGCTGTCTATGCCGCCAGTTGGCTCAAACAGCAAGGCGCCACGGCCACCTTGCAAGTGATTGTGGCCAAGCGTGATTTACAAATGGGCACGCGGTTGATGCCCGACATGTTGGAAACAATCCAATGGCCCAAGGCGGCGGCCATCAAAGATCCGCTGACCCAGCTGGACGATGCGCTGGACCGTGTCATCCACATGCCGGTGCTGCGCGGTGAACCTTTGCTGCACAGCAAGCTCGCGCCAGTAGGAGAAAAAGGCGGTCTGTCGGCGGTGCTCAGCGACGGGCAACGGGCTGTCACGGTCAAGGTCAATGAAATCGTGGGCGTGGCGGGTTTCGCACTGCCTGGCAACTATGTAGATGTGATGGTCAACACACCCGACAGCCAGAACCAGCCGGTCTCCAAAATCGTGATCGAGCGCATCCAGGTCCTGGCTGTGGCACAAGATGTCTCCAGCAGCGAAAACAAACCCCGCGTGGTGAACGCCGTGACCTTGCAGGTCACCCCCCAACAGGCCGAGCAGATTGACTTGGCCCGCAGCGTGGGCACCTTGTCTCTGGTGCTGCGCAGCCAAAGCGATAACACACCGGTCCTGACGGCAGGTGCCCGCAAGCTGGACTTGCTGCAACCCGGCGTCAGCTTGCCCCTGCCACGCCCTGTGCTGCACACCCCGCAGGCCAAGCCAGCGGCACGTCTTCTGGTGGCCGAGCCCCCCAGGCTGGAAGTCATCCGTGGCATGTCACTGACACAGGAGTGACGTGGCGCCAAAACCCCACGCTCGCAGCCTGTGCCCTTGCACATGCCCCCATTCATCCCTGCGCTTGTTCCTTCGTCACCACAAAGAGAGCCTCATGCCATCCACACTGATCGCACCTGCCCACCCCGCCTCACCCCTCGCCACCCGCACCATCGATGCACCCAGACCTGGGCTGCGCGTTGCGCTGCCCTCCAGATGCACCCCACACACATGGACCCTGACCGCCATGCTGTGCGCGGCAGGGCTGATGCCCACCCTGGCCACAGCGGCCGAACCCGGTGTCACCTCGCCCACCAAAACACCTGCCCGCGCCACCGCCAAAGCGTCCAGCAAACCGGAAGTGATGACGCAAGGCCCCGTCAAGATGGAAGCCCCCTTGCGTTTGACCGCAGGCAAATCGATGCTGCTGCAACTGCCTGAAAACGCCGCCCGCTTGTCAGTGGGCAACCCCGAGGTGGCCGATGTGGTGTTGATCAATCCGCGCGAAATTTACCTGCTGGGCAAAAAAACCGGGCAGACCAACCTGCTGGTCTGGACCGCACAAGGCAGCACCAGCTTGCGTGACATCACGGTCGGCGCCGACACCGACACGCTGCATGCGAAGCTGCGCGAATATGTGCCCAGCACCGAAAACCTGCGTGTGGACACGGTGAACGACAGCCTGGTGCTGAGCGGCCGCGTAAGCGACGGCATGAAAGTGCAGCGCTTGATGGCCCTCACCGAAGCTTTCAACGGTGGCAAGAAAGTCATCAACATGCTGCGGGTGCATGGTGCACAGCAAGTCATGCTGGAGGTCAAGGTGGCCGAAGTCTCCAAGAGCTTGCTCGATGAGCTGGGCGTGGACCTGAACCTGACACGCGCCGTCGGCAACACCTCGGTGAACTTGCTGTCGCAATTCCTGAGCGAGGGCGCCACCGCCATCACCGCCACCCGGGCCAATGGGCGCAGCGTCATCACGCTCACGGCCGAAATGAAAAAAGGTCTGGTCAAGGTGCTGGCCGAGCCGACCATCACCGCCGTCAGCGGCCAGGAAGGCTCCTTCCTGGCGGGCGGCAAGATTTTCATCCCCGTGCCCCAAACCAGCTCCACGGGCAGCACCACCATCACGCTGGAAGAAAAAGAGTTTGGCGTGGGCCTGCGCTTTTTGCCCACGGTGCTGGAAGATGGCCTGATCAACCTGCGCGTGACGCCGGAGGTCTCGGAACTCTCGCAAGTGGGCACCACGGTGAAGGGCTTGGGTGACCAAAGCAGCCTGCTGCCCTCGATCACCACCCGCCGCGCCTCGACCACCGTGCAGCTGCGCGATGGCGAGAGTTTCGCCATCGGGGGCTTGGTCAAGAACAATGTCACCGAAGCCATCAAGGCCTTCCCGGTGCTGGGCGAACTGCCTGTGCTGGGTGCCCTGTTCCGCAGCAGCGCGTTCCAAACCGAGAAGTCCGAGCTGTTGTTTGTGGTGACACCGCGGTTGGCCAAGGTGTTGCCGCCGGACTACGCCTTGCCCACCGACGCTTACATCCAGCCCACGCGCACCGAGTTTTTCCTCAACGGCCAACTCGAAGGCCAGTCGCCACCGCCTGCAAAGCCCCCAGCAGCGCAGCCCTCGGCAGCAGCCCACCACCCCGCCAACTGAGCCAGGAGACTTTCATGCCCCTCAACACCTCCCATGCCCCGCTGCGCTGGCTAACCAGCAGCTTGCTTGGCCTGACTCTGGCCGCCTGCAACACGGCGCCCACAGCCGTTGACCAGCGATTTGGCGACGCCGTCAAAAAAGCGCAAACACAGCAAACCCTGAACAGCACGCCCGCAGCTTGCATGCATCCGATGGGTGCAGCAGGCTGCCCCATGGGTCACATGGGCTCGATGGCCGATATGCAGGGCCCCATGTCGGACAGCATGCGCGAGCGCATGCGCCAACACCACCCCAGCCCACAGCCCGAAACCGATGGCGTGGCGGCCCATGCGGCTGTGACGCGTTACCAGGACAGTTTCAAAAGCCCGCCAGCGCCCGCACCGGTGTTCAACATCGGTTTGGGCTCGGCCAGCGCTCGATAGAAAGGCCACACATGTCCACCTTTGTGATTGCATCCGATGAAAGCTTGCTGAACACCCTGCGCAGCAGCGTCTTGCAAAGCAAGCTGCCCCTGCAAAGTGCGGCCTTGCGCCCGCCCGGCCAAGCCTTGCTGCCTTTGCTCAACGGCATCGACAGCGGCATCTTGTTGCTGGACAGCATACCCAGCCAATTGGCCGAAGATTTGACCGCGCTGGAGACCTGGCTGCGCAGTCGACCGCAACTGAATGTGCTGTTGTTCAGTGAAGACAGCAGCAAAGCCTTGTTGATGCGCGCCATGCGGGCCGGCGTGCGCGAGCTGCTGCCGCTGCCCCCGCCGCCACAAGATCTGGCCCTCAGCCTGGGGCGTTGGTCCGACAGCCTGACGATCGTGCCCCACAGTGCAACCGCGGCGACACCGGCCCGGCTGGTCGCCTTCATAGGCTGCAAAGGCGGTACCGGCACCAGTTTTGTGGCGGCCAATATGGCCTACATCATGGCCGATGAACACAAGCTTTCATGCGCATTTGTGGACCTGGACCTGCAATCTGGCGACGCCTCCTTTTACCTGGGCAGCGGTGCCAACAAAAACACTTTGAGCGACCTGACCCGGCAGATCGATCGTTTGGATGCCCAGCTGCTGAGCAGTTGCCTGCATGCGGTCACACCGCAGCTGAACCTGCTGGCCGCGCCGCAAGACTTGGAAAGCGCCATGGCGATCAGCGCACACGACATTGAAAAAGTGTTGGCCCTGGTGCGCAACCTGCACAAGCAAGTCATCGTGGACTTGCCGCGCAACCTGAACGCTTTGTCGCTGAAAGTCCTCGACATGGCCGATGTGGTCTACATCGTGATGCAAAACAACACGCCCGATGTGCGCGATGCCCAGCGGCTGGTGAGCATGCTGCGCTCGCTCGGTTGCCAAGAAGACAAGCTGCGCCTGCTGGTCAATCGCTTCGCGCCCGACGGCTGGGTGAGCCTGAGTGATCTGGAAAAGACCGTGGGTCTGAAAGTCAGCCAAACCATTCCCCACAACCCGCAATGGGTGAACGAGGCGCTGCACACGGGGCAACCCCTGTCGGCGGTGCATGCCCACAACGCTGTGATGCACGCCTTGCGCGAAAGCACAGGAGATGTGCTGGACACCCGAGCGCCCAAACCACGACATTGGATGCAACGCTGGATCAGCAAAGCGGCTTGACCCCTTTCGAAAAAGCCAGGCCCTCAACAACCCCGACCTCTCACCACAGGAGTGTTCAGTGAACCTCAATTTGCGATCCCAATTTGAGAAATCCACCCCAATGGTGGCCTTGCTCAGTCCCAGTCAGACGCCGTTGAACGGGCGCTCCTCCGCTGTGCGCGTGGATGAGATCAAAACCCAAATCCACCAGGAAATTTTGGCTCTCATGGATTGGCAACGCATGGAAAGCATGTCGCCAGAGCGCCTGCGCGCTGAGCTGAAAACCCTGACCGAAAGTCTGATTGCCACGCACAACCTGGCGGTGAACGAAACCGAGAGAAGGATGATCATCCAGGCCATTCAGGACGAGATGCTGGGCTTGGGCCCGATCGAGCCCTTGTTATCGGACCCGACGGTGTCGGACATTTTGGTCAATGGACCTTTTCAGGTGTTTGCCGAGCGGCGCGGCAAGATCATGGCCACCGACATCCAGTTTGACAACGATGCGCATTTGCTGCGCGTGATTGACCGCATTGTGTCGCGCATCGGGCGGCGCGTGGACGAGATGAGCCCCATGGTGGATGCCCGTCTGCCCGATGGTTCACGTGTCAATGCCGTCATCCCGCCGCTGGCGATTGACGGGCCCTTGCTGTCTATTCGCCGATTTGCAGTCGTGCCTTTCACGGTGCAGGACCTGATCAAGGCCGGGGCTTTCACAGCCGGCATGGCCGAATTGATTCAGGGCTTGGTCAAGGCGCGCGTGAACCTGCTGGTGTCAGGCGGCACGGGCAGTGGCAAGACCACCTTGCTCAATGTGATGTCGTCCAGCATCCCAGCGGATGAGCGCATCATCACCATCGAAGACGCGGCCGAATTGCAGCTGCAGCAGCCGCATGTGGTGCGCATGGAGTCACGGCCCGCCAACATTGAGGGCAAAGGCGAAATCTCGCAGCGCGACTTGCTGCGCAACAGCCTGCGCATGCGGCCCGATCGCATCATCATGGGCGAAGTACGTGGCAGCGAGGTGCTGGACATGCTGCAGGCCATGAACTCCGGTCACGATGGCTCCATGACCACCATCCACGCCAACTCACCACGCGACGCGCTCACGCGACTCGAGCACATGCTGGGAATGGCGGGCCTGAAGGCCGAGTCGCGTGCCATGCGTCAGCAAATCAGCGCTGCCCTGTCGGTGGTGATCCAGGTCTCGCGCTTGTCCGACGGTCAACGCAAAGTCACCAGCCTGCAAGAAATCACCGGGCTGGAGGGCGACGTGATCAGCATGCAGGAGATTTTTGCCTTTCAGCAAACCGGGCTGGCCGCCAACGGTGCGGTGCAAGGGCAGTTTGTGGCCAGCGGTATCCGGCCCAAATTTGCCCAGCGCCTGAGCACCCGGGGCATCGCGCTGAGCGACGATTTGTTTGAACCCACACACCGCTGGAGCTGAAGCATGGACTCGCTTTACTGGACCTTTCTGAGCCTGGCCGGCCTGAGTGCCGGCTGGTTGGTGTGGGGGCTGTACGGCCTGTGGCGGCAGTACCTGGATCCCCGTCGGCGGGCACTGTCGCAACGACTGAAACCTGTTCATCAGAACCTGCAAACCGATCCGACCCTGAAGCTGCGCCAAGAGCGTTTGTTCAGCACGGCACCGGCCCTGGACCGTTGGCTTCGCAGCATCCCAGGCACAGTGCCTTTGGACCATTTTTTATTGCAAACCGGGCTGACCTGGCGCGTGGCACAAGTGCTGGCACTGGCCTTGGGGCTGGTGTTGCTGGCCTTGGCTGTGGGCACCCAATTGGCCTGGCCTGCGGTGCTGACCATGGCGCTGGCCACCTTGGCGGTGCTGGTGTTGATGGCCTGGCTGCAGCACCGCCGCAGCCAGCGCATGGCGCTGATCGGACAAGCGCTGCCTGACGCTTTGGACCTGATCGCCCGCTCGATGCAAGCAGGCCATGCCTTCACCAGTGCCCTGCACTTGGCCGCCAAGGACAGCCCTCCCCCGCTGTCCCATGAATTGCGGACCGTGTTCGAAGAAATCAATTTCGGCGTAGGCACCGCCCAGGCACTGCAAGCCTTATCGACACGGGTGGCCAGCGACGATGTGCGCTATTTTGTGGTGGCCGTGGTGATCCAGAGTGAAACGGGCGGCAACCTGGCGGACATTTTGAAAAACACCGCCAACCTGATCCGGGAACGACAGAAGATTGCGGGTGTGGTGCGTGTTTTGTCGGCCGAAGGACGCATCTCGGCCATCGTGCTGTCGGTCCTGCCCTTTGCGCTGGCCGCCTTCATGACCTTGCTCAATCCTGGCTTCATCTCCAAGCTGTGGACCGACCCCATGGGTTTGCAGCTGGTTTATTTCTCCTTGACCCTGATGGCCATCGGCATCTTGTGGATGTGGAATCTGATCCAGATCCGCGTGTGATGTCGCGATACCCTACTTCTTTGCGGAACACCCCATGACACTCACCCCGCTTGTTTTTGCCGCGCTCATTTTTGCCCTGGTGGTCAGCATCAGCTATGCCGTGCTGGTCCGTTGGTTGCCGGACCCCGGCAAGGAGCGCCTGGCGCAATTGAAGCCCTCTCTCGCCTCAGGCCGCCCATCACCCTGGCACAGCTTGCAAGAACGGCTTGTCGCCTGGCTTCTGTGGCTCAGCCCCTGGACCGCGGCCATGTCGGGCGGTGACGATGAAACGCCCTCGGCGTTGCGGGTCCGCTTTTGGCATGCCGGTTGGCGCTCGCCTGCAGCGCTGCAAATTTACTTCACCTGCAAGACACTGCTGACCCTGGTGCTGCCCGTGATCGCCTGGGCTCTGGTGGAAATCAGCCCTTGGCATCCGCAAGGCCTACCGCGCTTTGTGCCATTGCTGCTGGGCGCCGCCACGGGTTACTACCTGCCAGATTGGGTCTTGAACATGCAGGTGCGTCGCCGCCAAAGGGCTTTGTTGCACGCCTTTCCGGACGCTCTGGATTTGCTGCGGGTTTGCGTGCAAGCGGGCCTGGGCCTGGACGCCGCCATGGAACGCGTGGGGCGGGAAATTCGCCAGGCCCGACCCGAATTGTCAGAAGAGTTTGCCTTGACCGGCATGGCCTTGCGAGCGGGTTCGTCTCGCGCGGACGCGCTGCGCCATTTGTCGGTGCGCATCGGCCTCAAAGACATCGATGCCCTGGTGTCCATGCTGATCCAAGCCGACCGCTTTGGCACCAGCGTGTCCGAGTCCTTACAGGTCCATTCGGATGCCTTGCGCACCCAGCGCCGCCTGCGTGCCGAAGAAGCGGCGGCAAAATTGCCCGTCAAGCTGCTGATTCCGCTGATCTTTTGCGTGTTCCCGTCTTTGCTGACGGTCCTGCTGGGGCCGGTGGTGGTGACCCTGGCCAGGCAATTGATCAAACCCGTTGGCTAGGGGCTCAGCCCATGATTGCACTGCGGCACCGCTTGGCCCAGGCCTGCCCCGCCATAGCCCTGCAGGCCGTATGTCGTATGCCGGCTGCTTTGTCAGCCCTCTTGGCGGCGAGTCCACTGCGGCAGCGGTGCCGATTTGTGCAACACATCCTGATGCAGCCAAATGGCACTGCGCCGGGCGCGTTCGGCCACCGTCTCCAGCGGCAACTGCTGATAGTCGTCGTTGAAGACTTCAAAGCTGTAGTCACCCCGATAGCCAATGCGGTCCAGCCGCAGCACCAGATCGGCCAGTTGTTCGCTGTGCACGCCCTCGCCCGGGAACACGCGGAAGGTGCGGGCCGTGGTCATGCGCTCTTCAAAGGTGGGGGTTTCCTGCCACATGAAATCCGACAGTTGCACCAGAAAAATCTTGGCTGGGTCCAAAGCCTCGATGGCGTCCAGCTCGGTCTTGGCCGCGAAGATGTGGAAGGAGTCGATGCCGATGCCCAGATTGGGGCAATCGGCGCGGCACACCACATCCCAGCTGGTGGTGAATTCGTTGACGGTGCGGCCCCATGACAAAGCTTCATAGGCCACCTTGATGCCCCAGGGCACGGCCAGCATGGCGAGTTTTTTCAGATCGGCTGCAATGGCGTCCAGGTCCTGCGTGGCGTGGCGCGAGGTGGACGAGCAAGCCAGCAAGACCTGGCTTCCGGTAGCCGCACACATCTCGAGCATGGCCTTGGCGATGTCCAGTTTGTAGCTGTGCAGATGCCCCGACAGGCCCTCAAAGTCACGCAGCACCTGAAAGCCGGTCGGCCGCATGCCGCTGGCCTTCACTGCCGCCACAGCGGCCTGAACGCCACCAGGGTGTGTGACCAGATCACGGGCCATCAGCATCACCTGAGAAAAACCAGCCCCCTTCATGGCGGCCAGTTTGGCCTCCAGCGTGCCGGCCATGGTGATGGTATCCATGCCGTAGCCGTCGAGCAAGTTCATACCGGCTTTCCTTTTTACTGGTGGACGAGTTCGAAAGCGACAGAGCCCAGTGCCGCGCGGGTCAGCGCCCCCCTGTCTTCGGGGTGCAAGCGCGTCGACTCGACAAACTCCACGCCACGGGCCTTGAGGGCGGTCACGGCCTGCCCCACATCGGCCACGCCAAAGCCGATGCGCTGCAAGCACTCGGGGCTGTCGTCACCGTCCATCCAGGGCTCGGGCTCGACCAGTTGCCACAGGAATGTGCCGCAAGGGCTTTTCATCAGCTTGCCTTTGGGCAAGATGCCAAAGCGCTCTTCGTCGGGAATGGCGCTGAAGTCGAACATGTGTTCGTAATAGGTCTGCCAGTCGGCGCTGCGCGCAGCACCGATGTACTGCACCACCCCAAAGTAACTCATGCCCGCCAGCGCAGGGGGATTCGGGTCCACCGTCGGGATGGGTTTGAAGTCGATGTCGTAGATGGAAAACTCTTGCCAACGGTCCACAAAGTAAAAACGGCTGCTGCCCGGCCCGTGGATGCCGGGGATGTGCAACTCCATCGCTTGCGCGTGGCTGCCCACACTCCAGGCCCCCAGGTCCAGGCAACGGGTGTGTGCCTTCAGGGCATCCTGAACACGGAAGGCCACCGCCGAGATGACAGGCTGGCCGTCCACGGTGCTGCTGACGCGGGCATCGTCCGGGCTGGCATTGACCACCAGGTTCATGCTGCCCTGGCGGTACAAGGTGACCTCACGCGAGCGGTGGCGGGCCACCGGGCGAAAGCCCATGTTTTCAAGCACCTGGCCCAACGCTTGCGGGCGGCTGGTGGCGTATTCGATGAACTCAATGCCAGCAATACCCAAGCGGTTGGGCATCTCGGGCACGGCTTCGCGGTCAACTTTGTTCAGGGTCATCTCGGGGCTCCAGTCAGACGCTCGTTTTCGAGGGGTCAGGGCTCAATAACTCAACCGCGCCACACGGCGCAACACATCGGCAGTGGTGGTTGGCAAGCCGAAGTATTCCAGATACGCCGGGATTTGCTCGTACAACATGTCGGTGCCCACCTGGGTTCGGCAGCCGCGTGCCTGCGCTGCCGCCAAAAATGCGGTGGTCTCGGCCTTCATCACGACTTCGCCCACAAAGGTGTCGGGCGACAGGCGCGTCACATCCAGGGGCAACGGATCGCCTTCGTTCATGCCCATGGGCGTGGCGTTGACCACCAGATCATGCCCCGCCGGATCGTTGGAGCCGGTTTGCACGTCAATTTGGGGACAGTGGGTTTTCAGGCGCTGGGCCAGGGCCTCACAGCTGGCCGTGTTCACGTCAAACAGGCTGATGGCGGCAATGCCCGCACCCGCCAAAGACGCCGCAATGGCGCAGCCCACACCGCCCGTGCCCACCACCAGCACGCGTTGGCCGGTCAGGTCAACACCTTTGCGTTGCACACCCCGCACAAAACCCGCACCGTCGAACATGTCGCCCACCAGGCGACCATCGGGCAGACGTTTGACCGCGTTGCAGGCACCGGCCACGCGCACAGTGGCCGTGACCTCGTCGAGCAAGCCCACCGTGGTGACCTTGTGCGGCATGGTGATCAAAGCGCCCCGGATGTTCTCCAGCGTGAACACCGACTTCAGGAACACAGGGTAGTTGTCGCTCTTGCAACCCATCGGCACGACCACCGCGTTGATGCCCGCCTCTTCAAAGTACGGGTTGTAGATCATCGGCGACTTGAAGGTGTGCGTGGGATAGCCAATGTGGGCGATGAGTTCGGTGTAGCCGTTGATCATGGGATAAAAATGTCGCTCATTCAGGCCGCTTTGGCCGCAGAAACACCAGCGCGCAAGGCCAGCAAATAACTGTCGGCGCCGAAGCCGCAGATTTGGCCTTTGACGATTTCGGCAAACACCGACTTGTGGCGGAATTCTTCACGGGCATGGATGTTGGACATGTGCAACTCCACCACAGGGCAGGTCAGCACGGCCAGTGCATCGCGGATGGCATAGCTGTAGTGCGTCCAGGCCCCGGCGTTGATCAGCACCGCGTCGACGTTGTCAAAGTAAGCCTGGTGAATGCGCTCGCACATGTCGCCTTCGTGGTTGGTCTGATAGCACTCGACCTCGGCACCCAATTCCTGGCCCAGCTTGTGCAGACTGGCATTGATTTCATCGAGGGTGATGGTGCCGTATTGCTGGGGGTCGCGTTTGCCGAACATGTTGTGGTTCACGCCGTGCAGCATCAAGACTTTCATGACAAATCCTTTCAGAGACAAAGAAGGCTTCGCCGCACACGCGGCGAAGCCTTGGCGGGCGATTACTTGCCCGACTTCTTGGCAGGCGCAGCGGACGCTGTGCGCACTTTCTCGATTTCGGCTTGCAGTTCCTTGACCAGGTCTTGGCCCACAGTCACGCCGTACTTGGCGGTCACAGGGCGCATTTTGTCGCGCAGCTTGGCCATTTCGGACTCAGGCAGTTGCGACACTTGCATGCCGTTTTTCTTCAGGTTGTCCAGAATGCTGGCTTCCAAAGCGCGGGCTTTTTCGCGCTGGAACTTGGCCGACTCGGTCGCAGCATCGGCCACGATTTTCTTCTCGGCAGCCGACAGCTTTTCCCAGAACTTCTTGCTGATGATGACCGACTGAGGGTTGTACTGGTGGCCAGTCAAGGCCAGGTGCTTTTGCACTTCGTACAGCTTGGCACCGTTGATGGTGGCCACGGGGTTTTCCTGGCCGTCCACAGCCTTTTGTTCCAGCGCCGCATACAACTCGGGGAATGGCAGCGGTGTGGGGTTGGCACCCAAGGCTTTGACCCAGTCCACGTTGATCGGGTTGGGGATCACGCGCAATTTGAGGCCTTCCAGGTCTTCCACCTTGTTGATGGCGCGCTTGCTGTTGGTGATGTTGCGAAAGCCCAGCTCATAAAAGCCCAGGCCGATGATGCCCTTGTCTTCCAGCTTGGCGTGCAGTTTCTTGCCAAACGCACCATCCACAGCCGCATCGGCTTCTTTGCCCGAACCGAACATGAAGGGGAAGTCAAAAATCGCGAATTCCTTGACCTGCGAGGCGAAGATGCCCGAGTTCATGGAGGCCATCTCCAAGGTGCCGCCCTGGATGGCGGACACGTTGGCTTGGTCGCTGCCCAGTGCGCCGCCTGGGAAGACATTGACCTTGATCTTGCCGCCCGAATTTTTCTCGACGATTTCCTTGAACTTTTCCATGCCCAGCACGATGGGGTGACCGGCTGCGTTCTGGTTGGCGAACTTGATGGTTTTGTCTTGGGCGGATGCCACGCCCATGGCGGCCAAGGCCACGGTGGCGATCAAGGATTGGATGAATACACGTTTCATGAGATGTCTCCAGAAAAAAGTGAAGGACGTACGCTGTGCATCAAGGGGTTGGTCGTCAGGCGTACCCGATCAGACAACCAAACCAGGAATCAATAGAACCAACGGGCTGGCACCATGACCAAGGCCGGGAACGCCACCATGGCGAACATGATGATGAATTGGGCGATCATGAACGGCATCACGCCGCGCGTGACTTCGTCCATGCTGATTTTGCCGACACCCGCCACCGCATTGAGCACCGTGCCCACGGGTGGTGTGATCAGACCAATCGCATTGTTGATGATGAACAATACGCCGAAGTAAACCGGGTCAATGCCAGCGGCCTTGACCACAGGCATGAGCACAGGCGTCAAGAGCAGGATGGTCGGTGTCATGTCAAGCGCGGTGCCCACCACCATGGTGATGACCATGATGGTCAACATCAGCAAGCGTGGGCTGTCCAGCAAAGGCTGCAACAGCTCGATCAACTGGGCGGGCAAGTTGGCCACCGTGATCAGCCAGGCAGAAACCATGGCTGCGGCCACCAAAAACATCACGATCGCGCTGGTCTTGGCCGAATTCACAAACAAGGGGTACAGATCTTTCAGACCCAGTTCGCGGTAGATGAAGGTGGAGATGAACAGCGCGTACACCGCCGCCACCACAGCGGCTTCGGTGGGTGTGAAAACGCCGAACTTGAGACCGAACACCACGATCAAGGGCAACACCAAGGCCCAGGTGGCCTCGCGCATGGCCACCAGGATCTCGCCCATGGATTTGCGGGGCGGCACTTGCACCACCTCGCGCCGCGCCAGCCACCACCAGGTGATCCACAGCGATGCACCCAGCAGGATGCCGGGCACGATACCGGCCATGAACAGCTTGGAGATGGACACATTGCCCGCCACGCCAAAGATCACAAAGCCGATGCTGGGTGGGATGACCGGGGCGATGATGCCAGCCGAAGCGATCAGTCCGGCCGAGCGGGCCCGGTCATGGCCTGCCGCGACCATCATGGGCAACAACAAGGCCGACAGCGCCGCCGCATCGGCCACGGCAGAGCCCGACAAGGCGGCCATGATCACAGCCGCCATGATGGTCACGTAACCCAAACCGCCTTTGATGTGCCCCACGCAAGCCATCGCAAAGTTCACGATGCGGCGCGACAGGCCGCCCGCGTTCATGATTTCACCGGCCAGCATGAAGAATGGCACCGCCAGCAAAGGAAAACTGTTGGAGCCTTCGAGCAGGTTCTGCGCCAGGATCTGGGCATCGAACATGTCCAGATGCCACATCAGGGCCACACCGCAGATCAGCAAAGAAAACGCGATCGGGATGCCAATGGCCATCGCACCGATCAATGAAAAAACAAAAATGGCAATTGTCATGTCCGTCTCCCTGGCGCTCAGGCTTTGTCTGCGCCGTGCGGCGACTCTTCGGATTCCTGGATCATGACCAGGTCTTCGTCGCGCATTTGCCCCGTGAGCAAGCGCAGCAGTTCGGTCAACAAGATCAAACCGCCCAGCACCGCAAACACCACACCGGGTGCATAAATCCAGGCCATCGAGACTTCCATCACGGCACTGGTGCTGTCCAGGTTGATCATGGCTTGCTGGTAGGCGCCGCTGAACAGCAGCCAGCAAATGAACAACATGGCCAGGTAGGAGAGGGCCAGACAGAACTTTTTACCCGCTGGACCGAGCTTGCCCACCAGCATGTCGGTGCCCAGATGTCCGTGGTCTTTCAGGGCGATGATCGCGCCCATGAACGTCATCCAGACAAACAACCAGCGTGACAACTCTTCTGACAAGGTGATGCCCGAGTTGAAGCCATAGCGCATGACCACGTTGCCGAACACGAGCACCACCATCACGGCCAAGCACGCCGCAATGACCACGTTCAGGGCTTTGCAAAACCCGTCAATGAATTTTTGAACCACCGCACAACTCCAGAAAAGGACTAACCATAATGTACGAACTGGTTAGTTTTTCAAGATCAGTATTTACCCGCATAGCCAAAATCCCCTGGTCGCTAGCAGTTATGCCGCTACGGCATGACTGACAAAGCGTTGGATGAGTTCAACCACATGGACCCGCTTGAGCGTATTGGCCTTGTCCTGGCTGGCGCGGTCTTGAAAGATCAAGCCAAAGGTGTGCCGGTTGGACACATTGAAGAACGTGAAAGCCGAAATCGCCGAATGGATGTCCACCGGGTCCAGCCCCGCCCGGAAAACGCCCTGCGCCACACCCCGGTCATACACCGCTTTCACCGAAGCAATCGCGTTGGTGTTGAGCGCCTGAATGCTCTGGCTTTTGCGCAGATAGTCCCCGCGTTGGATGTTCTCGTTCATCACCAGCCGGATGAAATCCTCGTTGTCGCGGTGGTGGTCGTAGGTGAACTCCACCAGCTTTTTCAAAGCATCCATCGGCGGCAGGTCGTCCAGGTGCAGATCGGACTCGATAGCGCGCATACGCCGGTAGGCCTCTTCGAGCACCGCCAGGTACAGGCCGTCCTTGCTGCCGAAGTAGTAATAGATCATGCGCTTGCTGGTGCGCGTGGCCGCCGCAATGGCGTCGATGCGTGCCCCTGTGAGGCCCTTGTCGGCGAACTCGTGCGTGGCCACCTGGAGGATTTCGGCCATGGTGCGGGCCGGGTCATTGGTGCGACCCGATTCCCTACCCGGCGCCGTCTCGACTCCCGTGCTTTTGTCGGAATGTACCAATTGGTTCATTCGTTGAGTATAGATCGCCTCAAAAAAAGCACCCATCCGCTTTCTACAGGCGCTGCCCAGCACAGGCGCGCCAAAGTACCAACTCAGGGCGTCAGCACCAGATTTTTCTGTGTCGTGCTACCCGCCACACCCAAATTGAGCACAGGGTCTGTGCTTTGGGTGGTGTAGCCAGTGGCGATGCCGGTCACGTTGTAGCGCCCTGCCACCATGCTGTCGGTGCTGAAGCTCAAGGGCGTGCCTGCAACAAATGGCGCTTTCACGGCTGCAGCCAAAGGCAGGCTCAGGCTGTAATCGGCACCCACCGCATCGACCCCTGTCGATGCCACATCCAGCACCTGACCTGTGCTCAGGGTCTGGCGTGCAGACACTTCAGCATCGGTGAGCAGCACGTTGGCGTTGTTGGTGACGACACCGCCCACCGAGGCCATGTCTGAAGCGGCGGGCAAGATGGCGGTCTGCGCCGTGCTCAGTGCCGTGACGCCCGTGGCCAGGGACACCGGCACATTGGTGATCGCAGCTGTGGTCAGGTTCTGACCGGCCACCACCACGGTGTAGTTGGTGTTTTCAGGTAAGTACGCCAAAGTGAACTTACCCGTGGTGGGGTTGGGCACCGTGGCGCGCAAGTTGTTGTCGGGGTCTCGCGTGGAGACCACCACATTGGCCGCGATCGATGGGTCGACATAGCCTTCGATGGCCGTGGTCAGGCGCGGAATCACAGCGACAACGGGTTTGAGGTTATAGCGCCCGGAGCCGCCGGCCTTGACGATAGAGCGGCAGGCGTCAAAGTCCAAAACCATGTCGGCCACTTGACCGCTTTGCACATCGAAACGCGCCTTCAGTTTGAAGCCGCTTTGCTGGCCGCTGGGCGTGCTCAGCGGCACTTCGCTCGTGCTGCCCGACAGCACGAGCGCGTTGGCGAGCGGGTTCGAGGTGGACGGGCTGGATGGGTTATCGGCCAGCACCAATCGCACTTGCTGGTAAGTGCCCGCAGGCAAGGGCAAGCTGCCCAACTCCTGCAACACGCCATTGGTCAGCGACAACAAATCGATTCGTTGCGCCGGGATGCTCAACTCGCTCCAACCCAACAACTCCGAGCCATCGGCCGTGGCGCTTTGGTGGACCCGGATTTTGTTGACCGTGACATAAACATGGTCATAACCGCAAGCAGGTGCATCGGTCATGGCGAGCTTGAGTGTGCCGGTGGAAGATGAGCCGCCTCCACCGCCGCCGCACGCGATGAGCCCTGTGGTCAATAACCCCAGGCTGGTCCACGACAGGGTTGTGAATAAACGGGCTGGCTTGTGTGTGCGCATGCTGATCTCCATGAAAAACGATGGACAAATTCTGGCGTCGGCCCAAGCCGCATGCGGTTACCAAAAGTAAGGTCACATGCCACCTGCTTACACCTTTGTCCATGGTCTGACATGCACGCACGCAGCGCCATGTAGCCATTGGTATATTTTCACGAACCCTTGTGCGTACACCCTTCTGCCAAGTCTGCACCCAAGTGCATGCCCATCAAATGAGCGGGCCTGTTACAAAACATCAGGCGAGCGGTACCGTCAATTGCGCGATGACGGCCGTGGTGTCGGGCCGCACGCCACGCCACCAGGCAAACGCCTCAGCGGCTTGCTCGGCCAGCATGCCCACACCGTCGGCCAAGCGTGTCACATCGGCCTGTTGGGCCAACTGCAGGAACGGGGTGAGGCCTTTGCCATAGGTCAGGTCATAAGCCAGGCAGCCCGGTGCAAAAACATCGGCAGACAAGGGCGGCAACTCAGCCCTGAGGCTGGAGGAGCTGGCGTTGAGCACTACATCGAAGGCCCCCTGCACAGCGTCATAACCCAGACCCAAAACCGGCACCTGTACCGCGCTGTGCTGCTGTGCCAGTGCGGCCAATTCCTGCGCTTTGACGACGGTGCGGTTAACAATCACCAACTCACTCGGCTGCTCGGCCAAAAGGGGCAGCAAAGCACCTCGCGTGGCGCCTCCAGCCCCCAGAATCAACACACGCCGCCCCTGCAATGGGCATTTCAGGTTGTGCACCAAATCGCGCACCAAACCCACGCCATCAAAGTTTTCGGCATACACCTTGTCACCCTCGAACTTCATCGCGTTCACCGCCCCGGCCATCTGCGCGCTGGGCGCCAAGTCGGTCGCGTAGGCAAAAGCATCGAGCTTGAAGGGCGCGGTCACATTCATGCCGCGCCCGCCATTGGCACGAAATGCGTCCACCACGGCCGCAAAGCCACCCAATGGGGCCAACAACTTGGTGTAGTCGATGCTCTGGCCGATGGCCTGCGCAAACGCCGTGTGGATGAATGGGGATTTGCTTTGTTCGATGGGGTTGCCAATGACGGCATAACGGTCGAGGGTCGGATCGGGCATGTCAGGTTTCCTGGTTTCAGAAACCGATCTTATCGCTTCAAATTGAATGAAATCAGTGCCGCCCCACCAGACGGTAGACCCACACGCCCAGGCCCGATACACCGAGGGCTGCTGCGGTGAAGGCATAAGTCAGCCAGCCCATGTCCACACTTTGCGCCATGAGCAAGACACCGGTGGATTGGCCAAAAAAAAGCGAGCAGGCAAACAAGGTCACAGCCGAGCCGCGTGCAGCAGGCGCCATTTGCGTGGCTTGCACCTGCAGCGTGTTGTGCAGCATATAAAAGCCCAACCCCGTCATCAGGCACGCCAACATGCCCAACCACACGCCGCTTCCCCAAGCCAGCACCAGCAAACCCACCGCCACCAAAGCGGCCCCGGTTCGCACCAGGCCACGCTCACCCAACCAGGCCAGCCAGCGCCGCGCCATCTGGCTGTAGAGCAAACCACCCACGCCGTACAGCATCATGACCGAGCCCGCGGCCACCACGCTCAAACCGAACTGCTGGTGCAAATGCGTGGGCATGAAGGCCATGGCCCCGAACACCAAGGCGCCCTCGGCAGCTGTGACCATCAAAATCCAACGCACGCGAGGTGTTGCCAAAAGCTGTCCGGTCAGGCGAAAAGCTGCCCACAAGCCCGGCGTGGTCACGTTCAACGGCTGCGTCTGGCGATGCAAGCGGCGCAGCAGCAGTGCAGCCGCTACAGCAAACATGACGGACAGCAACACAAAAGCACCGCGCCAACCCACCGTGTCGGCCGCAAAGCCCCCAAACCACAGCCCGCTCATCATGCCCAGCACCGTGGCACTCATGAGTTTGGCCAGGGTTTCCTGACGGCGTTCATAAGGAACTTGGTCGCCCACCCAGGCCATGGACAAGGGGATGATGCCCGCCGCTGCAGCCCCCATGAAGCCGCGCATGATGACCAACATGGAGAGGTTGACGGACAGGGCCGTGATGGCGCTGAACAGCGCGCAGGCCGAGACTGCCATCGACACCACCCGCAGCTTGCCAAAGCGCTCGCCCAGCGGGCCATAAAACAACTGCAAAACGCCGTAGGCCACGGCAAACACCGAGACCACCGCCGACGCATCGCCCGTGCTGACCTGGAACTCTTGGCCTAATACCACCAGCATCGGGTCGCAGATGCGCATCGATGCCATGCTGGCAAAACCTGCCAGACCCAAAACTGTCAGATGCTGGCGTTCGTCAGCAGGCGTCAAAGCGCTCACGCCAGTTGCTGCTCCAGATCGTGCAGGACCTGGTAACACGGCAGCACCTGCGCGATGCTCGAATTGGGCTCGCGTCCTTCGCGGATGGCGGCAAAGAACTCACGGTCTTGCAGCTCGATACCATTCATCGACACCGCCACTTGCGACACATCGATCTTTTCTTCCTTGCCGGTGTACAGATCGTCGTAACGGGCCAGGTAGGTACCGGTGTCGCCGATGTAGCGGAAGTAAGTGCCCAGCGGGCCATCGTTGTTGAAGCTGAGTGACAAAGTGCAGATCGCGCCATTGGCGGCCTTGAGCTGGATACTCATGTCCATGGCAATGCCCAGCGTGGGGTGGATCGGGCCTTGCACTGCATTGGCTTTGACGATAGGGCTGCCGCACTGGTAAGCAAACAGGTCCACCGTGTGGGCCGCGTGGTGCCAAAGCAGGTGGTCGGTCCAGCTGCGGGGCTGACCCAGGGCGTTCATATTGGTGCGGCGGAAGAAGTAGGTCTGCACATCCATCTGCTGGATATTGAACTCACCGGCCTTGATTTTGTGGTTCACCCACTGGTGGCTCGGGTTGAAGCGGCGGGTGTGGCCCACCATGGCCACCAGACCGGTTTCCTTTTGAACGCGCAAGACTTCCTGGCCTTCCTTGTACACATCGCACAGCGGAATCTCGACCTGCACATGCTTACCGGCCTTCAGGCAAGCCAAGGTCTGGCTGGCGTGCATCTGGGTGGGCGTGCACAGAATGACGGCGTCGACTTCCTTCAAAGCAAGCGACTCGTTCAGATCGGTGGTGACGTGACCAATGCCGTATTTGGCAGCCACTTCCTTGGTTTTTTCGATGTCACGGCTGATCAACGAGACGACTTCCACGCCGTCGATGTTCTGGATGCCGTCCAGGTGTTTGATGCCAAAGGCACCAGCGCCCGCCAAGGCGACTTTGATGGTTTTGCTCATGGTGATGACTCCAGAAATTTACGCGTTCTCAAAAATGACATGCCCCACCGCCGTGTTGCTGGCGGGCACATGGTAGAAGCGGTGACGCAGCTTGGGTGCAGGACCGGTGGCTTGGCCATGGTTGATGTCGCTCATCGCGCCACGGGCAATCAGCCACATGACCAGCTCGATGCCTTCGCTGCCGGCTTCGCGCACGTAGTCGATATGCGGTGTCTGGGCGCAGGCCAACGGGTCGTTGATCAGCTTGTCGAGCCAGGCATTGTCCCACTCGCGGTTGATCAGGCCCGCACGCGCGCCCTGCAACTGGTGGCTCATGCCGCCGGTGCCCCAAATGTGCACATTGATGTCTTCGTCGTAGCTCTCCACCGCACGGCGAATCGCCTGACCCAAGTTGAAGCAGCGCTGGCCACTGGGCACGGGGTACTGGACCACATTGACGGCGAACGGGATCACCGGGCAAGGCCAGGCGTCTTTCACCGGGTCCAGCTCGCCGCACATCAACGACAGGGGCACCGTGAGGCCGTGGTCCACGTCCATCTTGTTCACGATGGTCAGGTCAAAGTCCTGCTGAATGACCGATTGCGCGATGTGCGAGGCCAGCTCAGGATGACCCTTGACCGTGGGCACTGGGCGTGGTCCCCAACCTTCGTCGGCCGGCGTGTACTCGGCCGCCGTGCCAATCGCAAAGGTCGGGATCATGTCCAAGCTGAAAGCTGTTGCGTGGTCATTGAACACCAAGAAGATCACGTCAGGCTGGTTGTCCTTCATCCATTGCTTGGAGAAGTCATAGCCTGCAAACAGCGGCTTCCAGTAGTCTTCTTGTGTCTTGCCCAAGTCCATGGCTGCGCCAATGGCAGGCACATGCGAGGTGAAAACGGATGCGGTGATTTTGGCCATGGTTATGCTTTCTTTCCAGCTGCGCTGGCGTGTTGCCGGGCTGCGCCTTGTGGCTGGTTCTGCGCTTGCGCGTCACCGTTTTCGCCAATGTAACGGTTGCCTTCCACGCTGCGGCCACCTGTAATCATCATGTTGCGGTATTCCTCTTCGGTCATGCCTGTCATGGAGCCTGCCATTTGTTGAAAACTCTTGCCGTCGGTCGCGCCGATCTTGGCCAAAAAGTAAATATTGCCGCCCGTGCGCATGCACCAGTTAAGGTCACGCGCCAACACGGCCTGCTTTTGCTCTTCGGTCATAGCCCACTCGTCCAGGTAAGCGCGCTCGTTGGCCTTGAACCTTTCGCGGTTTTCGGCCTTCATCAGCGACATGCAGAACTGGTTGAGCCAATAGCCTTTGCGCGATTGCTCTGCGTCAAAGATGATCGTGCCAGGCACGTCGGTGTAGGGTTTGTCTAAAGCCATGTTTTTCCTCGAAAGCTCACGGGTTCATGAAGACTGGATCGCCACGTCGTTGCGCTCCCCGCGATGACACTCAACGGGTGACCTCAGGCCAATAAAGCCGCATCGGGTTGTCCACCAGCAGCTTGCGCTGCAGCTCCGGCGTAGCTGCAATGTGTGGGATGAAGTCGACCAGCAAACCGTCGTCGGGCATGTGGTCTTTCAAGTTGGGGTGTGGCCAGTCGGTACCCCAGAGCACGCGGTCGGGAAACTCCTCCACGATGCGCTTGGCAAAGGGGATCACGTCCTGGTAGGCGTTTTGCTCACCGTCCAGTGCCTTGGGGCCAGTGACCGACAAACGCTCCGGGCAGGATACCTTGCTCCACACGTTTTCATGTTCGCGCATGAACTTCTGGAACAATGCAAACTGGGGACCATCCACAGGCAGCGACACATCTGGACGGCCCATGTGGTCCACCACCACGGTGGTCGGCAGTGCGGTGAAGAAGTCCCACAGCTCGGGCAAGTCCACCGCCTCGAAATAAATGACCACATGCCAGCCCCATTTCTGGATGCG
Organism: Limnohabitans sp. YIMB22184; assembly: GCF_048020265.1. GTDB lineage: Bacteria > Pseudomonadota > Gammaproteobacteria > Burkholderiales > Burkholderiaceae_C > Limnohabitans_A. The sequence goes on from NZ_CP171843.1 coordinate 1,869,146, forward strand.
GCTGGCAATTTCCATCAGCTCGTCCTTGGGTGTGAAATCCACCAAACGCTTGACGAAATTGAACCGCACGCCGCGCACACCCGCGTCATGCATGGCCTGGATTTCTTCGTCCGTCACGCTGCGCTTGACCGTGGCCACGCCACGCGCCTTGCCGTTGGAGTTGACCAGGGCATCCACCATGGCGCGGTTGTCGGCGCCGTGGCAAGTGGCTTGCACCACCACGTTGCGCTCAAACCTCAGGTGGTCCCGCAGCGCGTACAGCTGATGCTTGGAAGCATCGCAGGGCGTGTATTTGCGCTCAGGCGCATACGGGAACTCGGCGCCCGGGCCAAACACATGGCAATGTGCATCGACTGCACCCGCTGGCAGTTGGAAACGCGGCTTAGACGGACCGGTGTACCAGTCCATCCAGCCTGCGGTTTTGGTGAAGTCACCCGACGTGGGTTTGTCCATGGCTTGGCTCATCTCGTCTCCTCAATCGATGTATTTCAGACCTGCGGCCGCCAGCGGCTCGCGCATCTTGTACATGTCCAGACCCAGCACGCCAGAAGCCAGCTTGGCGCGTTTTTCGCCTTCAAAGCTTTCACGCTTTTGCGCCGCCTCAAGTGTTTGCACCGCACGGGCTGCGGGCACACACACCACGCCGTCGTCGTCAGCCACAATCACATCGCCGGGGTTGACGATCATGCCCGCGCACACCACAGGAATATTGACCGATCCGATGGTGGCCTTGATGCAGCCCTTGCTGCTGATGGCTTTGCTCCACACTGGAAAATTCATCTTCTGCAACTCTTTCACATCGCGCACCCCGGCGTCGATGATCAAAGCGCGTGCACCTCGGGCCTGAAAAGACGTGGCCAGTAAGTCGCCGAAATAGCCGTCGGTGCAATCGGCCGTGATGGCCGCAACCACGATGTCACCGGGCTGAATTTGCTCAGCCACCACATGCATCATCCAGTTGTCGCCGGGGTGCAGCAGCACCGTCACGGCCGTGCCCGACACCTGCGCACCCGGGTAAATGGGCCGCATGTAAGGCTTCATGAGGCCCACACGGCCCATGGCCTCGTGCACCGTGGCGGAGCCCAATGCGGCCAGACCGTCAGCGGCTGCGCGGTCCGCGCGGGTGATGTTGCGGTAAACAACGCCGAGTTCGTACATGGTTTCTTCCTTCACATTTCAATCAGGGGCACAAAAGACTGGATTGCCGCGCTTCGCTCGCAATGACAAAACACCGTTCAGCGATGACAAGACAACGCCTGGCTATGACAAGACACCGTCATCGCGAGAAACGAAGTGACGTGGCTATCCAGGCAACAGATATGTGCACTCACTTGCCCTTGGCCTGCAGCTGATCGTCCAGGCGCTTGAAGACACGGCGGGCATTGCCTTCAAAGACCATGTAACGGTCTTGCTCGTTCAGGTTGGCCGTGGCTTGCACGTAACGCTTGGTGTCGTCGTAGTAGTGGCCGGTTTCGGGGTCAATGCCGCGCACCGCACCGATCATCTCGGAGGCGAACAGGATGTTCTTGACCGGGATCACCTTGGTCAGCAGATCGATGCCGGGCTGGTGGTACACGCAGGTGTCAAAGAAGATGTTGTTCAGCAGGTGCTCAGACAACAAAGGTTTTTTGAGTTCTTGCGCCAGACCGCGGAAACGGCCCCAGTGGTAAGGCACCGCGCCACCGCCGTGCGGAATCAAAAACTTGAGCGTCGGGAAGTCCTTGAACAGGTCGGAGGTCAGGCACTGCATGAAGGCGGTGGTGTCGGCGTTCAGGTAGTGCGCGCCGGTGGTGTGGAAACAGCTGTTGCAGCTGGTGCTCACGTGGATCATCGCGGGGATGTCGTACTCGACCATCTTTTCGTAAATCGGGTACCAGGCTTTGTCAGACAAAGGGGGCGATGTCCAGTGGCCGCCCGAGGGATCGGGGTTGAGGTTGATGCCGACGTTGCCGTATTGTTCGACGCACTTGACCAGCTCGGGGATGCAAGTGGCCGGGTCCACGCCGGGCGACTGGGGCAGCATGGCCGCAGGTACAAAGTGATCGGGGAACAGTTGGCTCACGCGGTAGCACAGCTCGTTGCAAATGGCCGCCCAGGTGGACGACACATTGAAGTCACCAATGTGGTGGGCCATGAAGCTGGCGCGGGGGCTGAAGATGGTGATGTCAGAGCCGCGCTCTTTCATCTTGGCCAGCTGGTTGGTCTCGATGGTCTCGCGCAGTTCGTCATCGCTGATTTTCAGGTCGGACACTTTGGGGCTGACGCTAGGGTCCTTGATGCCCGCAATTTGTTTGTTGCGCCAATCTTCCAGCGCCTTGGGGGCGGTGGTGTAGTGGCCGTGCACGTCGATGATCAAGGGATTGCTTTTGCTCATGGGAGGGGGTTCCTTGGTAGGCCGAATTCTTAGGTCGATTGTGCAGGCACGTTTGTTCACGACCCAGACCTTGGACAGACTACCTGATAGAACAAACTCGCATAACCAAACAGCTGATATGACAAAATAAAGCCAACGGAAAGGGTTCCCATGGACCTCAAACAGCTCGAATACTTTGTACGCGTGGCCGAAATGGGCAGTTTCACCCGCGCCGCCCAGGCCCTGAATATCGCCCAGCCGGCGCTCAGCCGCCAGGTGCGCATGCTCGAAGTGGAACTGCGACAAAACCTGCTGGTACGCAACGGCCGCGGCGCCACACCCACCCAAGCCGGGCTGCTGCTGCTGGAGCACGGCCGGGGCATCCTGCACCAGGTCGAGCGGGCGCGAGAAGAATTAGGCCGGGTGCGCACGGGCCTGACGGGACGCGTAGCACTTGGCCTGCCGCCCAGCGTGGCGCGGGTGCTCACCGTGCCTTTGACACGGGCTTTTCGTCAGAAGATGCCCGAGGCCCAACTGTCCATCAGCGAGGGCCTGTCGAGCGCCATGCAGGAGAACCTGCAAAACGGGCGCCTGGACATCGCCGTGCTCTACAACCCGAGCCAAATGCAGGGCATCGAACACCGCCCCCTGGTGCAAGAAGAACTGTTGCTGGTGCAGCCACGCCCGCCAGGACTGCAAGAAGACCCGCCACCGCCCGCGATCAGCCTGCAAGAGGTCGCCAACCTGCCCTTGGTGATCCCAACGCGACCCAACGCGATCCGCATGCACGTGGAGTCGGAAATGGCCGCCATCGGCTGCAGACCGCAAATTGCGCTGGAGATCGACGGCGTGAGCGCCATCCTGGACCTGGTGGCCGACGGCGCGGGCTACGCCATCTTGCCCCGCAACGCGGTGATGCGCTCGGTGCGGCCTTCGGCTTTCACGGTACGGCCCGTGTCAGCGCCTTCGTTGACCATCCAGCTCACGACAGCCGTCAGCTCACTGCGTCCCACCACCTTGACCCAACAGGCCACCCTCGCCTTGATCATGGAGGTCTCCCAGGCATGGCTGGCCAACGGGTGACTGCTCACAGCGGAGGGCTCTGCAAGACCCATAGCAAGCCACTGAGCGTGAAGAAAGACAACACCGTGGTCACCAGCAGCGCGGCCGCACTGACCGCTCCGTGACCATGGCGCTGGCTCAAAATCGTGTAAATCCCCAGCATGGGCAAAGCGCCAGTCAACAAGACCGCTGAGCGCAAAGCTGGGTCGGCGATCGGAACCACCCAAGCCACTACGCCCCACATCACCAAAGGACTGATCAGCAACTTGCCCACCACAATCTGTGTCACTGTGCCTTGCAAGCCCTCCACCTTGAGCGCTACCAAAGAACCTCCAATGACAAACAGCGACAAAGCCGCGCTGGCCTGCGCAAACAAATTCACAGTGCGACCCAGAGCTGCAGGCATGGCCCAACCGGAGAGTGAAAACAAAAAGCCACCCGCAATGCCCCAAATCATGGGGTTCTGAATCAGATTTTTGAGGGTTTGCCAAAGCACCGAATTCCAACGGGTGTGCTGCCCACCATCCGAATCGGCCACCGCCAGCAAGAGAGGAATCATCAGCAAGTTCTCGACCACCATGTTCAACGCCAGCGCCACACCCGCCACAGGTCCAAAGCTGAGCAAAAGGATGGGATAGCCCACAAAGCCGCTGTTGGGACAAGACATGCCCATGGCCATCATGCTGCTGTAACTCCAACTGTGGCCTTTGATCTTGCGAGCCCAAAACAGACCACTGCCAATCATCACCATGGCCCCCAAGGCATACGCCAAGAGATAGGCCGGGTTGAGGATTTCGGAGACGCTGCGCTGGGACAGCGCATTGAACAACAAGGCGGGTAAGGCCAAGTTGATGGTGAACTTGCCAAACACCTGCATGTCACCTTTGGCGAACAAGCCTTGACGAGTGCACAGATAGCCCAGCGCGATGGCCAGGTAAATCGGGCCGGTGATGCCCAAGATGTCAATTGCGGATGCCATGCCACTCAGATCATTGACGGGAAATGCCCGCTTTTTGAATCACATCGCTCCAGCGGGCCATATCGGCATCCAGCAAACGCCCCAACGAATCAGGGCTGCTGTGTTTGGCCGTGACATTCAGATCGGCCAATCGTTTCTTCACATCAGGATGGTTCAACGCATTTTTCGCTTCCATGTTCAAGCGTGCGATGACCGCTGCGGGTGTCCGGGCCGGTGCAGCAAGGGCATTCCACGACGCCACATTGAATTGACTCATGCCCGGCTGGCTGCTGACCAGAGCCACACCGGGCAGGTCTGCTGGTCTGGTATCGCCCATCACCGCGAGCGCACGGACTGCGCGGGCTTGTATCTGCGGCCTCATCGGACCCAGAATTTCAACAGCCGCATCGATCTGTCCACCACGCAGGGCGTTGATGACGGCGGGTGTGCCGTTGTAGGGAATGACTTGTGCAATCAAATTGGCCTGCGAGCGAAACAGCTCCGCCGCCAGGTGCTGTGTGCTGCCAATGTTGATGGTGCCCAAGTTCATCTTGCCCGGATTCGCGCGTCCCCAGGCCAGCAGATCGGACAGGGTTTTGTGGGGTGACGACTCGGGCACCAAAACCGCCAGATCAAACTGGCCGAGCAAGGACACAGGGGTCAGGTCGCGCTGTGGATCAAAAGGCAATTTCTTGAACAAACCGGCGCTGACCGCTGTACCGTTGGACATGAGAAACAGGGTGTGACCATCGGGCTCGGCTTTGACCACAGCTTCAGCTGCAGCTATGCCGCCAGCACCGGGTTTGTTCTCGATCACGATGACCTGCCCCAAGCCTTCGCTCATCTTTTGCGCCACCGTCCGAGCTGTAAGGTCCGCCACACCGCCTGCGCCAAAAGGCACCACGATCTTGATCGGTTTGGATGGGAAATCGGTCTGGGCCAGAGAGGGACCGCACACCCAAAAGAGCGCAGCGCTCAGCAACTGAAGCAAAAAACGGGAAAACATCGTCATGGCAAATTTTCAAAGCAGTGAATCAGCGCCTCATTGTCATTCAAGCTGACGCACCACCACACCACTTGCGCCCCCTGTACGGGGGCCAAACGACCGCAAGATTCAAAGGTCCAGCACCAAACGCGCCGTCTGGCTGCGTGAGCAGCACACCATGATGCAGTCACCTTTTTCCTGTTCCTCGGGCGTGAGGTACGTGTCCCAATGATCAGGTTTGCCCGCCAGCACGCGCGTCTGGCAGGTGCCGCAAATGCCTTCAGAGCAGGAGAACGCCACATCGTGTCCGGCGTCCTGCAAGACTTTCAAGATGGACTGCTCTTTGCCCACGTGGAAAATCTGGCCGCTCTTTTGCAACTGAACTTCAAAGCTGCCATCGGCAGCGATCGGCGTTTGGGTCAAATCTGTGGTGTTCATGCAGTCACTCCGGGGGTGTTTTCCAAGGCCAGCAAACGGTCAATGATGCGGCGCGACTGCACACCGCCCGAATCGATGTTGAGCATGAGCAGTTTGCGGTCTGGCCACTTGCTGATGTTGGCTTGTTGCAACTGCAGCATTTCCATGTCTTCGTTGAAGATGCCACCTTGGCCAACTCGGATCTTGTCGGTCAGCGCTGCGTCTTCCGGCTTGAACTGGCGCGCCATGCCCCAGTGGTACCAATGCGAGGTTTCGGTCTCGGGTGTGATGAAGTCCACCACCACGCTGTAAGCCTTGTGCTCGGGTGCCGCATCAAAACCGCCCTTGCCCGCCAAGGCCACGCCCACGTCGATCATGATGTGGCTGGGCGGCGTGAAGCGGCAAATCTGCCAGCGGTCCACCTTGGCCTGGGGGTCCAGGCCTTTGGCACTCATGGCCATCTGCCAAAACGGTGGCGCCTGAATGCCTTGCATGTGGCGCTGCAAAATGACTTGGTCGCCTTCCACCGTGGTGGTGCATGGCGTCTCGTCGATCTCGGGCTGGCCGATGCTGTTGGCGTGCACATAGGTTTCGTGCGTCAAGTCCATCAGGTTGTCGATCATCAGGCGGTAGTCGGCCTTGACGTGGTACAGCCCACCGCCATAGGCCCAAGCCGGGTTGTCAAAGAATTCGAACACCGGCATCTGCGCCTCATCGACCTTGGCCTGGTCGCCAGGCCAGACCCAGACAAAACCATAGCGCTGGACCACGGCGTAACTTTTGACGGCCGGAAAGCCGCGCACGCGCTGGCCGGGCATGTGCACGGTTTTACCGTCGCAGCCCATTTCCAGGCCGTGGTAACCGCACACCAGCTTGCCGTTGCACACCTTGCCCAAGGACAAGGGCGCACCCCGATGCGGACAAAAATCTTCGACAGCGGCAACCTTGCCGTCCGGGCCTGCGAAGAAAACCATCTGCTCGCTGCAAATGGTGCGGCCCAGCGGCTTGTCACCCAAGGCTTCCAGCTCGCTCTGGGCGCAAGCCACATACCAAGTGTTTTTGATGAACATGTTTCAGGCCTTGTTTCGAATGAGTTGCATGCCCGGCATGTCCACCTGCTGGGGGTTTTGCATGACCAAGCCCAGGTTGTGCCGCGCCAGGCGGGAATGCTCACGCATCAGCGCCTCCGCACGACCGGCCTCGCGCTGTGCAATCGCGTCCAGCACCTGCCGGTGCTGGTGCTGCGCCACCACCAGCATGTCACGGGCGTCGGGGCTGTGGGCCTGGACGCCGACAAAACCGGAAGCCGACGCAAAAGGCAGGCGCGATGCCCGGTCAATCTCGCGGGCCAGCACAGCGCTGTCGGCCATCTCGGCCAGCAATTTGTGAAAGCGGCCATTCAGACGCACGTAACTGGAGAAACTCTCGTCGTCCAACGCCGCTTGCCGCAGCAGCTGGTCAATCTGGTCGAGGCATTCACCCGCTTGACGCAACACCGCAGGGCGCACGCCCCGCTCTGCCGCCAACCGAGCGGCCAGGCCTTCGAGCGTGCCGCGCAACTCGATGGCATCGGCCACCTCGCGCTCCGAGAACGTGCGCACCGCGTAACCACCGCCACTCAAGGCTTCCAGCAAACCCTCTTGCCCCAGACGCATCAAAGCCGCCCGGATCGGGGTGCGTGACATGCCCAAGCGCTCGACCAGGGCCAACTCGGCAATGCGGCTGCCGGCAGGCAGGTCGCCCGCCAGGATCAGCTCACGCAGGCGCTGCTGCGCCTTGACGGCTTGCGAGCCGCCCTCCTCGGCGCTGTCGTGGTCCTGATCGTGAACGGAGGTTGCAGGCATGGGGTATTTGGCAAAAAAGGCATTAAACCACCAACGCCCGCCTTTCTGTATACAGATAAGCCCTTATTTCTGGATTTTTTGGACAAAATTTAAGCAAATCATTGATTAATGTATCCAGCACAAGTGCGCAGTCAGCGTCATTGGGCTTGCGGCGACAATGGGTGCGATTTCGGACAAGGGCGCCATGAATTTGCAATTGCTGGACTTTGACTGCAGCGAAGACGCCGAGGGCGTGGTGTGCTGGGATGCCTTGGCGCAGCCCGCCCCACACTACAACAGTGCCCTGCTGGCTGAAGTGGCCCAAGTTCTTGCTTGGTGCCACCGGTTTGACGCGCGAGGCCCTGGCTCTTTGGAAGACGGCGCGAACTGGGACTTTGACCTGCAAGTGACGGTGCAAGGCGGCGCTCACCCGGGCTTGCCCCTTCCCGCCAAATTCGAACCGACCACAGGCGCCTTGCATCTACCTCTCGGGGCCGACCAGCAAGCCATGGCCTTAAGTTTGAGCATCAGTGGCTCGCCGGGCTTCGGCCAGGCGTTTCGCGATCAATTCGGCGTGTGATGCGCCGCGCCCACCAAGACACCATGCCGACAAGCCCCGCACACACCGCCCCGGTCAGCTTCAGGGAGGCTTTGCGCTTCTGGTTCTGGCTGGGCTGCGTCAGCTTTGGCGGCCCTGCAGGCCAGATCGCCCTGATGCACGAAGAACTGGTGGTCCGTCGTCGCTGGATTTCTGAAAAACGCTACCTGCACGCGCTGCATTACTGCATGCTGCTTCCCGGCCCCGAAGCGCAGCAGCTGGCCACCTACACCGGCTGGCTGATGCACGGCACACGCGGCGGCATCGCGGCGGGTGCGCTGTTTGTCCTGCCCTCTTTGGTGCTGCTGATCGTGCTGAGCGGGGCCTACACCGTCTGGGGCCAGCACCCCTGGGGACAAGCCTTGCTGTGGGGCCTCAAGCCTGCCGTGACCGCGCTGGTGCTGCAGGCCGCGCACCGCATGGCCAAGCGGACGCTGAAAAGCCGTTGGCTGTGGGTGCTGGCGGCTTTGTCTTTTCTGGGCACTTTGTGGGGACTGCCCTTTCCCGTGATCATCGTGGTCGCAGCGGCGGCGGGCTTTTACATGGCGCGCCACCGGCCCGACATGCCTGGCCCCAGCACGCAGCCAAGCCCGGATGCACCGTCCAGCGAGACCACGGCCTGGCTCGGCGACCACTCTGCACAGCCTGCACACACCCACCACAGCCCACAGCGCCTGTGGCGTGCTTTGGCCATGGGCGTGGGCTTGTGGGCGTTGAGCCTGGGCCTGATCGCTGCGGCCTTTGGGGTGGGCCACACGCTCACGCAAATGGGCGGCTTTTTCACCCAAGCGGCCTTGCTGACATTTGGCGGGGCCTATGCGGTCTTGCCTTTTGTGACGCAAGCGGCGGTGGTGCAGTACGGCTGGCTCACGGCCGCGCAAATGATGGATGGTCTGGCATTGGGTGAGACCACACCCGGGCCGCTGATCATGGTGGTGGCCTTTGTCGGTTTCCTGGGCGGGCACGGCCAGGGCTTGTTCGGCCATCCGCTGCTGGGCGGGGTCGTGGCCGCCTGTGTGGTGACCTGGTTCACCTTTCTGCCCTCGTTCGTGTTCATCCTGGCGGGCGGCCCACTGGTCGAATCGACCCGGCACATGCCTTCATTGGCCGGGCCTTTGCAAGGCATCACGGCCGCCGTGATCGGCGTGATCCTCCACCTGGCGGGTGTGTTCGCGCGCCAGACCTGGCTGCCTGGCGGCTGGCACATGCTGCCCGATCTGAGCGCGATCGCGTTGACCTTTTTGGCCATCTGGGCCTTGGTCTGGAAAGGCTACAGCGTGGTGCGCGTGCTGGCCGCTTGTGTGGTGCTGGGTCTGCTCAGGCATGCCCTGTTGTGATGCGGCACCACAAGCCATCCATGGCGCTGGAATTGCTGGACCCTGGCTCGATGGCCTGAGACAATGGACGCCTTGACTTCAGGTTCTTTCATGGCATCCCACACCTCCAGCGCGTCCTCGGCATTCGCCCCCCTCCAAAACGACACCTTCCTGCGCGCTTGCTTGCGCCAGGCCACCGACCACACCCCCGTCTGGCTCATGCGCCAGGCCGGGCGCTACCTGCCCGAGTACTGCGCCACCCGCGCCAAGGCCGGCAGCTTCATGGGCCTGGCCACCAACGTCGACTACGCCACCGAAGTGACGCTGCAGCCGCTGGAGCGTTATCCGCTGGATGCCTCCATCCTGTTCAGCGACATCCTCACCGTGCCTGACGCCATGGGCCTGGGCTTGTCTTTCGCCCAAGGCGAAGGCCCGCGCTTTGCCAAAAACGTGCGCGACGAAGCCGCTGTGGCAGACCTCGCCGTGCCCGACATGAACAAGCTGCGCTACGTGTTCGACGCGGTGACGTCTATCCGCAAAGCCCTGAACGGCCGCGTGCCGCTCATCGGCTTTTCTGGCAGCCCCTGGACGCTGGCTTGCTACATGGTCGAGGGAGCGGGTTCTGACAACTACCGCCATGTCAAAACCCTGATGTACAGCCGCCCCGACCTGATGCACCGCATCCTGGAAATCAACGCCGACGCCGTGGCCCTGTACTTGAACACGCAAATCGAAGCGGGCGCCCAAGCGGTGATGGTGTTTGACAGCTGGGGCGGCGTGCTGGCCGATGGGGCTTTCCAGCAATTCAGCCTGGCCTACACGGCCCGCGTGCTGAGTCAACTCAAAACCGAGCACAACGGCCAGCGCATCCCGAGCATCGTCTTCACCAAGGGCGGCGGCCTGTGGCTGCCCGAGATGGCGGGCCTCAACTGCGACGTGCTGGGCCTGGACTGGACGATGAACCTGGGCCGCGCCCGGGCTCTCGTGGGCGGGCAAGTGGGCGGCCCCGGCAAAGCGCTGCAAGGCAACATCGACCCGAACATCCTGTTTGCACCGCCCGCACAGATAGCGACCGAGGTGCACCGGGTGCTCGACAGCTTTGGCAAGCCGCACACCGACACCTCCCAAACCGGCCCCACGCACATTTTCAACCTGGGCCACGGCATCAGCCAGTACACCCCACCCGAGCATGTGACGGCGCTGGTCGAGGCGGTGCACAGCCATTCGCGGACATTGCGGCAGGGCTGAGTCATGGCATGGGCAGGTCGGCGGCTTCTGCCCCGATGTGCCCGCGCACCACAGCAGGCCAAAGTCGGACCTGAAGGTCCGACCTACGGGGTGCTCGCTCTCACGGAGATCGTCAGCGACCGGTGATCTGAAGCACCACGCCTTGCACGCCGGTCTTCACACCGGGCAACTCCACCTGAAAATCACCCTCTTGCTTCTGCGCCGAGCCGGTTTTGGAGATGCGGGCCACTAAGCGCACTTGCGCCAGAGATGACAAGACCGGCGGTGCACCCATGCCCATGCTGTCGTTCAATGCAAAAGGGACTGGCCAGGATGTGGGCGTGCCGCGCCAGATGGCCACGGGACGACGCGAGCCCTCTTCGGCCACGGCGTAAACGAACAAGGTGGCGCCTGCAGCGATCTGGCCCTGCACCTCGGGCGAGACACGCACCTCACCCCGAATGACCCGCTGGGCATCGCCCGCCAAAGAAGCCGGGGGTGCCGATGCGCCTTGGACTGCCTGCGCCATCTCCGCCACTTGCGTCACTTGCGCCAAGGCTTGCTGCAGGCCTTGCGCCGCCTCGCTCTCGGGCGGCACCAGACTCAAGGCACGTTGCCAATAGCCTTGCGCGGCCGCGTGCTGTTTTTCAGACCAAGCTGCACTGCCCGCCAACACCAAGGCGTTCAAGTGCATCGGCTGCACGTGCAACACCTCTTGAATCCACTGCCAGGGCGCTCCGGCGTACACACCGCCTGCGCTCAAGGCTTTCATCTGCGCACGCTCGATCCACAGATCGGGCTCGGGCGACAAAGTCAGCACACGCGCCAGAGCTTGTTCGGCCTGCGCGTGCGCGTTTTGCGCGGCATGCAAACGCGCCAGGGTCAGCCAGGCCTCTGCATCATCCGGGCGTTGTTGTGTGGCTTGTTGCCACACGCGGGTTTGCTCGGCCAGTTGTGCGGGTGTGGTGGCGGTGATCTGCACACGCTGACTCAAAGGCAAGGGCCACCAGGTCTGCGGTGCACCCAGCTGCAGATAACTCAGGCCGCTGAGCAAAACCAGGGCCGCAACGATCCAGAGCCAGCGCCCAGGCGTTGTGACCACGGGACTCGCGCCCTGCGCCAGCGCCGCGTCGGCCAACACATGGCGCAGTACCTCGTCGCGTGCGGCGGCGTGCTGGGCCGTGTTCAAGCGGCCTTCGGCCAAGGCATGGTCCAGATCGATCAGGTGCTGCTGCTGGATGCGACGGTGGGCTGCAGCCTGGACATCGCTGCCCATGGACGTCTCGACATCGGCTGAAGTGCCCGCCTGTTTTTTCAGGCCACGGTGCAAGACCCAGGCGGCCAGGGCGCCGAGCAACAACAAGGCGAACAACAGACCCAAGCCAGGTGGCACCAATGTCATCAGGACTCCAGCAGTTGGCGAACGCGCTCGCGTTCGGTGTCGGTCAGGGGCTCAGGCGCAGCCGGGGTGCGTCGCATCCAGCGCCAAGCCACGGCCAGCGCGCCCAACAGCAGGGCAAAGGGGCCAAACCACAGCAGCCAGGTGACGGGCTTGACCTCGGGTTTGTAGAGCACGAAGTCACCGTAACGGCTGACCAGAAAACTGCGGATGTCGGCATCGCTTTGGCCTTGCTCAATCAGGCTGCGCACCTCACGCCGCAGGTCCACCGCCAGCTCGGCGTTGGACGAGGCGAGCGATTCGTTCTGGCACACCAGGCAACGCAACTCGGCCGCGATGTGGTCCCAGCGCGCCTTGACGGCGTCCGACATGGGCGCGTCGCGGTGCGCCACCACCGCTGCGCCCGCATTCGGCAAAGCCGCCTGCACCTGCGGCATGGCGATGCCGACATTGGCTGCAGCGCCTGGGACTTGCGCACCCACGCAGCTGCCCCACAGTCCAACGCTGGCCAACACCCAGGCCATGACCGCGCGCGTCATGGCAAACTCCTGAGCACCGGCAGCAATTTCTGCTGCACCACCTCGGGCGTCAAGGCCCCTGCATGCTTGAAGCGCACCACCCCCGCACGGTCGACCAGGTAGGTTTCGGGCAAACCGTACACGCCAAAATCCATGCCCACACGGCCATCCATGTCGAGCAGATTCACGCCAAAGGGCTGGCCATTTTTTTGCAGCCAGGCTTGGCTGCGGGTCGTGGCTTTTTGCAAGGCTTCGGCGCTTTGCGGATCCTGGCCCGACAGTTCCGAAGCCTGCAACTCCTTGTAATTGATGCCCAGCATCTGCACCCCCGGCTGACGCGACAAGGCCATCAAGATGGGATGCTCATCCTTGCAACCCGCGCACCAGGTGGCCCACAGGTTGACCAGCGTGACTTGCCCTTTGAATTGCGCCGCGTTGAACACGCCCGGCCCGCCCACCACCGGCAACTGGAATGCCGGCGCGGGTCGGCCAATGAGCGGCGAAGGAATCTCTTGCGGGTTGCGCGTCAGGCCCACAGCCAAAAACACCACCATGCCCAAAAACAGCGCCAGCGGCGCGAACACCCAACGCGGCATGCGCTGGCTGGCGGCATTGACAGAAGGCGCGCTCATACCACGGCGCCTTTGGCCACAGCTGCCGACCCCAAAGCGGGAGGCGCGGCAACGCGCACGCAAGACGCACCCCAACCCATGTCAGCCTGAGCGCCAGGGGCACGCGCAGCCAATGGCGCTTGCCGATAACGCCTGTCCCAAGCCGCCAAAACGCCACCCAACACCATGAACACCGCGCCCAGCCAGATCCACGACACAAACGGCTTGTGGTAGACCCGAAAACTCCACTGCGGCGGCTCGCCCGCCAAGGGCTCGCCCAAAGATACATAGCGGTCGCGCCACAGGTTGCGGTCGATCGCGGCCTCGGTCATGGGCATGGCGCTGGACACATAGCGGCGCTTTTCGGGACGCAAAGCGCCCACCTCACGCTCATCACCCGGCTCGCCTTCGAACACCTTCATCTGCGCACGCAAGGCCAAATAGTTGGGCCCCAGGTGGTTGTCCACGCTGATGAGTTGGTAACGCACACCGGCCACTGTCACCGAGTCGCCCAGGCCCAGGCGCACATCGCGCTCCACCTGAAAGGACTTGACGCCCGTGATGCCCAGCACCAGCACCGCCACGCCCAGGTGCGCGACCTGCATGCCCCACCAGGCCAGGCCAGGCGAGCCCGGCAGTCGGAAGCGCTGCACGATTTGCCAAGCGCCCGACAGCACGATCCAGCCGCCCAGCGTACCGCCCATCACCGTGAGCCAGCCGCCTGCGGTGGTCACGGCACCTGCATCCTGCGGTGCAGCGCCCCAAGTGGCCCAGGCGCTGGCCGCCAGCAGCGCGAGCGCCCCCGGCACCAGCACCGAGCGCACCGCCGCCCAGCGCGCCACATGCCACGGCACCACCGTGCCCGGCACCATGGCCAGTAGCAGCGGCACCATCAGCGGCACGAACACGCGGTCGAAATACGGCGGGCCGACCGAGAGCTTGCCCAGGTTCAGCGCGTCGATGATGAGCGGGTACAAAGTGCCCAGCAACACCGCCGCCATGGCCACCACCAAGAGCACGCTGTTGAGCAGCAAAAATGATTCGCGCGAACCGGCCACCGGCTGCGAGGCGTTGGCCCACTGCGGCGCGCGCCAGGCAAACAAGGCCAGCGACACGCCCACCACCACGACCAAAAACAGCAAGATGAACACGCCCCGCCCCGGGTCGGTGGCAAAGGCGTGCACCGAAGTCAAAACGCCCGAACGCACCAAGAAAGTACCCAGCAGGCTGAGCGAAAACGCGCCAATCGCCAAGAGCACCGTCCAGGCTTTGAACTGCCCGCGCTTGTCAGTGACCATGAGCGAATGGATGAGCGCGGTGGCCACCAACCACGGCATGAGCGAGGCGTTTTCCACCGGGTCCCAAAACCACCAGCCGCCCCAGCCGAGTTCGTAATAAGCCCACCACGAACCCAAAGCGATGCCCAGCGTCAAAAAGCCCCACGCCGCCACGGTCCAAGGCCGCGCCCAACGCGCCCAGGCGGCGTCGAGCCGACCCGACAGCAGCGCCGCCATGGCAAACGCAAAGGCCACCGACAAACCCACATAGCCCATGTAGAGCATGGGCGGGTGGATCACCAAACCCGGGTCTTGCAGCAAAGGCGTCAAATCGCGCCCCTCGGACGGCGCCGGAAACTGCCGCGCAAACGGGTTGGAAAGCGCCAAGATGAAGGCCAGAAAACCCACCGACACCGCGCCCATCACGCCCAGCACCTGCGCCACCAAAGCCTGCGGCAAGCGCCTGGAAAACGTGGCCACGGCCACCGACCACAGCGCCAGCATCAAGACCCACAAGAGCAGCGAACCTTCGTGCCCGGCCCAGATGGCAGAGAGTCGATACGGCGCGGGCAGCAAGGTGTTGGAATGGTGGGCCACGTACTTGACGCTGAAGTCATGCACAAAAAACGCGTGCCACAAAGCCCCAAAGGCCAACACGATCAGCGCCAGTTGCAAAACCGCCAAAGGCCGCGCCAGCGCTTGCCAGCCCGCGCGCCGCACCGACAGGCTGCCCCACAGCGGCAGCACCGCTTGCAGCACGGCGACCCAGGCCGCCATGATCAAGGCCATATGGCCCACTTCAGGCCACATGCTTGGCTCCTGTGCAAGCGGCGGCGGTCATCGCTGCACCGCCGCGCCCATGCGGGCCTTGGCCGCCTCGTCCAGCGCATGCTGGGCTTCGGGCGGCATGTAGTTTTCATCGTGCTTGGCCAGCACCTCGCTGGCCACGAACTGCAGACCCCCGTCCAGGCGGCCTTGCGCCACCACGCCCTTGCCTTCCTTGAACAAATCGGGCAGCAGGCCCACATAGCGCACCGGCACCTCGCGCTGGGTGTCGGTCACCACAAAAGCCACCGCCATGCCGTCGCGCTGGATGCTCCCCGCCTTGACCAAACCCCCGACACGAAAGTGCCCTTCCTTGGGTGCTTCACCCGCCACCACCTGGGTGGGCGTGAAGAAGAACACCAAATTGCTCTGGAAGGCATTGAGCACGAAATACGCCGCGCCACAGAGCAGCAGCAAGCCCAATCCGATGCCCAGACCTCGTTTGTGGCGGCTTTTCATGAAGCTTCTCCGGCCGATGCATCCATGGCTTCACACACTTCGTCCAGGGCCTGCTGACGGCCCATGCGCGCCAGCCACACCTCGAGTGCGAGCAAGGCCGCGCTCACGCCCATGCTGCCCCACACGTACAGGCCATAGCCGCCCATAGCCCAAAACTCGGATGTACTAGACCAGATCATGCGGCACCTCGGAATGCGCGTTGCACGCGGTGCGCCAACACCTCGGGCAGCTGCTGCACCCAGGCCGAGTGACTCTCGCGCGCCAACATCAAACTGCGCACGCGCCACAAAGCGATGGCCGCTGCGTACAACCACACCGCCAAGCTCATCAGCAGCATGCCGCTCAGCATGATGCTGGCCATGCGGGGCGATTGCGTGAGTGAGACCGACGCGCCTTGGTGCAAGGTGTTCCACCATTTGACCGAGAAATAAATGATGGGCACATTCACCGCACCCACCAAGGCCACCAAGGCCCCCGCGCGGTCCGAGCGGCGCGGGTCTTCGATGGCCGAGGTCAGCGCGATGTAGCCCAAATACAAAAACAGCAGGATCAGCATCGAAGTCAGGCGCGCGTCCCACACCCAATAAGTGCCCCACATCGGTTTGCCCCACAAGGCGCCGGTCCACAGCGACAAAAACGCCAGCAAGGCCCCGGTGGGCGCGAGCGCCCGCGTCATCAGGCCCGACAAGCGTGTGTTGAACACCAGGCCCAACACACTCCAAAACGCCATGGCCAGGTAAATGACCATGGCCATCCACGACACGGGCACATGGATGTAAATGATGCGGTAGGCCTGGCCCTGCTGCGCATCGGACGGCGCGACCATGAAGCCCACCCACAAACCCGCCAGCGCCAGCATCGTGGCCAGCAGCGCCAGCCAAGGCCAGATGCGCCCGGCCAAGGGGTAGAAGTGCTGCGGCGCGGCGTAATGGAAGAGCTTCATGTTCAATCCCTCATTCCATCGCCAGGCGCAAAGCCGCCGCACAGGCCCAGGGGCTGAAGGCTGCTGACCCGAGCAAAAGCGCCAGCAAGACCGAGACATGCGCTTCTGCGCCCAGGCCGCGCATCTGCGCATCGACCGCACCCGTGCCGAACACCAGCACCGGCACATACAAGGGCAAAAGCAAGAGCGACTGCAGCACGCCACCGCCGCGCACGCCCAAAGTCAGCGCAGCACCGATCGCCCCAAGCATTGACAGCACCGGTGTGCCGATCAAGAGCGTGAGCGCCAGCATGCCCAAGGCCTCTGGCCCCAGGCCGAACTGCAGCCCCAACAGCGTTGACAGCAGCACCAAAGGCAAACCCGAGATCAGCCAATGCGCCAGCAGCTTGGCGCTGACCAGCCAAGGCAGGGGCGCGGCCGACAGCGCCAGCTGCTCCAAGCTGCCGTCCTGGTGGTCGGCCTCAAACAGGCGGTTCAGGCTCAGCATGCTCGCCAGCAAGGCCGCCACCCACAGCACACCCGGCCCGATCAGGCGCAGCGTGGCCGGCTCGGGGCCAATGGCCAACGGAAACAAAGCCGCGACCAGCACGAAGAAAAACACTGCGCCCAACCACTCGGCCTTGCGCCGCAGGGCCAGGCGCAGGTCGCGCCGCAACACGCCGCCCATGGCTTGCCAAGGGCTGGGCAGCGCGGGCGCTGACGTGTGGACCGCAGCGGTGATGGCCGAGGCATTCATGCACGACCCAACTGCAATCGCGCACCCGGGCCCTGCAAGCCCACATCGTGGTGGCTGGTCATGACCACAGCACCGCCCGCGTCCACATGCGACTGCAGCAAGGCGCGGGCCGTGACGGTGGCCTGCGCATCCAGGCCCACCAGGGGCTCGTCCAAAATCCACAGCCGCGCCGGGCTGGTGCGCAAACGCGCCAAGGCCACGCCTTGCCGCTGGCCTTGCGATAAGACCCGCACCGGCAAATGCGCCCGGCTTTGCAGGCCCTGCGCGGTCAAGGCTTGCAGCGCCTGCGCGCGGCTGAGCGCCAAGCCGCTGACCTGGGCATCGACGCACAGGTTTTCACAAGCGCTCAGATCGGGCTTGAGGCCCAACGCGTGGCCGATGTAATGCAGCACCGAACGGTCGGGGCGCGACATTGGGGATTGCAAAGGAGAAGACGGCCACTTGACCTGGCCGTGTGCGGCTGGGGACAGGCCGCACAGGATGCGCAACAAACTGGTCTTGCCGCAGCCGTTGCCGCCTTCGATGTGCAACCAGCTGCCCGCAGCCACGGAAAAGCTCACGCCCTGGAACAGTGTCCGCTGGGCCTTTTGGCAGGCCAGGTCCATCGCTGTGAGCACCCAAGACGCCATGAAAGGGCTTTCCGGTCGGTTGAAGACAAAGCCCAGTGTAACGATAGATTGACACTTTGTGTGTTCAAAGACCTGAAGCAGACGGGTAAATCAGGGTAAACCTTGAGACCGAGGGCTCAACAGCCGCAAAAAAACCGCCCGAAGGCGGTTTGGCGTTCTGGGCAAACCTTAGGCTTACCCAAGAAGCTGTGCGTGCATCAGCCTTTTTTGGCCCAAGCCGAGCACCAGCCTTTAGCGGCCACTTGCTTGCCCGCGAACAGTGGGCAACCACCGGCTGCAGCACCGGCCTTGGCCTGGAACAAAGCGCAGTTGGCACAGTTGTTGCCCGCGGCGTACTTGGGGTTCTTGGCCTTGTCCACTTTGGTGGCATCGGCTTTGTAGGCCAGGCCCACAGCCTGTGGGTCTTTTTCATCCAGCATGGCTTGGGCGGAGGCTTCGCTCACGGCCAAAACGGCAGTAGCGGCCGTGGCCACTTGCATCATGAACACGCGGCGTGTCGAGGAAAGAGAAGAAAAACGGGACATGAAGGACTCCTGATAGAAATGGTCAGAAATTACTGAACGGTTCATTGTGCGCCAGAACAGTCACCTTGTCATTCCGGGCTTGATACTTGAGCAAAACACACAGGAAAGCCCTGCTTTTTGAATGTCAACCGCTGTGGACACACCCATGTCAGAATGCGGCACCATCCCACCCTGAACTGCAAAGGTTTTGACATGCTGCAACTGCTCATCGGCCTGGTCCTGTTTTTAGGCATCCACTCGCTGCAAAGCCTGGCACCGCAAGTGCGCCAGAACGCCATCGCCCGTTGGGGTGCGCTGGGTTTCAAAGCGGTTTATGCGGCTGTGTCTTTGTTGGGGCTTTATTTGTTGGTTCAAGGCTATGGCCAAGCGCGCCTCGACCCGGTCGCGCTGTGGACGCCGCCTCGCGGCATGCAACACGCCACCATCTTGCTGATGTGGGTGGCCATGGTCTTGCTGGTGGCCACCTACGTGCCCGGCAACCAGATCAAAGCCAAACTGCGCCACCCCATGACCTTGTCGGTCAAGGTCTGGGCGCTGGGGCATTTGCTCTCCAACGGCAACCTGGCAGATGTGCTCTTGTTCGGGGGTTTTCTGGTCTGGTCGGTGCTGGTGTTCCGCGCCGCCCGCCAGCGCGATCGCCTGAGCATGCACACTGCTCCCGAGGGCAAACTGCTCGGGACTTTGCTGGCCGTGGTGGTGGGCACCGGGGTGTGGGCCGCCTTCCTGATGGGCGGTTTGCACCTCTGGTTGGTGGGCGTGATGCCTTTCACCCGCGCTGGCTGACCTCCAAGCGCCCGTGCAGCAGGCACACCCCATCGCCGCGTCGGCCGACGCGGCCCCAGCCCGCAAGCTGTGCACCGACTGCGGCCTCTCGCGCACAAACGACCCAAAGCGCTGCGGCCAAGCATGCCAGTTCATCCAGCCCGATTACCCGAGCCTTGAGCGCCGCGTGCACGGCCGTGTGCGCCAACAGGGCACCTCGGCGCAACAAGCCCAGCACGATGAGTTGTTCTTTGGGCCTTACCAACAGATCCTGAGCGCACGCCTGGACCCGCCCACCCAAGGCGCACAGTGGACCGGCATCACCACCCGCTTGGCCGAAGTGCTGCTCGAAAAAGGCCTGGTCGACGCCGTGATCGCCATGGCCGCCGACCCCAACGACCGCTGGCGCCCGCGCCCGGTACTGGTCACCCGCGCCCAGGACATGGCGCAGTGCAGAGGCATGCGCATGGGCTACGCGCCGCTGCTGAGCCTGGTGGAACCCGCGCTCGCGCGAGGCCACAAGCGCTTGGCGGTCATCGGCATCCCGTGCCAGATTTACGCCTTACGCGTCATTCAGCCGCAGCTCGAACGCGAGCAAGGTCTGGAGCAGCTCTATGTCATTGGCACACCGTGCTCCGACAACACCACCACCGAAAACTTCCACCAGTTTTTGGGCCTGATTTCGGACCGGCCGCAAGACATCAGCTATGTGGAGTTCCGCGCCGATTACAAGGTCGAGGTGCGCACCGACCAGGGCGAGCAACGCCTGATCCCGTTTTTGAACCTGCCGCTGTCCACCTTGCCGCCCGACTTTTTCCCGCTGACCTGCCGCACCTGCGTGGACTACACCAATGTGCTGGCCGACATCACCGTGGGCTACATGGGCGGGCACGGCCAGCAGTGGTTGCTGGTGCGCAACGCGCGCGGGCAAGCGGTGCTGGCCGGCATTCAGGCGCAACTGGTCACCAGCGCCCCCATCAGCCGAGGCAAAAGGGATGGCCCGGTGCGCGGCTTCATGGCCAACACCGAGCGCGCCGCTGGGGGCCTGCCGCTGCGGCGCATGCCCGCCTGGATCAAACCCCTGGTCAATTGGCTCATGCCCCGGGTCGCGCCGCGGGGCCTGGAGTTTGCGCGCGCCCGGGTCGAAATGAAGGCCATCGAGTCCATCCTGCACCTGCGCCGCGAAGCGCCAGCGCGCATCAAAAACATGCTGCCGCAGCACGTTTGGGATTTGGCGGCGCGTTATGGCCTGAAACCTGAGTCTGACAAAGTGGACACCTCTGCGAACAAACTGTAAATTTAACTTGACACTTTGCCGCGTCTTTTGGATGATGGGCCGAGAACAGTTTTGCGGAACGCCCCATGGCATTGACCTTCCCTTTTGCGGCCATCGTTGGTCAAGATGAAATGACACTCGCCATCCAGGTGGTGGCGGTCGACCCCTCGATCGGTGGCGTGCTGGTCTTGGGCGACCGGGGCACCGGCAAATCCACCGCCGTGCGCGCCCTGGCCGACCTGCTGCCCCCGATTTCGGTCGTCAAAGGCTGCCCCTACCGCTGCGACCCGGCCAAGCCCGCAGGCGCCTGCCCGGTGTGCCAAGCACGCGATCCCAAAGCCAAAGTTGCGACCGAACGCCAACCCGTGGCCGTGGTCGACCTGCCTTTAGGCGCGACCGAAGACCGCGTGGTCGGCGCGCTCGATCTGGAAAAAGCCCTGTCGCAAGGCGTGAAGTCTTTCGCGCCCGGCCTGCTGGCCCAGGCGCACCGGGGCTTTTTGTACATCGACGAAGTCAACCTGCTGGACGACCACCTGGTGGACCTGCTGATCGACGTGGCCGCCTCGGGCGAAAACCTGGTCGAGCGCGAAGGCCTGAGCGTGCGCCACCCCGCCCGCTTTGTGCTGGTGGGCAGCGGCAACCCCGAAGAAGGCGAGCTGCGCCCGCAACTGCTGGACCGCTTTGGCCTGTCGGTACAAGTGCGCACGCCGCAAGACCTGGCGCTGCGCGTGAGCATCATCAAACGCCGCGACGCCTTCGACAAAGACCCCGCCGCCTTCAAGGCGCTGTGGCACAAGGACAACCAAAAGCTGCAAAAACACATCCTCAAAGCGCGTGAGCTGCTCGACGAAGTGCAGGTCAGCGACGACATGCTGATGCTGTGCGCCCGCCTGTGCCAACAGCTGGGCACCGACGGCCTGCGCGCCGAGCTCACGCTGCTGCGCGCCACCCGGGCGTACGCCGCGCTGCAAGGCCACAAGGCGGTGAAAGCCGAACACCTGCAAAGCATGGCCCCGCTGGCACTGCGCCACCGCCTGCGCCGCAACCCGCTGGACGACACCGACTCGGGCGCGCGCGTGCAGCGCAGCTTGCAAGAAGTGCTGGCCGCCTGAATTGGCTGCACGCATGGCCCACGACAACACGCAGCCCAAGGCATCCTTTGACCCGCTGGAGCGCTGGAACGATGCGCTGACGGCGCTGCAGCTGCTGCAACTCGACCCCTTTGGCTTTGGCGGTGTGTGCCTGCGCGCGCCACACGGCCCGGTGCGCGAGCGCTGGCTCCAAGCGCTGGCGGGGCTGGGCATCGGCTTGGTCAAAGTGCCCGGCTCGGTGGACAGCGAGCGGCTGCTGGGCGGCATCGACCTGGCCCACACCCTGCAAACCGGGCAGTTGCACAGCCAAGCGGGCTTGCTGCAACAAGCCGACCAAGGCTTGGTCTGCCTGCCCATGGCCGAACGCCTGTCGCCCGCCCTGATCGCGCCTTTGGTGCAAGCGCTGGAACAAGGCCAAGTGCCCCCCACCCGCCATAGCGCAGCCCTCACACCCACCCGCTTTGGCGTGGTCGCGCTCGACGAATCCCTGACCGATGAACCCGGCGTGGGCGCGGCCTTGGCCGAGCGCCTTGGCGTGTGGCTGGACCTGCACGAACTCTCGCCCAGCGACATCCACGCGGCATGGCAGGACAACAGCGAATCGGAGGGCCTGCAGATTCGCCTGAGCCCCGGCGCTTTGGCCCGCGCACGCGAGCAGCTACCGCAAGTGCAAGCGAGCAATGAGCACATGCAAGCGCTGTGCGCCGCCGCTTGGGGCCTGGGCATTGGCTCCTTGCGCGTGCCCAGCCTGGCGCTGCGCGTGGCCTGCGGCCATGCGGCGCTGAACGGGCGCAGTACGCTGGATGCCGACGACCTGGGCTTTGCCGCACGCTGCGTGCTGGCCCCCCGCGCCACGCAGTGGCCAGCCGAGCCGTCTGCGCAAGAGGCCGAGCCCGCGCCACAGGAAGACGCCACACCGCCGCCAGAGTCGCCTGAACCCCCAGAAAATTCTTGTGAAGCACCTGAGAACGACGCTGAAAAAGACAAGGACCCGGACACGGCTCCACCACCCGAACAGAACACTGAACCGAGTGCCGAAGACCTGCAAGAGATGATGGTCGCAGCGGCCTTGGCCAGCTTGCCGCCACACATGCTCGACGCGCTCATGACACGCCAAGGCGCGGCCAGCCACAACACCTCGGGCCGCAGCGGCCAAACCCGCGCGGGGTCGCAACGCGGCCGCCCCCTGCCCCCACGCCCGGGCCGCCCCGGCGGTCAGGCGCGCCTGCATGTGCTGGCCACCTTGCGCGCCGCCGCGCCCAAGCAGCGTCTACGGCAGACGCACAGCACCGGCCGGGTGGCCATCCGCGCCGAAGACTTCCACATCCAGCGCTACCAACAACGCGCCTCCAGCTGCCTGATCCTCGCGCTCGACGCCTCAGGCTCCACCGCACTCCAGCGCCTGGCCGAGGCCAAAGGCGCGGTCGAATTGTTGCTGCAGCAGTCCTATGCCCGGCGCGACAGCGTGTGCATCGTGGCCTTTCGCGGCGCGCAGGCGCAGCTGCTCTTGCCCATGACGCGCTCGCTGGTGCGCGCCAAACGCGGCATGACGGGATTGCCCGGTGGCGGCGGCACGCCCCTGGCGCTGGCCCTCAAAATGGCGCACGAACAAGCGGCGCAACTGCAGCGTCAAGGCGTCACGCCCATCTTGGTGGTGCTGAGCGACGGCCGCGCCAACGTGACGTTGCAAGGCCTAGGCGGCCGCGCCCAAGCGCAACTGGACGCGCAAAGCTGGGGCCAGCAGTGGCGCGCCAGCGGCCACCGCGCCTTGTGGATCGACACCTCGATGCACCCCGACGCGCAAGCCCAGCAACTGGCGACCACCATGGGCGCGAGCTACCTGCCCATGCCGCAGGTGCAGTCCCAGCGCATGGCGCACGCCATCGAACGCGTGCGCAACCCCTGCGCATGAACCGCCATGTTTGAAAGTTTTTACCCCGGGATGGCCTGGGACGAACACCGGAGCCACTGGCCCCATGCGCAGCACAGCCGCTTTGTGCAGGCGGGCGGCATTCAATGGCATGTGCAGCAACTGGGCCAAGGCCCGTGCATGCTGCTGCTGCACGGCACCGGCTCGGGCAACTTCAGCTGGCGCGGCTTGTTGCCCACTTTGGCCGAGCACTTCACCGTGGTCGCGCCCGACCTGCCCGGCCACGCCTTCACCAGCCGAGGCCCCGAGGGCGCGCTGTCGCTGCCCGGCATGGCCGAGGGCTTGCGGGCCTTGATGCTGCAACTGCGACTCACGCCGCAGGTCATCGTGGGCCACTCGGCGGGCGCCGCCATTGCCGCGCACATGGCGCTGCACTTTGACAGCGCCTCGCGCAGCACCTTGATCGGCCTGAACCCGGCCTGGCTGCCGCTGCCGGGCGTGGCGTCGTGGTTGTTCGGCCCGGCGGCCAAGCTGGCCGCGCTAAACCCGCTGTCGGCCTGGGCCACCGCCAAGCTGGCAGCCAAGCCCGGCGCGGTGGCCGAATGGCTGGCGCGCACCGGCTCCACGCTGGACGCGACAGGCATCGATCTCTACACCCGCGTGCTCAGCGACTCGGGCCATGTGCACGGCGTGCTGTCGATGATGGCGGCCTGGCGGCTCAAACCCCTGGCTGCGCGCCTGCACGAGATCCGCAACCCCGTGTTCATGCACATCGGCGCACAAGACCAAACCGTGCCCCCCGCCTTGGCCAACGAAGCCTGCCAGCGCTTGCCGCAAGCCCGCCAGCACATTCAGCCCGGGCTAGGCCATTTGGCGCATGAACAGGACCCGCAGGGCACGGCCGAGCACATCCTGCGCTGGTGCACTCCTCGTTGAGCAGGGCATGCAAAGCAGCGACCGCTGGCGCAGTTCAGCGGGCGCGGACCAGGTGTTTGACGGCGCCCACAGCTTCTCGCGCATCCGTGAAGATGGCGTCAGCACCCAGCTCATGCGGGTCGAACGTCCGGATCATGAAAATCGGCCCCCCCAGCACCACACGAACCTTCGGGTTGCCCGAGCTTTCGCGCAAATGCCCAATCAAGGTCGGCAAGGCCTGCAGCTGTGCCTCCAGGGCCACCGAAATGCCCACCACATCAAACCATTCATTGGCCACGGCCCGCAGCAGCTCTGACTCGGTCGAGGAAATCTCCAGCACCACCTCGGATCCGGCCTGGCGGAAAAAGTCGGCCACGATGGTCAAGCCCAAAAAATGCTGGGAACCCGGCGCACAGGCAAGCATGATCCGCTCACTCTCACCTTCGACACTGGGTCCGGCAGGGGACTCGTAGCCCAGTCGGTAGATCATCTGGTGCATCAAGGCCAAACCACAGGTGACCTGGGTGAAGTCACACAGGTCTTGATCCCACAAGACCCCCAGGTAGCGAGCGGCGGGGGTGATCAGTTCCAGAAAAATCCGGTCATGTGCCAACCCTCTGGCCATCAGGGCGTCCACCACTTGGTTGGCTTTCAGGCCATTGCCACTCAGACAGTGCTGGGTGAATGCCGCGAACTCGGGCTGTTCGCCCGCTGGCAGCTGCTCGCGCAGAGCCTTAGCCTTGGCGGGGAAAAATTGCTGCACATTGAGCAATCGGGGAATGATCTGCTTTTCGATCACCGCCAGCAAGGATTCCTTGCAATCCTCTGGCAGGTTGTGGGTCCGTTTCAAACCATTCGATTGACCACCCAAGCCATTGAACTCAGACATGCGCGTTCCTTGCAGCACGAGCGTGTCACCCTGGGGGAAGGTAAAAACCGGGGCGTCGATTCGCCAGCAACATAGCATGCCGGTTCGCAGCTGCAGATTGCTTTATAAATTCTTGGCCACGATGCAACAAGCCTGAGAAACCCTAGCCTGGGTATGACGAGACGGCCATCCCATGAATACAAAAATTCTCACCTTGACAGCCAGAACCGTCTCTTTCAATCAACCCTTTTGGAAACACGGACAAACACGCACGTCAGGCCATGTCATGACCCCAGCCCCATAAAAGGCCCATTGAGCTGCACGGTTTGCCAATTCAGCACGGCGGCAATACTCACCCAGACCCAGTAAGTGATGAGCAACAAACTCGCCCAGCGCGACAGACGCCACAGCCCCACGATCAGGGCCAGGATGGACAGCCACAGCAACACCACTTCGTACAGGGCCCAGTCAGGGCGCTGCAGTTTGAAGTACAGCGCACTCCACAGGATATTGAGCAGCGCGTTCGCGCCAAACAGCCCCGCCACGCGCCGACGCAAAGCGGCGGTGTCGGCCGCCTGCCAGGCCAACCAGCCGCTGATCGCGCACAAGCTGAAGATCGTGGTCCAGATGACCCCGAACGCGGCATCAGGGGGCTTCCAGGCCGGGTGCTTGAGCGCGAAGTACCACGGCCCCAATTCGGTCAAGGCCGCGCCAATGCCCGCCGTGGCATAGCTCAGCGCAAAGGCCACCGCCAAACGGGTCCAAGCAGATTTGTTCATGAGCGGTATTGTCCCCAGATCCCAGCTGCGGGTCCGGTGTGCCAACGCACCCAGGGCATCACGTTCGTGCCAGGCCCAGCAGATGGGCCATGTCCTTGAGGAAGATGCGCACATGGGCCATCGGGTCCTTGCGTGCGAGTTCCTTGTTCATATAAGACTCAAACGTCAGGCGCTGCACGTCACGGTCTTCGCAGATCTTGACGAACTTTTCGCGGCGGCGGTCGTTCTGGTACCAGAAGTACTGCATCACGCCCAAGATCCAGAACACCCGACCGTGCTGCTTCATGAAGCTCTTGCGGCCTTGTTTCAGGCAAGCGCTGTTGCCGGTTTTCAGGGCCTGGTTCGCCGCCTGGGCCACGCGACGGGCGCAGTCCATGGCGTAGTAAATGCCTTCGCCCGACGATGGGGCGACCACACCCGCCGCATCGCCCGCCACGATCACGTCGCGGCCGTTGTCCCATTGGGGCAGCGGCTTGAGCGGAATCGGCGCACCTTCGCGGCGCAAAGTGGGCGCATGGGTCAGACCCGCAATTTCACGCAAACGCGCCGTGGCGCTGCGCAGCGAATAGCCTTTGTCGGCGCTGCCCATGCCCACGCTCATGGTCTTGCCGTGCGGGAACACCCAGCCGTAAAAGTCGGGCGAGACCTCACCCTGGTAGTAAACATCGCAGCGCGCCGCGTCATAGCCGGGCTGACCCACGGGCGCTTCGATGATCTCGTGGTACGCGAACACATACTTGGTTTTGTGCGCATTGGGAATGGCTTGGCGCGCGACTTCCGAGCGGGCACCGTCAGCCCCCACCACCATGCGGGTGGACACCCTCACCGGATGGGCATGCTCGGCGGCAGCATGCTCTTTGGGCGTGACCGGGGTGTAGTGGACCCACAACATGCCGCTGTCGTCGTGCTGCAACTTGTCAAAGATCGCCTGGCAACGCACCGCACCCGACTGGGCGGCGCGTTCACGCAAATACTCGTCGAACTCGTCGCGGTCGACCATGCCGACAAATCCGTTGTCGATCGGAATGTCCACTTTGTTGTCGGCGGGCGAGATCATGCGGGCGCAGCGCACCTTGGCCACCAGCAGGTGGTCAGGAATATCGAAGTCCTGGATCAGGCGCGGCGGGATCGCGCCGCCACAAGGCTTGGTGCGGCCCTGGCGGTCCAGGAGCAACACGCGCCATCCCTGGCGCACCAAATCGTGTGCGGCGGTGGCTCCCGAAGGCCCGCCCCCCACCACGACGAAGTCGTAATCGGTCTGGTTCATGAGCTTGACCCACCTTTCAGCAATACGGGACCATCCAAACGCAAACGCTGGCGCTGTGCAGGCCCGGCGCGCAGGCGCGAAGCCACCGCGGCCGACACCGCAAACATGAGCGCCTGCATGCCAAACACGGCGGCATAGGCCGTGCGCTGTTCACCCAACACGGCGTGGGCCAGATCGCTGGCTGCGGTGCCGAGCAATCCCCCCAAACCAAAGGCCGCCGCCTGCGCCGCGCCCCACAAACCCATGCGCGTGCCTTCGCGGCCCGGGCCACCTTCACCCGCCAGTCGCATCATGGTGGCAATCGCCGCGATCGAGAACGCGCCATTGGCCACCCCCAGAAACACCACATTGGCCTTGAGCGGCCAATCGACCGACACGGCCGAGCTGACCAGACCCAGCGTGGCCAGCGCCGACACCAGACAGCCGCCGACCATCCAGGCCTGCACCGAGCCCAGGCGCCCCGCCACCCAGCGCGAACCGGCCCCGGCCACCGCCAGCATGCCGATCAGCACGCCCATGTGGTGCCAGCCCGACAGCTGCGTGGTCTGCCCCGGCGTGAAGCCGTGCACCGCGCCCGCGAAAGGCTCCAGAATCAGGTCCTGTGCGCTGTAGGCCAGCATGGACATGAACACAAACACGGTGAAGGTGCGCGCCGCAGGCTCGGCCCAGACCTCTTGAAAAGCCTCTTTGAAATTCTGTTTTTGAAGGCGTTCGGTGCTCGGTGCCACGACCGTGGCGGGGTCGCCGTCTTTTTCCAGGCCCCACAAACACAGCGCCGTGATGCAGGCCGTGAGCAGACTCAGGCCCGCCGAGACATGCAGCAGCACCTGCGGGCTGTAGGGGTCGATCAACTTGCCCACCACCCCGGCCGTGACGGCGAAGCCCACAATCATCATCAGCCACACGGTGGTGGCCGCGGGCGCGCGGCGCTCGTCGGGCACCCGCTTGGCCATCAGCGCCAGCAGCGAAGTGCCGCAGGCGCTCACGCCCAAGCCAATCAGGCTGAAAGACAGCCAGGCCAGCAGTGCGCCATAAAACGGCTGCGTGGCCATCCACACCGTGGCCCAGGCGGCCATCACGCCACCCACGCCCAGCACGAGCATGCCGCCCATCATCCAGGGCGTGCTGCGCCGCCCCTTGTCTGACCCGAAACCCATGCGCGGTCGCACCATTTGCACCGCGTAATGCCAGGCCACCAAAAAGCCGGGCAGCAAAGCCGGCAGCGCCAGCTCAACCACCATGATGCGGTTGAGCGTGGACGTGGTCACCACCACCACCGCGCCCAGACAGGCCTGGATCAGCCCCAGGCGGATGATCTGGAACCAGCCAAACACGGCAGCGTTCATGGGTGTGTTCATGCAAGCCCCACGCTTGCTTGCAGCAGGCTCAACTGGCGCAGACCCCAGGCGCTGACCATCATGCCGCTGACGAACAGCGGCACGCCAAAGGCCGAGACGTGCAAGGCGCGGTCAATCGGTTGACGCAAGAATTTGAGCATCAAGGGCAGCTGCAAGACCGCCAAAGCCAAGACAGCCGCCGAATGCCAGGGCAGCTGCCAATAAGCCAACAACAGGGTCACCGCCAGCTGCGGTACCAGCATGAAAACGCAGGCCATGCGCGCCGCGCCGCGCGCACCCAGCTGCACCGGCAGCGAGGCCACGCCCATGCGGCGGTCGCCCTCAATGGCCTTGAAATCGTTGAGCGTCATGATGCCGTGTGCCCCCACGCTGTAGAGCAGCGCCAGCGCCACCGAATGCGGGCCGGGCCAGGCCCCGCCCTGCATGACCGCCGTGCCCGTCAGCCAGGCCAGTCCTTCGTAACTCAGGGCGCAGGCCGCGTTGCCCCACCAGCCGTTGTTTTTCAGGCGCACGGGCGGCGCGCTGTAGGCCCACGACAAGGCAATGGCCAAGCTGCAAGCCGCAAAACCCCAAGGCCCCATGAGCGTGGCCCAGACCAGCGACAGCCCTGTCCAGGCGATGGCAATGCCCAAACCCCAGCGCCCGGGCATACGGCCCGAGGGGATGGGGCGGTTCGGTTCGTTGATGGCGTCCACATGCCGGTCAAACCAGTCGTTCACCGCCTGGCTGCTCGCGCACACCAATGGGCCAGTCAGCACCAGACCCAGCAGCAGCAACGCCCAGTTCGTGCTCAATGCCTGACCAGAGGCCACCACCCCGCAGGCAAAGGCCCACATGGGCGGAAACCAGGTGATCGGTTTGAGGAACTCCGCCACCGTGCCCAGCGCAGGCCGCGTGCATGGGGGTGTCAGAGCGAGTGGCGGGGTGTCCATGCCCCCATTGTGAAGAGAGTTTCCAAAATGTCAATCAAGATTGACACTTATCGTCAACTAAAAGTGACAACATTCAAGGATTGTCGGCTTCAGCCTCGGCCACCATGCCAAATCGGCGCAGTTTGACGTACAGGCTTTGGCGCGACAAACCCAGCATTTCCGCCGCCGAGGCGCGGTTGTTGTGCGTCAGCTCCAGCGCGGCCTCGATGCACATGCGCTCGATGGTGTCCACCGTCTCGCCCACAATGTCCTTGATGGGGCGACGTCCCACCAGCTGGGACAAATCGGCAAATGGGTTGATGTGGCTTTGCGCCACAGACGCCCCACCTTGCAGGCGGCGGTCCATGTCGCGCACGAAAAAGGCGTACATCGGCTCGGGCCGGCTCAGGCACACCGCCGACACCTCGACCGGCAAGGTCATGCCCGACAAAGTGCGCACCTCGGTCGCGAAATTGCGCACCGGCAACTGCTGGCGCAAGCTGGTGTTGAGCACGCCCCAGTCCACCGCGCCACGCTGCAGCCAGCGCTCCAGGTTCTGGCCCACCACTTGCGAGGAGGCGGTCAGGCCCAGCAAGGCCATGCCCTCTTCGTTGACGCTTTTGATTGTGCCCGAGGTGTCGGTCAGCAGCCAGCCGTCCGGAAAGCGTTCCATGGCCTCGCTGAGTGCAGCCGACGACCCAGCCTCATGCAAGGGGGCCGCAACAGCGTCGCGAGTGACCAGGCGCACCAGAAACTGCGCCCCGCCCTCCTGGCGAAACACCGTGGCCGACACCGTCCAGGCGGAGGGCAGCCCCGCCACTCGGGCCGAGCACATCTCGATACGACCCGTGGCCAAGGCCATGCGCAGCAAAGACTGCACTTCGCCTTGGCTGTCGGCCTCAAAACATTCACGCACGTCGCGACCCACAAGGCGTTTGCCCGCATCCTTGAGCAGGGACTGCGCGCCCACATTGGCCTCCAGCACGCGCTGGGTGCTGGCGTCCACCATCAGCACCGCTTCGGAGGACGTGTCAAACAGCACGCGGTAACGCGCCTCGATGTGGCGAAGGCGCAAATAGTCCCGCTCCATCGACTGCTGAGTTTCGACCAAGCGGCGCTGCAGCTCGGCCAGGCTTTCCAGGTCGCGGCCCAGGGCCAGCAATTTGCTGCCGCCCAGCGGCAAAAGCACATATTGCAGGGCCACCTCGTTCCCCAAAGGGGACAGGTGGTTAACATGCCGCCAGCGCATGAAGTCGGGTGTGCCCTTGGACTGGAGCATTTCCTGAATTTTGATGCGACTTTCGGTGGTGACGGTGTCGATCCAGCGACGCCCGACCCAGGCTTGGCAGCCGAGTGTGGCCAAGGTGTCGCGCCCAGTGGAGACATCCTCGACCACCCCTTGCAGGTCCATGACCAAGGTGACGTCGGACACCACACCCAGCAACTGGGACAAAGTGGAGGGGTCCAATGAGGGAAGCTTCATGCTGTAAACCAACTGCGTTTGAGTATCAGGAAGTTGACACTTGAATTTGTCATACAAGTATAGGCTGATATAAGCAGAAAAACGCTTGGCCTTGCGGTTTCAATGTATTTAAACGCACACACAGGGCCCGTCAGCTCACGCTCACAGCCGCGTCCGACATAGCTTGCGTGATGCGCGTCACTGTGGTGGGCGCGTCTTCTGCGAGCACCTGGGCAGCCAGGCCTTGCAGGCGCTCAGGGGCCACAAATGCCATTGGTCCACCGACAAACACCCGCAAGCTCAGGTTGTCCGAGTTGTCACGCAACTGCGGCAAAAGCGTCCTCAGAGTCTCCAGATGCCGGTCGGTGCTCACCGAGATGCCTGCCGCATCAAACCAGTCCGACTGAAACAAGCGCTTGAATTCCGCCACATCTTGGGGCACGCCCACGGTCACCGTCCAGCCGGCGCGCTTGAAAAATTCGCTGAGCATGAACAAGCCCATGCTGTGCTGGGCCCCAGGCTCGGTCAGCAAAAGCAGGCTCAGGCCATTGCGCTGACGCGGCGCTTCCTGCAGGAACTCGCTGCTGAAGTCGTGCAGCAGCTGCTGCAAGTGGGCCGACGCGATGGTGGTCATGGCGAAATCGAGCCGGTCGGCGCTCCACCACTCGCCCAGCAAGCGGGCGCAGGGCGTGATGCCTTGCAGGTAAATGTCTTCCAGCGACTGCCCCTGGCGCTGCCAGCCGAACACCACCTGGCGCGCCGCATCCAGGCCCTGCAGACAAGCTTGCGCCAGGATCTGGATTTGCGCCATGTCGAGCGCCGACTTGCCGGCAAAAGTGGTGCCCCCTACCAGGCGAGGGCCCACAGGCGCGCCCTGCCGCAAGGCTTCGGGCCAGTGGTGCGTCAGTCCGGGGCCGGAGGGCGGGGACTGCGAGTTTTCGAGATTGAATTGAGCCATGACAAGCACCGATCATCAGAGGGATACACCAGCGGCAGGCTCCTGGGGATCGGAGTGCTCGTCGCAAGAGTTGCATTGAGCAGGGCATCGGAATGCCCCTACAAAACACAAGCTTGAGTGTGAGTGGGTTGGGAATTCTTGTATTCAGTGTAAACCCTTGTATTCGCAAATATTGTCAATTTATGTTGACACACTGTATGTCCAGACTTACATTCATCCCAAGCCCCCACCCAACCAGGTCTTCCATGCCCGCTTCGTCCTCCCAGGTTTTGTACACGCCAGCGCAGCGCGCCCGGCGTGACGCGACCGCCTGGACGCTGGTGCAAGGCGTACTGGCCCCGGTGCAGTTCCTGATCTTCGGCATCAGTGTGTATTTGGTGATCAACAGCTTGCACACCGGTGAGCACACCCACTGGGCCTTGGCCTCGGTGGTGCTCAAGACTGTGGTGCTCTACGCCATCATGGTCACGGGCGCCATCTGGGAAAAAGTCGTCTTCGGCCAGTACCTGTTCGCTCCGGCCTTCTATTGGGAAGACGTGGTCAGCATGGGGGTCATGGCCCTGCACACCGCCTATGTCTGGGCTTGGTGGCAAGGCGCCTGGAGCGCCAACGATTTGCTGTGGCTGGCCTTGGCCGCGTACGGCAGCTACGCCATCAACGCCGCGCAATACATCCGCAAGCTGCGCATGGCGCGGCTGCAAAAACAAACCCCTTCATCTTCCACTTCCATGCCCGACACGGGTGCACAGGCCAGCACATGAGCACCGTCATCCCCATTCGCGCTGAGACTTCTGGCTGCACCGACGTGGTGCCCCTGGTCGAACGCGGCCAACGCGAAGTGTTTTGTGGCCTGACCGGTATCATCTGGCTGCACCGAAAGATCCAGGACGCGTTCTTTCTGGTGGTGGGCTCACGCACCTGCGCCCACCTGATCCAGTCGGCCGCGGGCGTGATGATTTTTGCCGAGCCCCGCTTTGGCACCGCCATCATCGACGAGCGCGATTTGGCGGGCCTGGCTGATGTCCACGAAGAACTCGACCGTGTGGTCGGCCAGTTGCTGGCGCGCCGCCCCGACATCCGATTGTTGTTTTTGGTGGGCTCTTGCCCATCTGAAGTCATCAAGCTGGATTTATCGCGCGCCGCCGAGCGCCAAAACCAGATCCACCACCCCAAGGTGCGCGTGCTCAACTACTCGGGCAGCGGTATCGAAACCACCTTCACCCAAGGCGAAGACGCTTGCCTGGCGGCCATGGTTCCTGGTTTGCCGACTAGCGCTGACACAGCCCCCGCCCTGATGGTGGTCGGCACCCTGGCCGATGTGGTCGAAGACCAGATGCGCAGCCTGTTCGATCGCATGGATTTGCAGGTCAGTTTCTTTCCACCGCGCAACAGCCAGGCCATGCCGGTGGTCGGCCCGAACACCCGCTACTTGTTGGCCCAACCCTTCTTGGCCGACACCGCCCGCGCCCTGCAGTCGCGCGGTGCGCAGCATTTGGCCGCGCCCTTTCCACTCGGCGTCGAAGGCACCACCGCCTGGCTGCAAGCGGCCGCCACCGCGTTTGGCGTTGCCCATGAGGTGTTTGAACAAGCCACCGCCGCCCCGCGCCAGCGCGCCGAAAAAGCCCTGGCCTTGCAACGCCAGATGCTGCAAGGCCAACGCATCTTTTTCTTCCCCGACTCGCAGCTCGAAATCCCGCTGGCGCGCTTTGTCCACCGCGAACTGGGCATGGATTTGGTGGAAGTGGGCACGCCCTATTTACACCGCCAGCACATGGCCGCCGAACTGGCGCTCATCCCCACAGGCACCCGCATCAGTGAAGGCCAGGACGTGGACCTGCAGCTCGACCGCTGCATCGCCGATGCCCCCGATCTGGTGGTCTGCGGCCTCGGTTTGGCCAACCCTTTGGAGGCTCAAGGCATCACCACCAAGTGGGCCATCGAGTTGGTCTTCACCCCCATCCAGGGCTACGAACAAGCTGCCGATTTGGCCGGTCTGTTCAGCCGCCCGCTCAAGCGCCGCCTGAAGCTGGCCGCCTGAAAGCGCAGGAACACCCCATGCAACTGACGCTCTGGACTTACGAAGGCCCGCCCCATGTGGGCGCGATGCGCGTGGCCACCGCCATGACGGATGTGCACTACGTGCTGCACGCCCCCCAAGGCGACACCTACGCAGACCTGCTGTTCACCATGATCGAGCGCATGCCGCGCCGCCCCCCCGTCACCTACACCACCTTCCAGGCGCGCGATCTGGGTGGCGACACCGCCGAGCTGTTCAAGGACGCCGCACGCCAAGCCATGGCGCGCTTCAAGCCTGCTGCCATGCTGGTGGGCTCGTCCTGCACGGCGGAGTTGATTCAAGACGACCCGGGCGGTTTGGCCCAAGCACTGCAACTGACCATCCCCGTGGTGGCGCTGGAGTTGCCTTCGTACCAGCGCAAGGAAAACTGGGGCGCAAGCGAGACCTTTTACCAACTGTGCCGCCACTTGGTGTACAAACCCGCCGCCGACAAACCCGCCAAAGCACGGCCCACTTGCAACATCTTGGGCCCCAGCGCCCTGGGCTTTCGCCACCGCGACGACGTCAAGGAAATCACCCAACTGCTCAACCAACTTGGTGTGGACGTGGCCGTGGTCGCGCCGCTCAGCGCCAGCGTGGCCGACATCCACAAGCTGGCCGAGGCCGACTTCAACGTGCTGCTCTACCCCGAAATTGGCCTGGCCGCCGCGCAGTGGTTGCAGCGCCAGTTCGACCAGCCTTACACCAAGACCGTGCCCCTGGGCAGCCACGCCACGCGCGACTTCATCGCCGAAGTCTGCACGCTCACTGGCCTGCCCCAGCCCGCACAAGACCCGAGCAACGCACACGCCCACTGGTACGCCAAGTCGGTCGACTCGACCTACCTCACCGGCAAGCGCGTTTACATTTTTGGCGACGCCACGCACGTGGTGGCCGCCGCCCGTATCGCCAGCCAGGAGATGGGTTTTGAAGTGGTGGGCCTGGGCACTTACAGCCGCGAATTTGCCCGCGAAGTGCGCGACTGTGCCAAACGCTACGGCGTTGAAGCCTTGATCACCGACGACTACCTGGAAGTCGAAACCCAGATCAACGCGCTGCAACCCGAGCTGATTTTAGGCACGCAAATGGAGCGCCACATCGCCAAGCGCCAGGGCATTCCTTGCGCGGTGATTTCGGCCCCGGTGCATGTGCAGGACTTCCCCGCACGCTACGCGCCGCAGATGGGTTTTGAAGGCGCGAATGTGTTGTTCGACACTTGGGTGCACCCACTGATGATGGGCCTGGAAGAACACCTGATCGGAATGTTCCGCGAAGACTTTGAATTCCACGCTGGGGCTGCGCCCTCGCATTTGGGCAGCACGCGGCCTGCGGCCGAGAACGTGGCACCCGTCAGGACTGAAGCTACTGCCGCAGCCCCAGCACCCGTAGCCCTTACCCCCACACCATCACTGTCCACCAACGGCATCCAAGCCGTCGCCGCCCCCGCCCAAGCCGCTTCCAACCAGGCCACCTGGAGCCCCGAAGCCGAAAAAGAGCTGGGCAAGATCCCGTTCTTTGTGCGGGGCAAAGCCCGCCGCAACACCGAGCGTTTTGCCCAAGACCTGGGCGTGGCGACCATCACCGTGGAGACGCTCTACGATGCCAAAGCCCACTTCAGCCGGTAAACAGGCCGCCTCCAACGCACCGCGCATGAGCGTGGTGCTGCTGACCATGGACAGCCACCTGGCCAGCGCCGCCGAGAGCGCCGCCGAGCGCCTGGCCCGCGACCTGCCCGGCCTGCACCTGCAAACCCACAGCGCCTCGGCCTGGCGCGACAGCGACAAAGCCCTGGCCGCGTGCCTGGCCGCTGTGGCGCAAGCCGATCTGGTCATCGTCACCATGCTCTTCATGGAAGACCATTTCCTGCCGGTGCTCGACGCACTGCAGGCGCGCCGCGAACACTGCGACGCCATGGTCTGCATCATGTCGGCCCCGCAAGTCACGCAGCTCACCCGCATGGGCAAGCTGGTCATGGGCCGCGAATCGAGTGGCCTGATGGCCTTGCTCAAAAAGCTGCGCCCCAGCGCCAAGAACAAAGACACAGGTTCGGAAACTGGCGCGCCATCGAGCGCCGGGGCCAAACAAATGGCCATGCTGCGCCGCCTGCCCAAGCTGCTGCGCTTCATTCCCGGCACCGCGCAAGACCTGCGCCTGTTCTTCTTGACCATGCGCTACTGGCTGGCTGGGTCGGAACACAACATCGAGCACCTGGTCAAAACCTTGGTGCACCGCTACGCCCAAGGCCCACGCGAGCCCCTTCGCGCCCTGGCCCAACCCGAAGACCCGATCGAATACCCCGAAGTGGGCCTGTACCACCCGCAGATGAAACACCGCATCAGCGAACAGCTGAGCGACCTGCCTGGCCACGGTCGCCAAGACCAGCCCGCGGTGGGCCTGCTGCTGCTGCGCTCGTATTTGCTGGCGGGCAACACCGCGCATTACGACGCGGTCATCCATTCACTGCAAGCGCGCGGCCTGCGTGTCATCCCCGCCTTTGCCAGCGGGCTGGACGCCCGCCCGGCCATGGACCGTTTCTTCAAGCAAGGCACGGGCGCGAAGATCCAATCCTTGGTGTCACTCACCGGTTTCTCCTTGGTCGGTGGCCCGGCCTACAACGACGCCAGCGCCGCCGAAGTGGCGCTCAGCGAACTCGATGTGCCCTACATCGCCGCACACCCGCTCGAATTCCAGTCGATCGAACAATGGGGCGACTCCACCCGTGGCCTGCTGCCGGTGGAAAACACCATCATGGTGGCCATCCCCGAACTCGACGGCTCGATCTTGCCCATGGTCTACGGTGGTCGCCCCGGCCCCGCCGGGCAAACCTGCCACGGCTGCGACAATCGCTGCACCTTCCCGAGCGGCCCGCGCAGCCAGGACATGTTCACCTGCAGCGAGCGCACCGAGATGTTGACGGCGCGCATCGAACGCCTGGTGCGCCTGCGCGACAAGCCGCGCGCCGAGCGCAAGCTGGCCATCGTGCTGTTCAACTTCCCGCCCAACGCAGGCAGCGTGGGCACGGCCGCTTACCTGTCGGTGTTCCAGTCGCTGTTCAACACCTTGCAGCGCTTGTCACTCGAGGGCTACCAAGTCACCTTGCCCGACAGCGTCGACGACCTGCGCAACCGATTACTGCAAGGCAACGCCAGCCAGTACGGCACGCAGGCCAATGTTTTGCACGCCATCGACACCGGCCACCATGTGCAACATGAGCGCTGGTTGAACGAGATCGAAGCGCAGTGGGGCCCTGCGCCCGGCAAACATTTGACCAACGGCCAGTCGATCTTTGTGCTCGGCGCGGACTTTGGCCAGGTGGTGGTCACGGTGCAACCGGGCTTCGGCTACGAAGGCGACCCGATGCGCCTATTGTTCGAAACCGGCTGCGCCCCTACCCACGCCTTCAGCGCCTTTTACCGCTACCTGCGGGACGACTACGCCGCCGACGCGGTGCTGCACTTCGGCACGCACGGCGCACTCGAATTCATGCCCGGCAAACAAACCGGTCTGTCGGCCCAGTGCTGGCCCGACCGCCTGATCGGCGCGCTGCCCAATGTGTACCTGTATGCCGCCAACAACCCGTCCGAGGGCGCATTGGCCAAACGCCGGGGCGCGGCCACGCTGGTGAGCTACCTCACCCCCTCGCTCACGCATTCGGGCCTGTACAAAGAATTGGTCAGCCTGCAGCAATCCATTGAGCGCTGGCAGCAAATGGGCCCCGACCAAGCGCAAGACCGCGAGAGCCTGACCACGCTGATCCGCGAGCAAGCACAGAGCATCGACCTGGCCGTGCCCGCCACGCTGACCAATGACCCCACCGCCTGGATCGAGCAGCTGCAAAACCAGCTGCTCGAACTCGAATACGCCCTGATTCCTGAAGGCCTGCACGTCATGGGCCAAGCCCCCACCCGAGAGCAGCGCTTGGGCACACTCAAAGTCATGGCCGACGCCATGGGCCTGACAGGCGCTCAAAATGCCAGCTTGATGGAAGCTTTGGTCGACGGTGCCAGCGAGGCACAACTGTCCAATCAGTTCAGCACTGACTTGCCCGCTGGCGACAAAGTCCAGGCCGAGACGCTGCGCCAGCTGGTGCGCAGCAACCGCCTGCTGGGCGAAGACCACGAAATGCAAGGCCTGATGCGCGCCCTCGACGGCCGCTATTTGCAGCCCGCTCCCGGCGGCGACCTGATCCGCAACGCCAACGTGCTGCCCACCGGGCGCAACCTGCACGGCCTCGACCCCTTCCGCATGCCCTCGGCTTTTGCGGTGCGCGACGGCATGCGCCAGGCCGACAAACTCTTGGCCCGATACCAGCAAGACCACCAAGCCTTGCCCGAGACCGTGGCCATGGTGTTGTGGGGCACCGACAACCTCAAGACCGAAGGCAGCCCCATGGCGCAAGCCCTGGCCTTGATGGGCGCTGCTCCCCGCTTTGACAGCTACGGCCGCTTGGCTGGCGCGCAGCTGATTCCTTTGGCCGAGTTGGGCCGCCCACGCATCGACGTGGTCATCACCTTGTCGGGCATCTTCCGCGACCTGCTGCCCATGCAAATCCGCTTGCTGGCCGAAGCCGCGTTTTTGGCGGCCAGTGCCGACGAACCGGTTGAGCAAAACTTTGTGCGTCAACATGCCCTGGCCTATTTGGCCGAGCACGAAGGCAGCACCCTGGAGAGCGCCTCGCTGCGCGTGTTCGGCAACACCGAGGGCGCATACGGCGCCAACGTGAACCACCTGATCGACAGCAGCTGCTGGGAAAACGAAAACGAGCTGGGCGACGCCTTCACCCAGCGCAAAGGCTTTGCCTACGGCCGTGAAGGCCGCCCGGTGCGCAACACCGCCGTGCTGCAAAGCGCGCTGGCCAGTGTCTCGCTCACCTACCAAAACCTCGACTCGGTGGAGCTGGGTGTGACCAGCATCGACACCTACTTCGACACCCTGGGCGGCATCAGCCGCGCCGTGCTGCAGGCCAAGCACCAACGCGACGGCAACGCCGCCGAAGCACCGCCGGTTTTCATTGGCGACCAGACCCAGGGCGACGGCGTGGTGCGCAGCCTGACCGAGCAAGTGGCCTTGGAAACCCGCAGCCGCATGCTCAACCCCAAGTGGCACGAAAGCATGTTGCAACACGGCTACGAAGGCGTGCGCCAGATCGAAGCCCACCTCACCAACACCATGGGCTGGTCGGCCACCACGGGCCAAGTGCAGCCCTGGGTCTACCAACAGCTGGCCCAGACCTTTGTGCTGGACCCCGCCATGCGCGAGCGCATGGCCCAGCTCAACCCCACCGCATCGGCCAAAGTGGCCAACCGCCTGTTGGAGGCCACCCGCCGCCAGTACTGGCAACCCGACGCCGAGACCATGACAGCCCTGCTGCGGGCCGGTGAAGAACTTGAAGACCGCCTTGAAGGCATACACGAAGGACTCCCAGCATGATCGAAACCACCAGCATCCCGGTGAACAGCTTCCAGAGGGTCCGTGGGGCCGATGGCGAGGGCAGCGTGCAGTTCCAGATGGACCCCACCGTCAAGATCGGCACCGCCAAGGTGTTTGCGGTCTACGGCAAAGGCGGCATCGGCAAAAGCACCACGTCTTCCAATTTGTCGGTGGCCTTCAGCAAGTTGGGCAAGCGCGTGCTTCAAATCGGCTGCGACCCCAAACACGACTCCACCTTCACCCTGACCAAAAAACTCATGCCCACCGTGATCGACGCGCTCGAAACGGTGGACTTCCATGCCGAAGAGTTGCGCCTCGATGACTTTGTGTTCAAAGGCTACAACGGCGTGATGTGCGTGGAAGCCGGTGGCCCGCCTGCAGGCACCGGCTGCGGCGGTTATGTGGTCGGCCAGACCGTGAAACTGCTGAAAGAACACCACCTGCTCGAAGACACCGACGTGGTGATTTTTGACGTGCTGGGCGACGTGGTGTGCGGCGGTTTTGCCGCCCCGCTGCAACACGCCGACCGCGCCCTCATCGTCACCGCCAACGACTTCGACTCCATCTTCGCGATGAACCGCATCGTGCAAGCGATCGGTGCCAAGGCCAAAAACTACAACGTGCGTTTGGGCGGCGTGATCGCCAACCGCAGCGACGCGACCGACCAGATCGACAAATACAACGCGGTCACCGGTCTCAAAACCATGGCGCACTTCCCCATGCTCGACGAGATCCGCAAGAGCCGTTTGCAAAAGTGCACCCTGTTCGAGCTGGAGCCCACACCCGCCGTCAAAGCCGTGCAAGACGAGTACATGCGCTTGGCTGCGGCCCTGTGGCTGGGGGCCGACCCGCTGCCGTCCATCCCGATGAAAGACCGCGACATTTTTGACCTGCTGGGTTTTGACTGATCCACACGTCAAAACACGCACCGAAAGCACACCATGAACACCACCGCCTACGAACAACGCCGCAGCCAGATCGAGCACTACTTTGACCGCACCGCGGCCGATGCCTGGGCGCGCCTGACCTCGAACGAGCCGGTGGGTCGCATCCGCGCCACCGTGCGCGCCGGGCGCGACACCATGCGCGAGACCCTGCTGTCGTGGCTGCCGCAAGACCTGCGCGGCCTGCGCGTGCTCGACGCCGGTTGCGGCACCGGTGCGCTGGCCTTGCAAGCAGCCCTGCGCGGTGCGGATGTGATGGCGATTG
Organism: Limnohabitans sp. YIMB22184; assembly: GCF_048020265.1. Classification (GTDB taxonomy): domain Bacteria; phylum Pseudomonadota; class Gammaproteobacteria; order Burkholderiales; family Burkholderiaceae_C; genus Limnohabitans_A. The sequence continues at coordinate 1,910,018 of NZ_CP171843.1, forward strand.
ACCTGTCGCCCACGCTGGTCAAGCTCGCCGCCGAGCGCATGGCAGCCGAGCACCCTACCCTGCCCGGCTCGGTGGAATTTTTGTCGGGCGACATGCTCAGCCCCGACTTGGGTCACTTTGACCATGTGGTGTGCATGGACTCGCTCATCCACTACGACAGCGACCAGATCGCCGAAGCGCTGGCCGGTTTGGCCCAGCGCACCCGTGGCTCCATGGCCTTCACCTTTGCGCCGCGCACACCGCTCTTGGCCCTGATGCACAGCGCGGGTCGTCTGTTTCCGCGCAGCGACCGCTCACCGTCTTTGTCGCCCGTGGCGCACGCCGACTTACTGCAGCGCATGCAAAACCACCCCGAATTGCAGGGCTGGCAAGGCGCACGCATGCAGCGCGTGGCCAGCGGTTTTTACACCTCGCAAGCCTGGGAGTGGACCCGCTCATGAAACTGCGCATCCCGGTCCCCCGCTGGTTGACGGCCTACGGCACACGCTTCATGCCGTTTGCCGACGCGGCCTCGCCCGAACTGCCGATGGCGCGCCTGCTGCGCCTGTCGCTGTTCCAGGTGGTGATCGGCATGGTGACGGCACTCTTGGTGGGCACGCTCAACCGGGTCATGATCGTGGAGCTGCAGGTGCCCGCGTGGTGGGTCGCCTTGGCGGTCGCCATCCCTATGGTGTTCGCGCCACTGCGCACCCTGATCGGCTACCGCAGCGACACCCACCCTTCGGCGCTGGGCCTGCGCCGCATCCCCTATATGTGGACCGGCACCTTGCTGCTGTTTGGCGGCCTGTCCATCATGCCGTTTGCCTTGTTGCTTTTGTCCGAGCCCGAAGCCGCCAATTTGTGGGTGGGTCAGCTGGGCGCATGCCTGGCCTTTGTGCTGGTGGGCGCGGGCATCCAGGTCACACAAACCGCGGGCATGGCGCTGGCGCACGACCTGGCCAGCGACGACAAACGCCCCCGCGTCGTGGCCCTGCTCTACAGCATGCTGCTGGTGGGCATGATCGCCAGCAGCGCGGTGTTTGGCCTGGTGCTGAGCGACTTCAGTCCGCAAAAACTCATCCAGCTGGTGCAAGGCTGCGCGGTCATGGTGGCGGTGATGAACCTGGCCTCGCTGTGGAAACAAGAGGCACGAAGTGCCAAGCGCGGCCGCCGCGAAGCCGGTGGTTTTGCCAGCAGCTGGCGTGACCTCATGGCCCAGCCGCAGATGCGTCGCTTCTTGTGGACCCTGGGCATCGGTACCTTCGCCTTCAACATGCAGGACATCGTGCTGGAGCCTTACGCGGCCGAGATTTTGAAACTCGACGTGGGCGCCACCAGCGCCCTCACGGTCTTGAGTGCAGGTGGCGCTTTGCTGGCTTTCCTCGTGTCAGCCCGCTGGTTGTCCGGCGGCATGCACGCCTGCCGCCTGGCCAGTCTGGGTGTGCTGCTGGGCTTGCCCGCTTTTGCGATGGTGATTTTTTCGGGGCCGCTAGAAGCGGCCTGGATGTTCCGCATCGGCGTGGGCCTGATCGGTTTCAGCGGCGGTTTGTTTTCGGTGGGCATGCTGGTCACGGCCATGGGCATGGCGGCAGACGGCAGTCCGCTGGGCCACTTGGGCGGTCTGGTCATCGGCACTTGGGGCGCGGTGCAAGCCACCAGCGCGGGGGCGGCGATGGCGCTGGGCGGGGCTTTGCGCGACGGCGTGTCGGTGCTGGCCATGTCGGGCGCTTTGGGCGAGGTGCTGGTCACCCCCATCACCGCCTACAGCTTCGTTTACCACCTGGAAATGTATTTGTTGTTTGTTGTGCTGGTGGCCCTGGGCCCCATGCTGCGCGCCAGCCGTTTGGCCGCGCGGGCAGAGGCCCCCAAAACCAGCACCCCCCAACCCTTTGGCCTGGCGCAACTGCCGGGCTGATGCACCGATTTTTTGAAGGAGACAGCCATGGAAACAGGCGCAATCACCCAGTACATCGATGTGGCCCAAATCGTGTTGTACATGTTTTGGGCATTCTTCGCGGGACTGATTTATTACCTCTTGCGTGAGAACCACCGCGAGGGTTACCCCATGGATTCGGGCCGAGAAAACGGCCCCAAGATCGAAGGCTGGCCACCCGTACCCGAACCCAAGACCTTCAAGACGCAAGACGGCCACACCTACTTGTCGCCCGACTTGGCCCGCCCAGACGGCAGCTACAGCGGCCAACCCACCCACGGCTGGAACGGTGCCCCCCTGGAACCCGTGGGCGATCCGCTCCTGGCAGGCGTGGGCCCCGGAGCCTGGGCCATGCGCGCCGACATCCCCGATGCAGACCCACACGGTCACCCCAAAATCGTGCCCCTGCGCGTGGCGACTGACCACTCGGTGGCCAAACAAGACGTGGACCCGCGTGGCTTGCCCGTCTGGGGCGCTGACAAGGTGGTGGCCGGCACCGTGGTGGATCTGTGGGTCGACCGCATGGAAATGATCTTCCGCTACGCCGAAGTGCAATTGGCGAACTCCGACAAGCGCGTGCTGCTGCCCATGACGTTTGCGCGCATCAAGAAAGACGGCACCTATGTGCAGGCCATTTTGGGTCACCAGTTTGTGAACGTGCCGCAAACGAAATCGAACGCGCAGATCACCTTGCTCGAAGAAGAAAAAATCACCGCCTACTACGGCGCGGGCACCTTGTACGCCACCCCTGAGCGTCAGGAACCCATCATATGAAAGCCACCCACGAACACGAGTGGGAAGCCGCCCCCGGCCTGCCCAGCGCCCTGCCCCCGGGCGAGCGGGTGGTCTGGCAGGGCGCACCCAACTGGAAACGCCTGGCCATCCATGCCTTCCATGTGCGCAAGATCGCGCTGTACTTCGCGCTCATGCTCGCGGTGCAGGCCATCAACCTCACGGCACCTGAAGGCAAGGTCGACTGGAAACCTCTGGTGGTGGCTGGCAGTCTGTACGCCCTGGCCCTGGCGCTGCTCTTGGGCACGGCCTGGATGTCGGCACGCAGCACGCTCTACACCCTGACCAACAAGCGCGTGGTCATGCGCATCGGCATCGTGCTCACACTGACCTTCAACCTACCCTTCAAACGCATCGCGGGGGCGTCCCTCAAGACCCAAGGCGCGGGCACCGGCGACATCGCGCTGGCCTTGCACCCCGAAGACCGCATCGGCTGGGCCCACCTGTGGCCGCACCAGCGCGCCTGGCATATGACACAACCGCAGCCCACCCTGCGCTGCGTGCCCGAGAGCGCAAAAGTGGGTGAATTGCTGCTGAACCTGTGGCGCGCCGAACGGGCGGGCCAAAGCCTGCAGCTGGGCGATGCCCCTGTGAACAGCCAAGCCACACCACCCCAAGGCATGCTGGCATGAACACCCTGCCCCCACAGGACTGGCAGCAAAACCGCCAAGCCCCCCAGAGCCAAGGCCTGAACCGGCCCATGGCCTGGATCGGCGTGATGCTGCTGGCCATGCTGGTGGCCGTTGGCCTGGCGCGCTGGTCGGGCCTGGACCCGCGCACGCCCGACGCCGCCGTGCAGTGGCAGCGCGATCTGCAGTTTCGCGACCTGCCCAGTGGCGACATCGCCGTGCTGGACCACCGCAACGGCCAGCAAGTGGCCCAGTTTTCGGGTGAGCAAGGTTTTCTGCGCAGCACCTTGCGTGCCCTGGCCCGTGAGCGCCAGCGCGAGAGCCTGGGGAAAGAAGCCCCCTTTTTGTTGATCGGCCGCACCGACGGCCGTCTGACCTTGCAAGACCCCAGCACCGGCCAGCGCATTGACCTGGAGTCGTTTGGCCCCAGCAACGCGGCCGTGTTTGCCAGCCTGCGACTGGCCGGCCAAAAAGCCCCCTGAACTTGATTTTTTCTGCACCGGAGAACCCCATGAACGCCACCGCTGTCCACACCATCGAAACCGCTGAAGACGCCAACAAAAAGGCGGTGCACAGCGACATGATCAGCCCGCGTTTTTACACCACCGACTTCGATGCCATGGACCGCATCAACATCGAGCCGGTGCGCGCCGAGTGGGACAAGATGATGGCCGAGTACGAGGGCGACAACAACCACGACCACTTCCAGCGCGACGAAGCCTTTGCGGGCGAAGTGGCCGCCGGCATGGCCAGCCTCTCGCCCGAGATGCGCCAGGAGTTCATGGACTTTCTGGTCAGCTCGCTGACGTCTGAATTTTCCGGTTGCGTGCTCTACAACGAAATCCGCAAGAACGTCAGCAACCCCGACATCAAACAGCTGATGACCTACCTGGCGCGCGACGAATCGCGCCACGCGGGCTTCATCAACCTGTCGCTGCGCGACTTCAACTTAGGCATCGACCTGGGCAACTTGAAGCGCACCAAGAAATACACCTTCTTCAAGCCCAAATACATTTACTACGCGACCTACCTGTCCGAGAAGATCGGCTACGCGCGCTACATCACCATCTTCCGCCAGCTTGAAAAGCACCCCGAGAAACGCTTTCACCCCATCTTTCGCTGGTTCGAGCTGTGGTGCAACGACGAATTCCGCCACGGTGAATCGTTTGCCCTGATCATGCGTGCCAACCCCAAGTTGCTCAGTGGCGGCAACAAGCTGTGGATTCGATTCTTCCTGCTGGCCGTGTACGCCACCATGTACGTGCGCGACCACACCCGCCCCATGCTGCACGAAACCATGGGGCTCGACTCGAGCGAGTACGACTACCAGGTGTTCCGAATCACCACCGAGATCACCAAGCAGGTCTTCCCGCTGGCCTTGGACACCGACCACCCCGACTTCCGCCGGGGCCTGGAGCGCCTGTTTGCCCTGTCCCAAGCCATGGAGAAAGCCAAGGCCCGCGGCGGCGTGGTGGGCAAGCTGCAGCAAGGCGTGTGCGCCGTCAAAGCCGCCGCCACCTTTGCGCGCCTGTACTTCATGCCCGTCATTGCCCAAGACCTGTCGCCCCAGGTCCGGATGGATCCGGCATGGTGACTGAAGTCGTTTGGGCCTGCGTGTTCACGGCCCTGTGCTGGTGGCTCGGCACGGGGGTGATCCTGTGGCTCGACCGGCTGCCTGCGCGCAGCTTCCGTTTCAGCCTGGCCGGCTGGACGGTGCTCTTGGCTTTGAGTTTTTGGGGTGTGGCCCACAGCATGCAGGCCGTGAGCGTGTTCAACGCCTACCTCGCCTTTGGCAGCGTGATCGTGATGTGGGGCTGGCACGAGCTGGCTTTTTTGACGGGCTGGATCACCGGTCCGCGAAAAATACCATTAGACACCGGCCTGACAGGTTGGCCGCGTTTTGTGCAATCGGTGCAGGTCATGCTGTACCACGAGCTGGCCTTGCTGGCCAACTTTGCCGTGCTGTGGTGGATGCAAGAGGGGCAATCCAGCCATGTGGCCATTTGCACCTTTGCGCTGCTGTGGTGCATGCGCCTGTCGGCCAAACTGAATTTGTTTTTTGGCGTGCCACAAAACGGCGCGCAATACCTGCCCGCGCACCTGAAGTACCTGGCCAGTTATTTCCGCACCACGCGTGGCATGTCGCTGTGGTTCGTGCTCTCGATGGGCGTAGCCATGGGCACCTGGTTCTGGTTGGTCTGGCTGGCGCAGCAAGGCGCCGTGGCGATCACCACCGGCTGGGTCATGCTGGCCACTTTGCTGGGCCTCGCGATTGTTGAACACGTCATCATGATTTTTCCTTGGCCACTGGAGCGGCTGTGGGGTTGGGCCATGGGCCAGACCACCAAACCGGCTTTGACCACACCCCCTTGAAGGCCCCCATGAACACCCAGACGACCACCCTTACCCCCACACTTCCCCATGCTTACCGCACCGAAGGTTTCGGCATTCCCGTCTCGCCGCAAGGCCCAGAGTTGGGCAATCCTTCCAAGCTGCGCCAGCGCCCGGTGGCGGTGGTCATTGGCAGCGGTTTTGGCGGCTTGGCAGCAGCGATTCGCTTGAGCGTCAAGGGCTACGAAGTCAAGGTCTTTGAAAAACTCGACGCTCCCGGAGGCCGCGCCTACGTGCACCACCAGGACGGCTTCACCTTCGATGCGGGCCCCACCATCATCACCGCGCCGTTTTTGCTCGAAGAGCTGTGGGCGCTGTGCGGCAAAAGCTTTGCGGGCGACGTGAAGCTGGTGGCCATGGACCCGTTTTACCGTGTGCGTTTTTCAGACGGCACTTGGTTCGACTACAACGGCGACCCCGAGCACATGCGCGCAGAAGTCGCCCGCTTTGAACCCGATGACCTGCCCGGCTACGAACGCTTTTTGGAAGAAGCCGAACGCTGCAAAACCCTGGGCTTTGAAGGCATGGGCGACATGGCTTTTGACAAAGTCAGCGATCTGATGGCGGCCATCCCCGATTTCCTGCGCATGGGCGCTTGGCGCAGCCTGTACAGCCTGGTGGCCAAACACATGCGCAACGACAAGCTGCGCATCGTGATGAGCTTTCACCCGCTGCTGATCGGCGGCAACCCCTTTGCCGTGACTTGCGCTTACGCCCTCATCAACTCACTCGAGCGCACCTGGGGTGTGCACTCGGCCATGGGCGGCACCGGGGCGATTGTCAAAGGCCTGGTCGGCTTGCTGCAAGAACGCGGCGTGCCGCTGCGCTGCAACGCCCCCGTGACACAAATTCGCATCGAAAACGGCCGTGCCTGTGGTGTCGAATTGCAAAACGGCGAGTTCGTGCCCGCCGACATTGTGGTCAGCAACGGCGACACCGCCTGGACCTACAAAAATCTGGTGGCCCCGCAGCACCGCCGCGTGTGGACAGACCGCAAAATCGCCCAGGGCAAATACTCCATGGGCCTGTTCGTCTGGTATTTCGGCACCTCCAAGCAATACAAAGACGTGCCGCACCACATGATGGTGCTGGGCCCGCGCTACAAAGGCCTGCTGCAAGACATCTTCAATAAGCACAAACTGGCCGACGACTTCAGCCTGTACCTGCACCGCCCCACCGCCACCGACCCCTCGCTGGCCCCCGAAGGTTGCGACACCTTTTATGTGCTCTCGCCCGTGCCGCACCTGGACAGCGGCACCGACTGGCCCGCCTTTGCCGAGACCTACCGAGCCGCCATTGCCGAGAGCCTGGAAGCCAGCGTGCTGCCCGGTCTGCGCGAGTGCATCGTGACCAGCAAGGTCAGCACCCCACGGGATTTTCAGGACAACTTGTGGTCCTACAAAGGCGCGGGCTTTGGCCTGGAGCCGCTGCTGCTGCAAAGCGCCTGGTTCCGCCCCCACAACCGCAGCGAGGATGTGCCGGGTCTGTTTGTGGTGGGTGCCAGCACGCACCCGGGCGCGGGTGTGCCGGGCGTGCTGATGTCGGCCAAAGCTTTGGAATCGGTGGTCCCCCATGTCAACATCTGAACGCCCCCCCAACGCTGTCAGTTTGCAAGAACTCGACTTCGACTCGCAAGACCTGCAGGCCTGCGTGGCCATGATGCAGGGCGGCTCCAAAACTTTTTTTGCAGCCAGCCGCTTGCTGCCCCTGCGCGTGCGCACGGCGGCCATCGCGCTGTATGCTTTTTGCCGCGTGGCCGACGACCTGGTGGACGAAGCCGCGGCGGGTGACATCCCACTCGATGTGCTGCAAGAGCGCCTGGACGCCATCTATGCCAGCACCCCGCACGACCATGTGGAAGACCACGCGCTCAGCCTGGTGGTCCAGCAATACAAACTGCCGCGCCATTTGCTGGACGCACTGATCGAAGGCTTTGCCTGGGACGCCGGAGGTCGCACGTACAACAGCATCGAAGACCTGCACGCCTATGGTGCCCGGGTGGCGGGCAGTGTGGGCGCGATGATGAGCTGGATCATGGGGCCGCAAAGCATGGACACGCTGGCACGGGCCTGCGAGCTGGGCGTGGCCATGCAGCTGACCAACATCGCGCGCGACGTGGGCCATGACGCCAGCATTGGCCGCCTGTACCTGCCGCGCCGCTGGCTGATCGAGGCGGGCATTGACCCCGAAGCCTGGATGGCCCAACCCACATTCACCCCGGCCATTGCTCAGGTGGTGGCGCGATTGCTCGACGAGGCCGACCGCCTGTACAAGCAAGCGCATTCGGGCATTGCCGCTCTGCCGCCCGACTGCCGCGCCGCCATTTGCGCGGCCAGCATGATCTACGCCGAGATCGGCCACCAGCTGCGCCGCGAAGGCCTGGACTCGGTCAACAAACGCACGGTGGTCAGCACCACGCGCAAGCTCATGCTGCTGGCCAGCGCCTGGACCCAGGTGCACTGGATTCGGGTGGCCGACCACAGCCCTGCGCCGCTGGCGGCCATTGTGGGCCTGGTGCAAGGCTGCCAATCGGCGACCCAACAAACCGGCAACAAGGCCTATTTTCCCAACCGGGCCATGCCCCAGCGCGTGGCCTGGATGCTCAACCTGTTCGAGCGCCGCGAGACCGAGCGCCTGGACCGCAACGCGGTGCACCCCACGCCATGAGCCCCACACCATGAGAGTGCCCAGCCACAGCATCAACGTGCGCCTGCTGTATGTGAGCCGCGCCGTCGGCCCGCAAACCACCACGATGACCACCACCATCCTGGCGCAAGCGCAAGCCAACAACCCTGCGCAAGGCATCACCGGGGTGCTGTGCCAGGGACAAGGCTTTTTCTTTCAGGTGATCGAAGGCGAGCGCAGCAAGGTCAATGCGCTGTACCGCCGCATCAGCGCCGACACCCGTCACCAGAATGTAGAGATCCTGCACTACGAAGAAATCCACGAACGCCGTTTTGGCCAATGGTCCATGGCGCTGGTGCACCTGTCGGTGGACGACCCCATGGTCAAACTCCACCACCCCGACTTCGACCCCTACTCCGCCTCAGGCCCGCAGGTCATGCAGCAGGTGATGTATTTGCTGGAGGCCGGACAGCCCATTCAAATGGCGGCAGCCTGAGTCGTCTACCCGATCACATCTGATCGATGGCCGTGTTCACCGATGGCGCTTCGCCCGCCTTGTCCGACAGTGAAAAACGGTCTTCGGTGCGGGTGTAAAAACTCGCACCAAAGCGGGCCACCGGTTTGTAGTCACGCAAATTGACGCGCCAGGCTTCGGTATCGATCAGGCCCTCGCGGGCGGCCAACCATTGGATGCGGCCGATGAAGACGTAGCGGCTGGGAGTTTCGAGTTTTTCGTGCAGTACGCATTCAAACGCAATGGGCGCTTCCTGAATGCGCGGGGGGGCCACGGTGTGCGAAGGCACGGGCGTCAGCCCCACAGCAGTCAGCTCGCTCACGTCAGACGGCAGTGATTCACCGCAGTCGTGCATCTTCTGTGCCATGGGTTCATCGGACATGTGCACCACAAACTGACCGTTGTGCAGGATGTTGGCGGCCGTGTCCTTGAGCCGGCCGTCTTGCAGGCGGTTGATGCTGATCATCAGGATGGGCGGGTCTTCGCCGATCATGTTGAACATGGAAAACGGCGCCGCATTGACCACCCCGTTGGCCCCAAGCGTGGTCACCAAGGCAATGGGCCGGGGCACGATCAAGCTGGCCATGAGCTTGTAGCGCTGGTAGCTGCTGATCTGGTCAAAGTCGACTTCGGTCATGAAGAAATTCCACAGGGCGGTTGTTGAAGATCAAAAAACAAGAGGCAGCTTCCAGTCTAGTGCGTGCTGGAAGCTGCCGCCTGCTGGTGGCGTGAAAGCCTTGGCTGACGCTCAGGCGATCACTTCGACCTTGGCGCGCTTGGCCACCGCGCTCCAGTTGGTGATTTGCGACTGGATGAGCTTGACGAAATCGTCGCCCACCACAGGCGTTTTGCGCGGCAGGGTTTGCACTTCTTCCAGCCGCGCCATCACGTCGGGCTTGGCCAAAATTTCAGGGATCAGTGCGGTCAGGCGCTGGGCAATCGGGGCGGGTAAATTCTTGGGCGCAGACAAACCCAGCCACTGTGAGCCTGTCAGCGAGCCATAGCCCAATTCAGCAAAAGTCGGGATATTGGGGAAAGCCGCCATGCGCGAGGGCGTGGACACCGCCAAGGCGCGCAGCGAGCCGGCCTTGAGCTGGTTCACGTTGGTGGTAACAGGGTCAAACACGCTGTCGATCTGGCCGCCCAGCAGGTCCTGCATGGCCGGGGCGCTGCCCTGGTAGGGCACATGGTCGTGCTCGTTGGCCTGGCCTTCGATCTTGAGCAGTTCGCCATACAGGTGGTTGGCCGAACCAATGCCCGAGGTGCCAAAGCGCACGGGTTTGGTTTTGGCAGCATTCACGTACTGCGCCAGTGTTTGGTAGGGCGACTGGGCCCGCACCAAAAGCAACATGGGCGCTTCGACCAACATGCCCAGGTGGGTGAAATCGTTGACGGGATCAAAGGGCATGGTGCGGCGCGTGGCGGTGGCATAAATATGCACCGAGGCGTGGCTGACCAACAGGCTGTAGCCATCGGCGGCCTGGCGTGACGCGAACTCAGTGCCGATCAAACCGCCTGCACCCGCGCGGTTGTCCACCACCACGGTTTGCGACAAGGCACTGGACAGGTGCGGCGCCATCAAACGCGCCACCGTGTCCACCAGACCACCGGGTGGGTACTGGCAGATCAAGCGGATCGGGCCTTTGCTGGGCCAGGCAGACGACTGGGCGTGGACCCAAGGGGCAGCCAATGTGGCGGCACCCGCTGCCAATAAATCGCGACGTTTCATGGAGACTCCTAGAGCAAGCAAGGTTGAAGAAATGGCTTGGCCATTAGCCAGCGTTGTCTCTATGCAGGAGCTGTGCCAACCCGGCACGATGGATGCTTTCAGGCCTGTCGCATGCACAGACGCCCACAGGCCCCGCATGGGCCTGGCCTGCGCGTCACACCAAAAAAGGGCCTCCTGCACAAAGCCGCCCTTTTTTGAGTCGAGCACTTGCACTGGTTTGGGGCCCAGATGCATGCATGAACCGAGGAGCACAACACATGGACACCACACCACCACGTCGGTATTTGCTGATCAACCCGAACACCAACCCCTTGACCACGCAACGCTTGCAAGATGTGTTGCAAGCTGGGCTGCCGCAAGGCGTGCGGCTGGAGGTAGCGACCGCCCGATTTGGCGCACCCTACATCGCTTGCGAAGCCAGCCATGCAGTCGCTGCGCACGCCTGCCTGGACGCATGGGCGGCTCGGCGCAGCCTGCCTTCGCCTGCACTGCATGGGGTGTTAATCGGCTGTTTTGGTGACCCGGGTTTGTTCGCGCTGCGCGAAGTCAGCGCTTGTCCGGTCACCGGATTGGCCGAGGCCTCTTTCATCCAGGCGGCTGCACATGGACCGTTTGCCATCGTGACCGGTGGCGAGCGCTGGAAGCCCATGCTGCAGCGCCTGGCCAACAGCCTGGGTTACGGCGCGCAACTGCGCCACATCGAAACCGTGGCCCCCACCGGGGCAGCGCTGCAGGCCGATCCAGACATGGCCTTGCGCTGCCTGGGCCAGGCCTGCCAGAACGCCGCCCAAACGGGTGTGGCCAGCATCATCTTGGGCGGTGCCGGTCTGGCCGGTTACGCACAGCGGCTGCAAGCCCACTGCGCCCTGCCCTTGATCGACAGTGCCTTGGCCGGCTGGCAAGTCTTGCTGCAGCAGCAAGTACCCGCCGCCTCAACAGCGCAAGATGGTTTCTTTGCAAGTTGGCATGGCATGCCGCAGCCTTTCATGAGCTTGCCGACACGCACATGACCTGACCTTCAAAACATCAAACTGCCCTGCGCGGCATTCAATACCGCACGGCTCAGGCCATCGAGTAAAACGGATGCGGCGCGGGTTTCCTGCCAATACAAAGGCACATCGAGCGGTGTGCCCGGCACCAGCTCCTGCAAGGCACCACTTCGCAAGTGGGGTGCAATCAGGGTGAGCGGGTGCAAGCCCCAGCCCATGCTGGCCAATGAGGCCTCTACAAAAGCGTGGGTGGAGGGCAAGGTGTGCCGCGGCAGCTCCACATGCCGATGGCACAGACGCCGCACCCAGCGGGCCTGCAGTTCGTCCTGTGTGTTGAACACCAGACTGGGCGCCTGAGCCAGTGTCCCGGCTGTCACGCCGGGCGCCAAGTGGCGCTGCACAAAAGCGGGACTGGCCGCCGCCACATAGCGCATGGCCCCCAGGGCGCGGCTGTTGCAACCGGTAGCCGGGCGCGCCGTGGCCGTCACGGCGGCCAGCACCGCGCCGCTGCGCAACCACTCGGTGGTGTGGTCCTCGTTGTCCACCGACACCGCCATCAAGACGGGTGCCTCGGCCGCAAACGCGGTCACAGCCGGGGCAAACCAGGTGGCCAGGCTGTCAGCGTTCACCGCTATAGGCAGCGTGACACGCGCCACGCCTTCCGGGGCCAGACCCGGCAAGCTGCCTTGCAATTCCTGCTCCAGCAGACGCACACGGTCCATGTGCTGGCAAAGACGTCGACCGGTCTCAGTGGCCTGGCAGGGCTGGCCGCGCACCACCAGAGCACAGCCCACCCGCTCTTCCAGCAGCCGAATGCGTTGCGACACGGCGGACGGCGTGACGTGCAAAGCCCGTGCCGCTCGCTCAAAACTGCCTTCACGAACCACTGACGCCAAAGCTGCCAAAGAGAAATAGTCGAGCATGTATTTAGTTTTTCTAAAGCGGATGAAGAAAAGACAGTTTGTCTTAATCTTGAAAGACTGACAAGCTCATGCCCCATGAACTTGCAAGACACCCTTTTCATGGCCTGGCCTGTTTTTGTCCAAGGCCTGTTGCTCAGCCTGGGCCTGATCGTGGCCATCGGGGCGCAAAACGCTTTTGTATTGCGCCAGGGTTTGCGCCGCGAGCATGTGGGCAGCGTGGTGGCCTTTTGCGCGGTGGCCGATGCGCTGCTGATCACAGCCGGCGTGCTGGGCATGGCACAAGCCTTGGGCGAGCGGCCAGGGCTCGCGCGTGCCCTGGCTTTGGCCGGTGCAGCGTTTTTGGCGGTCTATGGCTGGCGGGCGCTGCAACGGGCGCGCCAAGCCAGCGCGCTGGCAGTGACAGATGCGGGCCTGGGCCTGGGCCGCGGCGCTGCTCTGGCACAAGCAGCGGGCTTCACGCTGCTCAATCCGCACGTTTACCTGGACACGGTGCTGCTGGTGGGCAGCATCGGGGCTCAGCAAGCAGCGCCATTGCAGGGCTGGTTTGCGGCCGGGGCCAGCGTAGCCAGTTTGCTGTGGTTCAGTGCTTTGGGCTTTGGGGCGCGTTGGCTGGCTCCCTGGTTTGCAAAGCCCCGTGCCTGGCAGATTTTGGACGCGTTGATCGGCCTGACCATGTGGGTGCTCTCAGCCCTGCTGGTGCGCCATGTCTGGCCAGCGCTGTCAAGCTGAACGGACCGGGCTGGTGGCAGGCATAAAAAAACCGCTTCGCAGCGGTTTTGGGGGATGGGCTCGGTGAACCATCACTTGCGTGGGCCTCTGGGACGGTTGAACCAGTTGGCCAGCATGAACAGGCCGAAAACCACGAACATGATGATGAGGATGTGTTTGATTTCCATGGCTTTTCCTTGAGTTGAGGGTGAAGGGTCCAAACAGGTGAGGAGCATTATGCAGAGTTGAGCGGTGACCGTACAAGGTCACGCGCTGGCCGCACCAAAGGCGCCATGGCCCACAGGGTCAAAGCCAGCAAAAGAATCTCGAGGCCATACACCACCGTGTAAGCCATGACCGAGCTGCTGCCGAGCGCCACGCCGTCCCGCACCAAGCCGCCCAGCGCCATGCCCAGGCCCGCCGCCGTGGCCTGCACCGCGCCCCAGGCGCCCATGGCCAGCCCGGTGTGCTCGGGCGGGGCCATTTGCATGGTCGCGGTCAAGGTGCCATGGGCAAACAAACCGCCGCCCAGGCCGATCAGAAAAATACCCAGCGCGAACAAAGGCGCAGAAGCCAGGGGGCCAGAGGCGATCACCGCCGCAAACGCGGGCACGCCCACCCAGGCGCCCCAGCTGGCCATGCGGTAGGCATCAGCGCCGCGGCTGAGCACACGCGAAGCCCAGGCAAACCCGATCAGACCGCCCAAGGCCAGGTTGGCCGTGAGCAAGGTGGTGGTGGACACGCTCAGGCTCAAGATCTCGCCGCCATAAGGCTCCAGCAACACGTCTTCCATGGTGAAGGCCATGGTGCCCAGGCCCACCGCCAGCAAACGCCGCAGCGTGTTCGGGCCTTGGCAAAAGAGTTGCCAGGCTTGTGCGAAAGTGTGTTCGATGGGCATACCCGGCTTGCGCAGACGGCTGCGCGGCTCTTGCTTCCACAAGGCGATCACGTTGAGCGTCAAGGTCATCACCGCCACGGCCTGCACCACACGGATCAGCTGGCCAGGGCTGTAGTCGCGCAGCAAGTGGCCCAGCATCAGGGCGCTGCCGATCATGCCGACCAGTTGCATCACATACATCAAGCCCACAACCTGCGGCTGGCGCTCGGGTGGCGCCAGGTCGGTGGCCAGCGCGAGACCCGCGGTTTGTACGGTGTGCATGCCGATGCCCACCAGCACAAAGGCTCCTGCGGCACCCACCAGCCCCACCCAAGCGGGGGCCTGGCTGGCCTGGCCGGCACCGGCCAGCACCAACAGCGCAAAAGGCATGATGGAAAAGCCGCCAAACTGCAGCAAGCTGCCCATCCAGATGTAAGGCACACGCCGCCAGCCCAGTTGCGAGCGGTGGTTGTCCGAACGAAAACCGATCAGCGCCCGAAACGGCGCCACGAGCAAAGGCAGGGCCACCATCAGCGACACCAGCGTGGCCGGCACTTGCAGCTCGACGATCATCACGCGGTTGAGGGTGCCCACCAGCATGACCATGGCCATGCCCACAGAAATTTGAAACAGCGACAAGCGCAGCAGACGGGACAGCGGCAAATCATCGCTGGCGGCGTCCGCAAAAGGCAAAAAACGGGGGCCCATGCTGGCCAGCACCTGCGCAAGAGAAGATCGTGTTTTTGTTTTGTTCATACAAGAAAGACCAGACGCTTGCGCGTCTGGCCGATCGGGCGAGCGCCCTTACTTCTTCACCGTCGCGTCCGCCGCAGCAGGCGCAGCGGCGACCACTTTGGCGCCGCCGTTGAGGAAGTTCTTCACCCAGGAAGTGTTGATGGTCAGGGCCAGGTGCACGCTGAAGGACGCAATCGCCACAGCCGCAATGAACACCGGGATACCGACCGAAGGTTTCACCACACACCACATTTTCGAGTAGATCATGTTGTGTCTCCCTTACTTGAGCCAGGGTGAATAGATGTAGGCCAGCAGATGGGCAAATGCGGCAATCATGCCGAAAATCTGCGTACCCTGGATGAGATTGCGGTGAATCTCTTCCGATTCGGCCTCGGTCAGTCCCGTTGGCCAGACTTTGTCTGAGTTAGACATAGTTTTCTCCTTGCAGAAGACGTGCACGGCCCGCACGAGGGCTATTCATGGCCACCACGGCCAGGAATGGGGTTGCCTTGAGAGCGGATTCAAGGGTGTTCATCTCAAGCCCGCCGTGGCATGCGCCAAGGCAGCATGGCTTGAACCACCGGTGACACCAAACGCGGCACCGACAGGGTTTCGTGGAAGGCAAGCAAAGGCTCGCCCGCGTAGTCAAATTGCAGCAAGGCACGCTGGTAAAACGGCGTATCTTCAAGTTGTTCGTGCACCCGCACGGCTTGCGTGCTGCGCATGCGCCGATCAATGCGCCAGCCCGTCTTGGGCAAGCGCTGCACGGGCGGGGTGGCCATCGGCTCGACCGTGCCTTTGGGCGTGAAGCGCAGCGACAGCACGCGATCATCGGTGCCGGGCGCTTGCATGTCGTAAAACACCAAAGTGCTGCCATCGCGCATGCGGGCGCGCGACCAGTCCCAGGTGTGAAAGCCCTGGTCCACCGGCTCGTCGCCCTCGTTGGAATCCAGGTACGCATGGCCTTGCCACTTCAGGTCAGGGGCGCTCAGGTCGACTTCGATGCGCGAGGCCGGGGCCAATGGACCCCAGCGGTGACGCCCGTTCACATCCAGTGGCGTGGAATAGCCAAACAACTGCTGCGGCCAGAGCTTGATGCGACCGCGCACACGGCGCGGAACAGGCACACACACCTCGTCGATGTCGATGGTCAGGCAGTCGCCGTCCCAGCTCAGCTGGCTCGGGCCGATGGCGAACTGGCGCTCTGTTCGGTGGCAATGGCGCTGACCACGCTCGGTCATGGCCCAGCGGCCCTGGCTTTTGCTGTAAATGGCCACGTTCAGGGCGCAGTGGTTATCTGCATGGGCCTGGCCGCGCCCACGCGCCCAGGCGTAGTACGGCGAGAACACACTGCCCACGAACGCGATGAGGGTGATGCCGTGCTGGCCATCGTCACTCATGGCGTCGACATACCACCAAAGGTAGCCCCCGTCGGGAACGTGCTGGTCGAAGCGAGGCTCGCCATCAGCGCCTCGGCCGCCCGCTGCCCGGACAAGGCCGCCATCGGCACGCCCGGTCCCGGGTGCACGCTGCCCCCCGCCAGAAACAGGCCCTGCAGGGGTGTGGTGGAGCCAGGTCTGCTGAAGATGCTGGTCCAGCCGTGCGTCGCCTGCCCGTACAGTGCCCCGCCGCTGGCCGGAAAGCGCCGATGAAAATCCTGCGGCGTCGTGCGCTGGCTGTTGGCCGTGGTGGGCGTCAGGCTCAGGCCCAGCCTGCGAAGGTGCTGAAA
The DNA here is from genome assembly GCF_048020265.1 of Limnohabitans sp. YIMB22184. Classification (GTDB taxonomy): domain Bacteria; phylum Pseudomonadota; class Gammaproteobacteria; order Burkholderiales; family Burkholderiaceae_C; genus Limnohabitans_A. The sequence goes on from NZ_CP171843.1 coordinate 1,926,571, forward strand.
GGTGTGCGTTTGGCATTGTTCTAAAGCCTCCTCGGTGATCGCGTTGCCATCACCGCTGGCGGGGGCGTTGACCAAACAAAAAATGCGCTCGGCCTGGCCTGGGGCCAAGGGCGCAGGCCGGTCTTGCGCACAGACATAGACCGTGGGCTGTTCGGGCAGGCGCTGGCGCTCAAAAATGTCTTCGAACTCGCTGGCGTAAGTGCTCTGAAAAAACACGTTGTGCCGGTCCAGCGCCACGCCATCGGCGGGGGTATGCATGGACCAAGTCACGGCCGACAGGGATCTTGGCGGTGCGGCCTGCGGCACAGCGCGGCGCATGTCCTCGCCCAACAAGCCTTGGCGCAAAGCGGCAGCATCGCCATTGAAGATGACGCGGTCGGCCGGTATAAATTCGCCCGACTGCAGCTGCACACCGCACACGCGGCCCTGGCGCTGCTCGATGCGCTGGCAAGTGCTGTGGTAGCGGAACACCGCACCACGACGGCGGGCCACACGGGCCAGCGCCTGGGCCATGCCGACCATGCCGCCTTCAACCGACCAGACCCCATCCATCTCGACCTGCGCAATCAGCATGAGGGTGGCGGGCGACTGCCAAGGCGATGAGCCGCAATAGGTGGCGTAGCGTGCAAACAGCTGGCGCAAACGCGGATCGGGAAACTGCTGGCCCAGTTGCTGCCACAGGCTGCGCATGGGCCCCAGTTGGGCCAACACGCCCAAGCCATTGAACCCCAAGTCGCCCATGAAGCCGCCCATGCTGGGGCGCTGGGCGCGGATCATCGGGCCTTCGAGCATGGCGTAAAGCTGGCGCGTGGTTTTACAAAAATCCCTGAATCGCCGGGCTTCGTCGCCCCCCGACCAAGCGGCAATGGCCGCTTCGCTTTCGCGCGCGTCGGCCGACAAATCCAGCTGGCTGCCGTCGGGCCAGAAGTGACGGGCGAGCACCTGCAGTGGCGTGATGCGCATCTCGGCCTCGACGCTGGTGCCCACGCTGCGCAGCAAGTCGTCGAACACCCAGCGCATGGTGAACACGGTGGGGCCGCTGTCGATGTGTGCGCCGTTCACTTCGCGGCTGTGCACCTTGCCGCCGGGCTCGCCCGAGGCTTCAACCACGGTGACATCGAGCCCTTGGTGAGCAAGCGCAATGGCGCTGCACAAGCCGCCCATGCCCGCGCCGACGATGACGACACGTGGCTCAGACATGGCTGAGCTCCAGACGGGGCGTATCCACAACGGGTGCAGTGTCCAGCGCCGCGGCAGCGCCAAGAGGCGAAGCGTTGTCAAACTGAAAAGGCTGACCTTTCCAGACCCCGGCCATCTGCAGCACCTGCATGCGCACGAACAGCGACTCGGAAAAAAACTGGTGTTTGTAGGCCGCTGCACTGGCCACCTGGTGCGCACCCTGGTGGGCGTAGTTCAGCATCGATGCCGTGTCTTGCCACAAACTGAAGGTGCATTGGCGCACCAAGGGCGCCTCGCCCAAGCCCATGGCCAACAGGCAACCGGGGGATTGGTCGAGTTCAGCCTGGGCCGCCGGGGCATAACGCCAGAAGGCCATGGCCTTGGTGGGCAAAATGCTGGCGCGTGTCAGCACAGCGAAGGGGCCTGGCGCTTGCGCAGCATCTTGACCTGTCTCTCCCAGTGATTGGGCGCTGCTGACCTGCCAGGCTTGCTTGTCCCAGTGGCCGCGCGCCGATTGCACCGCCATCACGCCGCTCCAGCATTCACGCGCACGGCTGCGGTAAGCCTGCACCGCCGGGCTGTCCAGAAACTGCAGGGCCAGATCGAGGTGGGTGAACGTGCAGATCAGGCCCTGGTGCGTGGCACTGGGGCGCAGGCTAAAACCCCCGCCGTGGCCACTGCCCATGACCTTGACCATGGTCAGGCCTGGCACCTCCTTGTAGGGCGTGGCTCCGGCCACCAGCCGCAGCCAGCCCCAACCCTGGTGCTGTCGCAAGAAGTCGGCCAGCAACACCACCACCACGCCAGACAGCGGGTCATGAAGGTTGGCGATGGCTTCCATGACGGGCGTCCGGCAAAGGTGCGGTGGCTTGCGAACTACTTGGCCGCGACTTTGGACGCAGCCAAAGCGGGTTTGAGCAACTCGGGAAAGTCCTTGGCCATGGGCGCACCGTTCAGAGGCTTGTACGCACCCTGGTGGCAGGTGGCGCAGTTGAGCTTGGCCACATCACCCAGCGGGCCCTTGCGGTGCGCCGGGAAGACTTCGGTCAAAGGCTCCATGTAGGTCAGGTTCAGGTCCCGCGCCATGCGGATGCCATGCCAGGCCGTCACGCGTTGCGGTGGGCTGTTCTCCCAATTCTGGAAGGACTGCGTGTTGTGGCAGTAGGTGCAGTTCACGCCCAGCGAGGTGGACATGTGCGTCATCAAGCCATAGGTCCACTCGGCCTGCTTGATCGACTGGCGGTTGCCCGAGGGCAGCGCGGTGGGGCCGTTCACGCGGATGTTCTGCTTGTCCAGCAGGAAGGGAGTGAATGGGTCGTTGGGCAGTGAGGACAAATTGACCACCGGTGAAGGGGTGTTCTGTCCGGCCTTGTCACCGATGAAGTTCGAGCCTTGCGGCTGAGGATCGGACTTGAACCAGATGGCATTGGGCACCGGCTCACCCCGGTGGCAGGTGTAGCAGGTCACGCCGGTCTGCGCGACGTGCGGCTGCCAGTCGGCGTTGATGTGCTGCGTCATCTCGACCATGCGCCGCGCCACCACCTTGGTGTATTTGCTGTCGTCTTCAAAGTTGGGCAAGGCATGGCAATAGCCGCAGCCTTCTTGCGGGGCCACCCAGCTGGTCATCGAGACCATCAGGCGGTTGAACTCGCCCACACTCAGATGGCCCAGCACCTTGACGTTCTTGTAGGCCTGCGCGGCCTTGGGGCCGTCCGAGCCGGGTGAAGGGATCGCCGCAGGTGGCTGGTTCTTTTCGGTTTTGACTTCGAGCAGACGGGCGTTGTAGACCTGCGCCATGCCGGTGCCGCGATACCCGCTTTGGACCGTCTCTGGAATCGGGCGCTCGCAACCAGCGAGCACCAGGCCCACCAGTGCCAGGCCCAGACCTTGGGCCAGGCGTCTTGTCCAATGCGTTTTGTGGAGGGTGTGGGTGTTCATGGCTTGGCTCCTGTGCTCAGCGCGGGGTCCACCACCGCTGGAAAGATTTCGGGGTACGGTGGCGCCACGCCATGCTTGATGGCCCAGAGGTACCAGTTGTCCACCACGGTGCCAGTCAGCAAGATGCCGATGCCGCCGGTGATGGGGCACAGCACAGCGAACCACCAGGCCCAGCGGTGAATCGATTCCATGGTCGCGTTGAAGCCCATGGTCCAGCGCCAGAACAAGGCCGCACGTTCCGAGGCCGTGCCCCGGTCGGTGATCTGCTCGATCTCGCGTTCACCACCAAAGCGGGTGACGGCCAGAATGGTCGCGCCGTGCATGGCAAACAGCAGGGCCGAGCCGTACAAGAACACGATCGACAGCGCGTGGAAGGGGTTGTAGAACAGGTTGCCGTAGCGCAGCGAGAAAGCCGCCGTCCAGTCCAGGTGGGAGAAGATGCCGTAAGGCACCGCCTCGCCCCAGGAACCCATCAGGATGGGACGGAACAAGCCCAGCACCAAAAACAACCAGATGGCTGCAGCAAAAGCCCAGGCGATGTGCGTACCCATGCCCAGCTCGACCGCGCGGCGGTAGGTGCGGGCCCACCAGAACATGACCGACGCGGTGAGGAACAAACCCACGATGAGGAACCAGCCGCCCTGGTTGAGCGGTGGCATGCTCAGGCCGTAGCTCGGTGGTGGCGGCTCCAGCGACAGCCAGAACAGCTGGCGCACGAACTGGATCGGGTCGTAGTTGACCGAGGCCAGCATGTTCATGCCGATCAGGGTGAAGGCGATCAAGCCAAACACGAGCGAAGCCAAACCCAGACCACCGAGGTAAATCGGGCCAAGCTGGGCATTGCCCAACTTGCCGATCCAGTAGTTGATCAGGGGCTGCCCAGTGCGCGGGCTGTTGCCGTGTCCGAGTTCCACCCCGTGGTGGACTGGACCCACGGCTTGCACCGTGGTGAACAGGTTTTGATAGTCGGCCATTTGCGGTACTCCTCAATTCTTGGGGTTCGGGCTGCGTGCAGTCCGAATCAGAGTGGCCACTGGGACCAGATCGGCATGTTCAGCCACCAGCTCCACCACTCGGGCCAGCCACGGCTCCAGAAGGGGCCGCTGAGCACGATGCACAGGGCGCTGAACAACACGGCCGCCAGCGCCAGGAACAGGCCCAGGCGGTGGATGCCCAAGGTGCCGATCGAGTAGCCGATGATGTCGCGGAAGAACGTGTCCTCGTGCTCGGGTGTCTTGACCACGGTGCCCGGTGCGGGATTGGTGGATGACAGGATCAAACCGCCGTGCAGCGACAGGGCAAACACGCTGGCGAAGAAGAAACTCACGGCGATCATGTGCGCCGGGTTGTAGTGAAAGTGCAGGTACTGGTAGCCCACGTTGGACACCCAGTCGAGGTGGCTGTAGATGCCGTACGGAAAGCCGTGGCCCCAGGCGCCCATGAGCACCGGCCGCACGACCACCAAAGTGACATAAGCCGAGATGGCCACACCGAAGGCCACGGGCACATGAAAGCCCATGCCCAGCTTGCGGCAGATCTCGACCTCGCGCATCATCCAAGAGCCAAATGCGCCAATGGCACACACCGTGATGAGCTGCCACAGGCCGCCTTCCATCAGGGGCGCAAAGCGCAGGCCATACGACAGATCAGGCGGTGCGATGCTGATCTGCCAGAGGTTCCAGGTGGGCCCTTGTGAGGCGCCCCACAAAATGAGGGCCGTGCCCAGGAACGAAAAGAACAAGGTTGTGACGCCGAAGAAACCGACGTAAAACGGTCCGACCCAGAAGTCGAACAAATCACCACCCAGCAGGGTACCACCGCGAACACGGTACTTTTTCTCAAAATTCAGCATGGCCATGGTTGGGTCCTCCTGCATCAGTGGATCAACAGATGCCGCATTGACACGAGGTCAATGACGGCTTCTGAACGGCAAGTCCTGGATCAGGACTTGGGCGCGGCGAGTGAAGCCACCGAAGTCGGCAGCGGCGAGTTTTGCGCCGATGCTGCGACCGGTTTTTTCGCACCGTCGAGCCAGTTGAATTTGTTGGTGCTGAGCAAGATGAGGTGAATCATCGCGGCCAGGCCAAACAAGAAAATGCCCTGCAGTACCATGGCACGCAAAGGGTCGTAAAGTCGCCAAATTCTCCACATGGTGAATCTCCTAAATGATGTGGGACATGAAGGTGTACACCGCCGCATTCACACCCTGACTCATGCTCTTGGCATCTTCTGCACCGGGCAGCAGATCCCGCCAGTGAACGCCGACCAGTTTGGCCAGTACGACGACCACGAACAGACATCCGAATCCGATGAGGAAAATGGACCAGAACGCAGGGGACTCATCCGCACGCGAATGGTCCTCGTTGAGGTGGGTTGTGTTTTGCATGACAGTGACTCCGTCAATCTATGGATGAAAAAACAGGCTCTGAATCAGAACCAGGGACGCCACGCCCAGACCAGGATGTGGGCCAGCACAGCAACTGCTGTAAAGCCCACGGTGCCCTGCATCCAGTAATGGTGGAACTCCTGGGCTTCCTCATCGGTGAGTCCGGAAATTGATGTCTTGGTGGACATGTTTTGCTCCTTTTAAAGAGGCCTTGCGACCCGGGTTGCGCACAGCCCGCGCAGATGGGCATCCGCAGCCAAAGGCCACGACATGGGGTGAAAGGCACTGCTTGGGGCAGCACCCGTGTTTGTTTGAAAGGCTGGTGCGCTCATGCCGTCACCCCCAGACCCAGTTCGCGGCTGGCCGCGTTCACATGGGCTTCGGTCACCTCGCTGTGGCCTTGGGACTGCGAGAGTTGTTCGGCCTGGTCGCGCAAGCGCTTGGCCGCTGAAATCTGCACCAGCACCGGCTGGCTTTGCACCACATCGCGCAAGCGCTGCTGGGCCTGGTCTTGCCAGCTGGCGTTGGGAGCGACCACACCACGCGCCTGGGTGGCTTCGACTTTGTCCATCTCGGTGCCGAGCGGCAAGATGTGGAACAGCGCATCGAACAGCGCGTTGCACACCTCCTGGATCACATAGCTCGCACCGCTGTAGCCCATGAAGGGCGTGCCGGTGTGGCGGCGGATGATGGCGCCGGGAAAGGACGCAGGAATGAAAGCGGCGCGCATGGGGCTGCCGCCCGAGATTTCGCTCAGGTACATGCGCTCGTTGTAGCTGCCGAACATGATCAGCGGCGTTTGCGTTTTGACCAGCTCGCGCACAGCGGCGTTGTCGGTCTTGTTGCCGGCGGTACGTGACACGCTGAAGCGGCAGGGCAAACCCATTTCGTTTTCAAGGAAGTTTTTCAGACCCCGCGAATAGGTCTCGCCCGCCACCACGGCAAAGCTGGCGGTGGCAAAAAAGTCTTGTGTGACCGAGCGCCACAGGTCCCACATGGGCTTGAGCGTCGTGTGCTTTTCGCGCTCGATGAAAGGCTCCGGGTCCAGGTTCAGCAGCTCGCCCAATTTGCGCAAGAATTGGGTGGTGCTGTGCAGGCCAATGGGTGCTTGCAAATAAGGACGCTCCAGCGCTTCGCACAGCATGCGGCCAAACTCGCGGTACATGCAGATGTTCACGTCGGCCTCGACCAAACGCGAGACATCGGCCAGGTGGCTGCCCAAGGGGAAGACCATGTTGACCTCGGCACCGATGCCCTGCACCAAGCGGCGGATTTCGGCCAGGTCGCTCGGGCTGTTGAAGGTGCCGTAGCAAGGGCCAATGATGTTGACGCGGGGCTTTTCACCCACAGGACGGTCTTCAAAAGGCTTGCGGGCAGGCACTTTGCGCAGACCGTACTCGCTCCACAGCCAGTACATGGCGCGGTTGGCGCACTGCCACTGGTCTTCGTCGATGGTGCGTGGCAAAAAGCGTGCGATGTTGGTGCCTTCGGGCGTGACGCCGCCGCCGATCATCTCGGCAATGGAGCCTGTCACCACCACGGCGGGCAATTCGGGGTCGAGTGTGGCGTGGGCGCGTTTCATCGCGCCTTCGGTGCCTTCACGGCCGAGCTGCTCTTCGGCCAAGCCTGTCACCACAATCGGCAGCTCGTGCGGCGGCAAGGCATCGGTGTAATGCAGCACCGAGGTCACGGGCAGGTTTTCGCAGCCCACAGGGCCGTCGATCACCACCTGCAAACCCTTGATGGCGGTGAACACATACACCGCACCCCAGTAACCGCCCGCGCGGTCGTGGTCGAGGATGAGTGGCGACTTGGGTTTAGCCACAGTGCTGGGCGGAGGTGTGACCTGGTTCATGAACCCATCTCCTCGGCTTTGCGCTTCTTCAAAAGCTTTTCAATCTGGCGGCGGGTTTCGGCCTTGAACTCGGGTCGGTCTTTGGGCACCGACTCCCAGACACCTGCGGCGTGGCCTGCACCCACATCGCCAAAGAAATCCTTCATGGCGTCAAAGCGGGCCTGGTTGCCCATGGCCGCTTGCACCACCTGCACCAGGGACCCAGCGCCAGCCACACCCATCAAAGGCCGGGCCGAAATCAGGTTGGTGAAGTACAGCGCTGGCACGCTGTTTTGCTTGGCGATCTGCACCACCGGCGTGGTGCCGATGGCCAGCTGCGGCCGGTATTCGTACATGGCATTCAGGTCTTGCTCCAGCGAGGCACGCATTTGCACCTGCACGCCCTTGGCCTGCAGCCAGGCAATGTCTTGGGCGTTCCATTCGGTGGCAGGACATGCCGAGCCCACGTAGCGCAGATCGGCCCCGCATTCGATGAGCAAGCGGCCCACCAACAACTCGGAGCCCTCGTAACCACTCAGGGTGATGCGGCCCGAGATCGGCTTTTGCATCAAGAGGCCGCGCATTTGGGCCAAGGACTGGTTGCGCGCCACGTCGATCTGTGCCTGCGCAATGCCGGCCGCTTGGCCGATGTTTTGCAACCAGTCTTGTGTGCCTTCCAGGCCCACCGGGGCCGAGCCCACGACGGGGCGACCTGCGGCTTTGAATTCGCGCACGCTGGCGGTGTAAAACGGGTGGATGGCGGCGGCCACCGAGCAGTCGAGTGCGGCGTACAACTCTCGCCACTCGCGGGTGGGCACCACCGGGCCTGCGGCCAGGCCCATGGGCGCGAGCATCTGGCCAATGATGACCGGGTCGGCCGGGAACATCTCGCCGAGCAAGGCCACCGTGGGCTTGTCACCGCGACCGGCGCGGGGGGCGGCCACCGGGCCGCTCATGATTTCTTCGCGGGCGTATTTCAGCATCGCCCCGGCCAACACGTCTTTGGCCTCGGCATGGGTGGGCACGCCAAAACCGGGCACGTCGATACCGATGATGCGCACGCCGTTGATCTCTTTGGGCAACAACTGCAGCGGCACACCGCTGGCGGTGGGCACGCACAGGTTGATGATGATGACGGTGTCGACCTGCTTCGGATCGGCCTCGGCGTGCACCGCTTCGCGGATGTCTTCAAACAGCTTGCCCGTGACCAGCGACTCGGAGTTGAAGGGCACATAACCCACGCTGCGGCGGGCACCGTAAAAATGCGAGGTGAAGGTCAGGCCATACACACAGCAAGCCGAGCCCGACAGGATGGTCGCGGTGCGCTTCATGCGCAAACCCACGCGCAGCGAGCCAAAGGCCGGGCACATGCTTTGCGGCTGGTCGTGCGGGCCGGCATCGGGCTGGCGCGGGTAATCGCGGGCGTATTGGTCGAGCACCTCGGACTTGCCCGCCTCTTTGGCGGCGGCCACCATGGCCTCGGTGCCGGCGTGGCAACCCATGCCGTCGCCTTGCAACCCTGCGGGGTTGGGGGCGTCGGTGCTGGGGTGAATCGGGATGGTGCGCGACATGGTGGGTGTCCTGCTCAGGCGGCGTCGTACACGACTTCGAGCGAAGGCTTGATGTCTTCGTGCTTGCCCACCATGTCGAACACGGTGGCGGGCTCCAGCACCACGTTGCGACCCACCACATCGGCGCTGAACAAGCCCAGCAACTGGTCCTGGGTCTGTGGTTTCGGGCGCATCGGAGGGGCTTCGGCCACGTTCTTGGCCAGTTCGGCAAACAGCGGGCCCCACTCGCCGTCAGGCCGGCCGATGATTTCGTAGCTGGCACTCTTGCGGCGGATGTCTTCGTTGGCCGGGATGGCGGCCAGCACCGGGATGCCTGCGTTGGCTGCAAAGCTCTGGGCTTCGCCCGTGCCATCGTCTTTGTTGATGACCATGCCGGCCACGCCCACGTTGCCGCCGAGCTTGCGGAAATACTCCACCGCCGAGCACACGTTGTTGGCCACATACAGCGACTGCAAGTCGTTGCTGGCGACCACGATCACCTTTTGGCACATGTCGCGGGCGATCGGCAGGCCAAAGCCGCCGCAGACCACGTCGCCCAGAAAGTCGAGCAGCACGTAGTCAAATCCCCAATCGTGGAAACCGAGTTTTTCAAGCGTTTCAAAACCGTGGATGATGCCGCGCCCGCCGCAGCCGCGACCGACTTCGGGGCCACCCAATTCCATGGCGAACACGCCATCGCGCTTGAAGCACACGTCACCAATGCTCACGGCCTGGCCGGAGAGCTTGAGGCGCGAAGAGGTCTCGATGATGGTGGGGCAAGCCTTGCCACCGAACAGCAAACTGGTGGTATCGCTCTTGGGGTCGCAACCGATCAGCAGCACTTTTTTGCCCTGCTGCGCCATCATGTAAGACAGGTTGGCGAGCGTGAAGCTTTTGCCAATGCCGCCTTTGCCGTAGATGGCAATGATTTGTGTCTCTTTGGTCACCTCGGTGGTGCTCACGGCGTCGGGCTCGACGTCGGCCTCACGGCGCAGCAATTCCACGAATTTGATGGGCTGTGAGGGGGTGGCGGTGTCAGTTGAGGTATTCATGCGGAAGCACTCCAATCAAGGATCATCTTGAGACAGCTCGCATCTCCGAAGGCGGTCTCGTAGGCAGAACCAGCATGCGTCGATGGCTGGGTGTGGGTGATCAAACCGTCGAGCGACAAGCGGCCGGTGTTCACCAGCTCGTTGACGGCCAACAGATCGGGGCGCTTCCACTCGGCGGCGATGCGCATGCGCGCTTCGCGCATGAAGGCCGGGGCGTAGGCAAAAGAAAGGTCTTGTCTGTAGAAACCGGCCAGCACCAATTCGCCACCGGGGCGCAGGCGCTGGATCAGGCCATTGAGCAGGCTGCCGTCGCCGCTCACGTCATAAATGGTGCGGTAGTCGCGGCGCGGGTCGTCTTGCGGTTGCACCACGGTGTAGCCTTCGGCACCGGCAGAGCGTTCGGCCTGGGTTTCCCACACGGTGGGCGCGGGCAGGCCAGCCGCCACTGTGAGGCGCGCCAACAAGCGACCCATGACGCCGTGACCCACGATGAGCTCAGGGGCTTCAAACGGGTCTTGCTGACCACCGCCCGAGACCGCGTGGTAGGCCGTGGCGGCCAGCGCCAGCAGCACCGATTGCGCGCCCAGGTGTTCGGCCACGGGCACGACTTTTTGCGCAGTGACCACCAGTCGCGAAGCCGCGCCACCAAACAAGCTTTTGACCCCGGTGAAGCAATTGGCACCTGGCACAAACACACGTTGCCCGGCTTGCACGCCGGTGTCCGAGGCGGCGCGAACCACACGGCCCACCGTCTCGTAACCGGGCACCAGCGGGTAGCCCATGCCCGGGAAGGGCGGCATGCTGCCGTCCCAGAGCATGCGTTCGGTGCCGGTGCTGATGCCGCTGTATTCGACCGCCACGTCCAACTGACCAGCCTGCAATTCGGGCAAGTCCAGCGCCTGCAAGCTCAGTTGCTTGGGGCTGTTGAAGACGACGGCTTGAGATCTCATGCTTGTATTCTTTGCTTTACATTGCTATATGTCAAAGTTAATTGACACTATTCTCGGAAACCAAGGGTAAACACTGAGATTTGCGCCCCAAAAGGATGCGAGCGTGGATGGGCATGGCGTTGGGCACCTGCTCCACATGGGTAAAACCCGCCTCTTGCATCATGGTTTGCAGCTCTTGTGGCGTGCGCAGCCGCCCTGCCCCCATGGCCAGCAGGTAAAAATGGAAGTAGGCATCGACCGAGGCTTCGGGTTGACCGGCTTCTTCGTCGGGCTGGGCCATGGGCTCGGCCAACAGCAAGACGCCGCCGACCGGCAAAGCGGCATGGGCTTTTTGAAGAATCTGCCGCACCACCGCATCGGGGTGGTCGTGTGCCACGCGCACCAGGGTGATCAGGTCAGCCCCTTCGGGCAAGGGGTCATCCAGAAAGCTGCCGGGATGCAGGCTCACGCGCTCGGTCAAACCCTTGGCCTTCAGGCCTTCGCGGGCCAGCTCGAGGACCGGCGGAAGATCGAACATCTTGAACTGCAGGTGCGGCGCGTGCGCGGCCAGCTCGCTGACAAAGCGGCCCTTGCCCGCACCCACATCGAGCACACAGCGGTGTTCGTCAAAAAAGTAGGACGACAGGATCTCCTGCACCACAAAGCCTTGCGAGGCGGCCATGAGCTGCGAGTAACGGGTGAACTTGTCCACCTCCGATGTCGGCATGTGGACAGCCGGTTTTTCGTGGGCATAGGGCCAGTACTCGGCCATGCCGCCGCTCCAGGCGTTGTTCAGGAACTGCACCGGGTCTTGCATGTCCTGGTAGAGCAAGTGGTTGTGCTCGATCATCTGGGCAATGCCTTCGTGTTGCGCCAGCGGCACGCCCAGCGGCCCCAAGCCAAAACGGCCTTGGCTGCGGTGCTCCAAGAGGCCCAGCGCCACGGCCGACAGCAGCAAACGCTGCAACACAGCCGGGGCCAGCCCTGTGCGGCGCGACAAATCCGTCAGGTTGGCGGGTGCTTGGTGGAGTGCGCGAAACAGGTCCAGCCGCACACAGCCGAGCAGCACCTGGCTGTGCACGAAACCGGCCATGAGATCAAACAACTTGCGGGTGCGGCGGCGCGTGAGCCAGCGCGTGAACGGATTGCGCAGCGACCAGCGGTACAGACCGGGGTGCGCGTACCAACGCTCCAGGCGGGCCTGCCATGCGTCCTTGAAAGAAGTGGGGGCGGTGTGGGCCTGCATGGCGGCCAGATCCAAAGGTTGGGACATGCGGCTTCCTTGGTGTCTTGCGGGCTCAGCGCTCAATGCGGCGCGCGGATGCGGGTCGGAGCGACGGCCGGGTGGGTCTTGAAGTAGCCTTCGCACAAGGCCTTGGGAACGAGGCGCTCGGCTTCGAGCTGGACCAGCTGGCGCAACATGTCGCGGCACGAGCAGGCCGGGATCGAGGAAGCGGCCTGCGCGATCAGATGGTCAAAGTGGGCAATGGCCCCGTCCAGACCCAGTGCCTGGGCCGAGCTGGGGCGGGCGTGCAAAACATCTTGGCCTACAGGCTTGCCCAAAGTGGCGGCGTCGGCGATCACGTCACGGATGTCGTCGGCCACTTGGTAGGCCTCGCCCAGGTAGTTGCCCAGGGGCGCCCATGGCTCAGGCTCGTAGCCGCAACTGAGTGCGCCCGCGCAAGTGGCCGAAACGAACAAGGCACCGGTTTTGGCACGCTGGTATTGACCCAGATCGGCGCTGGTCTCGCACTCCCAGGCTTGCCCGGCCACGATGCCGTTGGGCAGGCCCACGCCCGTTGTCATGTTGTCCATCAGCTGAATCAGACGGTCGGGCCGCTGCGCACCGGCTTGCAACAACACGCGGTAAGCCATGACGATCAGGCCGTCACCGGCCAGCAGCGCCAGCGGTTCGCTGAAGGCCTTGTGTACCGTCGGGCGACCACGCCGGGTGTCGGCATTGTCAAAGGCGGGCATGTCGTCGTGCACCAAAGAAGCGCAATGCATCAACTCCAGGGCCACAGCGGCGGCGTTGGTCAACTGGGGCGCGTCGTCGCCACAGGCAGTGGCCACGGCCATGCACAGCTGTGGACGGATGCGGGCCCCGCCCGAGAACACCGCATGCCGCATGGCCGCCACCAGCCGGGAGGGCGAGCCCACACCGGCGGCTTGCTCAAAATGGGAGCTCAAAGCTTGTTCGGCGCGTGTCAACAGACTCATGGGACCTCCGAAAGGGAAGGCCCGTCAACCCAAGTTGACAGGCATGAGTGTCAATATAGCCTGATAATTAATACTGTCAATCTTTATTGACACATTAACATCCGAAAGGTCAAGCCATGGGAATTTGGTTGGAGTTGGGCATTTTTGGCCTGGTGTTCGTGTTTGCCTTTTGGCAAATGCACGACGTGCGCAAGGCGCAGGAGCAAACCCGCCAGCAGCGGGCGAAGGAAAAGGCGGCCAAACAGACCGCCGAGGTAGCGCAGGATCAGGCAGCGACTGCGGAGCAAGCGACAGACGAGACCGTCACGAAATCGTGAGGCATGCGCCTGTGCAAGATGGTTTTTTGAGGAGATAGTGGGGCGTGTCACACGCCCATCGCCCACGGGGTGGGCTCCTACAAGGCCGGCTTCAGTGGCCTGATGGGTTGTTGAACTGCAGCGCCGCCAGACTGGCGTACAAACCGCCTTTGGCCTGCAGCTCGGCGTGGGTGCCCTGCTCCATCAGGCGGCCTCGCTCGAGCACCCAGATCACATCGGCGCGTTGCACCGTGGCCAGGCGGTGCGCAATGACCAGCGTGGTGCGGCCGACCATGGCTTTGTCCAGCGCAGCCTGGACCATTTTTTCGCTTTGCGCATCGAGTGCGCTGGTGGCTTCGTCCAGCAGCAAGAGGGGTGGGTTCTTCAAAATGGCCCGCGCGATGGCGATACGCTGGCGCTGCCCGCCCGACAAACGCACGCCTCGATCACCCAAATACGTGTCAAAACCCTCGGGCAGCTCGCGGATGAACTCTTGCGCGTAAGCGGCCTCTGCGGCGGCATGCACCTCGTCCAGACTGGCGTCGGGGCGGCCGTAGCGGATGTTCTCGATCACCGTGCCTGAAAAAATCACCGGCTCTTGCGGCACGATGGCCATGCGGTTGCGCAGGTCGTGCAGGTCCATCTGGTCGATGGGCACGCCATCGAGCACGATGCGGCCCGATTGCGGATCGTGAAAGCGCATCAGCAAATCAAACAAGGTGGTCTTGCCAGCGCCGCTCGGGCCCACCACGGCCACGGTTTGTCCGGGGTGGATCTGGCCCGTGAGCTGGTCCAGCGCCCAAGTGTCGGGGCGCGAGGGGTAATGAAAGCGCACCGATTCCAGCTGCAAGGAAGAGCCGCCTTGCGGCCAAGGCGCTTGTTGCGGCTGGGCCGCGATCTTCAGGTTGGACTCGGTGTGCAGCAATTCCATCAAACGCTCGGTCGCGCCCGCTGCGCGCAGCAAGTCACCATAGACCTCGCCCAACACGGCAAAGGCGCTGGCCAGCAAGATCACATAAAACACCGTCTCGCCCAACTGGCCCGCCGTGCTGGTGCCCGCGCGCACAGCCAGCGTGCCCATGTACAAGCCCCACAGCAACACAGCGCTGGAGGCCATGATGATGAAACCGACCAAAACCGCGCGCGCCCGGATGCGGCCCAGCGCCGTGCCCAAGGCGCGGGCGGTCGAGTCGATGAAACGGCGGGTTTCGCGGCCCTCGGCGGTGTAACTTTGCACCACGCTGATGGCGTTGAGCACCTCAGAAGCGATGGCGCTGGAGTCGGCAACCCGGTCCTGGTTGGCCCGTGACAAGCGGCGCACACGCCGCCCCAGGTAAACGCTGGGGAAAATCACCGCAGCCAACACCGCCACCACCTGCAGCATGAGCACCGGGTTCGTCCACACCAGCATGATCAGCGCCCCCGCGCCCATGACCAGGTTGCGCAAGCCCATCGAAAACGACGAACCGACCACGGTCTGCACCAGTGTGGTGTCGTTGGTCAGGCGCGAAAGCACTTCGCCCGATTGGGTAGTTTCAAAAAAGGCGGGGCTTTGCTTGAGCACATGGCCGTACACCGCGTTACGCAGGTCGCCGGTGATGCGCTCACCGAGCCAGCTCACGGTGTAGTAACGCCCGGAAGAAAACACCGCTAAAGCCGCCGCCACCCCAAACAGCTGCAAGAAGTTGCCAGACAGTTGCTCGGCCGAAGCCCCGGCCGACAAACCTTGGTCGATCAGCTGCCTCAAGACCCAGGGAAAAGCCAAGGTCGTGCCCGCCGCCAACAACAAAAACAAGGCTGCCATGCCCATGGCCAGGCGGTAAGGCTTTAGAAAGGGGGCGAGGCCCGTGAGCGATTTGGGAGATGCAGCCATGTACAAAAAGTGATCGGAGAACAGTCGCTGCAAGCATAACGTCAAATCTGGGCACCGCATTTCGGGGCGTTTGCAGACGACAATCGAAGATTTGCGCCACACGCCACCATGAGCACCTTGCCACCCTGCCCCCAATGCCACGACGAATTCACCTACGAAGATGGCACCCTCTTGATCTGCCCGAGTTGTAGTCATGAGTGGAACCCCAGCGAAGTCGCCACAGGCGAAACCGCCAAAGTCTGGAAAGACGCCAACGGCAACGTGCTGCAAGACGGCGACACCGTGACCTTGGTCAAAGACCTGAAGATCAAAGGCTCATCCGCCGTGGTCAAGGTCGGCACCAAGGTCAAGAACATCCGCTTGATCGAGGGTGACCACGACATCGATTGCAAGATCGAGGGCTTTGGCCCGATGCAACTGAAAACAGCTTTCGTCAAAAAAGTCTGACCACGTCGCCGCAACAAGGCGGCCCTGAGCAGGACCACCTTGTTGTTCGCCTCCGGTCCTGGAGTTATTTTTTGGGGTACAGGTCTGGGTACATGTCTTTGAGCATGCAGCCCGACTCATTGTCGGCAGGCATATTGCCTGTGCGCTTGGCCTCTTCCAGCTCGGCGATGACCTGTTCGCGGGTCTTGCAAGGCACGACCGCTTTGGGCGGGTAGGCCGAGGGGTTGAGCTCATTGAGCAGACACCCTGTCTCGCCCGGGGCCATCATGTTGCCCGTACGTTTGGCTTCTTCCAACTCGGCTCTGACTTGTTCGCGGGTCTTGCAAGGCACCATCGCTTTAGGCGGGTAGGCAGAAGGATTGACCTCGTTGAGCATGCGGCCGCTTTCGTCGTTGGCAGGCATATTGCCCGTGCGGATCGCCTCTCGAAGTTCGGCCTGGACTTCTGCACGGGTTTTGGGGCCCGTGTTTTGTGCTGAGGCTTGCCCTATGCAGAGCGCCAGCAAGGCCAAAGTCAGGGCCGAGAGTGGGGTGGACATACGCATATCGATTTCCTTTCATGTTGGACAACCCCGCCTGCTTCGAGCCCATCGTCATCGACCGGGCCCGACAAGGCGGCGTGGGTTTCCATTAAAAAAAGTTCCCGAGCCCGGGTCTGTGCGTTAATTCACCCCTGATTGCCTTGACACCCATGACCGAAGAATTCCAGATCCACATCCCGCCATCGTTCATGGCGCTTTATGTTCCCCCCGGAAAAATCAAACCCACCCTGGGCCTGCGCGACATGGCCGCGCGTTACGATTTGTGCGAAGACCTGGCCAATTTGCTGACCGAGCAAGCCGCCAACATGCAGTTCACCTTGGGCATCACCGAGGAGCTGGTGCTGCAGCAATGCGAGTTGGGCCTGCTCGCCGAACCTGCCGTGGTGTCGCCTGTGGAGGCCCGCTGGGTGGTCTGTCGCCTGGCCGAGTTATTGAACTGGCCCATGGCCGAGCTCCTGTCAGGGTCCGGACCCGAGACACCTGTCGCCTAAGTCACTGCGCCCAGACCGCAAACTGCCAAGATGCGGCCATGACCCGACCGCACAACGACTTGCAAACGCTGCTGACCGCTCCCATCCTGCCCACCTTGCTGCGTCTGGCCGCGCCCAATGTGCTGGCCATGGTCATGACGGTGCTGGTCGGCATGGCCGAGACTTACTACGTGGGCCGCCTGGGCACCGCCCCGCTGGCGGCCATGGCCCTGGTGTTTCCCTTCGCCATGCTCACGCAAATGATGTCAGCCGGGGCCATGGGCGGCGGTGTCTCGGCAGCCATCAGCCGCGCATTGGGCGCATCGGACACCGCACGCGCCCAAACGCTGCTGCTGCATGCCTTGGTGATTGGCGTGGGTGCGGGTGTGATGTACAGCGCGATTTTTCTGACTTTCGGCCCCCGCTTGTACGAACTGCTCGGTGGCCGGGGCGCCGTGCTCGAAGAAGCCGTGCGTTACTCCGGCGTTTTGTTCGCAGGCGCCCTGCTGGTCTGGCTCATCAACACGCTGGCGTCCGTCTTGCGCGGGACGGGCAACATGCGCACGCCCTCCGTGGCGCTGGTGGCCACCGCGTTGTTGCAGATCATTTTGGGCGGCGTGCTGGCCTTGGGCGCTGGTCCGGTGCCTGGCATGGGCATGGTGGGGGTGGCCTTGGGACACATCATCGCGACTGCAGCGGGCGTGGCCTATTTCGTTTGGTATTTGATCACTGGCCAGGGCCGTCTGACATTGCCATGCCAACGCTTTGAGATGCAAGGGGCCATGTTTGCCGACATCTTGAAAGTGGGCGCCATCGCCTGTTTGTCCCCAGTGCAATCGGTGCTGGCCATTTTGATTTTTACCGGCCTGCTGGCCCAACTGGGCACCGAGGCCTTGGCGGGCTACGGCATCGGCCAAAGGCTGGAGTTCTTGTTGATCCCCATCGCTTTTGGCATTGGGGTGGCCTCGGTGCCCATGGTGGGCATGGCCATGGGTTCGGGCAATGTGAGCCGTGCGCGGCGCGTGGCCTGGGTGGCTGGCGGCGTGTCCGCTTTCAATCTGGCCCTGATTGGGGGTGTCGTGACCCTGGCGCCCGATGTGTGGGCCCGGCTGTTCACCCAAGACGAGGCGGTGCTGGCCCACGCGCGACAATACCTGGTGACCGCAGGCCCGGCTTTTCCATTTTTTGGAATCGGCCTGACCTTGTACTTTGCCTCACAAGGCGCAGGGCAAGTGATTGGCCCGGTCTTGGCAGGCACGCTGCGGCTGGTTTTGGTGGCGGGCGCAGGCTTGTGGCTGGCCCAGCACCAAGGCACATCCGATCAGTTCTACCAACTCGTGGCACTGGCCATGGTGCTGTATGGGGTAGCGACAGCGGCTGCCGTCAAATTCACACCCTGGGGCCACAAAGGCTGACCCCAGCATCCGAGTGCGCTCAGGCCGCCTTGTCCAAGCCCAGCAAGCGCAGCGCATTGCCCTTCAAGATGCCGGGCATCACCTCTGGCTTGAAGCCCGCCACTTCAAAGTCCTGCATCCAGCGCTCGGGCGTGATAAGAGGGTAGTCGCTGCCAAACAGCACACGGTCTTTGAGCAAGGTGTTGGCGTATTGAATGAGTTGCTTGGGAAAGTACTTGGGGCTCCAGCCCGACAAATCGATCCAGACATTGGGCTTGTGTGTGGCAAGGCTCAGCGCCTCGTCCTGCCACGGGAAGCTCGGGTGCGCCATCACGATCTGAATATCGGGCCAATCGATGGCCACATCTTCGAGCAACATCGGGTTGCTGTTTTGCAGGCGAAGGCCCCCGCCACAGCGCATGCCCGAGCCGATGCCGCTGTGCCCGGTGTGGAAGATCGCGGGCAGCTTGTAGTGGTTGATCACCTCGTAAATCGGCCAGGCCATGCGGTCGTAAGGCAAAAAGCCCTGCACCGTGGGGTGGAACTTGAAGCCCTTGATGCCCTCTTCCTGGATCAGGCGCTCGGCTTCGCGTGCGCCCATCTTGCCCTTGTGCGGGTCGATGCTGGCAAAGGCGATCATCATGTCGCTGTTGTCCCGTGCGGCCTTGGCGATCTCTTCGTTGGGGATGCGACGGCGGCCCAGCTGTGACTCACTGTCCACGGTGAACATGACCAAACCGATCTTCTTTTCGCGGTAATAAGCCACCGTCTCGTCGATGGTCGGGCGGCGGTTGCTGCCAAAGAACTTATCGGCTGCGCGGTCGTATTCCTCGCCGTAGTTGTCAAATGGGTTCCAGCAACTCACTTCGGCGTGGGTGTGGATGTCAATCGCGATCAGGTCTTGGTGTTTCATGGGTTTCCAGTCTCTCAATACGTACAGCTGCACAATAGCCCATGGCCGTCGCATGACCCCTCAACTGCACGTAATAAGGTGACATTTCCGGGCGGAACCTAGGGTAAGCCCCAGGCATGAAAGTGCATTCCGCTGCGCACAATATCGTTATCGATAATAACCTTCTTGGCCTTTGGGTCAAGTCTTTTGAGGGACACACCCATGAGCCATCTGAACCAGCCCATTCTTGACCGCGCAGCCGCACAAGGCGTTGCTCTGAGCATGCAAGGCGCCGTTGCTGTGGTGCGCCTGTGCCGCCCGGCCAAGCGCAATGCCCTGAACGACGGTCTGATCGAAGGTTTGCGCGATGTGTTCCAGAACCTGCCTGCCGAAGCGGGTGCTGCCGTGATCCACGGCGAAGGCGAGCACTTTTGCGCAGGTCTTGATTTGTCCGAACTCAAGGAACGCGATGCCGGTGAAGGCATCCACCACTCGCGCAGCTGGCACGTCGCTCTGAACGCCATCGAACAAGGCCGCGTGCCTGTGGTCGCCGCATTGCACGGCGCAGTCGTCGGCGGTGGTCTGGAGCTGGCCAGCGCCAGTCACATCCGCGTGGCCGACGAGAGCACCTTTTATGCCCTGCCCGAAGGCACGCGCGGCATCTTTGTGGGCGGCGGCGGCTCGGTCCGTGTGCCCAAACTGATTGGTGCTGCGCGCATGACCGACATGATGCTCACAGGCCGCGTGTACAACGCGCAAGACGGCGAGCGCGTGGGTTTTGCGCAATACCTGGTACCCACTGGCACTGCCTTGACCAAAGCCATCGAGCTGGCCACACGCATTGCCACCAACGCGCCCCTGACCAACTTTGCCCTGATGCACGCGCTGCCGCGCATCGCCGAGCAACCCGCTGACCACGGCTTCTTCACCGAAGCCTTGATCTCGTCGATCGCACAGTCTGCGCCCGAGGCCAAAGCTCGCGTGCGCGCCTTCCTGGAAGGCAAGGCGGCCAAAGTACAAAAAAGCTGAATCGGCATCACAACAAGAACAACGGAGACCCGCATGAGCAGCCCCAAATTCCGTCCCCTGAAGTTCGGTGTCACCCGCGTGAGCCTGCGCGATGGTGTGCCCGGCACGCACTACCTGAAAGCAGACCAGGAACTGCAGGCCTTTCCGGACCGCCTGACCGACCGCCTGCAGCACTGGGCAAGCGTCAAGCCCCAGCACAGCTTCATGGCGCGGCGCATGAAGCAAGCCGACGGCACCTTGGGTGACTGGCAGCACATCACTTACGCTCAAGCCTGGGCCACGGCGCGCTGCATTGCACAAGGCCTGATCGACCGCGGCCTGAACGCCGAGCGCCCCGTTGTCATCCTGAGTGAAAACAGCCTGGAGCACGCTCTGCTGGCCCTGGGCGCCATGGTGGCCGGTGTGCCCTTTGTGCCCACATCACCACCTTATTCGCTGGTGAGTGTCGACTACGACAAGCTCAAGCATGTGCTCAAAACCGTCACGCCCGGCCTGGTGTTTGCCCAAGATGCCCGCTACGCCAAAGCCATTGCGGCGACGGTGAGCGACGACATGGAAGTGGTCATGTGTGAGGGCACTGTGGCTGGCCGCCAAGTGACCTCCTTCGACAGCCTGTGCGCGACGCCAACCACCCCTGCGGTAGACACGGCCATGGCCGCCACCGGGCCTGACACCATCGTCAAGTTTTTGTTCACCAGCGGCTCGACCAAGTTGCCCAAGGCTGTCATCAACACCCAGCGCCTGTGGTGTGCCAACCAGCAGCAAATGGCGCAGTCCATGCCCGTGCTGGCCGAGCAAGACCTGGTGCTGGTCGACTGGCTGCCCTGGAACCACACCTTCGGGGGCAACCACAACTTCGGCATGGTCGTCTTCCACGGCGGCACGCTGTACATCGACGACGGCAAGCCGACGCCTGCGCTGATTGGCGAGACCCTGCGCAACCTGCGCGAGATCGCGCCCACGGTCTACTTCAACGTGCCCACGGGCTTTGAAGCCATTGCCAACGCGATGAAAACCGACGACGCGCTGCGCAAGACCCTGCTGTCGCGTGTGCAGATGTTCTTCTACGCTGGCGCCGCCCTGGCCCAGCCGGTGTGGGACAGCCTCTACGAATCGCAGGAGCGCGAGATCGGCGAGCGCATCGTCATGACCACCGGCCTCGGGATGACCGAGTCCGGCCCGTTCGGCATCTTCGTGACCAACCCGAACGTGCGCGCGGGCGATCTGGGTGTGCCCACCCCCGGGCTGGAGCTGAAATTGGTGGATACCGACGGCAAGACCGAAGTGCGCTACCGCGGCCCCAACATCACGCCCGGCTACTGGCGCAATGCGGAAGAAACCGCCGGCGCGTTTGACGAAGAGGGCTTCTTCAAGACCGGTGACGCGGTCAAGTGGATCGACGAGACAGATGTGCACCTGGGTCTGAAATTTGACGGCCGCATTGCCGAAGACTTCAAGCTGGCCACCGGCACCTTTGTGAGCGTGGGCCCACTGCGCGGCAAGATCATCGCAGCCGGTGCCCCTTACATCCAGGACGCGGTGCTCACCGGTTTGAACATGAAGGAAGTGGGTGCCATGATTTTCCCGACACCTGCTGTGCGGGCGCTCAGCGGCCTGGGTGCAGAGGCGTCCATGTCGGATGTGTTGGCCTCGGCCCCGGTGCTGGCCAAGTTTCAAGAAATCGTCAACGAACTGGCCAAAACCGCCACCGGCAGCGCCAACCGCATTGCCCGTCTGTGTTTGCTGAGCGAGCCGCCCACCATTGACAAGGGTGAGATCACCGACAAAGGCTCGATCAACCAACGCTCGGTGCTCACCCACCGCGCCGACACTGTGGAGGCATTGCATGCCGATAGCCTGCACTACATCGTCAAACCCACGGCATAAGCCCCATTCAACCAAATCGTCACTGCGAGCGTCGCGCGGCAGTCCTGAAATGGATGGCCACGTCGGCAAGCCTCCTCGCCATGACGGCTTAAAACCAGAAATGAGAACAGCATGAGCTCCAAAGGATTTTTCAACGCGTTTGCCGATGTGTGGATGCACGAAGGTGTGCGCACACCCATGATCGATTACTGCGGCGCATTGGGCCACATCTCGCCCACCGACCTCGGCATCAAGGCCGCCCGCGAGGCACTCAAGCGCGCAGGCATTGCACCCACCGAGATCGGCTCGGTCATCACCGGCAACATGGCCCCGGGTGACTTTGACCAGTTCTTCCTGCCGCGTCACATTGGCCTTTATGCGGGTGTGCCGCAGGAAGTGCCGGCCATCATGACCCAGCGCATTTGCGGCACCGGCTTCGAGCTGTTCCGCCAAGCGGGTGAACAGATCGAAGCGGGCGTGTGCGAAGCGGCTCTGGTGGTCGGCACCGAGAGCATGACGCGCAACCCGATTGCCGCCTTTGACCACCGCACCGGCTTCAAGCTGGGCGCACCCGTGGGCTTCAAGGACTACATGTGGGAAGCCCTGAAAGACCCGGCCGCAGGCATCAATATGATCCAGACCGCCGAGAACCTAGCCAAAAAGTACAACATCACCCGCGAAGAGGTCGACCAATTCGCGTCCGACTCGTTCGCCAAAGCGGTGGCAGCGCAAGCCGCAGGTTTTCACGCGGGGGAGATCGTGCCCGTTGTCACCGAAAAATTCGAGCTCGATGGCTACAAGCCCCGTGGCATCAAGCTGCAAGGCAAAGTAACCGAAGTGGCCACCGACACCCACCCCCGCATCTCGCCCCCTGAAGTGTTGGCCAAGCTCAAGTCGGTTTACGAAGGCGGCGTGCAAACCGGTGGCAACAGCTCGGCGCTGGTCGATGCCGCTGCCGCTTGCGTGGTCACTTCAGGCACTTACGCCAAGGCGAACGGTAAAAACCCCTTGGCCCGCGTGGTGGCTGCGGCGGCTGTGGGTGTGCCGCCCGAGATCATGGGCATTGGCCCTGCGCCCGCCATCCGTTTGCTGCTGGAACGCACGGGCCTGAAGCTGTCTGACATTGGCCGTTTCGAGATCAACGAAGCCCAAGGCGCCCAAACTCTGGCCGTGGGCCGTGAGCTGGGCCTGGACTTGTCCAAGCTCAACGTCAACGGCGGCGCGATTGCCCTGGGCCACCCACTGGCCGCGACCGGCGTGCGCCTGACGATCACGCTGGCGCGTGAATTGAAACGCAGCGGCTTGCGCTATGGCATCTCCAGCGCCTGCGTGGGCGGTGGTCAGGGCATTGCGCTCTTGATCGAGAATCCGGATGCAGTCTGAACGTCTCAACCATCATTTGAAGGACACACCATGAACATCCAAGGACAAGCAGCTCTGGTCACCGGCGGTGGCTCCGGCTTGGGCGAAGCCACCGCTCGGGAACTGGCACGGCTGGGCGCCAAGGTCGCGGTGCTCGACCTCAACATGGACAATGCCCAGCGCGTAGCAGCCGAAATTGGCGGCGTTGCAGTGCACTGCAACGTGTCCGATCCGGACAGCATGGCTCAGGCCATCGAGACCGCCGCCGCCGCCCACGGACCTGCACGCATCCTGATGCAAATCGCGGGCATCGGCTCGGCCAAGCGCGTGGTCGGCAAAGACGGCAACGCCGCGCCGCTGGAAGACTTCATCAAAGTGGTCAACGTCAACCTGATCGGCACCTACAACGCGGCCCGTCTGTTTGCCGCCGCTTGCGCCAAGCTCGACCCGATGACAGACGGCGAGCGCGGCGCCATGGTGTTCACCGCCTCAGTCGCCGCCTTTGACGGTCAGGTCGGCCAGCAGGCTTACAGTGCATCCAAAGGCGGCGTGGTCGGCATGACGCTGCCCATGGCACGCGATTTGGCCCAACACGGCATCCGCGTGTGCACCATCGCCCCGGGCCTGTTTGCGACCCCGCTCATGAAAACCCTGCCCGAGCCGGTGCAAGCTTCACTGGCCGCCAGCATCCCCTTTCCCTCCCGCTTGGGCAAGCCCAGCGAGTTCGCCGAACTCGCTTGCCACATCGTGAGCAACGGCCACTTGAACGGTGAAGTCATTCGCCTCGACGGTGCCCTGCGCATGGCCCCACGCTGAGAGAACACCATGAGTAAAACCATTGTTTACGAAGTGCAAGTGATGTTCGGTGACTGCGACCCCGCAGGCATCGTCTTCTTCCCCAACTTCTCCAAATGGATGGACGCCTCGTCCTTGAACTTCTTTGTCAAATGCGGCGTGCCGCCCTGGCGAGAGCTGGTCAAGACGCGCGGCATCATCGGCACACCGCTGCTGGAGATCAACACGAAATTCATCCGCCCCGC
The DNA here is from genome assembly GCF_048020265.1 of Limnohabitans sp. YIMB22184. Classification (GTDB taxonomy): domain Bacteria; phylum Pseudomonadota; class Gammaproteobacteria; order Burkholderiales; family Burkholderiaceae_C; genus Limnohabitans_A. The sequence continues at coordinate 1,950,869 of NZ_CP171843.1, forward strand.
CACCTATGGCGAAACCATCCAGGTGCACACCAGCGTGCAGGAGTGGCGCGAGAAGGTCATCGTGCACAAGCATGTGGTCATGCGTGGCGACACCGTGCTGTGCGAAGGCACCGAAGTACGCGCCTTCTGCATCAAGCACCCTGACGATCCCGACCGCATCAAAGCCATCCCGGTGCCTGAAGACATCAAAGCACTCTGCAGCTGAACCGATCCCCCACGTTTTTTAACCACCCCCAAGAGGAGACAAGCATGAGCAACCGACGTGAATTCATCCAATCTGCCATCGGCGCAGCCGTTCTGGGCAGCACCGCTTTCCAGCAAGCCTGGGCACAAAGCGGCTTGCCCATTGAGCAAGTCAAAGTGCTGTACGGCTTTCCGCCCGGCAGCTCGGGTGATATCTGTGCCCGACGCGTGGCCGAAAAATTTGGCGGCACGCCCTACAGCAAGAACCCGGGCATCATCGACAGCCGCCCAGGTGCGGGCGGCCAAATTGCGCTGAACTTACTCAAGAGCGCACCCGCCGACGGTTCGGTACTGGCCATGACCCCGTTCTCGGCCATTTCGCTCTACCCCCACATCTTCAAAAACCTGCAATACAAGCCTTTTGAAGAATTCACCCCCGTGGGCACCGCCTCCATGATCCACCACGGCTTTGCCGTCGGTCCCATGGTGCCCGCCAGCGTCAAAAACGTGAAAGACTTCATCGCCTGGGCCAAAGCCAACCCGGCACAAGCCAGCTATGGCTCACCCGCAGCAGGCTCCACGCCCCACTTCATCGGCGCCTTGTTGGGCTTGAACCAGAACTTCGAGTTCAAGCATGTGCCTTACCGCGGCTCGGTGCCGGGCGTGACCGATGTGGTCGGCGGCCAGATCGCCTGCATGTTCACCCCGCACGGCGACTTCATCGCCAACCACAAAGCCGGCAAGATGCGCATCATCGCCACCTCGGGCAAAACCCGTTCGCCTTTTGTGCCCGACGTGGCCACCTTTGCCGAGCAAGGCTTCCCTGAACTGACCGTGGAAGAGTGGTTTGGTTTTTACGCCCCCGCCAAAACCCCGGCCAACGTGGTGCAAGCCGCCAACGCAGCGATCAATGCCGCCCTCAAAGACAAAGGCGTGCAGGACGCCTTGACCGTGGTGGGCTTGATTCCCTTTGGTGGCACACCTGCAGATCAGCTCAAGAGCTCTCAGGTTGAACTCGAGCGCTGGGGTCCCCTGATCAAGCGCATCGGCTTCAGCGTCGACTCCTGATCTGTTCCTTGAACCTTGTCCGGCCCATCTTGTGAAGGGCCCGGACTTCTTTTCATTACCATTCGCCCCATGAACGCCTACCAACCCCGCACCGATGACATGCAGTTCGTGTTGTCACGCGTCCTGAACGCGCCCGCCCAACTGCAAGCCCTGCCCGCCTTTGCCGAGGTGGACCCGGACTTGATGCAACAGGTGCTCGATGAAGCGGGCAAGTTCGTGGGCGAGGTCATCGCCCCGCTCAACCGGGATGGCGACGAGATCGGTGCGCAATGGAAAGATGGCGCGGTCACCATGCCGCCTGGCTTCAAGGCCTCTTACCAGGCGTTCTGGCAATCGGGCTGGCCCGCCTTGGCGGCCAGTGCCGAAGACGGCGGCCAGGGCCTGCCCAGCGTGCTCGAAGCCATGCTGTACGAAATGCTGAGCGCGGCCAACCACGGCTGGACCATGGCACCTGGCTTGTTGCATGGCGCTTACGAGTGCATCAAGCACCACGCCAGCGACGAGCTCAAAGCACAGTACCTGGAGAAAGTCGCCACCGGAGAATGGCTGGCCACCATGTGCCTGACCGAACCGCATGCGGGATCGGACTTAGGTCTGGCCCGCACCAAGGCCGTGCCCTTGGCTGATGGCCACTACGCCGTGAGCGGCACCAAAATCTTCATCTCGGGCGGCGAACACGACTTGACCGACAACATCGTGCACCTGGTGCTGGCCCGCCTGCCCGACGCGCCGCCCGGCCCCAAAGGCCTGTCGCTGTTCCTCGTCCCCAAGTTTTACCCAGACGGCTCACGCAGCCGTGTGCATTGCGACCGCATCGAAGAAAAAATGGGCCTGCACGGCAGCCCCACCTGCGTGATGCGTTTTGACGAAGCGGTGTGTTCGATCGTGGGCGAGCCCGGCAAGGGCCTGAACGCGATGTTCGTGATGATGAACGCCGCCCGCCTGCACGTGGCCCTGCAAGGCATTGGCCTGCTGGACGCTGCCTGGCAAAAAGCCGATGCCTACGCCCAAGAACGCCGTCAGATGCGGGCGCCAGGCAAAGCCAAATCGGCCGCAGAAGCGGATTTCATTGCCGAGCACCCCGCCATGCGCCGCATTCTGGACACGCAACGCGCCTGGGTCGATGCCGGTCGCTTGCTGGCCTACCGCACCGCGCTCGAACTCGACCTGATCAAGCACAGCCCCGACGCCGACACCCAAGCCGCTGCCCAGCGCTGGTGCGCGCTGGTCACACCGGTCATGAAATCGGTCTTCACCCACCAGGCCTTCCACGGCGGCAGCGACTGTCTGCAGGTGTTCGGCGGTCATGGTTATGTGCGCGAATGGGGCATCGAGCAAATCGTGCGCGACGCCCGCGTGGCCATGATCTACGAAGGCACCAACGAAATCCAGGCTATTGACCTCTTGGTGCGCAAAGTGATGGCCGATGGCGGCGCTGGCATGAACGCCCTGCTCGACACCATCGCCGCCGACTTGCCCAAGTCAGCCAAAGCCAGCACCGCAGCTCAGGCCCGCATCCAGACCCTGCGCGCCGTGACCGAACAGATCTTGAAAGCTGCACCGCAAGACGCGGCCCTGGCCTTCCGTGTGGCAGACGACTACTTGCGCGCGGTGGCACTGGTGCTGATGGACTGGGCCTGGTTGCGCATCGAAGCCGGTGTCGATGCCGACACTCCGAACGCTGATGCGCGCTGGTTGGCCCCGGCCAAGGCCCTGCGCAGCTGGGTACTGCCCGAATTCCAGATGCGCACTTTCATCATCGTGCAGCAATGCACGGCGGTGGCATGAGCAAGGCCGCCTTGCCGGCTGTCAAAAAAGTACGGCCCAAAAAAGCCGGTCCCGCCTCGGGGGCGGCCGTCGACAAGGTGGACAGCACTTACCTGCAAACCCTGATGGGCTACAACGCACGGCGTGCGGCGCTCAGCATCATCGGCTTGTTTCTGGAGCGGCTGGCGCCCTATGGTCTCAAGCCCGTGGACTTTTCGGTAATGTCTATCATCTGTCACAACCCCGGCGTGACCTCGCGTCAGTTGTGCGCCACGCTCGACCTGCTGCCCCCCAACCTGGTGGGTCTAATCCAGTCGCTGGAGTCACGTGGCCTGATCGAGCGCAAGCCGCACCCGCACGACGGGCGTGCGGTCGGTCTGCACGCCACACCCAAAGGCCAGGCGCTGATGGTTCAAGCCGAACAAACGGCCACCGAACTCGAAATCGAAAAAACCGCACGCCTCACGCCTGCGCAGCGAGCGACACTGCTGTCGCTGCTGCAAAAGATTTACCTCTGAGGCTGGCCGCATCAAGAACCTGTCAACGCCCTGTGGCCCGCTCCGCCAAGAAAATCTCAATGCGGCGGTTACGGGCTCGGCCTGATTCGGTGCTGTTGTCGGCGATCGGTTCGCGCGAGCCGCGCCCGTCGATGCTGATGCGGCTGCTGCTCACACCGCGTGACACCAGATAGTCTCGGGCGCTTTGGGCGCGATTGACCGACAGCGGGTTGTTGACGGCATCACTGCCGGTGTTGTCGGTGTGGCCCACAATGCGCACTTCCATGCTGGGCTGCTGGCTCAGGCCTTGCGCAAACTGGTCGAGAATCGGGCGCAAATTGGGCCGGATCTCCGAGCGGCCCGAGTCAAACGAGATGTCGCTGGGGATGCTAAGCCGAAGCTGGTTGTCCGCGGTCTGCGTGACCACCGTACCGGTACCGGCTGTGGCCTGCTCCATCGCACGCTTCTTGTCCTCCATATTTTTGGACCAGACATAGCCGCCCAAAGCACCCAAGCCCGCACCAATGGCGGTGGCCTTGCTGTCGCGGCCCAGAATTTGCCCGGCCACGGCACCGATCACCGCGCCTGTTCCGGCCCCCTTTTGTTCAGGTGTGGCCGTTGCACAGCCTGTGAGCAATATAGCCAAGGCACAGGTGACAACGGCCGTGGATTTCAATGCAGTGATCGTGTTCATCAGGAAGCTCCTTTCAATCGAGAAGCGCTACTCTAAGATCAAAACTTGGATATCTCGGTGTAGCAACGCACAAGCTTGTAACCCATTGCATCCGAACCCCAGTCCCGCGCGCAACGCGGGCTCCATGCCACGCCTCTAGGTGACAGCCAGCCACCACCAGCATCTGGCAACATAGACCACACTCATTTAGACAACGCACCCATGAACACTTCCGCCTTGCCCACACTCTGTGACAACGCCCTGTTGATTGGCCGCATCTGGCAGCCGAACACCGGCCCGGTCCTGGTCGCCGTCACGCCCGACCAGGTGCTGGACCTGTCGCGCCTGGCGCTCACCTGCAGCGAATTGCTCGAGCAAAAGCAAGTGGCCTACCGGGTCAGGCAATGCATCACCACAGGCCAGGCCACGCCCCTGGGCCATACAGCGGCTGTGCTGGCCAACAGCGACGAAGCGACCCGTGACCCGTCCAAGCCCTGGTTTTTGGCGCCCTGCGACCTGCAAGCAGTCAAAGCGGCAGGCGTGACCTTTGTAGCCAGCATGCTCGAGCGTGTGATCGAAGAGCAAGCCCGTGGCGACGCCAGCCGCGCCGAGGCCGTGCGCCAGGCGGTGGTGGCGGTCATCGGCGACAACCTGCGCAGCGTGAAACCCGGCTCGCCCGAATCGGCCAAGCTCAAGGAAGTACTGCTGGCCCAAGGCATGTGGTCGCAATACCTGGAAGTGGGCATCGGACCCGACGCCGAAATCTTCACCAAGGCGCAACCCATGAGCGCGGTGGGCCCCGGCTCGAAAGTGGGCATCCACCCCGGCAGCCAGTGGAACAACCCCGAGCCCGAAATCGTGCTGGCCGCCAACTCGCGCGGTGAAGTGGTGGGTGCCACCTTGGGCAACGACGTGAACCTGCGCGACTTTGAAGGCCGCAGCGCGCTGCTGCTGGGCAAAGCCAAAGACAACAACGCCAGCTGCGCCATCGGCCCCTTCATCCGCCTGTTTGACGAGTACTTCGGGATCGACGATGTGCGCCAATGCGAGTTGAGCCTGAAAGTACAAGGCCCCGAGGGCTTTGTGATGCAAGGCAGCAGCGCCCTCAGCCAAATCAGCCGTGACCCGCTAGAACTGGCGGGCCAAGCCATGGGCAAGTACCACCAGTACCCGGACGGCATGATGCTGTTTTTGGGCACCATGTTTGCGCCCACGCAAGACCGACACGGCCCAGGCCAGGGCTTCACCCATGTGGTGGGCGATGTGGTGAGCATCTCCACCCCGCAGCTGGGCACCCTGGTCAACCAGGTCACCACCTCGGACCAGGCACCGGCCTGGATCTATGGCGTGGGAGCGCTCATGCGCGATCTGGCGCGGCGCGGGCTCAAACCCTGAGCTTATTCAGATGTAAGGGGGTTTGAGCCAGCACTCCAGTTCAGCCAGGTTGAAAGGTTTGCCCACGCAAACGACACCCGGCGGAACGCCACCAAGCATGTCCATATTGACGTCGCTGGCTGCCGTGATGACCACAATGCACAAGTTGGGCGTCAGGGCCTGCAGCCTTCGGGCGACCTCAAAACCACTGAGGCCTGGCAAATTCAAATCGATCACCAAAGCAGCAAGAGGCTGGCCGTCGCTTTGAAAATGCCAGCCTTTTGAAGTCGATTCCAGCGCAGATAAAAATTCTCGTCCGTCCTGAAAGGCGCGTACCCGCACCTGCATCAGCTCCAACCAGTTTTGCAGCGCCAACGCGATGCCTGCGTCGTCGTCCACCACGGCCACCACACCGGGCACATGCAGGCGTAAATCAAAGTCATTGCTCAAATTGGACATCGTCAAGCCTTTCAAATGCGCACCGAACACCTCAGCACAACGATTGCGACACCACAGCTGAGCAGCTCTGTTTGCACTGGTACATCAGCGCTCGCGCAACGCCTGGGTCACGCTTTGCAGCGGTCGGAACAGGTACTCCAGCACAGTCTTCTGACCGGTTTTGATCTCGACCGTGGCCGTCATGCCCGGCAGTGGCTGCATGCGCAGACCGTTGCGCTCCAGATTTGTATCGGTGATACGCACCAGCAGGCGGTAGTAGCCCTCTTCGAGCTCCACCGGCACACCGGGACGGCGCTGTTTTTCGTCGCGCATGGTGTCGGGGCTGATGTGTTCAAGCACGCCATCCAACCCACCAAAACGGTTGAAGTCATAGGCCGTGAGCTTGACCATGGCTTTCTGGCCCGACTTGAGGAAGGCCACCTCGGCCGGCTTCACATAGGCCTCGACCAGCATCTGGTCTTGCGTGGGCACGATCTCCAGAATCGGGATGCCCGCCTGCACCACGCCGCCAATCGTCGTCACCTGCACGTTCTTGACCACGCCGTCCATCGGCGCCTTGATGACGGTGCGAATGAAAGCGTCTTCGCGGGCCGACGCGTTTTCGCGCGACTGTGCCAGTTCGGATTCGACCCGCACCAGCTCATTGGCGGCTTCGGTCGCATAGCGGTTCTTGCGCTCGTCCATCTGCCCCATCAGCTCGGACTGCTGACGCCGCAGGCGCAGCAACTCCACCTCGGACATCAGGCCCTGACGCGTCATGGGCTCGGTCATGGCGATTTCGCGGTTCAGCGCTTCCAGCGAGCGTTTGATGCTGGACACGGCTTCGTCCATGGATTGGCGGCGTGCAGCGTAAGCCTGGCGCTCGCGCCCGGCAATGGCTGCAGGCGTGTCCTTGTCAAACTCCAGCGCCCGACCATAAGCCTCGGCGCGCAACCGCGCCGCCATGGCTTGCAGGGCTTTTTTCTTCTCGCTGGCCTCGCGAAACACCGGACCCGATCGGCCATCGTCCAGGCGAATCAGCACATCGTCGCGTTTGACGTGTGCGCCCTCGCGCACCAGGATCTCGGTCACCACACCGGCGTCCAGACTTTGCACCACCTGCTCGCGGCTGGCCGGTATCACCTTGCCTTGGCCTCGTGTCACCTCGTCCAGGTGGAACAAGGCCGCCCAGGTCAGCGATGCCACCAGTGCGCCCACCGTCAGCCACAGCAGCCAGCGGCTAGTGCGGCGCTCCTCGTCCTCGACGGACATCAGACCAAACTCTTTGCTGCTCATGCGGCACCTCCTTGTGCAGGCGCTGCGGCCGTGCTGCGCGACACGCCCCGGCTGAGCTTTTGAATGATCTCGTCTTTCGGCCCCACGGCCAGACACTGACCGTTGTCCATCACCGCCAACGACTCCACCCATTCCAGCAACTGCGGTCTGTGGGTTGACAGCACCAGCGTGCGACCCCTGAGCCACCTGCCCAGCACTTCAATGACATGGTTCTCGCTGTTCTGGTCCATGCTGGACGTCGGCTCATCCATGAACACAACGGCCGGGTCACGCAGCATCAGGCGCGCCAGGCTCACCATCTGGCGCTGCCCGCCTGAAAGACCACCGCCGCCCTCGGTCAATGGCATGTCCAGCCCCTTGGGGTGGCGCGCGACAAAGTCGTACATGTCCAGCTCTTGCAGCACCTGCACAATGCGCGCATCCGAAATCCAGCTGTCCGCCAAGATCAAGTTCTCGCGCAGCGTACCCATGAACAATTGCGCATCCTGCGACACATAGCCCAAGCGTGTGCGCAGCTCGGCCGGGTCCATCTGGCGCAGGTCAACGCCATCGACGCGCACACTGCCGCCCAGTGGCTCGTACAGGCCCGCCAGCAGGCGGATCAGCGTGCTCTTGCCACTACCCAGCCGCCCCAGAAGACCGATGTGCGCACCGGCCGGGATCTGCAGATTGATGCGGCGAATCACAGGCACTTTGGACTCACCGGGGTACGCAAACTCCAAGTCCACCGCTTCGAGCTGGCCCCGCACCTGCTCGGGTACCACATAACGTTTTTCTGGGTCGCGGTCGCGCGGGCGCTTCATCAGACCATCCAAAATTTCCAGCGAGGCCTTGGCCTGCTGGTAGCGGGCGGCCAGCCCCATCACACTGCCCAGCGGCGAGATTGCGCGGCCTGCCAGGATCACACAGGCAATCAGACCGCCCAGCGTGAGCTGGTTGGCGTGGATCAGGTACACGCCCCACACCACCATGAACACCGTCACAGCCTGTGACAGCAGGCTGATGGCACCTGTCACGGCGTTGGTGATCGAGCGCATCTTGCGGTACGAATCGGCCGCGGCCAGGTTGGACTGCTCCCAACGCCGCTGCAGATAACCCTCGGCGTTGTGCGCCTTGAGCAGCTCCAGGTTCAGCACCGTCTCGACCAGCACGCTTTGCTTGTCACCTGACTCTTTCATGTTCTCTCGCATCGAGCCCATCAGCGGCTTTTGCACCAGCAGCGACATGGCCAACACCAGCGCCACAGCCACCACCAGCACCCACACCAGCGGGCCACCCACCACAGCCACCAGCGCCACAAACATCAGCACAAAGGGCAAATCGGCCAGCACCACCAGCGATGCCGAAGAAAAGAAATCGCGCAGCGATTCGAAGTCCTTCATCGAGTTGGCAAAGATGCCGATCGACTGCGGCCGGTGCTCCAGCCGAATGGCCATGATCTCGCGCAGCAGCGTGGCATTGATGGCCAGGTCGGCGCGCTTGCCGCCCAAATCCACCAACCGGGCCTTGAGCCAGCGCATGCCGTATTCAAACAACGCCGCCACCAGCGTGCCTATGGCCAGCGTCCACAGCGAGGCATAGGCCTGTGTGGGTACCACCCGGTCGTACACGTTCATCGTGAAAAACACCGCGGCCAGCGCCAGAATGTTGGCCACCACCGTGGCCAGCATCGACTCGACATAAAAATGCCGGAAGCGCCACAGCGTGCCCCAAAACCATGCAAAGGCTGCGCCCTTGAGCGGCGCCAGCGTCTGGTCCGAGCGCTGCGGCGGCAACTTGACCACCATCACCTCGCCAGTGGACAACGCGTCCAGCTCGGTCAGCGGCATCAACAACTCCTGCTGGCCCGTCTCGGGCGACAGCACTTGCGCCTGTCCCTGCGTGACCGAACGCAGCACACAGGCCCGTCCGTCCTGCAGCGGCACGATGACCGGCAGCACATAACTGGGCACCGCCGCCGGCCGCGTGCGCGACCAGATCGCCATCATCCCGTGCTGGCGCGCCACATCGGGCATCGACGCTGCAGGCACATGCCCTTTGTCGTCGACTGCAAAACCCGCACGCAAAGCCGACAAATGCGCCGGCTTGCCCAGCAGGTGCGAGGTCAGCGCCAGGCAATGCAGAAGCGGGTCTTCAATGGCCCGTTCTTCCGGCTTGTTGTTCATTCAATGTTCCTTATTCTGTGGATTGCCATGACAGAGTGGATTGCTTCGTCGCTGCGCTCCACGCAAGGACGGGGACTAAAGTCATCGCGAGGAACGAAGCGATCCATCACTTGCCAGACCTTTTGCAATGCGCAGCCCACATCTGCCGCAGCGCAGCTTCGAAGTCGCGCACGTACTGGTCGATATCCCAGCCTGGCAAGCCCAGCAGGCGTTCGCGCATGCCTTTTTTAAGGGCCAACAGGGCCTGGCGGTCGGCGGCCATGCGCACGGCCACCTGCACGTATTCGGCATCGTTGCCCGCCACCCAGTCGCCCAGACCGGCGGCGCTCATGAAGCTCGCGCCCATGCGCGAGACAAAGTTGTTGCCAGCCTTGACCACCACCGGCACACCCATCCACATGGCCTGCAGTGTGGTGGTGCCGCCGTTGTAAGGCACGGTGTCCAGCGCAATGTCGATGTCGGCGTACTCGGCCATCATCTCGGTCAGACCCACCGGCCCACGGAAGTCAATGCGATCCGACGAGACGCCTTCTTTTTCGAAACGCTCACGGAAGGCGCGAATGGCCGACTCGTCCTTGAAGCTCGGCGCCTTGAGCACCAGTCGTGATTCGGGCACTTCCTGGAGAACGGCCGACCACAGCTTGATGGTGTGAGGCGTCAGCTTGGGCACGTTGTTGAACGAGCCAAAAGTCAGCGGCCTTTGCGCATGCTCGGCGCCATAGGCCGGGAACGGGTAATCCACCTCAGGGGCATAGCAAAACACCGTGTTCGGCAGGCGGCTGATCTGTTCGGTAAACAAAGACTCGCTGCCAGGCGGCGCCACCACCGCATCGGTCAGCATCCAGTCGATGTTGGGCACACCCGTCGTGCCTGGATAGCCCAGGAAGCTGACCTGCACCGGCGCCACGCGTTTGGCCAGCATGGCCATGCGGTTCATGGAGGTGTGGCCCGACAGGTCCATCATCATGTCGATGCCATCGGCCTCGATGCGGCGCGACAGCTGGAGATTGGTGAGTGTGGTCGCTTCAATCCAGTGCTCGCAGCGCCGGCGCGCCAGCTGCGTCTGCTCGTCATGCGCAATGCCGGTGTGGTACATGAACACCTCGAACTGCTTGCGGTCCAGCCTTGCCAGCACCGGCTGCATGAAGATGTTGACGGGGTGCTGGTGATGGAAGTCGGCGCTGATCAAACCCAGTCGGATGCGCCGCTTGGCGTCGCGCTTGTTCTTGAATGAATCCAAAGCGCGGGCACCCTGCCCCATCGGAGTGAACAACTCACGGTGGAAATCCACCACCTGCTGCGCCGTCAGGGTGTCGCTGTACAGCGAAGACATCGCCGCGCTGGAGCGCATGGGTGAATCTGGCCCCTCCTCCTCACCCAGCGTCTGGTAAATGACCCGCGCCTTGTCTACATCGCCAATGCGCCCTGCAATGGAGGCACGCATGGATCGCGCACCCGATTGCGGCCCCAACGCCTCGGCCTTTTGCAGCGTGGCCTCGGCCTCCTCCATCTGCCAACTCTCGGCATACGAATGCGCCAGGTTCCACAAGGCCGTCGGACTTTCGGGGTGCAACTCAACGCAACGCTGCAGCACATCCTGCGCCTCTTGCCACAGATTGTTCTGGAAAGACACCTGCGCCAGACGCGCCAGCACGTTCTCGGCCGTAGCAATCGATGCCCGCTCGAACGCCCGGTGCGCCAGCTCGGTCAGGCCCACGCGCATCAGCACCTGGCCCAGGTCAATCTGCAGCTCGGCGCGCTCATTGGCATCGGGCTCGGGCTGCTCCACGCGCAGCAAGCCCAGCGCCTGACGCAACGACTCCAAGGCCCGCGCCGCATCACCGCGCTCCAGGCGATAACGCGCCATCATGGTGTGCACCTTGCGTGCGCCAGCCGGCTGCTTGCCCGCAGTGACCAGCGCGGCATGGTAATTGGCCGCCGCTTCGTCCCAGCGCCCCAGGTCTTCGAGCGTGCGCGCCAGCGTCAGCAGGCCCTCCCAACGCTCGGGGGCACTGACCACCGCCTGCCGGTAGCTGGTAAGCGCCTGCTCGGTCAGGCCCATGGTGCGACAAAGGTTGCCCGCTTCCAGCCAGGCACTGAAGTTCTTCGGGTCCAGGCGCAAGACCGAGGCAAAGGCCTCACGCGCCTGCGCAAACTGGCCCAGCTTGACTTCGCAACGCGCCGTCTGCAACCAGGCCGCCGGCGACTGCGCTTGCACGGCCAAGGACTTTTTAAACTCGGTGATGGCCTCCGCCCACTGCCCCCGGTCATGCAATACATTGCCGATGTTGAAAAATGCCACTGCCTGCTGCTCAGGAAATTTGCTTGCAGCGCGATAACAGGCCAACGCCCCCTCGACATCCCCTTGCTTGCGCAGGTCAACGCCCTTTTGCAGCCACTGTGCGCCTTCGCCGTCCATCACATCGGCCTGGGGCATCTGTGCCGCATGCGGCGTCAACTTGTCTGTCATGTCTGGAATCACTTGAAATATAAAAACCTGGCGGCAGCTCTTGGCCAGTACCCGGGCGAGGAATGCCCACACCCTGCGGCCCCCAAAGACTCTTGAGCTTATGTGAATTGATAAATTTGATGAACTGTCCCAAAGTACAGATTCACTGCCGTAAACAACGAACCCAAACAATCAATTGAACTACAAAGAATTCAATTTGCGGACAAGAAAGGCCTGCAAGACATGGCAATCGCAAGGCGGCGACCCTCGCTGCAGAGGGCTTGCGTGATTGCGAGGCACAAGGCAATCTCATGTCATTGCGAGGCACGAAGCAATCCATAGACTGCCGCGCTTCTGTCACTGCGAGCGAAGCGCGGCAGTCGCAGTGACGAGTTCAGGTCATTGCGAGGTACGAAGCAATCCATGGACTGCCGCGCTTCGCTCGCAGTGACGGGAAAGTGGCAGTCGCAGTGACAGAGGCGCAGCAGCCGCAGTGAAACAACCGTGACCGTCAGCGAAGTCACAGAACGGTTGAATACAAATCCTGCCAAAGCGGGTTCATGGCCTCGATCAGTTACAGCTTCTTTTGACGCGAACCGGCTTTGAGCTGTTTTTCGCGCAAGATCGCGGCCGTCATGTCTTGGTGGACCTCGAACCAGACCAGCTGATCGACCTTGTACTTGCTGGTGAAACCACCCAAAGCGCCTGTCTTGTGCTGCCAGACACGGGCGGGCAACTGGCTGGTTACTCCCACATACAAAGTGCCATGGCGCGCGCTGGCCATGATGTACACGCATGGTGTTTTCATGTCTGCTCCCTTTAGGGCCAGTCTGTCAGAGGATGCGGCGTAAAAGAGTCAGGGAATACATGGATTGCCGCGCTTCTGTCACTGCGAGCGCAGCGCGGCAGTCGCAGTGACAGGGTTACGTCATTGCGAGGCCGAAGGCCGTGGCAATCCACCGAACCACTTCTCCAGAAACAAGACACGCGCATCCGCCCACAACTCAGAAGAAATGGACTCACCGCCGCTGGCGTGGGTCAAGGCGATGGGCCAGGTGCCCAGACGCAGGCCGGCGGCATGGGCTTGCAGACAGAAATCCAGATCGTAGAAGTGGAATGCCAAAGCCGGGTCAAAGCGGACGCCGCTTTGCTTAAGCACACTGGCACGAGCGGCCAAAAAAACGCCGTCGAGCAAGCGCGCTGGCTGCGGGCTGGGGCCATACATCGTGATGCGGGACCGGGGCGAACCATGGCCAATCGCTCCCGTTAAATACTCATGATCCCAAGGGCTGGGGACACCCGGCTGCTCGGGTTGCAGGTACCAGGTCACCTGACGGTGCTGCACGCGTCTGTTGCCGGCCACGCCCACCACGTCAAAATGCTGCAACGCCTCCTGCAACCGCTGCGCCAGCATCCAGTCGTCCAGGCGCACATCATCGTGCACGAATACCAACACATCGTCGGGCGCAGCCGCTTCGATGGCTGCGTTGTAGACCTCGGCCAAGGGTCGCGTGTTGCCGTGCGCGAGACTCAAGGCCAACGGGCCAAACTCGCCCAAACGAGGCAAGCACGACCCCAGCAGGGACACACGGTGAAACGCCTTTTCGGAAAGGCGGGTGGCGGTGACGAAGATCAGCATGAGGGTGTTGGGTTGAATGGGATAGATGGATTGCTTCTCTCCTCGCAATGACGGGAAGGGGTGACTTGCGATGACCGAGTCCTGTCACTGCGACTGCCGCGCTTCGCTCGCAGTGACAGAAGCGCGGCAGTCCATGGATTGCTTCGTACCTCGCAATGACTGGAAGTGGCTCCTCGCAACGACGGGAAGTGGGCCTCGAAATGACCGGGTCTTGTCATTGCGAGGAGCGAAGCGACGAAGCAATCGATCAAGACTCAGACACCACCACCTTCTGGTCCACCAGCAACTGCACCTGGGCGCTGTTGTGGTTGTAGACGTCGTAGGTGTGACCGGCGCTGCTGAATGTGCCGCTTTGCGACCAATTCAACAGATCGCTCAGCACCAGCGTGTCATCGCCCTTATCAACGCTATTGACCTGACGCACAACGGTCTGACTTCCCGTCACCATCAACTGCTTGCGCGTGTCCACCGCAGCGGCATTTACGTCAAACACATTGTTGGAACCCATGTCCAGCACATCGAACAAGTTCAGCTTGAGCGTGTTGGCGCCAACGCCGGTGATGTCGATCTCTTCCACATCGCGGATCACATCGGCCTTGATGGCGGTCAGGTCCATGGTGATGCTGCTGCCGTCGAGCACGATCTTGTCCAGACCTGTGCCGCCGTCGACTTGCAGACTGCCGCGCTGCGCTCGCAGTGACAGGTCGACGTTGTCGGCGTTGAGCTGGAAGGTGTCGTTGCCGGTACCGCCGAACATCGCATCTGCACCGCCGCCGCCCACCAGGGTGTCGTCGCCGGCGCCGCCAATGAACTGCTCGTTGGCCGCAGTGCCGTTGAGCGTGTTGCTGCCCGACGTGCCCATGAAATCGATTTGCGACGGATCGGTGCCGCCGGACAAGCCGCCAAACACCACATAGGTCTTGCCGCCACTCGTGCCGGTGCCAAACTGGCCATATGCCGAGATCACGAGATCGCTGAAACCGTCACCATTGACGTCACCACCACCGGCCACACCATAGCCTGCATAGCCGCTTGCAGACTCGCCCAAGATGCGGAAGCCATCGCTGGCGGTCATGGTCGAGGTTGAAATCGACTGCCCCGATGTGCGGCCATACACCACATACCCGCGGCCCGCGTCCAGGGTGCCATACACATCCCCCTTGTCATAACCCACCAGGAAGTCCGCGAGGCCATCTCCGTTGAAATCGCCAATCGAGGCGAGACGCAGTTGCTGGCCGTAATAGTTGGTCGCGTAAGTGGCCGCGCTGTTGTCTGGATCATTGAAACTGAAGGCAAAACCACGGCTTGGATCGACAGCGCTGGCAGACACGGTCAGGTTGGTGCTGTTGCCCCCATAAATGACAAAGGCCGTGCGGTTGGCAGCTGTCACGCCGACATCAGCCAGACCATCGCCATTGACGTCGCCCAGAATTTCAACGTCCATGCCCATCACAAAGTTCTGCCCCGTGGGTCCAGTGATGACAAAGCCGCTTGTACCCAAACTGCTGGATGCAGCCAGATTGACACCGGTGCTGCTGCCGTAGACCACAAAAGCACGTCCGTTGTTGGAGCCAAAAATAGCATCGCCAATGACAACATCGTCATAGCCATCGCCGTTGATGTCACCACCGCCGCCAATGCGACCCCAGAAACCAATCCCGCTGGCCAGGCCCGACATGGCAAAACCACCCGTGCCGCCCTCTACTGCCGTGGCCAGGATGTTGCTGTTGTCGGTCTTGCCGTACACCACATAGGCCTTGCCCGCGTTGGAGGCAAAGAAGCCCAGGTCGTTGATGCCGTCACCGTTGACGTCGCCCAGCATGTCCACCGAATTGGCAAAGTTGTCGCGTGTTGCGCTGGTTGGGCCTGCCGGACCATAGATGGTGAAGCCCTGCGAGCCCAGCGCACTGGTGTAGACCGCATCGCCCGAGCTCTTGCCATAGATCAGGTAGCCTCTGCCGGCGTAATAGGTGCCACTGCCATTGTTCCAGGTGGCCCCCACCAACAGGTCGGCCAAGCCGTCACCGTTCATATCGCCCACTGACGAAACGTCCCAGCCAACAAACTCCCCAGTCGACTTGCCGTATATGGCAAAGCCACCACTGCCCTGCGCTACAGCCGTCAAATTGATGGCTGCGTTATCGGTCTTGCCAAACACCACATAAGCCTGACCCGAACGACCGGTACCACCAGGCGCAGTGCTTTCGGGGGCACCGATGAGGAGATCATCCAGGCCATCGCCGTTGACATCGCCCAGCATCGCGACGTGGTAGCCGGACTCCAGACTTGACTGTCCCAAGATTGCATAGCCAGCAACCGAATTGCCCACCAGTCCCAGCGGCAACTCAAATGCATAGTTCACCAGCACCTCGGCCACATTGCTTTCGTTGCCGGTCGCAGCTGAACGCAGCTTGGCCGTGACAGCCACCGTGCCATAAGGCTGCGACTGCACCTCTGTCGCCGTCAGGCTCACGTCCACGTATTTGCTGGTGATGTGCGCAGGGGTCAACTCAATGATCTTGCTGAACGCGCCCCAGCCAACCACCAAAGTATCGCCCGCCACAGGGGGCTGCGCGGAGCCCGTGCCAATGGGCAACTGCACACGCACCACAGTGCCGTTGGCCACTTCGGACGTCGTCAGTTGGCCGTCGGCAGTGCCGCTGGTCGGGAAAGACGTGCCCGAAGCGGATGTCAACAGTTGGTAGCGCGCCTCCGGAATGCCCGTGGTGTCGCTGGTGCTGTTGGTGGTCGACCAGGCTGTGGCGTCGATGATCGGCGCCGTGGGGCGGACAAAGTCCACCGTCACCTGCGCAGAGGCACCAGACACCACCAAGCTGCCACTGGTCGGCGCGCTCAGCAGGTCAGCCCTGACCGCGATCGACTCGCTCGTGCCGTCGGCCGTGGCTGCCAGCAAGGTGGCGGTGGACACCGCCACATCCACATAACCCTTGCTGATGTCAGTGGCCGTGATGGCTTGCACCACAGTCTGACCATCCCAGTCCAAGCTCAAGGCATTGCCATCTACAGCGCCGGTGTAGGCGATGTAGACACGAACCACCGTTTTGCCATCGCTTTGGGCTTCGATCAGGTTGAGCTTGCCAACGATTTCGCCAAAGCCGACATCCACGGCGGGCTGCAGATGCAAATCAAGGTCACCGTGGACCAGCACCTGAGCCGTGGCACTGACGTGCTGCACCACGTTGTAGACAACACCCTCCTTGGCCACCTGGCCGCTGACGTACCAGGCGCCTTTGAGGGTAACCGCATCGCCGGTGTTGCCATCGATCAGCAACTGCTCATCGGTATTGACCGCACCCCAGCCAGCAGGCTCCTTGGCCGACACTGCGGCGTAGCCGTTAGCCGTGTTGTAGACGTTGAAGTTGCTCATCTGCACCACGTTGTTCAGGTTGAGCGTGACGCTGTTGTTGCCCGTACCGGTAACGTCCAGCCATTCCACGTTGTGGATCACCTCGGAGCGGATGGCCGTCAGGTCCAGCGACATGCCGCTGCCGCTCAGCACGATCTTGTCCAGCCCCGTGCCGCCGTCGATGCGGGCCACGTTCTGGCTGTCGTTGCCGGTGTTGCGCGCCAGCATTGCCGCGTTGTCGGCATTAATCACAAAGGTGTCGTTACCGGCACCGCCGTACATCACATCGGCACCGCCGCCGCCAACGAGGGTGTCGTTGCCCGCGCCGGCAATGAACTGCTCGTTGGCCGTTGTGCCAGACAACGCGTTGGCAGTGGCGTCGCCCAAAAAGTCGATCGCCGCCGTCTTGGTCACACGGTCAATGCCACCAAAGATCACATAGCTCTTGCCGGCAAAGGTCTGGCTACCATAGTCGGTGCCATAAGCACCCATCACCAGGTCGGCAAAGCCGTCGCCATTGACGTCGCCCGCCGCCGAGATGGCAAAGCCACTGTAGTCACCCGCGCTCTCGCCAATGATGCGGAAGCCATCGCTGAAGGCCATGCTGCCGGTGCTGACCGACACACCGCCGGTGCGGCCATAGACCAGATAGCTGCGGCCCGCATCGGCGCGGCCATACGGGTCGCCCGTGGGCACGCCAATCAGCAAGTCGGTCAAACCGTCACCGTTGAAGTCGCCGGCAGAAGACACCAGCACGTTCTTGGCCATGAGCGAACCCACCGTGTCGGCCGCATCGTTGGTGAGGATGGTGAAGCCTGCGGCACCCGTGGCATCCACGCTGCTGGCGCCCAGTGCCACCGTCGTGTTGCCGGTCTTGCCATACACCACATACACGCGGCGCGCCTCGTCCGAGACGACCACATCGGCCAGGCCGTCGCCGTTGAAGTCGTCAACGATGGTGACGTGGTCGCCCAGCTTGCTGCCGGTGGCGGTGGCCCCCTGGATGATGAACCCGCGTGTACCCACGGCGGTGCCGACAAAGCTGCCCGGGTTGTTGGTGCTGCCAAACACCACAAAGGCGCGGTTGTTGGTGTTGTTGAGGTTGCCGTCGCCAATCACCACATCGGCCAGGCCGTCGCCGTTGACATCGCCACCGGCGCCTACGTTGGCATCCCAGTAGTTCGAGCCGCCAGTCAGCCCCGTGATGGCATAGCCACCTGAGCCGGCCTCGACCGCCGTGATGTTGATGGTGGCATTGTCCTGGCGGCCATACACCACATAAGCCTTGCCCTGGCCAGGCTGTCCGATGATGAAGTCGCCAATGCCGTCACCGTTCATGTCGCCCGCTGCCGCCAAAGACTGGCCAAGCTGGCCCTGTGCTGTAGCACTCACACCCGAAATACGGAAGCCAGTGCTCTGCCCGCCTGTGATGGTGCTCAGCTGCACTGCAGCCGTGTCGGCCTTACCGTACACCACAAACACATCGCCCGGGCCAGAAGCCGACGAGTTGAAATCGGGCACGCTAACCAGCAAGTCGGCCAAGCCATCGCCGTTGATGTCGCCCGCGCCATACACGTCGTAGCCGGTGTAGGAGTCGCTTTTGCTCAAGCTGCTGATGACAAAACCACCCGAGCCGGCCAACACAGCCGTCAAATCGATCGCCGTGGTGTCGGTCTTGCCAAAGACCACATAAGCGCGGCCTTTGTTGTTGTCCTCCCGGCGCGCGCCGATGATCACATCCTCCAGCCCGTCGCCGTTCACGTCGCCGGCACTGGCCACCGAGAAGCCGGTTTCTCCAGCGCTGGTGCTGCCGTTGATGACAAAGCCCTGCGTGCCGCCCGAGATCAAGGCCAACGGCAATTCGTACAGGTAGTTCACACCCACCTTGGCGGCGTCGCTCAGGTTGCCCGTCGCGGCCGACACGATTTGCGCTGTGACGGTGACGCTGCCAAAACCTTGCGCGTCGATGGTGCTGAAAGGCACGTTCACGTTGACATACTTGTTGGTGATATCCGTTGCAGACAGCACCACTTCGATGGGCGTCGCATTGCCCCAGGCCACCAAGACCTTGTCACCCGCAACCGGCGGACGCAGCGAACTCGGTGTCGTGCCGTTAGGCAGCTTCACATGTACCGTCGAGCCACCTGAAAGCGCTTCACTCACATAGATGCCGCCGTCAGCAGATCCCGTGGTGGGCGGTGTGCCGGTGGCGCTGGTTGCCATGGCCCAGTTGGTTTCATACATGGCCTCGGGAATGCCCGTGGTGTCGCTGCTGATGTTGGTAGTCGCCCAGGCCGTGACATCGATGATCGGGGGCGTTGGACTGAGGAAATCGATAGGCTGCTGAATCGTCGGTCCCTGGTTGACCACCGACATCACGCCGCTGCCGTTGACTGCAACCAGGGAGGCATACATGGGCATACTGCCCCCAGGCAATTGATCTTGGGCGTTTTGATACAGGATATTTGTGGGTACGTTGATTTCAAGCCAGCCTTGCTTCATCTGTGTGTCGGTCAGCGCACCACTGACAACGCTGTACTTACCCAAATTGAGCTGAATCTGGTTGCCGATAGCTGCACCAATTTTGTCAATGGCTACGCGCACAACGGTGCCGCCGCCACTGATGGCTTCACCTTCCGTCAGCGTTCCGGCCAATTCACCCAAACCGCCGTAGATGGTTGGCTTGAGCTTGAGCTGAACATCCGCATCCACAATGATCTGGGCTTGAGCCACGGTGCTCTGCAAAACGCGATAGACATTACCGTTGTTGGTCACTCTACCGGCTTCGATGAAAGCACCGTCCACAACAACAGTGTCAGCGCTACCACCATCGACAACAATCTGGTTGCCACGGTTAATGGCACCCCAGGCGGTAGGTGCGGTGCCGCTCACCTGGGTCCACCCAGTGCTGGACTGCGTCCAGCCGTTGGTCGTGTTGAACACGTCATCGTTGCTCATCTGCAGCACGTTCTTCAGGCTGACAGAGAGCGTGTTGCCTGTACCCGTGTTGTGGTTGCCCAGATCAACCCGCTCCACGTTCTTGACCAGATCGAGGGGCATGCCCACGTCCGGCAAACTTGGCACAGTGCTGCTGCCCACTGTGTAGTTCACATCGGTCGTGACTGCATCGCCGTTGGCTTTGATGTCGGTGACCGAGTACACGATGGACTTGCTGCCGTTTGTGAACGCCGGTGTGTCCTGAACTGTCGCCACAATCAAGGTCAGTTTGCGGATGTCCCAAGAGGTGACATCCACGGTCTGCGTCGACTCGTTGACTGTGGCCGTGGCCGGGTCGTCAGCCACGATGACAACAGACTTCATGCCGTCGCTGAGCGTGGCACCCACCGGCAGGTTCTTGAGCACCACCGTCGCGCCCGGTGCCGTGTTGATCGGCGGCAGATCGATGATGTTCGAGGTGATCTGGAAGTTGGCCATGATCGGGCCTGCGTAGTTCGCAGCACCGCCAGGCGAAGTCGACACGAAGGTCAACTTTTTGATGTCGTTTTCATTGATGACCGGCAAATCGATCGTGTAGAGCTTGGCAACCCCAATCTGCAATGGGTTAGCGGTGGTCGAGTAATACAACTCACCGTCGTAGTAAACATCGATCTTGTCGTTGGCATACATCGCAAAGCCCGCAAAGGTGATGCGTATGGTTTCGCCTGCGCGCTTGACGATGTTGATCGACGCGTTGTCGTCGCCCGGATTCACATTCAGCTGGAAACCCACCTCGGATCGCAGGGCAATGCCAGCCTGGTCAGCCGTGAGCCCATACTGACTTAGCGTCCCTGTTTCAAACAAACCACTGGGGTTTGTGGTCGTCCAGTATTGCCCCCTGATCGCCTGGATCTCAGTGGTTGTGCGGTAGGACCAGCCACTTGGCGTCGGTGGCAAGGTCAGCTTCACAATCGCCGGGTCGGGTGCCTGCAGGCCAGAGGCCATGGTGGCCAGATTGGTCGTGACGCCTGTGCCCTCAATCTTGAGGGTGTCGATGCCCGTGCCGCCATCGATACGCAGCATGTTCTGCGCCGTACCGGTGAGGGCCAGGCTGGCAATGTTGCTGTTGTTGACCACGATGACATCGTCACCCCGACCGCCGTACATCACATCGGCACCACCTGCCCCGGTCAGGGTGTCGTTGCCGTCACCGCCCACCAGCTGGTTGTTGCCGCTGGTGCCAGTCAGGGTGTCGTTGCCGCTGGTGCCGATCACGTCGCCATTGCTGGCCTGGAAGACGCTGCTGCGGTAAGCGCTGGCGCCACCGTAGACGATGTAGGTCATGCCGGCATCGGTGCGGCCCGCCGGGTCGGCATAGGGGGCGCTGACGGCGATGTCGTCAAAGCCGTCGCCGTTGACGTCGCCCGCGCCGGTCACGCGCATGCCCAGGTAATCGTTGGCGCACGCACCCAGAATGCGGAAGCCGTCTGACGCGGCCAGGCTGGCCACGTTGACCATGCCGGTGCCGGTTTTGCCAAACACCACGTAGGCAGCGCCTGCGGCGGTGGGGCTCAGGTTGCCATAGGCATGGCTGACGATGATGTCGCCCAGGCCGTCGCCGTTGATGTCACCGGCGCTGTCGATCCAGAAGGCGCCGTGGACGCCCGAGGTGATGCCCAGGTTGATGGCAAAGCCACTGGCCGTGCCGGCCTCGATGGCCGAGACGTTGACGGCGGTGCCGTCTTTCTTGCCAAAAGCCACCCAGGCCACACCTTGGTTGGTGTTGGTGCCAGCGTAACCGGCGGTGCTTTGCAGCAGCACATCGTCCAGGCCATCGCCGTTGATGTCGGCTGCACCGGCCACACTGACACCGGTGGAGCTCTCGCCAACGATGCGGAAGCCCAGGGTGTTGGAGGCGCTGGTCAGGCTGCTCAGATCCACCATCGGCCGCTCCCCGCTGGCAGAGTTGCCGTACACCACATAGACGCTGCCAGTCGAGGTGCCGGTGTACCAGCCGCCCAGTACCAGGTCGCTCAGGCCGTCGCCGTTGATGTCGCCACTGCTGACGCTGGTGAGCGCGGCCACGGTGCCGTCCACCGTGCCGCCGTTGATGACGAAGCCTTCGGTGCTGTTGACAAAATTGGACGAGGCGGTGACCACCGGCGCACCCGAGGTTTTGCCGTAGACCACATAGGCCACGCCGGCGCGGCCGTTGTAGCTGGGCGCCGTGACGGCCAGGTCGCTCAGGCCGTCGCCGTTCACGTCACCGGCATCGGTGACCGAATAACCGTTGGCGAACGGAGACGAGACCATGAAGCCGTTGGTGTTGCTGGCCACGCTCAGGCTACTGAGGCTGACCGCGGCTGTGGCCGAGCGGCCAAACACCACATAGCTGGGGCCACCGGCTCCTGAAGCGTTCACATCCAGAGGACGGATCGATGTGGCGGTGGATGCGTAGTTGGTGTTGTTGCCAATGACCACATCGGCCAGGCCGTCGCCGTTGATGTCGCCACCGCCCGAGACCGACCAGCCATACCAGGCGTTGGCAATGGCCGGTGCGTTGATGACAAAGCCGTTGCTGTTGCCCGCGACCGTGAGGCTGGACAAGTCAAAGTTGCTGTAAGCGCCGGTGGAGTTGCCAAACAGCACGTAGGCCCGACCGGCGTTGCTGCCCGAAGCGTCGTTCTGCATTGCACCAATGACCAAGTCTTCGTAGCCGTCGCCGTTGACATCGCCCGCGTTGGAGATGGACCAGCCGGCATAGTCGGACGCCAACTGGCCGTTGATGGCAAAGCCGTATTGCGGGTTGGTTGCCAGTTGTCCAGCCGCTACGTCGTACACCCAGTTGACCGAGGCCACGGGGGACGCGGCCGACAGGTTACCTGCCGCGTTTTTGATTTGCGCGGTGACGGTGACGTTGCCAAAGGCCTGGGTTTCGAGCTTGTTGTAGGGGACGGTGATGTCCACATACCGGTTGGTGATGTCGGTGGCGGTGAGGATCTTGTTGGCCGCACCGGTGGCGCTGCCCCAGTTGACCAACACTGTATCGCCCGCTGCGGGCGGCACGATGCCCGTGCCCGCCTGCGGCAGTTGCACGCGCACCACGGTACCGTTGTCCCACGTTTCAGACACATACAGCGCGTTGTCGGCGGTGCCGGTGGTGGCGTGGGTGGTGCTGTTGGTGGCGTAGACCGCCTCGCCCACGCCCGAGACAGCGCTGGTGTTGCCAGCGCCTGTGGCCGCCCAGGCAGTGTTGTTGATGGTGGGCGCGGTGGGCGCGATGAAGTTGACATCCAGGTTGGCCGTGGGCGATGTGGTCACCGTGGTGCCGCCGCGCACGATGCTGGCGGTAATGGCCACGGTTTCGGCCGTGCCCAGCGGCGTCTCGGTGGTCAGCGTGGCGGTGGGGATGAAGACATCCACATAGCCCACGTTGAGGGCGTATTGACCGATGGTGGTCGTGAGCGTCTGACCACCGTAGTTGAGGCGGAGGGTGTCGCCAAGAGCGGGCAGCGAATCGCCCGTGGTGATGCGGATGTAGGTGCCGCCCACGGTGGAGGGCGAGTCGATGTCTTGCGCCTCGGTGAGGGTCAGGCCGTTGGGGGCCTCCCAGGCTGCCAGATTGACTGTTGGCGGCACGCCGACCTTGTCGGATACCAGAATCTGAGCGTTGGATATCGCGCTTTGATAAACACGGTAGACATTGCCGGTAGCGGTTTCGGTAACGCGACCAATGACGCTGAACTGTCCATTGTTTATTTTGATGTAGTCATCGCCATTACCATCTACCTTGATCTGGTTCTGATGGTTGGTGGCACTCCAGCCTGTAGGCACCTGGCCCGGTACAGCCACATAGCCGTTAGCAGTGTTGAAATTGTTCAAGCCACTGAGTTGCAACACATCCGACAGGTTGATGGTCAGTGTGTTTGAGCCACTGCCGCTGAGGTCAAATACTTCCACGCTTTGCAGCGCCAGATCTCGGATACCACCCATGCCAATGCCAATACCAGCACCATCGACCTTGAGGGTGTCAATGCCGTAACCGCCGTCTATACGGGCGATGTCCTGTGGGTTATTAGTATTTCGGTAAAGCATGTCGAGGTTGCTGCGATTGAGCACAAAGGTGTCATCGCCGCGACCGCCATACATGACGTCTGCCCCGCCGTTACCGATGAGCACATCGTCACCATCGCCAGCAACAATCTGGTTGCTGACGCTGGTGCCGGTGAGCACGTCGTTGGTAGTTGTGCCAACAGAGCTGATAAGGTCTCCATTACTGCCCTGGAACACCATGTAATCGGTGTAATCGTCTCGGCCACCAAAGACTACATAGCTGGTGCCCGCGCTGATGACACCATGCGGGTCGGCCGCGCGCGAGGAGACCAGCAGGTCGTCAAAACCATCGCCGTTGATGTCGCCGGCTGGCGAGACGAAGGTGCCGGAGGCGTCGCCACTGCAGGCGCCGTTGATGCGGAAGCCCTCGCTGGGTGCCAGCGCCCGTTGCAGCGAGAAGAAGCCGCCGCCTGCCGAGGCGTAGTTCTTGGAGCCCGTGGGGCCACCGTAGATGACGTAGGTTTCGCCACGCACAATGCCGTCGACCGAGGTGCCCGTGCCCGCAGTCATGCTCACCAATACATCAGCGTAGCCATCTCCATTAATGTCCCCGGCAACTGCTGCGCTGTTAATCACGCCGTTGCCTCCATCCCCGTTAAAGTTAGGACGGATGTGGAAACCAAGCGCCTGTGACCCGGTATCGAGTGTTGTGATGTTGATGTTAGTAGGCGCACTGCTGCCATATATGACATAAGCGTCGTTCCACCACCAGCCGCCATTAGCATTTGTATAAGTGTTGCTATGCAGGTAACCTGCTTGGTTATTGAAGACGATTACGTCTGCCAAGCCATCACCATTTACATCGGCCAAGCCCTCGCCAACCATCACCTCAGGCATGCCGCTAATGGTGATGGTGCCTTTACCGCCGCCAAGACGGATCTGGCCGTTGGAGAACAGCATGTCGTTCATGCCATCCCCATTGAAGTCACCTACACCACGCACTTGGCCCGTGAGGGTTGTGCCGTCTGATGCGGCCAGCGATGTGAGCGCCAGGGTGTCGGTGGTATCCCAGGTGCTGCGGCCATACAGCACGAAGGCCGGGGTCGGGTCGTTGCTGGTGGCGGTGGTCGCGAATGCCAGGGGCGCGGTGTTCTGGTCGCGCGCGTTGCGCTGGGTGTTGAAGGTGTCCAGCCAGTAGGGTTCGACGTTGTCGATCGTGATGTCGTCAATGCCGTCCCCGTTGATGTCCCCCACCAAACGGATGCTTTCGGCCTGTACCTTGCCGCGGTCAATGGTGAAGCCGTCAGTGGTGACGCCTGCCGCATTGATGGCGCTGAGGTTAATCACAGCGCTGCCGCTGGTGCGGCCAAATATCACAAAGGTTTTGCCGGGCAGGCTGTCCGGGCTGGAAACGACCATGTCGGCAATGCCATCGCCGTTGATATCTCCCCCACCATATACTTCAACCCCAACTGACAGATAAGCAGGTGCCGGATAGGAAGGGTTGTTGTTGTATGAGAAGGTGCTCCAGACGGTGCCCGGTGCAACGATCATGAAGCCTTGTGTGTTGCTGACGCCGGTAAAGCTGGAGAGATCCACTTCGCCCACACCAGGTTTGCCGTAGACCACATAGGCGGCCTGAGTGCCGTTCTTGAGCTGGCCCATGACACCGATGTCGTCGTAGCCGTCCCCATTCACGTCGCCCACAGTCACCAGTTTTTGGCCGGTGAACTCACTGGCAGAGCGGCCGTCGATCTGGAAGCCGTCAGACACGCTAGCCAAGTTGAACAGCGGCTGATCGTAAACTACGTTCACGTTCACTGGCTTGGTGCCCGAAGTGTTGCCACTGCTGACGCTAGTGATGGTGGCATTGACCGAGATGGTGCCGTAACCGGCTTCAGCAATGGTTGCAGTTGGCACCGTTACGTCGATGTAGCCAGCCGTAATCTGGGCGCTGGTGAGCTTGGTGGTTAACTCAAAGCTCTGGTTGCCCCAATTGACGGTGATGGTGTCGCCCACCTGGGTACCAGTGGGATTGCTGGCCGTTTTGAGTGCTGGCAGCTGGAGGCGTACTACCGTGCCTGGAGATGAACCGCCCGACCAGAATTCTGAGTAGTACAGTGCGTTGTCTTGCCCGTAACTTGATAAGGTCGTACCGTTAGTCTGGAAAGCCGTGAGGTTTTTGTCGTAAACCGCTTCCTGGATGCCGTTGATGTTGCTGCTGCCGGTGGCGCCGGTGGTGGCGTTGATAGCTGGCGCTGCGGGCACGATGAAATCTACCGTGGCCGCAACGGCGGCGCCGGTGGAAATGGTGCTGCCGCTTGGGCCGCTGAGTAGCGTGGGTCTGACGTTGAGCGTCTCGCGTGTGCCGGCGGCTGTGGCTGCCTGCAGAGTCGACTTGGGCACCACGATGTCGATGTAGCCGGCTGCGATGTTGCCAGCAGTCAGTATCGGTGACTGAGTGGCGGTCTGCGTGTCCCACTGGACACTGACCACTTGGCCAGCCTGGGCACCGGTGCCTACCAGATTGACGCGGACAGTAGTGCCATCGCTAGCCTCGCCCACGTTGAGCACGGCGCCGCCGGAGCTGCTGCTGCCCCAGACTTCGTTGGTCCAGCTTTGGCCTGTGGGTGCGGTGATGATGGACGGTGGTGCGACGATGACGAGTTCGCCACTGCTGATGTCGCTGCGGGTGATGCCACCAGCGGTGCTGCTGACGTCGACGTTGTAAGTTAGCGGCGCCGTGGTGGGCTGAGTCAGCACACCTGCCGACACAGCCAGACTCCAGGTACCGGTAGTGGTGTTATAGGTCAGACCCGTCGGGCTGCTGGTGCCGCCGACAGTCAGTGTGTAAGTTGCCAGCGTGGTGCCCGTCGAATTTTTGAGTACCACGGTCAGGGCGTCACCAACGGCCAGGTTTTCTGCGGCGCTGTTGACGATTTTTTGAGCGACACCAGTGATGGTGGGCGTGGTGCTGCCGGTGGTCTGGCTGACCACGGTGGGCACGTCGGGCGGCGCGATGTTGACCGTGAGGCCGTTGTTCACGTCGGTGCCGGTGTTACCGGCCAGGTCGGTGACGCTGGCCGTCAGGGTGTAGGTGCTGCCGTGGTTGAGCAGTTTGGCATCGGCATCGGTAGCGGTGACCGACCAGGTGCCGCCGCTGGCGGTGGTGGTGTAGGTTTTGCCGTTGAGGGTGACGGTTACGGTGCGGCCATCGGCGGCGTCGGTGGTGCCGCTGATCACAGGCGGTGTCTTGACGCTGGTATCGAAGGTGAAGCCGTTGGTGGCATTGGCGTCCAGAGTAAAGCCGCGTTTGGTCAGGTCGAAGGTGCCGTTGACCGGTGCGGGGGTGCCGCTGTCGTTGTCCACGTCGTCACCCGCCACGCTGGTGATGGTGATGACGGGAGCAGTGGTGTCGACCGCCAGGGTGTCGGTGTCGGAGTTGACCACGCCCGTGGGGCTGGTGACGCTGGCGGTGACGGTGTAGCTGCCGTCGGGCAGTGCGCCAGAGGTACCGAAGGTGCCGCTGGTGGGCACGGCCGTGGCGGTGTCGATGCTGAAGTTGCCACTGCTGTCGGGCAGCACGGTGTAGGTGGCGCCGCCCACGGTGACGGTGACTGGCGTGTTGGCCAGGTCGCCCACGCCGGCCACCTGGCCGGTGATGACAGGGGTGGTGTCGTTGGTGTAGGTGGTGCCGTTGGGGCTGGTCAGCGCCACGGTCAGGCTGGTGGTGTCGATGCGCAGTTCGTTGGTGGTGGCGTCACTGGTGGCGTTGCCAGCGGCGTCGGTGACCGTTGCCGTGACGGGGTAGCGGCCGTCGGGGAAGGTGCCGAGCGTGCCGCTGGTGGGCACGGCCACGCCAGTGTCCACGCTCCAGGCGCCGGTGCCGCTGTTGTAGCCGATGCCGGTGGGCTGTGTGGTGGCGGCCGGGTCGATGGTGTAGGTGGCGCCGTTGACGGTGACCGTGAGTTTTTCTCCGGCGGCCAGAGTGGCGGTGCCAGAGATGGTGGGGGTGGTGTCGTCGGTCAAACGGCTCGCCACAGTGGGCGCTGCCGGTGCGATTGAGTCGATGACGACAGGCACGGGGGTCTTGGTGCTTTCGTTGCCGGCCGGGTCGGTGGCACTGACTTGCAGGTTTTGCGTGCCGTCGGCGAGTTGGCTGGTGGGCGTGATGGCCCAAGTGCCATTGGCAGCGACCACGGCTGTGCCCAGCACGGTGGTGCCGTTGGCGGCGTACAGGGTGATGGTGTCGCCGGGCGTGGCGCCGCTTCCTTGAATGGTGGGCGTGTTGTCGCTGGTGATGTTGTCGGCCAGCGAGCCGCTGTTGCTGGCGTCGGCCAGCACGGCGGCAGGCGCAGCAGGAGCGGCGGTGTCGATGTTGACGGCCAGCGCCGGGCTGGCGGTGCTGGTGTTGCCGGCCAGGTCGGTGTAGGCGTAGCTGATGCTGTATGCGCCATCGGTCAGGGCCGTGGTGGGCGTGAGGACGGTGTTGCCGCTGCCGTCGGTGGTGACGGTGGCGGGCACTTGCACGCCGTCGACCAGCAGCACCGGGGTGCTGCCAGCGGGCACGGGGCCGATGTTGAAGTCGGGCGTGGCGTCGCTGGTCAGGTTGTCGGTGGAGCTGGTGCCCTTGTCGGTGGCCGCGGTCATGTCGGGCGCGTTGGTAGGCGCAGCCGGGGCTGTGGTGTCGATGATCACCGGCAGCGGGTCGCTGGCCGGGCTGGTGTTGCCTGCCACGTCCACCACCTGGATGGCGATGTCGTGCTCGCCTTCGGGCAGCGGTGCGTTGGGCGTGATGGCGCCAGTGGCTGGGTCGTAGGTGGCGGCCACGGGTGCGCCGTCGACCAGCAGGATGACGTTGGCGACTTGGGGGTCGTTGACGATGCCGGTGTCAAAGGTGGGTGTGGTGTCGCTGGTGGTGTCGTCTTCGTCGTCAGCGCCAGTGTCGCTGGCAGCCTGAAGGTCGGGCGTGGCGGGTTTGGCCGGTGCTGTGGTGTCGATGGTGATGGGCAGCGACGGGCTTTGCGCCCCGGGGTTGCCAGCAGCATCGGTGAAGGCGTAGGTGATGTCGTGCGGGCCGTCCGCCAGCGGGGTGTTGGGCGTGAGGGTGCCGGTAGCCGGGTCGTAGGTGGCGGGCACTTGCACGCCGCCCACAAACAGCACTGCCGACACCGTGCCCTCGGGCAAGGCACCAATGGTGAACGCGGGTTTGGGGTTGGCGGTGTTGTTGTCGGTGTTGCTGCTGCCGGTGTCGGTGCCAGCGGTCATGTCGGGCGCGGTGGCCGGTGCGGACGGACCTGTGGTGTCGATGGTGATGGGCAGCTCGTCGCTAGGCTCGCTGGTGTTGCCGGCTTTGTCGGAGGCCGTAGCCGTGAAGTTATGCAGTCCTTCGGTCAATGGCGTGGTCAGCGTGGCTGTCCAGGTGCCGTCAGCAGCAACCACGGCGGTGCCCACCGGGGTGGCGCCGTCGAAAATCGTGATGGTGCTGCCCGCCTCGCCAGTGCCAGTGAGCGTGGGCGTGGTGTCGTTGGTCAGGTCATCGCTGTTGCTGACGCCGGTGTCACTGGTTGCTTCGAGGTCGATGGTCGGAGCAGCAGGCGGCTGGGCGTCCACCGTGGCCGTGGCACTCTTCAGCGGGTTGCTGGTGTCGGAGGCCTTGATGTCGGTATCGTCAGCCAAGGGGGTGCCGGGTTGGGCGCTCCAGGTGCCGTTGAGGCCGACGGTGACAACGATGGGATCGCCGTCAGCATCCAAGATGGGGGTGCCATCGGCCAGCGTCAGTGCAAGCTCTTGGCCAGGTGCACCGGTGCCGGTGATCGTGCTGCCGTTGGTTGGGTTGATCTGCGGCATCGAGGCATCGACCGTCTCGCCGTCAGCAGGGCTGACGTTGCCAGCCACGTCAGTCTGAGTGGCGCTGAGCGCAGTGCCGTCAGTGAGCGGCGTGGTGGGCGTAAGGCTCCAGCTGCCGTCGGCGGCGACAGTGGCGGTGCCGAGGGTGGTCGTGCCATCGGTCAGCGTGACCGTGGCACCGGGCTCACCTGTGCCGCTTATGACAACGCCGTTGGTGGGGCTGATGACCGGCGCGGCCACGGCAATGTCGATGACCAAAGGCAGTGGTGTGGCAGGGCTGGTGTTGCCCGCCGGGTCGGTGGCCTTGACGCTGAGGGCTTGCGGTCCATCGGCCAGGGCGGTGGTGGGTGTGATGCTCCAGGTGCCGTCTTGCGCCACAGTGGCGGTGCCCAGCGGCGTGGTGCCGTCAGCGGCGTACAGCGTGATGGTGTCGCCGGGCGTGGCGCCGTTGCCGGTGATCTCAGGCGTGTTGTCGTTGGTGACGTTGTCGGTGGTCAGGCCGCTGTTGCTGCCAAGCGCAAGCGCAGCCGCAGGTGCGGTGGGCGCCGAGGTATCGACCATGAAAGCCATGCCGGTGCTGGTGGTGCTGTTTCCAGCGGCGTCGGTCACTTTGATGGAGGGTGTAAAGCTGCCGTCAGGGAGTGCCGTGGTGAGCTCAACGCTCCAGTCTCCAGTGGTGGGGTCAGCCGTGGTGGTGTAGCTGACGCCGTTGACGGTGACTTGCACAGTGGCACCCTTTTCTGCCGCGCCGCTCAGGATGGGCTTGTTGTCGGCTGTGAGGTTGTCCTGCGCAGTTCCGCCCAGGGTGTCGCTGGTAGCGGACAAGCCACCAGTGCCATCGGCCGGCGCGCTCTTGTCGACCGTGAAGCTGCCGGTGCTGGCCGGGCTGGTGTTGCCGGCCGGGTCGGTGATGGTGGCGCTGAGGTTGTAGGTGCCGTCCACCGGGATACTGGCCGAGGGGACCAGCACGCTCGCGGTGCCGGCGGTGATGTCGGCAGCGGTGACGGTGTAGCTGATGGCGATGGGCGCGTTGGTGGTCGGATCGTCCACCGTGAGGGTGATGACGTCGCCGGCCTGCACGGCGTTGGCACCGGTGGTGGTGAGCGGCACAGAGACCGGCACGCTGCCGCCCGAGACGACTTCGGCCGCGTTGACGCCGCCGTTGGTGTTTTCGGGCACGGCCAGGGCGCCGGGGGTAGCCGGTGCGGTGGTGTCGAGCGTGAAGCTGCCCGCAGCGGCCGCACTGGTGTTGCCAGCGGCGTCGGTGAGGGTGGTGCTGGTGGTCCAGGCACCGTCTTGCGTGAGGTGGGTGCTGGCGATGTTTTGGCTGATGCTGCCTGTGCTGATGTCGCCCGAGGTGAGGACGGTGGTCAACGTGAGCGTGGTGCCATCGGGCTGGGTGACCACGGTGATGACGGTGTCGCCCGCCTGCGCGCCTGCGGGCAGCGTGGTGACGATGGGTGTGCCGCCGCTGCTGGCGGCTTCGGTGGCGTTGACGCTGTTGGGCGCTTCGGTCAGCGAGACGGTGGGCGCTGCGGTGGCTGTGGCGTCTACCGTGAAGGGCGTGCCGTTGGTGGTGACGGTGTTGCCTGCCGCATCGGTGACCTTGATGCTGGGGGTGTAGCTGCCGTCGGCCAGGGTGTTGGTGGCCGGAATGCTCCAGGCACCGTCGCTGCCCGCTGTGGTGGTGTAGGTGACGCCGCCGACAGTCACTTCAACCGCTGCACCGGGCTCGGCCGTGCCACTGAGTGCGGGGGTGGTGTCGTTGGTTTTGTTGTCGCCCAGCGTGCCGGTGTCGCTGGCGCTGGCCAGCCCCCCGGTGGGGTTAGCGATGCCGGTGTCGATGGTGACGGGCACGGTGGTAGGCGCGCTGACGTTGCCGGCCGGGTCGGTGGCGGTGACGGTCAGGTTTTGCGGGCCTTCGGCCAGCGGCAGGCTGGGCGTGATGCTCCAGCTGCCGTCAGGCGCGACGGTGACGGTGCCGAGCACGTCGCCATTGGGTGCCTTGAGGGTGATGGTGTCGCCGGGCGTGGCCCCTGCCCCGCTGATGTCGGGGGTGGTGTCGCGGGTGATGTTGTCGGTGTTGCTGCTGCCGGTGTCGCTGGCTGCGGCCACGTCGGCCGCAGGCGCTGCCGGGGGCATGGCGTCGACGGTTTCGGTGTCGTAGGCGGTGACGGTCTCGCCGTTGGTCTTGGTGGCGGTTTGTGTGGCTTTGACCACAGCGCCGTCGGCCAGGGCGGCGCCAGGGGTGGCGCTCCAGGTGCCGTCGGGTTGCACGGTGACGGTGAGCGGTGCGCCGCCGGCGTCGCGCAGCACGGTGCCGTCGGCCAGGGTGAGCGCGATGGTGGCGCCGGGCTCGCCGGTGCCGTTGACGGCAGAGCCGTTGGCCTGCGCGATGACCGGGGCGTCGGGCAGCGTGGTGTCGACCGTTTCGGTGTCGGGGGCGCTGACATTGCCGGCCGGGTCGGCCTGGGTGGCGGTCAGCACGGTGCCGTTGGGCACATCGGTGGCGGGGTCCAGGCTCCAGGTGCCGTCGGCGGCCACGGTGGCGGTGCCGATGACGTTGTTGGCCGCGTCTTTGACGGTGACCAAGGCACCCGGCTCGCCGCTGCCGGTGATGAGGGTGCCGTTGGTGGGCGCGATGACCGGTGCGGCTGGCGGCGTGGCGTCGACCGCGAAGGTAGTGCCGTTGGCGGTGATGCTGTTGCCGGCGGGGTCGGTGGCGGTGATGACGGGGGTGTAGCTGCCGTCGGCCAGGGCCGGTGCGGCTGCGCTGGCGCCTGTTGGGATGGCGGTGGCCAGGTCGATGGACCAGTCTCCGTCGGCGTCGGCGGTGGTGGTGTAGGTCAGGCCGTTGATGAGGACGCTGATGGCGGCGTTGGCGTCAGCCGTGCCGCTGATCTCGGGGGTGTTGT
Organism: Limnohabitans sp. YIMB22184; assembly: GCF_048020265.1. Taxonomy (GTDB): domain Bacteria; phylum Pseudomonadota; class Gammaproteobacteria; order Burkholderiales; family Burkholderiaceae_C; genus Limnohabitans_A. Next base: position 1,983,540 of record NZ_CP171843.1, read on the forward strand.
CCCGGGTCAGGTTGTCACCCAAAGTGCCGGTGTCGCTGGCTGTGGCCAGAGCACCAGTGGGGGTGCCAGCCGTGGTGTCGATGGTCACGGGCACGCTGGTGGCCGGGCCGGTGTTGCCTTGCGGGTCGGTGGCGGTGACGGCGAGGTTCTGCGTGCCGTCGGGCAGCGATGTGGTGGGCGTGATGCTCCAGCTGCCGTCGGCGGCGACCACGGCGGTGCCGAGGGTGACGCCGGCCGCGTCCTTGAGGGTGATGGTGTCACCGGGCATGGCGCCACCACCGGTGATGGTGGGGGTGTTGTCGCTGGTGTTGTTGTCGGTGTTGCTGGTGCCGGTGTCGCTGACGGCGGCCACGTCGGCGGCCGGGGCGGCAGGCACGGTGGTGTCGACAGTCACCGGCACAGTGGTGGGCGCGCTTTCGTTGCCAGCCGGGTCGGTGGCGGTGACTTCGAGCGGGTTCAGGCCCTCTGCCAGGGCGGCATTGGGCGTGATGGCCCAGTTGCCCTCTTCGTCGACTTGGGCGGTACCCAGCACGGTGGTGCCATCGGGCGCGTACAGGGTCATGGTGTCGCCAGGGGTGGCGCCGCTGCCGCTGATGACGGGACGGGTGACTCGGGTGATGCTGTCACCGGCAATGCCGCTGTCGCTGGCCGGGTCGAGGATGGCAGCCGGTGCAGCAGGTGCCATCGTGTCGATGGTCACGGGCACGGTGGTGGGGGCGCTGGTGTTGCCAGCAGGGTCGGTGGCGGTGACGCGGAGGTCTTGCTCGCCATCGGGCAGCGCGGCGGTGGGCGTGATGGCCCAGTCGCCGTTGCTGTCGACCACGGCGGTGCCGAGCACTTTGCCGTTGGCGTCCTGGAGGGTGATGGTGTCACCGGGCGTAGCTCCTGCCCCAGTGATGGTGGGTGTGTTGTCGCTGGTGATGTTGTCGTCGCTGTCTGCGCCGGTGTCGCTGAGCGTGGCCACGTCGGCGGCGGGGGCTGCGGGGGCGGTGGTGTCGATCTCAACGGGGAGAGCGCTGCTGGCCGCGCTGGTGTTGCCCGCTTTGTCGGTGGCGGTGGCAGTCAGGTTGTGCGTGCCATTCGTCAAGGTGGATAGCGTGGCCGTCCAGGTGCCGTCAGCGGCCACGATGGCAGTGCCCACCAAGGTGGTGCCGTCATAAACCTTGACGGTGCTGCCAGGCGTGCCGGTGCCCGAGACGGTGGGCGTGTTGTCGCTGGTGAGGTTGTCGGTGCTGCTGGTGCCGGTATCACTGCTGGCGACCAGGTCGAGCGTGGGCACGGCGGGCGGGGTGCGGTCAACGGTTTCACTGTCAGTCTTGTTGCTGGTCAGGTCTTTGGCAACCACAACGGTGCCATTGGCCAGCTGCGTTTGCGGGGTGGCTGTCCAGGTGCCGTCTGGTGCGACGGTCACGACAAGAGGCTGTCCGTCGGTACCCAGGATGGCATTACCGCTGTTGTCTTTCAGCTCAATCTGGTGCCCGGGTGCGCCGGTGCCAGTGATCGTGCTGCCGTTGGTCGGGTTGATCTGCGGCATGGAGGTGTCAACCGTCTCGCTGTCAGCGGGGCTGAGGTTGCCGGCCACATCGGTCTGGGTGGCGCTGAGCGCGGTGCCGTCGGCCAGCGGCGTGGTAGGCGTTAGGCTCCAGCTGCCGTCGGCGGCGACGGTGGCGGTGCCAATAGTGGTGCCTGCTGAGTCCTTGACGGTGACAGTAGCGCGGGGCTCGCCCGTGCCGCTGATGATGGCGCCGTTGGTGGGGCTGATGACCGGGGCGGCCACGGCTGTGTCGATGACCAGAGGCAGCGGCGTGGCGGGACTGACGTTGCCAGCCGGGTCAGTAGCCTTGACGCTCAGGGCTTGCGGGCCGTCGGCCAGGGCGGTGGTGGGTGTGATGCTCCAGGTGCCGTTGCTGGCCACCACGGCGGTGCCAAGCTCGGTGGTGCCGTCGGGCGCGTACAGGGTGATGGTGTCGCCGGGCGTGGCGCCGCTGCCAGAGATGGTGGGCGTGTTGTCGTTGGTGACGTTGTCGGTGGTCAGGCCGCTGTTGCTGCCAACCGCCAGCGCAGCTGCTGGCGCGACGGGCGGTGTGGTGTCGATGGTGACGGGCACCGTGCCGGGTGCGCTGACGTTGCCGGCCGGGTCGGTGGCGTTGACCTTGAGGTTTTGCGTGCCGTCGGCCAGGGGGCTGGTAGGCGTGATGGCCCAGCTGCCGTCTGGCGCCACAACGGCCGAGCCGAGGGTGTTGCCCGCAGCGTCTTTGAGGGTGATGGTGTCACCCGGGGTGGCGCTGCCGCCGGTGATGGTGGGCGTGTTGTCGCTGGTGATGTTGTCGGTGTTGCTGGTGCCTGTGTCGCTGGCAGCGGCCACGTCGGCGGCTGGGGCGGCGGGGGCTTGCGTGTCGACAGTGACCGCCAGGGCCGGGCTGCGGGCGCTGGTGTTGCCAGCCGGGTCGGTGGCGGTGGTGCTGATGTTGTGCACGCCGTCGGCCATGGTGGGGGCGGTGAGGCTCCAGTTGCCGTTGCCATCCACGACGGCGGTGCCCAGGGCGGTGTTGCCGTTGTAGACGGTGATGGTGTCGCCCGGCGTGCCGGTGCCGCTGAAGGTGGGGGTGTTGTCGGCAGTGGCGTTGTCGGTGCTGCTGCTGCCGGTGTCACTGCTGGCCAGCAGGTCGGGGGCAGCGGGCGTGGACGGACCTGTGGTGTCGATGCGCACCGGCACCGTGGTGGGTGCGCTCACGTTGCCGGCCGGATCGGTGGCGGTGACCTGGATGTTGTTGAGGCCTTCGGTAAGGGCATTGTCGGGGGTGACGCTCCAATTGCCGTCTGCGTCGACCACGACGGTTTCGACTTCGCCACCAGGGAAGGTGACCGTGATGGTGTCGCCTGGCGTGGCGCCGCTGCCGCTGATGCCGGGTGTGGTGTCGTTGGTGGTGTTGTCGCCCTTGGTACCGCTGTCGCTGGCGTCAGCCAGAGTGGCAGCGGGTGCGGCGGGTGCGGTGGTGTCGAGCGCGAAGGTGCCTGCACGCGCCGGGCTGGTGTTGCCGGCCAAGTCGGTGACGGTGGTGCTGGTGGTCCAGTCGCCGTCTGTGGTGAGGGCGCTGCTGGGGATAAGCTGGCTGATGGTGCCGGCGCTGAGGTCGGCGGCCGTGAGCACGCTGGTCAATGTGAGTTCTGTGCCATCGGGCGCAGTGACCACGGTGGTGACAGTGTCGCCGACGGCAGCGTTGGCGGGCAAGGTGGTGACCACGGGCGTGCCGCCCAGGCTGGCGGCCTCTGCGGCGTTGACGACGCCGTCGCTCGCCTCGGGCAGGGCCACACCGGGTTGGCCGGGTGCGGTGGTGTCGAGCGTGAAGGCGCCGGTGCCGGGCGCGCCAGTGTTGCCCGCTGCGTCGGTGAGAGTGGTGCTGGTGGTCCAGGGGCCGTCCACATTGAGCTCGGCCGTGGGGATGGTTTGTGTGACGGTGAAAGGGCCTGTGCCGGTGGCGGTGCCGCCCTGCCCTGCCGGCAGTTCGCTGGCCAAGATGGTGTGGGTGAGCGTGAGGGTGCTGCCGTCAGGCTTGGTGACGGTGGTGGTGACCACATCACCCACCTGCGCGTCGGCTGGCAGGGTGAGCACGATGGGGGTGCCGCCACTGCTGGCGGCTTCGGCGGCGTTGACGCCAGCAGGTGCCTCGGGCAGCCCCACGGTGGGGGCGCTGGGGGCGGTGGTGTCGACGGTGATGGCTTCGGTGTCGTTGCCGGTCAGGCCAAAGCGGTTGGTGACGCTGGCTTGCAGGATGGCGGTGCCGTCGGCGAGTTGACCGATGGCGCTGCCGGGCACTTGCACGCTGAAGGTGTTGGCGGCGCCGCTGGCGCCGGCTTCGACGGTGGCGGTGTAGGTCTGGCCATTGAGCGTGAGGGTGACGGTCTGGCCCGGTTCGGCGTTGGTGGTTCCGGTCAGGGCGACGGTCTGGTTTTGCTCGGACGCATTGATGACGCTGTCGCCGTCTGCATCGGGCGAGACAGCGTTGAGCGTGAGGGTGGGCGGCACGGTGTTGATGACGAGTTCGCCCGTGCTGATGTCGCTGCGGCCGCTGGTGCTGCCGCCGGTGGCGACGCTGACGCCGATGTTGTAAGTGGCGTCTTGCAGGGCGAAGTCGATGACGTCGCCGTCGCTTTCGGTCGCAGTGGTGGTGTTCAGTGCCCAGGCTTTGGTGAGTGGGTCGTAGCTGACGCCGGGGTTGCTGGTGCCGGAAACCGCAGTACTGTCGATGGTGGCGGTGACAGTCACCCCATTGAGGGTGAAGGTGAGGACATCACCGTTGGCCAGCGCAATCGGGTTGTTGCTGCCGTCCAGCTTTTGCGCGGTGCCGGTGACAGTGGGTGTGTCGGTGCCCGATAGGTTTTGCTTGACCGTCGGCACATCGGGCGGGGCGATGTTGACGCTCAGGGTTTCACTGTCTGGCGTCGAGGGGTTGCCGGCCAGGTCCTTGACGCTGGCGCTCACCGGGTAGGTGGTGCCATGGATCAGGGCTTTGGCCGTGGCTTGGCTCACTTGCACCGACCAGGTGTTCAAGCCGCCAGTGCCGGCGATGACGGTGGCGCTGTAGCTTTGGCCGTCAATCAGAACAGTGACCGTCTGGCCTGCTTCACCGTTGGTGGTGCCGCTGATCGTGGGCGGTGTGGGAACCGTCTCGCTCAAGGTGTAGTTGTTGGTGTCAAAACCGCGTTCTGCGGCATCAAACACGTTATCGGCACCAGCCACGGCGGTGATGGTAATGGTGGGCGGGACGGTGTCGACAGCGAGCGTTTTGCTGGCAGGCACAGCGGGTGTGCCGGCGGCATTGCTGACATTGGCCGTGAGGGTATAGCTGCCGTCGGCCAGGCTGGCCATTGCAGCCGCAGGAACGTTGGTACTGAATGTGCCGTCAGGCTGAACGGCTGCGTAGTAGGTCTGACTGACGCCGCCGGGCCCGGTGAGGGTGAGGGTCACACTTTGCCCGGATTCGGCGCTGGTGGTGCCGGTCAAGGCCACCCCGCCTTGCTTTTCAGCAGCGTTAACGATGTCATTGCCGGCGATGGTGCCCAGGGTGAGTGTAGGTGGGGTGGCGGCGAGCTGGAAATTGCCACTGCGAGCCATACTGGGGTTGCCCGCCACGTCCTGGATGGTGGTGCTGGTTGTCCAGTGGCCATCAATGGTGAGTGCGGCGGTGGGGATGAGCAGGCTTACGGTGTAGGGGCCACTGGGCCCGGCAGTGCCACCCTGAGCCGCAGGCAGGTCGGCGGCAGTAAGGACATGGGTCAGCGTGAGGGTACTGCCATCAGGCTTGGTGACGACACTGGTGACCACGTCGCCCACTTGCGCATCAGAAGGCAGCGTCACCACCAGCGGCACGCCACCGGCCGAATCTTTTTCGGCCAAACTGATGCCGTTGGGTGCTTCAGGAATAACAACTTGGGGCGCCGCTGCGGGGCCTTGGGTGTCGATGGTGACGGAGACTGTATTGGGGGCACTTTCATTGCCCGCAGGGTCAGTAGCGGTCACGAGGACGCTTTGGTCAGGGCCATCCACAAGGCTCTGCGTGGGGGTGACGCTCCAGGTACCGTCGGAAGCCACCGTGGTGGTCAGCACTTCACCTGTAGGAAAGGTGACGGTGATGGTGTCACCTGGGTTGGCGCTTACCCCTGCAATGGTGGGCGTGTTGTCACGTGTGATGTTGTCGGTGTCACTGATACCCGTGTCGCTGGCCGCAGCCACGTCTGCCGCAGGGGCTGCGGGCGGGGTAGTGTCGAGCACAAAGCTGCCCATGCCAGGTTCGCTGGTGTTACCGGCCACATCGGTGATGGTGGTGCTGGTCGTCCAGTTGCCGTCTGCACTGCCGTCGAGCGGCATTTGTGCAGAAACAATGAGCTGGCTGATGGTGAAAGGGCCTGTGCCGGTGGCCGTTCCACCTTGAGCGGGTGGCAAATCGGCTTCCGTGAGCACAGTGCTCAACGTGAGTGTGCTGCCATCGGGCTTGGTCACCACGGTGGTGACCGTGTCGCCCACCTTGGCATCCGCCGGCAAGGTGGTGACGATCGGTGTGCCGCCGGCGCTGGTCGCTTCGGCCGCGCTCACGCCGTTGGGCGATTCGGGCAGGTTGACTGCGGGCGCAGACGGAGGTGTAGTGTCGAGCACGAAGCTGCCTGTGCCGGGGACACTGGTGTTGCCGGCCACATCGGTGATCGCGGTGCTGGTCGTCCAGCTGCCGTCTTGCGTGAGTTCGCTGCTCGGGATGATCTGACTGATGGTGAAGGGGCCTGTGCCGGTGGCGGTACCACCTTGAGTGGGTGGCAAGTCGGCTGCGGCGAGCACCGTGCTCAACGTGAGCGTGCTGCCATCGGGCTGGGTCACCACGGTGGTGACCGTGTCGCCCACTCGGGCGTCAGCCGGCAAGGTGGTGACGATGGGTGTGCCGCCGGCGCTGGCCGCTTCGGCCGCACTCACGCCGTTGGGCGATTCAGGCAGATTGACGACAGGCGCAGACGGGGGTGTGGTGTCGAGCACGAAGCTGCCCAGTGTGGCGGCGCTGGTGTTGCCGGCCACATCGGTGATGGAGGTACTGGTCGTCCAGCTGCCGTCTTGCGTGAGTTCGCTGCTGGCAATGACTTGGCTGATGGTGAAAGGGCCTGTGCCAGTGGCCGTTCCACCTTGAGCGGGTGGCAGGTCGGCCGCCGTGAGCACGGTGGTCAGCGTCAGTGTGGTGAGGTCCGGTTTGGTCACCACGGTGGTGACCGTGTCACCCACTCGGGCGTCTGCCGGCAAGGTGGTCACGATGGGTGTGCCGCCCTCGCTGGCGGCTTCGGCCGCGCTCACGCCGTTGGGCGATTCGGGCAGGTTGACGGCGGGCGCAGACGGGGGTGTTGTGTCGAGCACGAAACTGCTGTCGGTCGGCGCGCTGGTCAGGCCGGTGACCGACGAGGTGTAGGTGGTGCTGACGGGGTAGTCGCCGTCGGTGCCGAGCTTGTCTGCGGGGATGAGTTGGCTGATGCGGCCGGCCTGAATGTCGGCTACCTTGAGTGTGGTGCTGAGCGTGAGGGGACTGCCGTCGGCCAATGTCACGGTGGTAGTGACCACGTCGCCCACGCGGGCATTGGTTGGCAACTGGGTGACCACGGGCACGCCGCCGTCAGAGGCTTTTTCGGCCGCGTTGACGAGGTGGTCGGTACCGGCCTCGGGCACGGTGGTGTCGGGCGCGGCGGGCGCGGCGGTGAGCACGGTGAGGTTGAACTCGCCGGAGCGTTGCACCAGCGTGCTGCCATTCATGACACGCGCTTCGTAGGTGTAGCTGCCATCTGCCAGGCCGCTGTCTTGCAGGGTCCAGCTGGTGCCGTTGACCACGGCGTTGCCAATGAATTCAAAAGCGCCATCTTCCAGTTGGCGGTAGATGGCCAGGGTCTGACCTGCGACCAAAGGCGCGCCAAGGGCGCCTGCCAGCTGGGGGCTGTTGTCGTTGGTGACGGCACCATCAAACAGCAGGCCGGTGTTGGGGCCCACGTTGTCGACCGCGCCGGTGATGAGCAGGGCACCCACGTCGACGATGCCATTACCCACCGGACTGATGTTGCCGGCCAGGTCGGTGGCGGTGGCGGTCAGCGGGGTATCGTCGGGCAGCGGGCTGGCGGGCACCAGGGTCCAGTTGCCGTCGGGGCCGACAGGGCCGGCTTTGCCGATCAGGTTGCCGCTGCCGTCGCGCACTTCGACCAGGGTGCCCGGCTCGGCGGTGCCGTTGACGACCTGACCGTTGCTGGGCGCGATGACCGGTGCGGCGGGCGCTGCGGTGTCGAGCAGGAACTGGCGCACGCTGGGAGCGCTGGTTGTGCCGTTGGCAGTGGTGAGCGTGGTGCTGGCTTGGTAGAGGCCGTCAGTGCCCAGGCCGGCTTGTGGGACGAGCTGGCTGATCTGGCCGGCCGCGATGTCGGCGGTGCTCAGCACAGTGGTCAGTTCCATGCGGGTGCCGTCAGGCTGGGTGACCACGGTGGTGACGGTGTCGCCCGCAGCAGCACTGGCGGGCAGGCTGATTCGTACAGGCACACCGCCGTCAGAGGTTTTTTCCGAGGCGTTGACGTAGGCGTCGGACGCTTCGGGAATGGTGGTGATCAGCGCATCGCCCGAGGTGCCGGCGCCGGGGCCGGAGGCGTTGCCGTTGGCGTCTGTGGCGGTGGCGCGCAGGGCGGTGCCCACGGGCACGGCGGTGGCAGGAATCAGTGTCCAGTTGCCCAGTTCATCGACTTGGGCGGTGCCCAGCGAAGTGCCGTCTGCGCCAAAGACTTCGACGGTGGTGCCGGGTTCGCCCACGCCGCTGATGAGGCGGCCATTGCTTTGTTCGATGAGGGGCGCCTTGGGCGCGGCGCTCTGCACCGGCGCAGCCAGTGCGTCGCTGCCGGCAAGCTGCAGCGGGTTGTCGAGCGCGGGCTGGGCGTTGGCCGAGGTCAGGCTGAACTGACCGCTGGCGTCCACTGAGACGGTTTGTGTGTCGCCGTTGGGCAACGTGACGGTGACGATGCTGCCAGCCAAAGCGGTGCCGGTGATGACGAGTTTGCCGTCGCTGTTCAGGCTTTGGCTGGTGACCACAATGTCGCCCAGCAATTGGCGGTTGAGCAGGGTGTCGTGGTCGGTGTCGCCGTTGCCGGCGTTGAAGGTGCTGTCGCTGACCTTGAGGGCAGCGAGCGCCTGGGCACGGCCTTGGTCGAGCACGCGTGCACCCGTGGGCGTGAGGCTATTGCCTTGTAGGTTGCTGGCCAGGATATCGAGCGAGGTGGCAACACTGCCGCCGTTGAGCGCGTCCAGGCCGGAGAGTTTGGCCAGGGCAAGGCCGTATTTTTCTTCATCGGACAGACCGTCGCGGCCGTCAAAGTCTGCACTGTTGGTGGTGGCGACCGGGCCAGTGAGGTTGACGCCAGTCAGGCCAAAGGCTTGGGCGACGTTGGCGTTGGCCTGCAGCGCGGCGACCACCGACGGGGGCTGGTTGCCCGTGACGCCGGCCTGACGCACGGCCAGTTCGGTCAGGGGCGTGATGTGAATGATGAGGTGTGAGTCCAGGCCAGTGACTTCAAACAGGGCTTGGCCCTCTTGCGCGACGCCCAGGGCGCGCAGCACGGTGTTCAGGCTCTTGCTGGCGGCGGTGACTTCGTCGGCGTAGTTGATCTCGTTGCCGTTGTCGTCCAACACTTTGAGCAGCACGCTGCCGCGGTAGTTGCCTTTTTGCGGCACATCGATGCGCCAGCTGCCATCGGGCTCGATGGTGGTGGTGCCCAGCAGCTGGCCGGTGCTGTCGTAGGCCAGCAGCTTGACGCCAGCGAAGACCGGGCCGGCTGCCACGGTACCGCTGATGATCAGGTCGCCGATTTCGTCGTAAGCGGGTTTGGCCATTGCGGCGGCCTGCGCAGCTTGTGCGCCGGGAGCTTGCCAGCGGTCCAGCAAGTCCTGGATTTCACGGCGCGCGCCTTCGTCACCGCTGTAGCGCTTGTCACCTAGATTTTGCTGCGGCATGTCGGACTGCGCCCAAACTTGCTGCAGCTGCCCGGGCGAGATCTGAATGTTGACCACATCGTCGTCGAGCCGCCAGACCAGGTCTTCGGTCTCGCTGATCTTTTGCTGCGGCGCACGCCCCTGCACCACCCACGGGTCACCCGGCACGCCCGTGTCGAGCAGGAAGTGCGGGCCCTGCGTGGCATCTTGCGCCTGCGCATAAAAGCCCTGCAGCGTCAGCACCTTGACGCCCTGCACTTCCAGCACCAGGTCCTGTCCACGGCGCCACAGCGCCAGCTTGTGCGGTTGCGCACCCTGCTCGTCCCTCAGGCGGTAGATGGTGCGGGCCTGCGCTTGCACGCTCTGACTTTCTTGCAGTGCGGTTTCGGTCTGCTGCTTACCCTGGATCTGGATGAGTGTGTACTTGGACATGGTGCTCTTGACTGGAAATGCGATGACAGCCTCAACGGCTGCCGGGGTTTTGTTCAGGTTGGGTCACAGTGGTTGTCTTGGACTGCCGCGTCGCTGCGCTCCTCGCAGTGACAAAGACGCTGTCATGGCGAAGCACGAGGCCATCCATGGACTGTCGCGTCGCTGCGCTTCTCGTCGTGTCGAAGACGCCGTCATGGCGAGGCACGAAGCCATCCAAGGACTGCCGCGTCGCTATCACGGTTGTGTGAAGTTCTGCGCCAGCTGGCCCAGCACGGCGCTGATGCGGTACTGAGCTAAGGTAATGTCGTGTTCGGCCTGTGCGTGGGCCTGCTGGTAACCGGCATATTCACTTTGGATATTGAGCAGGTCCAGCAAAGTGCGTCGGGCCATCTTGAACTGCTCACGGTAGCCCTGCACCAGCTTGGCGCCGCTGGCGCGTTGCTGCTCGGCCAGTTGCAAACGAGTCTGAGCAGCAGCCAGCTCCACATAGGCCTGACGCAAGCGTTCCTGTACGGTCAGGTCAACTTCGGCCAGGGTGTCTTGCGCGGCCAGGGCTTGCGCTGCGGCAGAGCGGATGCCCGCATCGGTCTGACCGCCGCTCCACAATGGCAGGCTGAAATTGGCCTGCGCCACCAAGCGGTTGCCGGTGACCGCACCCAAGTGCTGACGACCGAGATAGACGTCAAGCGTGGGGTAATGCAGACGCTTGGCGGCGTCGATACGAGCCTGCATCTCGGCCACTTGCGCACGCGCCTGGGCCACTGCGGGGTTGCTGAGTTGTTCTTGGGCCTGAGCCAGATTAGCCGGCACGGCTTTGCGCAGGCCTGGGTACTGAGCAAAGTGTGCGGCTTGCTGCGCCGGGGTGAAACGGGCCAGCTTTTCCTGAGCCTGGTCCAGCTCGGTCTGGCGCTGGGCCAAGTTGGTGCTGGCAGCGTCCAATCGGACCTGGGCTTGCGTGAGGTCCAGCGCACGGCCAGCATCAATTTCAACCATGCGGCGGATGTCACCCAGAAGGCTCTGGTGCGACTGCACGTTTTCTTGAGCCAGCTGCAACATGCGATGGCCGCGCACTACGGCAAGCCAGCTCTCGGACAACTGCAGCGCCAAATCCTGCTCGGTCACGGCCACTTTGTGATGAGCAACTTCGAGGGCAAGGCTGGCTCGTGTGTTTTCTGCGGCCACGCGACCGTTGATCGGCAAGCTCCAGTTGAGCATGGGCGTGGCCATCAGGTCCTGGTCCGCGTCGCTGTCACGGATTTTGTTGGCAGAGGCATTGAGCGAGAGCGTCGGACTGTAGCCACCGCGGGCACGATCGAGCTCAGCCTGAGCAGCGCTCACGCCCGCGCGGGCCGCCTTGATGGAGGGGTAGTCCTTCAGCACTTGCTGGGCTGCGGCGCCCAGTGTTTGGGCCTGCAGAGGCTGAGCCATGAGCACCAAAGCAGCCAGACAGGTCATGCGCAGGCGATGGCCCCACACAGGCTGAACAGGGGTCGCGAAACCAGGCGTGCGAATGGAATCTGTCTTCATGAATGGGGGCTCCAAAGAAATAGTGACTGAAGTGGTGTGTGACCGACATTGCCCCTTAAGGCGCGCACCAGTCGCACTTATGAAATTTGAGCGTTGAGGTTATGAGAACCAACAAATTCAGTGAACTGTCCCAAAGTACAGGCAGAGAACCATGGTTTAGTCAATTTGAATTAATAAATATCAAATTCAAGAATGGCCTTGAATAAACTTGCAGTGGCACGAGCAAAATTCATGGACTGCCGCGTCGCTTCGCTCCTCGCAGTGACGGGGAGAAATGGTGGAGCTTGAAATGACGGGTGCGATGTGGTGGGGCTTGAAGTGAGGGGGACGATGTAGCGCTGGCATGGAGAGGTTCACGTCATCGCGAGGAACGAAGCGATCCATGGTGGGTTCTTGGAAATTACCGATGCCCTAACGCAGACAGGGCGGCACTGTCCTTGAGGGCAGTTCACAGAGGCTACAGATCCTCCAAAATCCATCGCAACCCATTAAATTCACCAAAATCTTTTTCCATGCTCGACAGCCAAACCACACTGATCCTGGCAGCTTTGCTGTTCTGGATGCTGCCGCTGCTGGTGTGGTGGACCACCGGGCGCCGTCAAGCTCAGGCAGTGGCTTGGTGGTGTGTGGGTAGTGCGCTGGCAGGGTTGGGCATAGCGTTGATGGGGCTGCGGCCCTGGATCGCACCTTGGCTGAGTTTTCAGGGCGGCAACACCTTGTTGCTGCTCAGTTTTGTGGGCTGGTCGCAATCTTTGCGGGTGTTGCGCGGGCGGCCATGGTCAGCGCCGCAATTGGTGCTTTGGGCGTTGCTGGCCCTCACCTACTACAGCGTGTTGCTGCGGGCCTTTGACCCTCAGGTGCGGGGCATGGGCATGCGTTGGGCGTTGGGGGGATTGGCCATTTACACCGCCAGCCTGGCCTGGCCTTTGGCACTGCGTTGGCGCAGCCACAACGCGGCAGCCATTGGGGTGAGCTATTGGCTATTGGGTTTGGGGCTGTGGGCGCAGTCCTTAATGGGCATTGGCATCGGCACGCAGCCGAGCCCGTTCAGCAACACCTGGGATGCGAGCCTGATCGCTTTGCTGGCGCTGCTGACCTCGGCCATTGGCCACTTTTGTTACACCGGCATGGTGCTGGACCAAGCCATGCAGGCACGAGCACGCGATGCGACCACGAGAGCTGCAGCCGAAGAGACGGCCAGACTGGACACGCAGCTGCGCCAGCTAGACCGGCAAGAGCGTATGGTGCTGGTGTCGGGCGCACTGGCGCACGAACTGAACCAGCCTTTAACGGCGGCCCTGACGCAGGCCCAAGTCGCGCAACGACGACTGTGGGCAGGTCGCACCGAGGTGCCGGTTTTGGTGGATTTGCTGCAAAAAGTGATGGACGGCATTGAACGGGCCAGCCGCATTTTGGTACGCATCCGACGGGCCGGGCTGCCGCACACGGTGACGCTGCGGCGTGTCGATGTGCGCACGGTGGTGCACGGGGCCTTGGATTTGCTGGATGGGGAGTGGCATCGCCTGGATGTGCGTGTAGACCGCGCGCTGGGCAACGTGCCGTTGTGGTGCCAAGCCGATGAGGTGGCGCTGTCGCAGGTGCTGGTGAATCTGCTGCGCAATGCTGCACAGGCCATGGAGTCATGCCCCTCGCGCTGGTTACAGGTGTCTGCTCAAGCCGACGGGGCCCAAATTCGGGTACTGATTCGCGACCACGGCCCGGGCGTGGCGGCTCAGGTGCTGGCGCGTTGGGGCGAGCCTTTTGTCAGCACGCGCGAACATGGCTTAGGCATGGGACTGGCGATTTCGCGCGCCATCATGGGCCAGCACCATGGCGATTTGAGCTTGCGCAACCACCCAGGCGGCGGAGCCGAGGCGCAGCTGAGCTTGCCACGCGAAGTCGGGGGTGCGCCATGAGCCTGAATTTGGATAACAGCACCCTGCTCTTGGTGGCGGGCACCCTGTACCTGTTGCTGCCACCAAGTATCTGGCTGATCTTGCGCATGCCACGCGAGTTGGCGCCAAGGCTGTGGTGCATTGGCGGCATGGTGGGGGGCGTGGGTTTGCTGCTGATGGGCGCACGCGGGCAAATCCACGACCTGTTGAGTTATGTGCTAGGTCACCCCCTGCTGGCGATGGGGGCATGGCTGGCCGCACAAAGTTTGCGCTTGGACACAGGACGCGCCTGGCCGTGGTGGCTGATCGGCTTGGGCACACTGGCGTTTTCTGGGGTGTTGGCCATTTTGTTGCCCATGGATTCCCGGATCGTTCTGGGGGTGGTCGTCAGGGTGGTGAATTTGGTGGTGGTGACGCTGCTGGTTTGGTCGGCCTGGCAGGTGGCGCGGGCCGAGCGCAGTCGCAATGCACTGACGCTTGCCGGCGCCTACGCCGTGCAGGCGGCGGGCATCTTGGCCAATTTGGCGGCTTCGGTCCTGGGCTCGGCCGACATTGCTGTACACGACAGCAGCCCGGTGGGGGTGGCGGTGAGTTTGACCACACTGGCGGTGGCGCTGGTGGCTAGCATGGCGTATTTGGGCTTGGCGCTGGACCGCGCCGAACGCAGCCACCTGAGTGTGGCCCGTAAGGTGGCCCGCTCGCAGCAGTGGCAAGAGCGCCGCCAGGCCTTGGTGCATCTGGATCGGGAGCGTTTGCTGAGTATGCTGACCGATTCGCTGGGGCATGCCATGACACAGCCCTTGACAGCGGCATCGCTGCGGGTTGAGACAGAACTGCGTGCACTGCAAATGGCGCCCTTGGATGTGGCGCGGCTGCAAAACGGGCTGACGCATGTGGTGGCCGAACTGCGGCGCACAGGCGAGACGGTCGAGCGCATTCGGCACTTTTTGCGGCCAGCGCCCACGCAGGGCGCACCGGTGGACATGACGGCGGTGCTGCGCCAAGTCGATTTGTTGCTGCGCCAAGAGGCCATCAACCGCCAGACGGAGCTGCAATTTCCGCCGCGCATGCCGCCGATGTGGGTGTTGGGCGATGAGCTGCAGCTGTCGCAAGCGGTACTGCAGCTGGTGCGCAACGCCATGGAGGCAGTCCACGCAGGGCCGCAACGGCGGGTGACTGTGACGTTGTTATCCACGCCTGAGCAAGTGCGTCTGTCTGTGAGCGACAGTGGCCCAGGGCTGCCCAACGAGGTGCTGAAGCGCGAATTCGCCCAAGCTGCACAACACACGCACAGCCTGCAGGGCATAGGGCTTTTCGTGGTCGAAAGCATCGCCCGTCAGCACCATGGTTCTCTTTTATTGGATAATTTTGGCTCTTACGGCGCGGTGGTCACACTGGTTTTGCCGTGCCACCACCCCCTCGACGCCCCGGATGAACCAGCCACCCACCTCTCTTGAAATAAACGCTTTGGACCCGGAGTTGGCCGAGCGATGCGCGCGTGGTCGCGTGGTGGTGATCGACGACGATTTGGGCATTTTGGAAGCTTTTCGTAACCTGATCGAGCTCGATGGCTACGCCTGCGAGACCTACAGCTCGGCCCGCGCTTACCTGCAGGTGCTTGAGTTCAACCGTCCACTGCACCCGGGTCCTGTGTGTGTGCTGTGCGATGTGAAGATGCCCGACATGGACGGCTTGCAGCTGCAAGCCCGACTGGTGCAACAAGGCCATGTGCCTCTGGTGTTGATGAGCGGAGGCAGCGGTGCCAAAGAGGCCGTCACGGGCTTCAGGGCCGGCGCGCTGGACTTTCTGATCAAGCCCATCGAGGCCGAACAGTTGATGAGCACCTTGCATAAAGCCATGAGCATGAACCGCCAGCAGCTGGCGCAGTCGCATCGCCAACAACAGGTGAACGCTTTGCTGAGCGCTCTGAGCGAGCGCGAGCTGAGCGTGGCGCGCATGGTGGCTCGGGGCATGACCAACCTGGGCATTTCTCTGGAGCTGAACATCACACTGCGTACCGTGAAGTTTCACCGCCAGCGGGCCATGGAGAAACTGGGCATTGCTGGCACCCCCGAGTTGGTGCGCTTGCTGCAGGAAACCGACCAGTCCCGCTGAGGGCTGGCATAATTTTGGATTTTCCACATCCCGGAAAGCCCAACAGGGGCACTGGGCCTTTTCTGACAGGAACTTCCCATGAACACCACCCCCTCCGGCCTGCAATACGAAGACACCGTCGTGGGCGAAGGCGCCACAGCCACTGCAGGCCAGGACGTCACCGTGCACTACACCGGCTGGCTCTACAAAGACGGCGAGCAAGGCGCCAAGTTCGATTCGAGTCGCGACCGCCGCGACCCCTTCGTCTTCGGTCTGGGTGCCGGCATGGTCATCAAGGGCTGGGACGAAGGCGTGGCCGGCATGAAAGTGGGCGGCCAGCGCACCCTGATCATCCCCCCCGAACTGGGCTACGGCGCCCGGGGCGCCGGCGGCGTGATTCCCCCCAATGCGACCTTGAAGTTCGACGTGGAACTGCTGGCTCTGGACTGAGCCCCAAGCCTCGCAGCTGCCATACAACCCGCCTTTGGGCGGGTTTTTCTTGCCCTCTTGAAGCCCCGAACATCGCCCCTATTTAGAAGGGGTATTCATTTTTTGCGCAGATTGCTCATGTCAGAAGCCACACAAAACCCCAACCCTAAACCCCTGAGCGACGAAGAACTGGCCGCAGCCGCCGTGACGCCCACCGACCCACTGGCCGATGCCCAAGCTGAGCTGGTGAACCTGAAGGCGCAAAACGCCGATCTGGCCGACCAGTACCTGCGCGCCCAAGCCGATGTGCAAAATGCCCGCCGCCGCGCCGATGACGAAATCGCCAAGGCCCGCAAATTTGCCGTGGAGGGTTTTGCCGACAGCCTGCTGCCCGTGCTCGACAGCCTGGAAGCCGGTTTGGCCATCCCCAACGTGACGATCGAGCAGATCCGCGAAGGGTCTGAGGCCACGTTGCGCCAGCTCAAGAGCGCGCTGGAGCGCAACAAAGTGGTCGAAATCGCCCCGGCTGCAGGCACCAAATTTGACCCGCACCATCACCAAGCCATCAGCGTGGTGCCAGCCGATCAGGAGCCCAACACCGTGGTCACGGTGCTGCAAAAGGGCTACCAGATCGCCGACCGCGTGCTTCGCCCGGCCTTGGTCACGGTCACCGCGCCCAAATGAGGCCTGGATTGCCACGCTTCGCTCGCAATGACAAATTTCCCGTCATTGCGAGGAGCGCAACGACGAAGCAATCCACCCCTTGAATTCTTGAAGACCATCACCATTTCTTAATCAGTTTCAATTTCCTCACCGGAGCATCAACATGGGAAGAATCATCGGTATTGACCTGGGCACCACCAATTCGTGCGTGGCCATCATGGAAGGCAACACGACCAAAGTGATCGAGAACGCCGAAGGCGCTCGCACCACCCCGTCGATCATTGCGTACCAAGAAGACGGCGAAATCCTGGTCGGCGCCTCGGCCAAGCGCCAGGCCGTCACCAACCCCAAGAACACGCTGTACGCGGTCAAGCGCCTGATCGGCCGCAAGTTCGCCGAAAAAGAAGTCCAAAAAGACATCGATTTGATGCCTTACACCATCGCTAAAGCCGACAACGGCGACGCCTGGGTGGAAGTGCGCGGCAACAAACTGGCCCCGCCACAGATCAGCGCTGAAATTCTGCGCAAGATGAAGAAAACCGCCGAAGACTACCTCGGCGAAGAAGTGACCGAGGCCGTGATCACGGTACCCGCTTACTTCAACGACGCCCAACGTCAAGCCACCAAAGACGCCGGACGCATTGCGGGTCTGGACGTCAAGCGCATCATCAACGAGCCCACCGCTGCGGCCCTGGCCTTTGGCTTGGACAAGCAGGAAAAAGGCGACCGCAAAATCGCGGTGTATGACCTGGGTGGCGGCACGTTCGACGTGTCCATCATCGAGATCGCCGATGTCGATGGCGAAAAACAGTTTGAAGTGTTGTCCACCAACGGCGACACCTTCCTGGGCGGCGAAGACTTCGACCAGCGCATCATCGACTTCATCATCACCGAGTTCAAGAAAGAATCCGGTGTCGACCTGGCCAAAGACGTGCTGGCTTTGCAGCGCCTGAAAGAAGCCGCTGAAAAGGCCAAGATCGAGCTGTCGAGCTCGGCCTCGACCGACGTCAACCTGCCTTACATCACGGCCGACGCCACCGGCCCCAAGCACCTGAACGTGAAGCTGACCCGCGCCAAGCTGGAGCAGCTGGTGGAAGAGCTGATCGAGCGCACCATCGCCCCTTGCCGCATGGCGATCAAGGACGCGGGCGTGTCGGTGTCGGACATCGACGACATCATCCTGGTCGGCGGCATGTCCCGCATGCCCAAGGTGCAAGAGAAGGTCAAAGAGTTCTTCGGCAAAGAGCCGCGCAAGGACGTGAACCCCGACGAAGCCGTGGCCGTGGGCGCTGCGATTCAAGGTCAAGTGTTGTCGGGTGACCGCACCGACGTGCTGCTGCTCGACGTGACGCCTTTGTCTTTGGGCATCGAAACCATGGGCGGTGTGATGACCAAGATGATCACCAAGAACACCACCATCCCGACCAAGTTTGCACAGACTTTCTCGACCGCCGAAGACAACCAGCCTGCGGTGACGATCAAGGTGTTCCAGGGTGAGCGCGACATCGCCTCGGGCAACAAGCTGTTGGGTGAATTCAACCTTGAAGGCATCCCACCCGCTGCACGCGGCACGCCTCAAATCGAAGTGTCCTTTGACATCGACGCCAACGGTATCTTGCATGTGGGCGCCAAAGACAAAGGCACCGGCAAGGAAAACAAGATCACGATCAAAGCCAACTCCGGCTTATCCGAAGCCGAAATTCAGCAAATGGTGAAAGACGCCGAGCTGAACGCCGAAGAAGACAAGAAGAAGCTCGAACTGGTGCAAGCCCGCAATGCCGGCGAAGCCGCTGTGCACAGCGTGAAAAAGAGCCTGACCGAGCATGGCGACAAGATCGAAGCAGCTGAAAAAGAAGCCATCGAAGCGGCTGCCAAGGACCTGGAAGAAGTTTTGAAAGGCGAAGACAAAGACGCCATCGAAGCCAAAACCGAAGCCCTGATGACGGCCAGCCAGAAACTGGGCGAGAAGGTCTACGCCGACATGCAAGCACAGCAAGCCGCTGCGGGAGCAGGCGCGGCTGGTGCCGAAGCCAAACCGCAAGACGACAATGTGGTGGACGCGGAAGTCAAGGAAGTCAAAAAAGCTTGAGCGTTCGCTGACATGGATTGCTTCGTCACTGCGCTCCTCGCAATGACAGAATTTTTGTCATTGCGAGGCACGACGAATCATCCGTCATCGCGAGGAACGAAGCGATCCACCCCACAGCGTCCCGTGCCTTGCCCGGGACGCTTTTTGCATGAAACGGCCTGAGGGCCAGGGTCCACAGTCATGGCGACAAAACGAGATTTTTACGAAGTGCTGGGCGTTGCCAAAAACGCCTCGGACGAAGACATCAAAAAGGCTTATCGCAAGCTGGCGATGAAGTACCACCCTGACCGCAACCAGGGGGATGACGCCAAAGCCAAAGAGGCGGAAGGCAAATTCAAAGAGGTCAAGGAAGCCTACGAGATGCTGTCGGACGCACAAAAGCGGGCAGCCTATGACCAGCACGGTCACGCGGGTGTTGATCCCAATATGCGCGGCGGTGCCGAAGGCTTTGGCGGTTTTGGCGACGCGTTTGGCGACATCTTCGGCGACATCTTTGGCGGTCAGGGTCGTGGCGGACGCGGTGGTGGACGCCAGGTCTTCCGTGGCGCAGACCTGAGCTACGCGATGGAAATCACGCTCGAAGAAGCGGCCAACGGCAAGGATTCGCAGCTGCGCATCCCGAGCTGGGACGAGTGCGACACCTGCCACGGCAGCGGCGCCAAGCCTGGCACCAGCGCCAAGACCTGCTCGACCTGTCACGGTCAGGGCCAGGTGCAGATGCGCCAAGGCTTTTTCAGTGTGCAGCAAACCTGCCCGCATTGCCGCGGCACGGGCAAGATCATTCCCGATCCTTGCGGCACCTGCCACGGGCAAGGCAAGGTCAAAAAGCAAAAAACGCTGGAAGTCAAAATCCCGGCGGGTATCGACGACGGCATGCGCATCCGCAGCGCGGGCAATGGCGAGCCGGGCACCAATGGCGGGCCACCGGGTGATTTGTTCATCGAGATCCGCTTGAAGAAACACGACATCTTCGAGCGCGATGGCGATGACCTGCACTGCGCGGTGCCGATCAGCTTTTCCAAAGCGGCTTTGGGTGGCGAAATCGAAGTGCCCACCTTGGGCGGCAAAGCGGCCATCGACATCCCCGAAGGCACCCAAACCGGTAAGCAGTTCCGCTTGCGCGGCAAGGGTATCAAGGGCGTGCGCGGCAGCTACCCGGGTGACCTGTATTGCCACATCACGGTGGAAACGCCAGTCAAGCTCACCGAGCACCAGAAAAAGCTGCTCAAAGAGTTTGACGAGTCTTTGAAAAAAGGTGGCGGCAAACACCAGCCCAGCGGCGAGAGCTGGACAGACAAGCTCAAGGGTTTCTTCGGGGCTTGAGTCTGCGTCAACCCGCTTGGCCGTGTGAGAGGGGGCTGCGGCGGGTTCCTCATGGCGGGTACGCAAAAATCGTCATCCGCCGCAGCGCCTCTCATACTTTGGGCTGAATTGCCCGGTCGGGCGTTTTGTTGACTCAAGTCAAAACCATCGCCTGCCGTTGGCGTGAGCATGGAAGCATGAGCGCCACCATCACCTTCCTCGGCGGAGCCGACACCGTCACCGGCTCCAAATACCTGATCGAGCACAACCAAAAGCGGCTGCTGGTCGACTGCGGGCTGTTCCAGGGTTACAAGCAGCTGCGCCTGCGCAACTGGGCCCCCCTAGCCGCCAACCCGGCGCACATCGATGCGGTGGTGCTGACCCACGCGCACCTGGACCACAGCGGCTACTTGCCCTTGTTGGTGAAAAACGGCTTTCGGGGCCGGGTGCATGCCACCTCGGCCACTTGCGATCTGGCCAGCATCCTGCTGCCCGACAGCGGCCATATCCAGGAAGAAGACGCTTTTTTCGCCAATCGCCATGGCTTTTCCAAACACGCCCCGGCCCTGCCGCTGTACACCAAGCAAGAAGCCATCCAGAGCCTGAAGCACTTGCACGCCGAGCACCAGGGCCAATGGTTCGAGCCCATTCGCGGCTGGAAGTGCCGCTTTCAGCCCGCTGGGCACATCCTGGGGGCGGCGAGTTTGCTGCTCGATGTGGGCGGGCGGCGCATTCTGTTTTCGGGCGATCTAGGCCGCCCCGACGATCCGCTGATGAACCCGCCGGAGCCACCCCCGCAAGCCGACACAGTCTTGATCGAGTCCACTTACGGTGACCGCCAGCACCCCAAGGAAAAGCTGTTTGAGGAGCTCGGACCGCTGCTGAAGAAACTGGCTGCACGCGGCGGTGTGGCCGTGGTGCCGGTGTTTGCGGTGGGGCGTGCGCAGGCCGTGCTGCACACCATCGCACAACTCAAAGCCGCCGGAGAGATTCCCAAAGGCTTGCCGATTTTTCTGGACAGCCCCATGGCGATCCACACCACGGCCTTGTTTGAGCGCCACCCGGGTGAGCACCGCCTGAGCGTGCAGGAAGTGCGCAACATGGACCATGTGGCCACCATGCTGGAGACACCCGAGCAGTCCAAATCACTGGCGCGGCGGCACGGGCCCATGGTGATCCTGGCGGCCAGCGGCATGGCCACGGGCGGGCGTGTGCTGCACCACCTGACGCAGTACCTGGGCGACCACCGCAACATGGTGATCCTGACCGGTTACCAAGCCCCGGGCACACGGGGCGCGGCCTTGGCCAGTGGCCACAGCAACATCCGCATCCACGCGCAGGATGTGGCGGTACGCGCCGAGGTGGCGCAAATCGAATCGGCCTCGGCCCATGCCGACGCCAACCAGCTGCTGAGCTGGCTGCACAAAATGCCCAGTGCGCCCGGGCAGGTGTATGTGGTGCACGGCGAGCGCGAGGCTTCCGACATGTTGCGCCAGCGCATCGAGCACGAGATCAAATGGCGTGCGCTGGTGCCCGAGCAGGGCTCGGTCTGGCCGCTTTGAAATCGCTCAGAGAAAGCGGTCCAGCAGTTTGCGCGAATGCTTGTCCATGGCCGCCAGGTCGCGGATCATGAACTGAACGCCATTGGCATCGTTGATCAGCAGCACCGTGCCCGTCAAACGCCGGATGTCTTCTTCCCCCTTAAGCAAGAATTGCGTGGTGCCCCGGTCGGTGAGCACCGACCAGGTGCTGGGTGTGGCAAAACTGCTGACATCGGTCAGCTGAAGGATTTCGGGCAAGAACTCCCGCTCGTTCAAGGCCTGGATGACCTGGGAGCGCAAAGCGGGTGACAGCTGGTCCAAGGCATCGATCCAGAAAATCTCGTGCCCGTCGGCATCCATCAGCGCCACCCCTTCATCCGGCGCGGACACCGGGTAGGCGCGCAAGGCGGTCACGGGAACGTGTCGCGTGCCATCGGGCAGCTGCAGCACCCAGCGGCCAAAGGCGTCGCGTTGCAAATCAAAGGGGTTCATGCACTCACCTTTTTGTCCTCGTCACTGCCACCCAGCACCGCCTCGGCCTCGGCCTGCCGCTGCTGCGCTTCATACAAGCGCCAGTAAGCGCCTTGGGCTTCAATGAGCGCATCGTGTGTGCCCTCCTCGACCACCACCCCTTTGTCCATGACCACCAAACGGTCGGCTTTGCGGAGAGTGGACAAGCGGTGCGCGATGGCAATCGTCGTGCGGCCGCGCACCAGATTGTCCAGCGCACGCTGGATTTCTTTTTCGGTCTCGGTGTCCACGGCCGAGGTGGCCTCGTCCAGGATGAGGATGCGGGGGTTGATGAGCAAAGCGCGGGCAATCGAGATGCGCTGGCGCTCCCCGCCCGACAAACCCTGACCGCGCTCGCCCACCAGGGAGTCATAACCCTGCGGCATGCGCAAGATGAACTCGTGGGCATGGGCTGCACGGGCAGCGGCCACGATCTCTTCGCGGGTGGCTTCGGGCTTGCCGTAGGCGATGTTGTCGGCGATGGTGCCGAAGAACAAAAACGGCTCCTGCAGCACCAGGCCAATCTGGCGGCGATAGTCGGCCACCTTGAGCTGGCGGATGTCGGTGCCATCGAGCTCGATGGCGCCTTCGCTCAGGTCATAAAAGCGGCAGATCAGGTTGACCAGCGTGCTCTTGCCCGAGCCACTGTGGCCCACCAGGCCAATCATCTGGCCGGGTTGGATGTCGAGGTTAAGCTGTCGGATCACCGCGCGGTTGCCATAGCGAAAGCCCGCATCGCGCACAGTGATGCGGCCTTGCACACGGGGTGGCAAGGCCACAGGGCTGAGCGGCTCGGGCACGCTGGAGACATGGTCGAGGATGTCAAAAATGCGCTTGGCGCCCGATGCGGCCTTTTGCGTGTTCGAGACAATCCGGCTCATCGAATCAAGGCGGCTGTAAAAGCGCCCGATGTAGGCCAAAAATGCGGTCAACACACCGACCGTGATCTGATCATCTGACACCAGCCAGATGCCAAAACCCCAGACCACCAGCAGGCCGATTTCGGTCATCAGCGTGACGGTGGGCGAGAACAGCGACCAAACGCGGTTGAGCCGGTCGTTGACCTGCAGGTTGTGCTTGTTGGCGTCCTTGAAACGCTGAGCTTCGCGGTCTTCCTGTGCAAAGGCTTTGACCACCCGGATGCCGGGGATGGTGTCGGTGAGGACGTTGGTCACCTCCGCCCACACACGATCGATCTTTTCAAAGCCGGTGCGCAGCTTTTCGCGCACCACATGGATCAGCCAGGCAATGAAGGGCAAGGGCAACAAGGTCACAAAAGCCAATGTCGGGTTGATGGTGAACAAGATGATGGCCGTCATCAGGATCATCAAGACGTCAGTGGCAAAGTCCAGCAGGTGCAGCGACAAAAAGACGTTGATGCGGTCGGTCTCGCTGCCGATACGGGCGATCAAATCGCCTGTGCGCCGCCCGCCAAAATACTCCAACGACAGCTTGAGCAAATGGTCGTAAGTGGTGGTGCGCAAGTCGGCCCCGATGCGCTCGGACACCAAGGCCAGGATGTAGGTTTTGGCCCAGCCCAGGCCCCAAGCCAGCAGGGCTGAACCGAACAAGCCGAGCAAATACAAAGAAACAAGACCGGGGTCGATGGCCTTGCCATTTTGGTAAGGGATGAGGATGTCATCCATCAAGGGCATGGTCAGGTAGGGCGGCACCAAGGTGGCGGCGGTGGCGGCCAGGGTGAGCAAAAAACCGGCCAACAAGGAGCGCTGGTAAGGCCGGGCAAAACGCCACAGCTTGAACAGCGTCCAGGTGGAAGGCGGGGCCAGGTCTTCCCGCCCGCAGCTGGGACAGTCCTCGTCTTCGTCGCTCATGACCGTCTGGCAAACCGGGCAGACCGAGCCCGCCAGCACGGACTGCAAAGGCCGTCCCTGCTCAGCGCTGCCCCATTGGGCCAATTGGCTCTCGAACTGCGCGACCCAGCGGGCCACAGCGGCCTGCAAACCCAAAGTGAAACGCCACACGGCCAGCTGCCCCTCGGCACTGCTCATGGTGAGGCAGCCCACACCGGCATGGTCTGTGAGTTTCAAGGCCAAACCCGGCTGCAAAGCCCAGCTGGACCAGTTTTTTTCGCCTTCGGGCCGGGATAGGACCCGCCGATCGGTCAAAATGATGGCACTTTTGGCAAATCGCAAGCTGCCATCGAGGTCAACCTCCAGCCAGGCTGTTGCGTTTTCTTCAGGTTGCAGACAAGAATGGACTTCAACCTGCCAAGCGTCGGGCAGAACCTGACGGGTTGCAGCGGCCAAAGAGGAAGTTGATGTCATTGAAGGATGAACCGGAAGCGACTCGAACGACCCAAACGGCCGGCGAGACAAGAAAACAACCATGGATGTCGCCCACGACTGCACCCGAACTGCCCATGCATTTCCAAAAATCCAGAGCAAGCACCAGCGCCATGATGGGCGGGTCATTGTATAGCCGCCCTTTTCACGCATGAACGCCAAAAACATCCAATTTCTGCGCATGACCCATCTGCGCGGCCCCAACATCTGGACTTACCGTCCAGTCATGGAAGCGCTGATCGACATCGGCGACCTGGAAGACGCCCCCTCCAACACCTTGCCCGGCTTCAACGAACGTTTGAAGGCCTGGTTGCCCGGGCTGATCGAGCACCGCTGCAGCGTGGGTGAACGCGGCGGCTTCTTGCAACGGCTGGCGCAAGGCACCTGGGCCGGTCACGTGCTCGAACACGTGGCACTGGAACTGCAAACCCAGGCCGGCATGCAAACCGGCTTTGGCAAAGCCCGCGAAGCCGGTCCCCGGGGCGTCTACAAAGTCGTCATCCGCACACGCCATGAAGCGGTCAGCCGCAGCGCCCTCGAGACCGCCCGCGACCTGATTCTGGCCGCTATTGAAGACCGGCCCTTTGATGTGCCCGGTGCGATCAATAGCCTTAAGCAGATGGTCGACAGCCTGTGCATCGGCCCCAGCACGGCCAGCATCGTGGACGCGGCGGGTGAAAGAGGCATTCCCGCCATCCGCCTCAATGACGGCAACCTGGTGCAATTGGGCCATGGCGCACAGCAGCGCCGCATCTGGACCGCCGAAACCGACCGCACCAGCGCGATCGCCGAGGGCATCTCCAAGGACAAGGACCTCACCAAACAACTGCTCAGCATGTGTGGCGTGCCTGTGCCCTCTGGCCAGATCGTGGACAGCCCCGCTGCCGCTTGGGCCGCCGCGCAGGACATTGGCCTACCCGTGTGCGTCAAACCCACAGACGGTAACCACGCCCGTGGCGTTTCTCTGGAACTGTCCAAACAGGAAGACATCGAAGCCGCTTACGACATTGCCCTGGCCGAGGGCAGCGAAGTCATCGTCGAAAGTTTCATCCGCGGGGAAGAACACCGCCTGCTGGTGGTTGGCGACCAGGTGGCCGCAGCCAACAAAGGCGAAACCGCCAGCGTGGTGGGCGATGGCGTGCACACGGTGGCCGAGCTGATCGAGTTGCAGATCAACTCCGACCCTCGCCGCGGCGAAGAGGAAGACTTTCCACTCGACACCATTCGGCTCGACGAGCACACCACCTCGGTGCTGGAGCTCAAACGCCAAGGCCTGACAGCCGACAGCGTGCCCGAAAAGGACCGGGCCGTGTTGATCATGCGCACGGGCAACATGGCGCTGGACGTGACCGATGAAGTCCACCCCGAAGTGGCTGCGCAAGCCGTGCTGGCCGCACGCGTGGTGGGCCTGGACATCGCGGGCGTCGATCTGGTAGCGCAAGACATCTCGCAGCCCCTGGCTGCACAAGGTGGCGCGATTGTTGAAGTCAATGCCGGCCCCGGTTTGCTGATGCACCTCAAACCCGCTGTGGGTCAGCCCCGCCCGGTAGGCCAGGCGATCGCCAACCATTTGTTCCAGCCCACAGAGACCGGCCGGATTCCGGTGGTGGGCCTCATGGGCGACGGCGACACCACCCGACCCGCCAAACTGGTGGCTTGGCTGCTGCACCTCAAAGGCCTGTACACGGGCCTGGCCTGTGCCGATGGGCTGTACATGAACCAGCGCCAGCTGCAAAGCCAGGGCGGCATGGATTGGGACAACGCCCAGCGCCTGTTGATCAACCGCTCGGTCCAAACGGCCGTTTTCGAAAGCGATGTCCGCCATCTGCTGGCCGAAGGCTTGCCCTACGACCGCTGTCAGGTCGGTGTGGTCACACGCATGCCCAAGGCGCAAGGTCTGGACGATCTGTATCCGGGCAGCGACGAAAAAATGCCCACTTATGTGCGCACCCAGGTCGATGTGGTCTTGCCCCATGGCACTGCCGTGCTCAATGCCGCCGATGCGCAAGTCGCAGAGCTGGCCAGCTACTGCGATGGCAGTGTGATCTTTTATGCCGACGATGAAAACAACCCGCGACTTGCGGCGCACCGCGCCGAAGGCGGCCGCGTGGCTTTCTGGCGCGATGGGCAACTGGTCTTGGGTGAAGGCCAGCGCGAGTCGCTCGTGCTGTCGGCCAAACGACCCGCCGTGGCGCGTCTGCTGCAAGACGGCAAGCTGAACACCGACGACATGCTGATCGCCGCCAGCGTGGCCTGGGCGCTGGACATCAGCACGGACCTCATCCGTGCTGGCGTCAAAAGCTTCGGCCAGAACACCTCTCACTAACACCCGACGAGCCCTTCGGCCTTACCGCATCACAGGAATCCTGGTTCATGGAAGTGTCAAGAATTCGCGCACTGCGCGGCCCCAATCTGTGGAGCCGTCACACGGCCATTGAAGCCATCGTGACCTGCCCCGAGGCCGAACGCAGCCTGGCGCCCAATCACCCGATCGAACAGCGCTTGCGCCGCATCTTCCCCGAAGTCGGCCCCATCGAGGGCAGCCGCCCGGGCCAAGCCCCCTCCATGGCGCACGCCCTCGAAAAAGTCACGCTGGCCCTGCAAGCGCAAGCCGGCTGCCCCGTGACCTTCAGCCGGACCACGGCCACCGAAGAATCGGGCGTTTACCAGGTGGTGGTGCAGTACTCCGAAGAGGCGGTGGGCCGCCTGGCGCTGGAGCTGGCGGAGCAGCTGTGCAAAGCGGCCATGGCCTCCCATGGCTTTGACCTGGAAAACGCCTTGGCCCAGCTGCACGAGCTGGACGAAGACGTGCGCCTGGGGCCTTCCACCGGCTCGATCGTGGACGCGGCCGTGGCCCGAGGGATTCCATTCAGACGCCTGACCGATGGCAGCCTGGTGCAATTTGGCTGGGGCTCGCAGCAGCGGCGCATCCAGGCCGCTGAAGTCGACTCCACCAGCGCCATCGCCGAATCGATTGCCCAGGACAAGGACCTGACCAAAAAGCTGCTGCACGCGGCAGGTGTGCCTGTGCCCTTGGGTCGCCCTGCGCAAACGCCCGACGAAGCCTGGGCCATTGCCCTGGAAGTGGGCCTGCCCGTGGTGGTCAAACCGCAAGACGGCAACCAAGGCAAAGGCGTGACGGTCAACATCACCGAACGCTCGGCTTTCGACAATGCCTACGCCACAGCCGAGCGCTATGGCACCGTGATGGTTGAAAAGTTCCTGCCCGGCCACGATTACCGCCTGCTGGTGGTGGGCAACAAGCTGATCGCTGCGGCCCGCCGCGAGCCCCCCTTGGTGGTGGGCGATGGCAAGCACACGGTGCGCCAGCTGGTGGATCTGGTGAATGCCGACCCCCGTCGCGGCACAGGCCACTCCACCTCGCTGACCAAGATCCGGTTTGACGACATCGCCATTGGCCGTCTGCACGCCCAGGACCTGGAGCCCGAATCGGTGCCCGAAAAAGGCCGCCGTGTGATCTTGCGCAACAACGCCAACCTCTCGACGGGCGGCAGCGCCACGGATGTGACCGACGACGTGCACCCCGAAGTGGCCGCCCGGGTGGTGGAAGCTGCGCAAATGGTGGGCCTCGATATTTGCGGTGTGGACGTGGTCTGCGAATCCGTGCTGCGCCCCTTGGAAGAGCAAAACGGTGGCATCGTCGAAGTCAATGCCGCCCCGGGCTTGCGCATGCACATCAGCCCGTCTTATGGCAAGGGCCGCGATGTGGGCAACGCGGTCATTGACCAGATGTTCCCGAACGGTGCCACAGGCCGCATTCCCGTGATCGCGGTGACGGGCACCAACGGCAAAACCACCACCGTGCGCCTGACGGCCCACCTGCTCAAGGCGCAAGGTCTGCGCGTGGGCATGACCAACACCGATGGTGTTTACGTCAATGGTCGCCAGACCGACTCGGGCGACTGCAGCGGCCCGCGCAGTGCCCGCAATGTGCTGATGCACCCCGATGTGGACGCTGCCGTGTTCGAGACCGCCCGTGGCGGCCTGCTGCGCGAAGGTTTGGCCTTTGACCGCTGTAACGTGGCCATCGTGACCAACCTGGGCGGTGGCGATCATCTGGGCTTGAACTACATCACCACGCTGGAAGACCTGTCGGTCCTCAAGCGCGTGATCGTGCTCAACGTGGCGCAAAACGGCATGGCGGTGCTCAATGCCGCCGATCCGGCCGTCGCCTCCATGGCCCCCCATTGCCCGGGCGATGTGACCTTTTTCGCCCTCGATGGCAACCAGCCCGTGCTGGCGACACACCGCGCACAAGGCAAACGCGTGGTGTTCACCGAAGACGGTCACATCGTGGCCCAAAAGGGCAAGCAGGTGTTCCGCATCCCCCTGTCCCAGGTGCCCCTGACCCGACAAGGCCAAATTGGCTTCCAGACGGAAAACGTCATGGCCGCCATCGGTGCGGCCTGGGCGGTCGGTGTGCCTTGGGAAGCCATCGCTCAGGGTGTGGCCACCTTCATCAGCGACATCCAGGGCGTGCCCGGCCGTTTCAATGTGTTTGACTACCGGGGTGCGACCCTGATTGCCGACTACGGTCACAACCCGGACGCCATCCAGGCGCTGGTGCAGGCCATCGACAACATGCCCGCCGAAAAGCGCATGGTGGTCATCAGCGGCGCTGGGGATCGGCGCGACCAGGACATCCGCGACCAGACCAAGATTCTGGGCCAAGCCTTTGATGAAGTCTTGCTCTACCAGGATGCCTGTCAACGCGGCCGGGAAGACGGCGAGGTGATTGCTCTGCTGCGCGAAGGCCTGCAAGGCGCTGTGCGCACCACACACGTCCAGGACATCCAGGGCGAGTTCAACGCCATCGACATCGCTCTCTCTCGCCTGTCAGCGGGTGATTTGTGCCTGATCCTGATCGACCAGGTGGAAGAAGCCCTGGCCTACATCACCGAAAAAGTCAAAGCCTCGGAAGCCTGACTTCAGGCCGGGTTGATGAGCAGGGCCAGCGCTACGCTGGCCTTGAACACCCCGGCCCACAGCCACCACCGCCACCAAGTCGGTGCGTGGCGCTCGACCAAACGGTAGAGCAGTGCACCACACAGCACGGACAGCAGCAAGGCGATCAGCATGCCCAGCACGTTGGCCCACAAGGCCTCGGGCCACAGCGCCGTGACTGCTGCATTTACGAGCAGGCTGACACCAAAATGGATCAGGAAGACCGAGTAAGACACCCTGGACAAGCAATGCACCATCTGCTGCGCTGCTGAAAACCGCAGCGCGTCGCCAGAAAACCAGCGGGCTGGGACAGCGATCAGCAAACAGGCGATGCCCAAGGACACCGCCACGCGCCAACGCGGCTCCAGCCACCAGGCCACCCCGCCCAACACCAGCAGCAGCGCCCAAACACCCCATCGCTGGCTCGACCCTTGAGGCAAGCTGGCACGCCGCCGCGCTTCCCAAGCCAGCAAACCCAGACCATAAGCACCAAAAAAATACAGCCCATGGTCGTCCAGATCGGGGGGCAGGTTCCACCACCACAAGGACGCACAGGTCAAACCCAGCCACAGGCCCCAACGCCAAGCCTGCGCCGAGTGCGGCGACTGCGCATGGCCACAGAGCTTCACCACCATCAGGCTGAGCAGGGCCATCGCATACAACTGAAAGTCGATGGCCACATACCAAATGCCCGCCGACAAGGCCTCCAGATCCAGCATATGCTGCAGCAGCACCATGTGCGCCAGCGCCTGACCCCACTCAGGCGGTGCAGACAGGCTGGGATGGTCAAAATCGGGGCGAAGCCATTCAGTGACCAGCACCGTGAAGCTGAGCGCGGCCAGCAAGGGAATGGCCAGGCGCAAATAACGCTGCCATGCCAGCTTCAGGGCCTCGGACGGAGAGAGGGATGCGTAACGCGCCAGACTGCCCGCCGTGAGAAATCCCGCGCACACCAGGAAAAACTGAACCGCCAGACGGCCATGGTCATAGAGCCAGCTGACCGCTGCAGGCCAGGCGATGGCGACCACATCCGACATGGGCCCATAAAACGCCATGTGGTGCAACACGATCAGCAAACAGCCGGAAGCCTTGATCGCATCGATCAAAAAAGAGCGCCCCGAAGGGCGCTGCTGGATGCTCTGCAAAACGGGACTCAACAAAGCGTGCGGTGGCTCACAGTGCCAATCGGGCACGTGCCGCCTGGTATTGGGCCTTGAGCTGGGCCACCAGATCGGCGGTGCTTTGCACCGACTGGATCGCACCAATGCCTTGGCCGCAACCCCAGATGTCTTTCCAGGCTTTCTTGGCGTCACCACCAAAGTTCATCTTGCTCGGGTCGGACTCGGGCAGGTTCTCGGGGTCCAGGCCTGCCGCACGGATGGACGGGGCCAGGTAATTGCCGTGCACGCCCGTGAACAGGTTGCTGTAGACGATGTCGTCCGAATTGCAATCAACGATGGCTTGTTTGTAGTCTTCGGCCGCACGCGCTTCGTGGGTGGCAATGAAGGCCGAGCCAATGTAGGCAAAGTCTGCACCCATGGCTTGCGCAGCCAAAATGGCGTCGCCCGATGCGATCGAACCCGACAAGGCCACCGGACCATCGAACCACTGGCGGATTTCCTGAATCAGGGCAAACGGGCTTTTCACACCCGCATGGCCGCCAGCGCCGGCCGCAACAGCGATCAGGCCATCCGCGCCCTTTTCGATCGCCTTGTGCGCGAACTTGTTGTTGATGATGTCGTGCAGCACCACACCGCCGTAGCTGTGCGCGGCCTGGTTGATCTCTTCACGGGCGCCCAGCGAGGTGATGATGATCGGCACCTTGTACTTCACGCACATGGCCATGTCGTGCTCCAGGCGGTCATTGCTCTTGTGCACGATCTGGTTGATGGCAAAAGGCGCAGCGGGCTTGTCCGGGTGGGCCGCGTTGTAGGCTGCCAGCGTCTCGGTGATCTCGGCCAGCCAGTCTTCGAGTTGCGCCGCTGGACGGGCATTGAGCGCCGGCATGGAGCCGACCACACCCGCTTTGCACTGCTCAATCACCAGCTTGGGGTTGCTGATGATGAACAGGGGCGATGCGATGACGGGAAATGGCAGGTTCGCGAGCACAGGGGGCAGCTTGGACATGGAGTCTCCTTGAATTTTTTTGTGATCGGTTTCAGAAAGCGTCCAGCGCCATCGCGGTCACGCTGCCTGCACCTTCGACGATGCTGTCGCGGATGCCGGGGGCCTTGGACAGGATGTGGTCGGCATAGAAACGCGCTGTCGTCACTTTAGCGGCCATGAAGGCGGCGTCTTGCGCTTGCGCCTCGGGTGTGATGGCCACCAGCAAGGCGCGGCCCATTTGCCAACCGGCCATCAGGTTGCCCGCCAGCATGAGGTAAGGCACGCTGCCTGCAAACACGTCGTTGGGGTGGGCCTTGGTGTTGCCCGCCACGAAGTCGACCACGTCCACAAAGGCTTCACGGGCGGCTTTGAGGCGCTTGGCCACGGCCTGCGCATCAGCGTGGCCCGATGCGGCCAATTCACTTTCGGTTTGGGCCACTTGTGCAGCCAGCGCCTTGGCGGTCTGGCCGCCATCGCGTGCGGTCTTGCGGCCCACCAGGTCGTTGGCCTGAATGGCGGTCGTGCCTTCGTAAATCGTCAGGATCTTGGCATCGCGGTAGTACTGCGCCGCACCAGTTTCTTCGATGAAACCCATGCCGCCGTGCACCTGCACACCCAGGCTGGTGACTTCCAGGCTCATCTCGGTGCTGTAGCCCTTGACCAGCGGCACCATGAATTCGTAAAAGGCCGCGTTTTGCTTGCGCACTTCGGCATCGGGGTGGTGGTGCGAGGCGTCGTAGGCCGCAGCGGCTGTGGCTGCCATGGCGCGGCAGCCCTCGGTGTAGGCCCGCATGGTCATCAGCATGCGGCGCACATCGGGATGGTGAATGATGGGGCCGGCACCGGGCAAGCTGCCGTCCACCGGGCGGCTTTGCACGCGGTCGCGGGCGTACTGCACGGCACGCTGGTACGAACGCTCGGCGATCGCAATGCCCTGCACACCCACCGCATAACGGGCGGCGTTCATCATGATGAACATGTACTCCAAGCCGCGGTTTTCCTGGCCGACCAGATAACCAATGCCGCCACCGTGGTCACCGAACTGCAGAACGGCCGTGGGGCTGGCCTTGATGCCCATCTTGTGTTCGATGCTCACGCAATGCACGTCGTTGCGCTCACCCAATGAGCCGTCGGCCTTGACCATAAACTTGGGCACCACGAACAGGCTGATGCCCTTGACGCCTTCGGGAGCGCCTTGCACACGGGCCAGCACCAGGTGCACGATGTTCTCGGCCATGTCGTGCTCACCGTAGGTGATGTAAATCTTGGTGCCGAAAATCTTGTACGTGCCATCGGGCTGGGGCTCGGCGCGGGTGCGTACAGCGGCCAGGTCCGAGCCCGCTTGCGGCTCGGTCAGGTTCATGGTGCCGGTCCACTGGCCGGAGATCAGCTTTTCCAGGTAAGTGGCTTTGAGTTCGTCCGAGCCTGCGGTCAGCAGCGCTTCGATCGCGCCATCGGTGAGCAAGGGGCACAACGCAAAAGCCATGTTGGCCGAGTTGAGCATTTCGCCGCAAGCCGCGCCAATGGTTTTGGGCAGGCCTTGGCCACCAAAGTCGGCCGGGTGCTGCAGACCTTGCCAGCCGCCTTCGGCGTACTGCTGGTAAGCCTCCTTGAAGCCGGGCGTGGTCGTGACGCCGCTGCCATTGTGGAACGACGGGTTTTTGTCGCCTTCCCAGTTTAGCGGCGAGATCACGTCCTGGTTGAGCTTGGCGCACTCCTCCAAAACCGCTTGCGCGGTTTCCAGGCCGGCATCTTCAAAGCCGGGAATCTGTGCGATCTGGTCGATGCGGGCCAGGTGCTCGATGTTGAAAAGCATGTCCTTGAGGGGTGCGATGTAGCTCATGAAAGTCTCCTGTCAGTCTGGGGTCGGGTACAAAAAAGACCTCTCAGGGAGGCCTTTTTTGCAGTCATCAAATGATCACAGTGCTTGGGTCAATTCAGGCACTGCAGCAAACAAATCGGCTTCGAGGCCAAAGTCGGCCACGCTGAAGATGGGGGCTTCAGGGTCCTTGTTGATCGCCACGATCACCTTGGAATCCTTCATGCCCGCCAAGTGCTGGATCGCACCCGAGATGCCGGCGGCGATGTACAGCTGCGGCGCGACGATCTTGCCGGTCTGGCCCACTTGCAGGTCGTTCGCGGCGTAACCGGCATCGACCGCCGCGCGGCTCGCGCCAATGGCCGCGCCCAGCTTGTCGGCCAGCGGCGTCATCACTTCACTGAACTTCTCGGCGCTGCCCAGAGCGCGGCCACCCGAGACGATGATCTTGGCGGCGGTGAGTTCGGGGCGGTCGTTCTTGGCGATCTCGCTGCCCTTGAAGCTGCTCTTGCCGCTGTCGGCCTGCGCTGCGGCAGTTTCCACGCCAGCGCTGCCACCTGTGGCGGCTGCGGCGTCAAAACCTGTGGTGCGAACGGTGATGACTTTGGTGGCGTCGGTGGACTGCACCGTGGCCATGGCGTTACCGGCGTAGATCGGGCGCTCGAAGGTGTCGGCCGAGATGACTTGCGTCACATCGCTGATTTGGCCCACATCGAGCTTGGCCGCCACGCGGGGGGCGACGTTCTTGCCTGCGGCAGTCGCGGGGAACAGGATGTGGCTGTAGCTGGCTGCAATGGCGAGCACTTGAGCGGCGACGTTTTCGGCCAGGCCATGGGCCAGGGCTTCGCTGTCGGCGTGGATCACTTTGGCCACGCCAGCAATCTGGGCAGCGGCTTGAGCTGCAGCAGCGGCGTTGTGGCCAGCGACGAGCACATGCACATCACCACCGCAAGCGGCAGCGGCGGTGATGGTGTTCAGGGTGGCGCCTTTGATGGAGGCGTTGTCGTGTTCTGCAATAACGAGGGATGTCATGTTCTTCGGTCCTTAGATCACTTTGGCCACGTTCTTCAGTTTGTCCACCAGGGTGGCGACATCGGGCACCTTGATGCCGGCGCTGCGCTTGGCGGGCTCGGCCACCTTCAGGGTCTTGATGCGGGGGGCCACGTCGACGCCCAGATCTTCCGGCTTGAAGGTGTCGAGTTGCTTTTTCTTGGCCTTCATGATGTTGGGCAAGGTCACGTAGCGCGGCTCGTTCAGGCGAAGGTCGGTGGTCACCACCGCAGGCAGGCTGATGCTCAGCACTTCCAGGCCGCCGTCGATCTCGCGGGTCACTTGGGCTTTGCCGTCCACGATCTCGACCTTGGAGGCGAAGGTGGCTTGGGGCAGGTCGGCCAATGCGGCCAGCATTTGGCCGGTCTGGTTGCAGTCGTCGTCAATGGCTTGCTTGCCCAGGATGATCAGGCCGGGTTGCTCTTTGTCCACCAGGGCCTTGAGCAGCTTGGCCACAGCCAAAGGCTGCAGGTCCAAGTCCGCTGGCGTCTCGACCAGGATGCCGCGGTCGGCACCGATGGCCATGGCGGTGCGCAAGGTTTCCTGGCACTGGGTCACGCCGCACGACACCGCGATCACTTCGGTTGCAAGACCCTTTTCTTTCAGGCGCACGGCTTCTTCAACGGCGATCTCGTCAAAGGGGTTCATGCTCATCTTGACGTTGGCAATGTCCACGCCCGAACCATCGGACTTCACGCGGACCTTGACGTTGTAGTCCACCACCCGCTTGACGGGAACGAGAATTTTCATGACAGCATCTCCATTGATATGAAACCAGCGACGTTTCAAAACGTCATTGAGAGGGAACTCGCTTGACGTTGACGTAAACGTCAATTGTGCATCAAAACACTTTCAAAAAGCCACGCGCGACGGCAAAAAAGCACGGTCGTTCGAATTCTAGCGTGTCCTTTTTCTTGAATCCGCACATCCTACCCCCGGGAATTCACCGACCAATCGGTTGGGGAATCAGGGTTAGCATGGGGTACGTTCTGAGCCAATCCAGATTAGATTATGTTTTGTAACCAATTTGATGGAGCATTCCGATGAAGAAAACCCTGATTTCCATGGCAGCAGTGGCCCTGACCAGCTTGGCTGGCGTAACGCAAGCACAAACCGTGTTGACCGTGTCCAGCTGGCTGCCACCGACACACACGGCCAGCATGGCCCAAAAAGAATGGTGCGACCTACTGACAGAAAACACCAAAGGCCGCATCAAGTGCAACATCTTGCCCCGCGGCGTCACGCCCGCGCCCGGCACTTACGATGCGGTCAAGAACGGTTTGGCTGACTTGTCCTACACCGTGCACGGCTACACGCCCGGTCGCTTTGTGATGACACAGATGACCGAATTGCCATTTTTGGGTAACAGCGCCGAAACCATCTCTGTGGCGTTGAGCCGTGTGAGCAGCAAGCACCCCGAATTTGCAGCCGAACATCAAGGTGTCAAGGTCCTGACCTTGTTTTCGCACGGCCCTGGCATCGTCTTCAACACCAAGCGTGCCATCGCCAAAACCGATGACCTCAGTGGCCTGAAGTTCCGCGTCGGCGGCGGCATGGTCAACGACATGTCCAAAGCCTTGGGCATGAATGTGACCCTGAAGCCAGCACCGGACTCTTATGAGCTGCTGTCCAGCGGCGTGATGGACGGCACCCTCTTTCCCGCCGAGTCCACCGAGTCCTTCCGCATTGACAAAATCATCAAGCACGCCACCACCTTCCCGGGCGGCCTGTACAACACCAGCTTTGTGTTCATGATGAACCAGGCCAAATACGACAAACTCTCGCCCGAAGACAAGAAAGCTGTGGACGCCATTTCTGGCGAAACGGCCGCACGCATCTTTGGCCGCGGCTGGGACAAAGTGGATCGCCGCGCCTTCGGCTTGATGCAAGCCAACGGCGTGCAAGTGACCAAGGCCGACGCCAAATTCGTCGCTGAGATCAAAGCCAAAACCGCACCGCTGGAGCAAGGCTGGATCAAGGCCGCTGAAGACAAGGGCTTGAAGAACGCTGCCAAAGTGCTCAGCGAGTTCCGCGCCGAGATCGCCAAACTCGAAAAGTAAGCAGCAACACCATTTGAGCTGGTAGGCTGAAAACCAGCCCACAGCGGTATCCGCCCTGACCGGCAGATACCGCTTTTTCGTATCAAGGAAGAATTTTGAAAAAACTATTGGAAACGTCCTGCGGCATCCTGGCAGGACTGGCCCTGTTTGCCATCATGGTCTTGACCTTCTTGGATGTGAGTGGTCGAAAAATGCTGAGCCATTCCATCACGGGTTCTCTGGAGCTGACCGAGCTCTTAATGGTGGTGGTCATTTTTGGCGCCCTGCCTCTGGTCTCAGAGCGTGGTGAACACGTGGTGTTTGACTCCCTGGACGCGCTCTTTCCCGACGCCTTGAAAAAAGTGCAACGCGCACTGGTGCATTTGCTGTGCGCTGCCGCCTTGATGGGGCTGGCTTGGCTCATGTGGCAAACCGGCTCTGACTTTTCGGCCAGCGGTGAAACCACAGCGCAACTGAAAATTATCAAAGCGCCTTTCATTTACGGCATGGGCGTGCTGTGTGGCTTCACGGGTTTGATCCACCTGAGCATGATGTTCAAGCCCCTGGACCATGAAGATACCGAAGGAGGCGTGCTGTGATCGAAGCCCTGATTGGATTTGCTGCCATTTTCGGTTTGGCATTACTGCGTGTGCCACTGGCCTTCTCGATGGGCTTGGTCGGCCTGGTCGGCATTGGCCTGACGCGGGGCTGGATGCCCGCCATGGCCAGCACTGCGCAAGTGGTCTACGACACCGGTTTTGCCTACACGCTGTCGGTCATTCCCTTGTTCATCTTGATGGGCAACTTTGTGGCACGCGCAGGTCTGGCGCACGAGCTGTTTCATGCCGCGTACACCTTCATCGGCCACCGCCGAGGTGGCCTGGCCCACGCCACGATCGCCGCTTGCGCAGGCTTTGGCGCCATCTGCGGTTCATCGATTGCCACCGCAGCCACCATGAGCAAGGTGGCTTACCCCTCCATGAAAAAGCTCGGCTACAGCGATGCCTTATCCACGGGCGTCATCGCAGCGGGCGGCACCTTGGGCATCATGATCCCGCCGTCCACCATCATGGTCATCTACGGCATCATCACCGAAACCCACATCGGCAAACTGTTCGCAGCAGGCGTGATCCCCGGCATTCTGACGGCCATCCTGATGATGGGGGCCGTGGTGGTGATGACCTCACGCGACCCCGAGCACGCGCCAGCGGGCGAAAAATTCACCTGGACAGAGCGCTGGGCCGCGCTTCGCGGCATCTGGGGCGTGTTGCTGCTGGTGGTCGTTGTTCTGGGCGGTATCTATGGCGGCTTCTTCACCGCCACGGAAGGCGCGGGCATGGGGGCCATGGGCGCCTTTCTGTTTGCCTTGGCACGCCGGGCGCTCAA
Source organism: Limnohabitans sp. YIMB22184 (assembly GCF_048020265.1). Taxonomy (GTDB): domain Bacteria; phylum Pseudomonadota; class Gammaproteobacteria; order Burkholderiales; family Burkholderiaceae_C; genus Limnohabitans_A. Next base: position 2,021,177 of record NZ_CP171843.1, read on the forward strand.
CTGGAAAAGCTTGTTTGAAGTGCTGGTCGAATCTGCCCGCACCACCGCCATGTTGTTCACCTTGCTGATCGCTGCCACGATTTTTGCCAACTTTGTGAACTTCACCAGCATGCCAATGGAGCTGAAAGAGTGGATCACCCACCTGGGCTTGTCACCGATCATGATCGTGGCCGCCATGATGATGATCTACATCCTGCTGGGCACCGTGATGGAAGAACTCACCATGGTGCTGTTGACCATTCCACTGTTCTTCCCCATCGTGATCCAGCTGGGTTTTGACCCGGTGTGGTTTGGCGTGCTGATCGTGATGGTCATCCAGATCGGTCTGATCTCGCCACCAGTGGGCATGAACCTGTTCGTGCTCAACACGCTGCTGCCCAAAGTGGGCTTGGTCACCATCTTCCGTGGGGTGTGGCCACTGGTGCTGGTACTCATCATCACCTTGGGCATCTTGCTGGCCTTCCCAGGTCTGAGCCTGTGGTTGCCGTCCATGATGGATTGATCGCCTCGGTCTGAGCAAGAAAAAAGGCACACCCTGCGGTGTGCCTTTTTTCATTCGATCGACGCAGGTCTTCAGGACTTGACCGGCATGTGCACCACACGCTGGGGAAAAGGAATTTCAATCCCATGTTCGCGCAGGGTGCTCAAAATGGCGCGGTTCACGTCGGACTTGAGGTTAAGTTGCCCGCTGGTGGGGTCTTCGTACCAATAATTCACCGTGAACTCCAGCCCATCGGCACCAAAAGCCGACAAAGCCACCAAAGGCGCGGGATCGGCCAGCACCCGGGGTTGGGCCTGGCAGGCTTGCTGCAAGAGTTCAATGACCTGATCGACCGGGGCATCGTAGGCCACCGACACGGTGGTGCTTTGCGCGACTTTGGCATCGGCCAGCGAAAGGTTTTCCACCCGCTGAGTGATCAGCATTTCGTTGGGCACGATGGACTCGCGGCCAGTGGGTGAGCGGATCACGGTGTAGCGGGCCTTGATGTCGGTGATGCGGCCCTCAAAGTTGTCGACCTTCACCATGTCACCAATGCGCATGCTGCGCTCGGCCAGGATCACAAAACCACTCACGTAATTGGCGGCCAGTTTTTGCAGGCCAAAACCAATGCCCACACCCACCGCGCCACCCAGCACCGACAGCGCCGTGAGGTCAATGCCCACCGAAGACAGCGCCAGCAGCAAACCGACAAACATCAACAAGGCACGCACCGTGTTGCTGATGACCTTGCGCAAGGACAAGTCGCTGCCCGTGGCCGATTTGAGCAAACGCGACTCCAGCGCCGCAGAGATCCACAGCGTGACGATCAACACCGCACCTGCCGTGAGCGCCCCCTCGATCAGGGTACGCACCGACAGCATGGAGCCGCCGACCTTCCAGCGAATCTGGTCCAGCTCCTCCAACATCAAGGGCAGGATGCCCGTGACCCACAGCACCACGGCCAGCCAGGCGATCCAGGAAATCGTGCGCTCCAGCACCCGCACAAACGGGGCTGCACCAAACGCCACCTGCAAGACCTTGACCCCAAAACGGATCAAGGCCAAAGAGATGCAAACGGGCAGCAAAATGCCAAACAAGGCCACCGGATGGTCGGTGGTCAGCAAGGTGCGGGCAGCAAACATCAACCCCAGCAAAACCGCGGGGAACAACACACCGTCAATCAAGCGCTTGCCCAGCAAAATTGACAGCTCATGCCCTGCAAAAGCCTTGCGTACCCCCCAAACCACCAGCCAGGACAAGGCCACAGAGCCCGCGAAAGCGGCCAAAACCTGAAGCGACTCGGCGCGAGCCAAGGTCTCCAGCCAAGCCAGCGGATCGGCAATGTGCAAAGACTTCATGCCCGCCATGTGGGTGTCCTTTTCTCGATGAAGGCCAACACGCCCTCTTGCGCCACATCGTTCATCATGTTGCAGGCCATGGTTTGGCCGGCCAACTGGTAAGCGGCTTCAATGCCCATTTCGCGCTGTTGGTAAAACAAGGCCTTGCCCAAACACACCGCTTCACGCGGTTTGGCCAAAATAGCCTCCACCAAGGCATCGACCTGAGCGTCCAGCTCGGCCGCTGCACACACGCGGTTCACCAAGCCCCGGCTTTGCGCCTCGGCCGCAGAAATGAAGCCCCCCGTGAGCAGCATTTCCATGGCCTGCTTGGCGTGCATGTTGCGCACCAGCGGCACGCTGGGCGTGGCACAAAACAGGCCCACGTCGATGCCATTGACGCCGAAGGTGGCACTGTCCACCGACACCGCCAGATCACACTGCGCCACCAGCTGGCAACCCGCTGCGGTGGCCAAGCCTTGCACGCGGGCGATGACGGGCACAGGCAGCTTCTGAATGGCCAGCATCATACGCGTGCATTGGGCAAACAGCTTTTGGTAATAGGCCAATTCGGGTTGTGCCCGCATTTCTTTCAGGTTGTGCCCAGCACAAAAGGCTTTGCCTGCAGCCCCCAGCACCACCACACGGGCCTGTTCGTCCTGCGCGATGGCATCCAGGGCTTTTTGCAAAGCCGTCAGCATCGCCTCGCTCAAGGTGTTGAAGCTGCCAGGGTTGTTCAGCGTCAGCCTGTGCACACCACGCGCATCGCGCTCGTGCAGCAGCAAATCGTGAACATTGGGAGTGTTTGAATCGGTCATGGCTTCGATTGTGCCAAACCCTCACCTCCAGCCCTTGTCAAACGTCGGCCAAGACGCGCAAGTGCGCTTCCACACTGCGCCCCAGCGCACTCAGGTTATAGCCACCTTCCAGACAGCTCACGATGCGGCCTTTGGCATGGCGCTGCGCCACCTCCTTGATGCGGTGGGTGATCCAGGCGTAGTCTTGCTCCACCAAGCCCATTTGGCCCATGTCGTCTTCGCGGTGGGCGTCAAAGCCCGCGCTGATGAAGATCAGCTGGGGCTTGTGCGCCTCCAGGCGCGGCAGCCACATCATGTCGATCAATTCGCGGATGTCCATGCCCTTGGTGTAGGCGGGCACAGGCAGGTTGACCAGATTGGCCGCATTCGATGTCGAGCCGCCTTCCGGGTAAAACGGGTGCTGGAAAAAGCTCACCATCAAGATGCGCTCATCGCCCGCCACGATGTCCTCGGTGCCGTTGCCGTGGTGCACATCGAAGTCCACGATCGCCACACGTTTCAGGCCATGGCGCTCCAGCGCGTACTTGGCGGCAATGGCCACGTTGTTGAAAAAACAAAAACCCATGGCCTTGTCGCGGCAAGCATGGTGCCCCGGGGGACGCACGGCGCAAAAAGCGTTCTCCAGCTCGCCGGCCAGCACCGCATCGGTGGCGTCGATGGCTGCGCCTGCCGACAACAAAGCCGCGTCCCAGGTGTGGGCGTTGATCAGGGTGTCCGGGTCCAAGGCGGTGTGCGAGGGTCCGCCTGCGGCCATGTCTTCGCGCAGCACATCGCCCAACCCGCGCAAGGCGGCGACATGCATGCGGCCATGGGCCAGTTCAATGTCGGCCAGGGCCGCTGGGGTGGGCTGCCTGCGTTGCAAGGCCATGTCCAGCCCGGTGATCAGCAAACGGTCTTCAATGGCGCCGAGGCGCTCCGGGCACTCGGGGTGCCCTGCGCCCATTTCGTGTTTCCAGCAGGTGGGGTGTGTGAAATAGCCTGTCGCGCCCATACGGCTTGTCTTCCTGCATACCAGCCAGGGGCTGGTGCTGTTGGTTTTCTTGAGAACTTCAAATTTGCAGGTTTCAGCTTATCACGCCCACGCCACGCATCGCTCGATGGCCTGCGCGGGCTCCATTAAACTGGGCACCGCATGATTTTTCTCCCTCACCCCTCGAAAACGCCCCCGCGGCACCGCCTCCACGCGGTTTTAACCCTCTTGTTTTGTCTCATGCTGCCTTTGGCATGGCTGGGCAAGGCACAAGCACAAAGCACCAAAAATTCACCCGACAAGCCTGCTCGTCAAGCGGGCACCAAAGCCAAAAAGAAAAACACCCAAGCCAAGCCCCCATCCGCCGCCCAGCGCCAGCGCCTGGCCCGCAAAACTGCGGCCACGGTCGGCGTACCCCTGACCGAAAATCCCGAAGTCTCCCTCTGGGCACAAGATGCCGCCACGCGCCTGCAACTCGATCCGGCTTGGGTTCAGCAAACCCTGGCCCTAGCCCAACGCTTGCCTGTGGTGGAAAAACTGGTCCTGCCCCCGGCCAGCCCCGTGGCCAAAGACTGGGGCGCTTACCGCGCCCGCTTCATCGAGCCCGTGCGCATCCAGGCCGGACAGCGTTTCTGGCGCCAACACCAGGCCACCTTGGCGCGGGCCGAGCGCAAGTACGGCGTGCCTGCAGCCATCATCGTCGGCATCATCGGCGTGGAAACGCTCTACGGCCAAAACACCGGCAACTTCCGCGTGGTGGACGCCTTGGGCACACTGGCCTTTCATTTCCCGCTGGCCCACCCCCGAGCCGCAGACCGCCAAGCCTTCTTTCGCAGCGAGCTGGAGCAGTTTTTGTTGTTGACATCCCGCAGCGGCGCAGACCCACTGGCCATCCGCGGCAGCTACGCCGGGGCTTTGGGTTTGCCGCAGTTCATGCCCTCGAGCTGGGCCAAATTTGCGGTGGATTTTGATGGCGATGGCCGCATCGACCTGTTCGGCAGCCCTGCGGACGCCATCGGCTCTGTGGCCAATTACTTCAAGGCCTTCCAGTGGCGCACCGGCATGCCCACGCACTACCCCGTCACCTTGACCCCAGGCCAGACCGACATGGACACCCTGATGGCACCCGACATACTGCCCACCTTCAGCGTGCCCAGTTTTGTGGCCAAAGGCGCGGCCCTCGAAGGCGCAGCCCTCAACCACAGCGGGCCACTGGCCCTGATCGAGCTGCGCAACGGCCCCAACGCACCGAGCTACGTGGCCGGCACCGAAAACTTCTACGTCATCACACGCTACAACTGGAGCAGCTACTATGCCATGGCCGTGATCGAGCTGGCCGAGGCGGTGGGGCGTGAGATGAACAAGCCCTGAGGGCCTTCACCCATGAACCCGCTGAACCCGAAAAAATTGCTGCTGACCAAATGGACAGCGGTGAAACCCGTGGCTAAGCAAAAGCACTTTTTGGTCAGCCGGGTGATTCAACCCGAGCAGCCCACCGACCCGATCGAATTGGTGGAAATCGAAGCGGTTTTCTCCAAGGCCACGCAGGTGATCGCCTGGCGTGAACTGCAGGACGACAGCATCTGGCGGCAAGGATGGGTTTGAATTGCGATGACCCTACGACTTGAGCGTGAGCAACACTTTCAACGCATATAAAAAGAACAGAGCACCCAGCAAGTCACCGACGAACATAGGCCAGACATCCACCATAAAGCTGGCACCATCTCGTTGCAATGTCCACCAAACCAATTGATGGAAGACAGCATTGAACAGGGCATAAATCAATGCATATTGAATTAACACAGAGCTGGTTAAGACCGTCAGACCAGCGTCAATTTGCCCGCGCCAACGCATCAGCAACAAGGCAAACCATACACCAAATCCTGATGCTCCGGCAGTCAGTAAAAGGACCGTGCCGTTCATATCTCCCATGTGGAGCAGGTTGATCACAATGGTCGCCGCAAAGATGCCCAAAGCGCCATTCAGTCCTGCCACCAAAACAAGCACCACACGCAAGCCTGCCGGCAAATAGAACCAGTTAACACCGGATACATGCTCGGTGAACTGAAAAAGCCACCCCTGAACCGCATAACCTAGCCAGTACAAAACCGCTGCCAAAGATATCAAAACAGCGGTTTCCATTTGTCGTCTCACCATGTCGCCTCCTGTTTTTAACAGTGTGCAGACACTTGATTGACATCAAGCTGACCCAACTGACTTTTTCTAGGCTTGTATGTGTGGTGACATGCTCCCTTTTGCAAACAGGGTGGCTATTTGCCCGCCCGTAGCCGTTTAAGCCTGCGAATGCCCATGCGCCTTCATCGCCTTGCCCACTTCCAGCGCTCCCTGCTCTGAGCCCGAGCGTGGCACCAGCTCGCCTTGACGGTCGGTGACTTGCGCCATGGCTGCAGCCAGGCGCTCGGCGGTGTCCGGGCCTGTGCCCAGGTGCACACCCTGGGTCAGGGTGATGTGTGCCACCTCGAAGCTGCCGGCACCTGCGCAGATGATGGTGCGGTTGGGCGCGTCCTCGCTGGCCATGACCAGCATGGCGGGCACCACGGCGCTGGGGTCCAGCGCTTGCAGCACGGCCTCGGGCATCAGGCCTTCGGTCATGCGGGTGGCGGCGGTGGGGGCCAGGCAGTTCACGCGGATGTGGTGTTTCTCGCCCTCGATCGACAGGGTTTGCATCAAGCCCGCCAGCGCCATCTTGGCAGCACCGTAGTTGGCCTGGCCGAAGTTGCCGTACAGGCCGCTCGATGAGGTGGTCATGACGATGCGCCCGTAGTTTTGCGCCTGCATGAGGGGCCACACCGCCTTGGTGCAGTGCACCGCACCCATGACGTGCACATCCATCACCAGCTTGAAGTCGGCCAGCTCCATCTTGGCAAAACTCTTGTCGCGCAAAATGCCCGCGTTGTTGACCAGAATGTCCACCCGGCCCCAGGCGTCCACCGCCTGCTGGACCATGGCTTTGACGGCCTCATAGTCGGTGACCGATGCGCCGTTGGCCATCGCTTCGCCACCCGCTGCACGGATTTCGTCGACCACGGCCTGCGCGGCCGACACCGAGCCGCCCACGCCGTGCACATCGCCGCCCAGGTCATTGACCAGCACTTTGGCCCCGCGTGCAGCCAACGCCAGCGCGTGTTGCTTGCCCAAACCGCCCCCTGCGCCCGTGACGATGGCGACGCGGCCTTTGAAATCGATGCTCATGTGGTCTTCCTTGATTGAATGCGTGTGAATGGGTGACAGGGCACGACGACACCATCTGATAATCTGGCCGCTGTCTGAAAACTCGCCCGACTTTAAAACAAGCAGCCCCGAGGCTGTGTTGCACGATTGACACCTGCGCCATGGAACTGAACCACGACATCATCACCACCCCGCCGCTGGACTCCGCATCGGTGGTCTTGCTGCGCGACAGTGCGCAGGGCCTCCAAGTGCTGCTGCTCAGGCGGCACCAGGCCTCCAACGTGCTCGGCGGTGCCCATGTGTTTCCGGGGGGCAAACTGGACCTGGCCGACCAAAGCCCGGCCTTGCTGACCAAACTCAGCCAAGACCCGGCCATCTTGCACCAGCGGCTGGCCGAGCCCGACCTGAGCACAGAGCGTGCAGCGGGCCTGTTTGTGGCGGCCATTCGCGAGGCCTTTGAGGAGTGCCGCATCCTGCTGGGGCAGACCGGCACGGACTTGCAAGATCTGTCCGCGCTGCAAAGCGCTTTGGCCAGTGGCCAAAGCTGGTCAGAGGCGTTTCAAAGCCTGTCGCTGCGCCTGCGCACCGACGCGCTGGTGCCCTGGACGCGCTGGATCACGCCGCGGCAGGCCTCGGTGACCCACAAACGCTTTGACACCCGTTTTTTCATGGCCCGCGTGCCCGAAGGCCAAACCGCCGAACACGACAATTTTGAGGCCACCGAAACCCTGTGGATCACCCCTCGCGAGGCACTGATCCGGTATTGGGACCGCCAAATCGAGTTGGCCCCGCCGCAGATCATGGGTCTGGTGCAGTTGGCCAGGCACACGGACACCCACAGTGCGCTGGCCGAAGCCCAGAGCCGCCAGCCGCCCGTGGTGGAGCCCGAACCTTTTGAACAAGACGGCATCCGGACCATTTGTTACCCCGGTGACCCCCGGCACTCGGTGCAGCAGTCGGCGTTTCCTGGCCCGACCCGCCTGATGTTCAAAAACAAACGCTTTGAGCCAGAGACGGGTTTGGCGGGTTTGCTTGATTAGAATCAGGTCTATTACAATTTGTAACCTTTATGGATACGCCCCTGCCTGTATGAGCCAAGCTGCTGCCCCTGTTTATCTGTCCGTCGAACGGGCCATGGAATTCATTGGCGACGCCAACGGGGTTTTGTCACTTCTGAACACCTTGCACCAAACCCTGGGCGAAGACCTGCCCAAAATTCAGGCCATGCTGGACAAAGACGATATGCATGGCGTCAACCGCCTGTTGCACCAGCTCAAAGGCTTCACCCCGGTGTTTTGCGTGGACAGCTTGGTGGAGCTGGTGGTCAGCGTTGAAAACCTGAGCAAGCATGGCGACTCAAACGATATCCGCGCCGCTTACAGCCGCCTGGCCCCTCAACTGGAGCAGCTACGCAGCGAAGTGGCCACTCACCTGAGCCTGCACGCTCAAGCCTGAGTGGCCAGCCACTGGTCGATCTTGGCCGGGTCGTGCAACAAACGCAGCTGATCAAAAGCTTCCTGGGCCTCCGGGTACACCCGGCGCAAATAATTGAGCCATTGCTTGAGCCGCCCAGCCCGATGGCGCGGCGCTACCCGCAGGGCAATGCCCTGCCAGAACAGCCGCATCAAACCCACAATTTGCACCCACGTCACGGCACTTGATGCCGCGCCGCTGGCCATGGCGTCGTGCTGTGCAATCGCCAAAGCCAGGCCCGGATCGGCCACCATGCCGCGCCCGATCATCAGACGGTCACACCCGGTCACCTCGCGGCAACGCAAGGCATCCGCCAAAGTCCAGATTTCGCCATTGGCCACCAAAGGCATGCGCACGTGCTGGCGCAAATCGGCAATGCGCTCCCAATAGGCGGGTGGGCGGTAACCATGGGCCTTGGTGCGGGCATGCACCACCAAATCGCTGGCCCCGGCGGCTTCGATGGCCAAAGCACACTCTTCTGCGCGGCTGTCGTCGTTGTAACCCAGCCGCATCTTGGCCGAGACCGGGATGTGCGCAGGCACCGCCCGGCGCACGGTCGCCACGATCTGGCCCACCAGCTCGGGCTCGTCCAGCAGCACGGCACCACCGCGGTGCTGGTTCACGGTTTTGGCAGGGCAGCCAAAGTTCAAATCAATGCCCGCGGGCGCCAGCTCGGCCAAAGCCGCGGCATTGGCCGCCAAATAATCGGGGTCAGACCCCAATAACTGCACCCGCACAGGCACGCCCGCCACGGTGCGGCTGCCATTGAGCAGCTCCGGCGCGACCCGGATGAAAGCGCGGCGCGGCAGCACAGTGTTGGTGACACGGATGAATTCGGACACACACAAATCCACCCCGCCGACCCGCGTGAGCATGTCGCGCAGGGTATGGTCCAGCAGCCCCTCCATGGGGGCCAGCAGGATACGTGCCCCAGAAGGTGTCAGGGTCATCAGCCCAGCTTGCGCTTGAGGCGCACTTCTTCGACCTTCACACCGCCAAGCGGCACGGTGCGGGCGGTGTTCATCTCGCGCTTGAAGCCGGCCAGGTCATGAAAGCGCAAGGTGCGCTCGTGCAGCAGTGGCAACCAGACCGTCACATCGGTGCAGTCTTCGTCTTCCAACCCTTCGCGGGCGGCGTCCCACAAGGCCAGGCCAATGCCTTGGCCAATGCGGTCGGGGGCGGCGTAGATGGCCCAGATTTCGCCTGTGGTGTTTTTGCTCTTGGGGTCGCGCGAGCGGTCAAAGCCCACAAAACCCACGATCTCCCCGCCATCCACGGCCACCATGACTTGCGGCTCGCCGTACTCGATCGCCTCTTTCCAGAACGACACGCGTTTGGGCATGGGCGTGGCGTCCCAATGGGCATCGGGCACTTGGCCTGCGTAAGCGGCGCGGCAGGCGCTGACATGCAAAGCAGCCACGGCGGGAGCATCTTGGAGGGTGGCGAATCGGACTTGGATATCGGACATGGCTTGGTCAGAAAAAGAAAAACAACGCACCTTGGCCACGGGGCTTTCGGCGCAAAACCCGACATTGTCGCCGCTTCGGTTATCTTCAACCCATGAGGACGTTCACAAGCAGTCAGATTTTCACCGCACCCGGGTTGGCCGTTCACCTGGATCACCCCGCCCCAACCCGCTTGCGCCAGCGCAACGCCGGGTTTTTCAACGGCCTGATCAAAGGCCTCTTTTGGGCCGCCGCTGCCTTGTGCGCAGGCCCGCTGAGTGCCCAAGCCCCTGCCCGTTTTGCAGACGACATGGCCGAGCGCACCCGCGCCTGCACCGCCTGCCATGGCGACCAAGGCCGCGCGGGCCCCGATGGTTATTACCCTCGCCTGGCAGGCAAGCCGGCCGGTTACCTGCACAACCAGCTGCGCAATTTCGCGCAAGGTCGTCGCCATTACGAACTGATGGCCCGCCTGGTTGACCCTTTGACCGACGAGTATCTGGGCGAGATGGCGCAATATTTTTCGGAACTGAAATTGCCCTACCCTGCACCCACGGCCAACAACACCATCACGCCCGAGCGCCTGGCCAAAGGCCAACAACTGGTCACGCAAGGCGACGCCACACGCGGCCTGCCCGCTTGCACCCAATGCCACGGCGTGCGCCTGACGGGCGTGCAGCCCAACGTGCCGGGGCTCTTGGGCTTGCCGCTCGATTACATGAACGCGCAGCTGGGCGCCTGGCAAACCAAGCAGCGCCGTGCCCACGCGCCCGACTGCATGGCCGAGATCGTCAAGCGTATGCCCTCTGAAGACCTGATCGCCGTGTCCAGCTGGCTGGCCCGCCAGCCGCTGCCTGCCGACACACGACCGGCCGAACGCCCACCTGACGGCCCCGCCTTGCCTGAAGCCCTGCGCTGCGGCAGTGCGCCTGAGCTCTCGGCCACACGCTCAGCCCCAGCCCAGTCAGGGGGCCGACCATGACCAACGCTTTGCTCAAGATGCATCCGGTCAAACGCCTGGGCTGGGTCACGCTGGCCAGCCTGCTGGTGCTGGCTCTGGGTGTGATGTGGGACAACTGGGGCGACCTGCTGAGACCGCAACCCCAAAACACAGCCCTCACAGCCCCGGCCACCGAAGCTGAGATCGAACAAGGCCGCTACCTGGCCCTGGCGGGCAACTGCATGGCCTGCCACACCACCCGGGGCGGCACACCTTTCGCAGGCGGCCGCCGAATCGACACCCCCTTTGGCGGCGTGTACAGCAGCAACCTCACGCCCGACCCCGAGACGGGCTTGGGCCGATGGACAGCGCAAGACTTCTGGCAAGCCATGCACCGGGGTCGCTCCAAAGATGGGCGCTTGCTGGCACCGGCTTTCCCGTACAACCACACCAGCGTCATCACGCGCCAAGACAGCGACGCGATTTTTGCCTGGCTGCGCACCCTGCCCCCTGTGGTGCAGGCCCAACCGGCGCATACCCTGGTTTGGCCCGTGGGCACGCAGCCCGCGCTGGCCGTTTGGCGCAGCCTGTTTTTTGAGCCCAGCCCCTTCCAGGCCGACAAAGCACAAACCACCGAATGGAACCGGGGCGCCTACCTGGTGCAAGGCCTAGGCCACTGCGCCGCCTGCCACAGCCCGCGCAACGCCCTGGGCGCCAGCGGCGCGGTGAACGACTTGTCGGGCGGCCTGATGCCCGTGGCCAACTGGTACGCGCCCGACCTGACGCGAGACACCGAAACTGGCCTGGCCAGCACGCCCCTGCCCGAGATCGTGCGCCTGCTGCGCACAGGCGCGTCCAACACCGCCCAAACCAGCGGCCCGATGGGCGAAGTGGTGCAACACAGCCTGCAGCACCTGCGCGAAGCTGACCTGCAAGCCATGGCGGTGTACCTGCAGTCCCGTGCCCAGAGCTCGGCTCAGCACACTGCAAAAACCCCACCCGCCCGCATCAGCCTGCAAGTGGCCACCCAGGGTGCCAAGGTCTACGAAAAACAATGCCTGCAATGCCACGGTGAACAGGGCGAGGGCGTCAAAACCGCGTCGGGCGAGGTGGCCTACCCCGCCTTGGCTGGCAACCGAGCCGTGCTGCTGAACGACCCCACCAACTTGGTGCAGCTGGTGCTGTACGGTGGCTACGGCCCCGCCACCCATGGCCACCCCCGCCCCTTTGGCATGCCGCCTGCGGTGCTGGAGCTCGACGACCGCGACATCGCAGCCGTGCTGACCCATCTGCGCACCCGCTGGGGCCACCAGGCGGGCGAGGTCACGCCCTTGCAGGTGAACCGGATTAGGGCAGCGCAAGGCAGCTGAGCCCTGTTTGGCGCCTTGTCATCTGCGGCACCGCGTATTCGCGGTGCCGCCCCTAACATGGCGCCCATGTCACAACACCTCTACATTCTTACCGGCGCCTCACGCGGCATGGGTTTGGCCATGGCGCAGCAGCTGCTGCAAAAGGGCAACACCCTGCTGTGCATCTCGCGCCACGCCAACCCCGATCTGGCTGCCGCCGCCCAAAAGGCGGATGTGCCGCTCACGCAATGGACCCACGACCTGGCCGATGGCCAAGGCGCCAGCGAGCGCCTGCGCGAATGGCTGCAAAGCCAGAACCCGGCGGATTTCGCCAGTGCCAGCCTGATCAATAACGCAGGCGTCATCCCGCCCATCGCGCCGCTGCGCCAGTCCCAGCCTGCTGACCTGGCCTTGGCCCTGCGCGTGGGCCTGGAAGCCCCCATGGCGCTGAGTGCGGCGTTTTTAGGGGCGACGCAGGATTGGCCCGTGCCCCGCAAACTGCTCAACATTTCATCGGGCCTGGGCCGTTACCCCATGGCTTCGCAAGCGGGTTACTGCGCCGCCAAAGCGGGCATGGACCATTTCACCCGCTGCCTGGCGCTGGACGAAGCCTTGCACCCCAACGGTGCCAAAGTCTGCTCGCTCGCCCCCGGTGTGATCGACACCGACATGCAGGTGCAGCTGCGCGGTGCGGCGGGCGAGGCTTTTCCGGACCAGTCGAAGTTTTTGCAGCTCAAGGCCCAAGGCCAGCTCAGCTCGCCCGCACAGGCGGCCGAGCAGGTGCTGCGCTTTTTGGCCCGACCCGACTTCGGGCGTGAACCCGTGGCCGATGTGCGGGGCTAAGCGTTGAACGTTGAACGTTGAGCTTGTCAGGCCGCTGTAGCCATTGCGCCGGACACTGGTCGGCGTTGTACCCCATCCCCATTTGTCAATTTTTTTTAAATCTGGAGACCTCCCATGAGCCGTGAAGTTGTTGTGGTCAGCGGTGTGCGCACCGCCATTGGTACCTATGGCGGCAGCCTCAAAGACATCCCGCCCACCGAGCTGGCCGCGCAAGTCGTGCGCGAAGCCCTGTCCCGCGCGGGCACCGACGGCAAAGACGTGGGCCATGTGGTGTTCGGCCATGTGGTCAACACCGAGCCCAAAGACATGTATTTGTCGCGCGTGGCGGCCATCAACGGCGGCTGCGCCGAAGGCACCCCCGCCTTCAACGTCAACCGCCTGTGCGGCTCGGGCCTGCAGGCCATCGTCAGCGCCAGCCAGTCCATTCTGCTGGGTGACTGCGACATCGCCATTGGCGGCGGCGCGGAAAACATGAGCCGCGCCCCCTACGCCAGCCTGAGCTCACGCTGGGGCGTGCGCATGGGCGACACCAAGATGGTCGACATGATGGTCGGCGCCCTGCACGACCCCTTCCACAACATCCACATGGGCGTGACCGCTGAAAACGTGGCCGCCAAATACGGCATCACACGCGAAATGCAGGACGCCTTGGCGCTGGAAAGCCACAACCGCGCCGAACGCGCCACGGCAGAGGGCCGCTTCAAGGATCAGATCCTGCCCGTCATGCTGAAAAGCAAAAAAGGTGATGTCGCCTACGCCACCGACGAGCACTTCCGCCCTGGCTGCAAGATCGAAGACATGGCCAAGCTCAAGCCCGTGTTCGTGAAAGAAAACGGCACCGTGACCGCTGGCAACGCCTCAGGCATCAACGATGCAGCCGCTGCCGTGGTGCTGATGGAAGCCGGCGCCGCCAAGGCCCGGGGTGCCAAGCCCCTGGCACGCTTGGTGGGTTACGCCCACACAGGTCTGGACCCCAAGATCATGGGCGTGGGCCCGATCAGCGCCACGCAAGCCGTGCTCAAGCGCACCGGCCTCACGGTCAACGACCTGGACGTGATCGAGGCCAACGAAGCCTTTGCCGCCCAAGCCTGCGCCGTGACGCGCGAGCTGGGCCTGGACCCCGCCAAGGTCAACCCCAACGGCTCGGGCATTTCGCTGGGCCACCCCATTGGCGCCACGGGCGCGCTGATCACCGTGAAAGCCTTGTACGAGCTGCAGCGCATCCAAGGCCGCTACGCGCTGGTCACCATGTGCATCGGGGGCGGTCAGGGCATCGCGGCGATTTTTGAGCGCATGTGATGCGGGGCTGATCAGAACAAAAAATGGGCATCCTGCGATGCCCATTTTTTTCGTCCCTAGCCGCCTCCTGCGTCAGGGCTTGTCAGGGTTTGACTGCCGCCGTGACCACCACCTCGATCAAATAGGCCGGATTGGCCAGCGCTGCCTGCACCGTGGCCCGAGGCGGCGCACTGCCGGCCACCACCCAGGCGTCCCACACCTCGTTCATGGCGGTGATGTCGGCAATGTCTTTGAGGTAAATCTGGGTGCGCAGGATGCGGGTTTTGTCGCTGCCCGCCTCGGCCAGGCGCACATCGATCTGCCGCAACACATCGGCGGTTTGGCTTCGGATGTCGGTGGCTTCGCACTCGGGGACCATGCCCGCCAGGTACACCACACCATTGAAAACAGCCGCTTCGCTGTAACGGGCTGCCACGTGCAACCTCTGAATATCTTGGCTCATGCTTTTTTCTGACCCAGTTTGGATTCGGTGCCCGCCAGCAGGCGGTTGATGTTTTCACGGTGACGCCAGACCAGCAGCAAGGCCATGACGGCGAGGCTCAAGACCTCGGGCGAAGTGGCTTGCCAGGCCACACCGTCGCCAAACAGGTAAAAAACAGGCGCGAACACCGCAGCCACCATCGAAGCCAGAGACACGTAGCGGCTGAAGTACAAGACAATGGCAAAGCTCAGCACGGTGGCCAGGGCCAATGAACCGTTGACCCCCACCAGCACGCCCACCGCAGTGGCCACGCCTTTGCCGCCGACGAAACCAAAAAATACCGGGTAGAGGTGCCCCAAAAATGCAGCCAAGCCCGCCAAGGCGGCCGTGCTGGCGCCCAAACCCTGTTCTGGCCCGTAAGTCAGCACCAGCGCCACCGGCAACCAGCCCTTGAAGGCATCCAGCAACAAAGTCAGAATGGCTGCTTTTTTGCTGCCCGAGCGCAGCACGTTGGTAGCGCCGGGGTTTTTGCTGCCATAGCTGCGCGGGTCGTTCAGCCCCATCAGGCGGCTCACGATCACCGCGAAGCTGAGCGAGCCCATCAAATAACTGGCCAACACCACGGCCACCGGAATCAACACATCCATCGAAAGCTCCCTTGTTCTTGTACGGGCGTCATTCTGCCAGTGCGCAGTTCACGGGCTGGGCGCCCAGCAGCTGCACACACACCTGCGGGTCGATGCCCACCAGATAACCGCGCCGGCCACCGTTGATGCAGATGCGCGGCAAAGCCAGGATGCTTTCTTCGATGAAGACCGGCATGGCGCGGCGCGTGGCAAACGGCGAGGTGCCGCCCACCAGGTAACCGCTGTGCCGGTTGGCCACCTCGGGGGCGCAGGGCTCGACCGACTTCAAACCGATCTGCCGCGCCAGATTTTTGGTGGACACCTTGCGGTTGCCGTGCATCAGCACCACCAAGGGCTTGGCATCCTGGTCCTGCATGATCAGGGTTTTGACCACCGCAAACGGGTCCATGCCCAACACCTGTGCGCTGTGCTGGGCCCCGCCGTGTTCCAGATATTCATAGGGGTGCTCGGTGAAGCTCACCCCGTGCTGACGCAAGAGCGCTGTGGCTGGGGTTTCGCTGACTTTGTCTTTCTTGGCCATCGCCCAATATCACCCAGCCACGTCACAAAGCCGGGTCGCGCATTTCCCAGCGGATGTCGTCGATCGCCTTGAGCACTTCGGGCGTCAACTGCGTGTTCCAGGCGGCCAGGTCTTCGTTGAGCTGCGCCAGCGAAGTCACACCGATGATGGTGCTGGCCACGCTCCAGCGGTGATAGCAAAACGCCAACGCCATCTGGGTCGGTGTCATGCCGTTGTCGCGGGCCAGCTGGTTGTAGCGGCGGGCGGCCACCAGCGCCTCCGGGCGGCCCCAGCGTTGTTTGCGCATCGAGTCGTAGCGGGCGATGCGGCCACCATCAGGCACCAGCGGACCTTTCAGGTCGTCGTTGTCGTATTTGCCAGTCAGCAAGCCAAAACCCAGCGGCGAATACGCCAGCATCGACACATTCAGGCGGTAGCAGGTCTCGTCCAGCCCGTTGTCATAGGTGCGGCTGACCAGGCAGTAGGGGTTTTGCACCGTGGCCACACGCGGCAGGCCATGCTGCTCGGCCAGGCGCACAAACTCGTGCACACCGTAAGGCGTTTCGTTGGACAGACCGATGTGGCGCACCTTGCCCGCCTTGACCAGTTTGGCCAGGGCTTCGAGTTGCTCGTGGATCGAGGTGACCGATTTGTCCTTGGCCGGGTCGAAATACGTCATGCCAAAGACCGGCACATGGCGCTCAGGCCAGTGGATCTGGTACAGGTCGATCACATCGGTTTGCAGGCGGCGCAGGCTGCCGTCGCAGGCGTTCAGGATGTCTTGCCCGGTCATGCCCGAACCTTCACGAATCCAGGGCATGCCGCGCGAGGGGCCCGCCACCTTGGTCGCCAACACCAGTTTTTCGCGGGCACCGGGGTGCTTGGCGAACCAGTTGCCGATGAAGGTTTCCGTCGCGCCGCAGGTCTCGGCCGAAGCGGGCACGGCGTACATCTCGGCCGTGTCGATGAAGTTGATGCTGGCATCCAGCGAGCGGTCCAGGATGGCGTGCGAATCGGCTTCGTTGACCTGCTGGCCAAAGGTCATGGTGCCCAGACAAATGGGCGTGACTTGCAAATCGGTCTGGCCGAGTTGAACGAGTTTCATGGTGTGTCCTGTTGTTTTTTGAAAAAAAAGAGGGGGCCATCTCAGGACAGCCCCAGAATCCGCAAGCCCTGCGGGCTTGGACGCATGGGCAAGAAGTCTATTTTGTCACGGCCTTTTGGCCAACTCGGTGGCCCTGGCCTCTTCTTGCAGCCGCAAGACGCGCCGCTGCACTTTGCCGGTGGTGGTCATGGGCAGCTGGTCGATGAACTCGATTTCTTTTGGGTATTCATAGGGGGCCAGCAGACCCTTCACATGGGCTTGCAGTTCGCGGCGCACCTCGTCGTCAAAGCTGGCCTGCCCCGACCCGGTGGGTCTGCGGGCCAACCAGTCGGGTGACAGCACCACATAGGCCTTGACCACAGCGCCCCGGTCGGCGTCGGGCTTGGGCACCACGGCGGCATTCTGCACGGCGGGGTGCTTGACCAGGCAGTTCTCGATCTCACCCGGCCCGATGCGGTAACCGGCGGCCTTGAACATGTCGTCGGTGCGGCCCTGGTACCAAAGGTAGCCGTCCTCGTCCGCCACCGCCATGTCGCCCGTGCGGCACCAGTCGCCCGTGTACTTGGCCTGCGTGGCTTTGGCGTTGTTCCAGTAACCCAAAAAGAACACCGGGTCCGGGTGGCCGTGCACATCAAAGCGGTTCACAGCCACCTCACCCGGCGTGCCGGGCGGGCACAGCTGCCCGGCCTCGTCGATGACCGCAACCTGGTGGCCGGGATAGCCCTTGCCCATGCTGCCGGGCTTGGCGGGCCACAAGCGGGTGCAGTTGCCCACCACGTAGTTGATCTCGGTCTGGCCAAACATCTCGTTCACCGTCACGCCCATCCGCTGCTGGACATACGCAAACACCGCATCGCCCACCGCCTCGCCCGCGCTCATCATGGCTTGCAGCTTGAGTTTGTAACGGGCCTTCACGTCGGGCACGGCTTTCATCATGGCTTTGAGCGCCGTGGGGAACAAAAACGTGTGCGTAACCGCGTGGCTTTGCAAAATCTCAAAGGCCGCTTCGGGTGAAAAGCGCCCGTTGAAAGCCACGATGGGCCGCCCAAAATACAGGCTGGGCAACAAGGCGTCCATCAGGCCGCCGGTCCAGGCCCAGTCGGCGGGCGACCAGAACACGGCTTTGGACGGGCGGCTGGCGTCAAACGGGTCAAAGCCAAACCAGTTCTGGCTGCACACAAAACCCGTGAGGTTGCCGATCAGCGCCCGGTGCGGGATGAGTGCACCCTTGGGGTTACCGGTGGTGCCGCTGGTGTAGATCAGCACCGCCGGGTCTTCGGCCAGGGTGCTCACGGCTTTGAACGATGTGGCCTGACTGCTCACGGCTTGTGCGTAGTCGAGGTCGGCCGAAGCCCCTGCCTGACCCACCCCGATCAGGGTTTGCAAGCCGGGGCAGTCGGGCCGGGCCTGCTGCAAGGCTTGCACGGTGGATTCGTCGCACACCGCCACGCGGGCCTGGCTGTCGTTGATGCGAAAGGACAGCGCCTCGGGCCCAAACAGCATGGACAGGGGCATGGCCACCGCGCCCATTTGCAGCACCGCCATGTAGGCCACGGCGGTTTCAAAACGCTGGGGCAACACAATCGCCACCCGGTCGCCGCGCTGCACGCCCTGCGCCTGCAGCACCCGGCTCAGGCGGTTGGCCGCGGTTTGCAGCTGGCCAAAGGTCCAGCTCTGGCCCAGGCCCTGCCCGGCCAGATGCTCGCGGATGGCGACGCGCCGGGCCGTGGCGGCATTGGCAGCCCATCGTCCGCAACAAGCCTGCGCCATGTTGAAGCGCTTAGGCACCTTCCAGCCAAAGCCTTGGTGGATGGCGAGGTAACGGTCAGCTGCGGCTTTCTTCGAGTGCTGTGCTGGACGGTCCTGGTTGCGACTGACGCTCATCGTGTGTCTCCTTATGATCGAAAGTATGTACCAAGTTTTACGCGAATCACAAAGCCACTGGGTGCCGCTGCGCGGCTGCCGCTACCACGTCCGCCAATGGGGCACGGCCACGCCCGATGCGACCCCGCTCGTGCTGGCGCACGGTTGGATGGATGTGGCCGCGTCGTACCAATTCATGGTCGACGCCTTCAGCGAAGCATTTGTCAGCCAACGGCCCATCATCGCCATGGACTGGCGAGGTTATGGCCTGACCGAGACCCCGCCCACCGACAGCTACTGGTTTCCCGACTATTTGGCCGACCTGGACGCACTGCTTGATGCGCTCTACCCCGGGCAAGTGATCGATCTGGTCGGTCACAGCATGGGCGGCAATGTGGTCATGACGTACGCGGGCACCCGCCCTGAGCGCATCCGCCGCCTGGTCAACCTTGAAGGCTTTGGCATGGCCGCCACAAAGCCTGCCCAAGCCCCTACCCGCATGGCCCAGTGGCTCGATGAGCTCAAAGCCCAACGCGTGGGCGATAACACGCTCAAGGCCTACCCGGACGCCACAGGTGTGGCTGCCCGATTGATGAAAACCAACCGCCGCCTGAGCCAGGACAAAGCCGATTGGCTGGCCCAGCATTGGGCCCGCCCAGGCCCCGATGGCCAGTGGCGCATCCTGGGCGACTCGGCCCACAAGGTCGTCAACCCGTATTTGTTCCACGTCGAAGAAGCGCTGGCCATGTACCGCCGCATCAGCGCCCCCGTGTTGGCCGTGGAAGCCTCGGACGATTCGCTCAGCCAATGGTGGAAAGGGCAATACACATTGGCCGAATTCCATGAGCGCCTGAAGGCTGTGCCCCAATTGGAAGAAGCCGTGATCCAGGACGCCGGCCACATGCTGCACCACGACCAACCACAGGCCCTGGCCGCTTTGCTTGAAAGGTTCATGCGCTGAGGCGCCCTAAAATCAGGTCGTTTTAGTTTTGATGACTGTTGGCCATGTCCCTCTCTTCCCTTTCCCGCTTGAGCCTGGCTGTGGCCTTGACCATGCTGTTCACTTCGGCGCATGCAGACGCCACCAGCCCTTACTGCCCAGACTTTCTGGCCGTCAAAGGCGCACCAGAGCCTGCGCACCGTGGGGAATTCACGTTCTCGCCCTACACCTACCATTTCAGCAACAACCCCGACCACAAGCACGTGGTGCTGGTGGCGCTGGACGAGCAATTGCCAGGCGACCGCTTGTGTGGCGTGAGCTTTTTCAGCAATTCGTTTGGACAGCCCTCGGTGTACGTGTATGCCGGTCAACAGTTCAACAACCTGTTCGGTATGCCGCAACTGTTCGCCAAAGTCACCGGGGGGCTGATGTATGGCTACGTATCCCCGTATGAGAATAAAGTGCCCTTGAATTACAAAGGCTTCAACCCCGCCATCATCCCGGCCCTGGGCTACAAACTGACCCAGCACGATTCGGTGCAGCTCAAGTTTCTGGGCACTGCAGCCCTGATGTTCTCTTACGGACGGCAGTTTTAAGCCACCCTGCAGGGGTGCGCGGCATCAACTCATGAGAAAATGCCCGGTTTACCGAACCGGACACCTTCATCATGGACGCAGAACGCATCAACCAAATCGGCGCATCCCTCACAGACCTGACCGCTCGTACCCACGAGTTACGGGGGTATCTTTGACTACGATGCCAAATCTGAACGGTTGAGAACCGTCAACGCATCGCTTGAAGATCCCACGGTCTGGAACGACCCGAAAAAAGCCCAGGAATTGGGCAAAGAAAAAAAAGCCCTGGACGGCGTGGTGGTGACCATCACCACCTTGACCAACGAACTGGCCGACAACCTTGAATTGTTCGAAATGAGCAAGGAAGAAGGCGATGAAGAAGGCCTGCTGACCATCGAGGCCGAAGCCGCCAAACTGGCCAAGCTCGTGGAAGACCTCGAATTCCGCCGCATGTTCCGTCACGAGGCCGATCCGCTCAATTGTTTCATCGACATCCAGGCCGGCGCGGGTGGCACGGAAGCCTGCGATTGGGCCAGCATGCTGCTGCGCCAGTACCTCAAATACGCCGAACGCAAAGGCTTCAAAGCCACGGTGGAAGACGAAACCCCCGGCGACACGGCAGGCATCAAGGGCGCGACCATCAAGATCGAAGGCGAATACGCTTTTGGCCTGCTGCGCACCGAAACCGGCGTGCACCGTTTGGTTCGCAAGAGCCCGTTTGACTCGTCGGGCGGCCGCCACACCTCGTTTGCCTCGCTGTTCGTTTATCCCGAGATCGACGACTCGATCGAGATCAATATCAACCCGTCGGATGTGCGCACCGACACCTTCCGCGCCAGCGGCGCGGGCGGTCAGCACATCAACAAGACCGATTCGGCCGTGCGCCTGACGCACATCCCCACCGGCATCGTGGTGCAGTGCCAGGACGGCCGCAGCCAGCACAGCAACCGCGACGTGGCCTGGCAACGCCTGCGCTCGCGCCTGTACGACTTCGAGATGCGCAAACGCATGGAAGAGCAGCAAAAGCTGGAAGACACCAAGACCGATGTGGGCTGGGGTCACCAGATCCGCAGCTATGTGCTGGACAACAGCCGCATCAAGGATTTGCGCACCAACGTCGAAATCTCGGCCACCCAAAAAGTGCTCGATGGCGACCTGGATGCGTTCATCGAAGCCTCACTGAAACAAGGCCTCTGATCGCCAAGTCAACACGTACAGAGATGCTTCCAACCCCGTCATTGCGAGCGAAGCGCGACAGTCCAGATGCTCTGGATTGCCACGCTGCGCTCGCAATGACGATGCAACAATCAAGACAGGATTCATGTGATGCGTGAAGGACAACCTACCGCGATTCACCGGGAGGCTTACGCCGCCCCGGCTTTCTGGATCGACACGGTCGATCTGACGTTCGACCTCGACCCCAG
The DNA here is from genome assembly GCF_048020265.1 of Limnohabitans sp. YIMB22184. GTDB lineage: Bacteria > Pseudomonadota > Gammaproteobacteria > Burkholderiales > Burkholderiaceae_C > Limnohabitans_A. The sequence continues at coordinate 2,042,798 of NZ_CP171843.1, forward strand.
CAAAACCCGCGTGTTGAACAAGATGCGCCTGCGCCGTAACCCCGACGTGGCAGCCCAGCCGCTGCGCCTGGATGGCGAAGACCTCAACTTGGCCCGGGTGTTGGTCAATGGCGCGGGCACGTCGTTCAAGATGGACGGCAAGCAGCTGGTTCTGGAAAACCTGCCGTGCTTTGAAGAGGGGGGCCCTGACGCCTTCGATCTGGAAATCTTCACCACCTGCAATCCCGAGAAGAACACTCAGCTGATGGGCTTGTACGTCAGCAACGACTCGTTCTTCACCCAGTGCGAGGCCGAAGGCTTTCGCCGCATCACCTACTTCCTCGACCGCCCGGACGTGATGGCCAGCTACACCGTCACGCTGCGTGCCGACAAGGCCAAATACCCGGTGTTGCTGAGCAATGGCAACCTCATCGAGCAAGGCAGGCTGGACGACGGTCGCCACTTCGCCAAGTGGGTCGACCCGCACAAAAAGCCCTGCTATTTGTTTGCACTCGTCGCAGGTCAGTTGGTTGCGCGTGAGCAGCGCATTTTGAGCCGCAGCGGCAAAGAGCACCTGTTGCAGGTCTTCGTGCGCCCTGGCGATCTGGACAAGACCGAGCACGCGATGAATTCGCTCATGGCCAGCGTGGCCTGGGACGAAGCCCGCTTTGGCCTGCCGCTGGACCTGGAGCGCTTCATGATCGTCGCCACCAGCGACTTCAACATGGGCGCGATGGAAAACAAAGGCCTGAACATCTTCAACACCAAGTACGTGTTGGCGAACCCGGCCACCGCCACCGACATGGATTTCGGCAACATCGAATCCGTCGTGGGCCACGAATACTTCCACAACTGGACTGGCAACCGCATCACCTGCCGCGACTGGTTCCAGCTCTCACTCAAAGAAGGCCTGACGGTTTTCCGCGACCAGGAGTTCAGCCAAGACATGGCAGGCGTGGCCAGTGCCCGCGCCGTCAAGCGCATCGAAGACGTGCGCGTGCTGCGCACCGTGCAGTTCGCCGAAGACGCCGGCCCCATGGCCCATCCGGTTCGGCCCGACAGTTATGTGGAAATCAACAACTTCTACACCGTCACCATCTACGAAAAAGGCTCAGAAGTCGTTCGCATGATGCAAACGCTGGTGGCCACGCCCACTGACAGCCTGGGTCGCGATGGATTTGCCAAGGGCATGAAGCTCTACTTTGAACGCCACGACGGGCAGGCCGTGACCTGCGACGACTTTGCGCAAGCGATTGCCGATGCCAACCCCGGCTCGGCGCTGGCTCATAACCTGGCCGCTTTCAAACACTGGTACAGCCAGGCGGGCACCCCGCGGCTGCAAGCCGCGGGCGCCTACAACGCGGCCGAGCGCACCTACACCCTCACCCTCAGCCAAAGCTGCCCAGCCACCCCTGATCAGGACCGCAAAGCGCCCTTTGTCATTCCCGTCACCTTGGGTCTGCTGAGCCGCGACGGTGCTGCCCTGCCCTTGCAGCTGACTGGCGCCAACGAAACCGTGGCACAGCAAACCTTGGTGCTGACCGAGGCCAGCGCCAGCTACACCTTTGTCAACATCGACAGCGAACCCGTGCCCTCACTGTTGCGCGGTTTCAGCGCTCCCGTGGTGCTCGAAGACGGCCTGAACGCCGACGACCTGCTGATCCTGTTGGCCCACGACAGCGACCCATTCAACCAATGGGAAGCGGGCCAGCGCCTGATGCTGAAAAACGCCACCGACGCCATTCACCACAACAAGGACTTGACGGGCCAGCCGGTGCTGTCCCAGGCCCTGGTGGCAGCCCTGCGCAATGTGCTGCGCCACCCCACGCTGGATGCCGCCTTCAAGGATCTGGCGCTCACCCTGCCCAGTGAGAACTACATCGCTGACCAGCTGGATGTGGTGGACCCACAGCGCGTGCATGCGCTGCGCGAAAACATGCGCCTGCAACTGGCCACGGCCTTGCAAGCCGACTGGCACTGGGCCTGGGACGCGCATAAAAACAACGGCGCTTACTCACCTGACGCGAAGTCGAGCGGCCGCCGTGCTCTGGCCGGTCTAGCCATGACCATGCTGTGCGTGGCCGCTGTGCGCAGTGGCGACGCCGTCACGCCCGGCCGGGTGTACCAGCAATTCAAGGACGCGGGCAACATGACCGACCGCTTCAACGCCTTGTCAGCCCTGGTGGTCAGCGGCCATGCCCTGGCGCAAGACGCGCTGGCGATCTTTCACAAGCTGTTCCAGCACGAAGCCCTGGTCATCGACAAATGGTTTGCCTTGCAGGCCGGTGCCCCTGACCGCGCAGGCGATGTGCTGCCGCGTGTGCGCCAGCTCATGCAACACCCTGACTTCAGCCTGCGCAACCCCAACCGCGCCCGCAGCCTGATCTTCAGCTACTGCAGTGCCAACCCGGCCGGATTCCACCGCCCGGACGCCGCAGGCTATGTCTATTGGAGCGAGCAGGTGCTGGCGCTCGACGCCATCAACCCCCAAGTGGCCGCACGCCTGGCCCGCGCCATGGACCGCTGGAGCCGCCTGGCCGAGCCTTACCGCAGCGCAGCCAAAGTCGCCATCGAGCGCGTGGCGGCCAAAACAGACCTGTCGAACGACGTGCGCGAGGTCATCAGTCGCGCACTGAGTGCGGCCTGACGGTGCTGACTGAACATTCGGCCTGAACCTTAGGAATCAACATGAGCCCCAAAATTTCCCTCTCCCGCTACCTGGTGGAGCAGCAACGCGACAAAGGCCATATTCCGGCCGAGCTGCGCCTGTTGCTCGAAGTGGTGGCCCGCGCCTGCAAAAGCATCAGCCACGCCGTCAACAAAGGCGCTTTGGGCGGTGTTTTGGGCAGTGCCGACAGCGAGAACGTGCAAGGCGAAGTGCAAAAGAAACTGGACATCATCGCCAACGAAGTGCTGATCGAGGCAAATGAATGGGGTGGGCATCTGGCGGCCATGGCCTCCGAAGAGATGGATAGCATCTACCTGGTGCCCAACCGCTACCCGCAAGGCGAATACCTGCTCATGTTTGACCCGCTAGACGGCTCGTCCAACATCGATGTCAACGTCAGCATCGGCACCATTTTCAGCGTACTCAAAAAGTCCGAGGCTAGCCAGGGCGTCACTGAACAGGACTTCCTACAACCAGGCAAACAGCAAGTGGCCGCAGGTTACTGCGTGTATGGTCCCCAAACCACCCTGGTGCTCACCGTGGGCGATGGCGTGGCCATGTTCACGCTGGACCGCGAACAAGGCTCTTTTGTGCTGACCCAAGAAAACGTGCAAGTGCCTGCCGACACCAAAGAGTTCGCCATCAACATGAGCAACATGCGTCACTGGGACGAACCCGTGCGCCGCTACATCGACGAATGCCTGCAAGGCCAGGAGGGCCCGCGCGGCAAGGACTTCAACATGCGCTGGATCGCCTCCATGGTGGCCGACGTGCACCGCATCCTGACCCGCGGCGGCGTCTTCATGTACCCCTGGGACAAGCGCGAGCCGCACAAACCCGGCAAGCTGCGCCTGCTGTACGAAGCCAACCCCATGAGCTGGCTGATCGAGCAAGCCGGTGGTGCTGCGACCAACGGCAAGACACGCATCCTCGATCTGCAACCGAGCCAGCTGCACGAGCGCGTGAGCGTGGTGCTGGGCTCCAAAAACGAAGTCGAACGCATCACCCAATACCACGCCCAAGCTTGATGCCCGGCCATGGGCAGCAGCTCTGCTGCCCATAGCACAAGGCATTGGCAGTTAAGCGCCTGACTGCGCCAACCCGGCCGCCCAAACAAAAGCCCCGATGCGCAAGCATCGGGGCTTTTTGACGCGCCACGGGCGGACAAGCCGCCCCAGGTTTTTATTCGTCGGTGTCGGGGGGCAAACCTTCCAGTGCAGGTGCGGGCAAAGTCGCAGGCTCCGCCACCACGGCACGCAAGGTTTCGCGCAGCATTTTTTTCTCCGGCAGACTCAAGGCGCGTGCCAAGCGCTGGCGCATGCGCAGCAGCAGCTGACGGTCCACCTCTTGGGGGATACCCCGGCTGATCTGCAGCGCATCGCGCAGGTCTTCGCGCAGGTCTTCGGGTTCATCGGCCCACCAGGCGGTGATGACTTCGTGCATCGACTTGCGCAACTCTTCCACGTCTTCTACAGCCAGCCCCATACCGGTGGGCAACTTGCCTTGCAGCATGTCGGCCAAGGCCTGGGAGTTGACCACCACGCGGCGATCGGCCTGGGACAGCAGGCGGGCCCAGCCTGGATCGGTGCGCACCATTTGGGGCATGTTGCGGGCCGACTCGTCGGCCAGCAGGTGCACGCTCAGGCCGCTCAACTGAGCCTCGTCGATGGTGGCCAAAAAGCGTTCATCGTCACTGGCCACCAACACATGGTCGCAGGCATGGTGCTCGGCCAGCTGTTTGAGGTCATGCCCCAAGGAGCGCAGCAAGGACGCGCCGCCATCGGCATCGTGCGTTTGCACCAGACGCACGATCTGGTCGTCAATGATCAGCCCATCCGAGCGGTCGCTGTACCAGTAAATGCGGCGCAAGTCGACATCCAGCCCGGCATGCGCCAGCGCTTGCGACAACAAATTTAGCAGGCCCTGGCGATTGACCGACTCGCCGGTGGTCCCGACCGCGCCTTGCTGGGCCATCCAGATCAGGAAACGTCCGTCGATGAGCGCCATGCAGGTGCCGGATCGGTGTTCGCCAAAACGGCGGTCAGACGAGGTGTTGTGAGAAAAATAATCACGCTTCATGGTGTCAACCTATATCGATAAAAATAACGCTGCTAAAAGGTGCAGCGGCGCTCATTCTAAAGGTGGCCTCTGTCTCGGTTATAAATACCCTCTGTGTCCAGTTCTTTGACTTTTGATCCCCGCAATGTTCCGGTTTGGCGCATCGACCACGATATGCCCGCGGTGCCGTCGGCCCATTTGTTGCCCGATGCCCTTCGCGCCCGGTTTGAACGGCCTCCCATCTGGCAGCCCGAAGTCGAGCGGGAAACCTCTTTTTCCACACGAGAGCCGGCCCAGGCAGCGGTGTTGGTGCCGATCGTCATGCGCGGCCCCGATGTGTCTCAGTCAACCGTGCTGCTCACCCAGCGTGCCAACCACATGGCCACACATTCCGGGCAAATCGCCTTTCCAGGTGGCAAGGTCGACCCCAGCGATGCCAGCCGACAAGCGACGGCGCTGCGTGAAGCTCAAGAGGAGGTGGGCCTGGACCCCCATCATGTGCAGGTCATTGGCGAATTGCCGGTGTATGTCACGGGCACTTCTTTTTGGGTCACGCCCGTCGTTGGCTTGGTGTCGCCCGAGTTCGAGCTGAACCCAAATGCGGATGAGGTTCAAGATGTGTTCGAGGTGCCACTTGAATTTTTGATGAATCCCGCCCACCACCGTCGCCATGCGTTCGAGTGGCAAGGCGCCCGGCGGCAATGGTTTTCAATGCCCTACCAAGAAACCCGGATGACGCCCGACGGTCAATGCAATCCAGTCGAGCGTTTCATCTGGGGAGCCACAGCCGCTATGCTTCGTAACTTCTACCGTTTTTTGGTCGTCAACCCCGCCCCATGAGGACGCCATGAGTTTTTTTGCAATCCTGTTGGCGCTGGTGCTGGAGCAGGCCCATCCCTTGAACCCCGTGAATGCGATCTACACCACAGTCAAACGTTGGGTCGCCTGGGTCGCCCGCACATTTGACGCGGGCGTGCGGCATCAAGCCTGGATCACTTGGGGCATCACGATCATGGGACCGGCGCTGTTGGCCATGCTGGTGCACTGGGCCATCGAATGGAGTTTGGGCTGGCTCTTGGCCGTGGTCTGGAACGTGGCCCTGCTCTATGTCACCTTGGGCTTTCGCCAATTCAGTCACCACTTCACGGCGATTCGCGAAGCCTTGGAAAACGGTGACGAGACCCAAGCGCGTGAACTGCTGGCCGAGTGGCAGCAGGTGCAGGTCGGCCAGATACCGCGCAGCGAGATCGTGCGGCATGTGATCGAGTTCTCGATGATCGCGGCTCACCGCCATGTGTTCGGCGTGTTCTTTTGGTATGCGGCCCTGTCCATCATTGGCTTGGGGCCTGTGGGCGCGGTGGTTTACCGCCTGACCGAACTGGCGCAACGTCGTTGGCAGGAGCCGACCACCGACGGCTCGGTGGTGAGCGAGGCCTTGCGCTCTGTGGCCTCCAGAGCCTGGCAGGCCATGGATTGGCTGCCCTCGCGCATGACCGCTTTGGGCTTTGCGATCGTGGGCAGTTTTGAGGACGCGATGGATGGCTGGCGCAACCATGCACAGAACTTTCCAGAAGACAACGATGGCGTGATCCTGGCCGCCACGGCAGGTGCCATCAACATCCGCTTGGGCGGTGCCACCCTACAAGCGGACAACGAGGCTGACGACAACCCGGAGATGACGGGCGGCAGCAGCACACCGGGACGTGTTCCAGAAGTCGCCCACTTCGCCCAAGTGGTGGGCCTGGTCTGGCGCACGGTGATCATGTGGTTGGTGCTGGTGGCCCTGCTGACCATGGCCAATCTGGTGGGCTGAAAAAGCCCACGCACGTCCTCACCAGCGTTGCTGGCCCAATTCCTCAAACAGCTGCGCGTAAATGCGGTGCCGTCGCACGCTAATGGTACCGGGGTGTTCAGCGGTTTCAACTTGCGCCAGAACGGCGCAACCGGGCTCGTGCAAATGCGTGCAGTTGTAGAACTTGCAGCCGCCGAGGTGCTTGCGCAAATCGGGCATGCACTCGGCCAGGCGGGTGGGCTCGATGTGGTGCAGGCCGAACTCCTGAAAACCGGGTGAATCGATCAAGGCGGTGCGTGCAGCACCCGTTTCACCTGCCGCATCGAGCGCGGGCACCCAGTACCAGCGCGTGCTGGTCGTGGTGTGTTTGCCCGAGTTGAGGGCCAGCGAAATCTCGCCAGTCTCGACCTGCGCATCGGGCACCAGGCGATTGATCAGCGTGCTTTTGCCACTCCCCGACGGCCCCAGCACCAGGGTGGTGAGGCCCTGTAAATGCGCACACAAGGCGGTCACGCCATCGTCGGCCACAGGACTGCGTGGGCTCAGGCTGATGGGCATGACGCTGTAACCCATGGCGCGATATGGGGCCAGGCGCTCCCAGGCTTGGGTGAAGGGCTGGGCCAGGTCACTTTTGTTGAGCGCGATGATGGGCGTGATGCGTTCGGCCTCGGCCGCTACCAGAGCGCGAGACAGCTGGCTTTCCGAGTACTCAGGGTCGGCCGCGATCAGGATCAGCACGCGGTCCAGGTTGGCGGCAAAGGATTTGGTGCGGATTTCGTCTTGCCGGTAGAACAGGTTGCGGCGCTCTTGCAGTTTTTCGATGCTGCCTTCATCGCCCGCGATTTGCCACAGCACCTGGTCGCCCACCACCACCTGGTTTTTCTTGCCCCGGGGGTGGCAAATCAGGCGACGGCCTTCGGGTGTCTCCACCAGACAGTGGCGGCCATAGGTGGCGACCACCAAGCCCGGCTCCAGATCGTGGGCCGGGGTCAAGGCCGTGCGCGCTTTGGGTTTATTCATGCCGCATCATGCCGTTAACAAGGCGTCGGTTTGTGTGGCCGCTTCAAAATCCAAGCGGCTCAAGCCGCGCACATCGTGCGTGTTCCAGCGCACCACACACCGTTTGTAGGTCAGCACCAGTTCGGGGTGGTGGTTGAGCTTTTCAGACAACCAGCCCACGCTGTTGACGAACAGCAAAGCGTGTGTGTGCTGGGCAAATTCAAAGGACTTTTCGATGGCCACCTGATCGCCATCGCCAGACAAACGCCAGCCCGAAATTTGGCTCAGCGCCATGATCACCTCGGTGGGTTGGAGGGCGCGAATATCCGAAGTGCTCATGCGTTTTTCATCCTCAACAAACGCTCGCTGGCCGGGGGGTGCGAGTAATAAAACTTCACGTACCAAGGGTCTGGCGTCAAGGTCGAAGCGTTGTCCTGGTAGAGCTTGAGCAAAGCCGAGGACAAGTCCTTGCCCGGGGTTTGCGACACCGCATAAGCATCGGCCTCGAACTCTTGCTGGCGCGAGCGCCAAGAAGACACAGGCGCAAAGAACAAAGTGAACACCGGCGTGACCAGCATGAACAAGACCAGCGCCAGCGCATCGTTGCTGCCCGACAAATTCGGCATCACGCCCAGGCCCGTGTAAAACCAGACCTGCTGCGCCAGCCAGCCCAAAAGCGCCAAGCCCGCCAGCGTCATGGCAAAGTTGATCACCATCATCTTGACGATGTGCTTGTGCTTGAAGTGGCCCAGCTCATGGGCTAGCACCGCTTCCATTTCTGCCGGGCTCAGCTGCTTGAGCAAGGTGTCAAAAAACACCACCCGCTTGCTGGCGCCAAAGCCGGTGAAAAACGCATTGGAATGCGCCGAGCGGCGGCTACCGTCCATCACAAAAAAACCTTTGGCCGTGAAGCCTGCACGCTGCATCAATCCCTGCACGCGGGCCTTGAGCGACTCGTCTTCCAGCGGAGTGAACTTGTTAAACAGCGGCATGATCACGTTGGGCGCAATCGCCATCAAAAACAGCTGCCAGCCCACCAACACCCCCCAGGCCCACAGCCACCACCAGGCGCCCCCGGCTTGCATGAGCCACAGCACCACCCACAGCAATGGCAGGCCCAGCGCCAAACCCAGCACCAGCCCCTTGGCCATGTCGGCCAGCCACAAGGCAGGCGTGATCTTGTTGAAGCCAAAGCGCTGCTCCACGCCAAAGGTCTGCATCAGCGACAAGGGCAGGCCGATGAGTCCGCCCACCAGCATGAAGCCCAACACCAGCGCGATTTGCTGCGCCATGCCCGGGCCCATCCAGCCCAGCAGCACTTGGTTGAGCGCATCCAGCCCACCCAGCAGCGTCCAGCCCAGCAGCACAGCCGCATCGAGTGCGATGTCGATTTGCGACAGGCGGGCTTTGGACAGGGTGTAATCGGCGGCTTTTTGGTGGTCGGCCAAGGCCATGGTGTCGGCGTAAGCCTGCGGCACCGTATCGCGGTGGCGGGCCACATGCCGCACCTGACGGGCGTTCAGCCAGAACTTGAGCGCCACATGCGCTAGCAAGCCCATCACCAAAGTCAGGGTCAAAGTCAAAGAGGGATTCATGCGTCGATTGTAGAAGCCGCCCAGTCTGCACGGCTTGTGCAAGGGCATGCCAGCAGGTGCGCATGCACCTGAGCGTCTGTGGGCGGTCCGGTTGCGCCCGATGCAGGGGGCATCATCGGCGACAATTGCTGAATGTCTGAAGTGAACACCTCCCCCGCCCCAGAATCGAACGAGCTGCCCAAATCCGATCAGAACCTGGTCTGGATCGATTGTGAAATGACGGGCCTGGACCCCGAGAAGGAACGCTTGCTGGAAATTGCCGTGATCGTGACCGGCCCCCATCTCACGCCCCGCATCGAAGGGCCGGTGCTGGTGATTCACCAAAGCGACGAACTGCTCAACCAGATGGACAAGTGGAACAAGGGCACCCACGGCAAGAGTGGGCTGATCGACAAGGTCAAAGCCTCCACCACCAGCGAAGCCGATGCCGAAGAGCAAATCCTGGCCTTTCTGAAAAAATACGTGCCCAAGAGCGCTTCGCCGCTGTGCGGCAACACCATCAGCCAGGACCGACGGTTTCTGGTCAAGTTCATGCCCAAGCTGGAAGCGTTTTTCCACTACCGCAACCTGGACGTGAGCACCCTCAAAGAGCTGTCGCGCCGCTGGAAGCCTGAGGTGTATGCCAACTTCAAGAAGCAGCAAAAGCACACCGCGCTGGCCGATGTGCACGAATCCATCGACGAACTGGCGCATTACCGCGAGCATTTCATCCGTTTGTGATTTTCAGGGAAAACCCTAGCGAATTTTTCCGATCCGTGCCATAATCGCTGGCTCGCTGTACAGAAGTGCAGCGTTTCATACATCTCCCTTCATGCCTTGACCCAACGATAGGGTCACTCACAGCGGCCAGGCTCCACGCCCAGCGCCCCTCGCGAGCACCGTTTGATGGTTGATGTTTTTTCAACCTTGCGGTGCCTGCGGCCTAAATCAACAGCAATCTGTTGACGGCCGTTGTTCCGTGCGAGTTTTTTATACACACATGACCGACACTCTGAAGACAGTGCAGGACGACTTGTCGTCTGCCGAAAACACATCCATCGCCACAGAAACCGTGGCACAAATTGCCCCAAGTAACTTGGCCACTGAAATCATGGTCGCGGCTACAGCCGAGATCGCACCCGAAGCCACTGTGGAAGCCGCGGCTGAAGAAGAAGAGGCTATCGCTGACGTGCCCAACGGCTTCATCGAGCTGGGCCTGGCCCCTGAGCTGGTGCAAGCCGTGGCCGATCTGGGCTACACACAGCCCACTGCCGTGCAATTGCGCGCCATTCCATTGGCGCTGCCCACGGCGGGCGGCTCCAAAGACGGCAAGTCCAACGGCTACACCGACCTGATGGTCTCCAGCCAGACCGGCAGCGGCAAGACCGCAGCCTTCTTGCTGCCCGTGCTGCACACCCTGATCCAGCAAATGGCCGAACAAGAAGCCGCTGAACGCGCAGAGTTTGAACAAGCCTGCGCTGACGCTGCCGCCAAGGGCGAACCTGCCCCAAAGCGTGCCAAACGCAAAGACCCCACCAACCCACGCAACTTCAAGGCCCCGACACCCGGCGCCCTGATCCTGTGCCCCACGCGTGAACTGGCCCAACAGGTGGCGCAAGACGCCATCGAGCTGGTCAAGCACACACGCGGTTTGCGCGTGGCCAACGTGGTCGGCGGCATTCCTTACCAGCTGCAAATTGCCAAGCTGCAAAACGCCAACCTGGTCGTGGCCACGCCTGGCCGTTTGCTGGACCTGCAACGCTCGATGCAAATCAAGCTGGACCAGGTGCAGTTCTTGGTGGTTGACGAAGCCGACCGCATGCTCGACCTGGGCTTCTCGGACGACCTGGCCGACATCAACGACATGACCAGCCAGCGCCGCCAGACCATGATGTTCAGCGCCACCTTTGCGCCGCGCATTCAGCAGCTCGCCATGCGCGTGATGCACGATGGCGGCTCTTCGGTCCAGAAAATCCAGATCGACAACCCGCAAGAAAAGCACAACAACATCAAGCAGGTGCTGTTCTGGGCCGACAACGCCCAACACAAGCGCCAAATGCTCGACCACTGGTTGCGTGACGCCACCATTGACCAAGCCATCGTGTTCTCCAGCACCCAAATCGAGTGCGACGGCTTGGCCGCTGACCTGCAGCAAGACGGCTTCTCGGCTGTGGCCCTGCACGGCGCCTTGAGCCAGGGCATGCGCAACCGCCGCCTGATGGCGCTGCGCAATGGCCAAGTCCAGATTCTGGTCGCCACCGACGTGGCCGCTCGCGGCATTGACGTGCCCACCATCACCCACGTCTTCAACTTCGGCTTGCCGATGAAGGCCGAGGACTACACCCACCGCATCGGCCGCACAGGCCGCGCTGGCCGCGATGGTTTGGCCGTGACCTTTGCCGAAATGCGTGACCGTCGCAAGATCGGTGACATTGAAGCCTATACACGCCAGCCCTTCAAGGCCGAAGTGATTCCGGGTCTCGAACCCAAAATGCGCATGCCCGAAGCCCGTAAGCCCATGGGCCGTGGCGGTGACCGATTTGGCGGTGAGCGCAATTACGCCAACGCAGGCGGCGGCTTCCGTGGTGGCCGTCCCGCCGCTGGTGGACGCGACTTCGGTGGCAACCGTGATCGCGATGGCGGCGGTTTTGACAACCGCGCACCCCGCAGCAACTTCCGCGACGAGCAACCCCGTTTTGAGCAGCGCAGCGAACCCCGCTTCGATGCCCGCAAAGAGGGTGGCCGTTTTGATGCGCCCCGTGGTGACCGCTTTGAACAGCGCGGTGCTCCGGCTCACCCCTGGGACCGTGGCGACAGCCGCCCTGCCCCACGCCAAGACGCCCGTCAGGACGGTCCTCGTCAAGGCGGCCGCTGGGAAGACCGTGGTGGTGACAACCGCAACGCTGCCCGCCCAGCCCCTCGCGGCGCGGCCGGTGACAAGTTCGCCCGGGGTCCCAAGCAGTTTGGTGCCAGCAACTTCAAGCCCCACGCCGCTGGCGAAGGCCCCGCAGGCAAGCGCGGCGGCACCCGCGTGCTGAAAATCACACGCGGCTGATCGTTTTCCTGGGCAAAACCCAGGACTTCAAGATCCCCTTTAAGGTCTTGCCTCCACAGGCAAGGCCTTTTTTCATGGCCTGAGGGATGGCATGAGCGTTTTGAAGCGCCCATAAAAAAACCGCCCTGGGCGCAAGCCCGGGCGGTTTTTTCGTATGGCCGGAAAGGCTTTACGCTTTGGCAGCAGGTGCTGCTTTGCGCTGAGGCAATTTTTCCTTGATACGTGCCGACTTGCCGCTGCGGTCACGCAGGTAGTACAGCTTGGCGCGGCGAACATCACCACGGCGCTTGACCTCGATGCTGGCGATCACGGGGCTGTAAGTCTGGAACGTGCGTTCCACACCCTCGCCGCTGGAGATCTTGCGCACAGTGAAGCCGCTGTTCAGGCCACGGTTACGCTTGGCGATCACAACACCTTCGTAGGCCTGGACACGCTTGCGCGCACCTTCCACCACGTTGACGCTGACGATCACGGTGTCGCCGGGGGCAAATTCAGGAATGGTTTTACCCAGACGGGCAATTTCTTCCTGCTCAAGAGTTTGAATCAAATTCATTTTTTGAACTCCGTCCGATCATGCCTCGCTACACAAGGGGCGTTCTGTGCTGTAAAGGCCATACTAAATCTATGACTGAGCCAAATCGCGGCGGGTAGAGGATCGAAAAGTCCTTGATTATAGCTTTTTCGCAGCAGGCGCAAGCTCCGGAATGGACAAGCTGGCGCAAGCCTGTTTGAGAAAGCTCTCGTCCTGGCGGCTGAGGCGACCGGCCTCGCGGGCTTGCTCCAGCAACTCGGGGCGGTGCAAGGCCGTCAGGCGCAGGCTTTGTTCGCGTCGCCAACGCGCAATGTGCGCATGGTGACCCGACATCAATTCAGGTGGCACCGCCTGGCCTTGCCAGACTTCGGGGCGGGTGTAGTGCGGGCTGTCCAGCAAACCATCGAGCGCCGGGTTGAAGCTGTCGAGCTGGTGGCTGCCCTCGTCATTAAGTACACCCGGCTGCAAACGGGCCACCGCGTCCAGCAAGGCCATGGCCGCAATTTCTCCGCCAGACAACACAAAGTCACCGAGACTAATTTGCTGATCAACGTATTGGTCAATGAATCGCTGGTCCACGCCTTCGTAGCGGCCGCACAGCAGCACCGCGCCCGCGCTGCTTGACCATTGGGCCACCGCACTGTGGTTGAGAGTCTGACCAATCGGCGAAAACAACACCAAGGGCGCAGGCGTTTCTTCTTGCCGCTCGGCACGGATGGCGCTCAGGCACTTGAACAAGGGCTCGGCCAGCATCACCATGCCCGGACCACCCCCAAAGGAGCGGTCGTCCACACGGCGGTAATTGCCTTCGGCGTGGTCGCGCGGGTTCCACAAACGCACGTCGACCAAGCCGCTTTCGTAGGCACGGCGCGTGATGCCGCTGGTCAACAGCGGCGCAAACAACTCGGGGAACAGGGTGATGATGTCAAAGCGCATGGGGATGGCCCTCCACGGCCAGGACGGCTCAGTAGTCTGGCTGCCAGTCGACCGTGATGCGCTTGGTTGGCAGGTCGACACCATCGACGAAAGCCGCGACAAACGGGATCATGCGCTCGACAGGTTTGTCGCCTTCTGCCTCGGCAGGAGCCTCGATGACCAGCACGGTTTGCGGGCCGGTGGACATGAGGTCGCGCACCTGACCCAGGTCCACACCTTCGCGGTTAATCACTTGCAAGCCAATCAGGTCCACCCAGTAGTACTCGCCGTCGGCAGCGGCAGGGAAGCTCGAGCGGGGCACAAAAATTCGGCTACCGCGCAAGGATTCAGCCGCATTGCGGTCGTCAATGCCTTGGGCACGCGCCACCACAGTGTCGGAATGGTCTTTGACTTCAAGGATGTGGAGCAGCAAAGGTTCGCGCCAGGCCTGCTGCGCAGAGGCTGCAGCCTCTTGGCCACGCTGGGGCTTCATGGGCCGATCGGGCGGCAACAAAAACCAGCTTTTGGCAGAAAAAAGCGCCTCGGGCGAGGCGCTGTGGGGCAAGACCTTGAACCAGCCTTTGATGCCCCAGGCATCGGTGATACGCCCAATTTCAATGGCATCAGCCGGCAGTGCGACTGTTTCCAAAGGCGGACGCATGACCCGTGCGGACCGATCAGGCCGCGGCTTTGCCGGCTTGACGGATCAGGCGTTCCACGGTGGGAGAAGCCTGGGCGCCCACGCTCTTCCAGTAGGTCAAGCGGTCTTGTGCAATGCGCAGACCTTCTTCGCCGCCTTTGGCTGTGGGGTTGTAAAAACCGATGCGCTCCAAGAAGCGGCCATCGCGGCGCACGCGCTTGTCGGCGACGACGATGTTGAAGAAAGGACGTGCTTTAGAGCCGCCGCGGTTCAGACGAATAACAACCATGATTTATCCTTGGGTGGTTGGGCTTCTTGGGAACAATTGCCCAGATGCCCGGTATCCTTCAGCGTTTGAGACACGCAACTGGCCACCCGGCCAGTGACACACTGAAAAGCCCACCATTATACAACGGGAGCCCTGCCTTGCCTCTGATCCGACCCAGCCGTGATGAAGACATCCCGGCCATCACCGCCATCTATCGCCACCACGTCCTGACCGGTACCGGCACTTTCGAGATCGATCCCCCCACCGAAGCCGACATGGCCAGTCGCCGCGCCGATGTGCTGTCCAAGGGCTTGCCTTATCTGGTGGTCGAGGACGAAGGCCGCGTGATGGGGTTTGCCTATTGCAATTGGTTCAAGCCCCGCCCGGCTTACCGCTTTTCTGCCGAAGACTCGATTTACATGGCCTCGGACGCCCACCGCAAAGGGATGGGGCGCGCCCTGCTGGCCGAGTTGTGCACGCAAGCCGAACGCGCAGGCGTGCGCAAATTTCTGGCCGTCATTGGCGACTCGGCCAATGCGGGGTCCATCGGCGTTCACACCGCCTTGGGCTTCAGCCACGTCGGCGTGCTCAAGTCCTGCGGCTGGAAGTTTGACCGCTGGCTCGATGTCGTGATGATGGAAAAGCCTTTGGGCGCGGGCGACAGCAGCCCTCCGCAATAATCGCCCCATGAAAAACAAAACACTCGCGACCTGGCTGGCTTTCTGGACCGGCCCCTTGGGCCTGCACCGCTTTTATTTGTATGGATGGACAGACATGTTGGGCTGGCTGCTGCCGATTCCAACAGCGCTCGGCTTTTACGGATTGGAGCGTGTTCAGCAATTCGGGCAAGACGACACCCTGAGCTGGATGCTGATCCCCCTGCTGGGCTTCACCTTGGCCGGCTGCGCCTTGAACGCCATCATTTACGGCTTGACACCGATCGAAAAATGGAACGCCAGGTTCAATCCCTTGGCCGATTCACTGACGCCATCTGGCCGCACAAATTGGGGCACGATCATTGGCATTGCCATCGCTTTGCTGCTGGGCACCACCGTCTTGATGGCCAGTCTGGTCTTCAGTTTTCAACGGTATTTTGAATACCAAATTGAAGCGGCTCGTCTGATCAGCCAATGAAAAATGCCGTCCGATTTGAACAATCGGACGGCATTGCACAAGCCAGACAATGCGCCGGACTACCCGGCGGCAAGCGTCTTCAGTCAAAAATTTGAAAGCTGACCCAATAAGCCATGGCCGCCACAAAGGCACTGGCGGGAATGGTCAAAATCCACGCCCAGATGATGTTGCCCGCCACACCCCAGCGCACGGCGCTGGCCCGCTGGGTGGAACCGACGCCCACAATGGCCCCGGTGATGGTGTGCGTGGTGGACACCGGAATACCCAAGGTGGTGGCCAGAAACAAGGTCATGGCACCACCGGTCTCTGCACAAAAGCCGCCCACAGGTTTGAGCTTGGTGATTTTCTGACCCATGGTTTTGACAATGCGCCAACCACCAAACATGGTACCCAGGCCAATCGCCAAATAACAGCTGATGATGACCCAGCCCGGGGGCGCGGCATCGGCCGTGGTAGCGTAGCCTGTGGCAATCAACAGCAACCAGATGATGCCGATGGTTTTTTGTGCATCGTTACCGCCGTGGCCCAGACTGTAAGCCCCGGCCGACACCAGTTGCAAACGACGGAACCATTTGTCCACCTTGGAAGGCCGGGCACGCCGGAAGAGGTGGGCCACGACCACCATCATCAAGGAGCCGAGCAAAAAGCCCAGCAATGGCGACACGAAAATGAAGGCTACCGTCTTCATGATGCCGGTAGAAATCAAAGCGCCCGCCCCGGCTTTGGCAATCACCGCACCCACAATGCCGCCAATCAAGGCGTGCGAGGAGCTGCTGGGGATGCCGTAATACCAAGTGATGACGTTCCAGGTGATGGCGCCTACCAGCGCACCGAAGACCACATGCGTGTCCACAATGCCCGGCTGGACAATCCCTTTGCCCACTGTGGCCGCCACGCTCAGGTGAAAAACAAAAATGGCAATGAAGTTGAAAAAGGCGGCAAAGATGACCGCTTGTCCCGGCTTGAGCACGCCCGTGGAGACCACAGTCGCGATCGAGTTGGCGGCATCATGAAAGCCGTTCATGAAGTCAAAAATGAGCGCCAGGGCGACCAGCAAGATCACCACCCACAAGGCGGCTTGTACGGTTTCCATGTTCGGGATTCCCGGTTCGGATCAGGAGTTTTCGAGGACGATGCCCTCGATCTGGTTGGCCACGTCTTCACATTTGTCGGTGATCGTCTCCAGCAATTCGTAAATGGCCTTGAGTTTGATGATCTCGCGCACATCGGGTTCGTCACGAAACAATTTGCTCATGGCGCTGCGCATCACACGGTCCGCATCGGACTCCAGGCGGTCGATTTCCTCGCAGGTCTTCAAAGCGGCTTCGGCCACCGAAGGCTCGCCAATCTTGGCCAGCAACTTGACCGCATCCTGCACGCGCTCGCAGCACTTGACCGACAAATCGGTCAGACGGGTGATTTCTTCGGTCATGTGGCGCACGTCGTACAGCGCCATGGTCTCTGCCGAGTCCTGGATCAAATCGGCCACATCGTCCATGAGGTTGATGAGGGCGTGGATCTGCTCACGGTCAATCGGGGTGATGAAGGTGGTGTGGATCAGGCGGTTGACTTCCTGGGTCACACGGTCGGCGGCGTGTTCGGCATTGTCCACATCGCGGTTGTATTTTTCCCGCAGATGCGTGTCGCTGTAATTGGCCACCAGGTTGGAAAAGGCCCGAGCCGCCTCAACGATGCGCTCTGCGTGTTGGTTAAACAGTTCGAAGAAGTTGCCTTCTTTGGGCAGCAATTTGCCAAACAGCATGGGTGAGCTCCTGATAACGAGAAAGGGTCTAACGTGACAATTTTGTGACAGCGGCGAGTTTAACCGCTCGATCTGCGTCGAATCGCAGGGCCCCAGTCAACTGCTTCGGAAAATAAAATAAACCGCGCCCACCATGCACAAGGCAGCCCACAGGTAGTCCAGCTTGAACGGCTCCTTGAGGTAAAAGACCGCGAAAGGCACGAAAACGCTCAAGGTGATGACCTCTTGCAGAATCTTCAGCTGCCCCACGCTGAACTGCGTGTAACCAATGCGGTTGGCCGGCACCTGGAACATGTATTCGAACAAGGCGATGCCCCAACTCACCAAGGCCGCGGCATACCAAGGAGCTGTGGCCATGTGGCGCAGGTGACCATACCAGGCGAAGGTCATGAACACATTGCTGGCCAGCAAGAGCAAGAGGGTCTGCAAGGACACCGGCAAACCAGAGAGAAAAGTCATGGCAACTCCTGATCCGTTGGTGGCAAGCGCTCAATGGCTTGAGCTGCCACGCGCACCAAGTCTTGCGGACTAACACGCTGCGGCCACACATCGGCCAAGGGATAAAGCACAAAAGCCCGCTCGCGCCAGCGCGGATGAGGCAAGGTCAGGCGGGGGCTGTACATCTGGGCATCACCATAAAACAAAAGGTCCAGGTCCAGGCTGCGTGGCGCGTTCACATAGGGGCGCAAGCGGCCCGCCTGGTTTTCGATGGCCTGCAAAGCGTCCAGCAAGTCGGGTGCAGTCAAACAAGTGTCGATGCAGGCCACCGCGTTGATGAAGTCCGGCCCCTGGGCTTCGTAGGGCGCTGTGCGGTACAGCGCAGAGCGGCCTGTGACTTTCGTGCCTGAGATCGAGGCCAGCGCCTGCAGGGCATGCAACACGGCAGACCGCGCCTGGCCCAAATTGGCACCCAGCGCGACGTAAGCGGTCACGGGGTCTCGCAACATCGACGCCACCGTCACCCCACAGCGTCACTCGGCGTTGCCGCCGTCGCCCGCCGAGTCTCCACCAGCGCCGGGCTTGCGGCGGCGACGGCGGCGCTTTTTGGGCGCACCATCGTCGGCGCCATCGGCCTGTGTAGCCGTTTGTGCATCAGGACGAGCTAGCGCCTGAGCAATGGCCTGCGCGCCTTCGGGCCGAGGAGCCCTGCGCACGCGCGGCTTGGCCGATTGCGAAGCCTGCTGCTCGGCCTTGGCGGCCTGCACCAGATCTTCGCGCTCGGCATCGCTGGCCATGCTGAACTCTTGCCACCAATCGGCCAAGCGCACATCCACCTCTTCGATATCGGCGCGCAGACGCAAAAAGTCAAAGCCTGCACGAAAGCGTGGCTGTTCGACCAGGCCAAACGGCGTGCTGCCCACGCGTTTTTCAAAGCGCGGCTGCATCATCCAGATCTCGCGCATGTCAGCGGCCAGCTTGCCTCGGCCAGACACATCGCCGATGCGGGCGTCAAAGACCTCGTCGATCGCGTCTTGCAAAGCCGGATGCGGGTGCTCCTTGCGCGCCAGGCGCTGGGCCCAGCCCTCGCGGACATCGGCCCACAACACGCAAGCCAACAAGAAACTCGGGGCAACCGGTTTGCCCTCGCCGACACGGCGGTCGGTATCAGCAAGAGCCACCTGCACAAACGGGCTGTCTGCGCGCTCCACCACCACGTCCAGCAAAGGATAAATACCGGTGGCCAAGCCCAGATTTTTCAACTGAGTAATCGACGCCAAGGCGTGCCCGGTCTGGAGCAGCTTGAGCATCTCGTCAAACAAGCGGCTTTGCGGTACATCGGCCAACAAATTGGCTGACTGCGTGAGGGGCTTGGCGGTTTTGGCTTCAAGCTTGAAACCCAGAGGGCTGAGCTTGGCCGCAAAGCGCACGGCACGGATGATGCGCACCGGATCTTCGCGGTAACGCGCCACCGGATCGCCAATCATGCGCAACACCCTCTTTTTCGCATCCTGAATGCCGCCGTGGTAATCGACCACAATCTGCGAGGCGGGGTCGTAGTACATGGCGTTCACTGTGAAATCGCGGCGCGTGGCGTCTTCGTCCTGTGGCCCCCAGACGTTGTCACGGAGCACACGACCCGATGAATCCACCGCGTGCTGCATGCCTTCGAGCTGGCGTTTGCTGGTGCGCTCGTTGCCCTTGACTTGCTCTGCAGCCACGTTGTCAAGGTGCGCGCGGAAGGTGGATACCTCGATCACCTCGTTGTCGCGCCCTCGCCCGTACACCACATGCACAATGCGAAAGCGTCGACCGATGATGAAGGCACGCCGAAACAGGCCTTTGACCTGCTCGGGTGTGGCGTCGGTGGCCACGTCAAAGTCTTTGGGGCGCAGGCCCAGCAACAGATCGCGCACCGCGCCACCCACGATATAGGCCTCAAAACCAGCCTGCTGCAAGGTCTGCGTGACATGGATGGCGCGTTCGTCCACCAGGTTAGGGTCGATACCGTGCACCGATGCAGGCACTTCGGTGCGACGGCCAAAATAGGGTTTGTTGCTTTTGGGCGTTTTGCCCATCAGCTTGTCGATGAATTGTTTGATCATTCTTGAAAGAGTTCGAGGATGCGCCAGCCGCGTTCCGTGGCCAGTTGACGCAACCGAGCGTCAGGGTTCGTTGCCACCGGATGGTGGGCTTTTTCCAGAAGCGGCAAGTCGTTCATGGAATCGGAGTAGAAGGTCATCTCCACATCGCTCCAGTCCAGGCCTTTTTGACCCAGCCACTGCGCGACCCGAGTGACTTTGCCCTCGCGAAAAGACGGGGTGCCCCGGATCTCGCCAGTGATCCAGCCGCTGGCATCGCGTTCCAGCTCCACCGCGATCAACTCGCCGACCCCGAAAGCCTGGGCAATCGGGCGGGTCACAAATTCGTTGGTGGCGGTCACGATCATCACCGTGTCGCCCGCATGCTGGTGCGATCGTACCAGCGCCAGTGCCTCGGCCGTGATGCGGGGCCGGATCACTTCGTCCATGTAGCGGGCATGGGCATGGGCCGCCTCGGTCGCACCACGCTCGCGGGCGGCGCGGGTGGCAAAGCGCACGTACTCATGGATGTCCAGCGTACCTGCCTGGTAGTGGGCATAAAACTCGTCGTTACGCTGACTGAACACCGTCGGATCAGTCCAGCCCAATTCGGTGGTGAACACGCCCCAGGTGTGGTCAGAGTCCAGCGGCAGCAAGGTGTGGTCCAGGTCAAACAAGGCGAGTTTCATTCGTTCTCCAGCATCGCACGGACCAGCGGAATGGTCAGGGCGCGTTGCGTTTGCAAAGCATAGTGGTCCAGGTGGTCGAGCAGCTGCATCAAGCTGCCCAAATCGCGCGAAAAGCGTTTGAGCATGTAAGACATGACTTCATCGCTCAGGAACAGACCGCGGGCATCGGCCTCTTGACGCAAGACGGCGCGGCGCTCGGGCTCGTGTAGCACCTGCAAGGCGTGGACATGGCCCCAACCCAGACGGCTGCGCAAATCGTCGCGCAGCTTCAGATCGGCCGGGGGCAAAGCCCCTGCGGCCAAGACCCAGCGCGGCGTGCCGCTGCGGGGCGTCAAGGCGTTGACAAACCAGTTGAAAGCAGTGTGCTGTTGCTCGGCGTTGTACTGGTGCACATCGTCCATCAAGACAACCGCCCAGGCGTCGTTGAATTCGGGCGGATCCATGGTGTGGGCGTCCAGCCAGCCCACCTGGGCACCCTGCTCCCTCAAAGCGTGGTGTACCGCATGCAACAAATGCGTTTTGCCTGAGCCGCTTTCGCCCCACAGGTAAGTGGGCACAGGCGAACGACTGGCCGAAGAAGTCCACAAACGCAAATGGCTCACCGCAGCGCCGTTGGGCCCCGCAAAGAAGTTGTCCAGCGTGGGGCTTGATGCCAGGCCGATGTCCAGTGTCAGCTGCCTCATGCCTGCTCGGGTCCTTGCTCGGCAGCACCCGAACCACTCTTTTGGTACAGATCACTTTGCAGGTATTGGTGGCGCAAACGGCGCAGGCCCACCAACAAAACCGCGCTGGCGGGCAAGGCCATCAACACCCCCACAAAACCCAGTACCTGACCAAACGCCATCAGGGCCAGAATGACGGCCAGCGGGTGCAGGCCGATGCGCTCGCCCACCAGGCGGGGCGTGAGCACAAAACTCTCGAGCAGTTGTCCCAGGCCATACACCACAGCCACCATGACCACCGCCTGCGCCGAAGCAAACTGCAGCAAGCCTGCCAACAGCGCCAGCACCAGCCCCAGACCAAAACCCAGATAAGGCACAAACACGGCCAAGCCGGTGAACACGCCGATCGGCAAAGCCAGATCAAGGCCAAACAGCTTCAGCCCTGCGGCATAAAACACCGCCAATGCCAGCATCACCAGCAACTGACCTCTCAAATATTCGCCCAGCACCTGGTCGCAGTCCTGCATGAAACCGTCAAAACGCTCACGCCAGGCCGGGGGGACCAACTCGACCACACTGTTGACCAGCCGGGTCCAGTCGTAGAGCATGTAAAACAAAGCCACCGGCACCAGCACCGCGTAACCCAGCACGGCCAAGGCCACGCTGCCGCCCAGCTTGATGGAAGACATCAGCGGCGCCCACCAATCCTCACGGTTGGCACTCAGGTACGACACCAGCTGGGTTTTCAGGTCGCGCAGGTCCAGCGACACGTTCAGGCCCATCTGCGCCAAGAGGGGGTTGATGGCATCCCCCAATTTGTCCAGCAACACAGGCAATTGCTGCTGGAGCAGTGGCCACTCCCGCACCAGAATGGGCACCAGCAACAACAAAATGCCCAACAAAGCCAGGATGGCCAAGAACTCAACGAACACAACAGCCAAGGCCCGTGGCAATCGCCCTGCGGCCAAGCCCTCCAGACGAAGTACCAGAGGATGTAGAACGTACGCCATGACGGCGGCGATCACGAAAGGGGCCAAAACGGGTGCCAGGAGCCAAAACAGCAGCACCGCAACCAAGGCAACCCCCAACCAGGCAGCCAAGCGGGTCATCAAAAATGGAAGGGGTGCGTGCATTCGGTCTCGTGTTTTGCGGGGGACAGTCCCAAGCGATCAGGGCTAACCCTTAAAATAAGCCTTGATTTTAGTCTGCCAGCCCGTTTATTGGCCCCCCGTTCCCCATTTACATGCCCCATTCGGGCCAAAACCATGAGCCAAACACCCCTCTCCTACAAAGACGCCGGCGTGGACATCGTTGCCGGTGACGCGCTGGTCGAGCGCATCAAGCCCCTGGCCAAGAAAACCATGCGCGAAGGCGTGCTGGCCGGCATCGGCGGTTTTGGCGCCCTGTTTGAAGTGCCCAAGCGCTACAAGGAGCCCGTGCTGGTGAGCGGCACCGACGGCGTGGGCACCAAGCTCAAGCTGGCTTTTGAGTGGAACATGCACGACACCGTCGGCATCGACCTGGTGGCCATGAGCGTGAACGACGTGCTGGTGCAAGGCGCCGAGCCCCTGTTCTTCCTGGATTACTTTGCCTGCGGCAAGCTGGATGTGGACACCGCCGCCGCCGTGGTCGGCGGCATTGCCAAGGGCTGCGAATTGTCGGGCTGCGCTCTGATCGGCGGCGAAACCGCCGAGATGCCCGGCATGTACCCGGCAGGCGAATACGACCTGGCCGGTTTTGCCGTCGGCGCGGTCGAAAAATCCAAAATCCTCACGGGCCAAAACGTTCAAGCGGGTGACATGGTGCTGGGCCTGGCTTCCAGCGGCGTGCACTCCAACGGCTTCAGCCTGGTGCGCAAGTGCATTGAGCGCGCAGGCAGCAATGCCCCGGCCACGCTGGACGGCAAGCCCTTCAAGCAAGCCCTGATGGAGCCCACCCGCCTGTATGTGAAGAACGTGCTGGCCGCATTGGCCGCCCACCCGATCAAAGCGTTGGCCCACATCACAGGCGGCGGCTTGCTCGAAAACATCCCCCGTGTGCTGCCCGAAAGCCTGGCTGCCCATCTGCAAAAAGGCAGCTGGCCCCAGACCGAACTGTTTGCCTGGCTGCAAAAAACTGCGGGCATCGACGACGTCGAGATGAACCGCACCTTCAACAACGGGATCGGCATGGTCGTGGTGGTGAGCGCCGCCGAAGCCGAAAGCTGTGCAGCCACTTTGCGCGCTGCGGGTGAACAGGTCTATACGATTGGCCTTATCGCTGCGCAAGGCCAAGGAGCCCAAGTCGTGGTGGCCTGAGGTCGAGGCATCAAGCGCCTGAAAGCTCATCGATGCGCTGCTTCAGTGCATCGTGATCAGGCGCTTGGGGTTCGGCCTGCACATAAATCTGCAGGTCTTGCAAAGCTTCTGTGTTGCGCCCCAACTCGGCCAAGACCAGTCCCCGGTCTCGCCTCTCGGTCCAGGCTTCAGGCAAGAGCACAATCAGCCGGTCCAGCACACTCAGCATGCGAGGCCAGTCTTCTTGCGACCGGAAAACCTCTTTGAGGTTACGCAACATGCGAGCCAACAAATCGCGCGGTGGGCAAGGCTGCAGATAAAGGCCCAAAGGCGTCTCGCCCTCGTCCAGGTCCGCGCAGGCTGTGGGCCCCAGGTCTTTGCGATACGGTCCCAGTCGTTCCGACAAGTTGTCGATGCCCAGCGAATCGCCGGTCAAAGGGTCCAGCACCACCAAGCCGCCCTGCAGCGTTATTTTGACCAGGAAATGGCCTGGGAATGAAACACCTTGTGCCTGCAAGCCCAGTCCCTGGGCCAACTCCAGCCACAACACGGCCAGCGAAATCGGCAAGCCGCGCCGGGTGCGCAACACTTCGTGCAAATAGCTGTTTTCGGGCGCGTAATAATCGTTAGCGTTTACGCCAAAACCCATTTCCTTGTAGAAAACCTGGGTCAAGATGGCCAAGCGCGTCAGGTCGTCAGCATCTGCCGGCAGTCGACTCTTGATTCTTTTGAGCAAACGCGCCACATCGTCCAACACCTGCTGCACATCCAAGTTGGGCTCTTCATCCTGCGCAAGGCTGGCCGCTGCCTCGAGCACTGGAAAATCTGTGTCACTTTGCACCAGACTGGCGAAATAGCTCAGCGGCGTTGGAACTGAAAAATTCAAAGACATGTTCATCCGTCAAGCATCAGCGTTTGAGGAAGGCCTTGAGACGCAAACCTGTGGCCCACAAGACGCCAAAATAAAGGAGGGCCGAGCACAGCAAGGCCACAAGCATCCATCCGACACGCAACCAGGCCTCTTGGCGCATGGCAACCCAAGGCAAATGGTTCGCCGCGAACCACAGCAGGCAAGTCAGCAAGCCTGTGGCCAGCAGCACCTGGGCAGCAAAGCGCCACCAGCCGGGCTGCGGCTTGTAACTGCCCCGGCGCAACAAGCCCAGCAGCAACCACAAGGCATTGACCAGAGCGCCCAAACCAATGGAGAGCGCCAAGCCGGCGTGAGCCAGATAAGGCACCAGCAGAACATTGAACAGCTGTGTCAGCACCAGCACCACCACCGCGATGCGCACCGGGGTGCGGATGTCCTGACTGGCGTAGTAACCCGGAGCCAGCACCTTGATGGCCACCAGACCCAGCAAGCCCACACCGTAGCCGGTCAGGGCCAAGGTGGTTTGCTGCACGTCGCGGTCGGTGAAGGCCCCATAGTGGTAGAGCACCGACACCAGCGGCTGCGAAAACACCAGCAAAGCCGCGGCACAAGGCAGCGCCAGCAACAACACCAGACGCAAACCCCAGTCAAGCATGGCGGCGTAGCGCTCACTGTCGCCCGTAGCCTTGGCCGCCGCCAACTGAGGCATCAGTACCACGCCCAGCGCCACGCCCAAAATGGCCGTCGGAAACTCCATCAAACGGTCAGCATAGGTCAGCCAGCTGACGCTGCCCGGGGCCAGGTGCGAAGCAATTTGCGTATTGATCAACAAGGAAATCTGGGCTACACCCACACCCAGCAAGGCCGGCCCCATGAGACGCAAGATGTTCAGCGTGGCCGGGTTGGTCCAGGCCTTTTTGACAGCAGCGGGCCTCAAGGCCAGCCTGGGCAGCAAGCCCAGGCGATGCAATGCCGGAATCTGTACCGCCAGTTGTAAAAAGCCCCCCAACATCACGCCCACGGGCAAAGCGTAAATGGCCTCCAAACCTTGCCTGGCAAACCACGGCGACAACAGCCAGGCAGCGGCGATTACGCTCATATTGAGCAGCACGGGTGTGGCCGCAGGCACAGCAAAGCGTTTCCAGGTGTTCAAAATACCGGCTGACAGAGCCACCATGGACATGAAGGCGATGTAGGGAAACATCCAGCGCGTCATGTTCAAAGCCGCGTCGTAACCCCGGGCGTCTTGCTGCAAGCCACTGGCCAGCGCCCAAACCAGCCAGGGTGATGCCAAGACCCCCAACACCGACAAAGCCAGCACCGACCAGGCCAAGGCCGTGGCCACGCTGTCGATCACTTCCCGGGTGGCTTCTTCACCGTGCTGGGCACGGCTGGCCGCCAGCACCGGTACAAAAGCCTGGCTGAAGGCCCCCTCGGCAAACAACCGCCGAAACAGATTGGGAATGCGAAAGGCCACATTGAAAGCGTCGGTCAGTGCACTGGCCCCGAACAGGGAGGCGATGAGCAACTCGCGCACCAAGCCCGTGACACGGGAGGCGAGGGTAAAAATCGACACGACAGAGGCAGATCTGAGAAGGCTCACAAAGGGCGAGTGTAGCGGCCTGCGGCATGGCCCAAATAAGAGCTCATCTTGAGGCGTGATGACGCGCCCGCCAAGTGTCGGCAGAGGCGACCAGCCGCTCTGTTAGAATCTCGGGCTCGCTGGACATCATCCTCAGACACCGAAAGAATTTATATATGGCATCCGCTAAACCCAAAAAGAAAAATCCCCGTCTTGCTTCCGGCCGCAAACGCGTCCGCCAAGACATCAAAATCAACGCTGCGAACTCTTCCCTGCGTTCCAAATACCGCACCGCTGTGAAGAACGTCGAAAAAGCCGTTGCAGCGGGCGACAAGACCAAAGCTACCGAATTGTTTGCCAAAATGCAAACCGTGGTGGACACCATTGCCGACAAGGGCATCTTCCACAAGAACAAGGCTGCTCGTGACAAGAGCCGCCTGAGCGCCAAAGTCAAGACTTTGGCTCTCGCCGCAGCCTGATCCGCTCCACCAGATCAACAGCCCGGCGAGGCTTTGTCCTCGCTGCCGTTTGAAACGGGTGCGCTGTCCGCGAAAACTGAACCGCCCAGGTGCAAACCTTGGCGGTTTTTTCATGCTTTTCCCGGCATGACGGAAGCTGAGTTGGAGCTGTCGCCGGACTCCTCATGACTCGCTTCGCTCGTAAAAATCGTCATCCGACGACAGCCCCAACTCAGCGGGTTTCATCTGGGCATCCACACCATCGACAAATCAGGACACATGAAAAAACCGCCCGAAGGCGGTTGGTCGTGTGGTTTTATTTTTTCGGGGGTGGGTCGGGCAGCAAGCAAGCTTCGACCACCTGCAAGCCATTGTCTCGGGCGAAGTTCATCACAAAGTCCCAGGCCATCACGTCGTGGTCGCGCAGGTCGCGGTGTACGACGACACACTTGACATGGCCCATGGTGGTCGGAATGCACCAAGGCGAATAACTCAAGTGGCTGCCCGGAACAGCGCCGCCCGGACGGAACTGGCTCATCACGCCTGCCAAGCGCTCAGCCCAGTCGCTGGGTCTGAAGGTCTTTCCGTCCTCGGTGATTCCCTGGATGAAGACTTCTTTGGCAGTGTTGGAGACCATCGGATAGAGGGGGTGAAGTGGACACCAAAAGCACCGGGATCGCCGCCGCTTTCGTTAGAAAGGTATTGTATCTTATATAAGACTTCAGCCTTATAAGAAAAGCCATTAGGCCGTCACACAAAGCCTCTAAAATATTCGCTCAGCGGCCCTTCACCATTGGGCCGATTTTTATTTCAGGAGTTCACGCATGTCCGCTTTCATTGAAGCCGCCTCACCGCACACCATGAACACCTATGGCCGACTGCCGATCGCACTCAGCCATGGTCAAGGTTGCCGAGTCTGGGACGTCAATGGCAAGCAGTACCTGGATGCTTTGGCCGGTATCGCCGTGAACACCCTGGGTCACAACCACCCTGACCTGGTGCCTGCACTGCAAGACCAGGTCAGCAAAATGATCCACAGCTGCAACTACTTCCATGTGCCCAACGCGGAAGTGCTGGCAGCCAAGTTGGTCGAGTTGTCGGGCATGACGAACGTGTTTTTCTGCTGCACAGGTCTGGAAGCCAACGAAGCGGCCATAAAGTTGGCGCGCAAATACGGACACGACAAGGGCATCGAGAAACCCGAGATCGTGGTTTACGAAAAAGCCTTTCACGGTCGCAGCATCGCCACCCTGAGCGCCACCGCCAACGAAAAGCTGAAAAAAGGCTTTGGCCCCATGCTCGAAGGTTTTGTGCGTGTGCCGGTCAACGACATCGAAGCCCTGAAAAAAGCCACCAAAGGCAACCCCAATGTGGTGGCGGTGTTCATGGAAACCATTCAGGGCGAAGGCGGCGTCAACCCGATGCGCATCGAGTACCTGAAGCAAGTGCGCGCCCTGTGCGACCAAAAAGACTGGCTGATGATGATCGACGAGGTGCAGTGCGGCATGGGCCGTACCGGCAAATGGTTCGCCCACCAGTGGGCAGGCATCGTGCCCGACGTGATGCCGCTGGCCAAGGGCCTGGGCTCGGGTGTACCGATTGGCGCGGTGGTGGCCGGCCCCAAGGCCGCCCACATCTTCCAGCCCGGCAACCACGGCACCACTTTTGGCGGCAACCCGCTGGCCATGCGTGCGGGGGTCGAAACCATCCGCATCATGGAAAAAGACGGCCTGATGGCCAACGCAGCGAAAGTGGGCGCGCATTTGCGCGCTGCGCTTGAAAAAGCTCTGGCGGGTGTGCAAGGCGTGAAAGAAGTGCGTGGCCAGGGCCTGATGTTGGGCGTGGAACTCGACCGTCCCTGCGGCGCCATCTGGAGCCGCGCGGCCGAAGCCGGCCTGCTGCTGAGCGTGACGGCCGA
The DNA here is from genome assembly GCF_048020265.1 of Limnohabitans sp. YIMB22184. GTDB lineage: Bacteria > Pseudomonadota > Gammaproteobacteria > Burkholderiales > Burkholderiaceae_C > Limnohabitans_A. Next base: position 2,071,149 of record NZ_CP171843.1, read on the forward strand.
CAGCGTGATCCGCCTGGTGCCGCCGCTCATCATGACCGAGGCCGAGGCCGACGAAGTGGTGGCCATTTTGGTGCCCCTGATCAAGACCTTTTTGGCGGAGTCAGCATGAGCCAGACCCCACCTGTGCCTGTGCGGCACTACCTGCAGTTCACCGACCTCACGGCCGACGAGTACGCACACCTGTTTGCACGCGCCGCCGAGATCAAGCGCAAGTTCAAGGCCTACGAAAAATACCACCCGCTGGCTGACCGCACGCTGGCCATGATTTTTGAAAAAGCCAGCACCCGCACGCGTGTGAGCTTTGAAGCGGGCATGTACCAGCTGGGCGGCTCGGTGGTGCACCTGACCACGGGCGACAGCCAGCTGGGCCGGTCCGAGCCCATCGAAGACAGCGCCCGCGTGATCAGCCGCATGACCGATCTGGTGATGATCCGTACCTTCGGGCAGGACAAGATCGAGCGCTTTGCCTCGCACTCGCGCGTGCCCGTCATCAACGGGCTGACCAACGAGTTCCACCCCTGCCAGATTCTGGCCGACTTGTTCACCCTGCTGGAACACCGGGGTCTGGACGCCCAGGGCAAGCCGGACCCGTCGTACCTGAAAGGCAAGGTGGTGGCCTGGGTGGGCGATGGCAACAACATGGCCAACACCTGGCTGCAGGCGGCTGAGTTGCTGGGTTTCACGGTGCACCTGAGCACGCCCAGCGGTTACGAAGTGGACCAGGCTGTGGCCGGTTTGCGTAGCGCCGACTGCTACAAAATTTTCCAAAACCCACAAGACGCCTGCCGAGGCGCCGACCTGGTCACCACCGACGTGTGGACCAGCATGGGCTACGAGGCTGAAAACGAGGCCCGCAAGAAAGCCTTTGCCGACTGGTGCGTGGACGAAGCCATGATGCAAGTGGCCAAGCCCGACGCCCTGTTCATGCACTGCTTGCCCGCCCACCGTGGCGAAGAAGTCAGCGCCGAAGTCATCGATGGGCCTCAATCGGTCGTCTGGGACGAAGCAGAAAACCGCATGCATGTGCAAAAAGCGCTCATGGAGTTTTTGCTGCTGGGCCGCGTCACGGCCTGATCTGTCACCCCGGACTGGGTCCGGGGTCCACCCCACTCTAAGTCCCATGTCCCACTGCACCACCTGCGGCGCTTGCTGTGTGAGTTTCCGGGTGGACTTTTCCGTCTACGAATACGAAGAAGGTGGCGGCGATGTGCCCGCAGGCTTGGCCTCGCCCATCACCGAGCACACCTGCCGCATGCGCGGCACTGACCACAGCCCGCCGCGCTGCGCAGCGCTCTATGGAAAAACGGGCGAAAAAGCCATTTGCGGCATCTACGAATGGCGGCCATCGCCCTGCCGTGAATTTGAAGAAGGCAGCCCCGCCTGCGAACAAGCCCGCCGCCGCCACGGCCTGCCTGCGCTGAACGCCTGAATTTCACGGGTGTTGGAAATAACCGACACCACGGTTTTTTGTGGGGTGCTACCTTCGCACACCATGAAAAAACTTTGGGACATTTCCCCACCTGTGGATGCGCAAAGCCCAGTCTTTCCGGGTGACACGCCCTACAGTCAGCAATGGGCTGCCACGCTGTCTGAAGACTGCCCGGTGAACGTGAGTGCCATCACCCTGTCGCCGCATGTGGGCGCACATGCCGATGCCCCGCTGCATTACGACCCGCAAGGCGCAGCCGTGGGCGCTTTGGACCTGCGGCCCTTTCTGGGCCGCTGCCGCATCATCCACGCGCTGGACGCTGGCCCCTTGATCACCATGGACCACCTGCAGCACGCACTGAACGACGTGCCCGAGCGTCTGCTGGTGCGCACCTACCGCCAGTTTCCGCACCAACACTTCGACACCCAGCTCACCGCCTTTGACCCCGCCTGCGTGCAGCACCTGGCCGACCTGGGCGTGCGGCTGATCGGCACAGACAGCGCCAGCATCGACCCGGCGGACAGCAAACAGCTGCCCAGCCACCAAGTCATCCGCCAGCGCGGCCTGCGCGTGCTGGAAAACCTGCTGCTCGATGACGTGCCCGAAGGCGATTACGAGCTGATCGCCCTGCCCCTCAAACTCATGACCACCGACGCCAGCCCCGTGCGGGCGGTCTTGCGCGAACTTTGAACACTGCTTGAAAGACCCAAACATGATGAACCTCACCCCCACCCTGCAAGACTGCAAACTGCTGGACGCGCAAGACCCGCTGCGCGATCTGCGCGACCAATTCGATTTGCCACCCGGCGTGATTTACCTGGACGGCAACTCGCTGGGCGTGCTGCCCAAAACCACTTCGGCCCGCGTGGCCCATGCCGTGACGCGCGAATGGGGCACCGACCTGATCAAAAGCTGGAACACCGCGGGCTGGTTCACCCTGCCCCAACGCGTGGGCGACAAAATTGCCCGCGTCATCGGTGCCCAGCCGGGTGAAGTGGTGGCGGCCGACAGCACCTCGATCAACCTGTTCAAAGTGTTGGCCGCCGCGCTGCACATCGCCAAAGCCGACCACCCGCACAAAACCAAAATCGTCAGCGAGCGCAGCAACTTCCCCACCGACCTGTACATCGCCGAAGCCCTGTGCAAAGAGCGCGGTTACACCCTGCAACTGGTCGAAGCTGATGAGATTGCGGCCGCCTTGCAAGCCGATGTGGCCGTGCTCATGCTCACCCATGTGAACTACCGCACGGGCGCCATGCACGACATGCAGGCCGTCACAGCGCAGGCCCATGCGCAGGGTGTCCTCACCGTGTGGGACCTGGCGCACAGCGCAGGTGCGGTGCCCGTTGACCTGAACGGCTCTGGAGCCGACTTTGCGGTGGGCTGCGGCTACAAATACCTCAACGGCGGCCCTGGTGCCCCGGCTTTTGTGTGGGTGCACCCCCAGCACACCGATCACTTTTGGCAGCCACTGGCCGGCTGGTGGGGCCATGCCGCGCCCTTTGCCTTCACGCCGGATTACCAACCTGCCAAGGGCATCACCCGCTACCAATGCGGCACCCAACCCATCTTGAGCCTTACAGCACTCGACTGCGGCCTGGACGCCTTTTTGGCTGCCGAGGCGCTGGGCGGCATGACCGCGTTGCGCCAAAAGTCGCTGGCGCTCACGGGCTTGTTCATGCAACTGGTGCGCACGCGCCTGCACGGCCACGGCTTTGGCATCGCCACCCCAGCACAAGAAGCCCTGCGCGGCTCGCAAGTGAGCCTGACCCGGGCCGAAGGCGCTTACGCCATTGTGCAAGCCCTGATCGCGCGCGGCGTGATTGGCGACTTCAGGGCGGGCGATGGTGGCCAGCACCCCGACATCTTGCGCTTTGGTTTCACGCCGCTGTATGTGGGCTATGCCGACGTGTGGCAGGCCGCAGAACACCTGTGTCAGGTCATGCAAACTGGCGAGTGGCAAGACGCCCGCTTTGCGCAAAAGAACGCCGTGACCTGAAAGGCCTGTCATGAGTTCCTGCCCTTTCTCATCATCCGCCCACACAGCCAGCGCCAGTACAGCGCAAGGCGAGCGCATCGTGCACGATGAAAAAGCCCAGCTCGACTTTGATGGACGCATGAGCTACGGCGACTACCTGCAACTCGACACCATCCTGAACGCCCAAAAACCGCTCTCGCCCGACCACAACGAGATGCTGTTCATCGTGCAGCACCAAACCAGCGAGTTGTGGATGAAGCTGATGCTGCACGAACTTCAGTCCGCCATGGCGGACATCGCGCAAGACCAGTTGCCCGACGCCTTCAAAAAACTCGCCCGCGTCAGCCGCATCATGGAGCAGCTGGTACACGCCTGGGACGTGCTGGCCACCATGACGCCGCCCGAGTACAGCGCCATCCGCCCGTATCTCGCGCAGTCGAGTGGTTTCCAGAGCTGGCAGTACCGCTGCATCGAGTTTGCGATGGGCAATAAGAACGCGGCCATGCTGCAGCCTCACGCGCACCGCCCTGATCTGTCGGCCACCGTGCAAGCGGCCTACGAAGCGCCCTCGCTGTACGACGAATGCCTGCGCCTGCTGCAACGCCGTGGCCTCGATGTGCCGAGCAGCCACACCCAACGCGACTGGCGACAGCCCTACCCGGCCAGCGATGCGGTCGAAAACGCCTGGCTGGTGGTCTACCGCAACCCGCAGCAGCACTGGGACCTGTACCAGCTGGGCGAAGAATTGACCGACCTCGAAGACGCTTTCCGGCTGTGGCGCTTTCGGCATGTCACCACGGTGGAGCGCGTGATCGGCTTCAAACGCGGCACGGGCGGCACAGGCGGTGTGAGCTATTTGCGCAAGATGCTGGACACCGTCCTCTTCCCAGAAATCTGGACGCTGCGCACGCAGCTGTGACACAGCACCCCGACGGATCAGGCTGCGGCCAACGGTTGCATTCATTTGCACTAACATGCCCGCTTGCACCAACGGGGAGAGCACATGCAACTGAACATCAACGGCCAAAGCCACACCGCCACCGCTGACCCCAGCACGCCCCTGCTGTGGGTGCTGCGCGATGAACTGAATCTCACGGGCACCAAATTCGGCTGCGGCATCGCCGCCTGCGGCGCCTGCACCGTGCATGTCGATGGCAAGCCCGTGCGCTCTTGCGTCATGCCTTTGTCTGCTGTGGCCAATCAACCGATCAAAACCATCGAATCCTTGGGCTCGGCAGAAAAGCCCCACCCCTTGCAAAGCGCGTGGATCGCCGAGCAGGTGCCGCAATGCGGTTACTGCCAAAGCGGCATGCTGATGGCCGCAGCCGCCTTGCTCGACAAAAACCCACAGCCCAGCGATGTCGACATTGACGCGGCCATGACCAACCTGTGCCGCTGCGGCACTTACCAGCGTGTGCGGGCGGCCATCCACCGGGCTGCGGCTGAACTGAAGAAAGGCGGTGCCGCATGAAACGCCGCACCTGGATTTTGAGCGCCCTGGGCGCTACCGGCGCACTGGTGGTGGGTTGGGGCGCGATGCCCGCCCGCTCACGCCTGGGCTCGCCCGAATTGATGCTGCCCAAACAAGGCGATGTGGCCCTGAACGGCTGGATCAAGATCGCCGCCGATGGCGCCGTGGTGCTGGCGATGCCGCGCAGCGAAATGGGCCAGGGCGTGCACACCGCGCTGGCCATGCTGGTGGCCGAAGAGCTGGATGTGCCACTGGAGCGCGTGCGTCTGGAACAAGCCGGGGCCGACAGCATTTACGGCAACGTGGCCATGCTGGTGGCCAGCCTGCCCTTTCACCCGCTGGACAGCGAGGGTGAGCACAAGCCCACCAAGATCAAGCTGGCCGAGTGGATGGTGGGCAAGATCGCCCGCGAACTGGGCATCAACGCCACGGGCGGATCGTCTTCGGTCGCCGACCTGTGGGAGCCTCTGCGCATGGCCGCCGCCACCGCACGCGCCAGCCTGGTGCAGGCTGCTGCTGCCGCGTGGAAGGTGCCCGCCAGCGAGATCAGCGTGCGCGATGGCGTGATGCAACATGCCTCGGGCCAAAAGGCGCATTACGGCCAAATGGGTGCAGCCGCTGCGGGCAGCACACCGGCCAACATCACCCCCAAAGCCCGCGAGGACTGGAAGCTGATCGGTCAAAGGGTTGCACGCAACGACATCCCCCCCAAAGTCACGGGCCAGGCGCAGTTCGGCATGGACGTGCGCTTGCCCGGCCTGCTGTTTGCGGCTGTGCGTATGAACCCCGTGCTGAGTGGTGCAGCGGTCACCATGGACACCCAAGCCGCGCTGGCCTTGCCGGGTGTGAGCCAGGTGGTGGCGCTGGACGCTTGGGGCGGCGGAACGGGTGGTTTTGCGGTGGTCGCAACAAACACCTGGCAAGCGCGCCAAGGCTTACAAGCGGTGAAAGTGCAGTGGCCCGCAGCTTCAGCAGGTGCAGCCGACACCACCCGCATCCAGGCCGACCTGCTCAAGGCTCTGAACACCGAAAGCGGCTTCACCTTCCACGAGCAAGGCCTCCCACTCAAGGCCGAGCAAACGGCGGCCAGCCGCATCGACGCGCTGTACCAAGCGCCCTATCTGGCCCACGCCACAATGGAGCCGATGAACTGCACGGCACAGGTCAAAGACGGCAAAGTCGAAGTCTGGGTGCCCACGCAGGTGCCGCAAATGGCGCGTGCCATGGCGGCCAAAGTGGCAGGGGTCAAAGAAGACCAGGTCACCGTACATGTGACCCTGCTGGGCGGCGGTTTTGGCCGTAGGCTCGAAGTCGACTTTGTCGGTCAGGCCGTGCAAGTGGCCATGGCCTGCAAGGGCGCGCCCGTGCAACTGGTCTGGTCGCGCGAAGAAGACATGACGCACGACTTTTACCGCCCCATGCACCTGGCCAAATTCCAGGCGTCCATCGACGCGCAAGGCGAAGTCAGCAGTTTGCGCATCAAATCGGCGGGCGACGCCATCACTCCGCGCTGGATGGCACGCGCCGCGCCACACCTGTCGGGCCCCATCGACATGCCCGACAAAACCACATCAGAGGGTCTGTTCGATCTGCCCTACGGCTTTTTGAACCAGCACATGAGCCATGTGGCCACGAAGTCGGGCGTGCCCGTGGGTTTTTGGCGCTCGGTGGGCCATTCACACAACGCCTTCTTCTCGGAAAGCTTCATCGACGAACTGGCCGTGGCCACCCAACAAGACCCGCTGGCCTTTCGCCTGAAGCTGTTGAAAGACGCCCCGCGTTATGCGGCCGTGCTGCAGCTGGCTGCAAAACAAGCAGGCTGGGGCCAACCTTTGCCCGCAGGCCGCGCTCAAGGTATCGCCCTGCACAAGTCATTCGGCTCCATCGTGGCGCAAGTTGCGGAGGTCTCGGTCGAGCAAGGCCAGATCCGCGTGCACCGCGTGGTCTGCGCCATCGACTGCGGCACCGTGGTCAACCCGGATACTGTGGCCCAGCAAATGCAAAGCAGCGTGGTCTATGCGCTGAGCGCCGCGCTGTACGGGCAAATCGACATCGTGGGCGGCGTGGTGCAGCAAGGCAATTTTCCGAGCTACCCCATGGTCACGCTCAGCCAGGCACCAACGGTGGAAACCCACATCGTGCCCAGCACCCGCCACCCGGCGGGCGTGGGTGAACCGGCCGTGCCGCCGCTGGCCCCGGCGGTGGGCAATGCGCTGTTTGCCCTCACTGGCAAGCGTCAGAGGGCATTGCCTTTGAAGCTATGAACCTCTGATCCGCCTGCGTAAAGCCAAGGCACATCCATCACCCGCTCACCCATGAGGCGCATCGACAGGTTGCGCCCCAGCGCCACAGCGCCCTGGGCGTGGAAGATGCGGCCGTTGCGAATCGCCCGGGCCTGCACGCGGGCGTTGCGCGCCCAGCGTGCTTGGGCATAGGTCTGCAGTTGCTCGGGCACCATCGCGTTGCCCACACTCAGGCACTGCGCCAAGGCCTGTGCGTCTTCAATGGCCATGCCCGCGCCCTGTGCCAAATAAGGCCGCATGGGGTGCGCCGCATCACCCAGCAAGGCCACGCGGCCTTGCGCCATGTCGCTGGCACCGCTCACTGGCGAGCGGTCGTGCAGCGCCCACTGCCGCCAGGCGGGCACCGATGCCAAACGCTCGTGTAAATCGCGGCCCACCGCGCCCATGGCCTGCATCAGAGCCTGGGTGTGCCCAGCCCGGTCCCAGTCTTGAGCTTGGTCGGGTTTGACGCCGTGCACGATGGCCACCAGATTGAGCCACTGCCCGCTGCGCACCGGGTAATGCACCACATGCAGGCGCGGCCCCATCCACACGGTGACCTGGTCGCTGCGCAAATGCGCGGGCAAGTCGGTCTGCGCCACCAGCGCCCGGTAAGCCAGGTGCCCGGTAAACCGCGCCGGGGCATCGCCCAGCAGTTGCTGGCGCACCCCGCTCCAGATACCGTCGGCCCCGATCAGGGCGCTGGCCTGCAGGTTCTGGCCTTCTGCAGTATTCACTTGCAAAGCCTCTGCGGTTTCGTACCAGCCATGCACGGTCTGTCCCAGATGCAATGCCAAGCCTGCGTCCTGCACCGCCCGCTGCAGCAGGCCCTGCAAATCGGCCCGGTGGATGGTGGCGTAAGGCGCGCCATACAGCGTTTGCGCCCTTTCCCCTAGACGCAGCGTGCCCAGCACCTGCCCGGTTTGGGCGTCACGCGCTTGCAGCTGCTTGGGGAAAGCAGCCACCTGCGCCAGCGCCGCACCCAGACCCCAGGCCTGCAAGATGCGCGTTACATTCGGCCCGAGTTGGATGCCCGCGCCCACCTCGCTGAGCTGCGTGGCCCGCTCCAGCAATTGCACTGGCACCCTTTGCCTCGCACAGGCCAGGGCCGCCGCCAGCCCGCCGATACCGCCGCCTGCGATCACCACCGGATTGCGCTCATTTCTTGTCATAGGTCAATTGTGCCCGGGCTTGAAGGAGTCAAAAAATTGGAAAATTGAAAACCATGACCACGATCAAATCCCCCGAACTTTTATTGCCAGCGGGCTCGCTCGACAAAATGCGCGCCGCTTACGACTTTGGTGCCGACGCCATCTATGCGGGCCAGCCGCGCTACAGCCTTCGGGCACGCAACAACGAATTCAAACTGGAGCAGATAGGCATCGGCATTGCCGAAGCGCACGCCCGGGGCAAAAAGTTTTTTGTCACCAGCAACCTGCTGCCGCACAACGACAAGGTGCGCACCTATTTGCGCGACATCGAACCAGTGATCGCCATGAAGCCTAATGCTCTGATCATGGCCGACCCGGGCCTGATCATGATGGTGCGCGAGAAATGGCCCGAAATGCCCATCCACCTGTCGGTGCAGGCCAACACCGTCAACTGGGCGGCGGTGAAGTTCTGGCAGAAGGTGGGTGTGACCCGCATCATTCTGAGCCGCGAACTGAGCCTGGACGAGGTCGAAAAAATCCGCCAGGAATGCCCCGACATGGAGTTGGAAGTGTTTGTGCACGGCGCGTTGTGCATCGCGTATTCGGGCCGCTGTCTGTTGTCGGGCTATTTCAACCGCCGCGACCCCAACCAGGGCACCTGCACCAACGCTTGTCGCTGGAGCTATGGCACCCAAGAGGCCACCGACGAAACTGACCCTGGCGAGGTCCAACCCATCAAAATGGATGGTGACTTCAACTTCGAGCAGGAACAGGAAAACGCCGACAAAACTTTCTCGGCCTGCGGCGATGGCCAGCGCCACCCCGCCGCAGACAAGGTCTACCTGATCGAAGAAGCCGGACGTCCTGGCCAGCTCATGCCCATCATGGAAGACGAGCACGGCACTTACATCATGAACAGCAAGGACCTGCGTGCGGTGGAGCTGATCGAGCGCCTGGTCAAAATCGGCGTGGACTCGCTCAAGATCGAAGGCCGCACCAAGAGCCTGTATTACGTGAGCCGCACCGCGCAGGTGTACCGCCGCGCCATCGACGACGCGGTGGCCGGTCGCCCATTCAACCCCGAGCTGATCAGTGAACTCGACGGTCTGGCCTCACGCGGCTACACCTCGGGCTTTCTGGAGCGCCGCCCCGCGCAGGACTACCAGAACTACGAAACCGGCCATTCGGTGGGCCACCGCAGCCAGTTCGTAGGTGAGGTGCGCGAGGTGGGTGATGGCTGGGCGCTGGTCGAGACCAAAAACCGTTTCGCGGTGGGCGACACGATCGAAGTGATCCACCCCAGCGGCAACCGCAAACTGCCGCTGACGCACATGAAAAGCGAATCCGGCGAAGCCATCGAGGTGGCTGCGGGCAATCCGCTCAAGGTGTGGATTCCGCTGGACGGCCCGGCCGAGGGTGCTTTGATCGCACGGATATTCTGAAACCCGTTACCGCATCGGACAGCTTGATTCAGCGCCCGTTCAACGGGTAAGAAGGATCGTTATAGCCCGGCGTGGACGGATGCCCTGGGGCCACGAGGCTGTTGACCAGGGCTTCGTCTTCGGCGGTGATGCTCACCTCCAAAGCGCCCGCATAGTCTTGCCATTGGGCCAGCGTGCGCGGCCCGGCGATGACCGCGCTCACATGGCGGTTGGCCAGCACCCAAGCGGTGGCAAAGTGCGCCAGCGACACGCCTTTGGCGTCGCAGTGCTGACGCAGCGTTTGGGCAATCTGCAGCGACTCTTCGCGGAATTCGGTTTCCATGATGCGTTTGTCGCCACGCGCTGCACGGCTGCCCTGTGCGGGGGCCTGACCGGGTGCATATTTGCCCGTGAGCACTCCGCGTGCAATCGGGCTGTAAGGCACCACGCCCAGGCCGTAATGCCCGCAAGCCTCCAGAATTTCCACCTCGGGCAAGCGATTGAGCAGGTTGTAATAAGGCTGGCACACCACGGGGCCGGGCATGTTCATTTGGCGGGCCATGTTCATCATCTCGGCAATGCGCCAGCCCCTGAAATTGGAGACACCCCAGTAACGGATCTTGCCGTCACGCAGCAGGGCCTCGATGGCCCGCAAGGGCTCTTCCAGGCTCATGCCGTTATAGTCGCGGTGCAGGTAATAAATGTCCAGGTGGTCAGTGCCCAGACGGCGCAGGCTGTCCTCGCAGGCACGCAGCATCCAGCTGCGCGAATAGCCTTGACAGTTGGGTTGATCCGACATCGCGTTGCCGACCTTGCTGGCCAACACCCAGCGATGGCGCTGGCCCTTGAGCACCTCACCCAGCATCTCCTCGGATTTGCCCAGCGTGTAAACGTCGGCAGTGTCGATGAAGTTGCAGCCCTTTTCCTGCGCATCGGCCACGATGCTGCGCGCATCTTCAAGCGGCGTCTGGTCGCCGAACATCATGGTGCCCAAGCACAGGCGGGACACTTTCAGGGGACTTTTGCCCAGGGTGGTGAATTTCATGTCGAGGTCTCCGAAAAAAATGGGGATGCAAGCACCTGTTGGGTTCTTGCGCTTCGCATGAGGGCCATGTTAGCCAAGCACTGGGCATCCCGTCTGACCAAAACGGACACAAAAAGCCCAGGTCGTCAGGCCCGGGCTTGGGTAAGGTTTAAGGCTGCAGTGCTCGGTCAGGCCACTGGTACAAACTGGTAGCCGTTGCCCGAGGGTGTGATGGAGCCAAAGGCAGGGAATGGAAAATGGAAACCGCCAGCCGTCATCTTTTCCTTGACCAGCATGTCAAAAATCTTGCGACGGCTTTGGCGGGCCATCTCGGGATTCATGTCAAACAGCACCGCCCAGTCGGGATTACGGGCAAACAGCGATGGCACGTTGGTGATGTCGGCGACGTAGGCAAACGATTGGCCCTCCGACCGCACCGTGAAGAGGGTGTGCCCGGGGGTGTGACCAAAAGCCGCAACCGACTGGACACCGGGGGCAACCATGGTGCCCGGCTCAAATTTGACCAATTGGTCCGCAGGCATATTCCCCAGAGCCCGTTTGACTGCTGCAAAAGCGCCTTGCATCGGCGCAGGCGCCGCCGCGATCCGGGCTTCGTCCGTCCAGAAAGCATGTTCAGGCGCAGGGACATGCACTCGGGCGTTGGGGTAGACCAGGCTGCCATTTTTGTAGCGCAAGCCGTTGATGTGGTCGCCATGAAAATGGCTGAGCACCACGTTGTTGATGTCTTCCGGCTTGAATCCGGCAGCAGCCAGATTGCCCAGCAGTTTGCCTGTGGTGGGCGGGCCGTTGTCGGCAAAGCCGGTGTCGAACAAATAGCGCTGATTGCCATTGACCAGCAAAAACGGTGTGAAAGGAATATCGATGTAATCGGTGGGCAAGTTCTGCGAGGCCAGCAGCGCCTTGATTTGGTCGAGCGGTACGGCGGGCACAAATTCTTGCCCCAGAGGACGACGCAAAGCGCCATCGTTCAGGGCAATGATCTCCATCGTGCCGAGCTTCATCCGTTTGAAACCCACTGCGGGCAAGTCGGGCGGACCGAATTGCGGGGTGTTTTGCGACCAGACGGAGGAAAAGGTCAGCGCGGTGGCGCCGGCCATGCCTGCACCCAAAACATGACGGCGGTTCAACATCATGGTGTCTCCTGAAAAATGAGTGTTCAGAATACGCGGGCTGCAACGTCCCGGGCTTGTGGTCTTGATTGCCCACAGTGGGCACAGGGGAATTACGGCAGGCATTTGGCCCACAAAAAAGCCCCGCCGGCTTTCGCGGACGGGGCTCAGGCTCCAGCGAGGAGGATCAGGCGGTCACGCCTTTGGCATTTTCAACGTACTCGTCGATCTGGTTGAAGTTGAGGTACTTGTAGATCGCCGCGCCGTCTTTGTTCACAATGCCCATGGCTTCGTGGTACTCGGCGACGGTGGGAATGTGCCCCAGCTTGGACGCGATCGCCGCCAATTCGGCCGAGGCCAAAAACACATTGGTGTTCTTACCCAAGCGGTTAGGGAAATTGCGGGTGGAGGTGGACACCACGGTCGCGCCTTCGCGCACCTGGGCTTGGTTGCCCATGCACAGCGAGCAACCGGGCATTTCGGTGCGGGCACCTGCAGCGCCGAAGTTGGCGTAGTGGCCTTCTTTGATCAACTCGCTCTCGTCCATCTTGGTCGGTGGGGCGACCCACAGCTTGACGGGGATGTCGCGGCTGCCACCGAGCAGCTTGGCGGCTGCGCGGAAGTGACCGATGTTGGTCATGCACGAACCGATGAACGCTTCATCGATCTTGGTGCCGGCCACTTCGGACAGGAACTTGGCGTCATCCGGGTCATTGGGGCAGCAAAGGATCGGCTCTTTGATCTCGTTCATGTCGATCTCGATGACGTGCGCGTATTCAGCGTCCTTGTCGGCTTCGAGCAGCTCGGGCTTGGCCAACCAGGCTTCGACTTTCTCGATGCGGCGAGCCAGGGTTCGTGCGTCGGCGTAGCCGTCAGCGATCATGTTCTTCATGAGCACGATGTTGGACTTCAGGTACTCCTCGACCGGCTCTTTGTTGAGCTTGATGGTACAGCCAGCAGCCGAACGTTCGGCAGACGCGTCGGACAATTCAAACGCTTGCTCGACCTTCAGGTTGGGCAGGCCTTCGATTTCCAGAATGCGGCCCGAGAACTCGTTGATTTTGCCGGACTTGGCCACGGTGAGCAGGCCCTTCTTGATCGCATACAAGGGAATGGCGTGCACCAGATCACGCAGGGTCACGCCAGGCTGCATTTCGCCTTTGAAGCGCACCAAGATGGATTCAGGCATGTCCAGGGGCATGACGCCCGTGGCCGCACCAAAGGCTACCAAGCCGGAGCCAGCAGGGAAGGAAATGCCAATCGGGAAACGGGTGTGCGAGTCGCCACCGGTACCGACAGTGTCAGGCAACAACAAGCGGTTGAGCCAGCTGTGGATCACGCCGTCACCAGGGCGCAAGGACACACCGCCGCGGTTGCTGATGAAGGCCGGCAGTTCGCGGTGGGTCTTGACGTCCACGGACTTGGGATAAGCCGCAGTGTGGCAGAACGACTGCATCACCATGTCGGCACTGAAGCCGAGGCAAGCCAGGTCTTTCAATTCGTCGCGGGTCATGGGGCCGGTGGTGTCTTGCGAACCCACGGTGGTCATCTTAGGCTCGCAATAAGTGCCGGGGCGAACGCCCTGGCCTTCTGGCAAACCCACAGCGCGGCCGACCATCTTTTGGGCCAGTGTGAAACCGGCTTTGGTGGCAGCGGGGGGCGCGGGCAAGCGGAACACAGTGGAAGCGGGCAAACCCAGGAACTCGCGGGCCTTGGCGGTCAGGCTGCGGCCAATGATCAAGTTGATGCGGCCGCCAGCGCGGACTTCGTCGAAGAGCACGTCGCTCTTGAGCTTGAATTCGGTGACGGTGGCGCCGTTCTTCACGATCTTGCCGTCGTAGGGCAGGATGTCGATCACATCACCCATCTCCAGCTTCGACACGTCGACTTCAATCGGCAAGGCGCCAGAGTCTTCCTGGGTATTGAAAAAGATGGGAGCGATCTTGCCGCCCAAGGTCACACCACCAAAACGCTTGTTGGGCACAAACGGGATGTCTTGGCCGGTGGCCCAGATCACGCTGTTGGTGGCGGACTTACGGCTCGAGCCCGTGCCAACCACGTCGCCCACGTAGGCCACCAAGTGACCTTTTTTCTTGAGGTCATCGATGAACTGCATCGGGCCACGCTTGCCGTCTTCTTCAGGCTTGAACGCTGCGCCAGGGCGGGTGTTCTTGAGCATGGCCAAATAGTGCAGCGGGATGTCGGGGCGGCTCCAGGCATCGGGGGCGGGGGACAAGTCGTCGGTATTGGTTTCACCAGGCACCTTGAACACGGTGACGGTGATTTTCTTTTCGACTTCGGGGCGGCTGGTGAACCACTCGGCATCGGCCCAGCTTTGCATGACTTCTTTGGCTTTAGCGTTGCCGGCCTTGGCTTTCTCAGCGACATCGTTGAAAAAGTCGAACATCAGCAGGGTTTTCTTCAATGCTTCGGCAGCCACAGCGGCCACTTCAGCGTTGTCGAGCAACTCGATCAGGGGGTGCACGTTGTAGCCGCCCACCATGGTGCCCAGCAGCTCGGTGGCCTTGGCTTTGGAGACCAAGCCCACGTTGATTTCACCGTGGGCCACAGCGGCCAGGAAGGAGGCCTTGACCTTGGCGGCATCGTCCACACCCGGTGGTACGCGGTGCGTAAGCAGGTCCATCAAAAAGGCCTCTTCGCCAGCAGGTGGATTCTTGATCAATTCGATCAGTTCGGCCACTTGTTTGGCGTCCAAGGGCAGGGGCGGGATGCCCAAAGCAGCGCGTTCGGCTGCGTGTTCACGGTAGGCTTTCAACATGGTTTTTCTCCTGTCAGTCAAAGTTTCAAGATTTATCGCCCCATGCCTGTGGTATCGATCAGGCTGGGCGGGGGATTGGTTTTCATGTTCTCGGCAAAGGCCACCTGTTCGGCGTTGGCACATTCATCGGCCAGGCGACGGCCTTTGTTTTGGTCCATCAACATGGATTTGTTAGCCAACTGTAGCCAGACAGCGCCCGCTTTGCGGTCTTCCAGGCGGATCGCGCCTGTGCTGGTGGCCACCGGGTGCATGCGGTAGCGAAAGCCTTTGCCGTGCAGATAAAAATAGCCCGGCTGGGAGGTATCGGCTTCAAGTCGGACACTGGCACCCAGCTCGCAAGGCAACTGACCTTTGTGCACGCGCTCGGCGATGGCCAATTCTTCGAGACCCATTGGGGTATCGGGCTCGCGCCGAGGGACCTCGGCTGCTTTGGATTTGGAACCTGCTTTGACGGCTGAGGTCTTGGACTTGGCTTGCGATACTTTGGAGGAAGCTGCTGTCGATTGAGACCACGCTGGCCAAACCAGCAAGAACGTCATCAAGGCTGCCGTTATTTTCAGCATCACGATCTCCTTCGCACGAATGGTCTTCATCATGGAACAGATCGGGCCATATTGCCCGCAGCCGCAAAGAAAAGCTGAATCTCAGAAGGCAAACGACACCCTGTTTGGTGTGCGCGTTCGATGAGTTGCCAGAAAAACCGGTAACTGGCCCGGTCATGCAGTTGACCGGCGTGGCTGATGGGGGCCCATTGGGCAGCTTGCGCAGCCAGAATGATCTCGCTCGCCTGGGCGATTTGCGCTTCACCAGGGGCCATGGCCTCCAGAATGGGGCGGATCTGTTCGGGGTGGATGCTCCACATGCGGGTAAAACCCAGCTCGCGGGCCGCTTTTTGGGCAGCCATGCGAATGGCGCCGGGATTCTTGAATTCGGTGACCACGCAGTGCGAAGGCACTTTGCCGTGGGCGTGGCAGGCGCTGGCGATCTCGACCTTGGCACGCAGCACCAGCGGGTGGGTGAATTGTCCCTCGATACCCATGCCGTCAGCCGGTATCGCACCGCCATGAGCGGACACAAAGTCCATCAGGCCAAAGCTGATCGACTGCACCCGGGGATGGGCGGCGATGTCAAAGGCGCGGTGCACTGCGGCGGGCGATTCGATCAGCACATGCAGGGGCAAATCAGGAGCACCGGCGGCCAACAAGGCGGCCTGGGCATGCTCGACATCAGCCACGGTTTCGACTTTGGGCACCATGATGTGCGTCAAAACCTGACCAGCGTGGCCTGCGATGTGGGCCATGTCGGCTTCAAAACTGGGGTGGTCTACGGGGTGGACGCGCACCGCGATGCGGGCGTCAGGGCGGGCAGCGGTGGTGGCGAGGGCCAGTTCGGTGACCAGTGCAGCGTGTTCGGCTTCGCCACCGACGGGTGCGCCATCTTCGCAGTCCAGGGTGACATCAAAAACGCAGGTGCCGAACTCTTGCGTCATCTCGGCCTGCAGTTGCAGGCTTTTGCGCATCCTCGCTTCGACACCGCTGTAATGGTCGCAAACCGGCAGCTGAACGCTTGCGGCTTGCGCACCCAACAGGACGTTGCGAGGATGGCTCACTTGGATTTCTCGGCCTGAATCAGATCAGGTGAGCCACGCCAGCTTGCTCATCGGTCAACTCTTTCAGGGTCTTGTCGATGCAAGCCTGGCTGAATGCGTCGATTTCCAAGCCTTCAACGACTTTGTATTCGCCGTTTTCGCAGGTGACTGGGAAGCCGAACATGACATCTTTGGGGATGCCGTACCAGCCTTGCGATGGGATACCCATGGTGACCCACTTGCCGTTAGTGCCCAAGGCCCAGTCGCGCATGTGGTCGATGGCAGCGTTGGCAGCCGAAGCAGCCGAAGACAGACCACGGGCTTCGATGATCGCCGCGCCGCGCTTGCCCACGGTGGGCAAGAACACATTGGCATTCCATTCCTGGTCGTTGATCATGGCCTTGACGGATTCGCCGTTGATGGTGGCGAAACGGTAGTCGGCGTACATGGTGGGCGAGTGGTTGCCCCAAACGCACAGTTTTTCGATGTCGGCCACGGCTTTGCCGGTCTTGGCAGCGATTTGCGACAAGGCACGGTTGTGGTCCAGACGCAGCATGGCGGTGAAGTTGCCGGGCTTCAAGTCCGGTGCAGCTTTCATGGCGATGTAGGCATTGGTGTTGGCAGGGTTGCCCACGACCAGCACTTTCACATCACGCGAAGCGACGGCGTTCAGGGCCTTGCCCTGCGCAGTAAAGATGGCACCGTTGATGGCCAGCAGCTCAGCGCGTTCCATGCCGGGGCCGCGTGGGCGCGAACCGACCAGCAGGGCGTAGTCGGCGTCTTTGAAGGCGGTCATCGGGTCGCCATGGGCTTCCATGCCGACCAGCAAGGGGAACGCGCAGTCTTCGAGTTCCATCATCACGCCCTTGAGCGCCTTTTGGGGGCCTTCAACGGGCACTTCGAGCAATTGCAGGATGACGGGCTGGTCTTTGCCCAGCATTTCGCCGGAGGCGATGCGGAACAACAATGCGTAACCGATTTGACCTGCTGCGCCGGTAACGGCAACGCGGACGGGCTTTTTGCTCATGGTGGAAAACTCCAGAAGGTTGAAAACAAGGGCTGCAGTGCTGTACTGACCACTTTTGTCAGCAAGACTGTCCGGCTGGCCGGACCCGCGCCCACAAGTCCCGCAAAACAGGCATGAACGCAAGCAAACAGCGCAGAAGTGTACCCGCGAAAACCCTGAATCGTCAATTTGTCTTATGTCTTATATAAGATATGATGTGCCACCTGACGCGCAACTGACCCGCACGCCAGAATCCAACCCATGAACAACACTTCCCCATTGGCCGACAACAGCTCCCCCGCGACCGACACGTCAGCGCCAACGCCAGCATTCAGCCCGCTTTACCAGCAAATCAAGGGCTTGATTCTGCAGAATCTGCAATCAGGCGAGTGGAAGCCCGGCGAATCCATCCCCAGTGAAATGGAACTTGCCGCCCGCTACCGGGTCAGCCAAGGCACCGTGAGAAAAGCCATCGACGAACTGGCCAGCGACCACCTGCTGGTCCGGCGCCAGGGCAAAGGCACTTTTGTGGCCACCCATGCCGAGCACCATGTGCAATACCGATTCCTGAAACTGGTCCCCGACCGTGGCGACCTGGACACCGAGGGCCCCGCCCAGCGTGAAATCGTGGATTGCAAACGGCTTCGGGCCACCGCCGACATTGCTCGGGCGCTGGCCCTAAGAACTGGGGACACCGTCTTGCAAGTTCGCCGCGTACTTTCATTTGCGGGAATGCCTACCATTTTGGAAGACTTGTGGCTGCCTGCCGCACCCTTCAAAGGCCTGACCGCTGAACGACTCGCCGACTACCATGGGCCCATGTACGCGCTGTTTGAGACCGAGTTTGGCGTGCGAATGGTCCGCGCTGACGAGAAAATTCGTGCCGTCCTGCCCGATGCCACCCAAAGCGAGCTGCTCAAAGTGAATCCCGGCACCCCACTGCTGAGCGTGGAAAGGGTGGCATTTACCTACAACGACACCCCCATGGAGCTGCGCCGAGGCTTTTACCGTACCGAAAATCACCACTATTACAACGCCTTGAGCTGACAGGCCTGAAATGCACAAAAGATCTCCCAGCGCGTGTCGTGTGCAATGCTCATGTCAGTTTGTTGCGTTGCAATAGAATCCACCGGTTTGTGATCCAAATTACGAACGCGTTACACCCAGAAAGTACCCACATGACTGAACTCGCCCGAAAGCGGCCTGAATTCCGCAACATCAACGCCTTGAAAGATTTGCCGACGTACCGCCTCCCGGCGGCAGGCATCGTCTCCATCCTGCACCGCATCAGCGGCTTCCTGATGTTTTTGCTGATGCCCCTCATCATCTGGATGTTTGACAGTTCGATCACTTCGGAAATCTCTTTCGCCAAGTTGTCGGCCGCATTCAACGTCGGCCTCGGTTTCGTGCCCGGCTGGTTCATGAAGCTGGTGGCGCTGGCGCTGATCTGGGCGTACCTGCACCACTTCATTGCCGGTCTGCGTCACCTGTACATGGACATCTGCCATGCCGTCACCAAAGAATTCGGCAAATCCTCTGCCATCGTCACCCTGGTGCTCAGCATCGGCCTGACTGCTGTGCTCGGCGCCAAGATGTTTGGTTTGTACTGATCTGCCCCATAACAACAAAGGAAACTGACCTATGTCCGTGAACTACGGCTCCAAACGCATCGTGACCGGTGCTGGCTACGGCTTCCGTGACTGGCTCGCGCAACGCGTGACCGGCACCCTGATGGCCCTCTTTACCGTGATCTTGCTGGCCCAGGTGATCTTCACCGCTGGCCCCATCGGCTACGAAGAATGGGCTGGCATTTTTGCTTCCCAGTGGATGAAGGTTTTGACCTTCTCCGTCATCCTTTCCCTGCTGTACCACGTCTGGGTGGGCATGCGTGACATCTGGATGGATTACGTCAAACCACTGGCTGTGCGCCTGGTCTTGCACGTTTTCACCCTCGTCTGGCTGGTCGGCTGTGCCGGCTGGGCTGTTCAGGCCCTATGGCGCCTGTAACGCGTCAGCCCTTCGCCTGTCATTGCGCTGAAACCACACCAACCAAGTTAAACCATGAGCTATACCAAAGACAAAATCACCACCCGCAAGTTTGACGTCGTGATCGTCGGCGCCGGTGGTTCGGGCATGCGTGCCTCGCTGCAGCTGGCCCGTGCTGGCCTCAATGTCGCCGTCCTGTCCAAAGTGTTCCCGACCCGCTCGCACACCGTGGCGGCTCAAGGCGGCATCGGTGCAAGCCTGGGCAACATGTCCGACGACAACTGGCACTACCACTTCTACGACACCATCAAGGGCTCCGACTGGCTCGGCGACCAGGATGCGATCGAGTTCATGTGCCGCGAAGCGCCCAAGGTCGTGTACGACCTGGAGCACATGGGCATGCCTTTTGACCGCAACCCGGACGGCACGATTTACCAGCGCCCCTTTGGCGGCCACACCGCCAACTACGGCGAAAAGCCTGTGCAACGCGCTTGCGCTGCGGCTGACCGCACCGGCCACGCCATGCTGCACACCTTGTACCAGCAAAACGTCGCCGCCAAAACCAGCTTCTTTGTGGAGTGGATGGCGCTGGACCTGATCCGCGACGCCGAAGGCGACGTGGTCGGTGTGACCGCTCTGGAGATGGAAACCGGCGACCTGCACGTCCTGCACGCCAAAACCGTGCTGATGGCCACCGGCGGCGCAGGCCGCATTTACGCCGCCTCCACCAACGCCTTCATCAACACCGGTGACGGCCTGGGCATGGCAGCACGCGCTGGCATCCCCTTGGAAGACATGGAGTTCTGGCAATTCCACCCCACTGGCGTGGCCGGTGCTGGCGTGTTGTTGACCGAAGGCTGCCGTGGCGAAGGCGCGATCTTGCTCAACAGCAATGGCGAGCGCTTCATGGAACGTTATGCGCCCACCCTGAAAGACCTGGCCCCGCGTGACTTCGTGTCCCGCTGCATGGACCAGGAAATCAAGGAAGGCCGTGGCTGTGGCCCGAACAAAGACTACGTGCTGCTCAAGCTGGACCACTTGGGCTCTGACACCATCCACAAACGACTGCCTTCGGTGTACGAAATCGGCGTGAACTTCGCCAACGTCGACATCACCAAAGAGCCGATCCCCGTGGTGCCCACCATCCACTACCAAATGGGCGGTATCCCCACCAACATCAACGGCCAGGTCGTGACGCAAACCGCCACCGACCACAACGCCGTGGTCAACGGTTTGTATGCCGTGGGCGAATGCTCTTGCGTGTCGGTGCACGGCGCCAACCGCCTGGGCACCAACTCGCTGCTCGACTTGCTGGTGTTCGGCCGTGCTGCCGGCAACCACATCGTCGACTTCGCCTCCAAGACCAAGTCGCACAAGCCTTTGCCCGCCGACGCTGCAGACTACACGCTGAGCCGCTTGAACAAGCTCGAAGGCCGTGGCGGCGAATACGCCCAGGACGTAGCCAACGACATGCGCGCCACCATGCAGCAACACGCGGGTGTGTTCCGCACCCAAGCCTCGATGGACGAAGGCGTGCAAAAGATCGCCGCCATCCGCGAGCGCGTCAATGCGATTGGCCTGAAAGACACTTCCAAAGTGTTCAACACCGCCCGCATCGAAGCCCTGGAGGTGGACAACCTGATCGAGAGCGCACAAGCCACCATGGTGTCTGCCGCTGCCCGCCGTGAGTGCCGTGGTGCCCATACCGTGAGCGACTACGAGCGCCCCGTGGACGACGCCGTGGCCCCACTGGGTCGCGACGACGCCAACTGGATGAAGCACACCCTGTGGCACAGCGCATCCAACAGCCTGACCTACAAGCCTGTGAAGCTCAAGCCCCTCACGGTGGACTCGGTGCCGCCCAAGGTTCGCACGTTCTAAAGATTGTCTGGACCGCGCACTCCAAGTGGCGGTCAACCACCCGAATACACCAGGAGTTCTTTCATGACCCTACGCACTTTCCAGATCTACCGCTACGACCCTGACAAGGACGCCAAGCCTTACATGCAAACCATCCAGGTCGAACTGGACGGCAATGAACGCATGCTGCTCGACGCCCTGATGAAGCTCAAGGCCGTAGACCCCAGCATTTCCTTCCGCCGCTCCTGCCGCGAAGGTGTGTGTGGCTCTGACGCGATGAACATCAACGGCAAAAACGGCCTGGCGTGTCTCACCAACATGAACACCCTGCCCGGCACCATTGTGCTCAAGCCCCTGCCCGGCCTGCCCGTGATCCGCGACGTGATCGTGGACATGACCCAGTTCTTCAAGCAGTACCACTCGATCAAGCCCTACTTGATCAACAGCACCATCCCGCCTGAGACCGAGCGCCTGCAAAGCCCGGAAGAGCGTGACGAGCTCAACGGTTTGTACGAATGCATCTTGTGCGCCAGCTGCTCGACCAGCTGCCCCAGCTTCTGGTGGAACCCCGACAAGTTCGTGGGCCCCGCTGGTTTGCTGCAGGCTTACCGCTTCATTGCCGACAGCCGCGACGAAGCCACCGCTGAGCGCTTGGACAACCTGGAAGACCCTTACCGTTTGTTCCGCTGCCACACCATCATGAACTGCGTCGATGTCTGCCCCAAGGGTCTGAACCCCACCAAGGCCATCGGCAAGATCAAAGAGATGATGGTTCGCCGCGCCGTCTGATGACTGTTACCCCCATCCTGGAAGACGCATCGCTGGTCGGCGCTGACCGCCTCGCCCCTTTGAGCGAGCGGTCGCTGAGCAAGCTGCGCTGGCGCAGCCGACGCGGTCTGCTCGAAAACGATCTGTTCATCGAGCGCTTCTTCAACCGGCACGCTGCTTGCTTGACGGTTGGTCAGGCCCGGGGGATGTACGTGCTGATGGACCTGTCAGACAACGATCTCATGGACTTGCTGTTGCGCCGCAAGGAATTGCAACCCGAGATCAGCACCGAAGAGGTGCGCGAAGTCCTGGACATGCTGAGAGCGTGAACCGAACTGGTTCGCACCTGGAAATTTAGAGGAAACCCACCATGAAACTCGCCGATAACAAAGCCACCCTGTCGTTCTCCAACGGCAGCCCCAGCATCGACATGCCCGTGTACTCGGGCAATATCGGTCCGGACGTCATTGACATCCGTAAGCTGTACGCACAAAGCGGCATGTTCACCTATGACCCGGGTTTCCTGTCTACGGCTTCCTGCCAATCGGCCATCACCTACATCGACGGCGACAAGGGCGAACTGCTGTACCGCGGCTACCCCATCGAACAGCTGGCCAACAAGGCCGACTACTTGGACACCTGCTACCTGCTCTTGAACGGCGAACTGCCCGTAGGCCAGCAAAGCAAGGATTTCCACAAGCTCGTGAACCAGCACACCATGGTCAACGAGCAGATGCAGTTCTTCTTGCGCGGCTTCCGCCGTGACGCGCACCCCATGGCCGTGTTGACTGGCCTGGTCGGTGCTTTGTCGGCCTTCTACCACGACAGCACCGACATCAACAACCCTGAGCACCGCCACATCGCCGCGATCCGCCTGATCGCCAAGATGCCGACCCTGGTGTCCATGGCCTATAAATACGGCGTGGGCCAGCCTTATATGTACCCCCGCAACGACCTGTCGTACGCTGGCAACTTCCTGCGAATGATGTTCGGCACCCCTTGCGAAGAGTACAAGGTCAACCCCGTGCTCGAGCGCGCCATGGACCGCATCTTCACACTGCACGCAGACCACGAACAAAACGCTTCGACCTCCACCGTGCGTCTGTGCGGCTCGTCCGGCACCAACCCGTTCGCTGCCATCGCAGCGGGTGTGGCTTGCCTCTGGGGCCCTGCCCACGGCGGCGCCAACGAGGCCTGCCTGAACATGCTGGAAGACATCCAGAAAATGGGCGGCGTCTCCAAAGTAGGCGAATTCATGAACCAGGTCAAGGACAAGAACTCCGGCGTCAAGCTGATGGGCTTCGGTCACCGTGTTTACAAAAACTACGACCCCCGCGCCAAATTGATGCAGGAGACTTGTGATGAAGTGCTGAAAGAACTGGGCCTGGAAAACGACCCCTTGTTCAAGCTGGCCAAAGAACTGGAAAAGATCGCCCTGGAAGACGAATACTTCGTCAGCCGCAAGCTCTACCCCAACGTCGACTTCTACTCCGGCATCGTGCAACGCGCCATCGGCATCCCGGTGAACCTGTTCACCGGCGTGTTCGCCCTGGCCCGTACCGTCGGCTGGATCGCCCAACTGAACGAAATGATCAGCGACCCAGAATACAAAATCGGCCGCCCACGCCAGCTGTTCACCGGCTCCCCACGCCGCGACGTGCAGCGTTGATCGGTTTTCAACCGAATCCAAAAGCCCGCCGGAATGCGGGCTTTTTTCATGGTCAAAGCCAAGCCCGTGTCGGCAAACCGAATTGACCCCCACTGATGCGTCAAGTCAAAACAACTTGAGTGGCTGGGGGTAGGGGCTGACAGGCCGATTTGCTGGCGCGAAGCGACTGATGAGACCTGGCAGCCCCTGCCCACAGACGCGCAAGTCCCCGCAACGGCCTGATCTCGTTCAAGCAAGTCCCCACAGAGACCTCAGGCCCTGGAAAGCAGCCCAGGATACCGCCCTCTATCCGCATAAAATGGCAAGCTGCACAGCAAGGAAGCTCCATGGCACGCACGCTTTACGACAAGATCTGGGACGAACACGTCGTCCACACCGAAGAAGACGGCACCTCCGTCCTCTACATCGACCGCCATCTGGTGCACGAAGTCACCAGTCCCCAAGCTTTTGAAGGCCTGCGCCAAGCCGGCCGCAAAGTCTGGCGCGTGAGCTCCATCGTGGCCACCGCTGACCACAACACCCCGACCACCGGCTGGGAACTGGGCTACGACGGCATCACAGACCCGATCAGCAAAGAACAAATCACCACGCTCGACGCGAACATGAAAGAAACCGGTTCGGCCGCGTTCTTTCCTTTCCTGTCCAAGCGCCAAGGCATCGTGCACGTCATTGGCCCTGAAAACGGCGCCACCCTGCCCGGCATGACCGTGGTCTGCGGCGACTCGCACACCTCCACCCACGGCGCGTTTGGCGCATTGGCCCACGGCATCGGCACCTCCGAAGTCGAACACGTCATGGCCACCCAAACTCTGCTGGCCAAAAAAGCCAAGAACATGCTGGTCAAGGTCGAGGGCACGCTGGCCAAAGGCCTCACGGGCAAAGACATCGTGCTGGCCATCATCGGCAAGATCGGCACCGCAGGCGGCACCGGCTACACCATCGAATTCGCAGGCTCGGCCATCCGCGCTTTGAGCATGGAAGGCCGCATGACGGTTTGCAACATGGCCATCGAAGCCGGGGCACGCGCGGGTCTGGTGGCGGTGGACGAGAAAACCATCGAGTACGTCAAAGGCAGACTGCTCTCGCCCACGGGCGTCGAGTGGGACCAGGCCGTGGCCTACTGGAAGACCCTGCAGTCCGACCCCAGTGCGCACTTTGACGCGGTGGTCGAGCTGGACGCCAGCGCCATCGTGCCGCAGGTCACCTGGGGCACCTCGCCCGAGATGGTGCTGGGCATCGACGGCCACACGCCCGACCCGGACAAGGAAAAAGACGACGTCAAGCGCGATGCCATCGAACGCGCCCTGACCTACATGGGCCTGCAGCCCGGCAAGGCGCTGTCCGACATCACCATCGACAAGGTCTTCATCGGTTCGTGCACCAACAGCCGCATCGAAGACATGCGTGAAGCCGCGGCCATCGTCAAAAAGCTGGGCCAGAAAGTCGCCAAGAACGTCAAGCTGGCCATGGTCGTGCCCGGTTCGGGCTTGGTCAAGGAACAAGCCGAGCGCGAAGGCCTGCATGAGATCTTCAAGGCCGCAGGCTTTGAATGGCGCGAACCCGGCTGCTCCATGTGCCTGGCCATGAACGCCGACCGCCTCGAGCCCGGCGAGCGCTGCGCCTCGACCAGCAACCGCAACTTCGAAGGCCGTCAGGGCGCGGGTGGGCGCACCCACCTGGTCAGCCCCGCCATGGCTGCTGCTGCGGCCGTGCACGGCCACTTTGTCGACATCCGCAAATTCGCCTGAACCCAAGGAGCCTGGTCATGAAAACACTGATTCGCCTGACCCTGATCGCCAGCCTGCTGAGCCTGGCCGCGTGCAACACCGTGCGCGGCATTGGCCAGGACATCGAAAAACTGGGCTCCACCATCGAAGGCGCTGCCAAGAAATAAAGCCATGCAAAAATTCACTTTACTCAAAGGCCTGGTGGCCCCGATGGACCGCGCGAACGTGGACACCGACGCCATCATCCCCAAGCAATTCCTCAAGTCGATCCGCAAAACCGGCTTTGGCCCCAACCTGTTCGATGAATGGCGCTACCTGGACGTGGGCTACCCCGGCCAGGACCCGGCCAGCCGCAAGCCCAACCCGGACTTCGTGCTCAACCAGCCGCGCTATCAGGGCGCCAGCATCCTGCTGGCCCGCAAGAACTTCGGCTGCGGTTCATCGCGTGAACACGCCCCCTGGGCCATCGACCAGTACGGCTTTCGCTGCGTGATCGCACCCAGCTTTGCCGACATCTTCTTCAACAACTGCTTCAAAAACGGCCTGCTGCCCATCGTGTTGCCCGAAGCCGTGGTGGCCCAACTGTTTGACGAAGTCGCCGCCTTCCCCGGCTACGAACTCACGGTGGACCTGGAGCGTCAAGTCATCGTGCGCCCGCAAGCCGAAGAAATTCCGTTCGAGGTGCAAGCCTTCCGCAAGTACTGCCTGCTCAACGGTCTGGACGACATCGGCCTGACCCTGCGCCATGCCGACAAGATCAAGGCATTTGAAGCCGAGCGCCTGGCCACCAAGCCTTGGTTGGCCCACACCGCCGTCAACGCCTAAGCCCTCAAGAACACACGAGAGTCCCCATGAAAATCGCAGTCCTCCCCGGTGATGGCATCGGCACAGAAATCGTCGCCGAAGCCGTCAAAGTCCTGAACACGCTCGACCTGAAGTTCGAGATGGAAACCGCCTTGGTGGGCGGCGCCGCCTACGACGCCTATGGTCATCCCCTTCCCGAAGCCACGCTCAAGCTGGCCATGGACAGTGATGCCGTGCTGTTTGGCGCAGTGGGCGACTGGAAATACGACAAGCTCGACCGCCCTCTGCGCCCTGAGCAGGCCATCCTGGGCCTGCGCAAAAACATGGGTCTGTTCGCCAACTTCCGTCCGGCCATTTGCTACGAGCAGCTGGTGGGCGCGTCCAGCCTCAAGCCCGAGCTGATCGCAGGTTTGGACATCCTGATCATCCGAGAACTGACTGGTGACATTTATTTTGGCCAGCCACGCGGTCGCCGCATCGCCACCGATGGCCACTTTCCTGGCGCGGAAGAAGCGTTTGACACCATGCGCTACTCCAAGCCCGAGATCGAGCGCATCGCGCATGTGGCCTTCCAGGCCGCCCGCAAGCGCAAGGCGGCGGGCACCGAAGGCCGCGTGACCAGCGTGGACAAGGCCAACGTGCTCGAGACCTTCCAGTTCTGGAAAGACGTGGTCACCGAGGTGGGCAAAGAGTACCCCGACATCGCCTTGGACCACATGTATGTGGACAACGCCGCGATGCAATTGGTCAAGGAACCCAAGCGCTTTGACGTGGTGGTCACGGGCAATATGTTCGGTGACATCCTGTCCGACGAAGCCTCCATGCTCACGGGCTCGATCGGCATGCTGCCCTCGGCCAGCCTGAACACCAAGAACCAGGGCCTGTACGAACCCAGCCACGGCAGCGCTCCCGACATCGCGGGCAAAGGCGTGGCCAACCCGCTGGCCACCATCTTGTCCGCTGCCATGATGCTGCGTTTCAGCCTGAACCAGCCCGAAGCCGCCCAGCGCATCGAAGCGGCTGTGCAAAAAGTGCTGGCCCAGGGCCTGCGCACAGGCGACATCTGGAGCGAAGGCACCACCAAGGTGGGCACCGCGCAAATGGGTGATGCGGTGGTCAAGGCCCTGGCTTGAGACCCGTGGATGCTGTCAGCAAGCGCTCAGGCAGCATCCATTACAATTTCGGCTATGTTCCACGCCCGCCTGTTCTCCCTGAACTTCGTTTCTGCTGCAACGGCAGAAGCTGGCGCGCGTGCAAATTCCACAAAAACCACGACCATTAAGGGCTGATCCGGCCTGGTTCGTCGTGCGCCCCTCCCGGCCAGACGAGCCGGGCAAACAGTCTGGTCTGACACTGTTTTAAAAACTGAAAGGGCGTTGAAATGAGCAAGTTAGTAGGTTTGGTGGGCTGGCGCGGCATGGTCGGCTCGGTGTTGATGGACCGCATGATTCAGGAAAAAGACTTTGACCTGATCGAGCCCTTGTTCTTCTCCACATCCAATGCCGGCGGCAAAGCCCCCGCGATGGCCAAGAACGAAACGACGCTGCAAGACGCTTTCGACATTGAACAGCTCAAGCGCTGCGAGATCATCATCACCGCGCAGGGCGGCGACTACACCTCCGAAGTCTTCCCCAAGCTGCGCGCTGCCGGCTGGAACGGTCACTGGATCGACGCGGCTTCGACTTTGCGCATGGAAAAAGACGCGGTCATCATCCTGGACCCGGTGAACATGCCCGTGATCAAGAACGCCCTGGCCCACGGCGGCAAGAACTGGGTGGGCGGCAACTGCACCGTCTCGTGCATGCTGATGGGTGTGGGTGCCTTGTACAAGGCGGGTCTGGTCGAGTGGATGAGCACCCAGACTTACCAGGCGGCATCGGGCGGCGGTGCACAGCACATGCGCGAGCTGCTGACCCAATACGGCACGCTGAATGCCGAAGTCAAAGCCCTGCTGGACGACCCCAAGAGCGCGATTCTCGAAATCGACCGCAAAGTGATCGCCAAGCAGCGCGCCTTGACCGGTGCAGAGACCGCCAACTTTGGCGTGCCGCTGGGCGGCTCGCTGATCCCCTGGATCGACAAGGATCTGGGCAACGGCATGTCCAAGGAAGAGTGGAAAGGCATGGCCGAAACCAACAAGATTTTGGGTATGGGCGAGGGTTTTGGCTCTTCCGCTATTCCCGTGGACGGTTTCTGCGTGCGCGTGGGCGCGATGCGTTGCCACAGCCAGGCGCTGACCTTCAAGTTGAAAAAAGACGTGCCCGTGGCCGACATCGAAGCCATGATCGCTGCCGACAACCCCTGGGTCAAAGTGGTGCCCAACACCCGCGAAGCCACCATCCGTGACCTGACCCCCGTGGCCGTGACCGGCACCATGACCATCCCGGTGGGCCGTGTGCGCAAGCTGGCCATGGGTCCCGAGTACGTGGGCGCGTTCACCATCGGTGACCAGCTGCTGTGGGGCGCGGCCGAGCCGCTGCGCCGCATGCTGCGCATCCTGCTCGACGCTTGATATTGGTCCGACCCACGCCCCCTGACGCTATGTCCAGCAAGCGCCGCTCCAAGCCCTGCCCTCCTGTACTGGTCAGGTCTTGGGCCGTGACCTCGGTGCTGGCCTGCGTCAGCTTGAGTGTGAAGGCCCTGAGTCTGGGCCAGCCTGCGGTGGAATCTGGCCTTGGCCAGCCCCTGCGGGCGGCCGTTGAAATCACGCAATACAAGGTCGAAGACCTGCGCAGGCTCCAAGTGCAACTGGCCGAACCCGCCCGTTTTGAACAAGCGGGCATGGCATTTCATCCGGCCCTGAGCGGTCTGCAGGTCCGCCTGGAGTTTCGCGGCGACGGCAAGCCTTACATCGCCTTGTCCGGCCAAACGCCCGTCAACGAACATTTCATCGATGTCATCGTGGAGGCCCAGTGGCCCTCTGGCCGTCTGGCCATGAATTACACACTGTTGGTTTCACCCGTCGGCGCTGACAAGACTCGCCCCGAAAAAGCCCCGGGTGATGCATCCATCACTGCCCCGGTGGTCTCCCCGCAAGCCCTGGCCTCCGGCGTGCTACCCACGGTCGACAACGGCTCAGCGAAAGACGTCGTCACGGTGCAAGCAGGTGACACGGCTTCGAAGTTGGCCTTACCTCGCCTGCCCCAAGGTGTATCGCTGGAGCAAATGCTGTTGGCCATGGTGCGGGCCAACCCAGAAGCTTTCATCGAAGGCAATGTGAACCTGTTGCGCGAAGGCGCGCAGGTGAGCCTCCCCCTGGCGCAAGAGGCCACGCAGGTTTCGGCCGAAGAAGCGCGGCAAACCGTGATCGCGCAGACTGTGGACTTTGCGGCCTATGCACGCCGCTTGGCCCAATCTGCGCTGAAAGCCCAGGACAGCCCCAGCCGTGAGATAACCGGCAAAGTCGGCCCAGCGCTGCCACCCACCGCGCCTTCGCCGCCTGAGCGCGATCAACTGATCCTGAGCCAACGCGATGTCACTGTGCGCAGCGCAGAAGCACAACTGGCCATAGAGCGAGAAATCCAGGACAAAACCGAGCAACTGGCTGCGCTGAAAAAGAACCTGGAATCCCTCAAGTCCTTGTCGGCCGCGACCGATGCCGCAGTGGGCTTGCCCACGGAGACCTCGCCGCTGAAGCCCAGCTTGCCCGCTGCAGTTGCCGAGTTGCCCGCCACCTCCTGGCTGGACCGGATCCGCCACAGCCCCTCTATTGGCGTGTGGGCGGCGGCACTTTTGGCGGGTATGGCAGCTTGGGTGTGGTGGGCCAGACGCCGCCCCGGCCGAGAAGAAGATTTGTTTGGCACGCACCCAACCCTGAGCCCTGCGTGGGAACCCACGCAGCCGCAGGACAAGGTCACGACCTTGCCGCCACTGCCCTCCGGCTTGCCGCCGCAATTTGCCAACCTGGACTTGAACCTGACGCCCGCACCGGACGCCCATGCCGCGCCACCTGCGCCGTCCCCACAGGGCCCCAAGCCGTGAGACTCGCGCTGGGCATTTGCTATTCAGGCACCCGTTACCAAGGCTGGCAGAGCCAGGCCACGGGCCTGACGATCCAGGACAAACTCGAAAAAGCCCTGGCGCAATTTGCCGATGTGCCCCGCGTCAGCACCTTGTGCGCAGGCCGCACCGATGCGGGCGTGCACGGCTTGATGCAAGTGGTGCACTTCGACACCGAGATCGAGCGCGACACGCACTCCTGGGTGCGCGGCACCAACCGCTATTTGCCCCCCGACATAGCGGTCCAATGGGCGCAGGTCGTACCCGAGACTTTCCATTGCCGTGCCAGTGCCACAGGCCGGCGCTACATCTATGTGGTGCTCGACTCGATCGTGCGCCCCAGCCTGGAGGCAGGCCGCGTGGGCTGGGTGTATCGCCCACTAGCCGAAGCACCCATGCGCGAAGCCAGCCAGCACCTGCTGGGCGAGCACGATTTTTCATCGTTTCGGGCCAGCAGCTGCCAAGCCTTGTCGCCCGTCAAAACGCTGCGGCACATCCGCATCACCCGGCATGGCGCTTATTGGCGCTTCGAATTCGAGGGCAACGCCTTTTTGCACCACATGATCCGCAACATCATGGGTTGCCTGGTGACCATTGGCCAAGGCAACCAGTCCCCCGACTGGATGCGCGAAGTGCTGCTGGCCAAAAGCCGGGATGCGGCAGCGCCCACGTTTTCGCCCGACGGCTTGTACTTTGCCGGGCCCATCTACAGCCCCGATTGGGGCCTGCCCGACACCACCCCCGCTTTTGATTGGTTGCCATGAGCCCCAGCCACACAGCCACCAGCCCTGCCCCGCAGCAACGCACCCGCATCAAGATGTGCGGCTTCACCCGCGAAGCGGATGTGTTGGCCGCCTGCGCCATGGGTGCCGACGCCATTGGTTTTGTGCTGTATCCGCCGAGTCCGCGCAGCGTGAGCCTCGAGCGCGCAGCCGAGTTGGCCCGCCTGCTGCCCGCTTTTGTGACGCCCGTGTTGCTCTTCGTCAACGAGACGCCCGAGCGCATCGCGTTGGCTTGCGCGGCCGTGCCCGGCGCATTGCTGCAGTTTCATGGTGACGAGTCGGCCGACTTCTGCCAAGACATGTCGCAGCGCACGGGCCGCCCCCACCTCAAAGCCGCCCGAATCCCCCTGTCCGAGGTCCATGACTTCGACTTGCTAGAATTTGCCCACCTTCATCACGCAGCCCAAGCCCTTTTGCTCGACGCCCATGTCGACGGATACGGCGGCGGCGGCAAAACATTCCATTGGTCACGCCTGCCACCAAACGTCAATGCTCACCTCGTTTTGTCTGGTGGACTCACACCTGCAAACGTGGGCGATGGCATTCGGGCGCTGCGCACGCATGGCCTGTCTCTGGCCGTTGACGTGAGCTCGGGCATCGAAGCAGGCAAGGGCCTCAAAGATGCCGACAAAATGCGGCAGTTTGTCCAAGCGGTGCGCACCGCTGACAACGCCGCTCCCCTTTGAATTCAACCCCAGGTCCGTTCGGGCCGCACAGGCAACCCCCTCTGCGTTGCCAACACCGAACGACCCCAACCGATTGAGCACCATGTACGAGTACCAACAACCCGACGTCAAAGGCCATTTCGGCGTGTATGGCGGCAGTTTCGTCAGCGAAACCCTGACCCACGCCATCAACGAGCTCAAAGCCGCCTACGCCCAGTACCAGCACGACCCGGCCTTCATCGCCGAATTCAAGTCGGAACTGGCCCACTTTGTGGGCCGCCCCTCGCCCGTTTACCACGCGGCACGCATGAGCCGCGAGATGGGTGGCGCACAAATCTTCTTGAAGCGCGAAGACCTCAACCACACCGGTGCCCACAAGATCAACAACACCATCGGCCAGGCCATGCTGGCCAAGCGCATGGGCAAGCCGCGCATCATTGCCGAGACGGGCGCCGGCCAGCACGGCGTGGCCACCGCCACCATCTGCGCCCGTTATGGCCTGGAATGCGTGGTTTACATGGGTGCAGAAGACGTCAAACGCCAAAGCCCCAACGTCTATCGCATGAAGCTGCTGGGCGCGACCGTGGTGCCCGTGGAGTCGGGCAGCAAAACCCTCAAGGACGCCCTGAACGAAGCCATGCGCGACTGGGTGGCCAATGTGGACAACACCTTCTACATCATCGGCACCGTGGCAGGACCCCACCCCTACCCCATGATGGTGCGCGACTTCCAGAGCGTGATCGGCGAAGAGTGCCTCACTCAAATGCCCGAGATGTTCAAGTCACTCCAAATGGCAGAGCAGCAACCCGATGCCGTGATCGCCTGTGTGGGCGGTGGCAGCAACGCCATGGGCATCTTCTACCCCTACATTCCTTACGAGAAAACCCGCCTGATCGGCGTAGAAGCCGCGGGCGAAGGCATGGACACGAACAAACACTCCGCTTCGCTGCAACTGGGCTCGCCCGGCGTGCTGCACGGCAACCGCACCTACATCCTGCAAGACGAAAACGGCCAGATCACCGAGACGCACAGCGTGAGCGCTGGTCTGGACTACCCTGGCGTGGGCCCCGAGCACGCCTTCTTGAAGGACATTGGCCGCGCCGAGTACGTGGGCATCACCGACAAGGAAGCGCTCGACGCCTTCCACTACCTGTGCCGCACCGAAGGCATCATCCCCGCGCTCGAATCGAGCCATGCCGTGGCCTACGCCATGAAACTGGCCAAAACCATGCGCCCGGACCAAAGCATTCTGGTCAACCTGTCAGGCCGTGGCGACAAGGACATCGGCACCGTGGCCGATTTGTCGAACGCCGACTTCTACTGCCGCCCCAGCTGCCAAGGCCAATCGGTCAAAGGTGGCGAGCAGCCTGTGAACTTTGTGAAGTGAAGGCCAGATCATGAGCCGCATCGACGCCACCCTCTCTACCCTGAAAGCCCAGGGCCGCAAAGCCCTGATTCCGTATGTCACGGCAGGCTTCCCCCAAAAAACCACCACCGTGCCCCTGATGCACGCCATGGCCGATGCCGGGGCCGACATCATCGAGTTGGGGGTGCCGTTTTCCGACCCCTCGGCCGATGGCCCTGTCATCCAGAAGGCAGGCGACAAAGCGCTGGCCTTGGGCATTGGCACCGTGCAGGTGCTGGCCATGGTGCGCGAATTCCGCCAAACCAACACCACCACACCGGTGGTACTGATGGGTTACGCCAACCCGGTGGAGCGCTACGACCAAAAACACGGCGCTGACAGCTTCATTCGCGACGCATCAAACGCGGGTGTGGACGGCGTGCTGATCGTGGACTACCCGCCCGAAGAGTGCGTGGAATTTGCTGCCAAGCTGCGCGCCCACAACATGGACCTGATCTTTTTACTGGCCCCCACCAGCACCGACGAACGCATGCAGCAGGTGGCGCAAGTCGCCAGCGGTTATGTCTATTACGTGTCGCTCAAAGGTGTGACCGGCTCGGGTACGCTCGACACCGACGCGGTCGAGGCCATGCTGCCGCGCATCCGCCAGCATGTCAGCGTGCCCGTGGGCGTGGGCTTTGGCATCCGCGACGCGCAGACGGCCAAAGCCATCAGCCGCGTGGCCGACGCGGTGGTGATCGGCTCACGCCTGATCCAGCTGATCGACGCAGCCCCGGAAGCCCAGATCAACACCGTGGCATCGGACTTTTTGCGTGGTATTCGCCAGGCCCTGGACGCCTGAACAGGCCTGCCGACGTTTCAACGATAATTCGCCGCACAAGGAGAAACCCTCATGAGTTGGCTCGAAAAACTGCTCCCCCCCAAGATTCAGCACACCGACCCGGCCGACCGCCGCTCGGTGCCGGAAGGCTTGTGGGTCAAGTGCCCCAGCTGCGAGACGGTGCTGTACAAAACCGATCTGGAAGAAAACCAGAACGTCTGCCCCGGCTGCTCACACCACCTGCGCATCGGTGCCCGTGCCCGCCTGAACGCTTTTCTGGACGGCGAAGGCCGCTACGAGATTGGCCAGGAGGTGGTCCCTGTCGATGCGCTCAAATTCAAGGACAGCCGCAAATACCCGGAGCGCCTGAAAGAGGCCATGAACAACACCGGCGAAACCGACGCCCTGGTGGTCATGGGCGGCGCCGTGCACAACATCGAGGTCGTGGCTGCTTGCTTCGAGTTCGATTTCATGGGCGGCTCCATGGGCTCGGTCGTGGGTGAGCGCTTTGTGCGCGGCGTGGAGACCGCCATCGCGCAAAAAGTGCCTTTTGTTTGCTTCACGGCCACAGGCGGTGCCCGCATGCAAGAAGGCTTGCTCTCGCTCATGCAAATGGCCAAAACCAACGCCGCTTTGACCCGCCTGGCCAAAAAAGGCCTGCCCTACATCAGCGTGCTGACCGACCCCACCATGGGTGGCGTGTCGGCCGGTTTTGCCTTTTTGGGCGACGTGGTGATTGCAGAGCCCAAGGCCTTGATCGGTTTTGCTGGCCCGCGCGTCATCGAGAGCACTGTGCGCGTGACCTTGCCCGAAGGCTTTCAGCGGGCCGAGTTTTTGCAAACCAAGGGTGCAGTGGACTTCATCTGCGACCGCCGCGAACTGCGCAAAACCATCGCCAGCACCCTGGCCATGCTGCAACGCCAGCCGGCAGATGCGGTGAGCTGAAACCAACCCAAGCCAGCGCCCCCAAAACAAAGCCCTCTTCGGAGGGCTTTGTCACTTGGGTCAGGCCATAAGGAATTCAATGCATCCAGCTCATCTGCAAACCTGACAGCAGCATGCCCACCATCTGCAACAGCAGCAACAAAGCCAAAGGCGACAGGTCAATGCCACCGATCAGGGGCACCACACGCTGAAATGGGCGCAGGAAAGGGTCACACAATCGAACTGTCAAAGCGTACATCGGTGAGCCCGGGTTGACCCAGGACATGATGGCCAGGACCAGCACCAAGGCGCTGAGGGCCGAGACCACCAACTGCGCCAAGCCCACCAGACTGACCAAGGGCAACAAGCCCAAAGACCCCTGCCCACCCGCCAGCAGCCACAGCAGCAAAAACTGCAGCAACTTGACCAACCAGGCGGCCACCCAGCTCGACAAATCCCACTGGGTCCAGGCGGGGATGACCTTGCGCAAGGGCAAAACAAGCCAATCGGTCATGGCAAACACGAAGCGGCCCAGTGACTGGTGAAAGGAAATGCGCTGCCATTGCATCAAAAACCGCAGCAAGCATGTGCCTGCGACCAGGCCCGCCACCACGTCCAACACCATACTGACCATTTGTAACCACATCGTTTTTTCTCCTGCACGTGCGATGATACCCAGATGCCCGATCGCGACACCCCACACCCACAAGCCCTGACCGAATTGCCCCTGTTCCCGCTGGGCACGGTGCTGTTTCCAGGGGCTTTGCTGCCCCTGCAGCTGTTTGAGCTGCGCTACCTGCAGATGATTGGCGAATGCGAGCGCCAAGGCACGGGCTTTGGGGTGGTCACGCTCACCCAAGGCCGCGAAGTGCACCGACCCGGCGCAGCGGCCGAACAGTTTGAGGCCATGGGCACGCGGGTGCAGATCGAGCGCATCGAACGGCCTCAGCCCGGCCTGGTGATGGTCTGGAGCCGGGGTGTGGAGAAGTTTCGCATCGAAGCCACGCAGCAGCGCAGCGACGGCCTGTGGCTGGGTCGGGTGGAGCTGCTGCCGCCCGAGCCTGCGGTGCAGGTGCCCGAAGACCTGCAGCACCTGTCGGCGCAGATGCACAAGGCCCTGACCCAGCTGAGCGAGCAGCCCAGCGTGGTGCCGCCCTGGAACGAAGCCTGGCGGCTGCAGGACTGCAGCTGGCTGTCCAACCGCTGGGGTGAGCTGCTGCCCTTGCCCCTGCAGATGAAATACCGGCTGTTTGCCCTGCAAGAGCCCTTGATGCGGCTGGAGCTGGTGGGTGACTTGGTGGCCCCAGCCGGAGCGACGGAACAACAACCCGTCCAGAAGCCGCCCGCAAACTCTTAAAATAGAGGGCTTTGCGCCCTCGCGCACCCCACAACCCCGGATCGGGCGGCGTCCATGCGCCACGGTCCCCACCGCACCTTGCCATGTCTGACACGACCGCCCCCGCCGCTCCCGCACAAGATGAAAACCAACTGATCGCCGAGCGCCGCGAGAAGCTCAAAGCGATGCGCCAGGCGCAAGCCGACGGCAAGGGCGTGGCCTTCCCAAACGACTTCAAGCCCGAGCACCACGCGGCCAACCTGCACCATGCGCACGGCGAGAAAGCCGCCGAAGAACTGAACGGTGAAGGCGTGGCCAAAACCATGGCCAAGGTTGCGGGCCGCATGATGCTCAAGCGCGTGATGGGCAAGGCCAGCTTTGCCACGCTGCAAGACGCCACCGGCCGCATCCAGGTGTATGTGACCCGCGACGACGTGGGCGAAGACCTTTACGCCCTGTTCAAACACTGGGACCTGGGTGACATCGTGGGCGTCGAGGGCCACCTGTTCAAGACCCGCACGGGCGAGTTGTCTATCCACGCGACCAGCATCCGCATGCTCACCAAGAGCCTGCGCCCCATGCCCGACAAGTTCCACGGCGTAGCCGACCAGGAAGTCAAATACCGCCAGCGCTATGTCGACCTGATGACCGACGAAGCCGCCCGCAAGCGCTTTGTGGCCCGCAGCAAGGCCGTGAGCGGCATCCGCGAGTTCATGGTCAAGCACGGCTTTTTGGAAGTCGAAACACCCATGCTGCACCCCATTCCCGGTGGTGCCAACGCCAAGCCCTTCATCACGCACCACAACGCGCTGGAACAAGAAATGTTCTTGCGCATCGCGCCCGAGCTGTACCTCAAGCGCCTGCTGGTGGGTGGCTTTGAGCGCGTGTTCGAGATCAACCGCAACTTCCGCAACGAAGGCATCTCGGTGCGCCACAACCCCGAGTTCACCATGATGGAGTTCTACGCGGCGTACTGGAACTACCAGGACCTGATGGGTTTCACCGAAAGCCTGATCCGCGACGCGGCCATGACGGCGGCAGGCACACTGGACCTGACCTACAACGGCAAGCCGGTCGATCTGAACAAGCCCTTCGCCCGAATGACCATCCGCGAAGCCATCACCAAGCACACCGAGGCGGGCGACAACGTGGACAACGCCGAGTGGCTGATCAACGCACTGAAAAAGCTGGGCATGAGCGAAGCCAAGGACAAGCTGTCCACCCGCAGCTTGGCCAGCCTGCAGGTGTTCTATTTCGAGGAAACCGTGGAAGACAAGCTCTGGGAGCCAACCTTCATCATGGAGCACCCCACCGAGATCAGCCCACTGGCCCGCGCCAACGACAGCCGCCCCGAAGTGACCGAGCGCTTTGAGCTGTACATCACCGGTCGCGAGTTCGGCAACGGTTTCAGTGAGTTGAACGACGCCGAAGACCAGGCCGCCCGCTTCCACGCGCAAGTGGCCGCCAAGGACGACGGCGACGACGAAGCCATGTACTACGACCACGACTTTGTGCGCGCCCTCGAATACGGCATGCCACCTGCGGGCGGCTGCGGCATCGGCATCGACCGCCTGATGATGCTGCTGACCGACAGCGCCAGCATCCGCGACGTGATCTTGTTCCCTGCTCTGCGGCATGTGCAGGAATAAGCGGCGCTTACGCTTGTAATGAAAATGGCCCGCTGATGCGGGCCATTTTTTCATTTTTGAACTCAAAGCAGGGTCGTTCTAATCCCCTGCTGAATGAACAAATCCAGACCCAAACTGGTATTGCTGTAAGTGTCGTAACTGGAAGAATTCAGCAAAACAGGAGTGCTTGCTTTCGACCATTCGTAAGTAGAAGCGCCGACCAAGCTCACCAGAATTACCTGGTCATTTGCATCACCATCAATGCGCATTTGCAGATGATCTTTAAATGCTTCTGTAGATAAAAAACTGTTTTTTACACCCATTGCCAGCACATCGCTGGTTGTCAATGTCAAAGTGTGCGCAACGTTGTCAACCGTGCTGGAGCCAGACAGCCCGATATGGTTGATCACCGCATGGTCTCCCACTTTGGGGCTGGTCGAATGCAGGTCCGCCAAATTGATGCTCACTTCATTGGGGCTGAGAATATAGAGCCCGATTGAACCCGCTAACTCGCCGTTGCCGAACGTCGAGGGAAAACCAGAAGATGTCGGCTTGCTCTCTGTCACAATGACCTGAGGTTGAAATTCCCACCTGACCCCATTTGAACTTGTAGAAAAATTGCCAGCTAAATCAGTATATGCAATGGTGAACTGACCTGCATTAAATCCAGATATTGCGTTACTTGACGGTATATCTGTATACGAAAACTTACCAGCCTCAGCAGCGGATTCAGGATTACCGGCCATCAGCTGCATAGTCGTGAATGTAACTTTCCCTTCTGTGAACACGCCGCCTCCGACAGAAAAAACAGGCGTCTTTAAATCAACGGTAAACGATTGATCCGTCGATTTCGAAATATTGCCCGCAAAATCAACGATCGAGGCTTTCAGAAGATACTGGGTGTTGGCACCTTCAACGCCCAAATTTTGACTCGTGTTGTCATAAGACCAGCTGCCACCGATCGGGGTTACATACGACTGAGATTTGACCACGCCATCGGTGTCAAAAACTTGCACCAATACTTTGCCTGTGAAAACAGCACCGCTGATGCTGCTGCCGATACTGCCTTTAAATGAAAGCTTCTCTTGATTGGTTAAAAAATCCAAGGCCGAGGTACCTGAATCTTGATCAAGGGTCGTCACTGCAATCGAAAATTGTGCATTGGCATCCGGATTCGCATTGGTATCAATCACGATGGCTTGCTCTGCGGGTCCAGCGCCCACCAAGTTGCCCGCCTTGTCCACCACTTGCGCCGTCAGCTTGTAAGTGCCGTCACCTAGTTTCTGCGCCGAGTTATCCCACGACCAGGCCCACTGCCCATCCCTCGATTCAGGTTCAATGTATTTTGAGGCAATCTCGTTGTCTTCTGAATCCAACAAAATTAATTGAACAAAGTCACCATTTTGCACAAACACATTGGCGACTGTACCTTTGAAAATCAAGAAGTTGTCGGCCGTGTTGAAATCGGCAGCACTCACACCGGTATCCGTAGAAATCGAAACAATTTGTGCACCAACACCCTTGTTTGCATCAGCTTCTTGCATGGGGTTGTAATTGTCAGCAGACGACGTATCCACCACAAAAGGGGTCCCAGTCAATGGTTCAGATTCATTCCCCGCAGCGTCCTTGACCACCACCAAATACGTCACCGGACCATTGCCCAAAGCATCGATGTCGGGAATTTGAACCACAAATTGCCCTTGCGCATTTTTGGTGGTCGAGGTGTAGCTTTTCCCGTTCATGAGCGTCACCTCGGCACTGACGGCATCGGGGTCGGCCGTGATCAGCAAGCGTGGGGTGGTATCAGACGTGATGCCATCGCTGTTGCTCACCCCGGTATCGTCTTCAGGTGCTAACCTTGCTGCGCTGATTCGAGGTGGCGTGGTATCGGTTGGCGCACCACCACCATCGCCGCCACCACCTCCCGCGCCCACCAAAACCAGGGGCGCAGCCAGCAAAGGGTTGAAGCCTGCAGCGGCAACCAGAGCGCCAACCGCAGCACCTGAACCGACCACTTGTTCACCACCCAATGCCATGCCGACGTTAGAAGCGCCGTCCGGTAAGTTGCCCATCAAGGCCGCTGTTTGGCCGGACTCTGGCACATAGACGTGATACACGCCGGAGTCGACTTCACCGATCACAGACGCAAACCCCGATTCGGTGTATTGGTAGTAATCGGAGATCACCAGATCGGCGTCCTCCCTGCCTTCAAAGCTGATGCGCAAATCGCTGCCCACGCGCGTGACGCGGATGTTATCCGGGCCTTGCCCGGTGGCGTTGTCGATGAGTTGATAGCGTGCGCCGGGCACGGCCTTGATCTTGAGCGCCCCCCACCATGAGCCTGGCGCAGGCACATCGTGAGTGAAGTTTTTGGCATTGCCTTGGTTGGCTTTGACGACGACTTTGTAGGAGTTTTTCATGGCAAATGTCTGGGCTGTGATGTAGCGTTAAAGGCCATCAGCGACTGGCGCCTGTGACCACGATGTCCACGCGGCGATTGGGC
Source organism: Limnohabitans sp. YIMB22184 (assembly GCF_048020265.1). Lineage (GTDB taxonomy): Bacteria > Pseudomonadota > Gammaproteobacteria > Burkholderiales > Burkholderiaceae_C > Limnohabitans_A. The sequence goes on from NZ_CP171843.1 coordinate 2,111,245, forward strand.
GCGTGGCACAGCTTGTTCTCGGGAGTCGGCTTGTTGCCGCAGCGCAGTTTCACCAGGTGCGCGGCCCCTTCTCCTTCGATCTTGAAACCCTTGCTGGGTTTTAAACCCCTTTCCTGCAACTGCTGCGCCACCACTTTGGCACGCTCTAGCGACAACTTGGCATTCGATTTCGGTTGGCCGATCGCATCGGTGTGACCGACCACCCGGATGCGCTCCACGCCAATGAAGTCACGCTTGAGTCTTTGCGCCATGACCTCGATGGCGTTGTAGCTGCTGGCCCTCAGTTCAGATTTGCCGAACTCGAACAAGGCATCGGACTCGAGTGCATACAAGCGCGGCACAGACACCTTGGGTGTTGATGGCCTGGAAAGGTCAGGTCGTTCTACAGGGATGAGGGCAGGAGCTTGCGCCAACACAGGTTCTGACTCTTGACAAACCTGCACCACGGGTGCCCTGGACAGGGTGTGGATTTGTTGCGCAGTTCCAGAAAGCTCCCGTTGTGCTTGCTCCGAAGCCACTTCTGCCAAGCGTCCTGGCTCCTGGACCTTGAGGAACAAAGTCTTGCCGGACTGGAAATTCCAACTCTGCCCTGCCCCCTGCTTGCCTGTATGGCGCTTTTGGGCATCGGCCAGCGCTGCATGAAGCACAACCGGCCCAGGCAATGCACAAAACTCGGAGTAGCCGCCTTGCAGCAAGGATGCGTGATAGCGGCCGTTCAGGTAAATGTTGACAGGTTCGGCCTTGGCATAGGGTCCAGGGCGATAAACGATGATGCGGGCCTGCTGGCTGGGCGCTGCCGCTGCCAAGGCGTAACGTGAGCCGAACGGCTCGATCGTCGTCGACTGGGCCACAGAGACCTGTGCGGACTCACGACCGGGTAGGTCTTGCGCGCCAGCTTGAAAGACACAACACGCAATCAAAAAACAAGTTTTTATTGTTTTTAACGAATACTCAGACCGAGTTCTTTTAAATTCAAGCTTACTCACACAGGCTCCGGCAAGATGAGGAAGCCGTAAATGTAACTTAATTTACTACTTTGAAATCAATAAATATTCTCTAAATACCTTTCAGATGGCAAGCAGACAACGTATAGAAATCGATTTCAATGGCTTTGGTCAACTTACGCGCAACTGGATACGGAGCCCCCGAAGCAAGAGGTTATCGGCGCGGCAAGCGGGGGGCGTCTTCTGCCACCTCTCGTGCCTCGACGTCCACCACCTGGTCATCTGCCTCACCTTGACTGCGACGCCAGGGATCTTGGGCATCGGGATGGGGTGAAGTTCGAAAACTGCTTTGACGAAAATGACGGCGCATGGCGCTGAACTGCTGCCAAACCAGAACCACCTGGGGCTTGCGGCCAGTCAACAACCAACGCAGCGCGGCCCAAACGATGTAGATCGCCAATGCCGCCACCAGGCCGAGCAAAAAAGCCAAGCCCATGAAGGCCATGAACACACGAAGTAACCAGGTCAGCAAAGTGGCCACAACTTTTTCTTTCTCAAAACAACATCAAGGCAAGCGATCGAGGGCCTGCATATAGTCAAATGAACGCACCAACTCGTCCCAAGAACGTGCGGGAGAACGCGGCAGCAGGTTCAAACGACGCTCTTCACTGACTTCGTTGGGCTGCCATTGGTTTTTGACCTGCGCCTCGGTGAGTTGGTCAAGCACAGCATCCAGTTCTGCCCCCCCATCGACGGCGGAACGGTTACACAACAAAGCCAAGTCACAGCCTGCCTGCAGCGCGGTGATCACGGCTTCGGTGTAGCTGAGGGTTTGCCCATCGATCTGACGGGCGGCGGCCATCGACAAGTCATCGGTACAGACCACGCCCTGAAAACCCAGCTGTCCTCGCAAAATGTCCTGTAGCCAGCGCGGCGAAAAACCTGCCGGGCGGCTGTCGACCTTGCTGTAGATGACGTGGGCGGGCATGACGGCGGTGAGCACGCTGCCCAGCCAGCGGTAAGGCTGCGCGTCGTCGGCCAGTATGGTTTTGAGGCTGCGCTTATCGACAGGCAGCGCCACATGCGAGTCGGCCTTGACGGCACCATGCCCTGGGAAATGCTTGCCGCAGTTGCCCATGCCTGCTTGCAGCAGGCCTTGCATCAGACTGCGGGCCAGAAGGCTCACCACGCGTGGGTCACGCGCAAAGGCACGGTCGCCAATCACGCCACTCTCGCCATGGTCCAGATCCAGTACGGGGGTGAAGCTGAAATCAACCCCACAGGCTCGCAACTCGCTGGCGAGGACAAAACCCGCCGAGGTGGCCGCCTCGCAGGCCTTGAGCACACCCGAGCCGGGCTGGCCCTTGTCGTCTTGGCCCCAAAGCTCGCCCAAGGCGCGCATGGGTGGCAAATGGGTGAAGCCGTCGGTGCGAAAGCGCTGCACACGGCCGCCTTCGTGGTCCACCGCAATCAGCAGATCGGGGCGGGTGCTTTTGATGTCGGCACACAGCGCGGTCAGCTGCGCACGGCTTTGCCAGTTGCGGCCAAACAGGATCATGCCGCCCACCAGCGGGTGCGCCAGGCGGCGGCGGTCCACGTCGGTCAATGTGATTCCGGCAATGTCGATGATCAGGGGAGCATGCAATGTCATGGGGCTTCCATTGGAGGTGGGGCGGCTGGGCAGCAAATCAAGAGCGCTGGGCGCCTTGGGTCTCGACCACGCAAAAGCTGGCGGCGTATTCGGACTCGTCGGTAACGGTGATATGCGCACTCAGCCCCTTGGATTCAAACCAGTCCTTCAGGCCCCCGTGCAGCACGATGACAGGCTGTCCACTGGGCAACTTGCCGATCTCGCACAGCCGCCAGGTCATGGGCATGCGCATGCCCAGACCAATAGCCTTGCTGAAGGCCTCTTTGGCCGAAAACCGCGTGGCGAGATAGCGCACACCCCGCTCGGGCCAGCGGGCGCTGCGGGCTTTCCAGGTGGTCATTTCGGCATCAGACAGCACTTTGGCAGCAAATCGCTCGCCATGCCGTTCCAGGCTGGCGCGGATGCGGCGGATGTCGCAGATGTCGGTGCCGATGCCGTAAATCATTTTTTCAGGCAAGCGAGGTAGGCCTGCACCGTGGCGCAGTAACCCAGCTCCAGCGCATCGGCCATGAAAGCGTGACCAATCGAGACTTCCTGCAAACCCTTCACCGCCGCCACAAAAGCAGGCAAATTGTCGCGGTTCAGGTCGTGGCCGGCATTCAAGCCCAAGCCAGCTTGCGCGGCGGCATCGGCCGCATCGGCGTAGCGCTGCAACTGAGCCGCGTTGTCTGGCGTGCCCCACGTCGCAGCATAAGGCTCGGTGTACAGCTCAACTCGGTCAGCGCCAACAGCGCGGGCGGCGGCCATTTGCTCAGGGACCGGGTCCATGAACAGACTCACCCGCACGCCCAGGGCCCTGCATTCATCGATCAAGGGTTTCAGGCGCTCGGCGTCCTGCGGGAAGGTCCAACCGTGGTCGCTGGTGAACTGGCCTTCGCTGTCGGGCACAAAGGTCACCTGATGCGGGCGCACGGCACGCACGTGTTCCATCAGGTTGTGGAAGGGGTTGCCTTCGATGTTGAACTCCCGATCAGGCCAGGCCTTCATCAAGGCAGTCAACTCGGGCACGTCGCTGGCGCGAATGTGGCGCTCGTCAGGCCGGGGATGAATGGTGATGCCGTTGGCACCCGCTTGCAGGCACAGCTGGGCTGCACGGGTCACGCTGGGAATGCCCAAATGACGCGAGTTACGCAGCAAAGCGACTTTGTTGACATTGACCGACAAGGCCACGCGAAAAGGTGTGTTCATAAAGTTTGCAAGTCCAGCATCATTTGGCGGGTGCGCAAAGCGCCGACGCCGCAATGGTAGTTGAGCAAAAGGCGCAAAGGGCGCTGCAGCTGCACCAACAGATCGGCGCATTCACGCAACAAGGCCGCCAAGGGACTGGGAGAAGCCAAAGCCTCGTGCAGCGCCAACCACTCTTGGCCGCGCAAGGCGTGGCGCGGGTCATCGCTCACCCACTGCAGCCCCGCTTCGGGCACCAAAGCGTAACTGTCCGCGGGCGACAAAGGCTTGAGGGTCAGGGTCTGCAGATTCAGGGCAGGCAGCAAGCCCATTTCCTTGAGCAGCACCAGCTCAAAGCCGCGCAAAGCCCATTGCAAGGCATTGGGGTCGCCACTGGCCAGCAGGCGCACAGCGGCGGTATAGACCTCGAACAAAAAGGGGTGGGGATCGTCGCGTGCCGTCAGACGCATCAGCAACTCATTGAGGTAATAACCCGACAGCAGCGCCTCGCCTGTGGGCATGACGTGGCCGCCCACCCACTCGGCCGATTTGAGGGTGCGGATGTCGCCATCACCCCCGAATGCCAGCGACAAAGGCTGTAGCGGCAAAAGCACCGGACGGAAGCTCGATGTCGGTCGTTTGGCCCCTTTGGCCACCAACGCCACCCGGCCATGGTGGCGGGTGAAGACCTCCAGGATCAGGCTGGTCTCGCTCCAGTCGTAGCGGTGCAGCACATAGGCTGGCTCGTCTGCGATCCGCTTGGTGGCCATTGAAGGTGAGATTACTCGTAGCCGAAGCTGCGCACGCGGGCTTCATCGTCGGCCCAGCCCGAACGCACCTTGACCCACAGCTCAATGAACACCTTGGCGTCCAGCAGCTTTTCCAGCTCCATGCGGGTTTCGGTGCCGATGCGTTTGAGCTTTTCGCCCTTGTCACCGATCACCATGGCCTTGTGCCCTTCGCGCTCGACGACGATGGTGGCCGCGATGCGCAACATGCGCTTGGCTGTGCGCCCAGCTTCTTCTTCGAACTTGTCGATCACCACGGTGGAGGTGTAGGGCAACTCGTCGCCCGTCAATCGGAACAGCTTTTCGCGCACCATTTCGCTGGCCAGGAACTTCTCGCTGCGGTCGGTCAGCTCATCCTCGGCATGCCACCAGGGCTGCTCGGGCAGGTATTTTTCGCAAATGCCCAGCAGGCGCTCGATGTCTTTGGGCTGCTTGGCCGACATGGGCACGAACTCGGTGAAGGCATGGCGCTCTTGCATGCTTTGCAGCCAGGGCGCGATGTCGCCACGGCGGTGCACGTTGTCCAGCTTGTTGGCCACCAGCAAGACCGGAATACCGGGTTTGAGCAGGGCCAACACTTTGGCATCCGCCGTGGTGAAGCTGCCCGCCTCGACCACAAACAGCACCAGATCCACATCGCTCACAGCGCCGACCACGGTTTTGTTCAGCGACTTGTTCAGGGCTGTGCCGTGGATGGTCTGGAAACCGGGCGTGTCGACAAACACATACTGGGCAGCGCCTTGAGTGCGGATGCCGGTGATGCGGTGGCGCGTGGTTTGCGCTTTGCGCGAGGTGATGCTGATTTTTTGACCCACCAAGGCGTTGAGCAAGGTGGACTTGCCCACGTTGGGCTTGCCCACAATGGCCACCAGGCCGCAGCGCTGACCCTCTACCGGCACAGGCGCGGGGGCGGCTACCACGGGCGGCAAAGCAGCGTCTTCCGACGCGTCGCGTGGCTGGATGGTCACACCCGCGATTTGCACGGGGCGGCGCAGGGTTTGCTCTTGCGGCGTGCGTTCAGGCGCAGATTCGGAAGGGGCGTTTTTTTTGTCGGTGCTCATGCGGCGCTTTCGGATTTCAAAGTGAGCAGCATGGCGGCGGCCGCTGCTTGTTCGGCAGCGCGACGCGATGCGCCCGAGCCTTGTTGGGTTTGGCGCAGTTCGGTCACTTCGCAAGAGACCTCGAACTGCTGGCGGTGCGCTGCGCCGGAGGTGCCGACCACGGTGTATTTGGGCAGCGCGAGTTTGCGCCCTTGCAACCACTCTTGCAACTCGGTCTTGGGGTCTTTGCCCACGGCCTGCATGTCGGGTTTGATGTCGACCTGGGCAAACAAGCGCTCAACCAGAGCTTGCGCATTCTGGTAGCCCCCGTCCAGGTACACCGCGCCAATGATGGCTTCCAGGGCATCGGCCAGGATGGAGGGGCGGTTTTGACCGCCCGAGCGCATCTCGCCTTCGCCCAAGCGCATCACGGAAGACAAATCCAGCGTTTTGGCCAGTTGGTGCAGCGTGTCTTGTTTGACCAGGTTGGCCCGCACCCGCGACAAGTCGCCTTCGGGCAAGCTGGCCAGTTGCGCGTACAGCAGGTGGGCCACCGACAGGTTGAGCACCGAGTCACCCAGAAACTCCAGCCGCTCGTTGTGGTCGGCGCTGAAGCTGCGGTGGGTGACGGCTTGCTGCAATAAGCCCGCTTGGCGAAAGGCGTAACCCAGGCGAATTTGCAATTCAGACAGTGCAGGTGATGTGGCCACGCTCACCTCAGTCAAAAGCGCCAATGCGCTGGAGGTTGCCAAAGTTCATCCACACGAAGAAGGCTTTGCCCACGATGTTGGCATCGGGCACAAAACCCCAATAGCGCGAATCGAGCGAGTTGTCGCGGTTGTCACCCATCATGAAGTAATGGCCAGTAGGCACCTTGCAGGTCACGCCCTCGACGGTGTAGTTACAGTTTTCACGCCCAGTGAACTGATCGGCACCGGGGATGAAAGCCGGGCGCTCATCGTCCTGAATGGTCTGGTGAGGCTTGACACCCAAGGTCTCGCGGTGGTGCTTGAAGTAACGCATGGTCGACTCGTCAAAAAAGTCGGGCAGGGCCTCGGTGGGCACAGGCTGACCGTTGACGGTGAGTTTCTTGTTCAGATAGGCCACTTCGTCACCGGGCACACCCACCACCCGTTTGATGTAATCCACACTGGGCTTGGGTGGGAAGCGGAACACCATCACATCGCCGCGTTGTACGGGCGTGCCGTCGGTGAGCTTGGTGTTGGCCACAGGCAAGCGAATGCCATAGTGGAATTTGTTCACCAAAATCAAATCGCCAATGTGCAGCGTTGGGATCATGGAGCCGGAAGGGATCTTGAAGGGTTCGAACAAGAAAGAGCGCAGAACGAAAACCACCACAATGACCGGGAACAAGCCAGCCGTCCAATCCAGCCACCAAGGCTGCATGAGCAATTTTTCGCGGGCTTCACCGATGTCGGTGTCCACTTTATCGATGCCCATTTTGCTGAGGTCGGCACGGCGTTGCGTGGTTTCGGCCTCCAGCTGCGCCACCGCTTTTACGCGTTGTGGCAAGAAAACAAAACGCTCGGCCAGCCAGTAAATACCGGTGATCACTGTGGCCAACAGCAAAAGCAGCGCAAAGTTACCCTCGATGAAACCCAAATACCAGGCACCGGCGTAGCCTACAAAAGCGGCCAACACCAAAGAAGTCAGGAACTGCATCAATCTTCCACCTGCAAAATCGCCAAGAACGCCTCTTGAGGCACCTCGACCGAACCAATCTGTTTCATGCGCTTTTTACCCGCCTTTTGCTTTTCGAGCAGTTTGCGTTTGCGCGTGATGTCGCCACCATAGCACTTGGCCAGCACGTTCTTGCGCAAGGCCTTGATGGTTTCTCGCGCAATGATGTTGGCGCCAATCGCGGCCTGAATGGCCACATCGAACATCTGGCGGGAAATGATCTCGCGCATTTTGGCGGCGACGGCGCGGCCCCGGTACTGGGCTTGGGTGCGGTGCACGATGATGGACAGCGCATCGACCTTCTCGCCGTTGAGCATGATGTCCACCTTGACCACGTCGGAGGCCCGGTACTCCTTGAACTCGTAGTCCATCGAGGCATAACCCCGGCTGACAGATTTGAGCTTGTCAAAGAAGTCCAGCACGATCTCGCCCAGCGGCATCTCATAGGTCAGCATGACCTGGCGGCCGTGGTATGCCATGTTGATCTGCACACCGCGCTTTTGGTTGGCCAGCGTCATCACCGGGCCCACATAGTCTTGCGGCATGTACAGGTGCACCGTGACGATGGGCTCGCGGATTTCCTGCAGCTTGCCTTGGTCAGGCATTTTGGAGGGGTTCTCGACCATGATGACTTCGCCGTCGCCCTTGACCACTTCGTAGACCACACTCGGCGCGGTGGTGATCAGGTCCTGGTCGAACTCGCGCTCCAGGCGCTCCTGCACGATTTCCATGTGCAGCAAGCCCAGGAATCCGCAGCGGAAGCCAAAGCCCAGCGCTTGCGAGACTTCTGGCTCGTAATGCAACGATGCGTCGTTGAGCTTGAGCTTTTCCAGCGCGTCGCGCAGCGCGTCGTACTGGTTGGCTTCGGTCGGGTACAAACCGGCAAACACCTGGGGCTGAATTTCCTTGAAACCTGGCAGAGCTTCTTCGGCAGGGCCCAAGTTGTTGGGCAACTTCTTTTCCAGAGTGACGGTGTCGCCCACTTTGGCTGCCTGTAACTCTTTGATGCCCGCGATGATGTAGCCCACCTCACCCGCCTTGAGTGACTGACGCGGCTCGTTGGCCGGCGTGAACACGCCCAGACTGCCCGCTTCGTACACAGCATTGCTGGCCATCATGCGAATGCGCTCGCCCTTGATCAGCTGGCCATCCACCACACGCACCAGCATGACCACACCCACATAGCTGTCGAACCAGCTGTCGATGATCATGGCACGCAGCGGCGCATCGGGGTTGCCCTTGGGCGGCGGGATGCGGGCCACGACGGCTTCGAGGATTTCCTCGATGCCCATACCAGTTTTGGCCGAGCACGGAATGGCATCCGTCGCATCAATGCCAATCACGTCTTCCACTTCGCTGCGGGCGTTGTCAGGATCAGCGTTGGGTAAATCCATCTTGTTGAGCACCGGCACCACTTCCACACCCAAGTCGAGCGCGGTGTAGCAATTGGCCACGGTTTGTGCTTCCACGCCCTGGCTGGCATCGACCACCAGCAATGCGCCTTCGCAGGCCGACAGCGAGCGCGAGACTTCGTACGAGAAGTCCACATGACCGGGTGTGTCGATCAGATTGAGGTTATAGATCTGTCCGTCATTGGCCTTGTATTGCAGCGCGGCGGTCTGCGCCTTGATGGTGATGCCGCGCTCTTTCTCGATGTCCATCGAATCCAGAACTTGGGCTTCCATGTCACGCGCCTCCAGGCCGCCGCAGCGTTGAATCAAGCGATCGGCCAGCGTGGATTTGCCATGGTCAATGTGGGCAATGATCGAAAAATTTCTGATGTGATTCATCAAACAACGTCTGCAAGTATTTGTGGATCAAGGATCCGTAAAAGAAAAAAGGGCGCGTCTGGTGTTGACGCGCCCTGAACCAACAATCATTGGCAACTGCGATGGTTGGGACTTCATTGTAGGCAAATTGGCCCACGCGCACAGCCCCAAAAACACGTTTGACAGGTCGTTGTTGCCGTGCAACACGAAATCTATCCACAAGTTATGCACAAGATCAGGGGCGACTTACTGAACAACTTGTGGGCCATCTGTGGATCACCGGTGGACTCCTGGATGGAATCTCGCATCGTGAACTCAGCCCTGCGCTTTATGCCATCAATCATGGGTCAAGACCATTGATTTTAGCCAAATTCGTTATGAGAGATGAATAAAGTTAGTTTTTACAAACTTTTTAATCTTTTCCATCGAATCAGAATTTTTTTAAAAATATTTCTTCAGAACCTCGACAAAAGCCCCGAAGTCCCATAGGACAGTGAGGGCTCTTGACAAGACCGCGGGTTCATTGGAGCGGACGAATCAACACATATTGCGCCCCATCACCACGTCGAATCAAGACGCTGGTGGGGCGATTTTTGTCCACACGCGACATGATCAGCTCAAACTCCTTGAGTGAAGTCACTTCGGTGTTGGCTATCGCCACAATCAAATCTCCCTCACGAATACCCGCCCTGGCTGCCGCATCAGCGACTGCGTCTACCCGCACGCCACCGCGCACACGAAACTCCCGCTTCTGCGCCTCGGTCAAATCACTGACCGTCAATCCCCAAGGCTGTGCACTGGCCGCAGGCGCTTTCTTTTCTGGCGTCGCAGAAGCCACCTTTTCTGCTTCGATCTCAGCCACCGTGATGCTCAAGTCTCTGAAACCTCCACGGCGGAATACCGTGATGCCCACTTTGCTGCCAGGCTTGGTGTTGCCCACAGAGCGGGGCAAATCTGCCGGCTTGTCGATGGGTTTGCCGTCAAAGCGGGTGATGATGTCGCCCGCCTCAAGCCCTGCTTTTTCTGCCGGCGATCCTTCTTCAACGCCCCGGACCAACACCCCTTGTGCCTTACCCAAACCTATAGATTCAGCCACCTCCTTAGTAACAGGTGCAATCTGAACCCCAATGCGCCCCCGGCTGACACGGCCACTGGTGCGCAGTTGCTCACTGACCCGCATGGCCTCATCCATGGGGATCGCGAACGAAATGCCCATGAAGCCGCCCGAACGGGAATAAATCTGGCTGTTGATGCCCACCACCTCGCCGCGCATGTTGATGAGAGGCCCGCCGGAGTTACCCGGGTTGATCGCCACATCGGTCTGAATGAAGGACAAATAGTCGCCCGTATCGCGCTGCTTGGCACTGACAATACCTGCCGTGACGGTGTTCTCCAGGCCAAAGGGTGAGCCAATCGCCATGACCCATTCCCCGACGCGCAAGCGGCTGACATCGCCCACCCTCACGGCAGGCAAGCCTGTGGCCTGGATTTTGACCACCGCGACATCGGTTCGCTTGTCAGCCCCCACGATGCGGGCCTTAAATTCTCGCTTGTCGGTCAAGGTCACCATCACCTCGTCCGCACCATCGACCACATGCGCGTTGGTCATGATGAAACCGTCCGGGCTGAGAATAAAGCCTGAACCCACACCCCGAGGCTGAGCCTCTTCCTGAGGCCTTGGTTGCCGAGGCGCCTGTCTGGGCGCATTGGGCATGGGCACGCCGAAAAAGCGCCTAAACAACTCCTGCATTTCTTCGTCGGGTGTCGCGCCGGCCGGTGCGCTGGGGCGCACTTTTTCCAATGTTCGAATGTTGACCACGGAAGGCCCAACTTGCTCCACCAGATCGGTAAAGTCGGGCAAGCCGCGCACAGCCACGCTCGAGGTCTGAGCCATCACAGTCCCTGCGGGCACCCAAGCCAAAACGGCCACCAAACCACTGGCCAGTGCTACCGACGCAGCCGTTTTTATCCAATGTTGCTTCAGCACAAAAATCTCCTTGTGGTGTTCGATCCCAAATCAGGAAAGTCTGGAAGATGCGTCCAAAAGCGGCCAATTCAAGCCGTATCGACCATGCTAAGTCAAAGGCGCCGAGCTAGAGCGTACTGTCTTGGGCCGCGAATATACAGCGCATCTAAATCCGTGCCACTTTGAGGGCATCGCAGCTGCGTTCACCCATGCACATGCCAATGCACCACGGCCTGTGCCTTGAGCGTCCTGAAAACGGACAAAAAGCAGCAGGGCATCCCCAGCATCCCACCCCACCGACACGTCCAGGCCTTGGTGTTCGCCCTCCATGGGCTGCCAAAACCAGGACTGCCCGTTCCATAACAAACGCCCACCTGTCAGCGTTTGCCGTGGCGCCCAAACCGCAGCGCCACCAACACAAAGCCACCAAAATGTCCATGCTGCGAGAACCTCTGCGCTCGATGTCTGTGCCTGCACCTGCCAAACCAGCAAACCCATGGCAGACAAAAGTGCGATCACCACTGCGGCAAAGCGGCCCCAAACAAAACGCCCCACCGGGAAAGCCACAGGTGGGGCGTTGTGCATGGTGATAACTGGGATCAGATGCGTTTGAACACCAGCGAGCCGTTGGTGCCGCCGAAACCGAAGTTGTTCTTCAGGGCCACATCGATTCTCATATCGCGGGCCGTGTTGGCACAGTAGTCCAGATCACACTCGGGGTCGGGGTTGACCAGGTTGATCGTGGGCGGCACTTTTTGGTGGTGCAGCGCCAGCACGGTGAACACGCTCTCAATGCCGCCCGCACCGCCCAAAAGGTGACCGGTCATGGACTTGGTGGAGCTCACCACGGTTTTGTAAGCGTGGTCACCCAAAGCCGCCTTGATGGCATTGGTTTCGTTGATGTCACCCAGCGGCGTGGAGGTGCCGTGGGCGTTCAGGTAATTGATCTGGTCGGCGTTGACACCGGCATTGCGCATGGCATTCAGCATGGCGCGGCGTGGGCCGTCCATGCTGGGCGCGGTCATGTGACCCGCGTCCGCGCTCATGCCATAACCACCCAGCTCAGCATAAATTTTGGCACCACGCGCCTTGGCGTGTTCATACTCTTCGAGCACCATCACGCCTGCACCTTCGCCCAGCACAAAACCATCGCGGTCCTTGTCCCAGGGGCGCGATGCCGCTGTCGGGTCGTCGTTGCGGGTCGACAAAGCGCGCATGGCGGCAAAGCCACCCACACCCAGTGGCGACACGGTGCCTTCGGAGCCACCGGCGATCATCACGTCGGCATCGCCGTACTCAATCAAGCGACCGGCTTCGCCAATGCTGTGCAAACCGGTGGTGCACGCAGTCACGACCGCCAGGTTGGGGCCTTTGAAGCCGCTGCGCATGGACACATGGCCCGAGATCATGTTGATGATCGAGGCTGGCACGAAGAATGGGGAAATGCGACGCGCACCGCGTGCGGTGTATTCGATGTGGGTTTCTTCGATCAGCGGCAAGCCACCAATGCCCGAGCCAATCACCACACCGATGCGGCAAGCTTCCTCTTCACCCAGCGCTTCGCCTGTGGCCAGCCCGGAATCCTGAATGGCTTGGGCAGCTGCGGCAATGCCGTAGTGGATGAAGCGGTCCATGGTCCGCGCTTCTTTGGCGCTGATGTAGGACTCGAGGTCAAAATTTTTGACTTCACCCACGATCCGGCAAGACATCGCCGAAGCATCGAAACGGGTGATGGGACCAATGCCGGACTGGCCGGCTAGCAGGTTGGACCATGCGTCGGCGACCGTGTTGCCCACGGGGCTGACGCATCCCAAACCCGTGACAACAACGCGGCGCCGGGTCATCGTCGATCAGGCCTTCTTGCTTTGGGCGTAGTCGATCGCAGCTTGCACCGTGGTGATTTTTTCTGCGTCTTCGTCAGGAATCTCGATGCCGAACTCGTCTTCGAGTGCCATCACCAATTCCACCGTGTCCAGGGAGTCGGCACCCAGATCGGCCACGAAGGCTTTTTCGTTGGTGACTTGTGACTCTTCAACGCCGAGTTGCTCGGCAATGATTTTTTTGACACGTGCTTCGATATCGCTCATGGGGTCCCTCTGAGGGTTGTGAAAAATGAAGATTTTACCTGTCCGGAAGGGGTTTCCGGAAATCAGGCCATGAACATGCCACCATTGACATGCAATTCCTGTCCGGTGACATACCCAGCATGCGGCCCGGCCAGATAGGCCACCGCATGGGCGATGTCATCGGGTTTGCCCAGATGGCCCAGAGGAATCTGGCCCAACAAGACTTTTTGTTGCTCTCCGGGCAAGCTGGCGGTCATGTCGGTTTCGATGAAACCGGGGGCCACGCAGTTGACCGTGATGCCGCGGCTGCCCAACTCACGAGCCAGCGCACGCGTCATGCCCGCCACGCCCGCCTTGGCGGCGGCGTAGTTGGCCTGGCCAGGGTTGCCGGAGGCACCCACCACGCTGGTGATGCTGATGATGCGGCCATAGCGCTGTTTCATCATGGGGCGGATCACGGCACGGCTCATGCGAAACACCGCCTTGAGGTTGGTGTCGAGCACCGCGTCCCAGTCGTCGTCTTTCATGCGCATGGCCAGCGTGTCACGGGTGATGCCCGCGTTGTTGACCAGCACCTGCAGGCCACCGTGCTCCTTGACGATGGCGTCGATCAGGGCCTCGCCTGCTGTGGCATCGTTCACGTTCAGGTTGGCACCCCGGCTGCCGGGAAATGCCGACAAGGCCTGGCTGATCTTGGCGGCACCGTCGTCGCTGGTGGCAGTGCCAATGACCACATAACCGGCTTTGGCCAGATGCAAGGCGATCGATGCGCCAATGCCTCGGGATGCGCCTGTGACCAACGCCACTTGTTTTTGTACTTCGCTCATGCGAGGAGTCCTTTCACTTCAGCCAGGGTGGCAGGGTCGTACAGCGCCACGCCGTTCAATTCCGCATCAATCCGCTTGGTCATGCCCGCCAGCACCTTACCGGGCCCGCACTCGACCAGGGTGGTCACGCCACGGGCCTTGATGGCCTGCACGCATTCCACCCAACGCACCGGGCCAAAGGCCTGGCGGTACAGCGCGTCGCGGATGCGGTCGGCGTCGGTTTCGATGGCCACATCGATGTTGTTGAGCACCGGGATCTGAGGTGCGCCCAGGGTCAAGGTGGCGAGCTTTTCGCGCAGCTTTTCGGCGGCAGGCTTCATCAGGCTCGAATGGAAAGGTGCCGACACGGGCAAGAGCAACGCGCGCTTGGCACCCAGGCCCTTGAGCACTTCGCAAGCCTTGTCGACCGCCGCCTTGCTGCCCGCGATCACGGTTTGCGCCGCGTCGTTGAAGTTGACGGCTTCGACCACTTCGGCGCTGTCAGCAGCGAATGTGGCTTGCGCCGCTTTGCAGCCTTCGATGACTGTGTCCGAGGCCAAGCCCAAAATGGCGGCCATGGCACCCACGCCCACGGGCACGGCTTCTTGCATGGCGGCGGCGCGCAGGCGCACCAGCGGCGCGGCTTGCGTCAATGTCAACACACCCGAAGCCACCAAAGCGCTGTATTCGCCCAGCGAATGACCGGCCACTACCGAAGGCTTGGCACCGCCTTCGGCGAGCCAGGCGCGATAAGCAGCCACGGCCGACACCAGCATCACGGGCTGGGTGTTGGTGGTCATGGCCAGCGCTTCCTTGGGTCCTTCGTGGATCAGTTGGGCCACGTCTTCGCCCAGTGCATCCGAGGCTTCTTTCAGCGTTTCAAGCACCACCGGGTGGTCGCTCCAGGCATCCAGCATGCCCACCGATTGGGAGCCCTGGCCGGGAAAAACAAAAGCAAATGTGGTCATGTGCAAATTCTGTATCTGTAAAGAATCCAGGAAAGTGAGGTGCATGCCGCGCATCACTGACCCGGGCCTGTCAAATCAACAACCCGTCAATAACGCAAGAGTACCGAACCCCAGGTGAATCCACCGCCCACACCTTCTAGCATGAGGGTCTGGCCACGCTGGATGCGCCCGTCACGCACGGCGGTATCCAGCGCCAGCGGGATCGAGGCAGCCGAAGTGTTGCCGTGCTGGTCGACGGTCACCACCACCTTGTCAGCGCCCAGCTTGAGCTTTTTGGCGGTGCTTTGCATGATGCGGATGTTGGCCTGGTGCGGGATCAACCAGTCGATGTCGGCATCGGTCAGGTTGGCCTTGGCCAAGCTGGCGCGGGCGGTATCTTCGAGCACACCGACTGCCAATTTGAAAACGGCCTGCCCGTCCATCTTGAGCACCGGGTCACCCAGAATGGCGCCACGGTTGACGTGACCAGGCACACACAAAATGTCTTTGTATTTGCCATCGGCGTGCAAATCGGTGGCCAAAATGCCGGGCTGGTCCGAGGCCTCGAGGATCACCGCCCCTGCGCCGTCACCAAACAACACGCAGGTCGTGCGGTCCTTGAAGTCAAGGATGCGGCTGAAAATTTCAGAGCCGATCACCAGGGCGCGCTTGGCAGAGCCCGATTGGATCATCGAGTCGGCGATGGTCAACGCATAAATGAAACCACTGCAAACGGCCTGGACGTCGAATGCCGGGCAGCCTGCTGCGCCCAGTTTGTGCTGCACCATGGTGGCGACAGACGGGAACACCATGTCGGGAGTTGAGGTGGCCACGATGATCAAATCAATGTCTTTCGCAGCCAGACCTGACGCGGCGAGCGCCTGCCGGGCGGCCTGGACGCCCAGATCGCTGCAGCCTTGATCGTCGGCCGCAAAGTGCCGGGCGCGGATGCCGGTCCGCTCCACAATCCAGTCGTCGGAGGTTTCAACCCCCTGTTGCGCCAACTCGGCAGCCAAATCGGCGTTGCTCAGGCGTCTAGCGGGCAGATAACTGCCGGTACCCAAAATACTTGAATAAATTCTCATACAGATGTGACCGCGGATTCAGATCGCTCGGCCTGCGCGCCCATCAGTAAAGGGGCGGCATGGGCGATGCGATCCCGAACACGGTCCAGCAATTGGTTTCGGGCTGCATCATAAGCTCGGATCAAAGCGTTCTCAAAAGCCAACTCGTCGGCCGAGCCGTGGCTTTTGAATACCAGTCCGCGCAAACCCAACAAGGCAGCGCCGTTGTAGCGGCGATGATCCACACGATTTTTAAAAGCTGTTAAGACCGGATAGGCCAACAAAGCAGCAGTTTTGGTAAAAATATTGCGAGAAAACTCAGCCTTCAAAAAGCCGCCGACCATGGTCGCCAAGCCTTCGCTGGCCTTCAAGGCCACATTGCCGACAAAGCCGTCACAGACCACGATGTCCACCGTGCCCTTGAAAATATCGTTACCTTCCACGTTGCCATGAAAATTCAAATCTCCGGAGTTGGCCGCAGATCGCAACAATTCACCTGTTTTTTTGATGATTTCATTGCCTTTAATGGCTTCTTCACCGATGTTGAGCAAGCCTACCGAAGGTTGATCCTTGTCTTGCAGGACCGACACCAGTGCCGAACCCATGACGGCAAACTGCAACAAATGCTCAGGGGTACAGTCGACATTGGCCCCCAGATCGAGCATGGTGGTACCACCACCCTTGAAGTTGGGCATCTGGCCCGCGATGGCCGGCCGGTCAATGCCGTCCATGGTTTTGAGCACATAACGGGCAATGGCCATCAAGGCCCCGGTGTTGCCCGCTGACACCGCGGCGGCGGCCTTGCCGTCACGCACCTGCTCGATGGCTACGCGCATGGAAGAGTCTTTCTTCTTGCGCAAAGCCACCTCCAGTGGATCGTCCATTTCGACCACTTCGGTGGCCGCCACCACCTCGGCGCGGGGATCGGCAAAGGAAGCCAGAGCGTCCGCACGCCCCACCAGCAACAAACGTGCATCAGGGTGGGTGACCAGAAAATGGCGGCAAGCCGCCAGCGTGACGCGAGGGCCGTGGTCGCCACCCATGCAATCGACAGCCAGGGTGATCGGTAGGGGCGAGGTCATGGAATCCTAGAGCTCAAAACCGTTTTAAAAATCCCAAGCCATAAAAACAAAAGCCCGAGGCTACTTGCAAAGTAGCGCCGGGCCTCTTGAGGCTTGGGGCTGACGCCGATCAGGCTTCAGATTTGTTTTTCAACACCTGGCGGCCACGGTAAAAACCGTTGGGGCTGATGTGGTGACGCAGGTGGGTTTCGCCTGTGGTGGGCTCGACTGCGATGCCGGGCACGTTCAGGGCGTTGTGCGAACGGTGCATACCGCGCTTGGAAGGCGACTTTTTATTTTGCTGAACAGCCATGATGGCTCCTTGGAAGCTGGGAGGCCGCGCAAATGAAGACGCAGCGTCTGGTTGATGAGAATGTCACCCAGCATTGCTGAGCGAAGCCATTGATTATAGCCTAAGACAAGCCCCACATGAAAGGGGCTATTACAGGCTCATTGAGGCTTGCCGGTTTTCAAGCCTGCCAGAACACCAAACGGGTTCGGGCGCTCGGCGGCCACTTCGAACTCCGGATCCACCGCCGACATGGGCACGGCCTGCGGGCAAACTTCGTGCAAAGGCACCAGTGGCAAAGACAAAATCAGTTCATCCTCGACCAAAGCCAGGGCATCGAAGTCGCGGCTGATGACCAAAATATCCTCTTCGGCCTCATCGTCCAATGCCGCGGCGGTGGCTTCGTCGGCCACAAAGCGAAATGAGCGCTCGGCCTCCACCGTTTCCAGCACCGGGGTCAGGCACCGCTGGCACTGCATGGGCAAATCCACGGTCGCATGCAAATCCAGCCAAATCTGGTCTGCCCCGCCCGATTGAGGGACAGTGTGGCCTTGCAAGCGCCAAACCACCCGGCCAGCGGCCAGTTGCGCTTGGCCCCATTGCTCCTCGGCCAAACGTGGCCAATCGGCCAAGGCCCCTTCTCCCTCCAGGTGCATGGCGTCACGGGCAAAAGACAGCAAGTCCAAGTGTTGGGGGTCCAATTTTTTTTCCATGGCTGCAGTGTAAGAGAATCACCCATCCGAATTTCAATGGGGATTTGCGCCTTGACACCGACATCTGCTGCCACACCTGCCCTCAGCCGCCCTGTGGTGCTGGGCTCGACCTCGCGCTATCGGCGCGAATTGCTGGAGCGCTTGCGCATCCCTTTCAGCGTGACCGCGCCCGAAGTGGACGAAACCCCCATAACGGGTGAAAGCCCCAGGAATCTGGCCTTGCGCCTGGCTTTGGCCAAAGCACAGGCCGTGGCCGCCTTGCACCCCGAAGCGGTGGTGATTGGCTCGGACCAAGTGGCCGATTTGGCGGGTCAGCCCTTGGGCAAGCCGGGCGAGCACGCGCGCGCGGTGCAGCAACTGCGCCAGATGCGCGGCCAAACGGTGATTTTTCAGACCGCGCTGGCGGTGGTGTGCCGGGCCACAGGCTTTGAAGCGGTCGATCTGGCCGAAGTCCGGGTGGTCTTTCGTGACCTGAGCGATGCTGAAATCGAGGCGTACTTGCAGGCAGAAAAGCCTTACGACTGTGCAGGCAGCGCCAAAAGCGAAGGCTTGGGCATTGCCTTGCTCGAGTCGATTGACAACGATGACCCCACTGCCTTGGTCGGCCTGCCCCTCATCCGCACCGCACGCCTGTTGCGTCAGGCTGGAGTGAAACTGTTGTGAGCGCCCCCAAGTCACTCAAAGGCCGCCTTTTTTTGGTCCCCACGCCACTGGACTTTGGCTGTACCGAACAAGCCCCCATCGCCGATGTCTTGCCCGCCAAGACCTTGGCCACGGCTGCCGGCATCCAGCACTGGGTCTGCGAAAACGCGAAAAGCACACGCGCTTTTTTGAAACGCGTGGGCGAAACCCACCCCTTGATCGCCCCCCTGGCCGAGCAAAGCATCACCGAATTGCCCCGCCACGTGCACAAGAAAGGCGACCACCAATCGGATTTTGATGGCAAACCGCTGCTGGCAGCCGCTTTGCAAGGACACGATGTGGGCCTGATCAGCGAAGCGGGCATGCCCGCAGTGGCCGACCCCGGCAGTTCGGTCGTGCGGGCAGCGCACGATCTGGGCATTGCCGTGGTGCCGCTGGTCGGCCCGGTGTCCTTGCTGCTGGCCTTGGCCGCCAGTGGCCTCAATGGCCAGAACTTTGCCTTTGTGGGCTACCTGCCGCAAGACGCAGGGGAGCGAACAGCCCGCCTGAAACAGCTGGAGTCACTGGCCCTCAAAACCGGCCAGACCCAGTTGTGGATCGAAACCCCCTACCGCAATGCGGCCATGCTCAGCGGCTTGCTGCAGAGCCTGAACGCCAACACGCGCCTGGCCATCGCCAGCGGCTTGACGTTGCCGTCGGCCAGTATCCAAAGCCACACCGTGGCGCAATGGAAAAAGGGCAGACAAGGCCCGGATGGGCACACGCCCGCGGTTTATGCCATCGGGCCTTGATGGGGTGTGAGGCCTTGCGACTCAGCGCAGGCCAGTGCTGCTGCGAAATGCACGCACCGAGCCCTCGCCCACGGCAGCGCCAAAGCGCTTGACCAGACGCTCAGCCACATTTTCACGCTGCGTGTAATCGATCACATCCGGGGCCTTGACCACTTCACGGGCAACGCCGTCCAGACTGCCCAGGCTGTCGGCCAAACCCAGATCCACCGCCTGCTGCCCACTCCAGAACAGACCGCTGAACATCTCGGGGGTTTCCTTCAGGCGATCGCCACGCCCTTTTTTCACCACCTCGATGAACTGGGTGTGGATTTGGTCCAGCATGGCCTGAGCGTGCTTGCGCTGGGGCTCGGTTTGTGGACTGAACGGGTCCAGAAAACCCTTGTTGGCCCCGGCCGTCATCAAACGACGCTCCACACCCAACTTATTCATCAGTTCGGTGAACCCAAAGCCGTCCATCAGCACGCCAATGCTGCCCACGATGCTGGCCTTGTCGACATAAATCTTGTCTGCCGCAGCCGCAATGTAGTAAGCAGCTGAAGCGCAGGACTCTTCCACCACAGCGTAGATGGGCTTGTTATGCAAAGCCCGCAAACGAACAATCTCATCATTGATCAGACCGGCCTGCACGGGGCTTCCGCCGGGGGAATTGATCAACAACACCAGCGCCTGGGAGCCCGAGTCTTCCAAAGCCAGGCGCATGGACGACATGACGTTTTCCGCGCTGGCTTCGGTCTCTGAGCCGATCTCGCCCACGATGGACACCATGGCCGTGTGCGGCATGCTCGGGTTGCTCGTGGGCGAGCTGTAACTGAACAGTTGCCAAAACACCACCGCCAAAAACGCCAACCAAGCCACGCGCAGACCCACCTTCCAGCGGCGGGCTGTTTTCTGCTCTTTCAAATTGGCAAAAGCTAACTGCTCCAGGGTCTGGCGCGCCCAACCATCTTCCATGACCGTGGTGGCCTTGGATGGTTCATTGGAGGTCGGAGCGGACACGGGGTCCTGAGGGTCTTGCATGGTCAAAATTCAAGGGGTTTCAAGTTGTAGGCAGTATGCCAGTGAACCACGCCGTCGCCCTCTGAAAGGTCTATTTTGACCAAGCCGCCACGGCAAGGGCCGCCCGAACAAGCGCCTGTATCCGGTTGGTAAGTGGCGCCGTGCGTGGCGCACATGAGCCACCGCCCTGTGTCGTCAAAAAAACGGTCGGGTTGGTAGTCCATTTCCATGGCCACATGGGTGCAGCGGTTCAGGTAGGCGTGCACTTGGCCCTGGTAACGAATGGCAAAAGCCCGGCAGGTCTGTCCGGCGTACACGATGTCAAAGGGCACTGCCCGTCCGCCGTTGACCAGATCGGCGCTGTTGCACAGAGGAATCATCTGCTCCATGGGGGCACCTCGTTTCAAGCGTGCTGCAGCAACCAGTCGTGCAATTCACGCACGCTGTGCGCCACATGGCGCGGCTTCAGCACATGAAAAGCCTCAGGCTCGTGGGCCCCGTAACTCACGCCCACGCTGGCGCAACCTGCATTCAGGGCCATCTGCAGGTCATGCGTGGTATCGCCAATCATCAAGGTGCGCTCGGGCTCTGCGCCAAATTCGCGCATCAACTCGTGCAGCATCAAGGGGTTGGGCTTGCCTGCGGTCTCATCGGCCGTGCGCGAACCATCGAACACACCGCGCAGCTCCACCGCCTGCAAAGCCTCGTTCAGGCCAGAACGGCTTTTGCCGGTGGCAACCGTCAGCCAGTGGTGCCGGGCTTTGAGGGCGTCGAGCAAATCCAGCACGCCCTCAAACAAGCTGATGTCGTTCTGGTGCTGCAGGTAATGGTGGCGGTAGCGCTCGCCCAGGGCCGGGTATTTGTCTTTCGGCACATCGGGCGCGGCGTGGGCCAGCGCGGGCAACAGCGACATGCCGATCACATACGATGCCGCCTCGCGCGTGGGCTCCTGCCCTCCCACATCCACCACCGCCCGCTGGATGCAGCGGGTGATGATGGCGGTGGAGTCAAACAAAGTGCCATCCCAATCGAAAGCGATCAGGTCAAACTGGCGGGGTCGGGCGTTGGGCATGGTCGACATACGCTTTCAATTCGGGGGGTAAATCGGCCTGCAGGGCGACACGCTCGGCGGTCGCCGGGTGGTTGAACTGCAGGCGCCAGGCATGCAAAAACATGCGTTTGAGGCCCGGGCTGGCGGACGGTTTCTGGAGTTGGCGATTCCACTCGAAATCGCCGTACTTGTCATCGCCCGCGATCGGATGCCCTTGCGAGGCCAGGTGCACGCGGATCTGATGGGTGCGCCCGGTCTTGATGGTGACCTCCAGCAAAGTGGCGCCAGGCAAGCGCTGCGCGATCTTGACCAAGGTAATCGAACGCATGCCGTCCGGGTCTTCAGGGGTGGTGACCCTGACCCTGCGCTCACCGTCGGGCAGCAAAAACTTGTGCAGCGGCTGGTCGATCACCTTGAGTTTGGCGGGCCAGTCCCCTTTGACCAGCGCCAAATAGGTCTTGCCCGTTTCACGCTCACGGAACTGGTCTTGCAGGTGCTTCAGGGCGCTGCGCTTTTTGGCCACCAGCAAAATCCCGCTGGTGTCGCGGTCCAGCCGATGCACCAATTCCAGCAACTTGGCCTCTGGGCGGGCTTGGCGCAGCTGCTCAATCACGCCAAAACTCACCCCCGAGCCGCCATGCACCGCTACCCCAGCTGGTTTGTCGATCGCCATCAGACTGTCGTCTTCCAAAAGCACCGGAAATTCACGCCCAGGTGCTGGGCGCTCGGTTTTTTCGGCGACTTTTTCAGAAATACGCACAGGCGGCAAACGCACCTCGTCGCCGTTTTCGACCCGGGTCTCGGCCGAAGCACGGCCTTTGTTGATGCGCACTTCGCCGCTGCGGATGATGCGGTAGACGTGGGTTTTGGGCACACCCTTCAAATGACGCATCAAAAAGTTGTCCAATCGCTGACCGGCCGACTCTTCGTCAACCAACAACCATTTGACGGCAGGCGTCGCAGCGGCAGTCTTGGACCCTATAATGTGATTCACTGGCAATTGGCTGTAAGTGGTTGATTCAAATGGAAATGAATTCCTGCAGAGCTGGAGTTTAGTCCACCACCACCGCGCCAAACCAGATGGTCGATGCCACCCTCGGCACGATTTGCAGACTGAAGGCCAACGCCAACAGTGGCCAATCGCCCCGGAGGTTGGGCCGACGCCCTGAAAACCCAGATACGGAATACCCCAAGCTCAGCAGCCCCTCAACGGCTGTTGAACGGATCAAAGCGAGATGGTTGTGTTGTTCGGAACTTTGCTGATGTGGTTGGAATGGCTCACGAAGCCATTCAGCGCAACCACGCCTGGTACCGGGCAATTTGTCTTGGACACCGGGGGAAGCCCCCGGCAGTGGACGAATCCTTGCACGCCTTTTTCCTCGCCCCATCCACGCGCCACGATCCCCATTCCTGTGCTCACGCACAGCTGAATGGCGGTCACCCTCGGCAATTCCCTTCGTTTCAGGCGTCAGCTCCGGCAACGGAGGCTTTGAGGTTCTCAGGAACCCAGAGCCAGTTGTGTAAACAGGTTTCAGACAGCAGGCAATTTTCTGCACTGGAGCCAACGCTGACAAGAGAAGGAACGCATCATGAAACGGATGCTGATCAATGCCACGCAAGCTGAAGAGCGCCGCCTGGCCATCGTCGATGGACAAAAACTCCTCGACTACGAAATCGAAATCGAAGGCCGCGAACAGCGCAAGGGCAATATCTACCAAGCGGTGGTGACCCGCGTCGAGCCCTCGCTTGAAGCCTGCTTTGTGGACTACGGCGAAGACCGCCACGGCTTTTTGCCCTTCAAGGAAATCTCGCGCCAATACTTTGCCGAAGGCGTGTCCGTCAGCCAAGCCCGCATCCAGGACGTCATCAAGGAGGGCCAATCCCTTTTGGTGCAGGTCGAAAAGGAAGAGCGCGGCAACAAAGGTGCGGCGCTCACCACCTTCGTCAGCCTGGCTGGCCGTTATGTGGTGCTCATGCCCAACAACCCCCGTGGTGGTGGCGTCAGCCGCCGCATCGAGGGCGACGACCGGGCCGAGCTCAAAGAAGCCATGGACCAGCTGGAATACCCCAAAGGCATGTCCATCATTGCCCGCACCGCAGGCATTGGTCGCTCCGCGCCCGAGCTGCAGTGGGACCTGAACTATTTGCTCAAGCTCTGGAGCGCCATCGATGGCGCCTCCAAAGGCGGCAAGGGTGCCTTCCTGATTTACCAGGAATCCTCACTGGTCATCCGCGCGATTCGTGACTACTTCAACAACGACATCGGCGATATCCTGATCGACACCGACGACATCTACGACCAGGCTCAGCAGTTCATGAGCCACGTGATGCCCGAATTCGCGCCGCGTGTGAAACGCTACCGCGACGACGCGCCGCTGTTCAGCCGTTTCCAGATCGAGCACCAGATCGAATCGGCCTATGCCCGCACGGTGCAACTGCCTTCTGGTGGCGCCATCGTGATCGACCACACCGAAGCTTTGGTGTCGGTCGACGTCAACTCCGCCCGCGCCATCAAGGGCGGCGACATCGAAGAAACCGCCACCCGCACCAACCTGGAAGCCGCCGACGAAGTGGCCCGCCAAATGCGTTTGCGCGACCTGGGTGGCCTGATCGTGATCGACTTCATCGACATGGAAGAGGCCAAGAACCGCCGCGAAGTGGAAAACCGCTTGCGCGACGCCCTGCGCCAGGACCGCGCCCGCGTGCAGTTCGGCACCATCAGCAAGTTCGGCCTCATGGAAATGAGCCGCCAGCGCTTGAAGCCCGCCCTGTCCGAAGGTGCGTCCATCCCCTGCCCACGTTGCGGCGGCGCGGGCCACATCCGCGATACCGAAAGCTCGGCACTGCAGATCCTGCGCATCATCCAGGAAGAGTCCATGAAGGACAACAGCGCCGCCGTGCACGCCCAAGTGCCCGTCGAAGTCGCGTCTTTCCTGCTCAACGAAAAACGTTCCGAAATCGCCAAGATCGAGCTGCAGCAACGCATCAACGTGCTGCTGGTGCCCAACAAGTCGCTGGAAACCCCGCACTACAAGCTGGAGCGCCTCAAGCACGACGATCCTCGCCTGGACCGCATCGAAGCCAGCTACAAGATGGCCGAAGAGATCGAAGATGCGACCACCGTCACGCGCCGTTCGCAAGAGCCCACCAACAAGCAAACGCCTGTCATCAAGGGCGTGTTGCCCGATGCACCTGCGCCGATTGCCCCGGTCAAGCCCGAAGCCCCGGTGGCTGCGGCCAAACCTGCACGCAAAGCCGCAGCAGTCCCCGTGGTCGCTCCAGCAGCCTCCGGCGGTTTCTTTGGCTGGTTGAAAAACCTGTTCGGTGGCAGCGCCCCTGAAGCAGCCCTCGCAACTGTGGGCAAGAAAGACGAAAAAGCACGCGAAGGCCGCAACGGCGAGCGCCGCACTGAAGGCCGCGAAGGTGGCCGCGATGGCGAACGACGTGAAGGCGGCCGTGACGGCCGCCGTGGTGGACGCGATGGCCGCCGTGGCGAGCGCAGCGAAAACGCCACAGGCGAAGTCCGCGCACCCCGCGAAGGCGGTCGTCGTGGTGAAGGCCGCGGCGAGGCACGTGCCGAAGGTCGCAACGAATTGCGTGAAGGCGAAGCCCGCCCCGCACGCGGCGAACGCGCTGAGCGGGGTGAGCGCGCAGAACGTCCTGTAGGCGAGCGCGCACCACGCGAAGGCCGCCGCGACGGGCGTGGCGAGAACCGCAACGAAGGCCGCAGCGAGGCACAGCCTGAGCTGAACGCCGATGGCAGCGAAGTGCGCAGCGAGCGCGCCCCCCGAGGCGAAGGCCGTGGTGAGGGACGCCGCGAACGTGGCGAGCGCAACGGTGAAGGCCGTCGTGAGCGCGGCGAACGCGGTGGTGAACGCCGCCCAGCAGACGCTGCAGCCAGCGATGCCCAGGCCCCTGAGACCGACGTGATCACCCCTGAAGGGCAAGAAGCCAACGCGACGCAAGAAGGCGGTGCACCGTCTGAGAACAACGGCGAACGCCGTGAACGCCGCTCGCGTGACCGCTACGGTCGTGACCGCCGTGAACGTGCTGGCGAACCCCGCCAGGACAACCTGGGCGAAGAAGCTCAAAGCAAGCTGAACGCCGACTCGGCTGCCGCACCCAGCTCAGAAGCCACGGCTGAAGACCGGCCAGCGCCACGCTCGTACTTTGAACGTGCGCAGCAAGCCGCCGCAGCGCCCGTTGCTGCCGCAGCCGAAGCCCCGGCCGCCAGCACCGAAGCGCCTGCAGCCCCTGTGGTCACAGCTTCGGCTGTGTCTGCTCCGGTTGAGGCCCCTGCCCCCGCAGCCGACCCTGTGGTTGTCACGCCACCCGCAGCACCCGCTGCAGCGCCCCAAGCGGCTGCACGCACGGGTCTGCCTTCCGCGGCGAACTACACCCTGGCAATCGACAGCTTGCAACAAGTGGCGCAAAGCTCTGGCCTGATTTGGGTGAACTCTGACGCCGCCAAAGTGGCCGCTGTCCAGGCCGCCATTGCCGCTGAACCCCAACCGGTTCGCGTACCACGCGAGCGTCCGCCTGCTGTGGTGCTGGACGAGGGCCCGCTGGTGTTGGTGGAAACACGCAAAGACCTGAAAGACATGAACCTGCCTTTCTGATCGGCCAGCCGATCCACGGGTCAAAAACCGGGCGAGTCGCCCGGTTTTTTTTCGTCAGAAGCAAAGCGGGGTTCGGCTTCGCAGGCATGGCACTGAAGTGGTCAAAAAGCGGTCTGCACCGACAGAGGACGTCTATGAACCTTCAGTTCATGACTTTGGCATCCATGAAGACCTGGTCAAACGGGGTATGACGAAACGAGAAATCAATTGTGGAAAAGCACTCAAGCCCAGTGAGCTAGAGTCTGGCCACCCGGGAACGGTCGCTCAGGACTGCACCACCAAGGCTGCTTGCTTCCAGGCGGCCATGGCCGCTGCAGGCTCTTGCCGCTGCTCGGCCAATTCGGCCAACGCGCACCAAGCTTTGCGCTTGAGTACAGGCGACTGCAAACCCTTGACAGCTTGCGACAACAGGCCTTGGGCTTTGCCCCACAGCTGGTGACGCAAGCACAGCATGCCGGCCAGGTACTGCCAACGCGCATCCTGGGGATAGGCCTGCTGAGCCGCCTCCACGCGGGCCAGCCATTGACGGGCTTCGCTGGTTTGCGCATCGGCCAATGCCGCGTCCAGGGCTTGCACCATTCGCGCCAATTGATCGGGTGCCCAGCCCGATGAAGGCGACTGCAAGGGCCCCCACACTGGTTGTAACCACTGACGCGCCGCCACCATTGAACCGCCCACAGCCAGGAGCCGCAAAGCAGCCTCAGCGGCCAAGTCTGGCATTTCACGCTGGGCAGCGCTCAAACCTGTCCACAAACGCTGTACGCCATCGGCGTCGTGCGTGTGCGACAGCCACTCCAGAATCAAACTGCGCACCAGACTGTTGGCGGTAGCTGGGGTGAAGGCCCGGTGTTTGGCCAGCAAAAGTGCCGTGTCCAGCGCCTGCGCAGGTTGCCCGGCCAGGCGGGCAGCCTTGAGCTGCAGCCGCATGGCCACCATACGGCGGGCTGTTGCAGGGGGCAAGGACTGTAAAAGTTCCAAACTGCCAGCAGCATCGCGGTCATCAAGTAGCCAGCGAGCGGCACGAAGTTGGGTGCCTTCGGTCAAAGTCTGACGCTCGGCAGACGGTCCGCCTTGCGCAGTGTCCAGTGCCGATTGCACATGGTTTTGACGCAGATCGCGATCCTGCAAGGCGTGGGCCGACTCGGCCACCATGATGTGCGCCACAGTGCGCAAAGAAACCGCATGGTCCAGCTCCAGTCCCGAATCGCGCAGCAGCGCTTCTTTTTCCAGCGCCAATTGCGCGGCTTTGCGAGCCCGCAAAAAACGCCCGGCCATGAACTGGCTGATGGACTCCAGCAGGGCGGCATGGGCAGCCCGTTCTTTTTGCTGCATGCGCCAGCGTCTGGCTTGCTGAGGCAAAGACAACAAGGCCGACAAAGCCTGTTGGGCCAGCACCACCACCAGCACGACCAAGCCCAAAACCAACAAAACCAGATTGAGCGACAAATCAATCCGGTACGGCGTCAAGAACAAGGTCACAGTGCCCTGGTTGTTGCCTGCCAGCCATGCCGCAGCCGCAGCCAAAGCGAACAAGCTGATGAGCCAAAGTGCTGCACGCATGTGGGCTTACCTTCCAGCCGCCGCGGTGGCCAGGGCCGTCAAGGAGCCCTCCAGGCGTGGCGTTTCACTGGCTTTCAGCTGCACAGCGGATTGATCGAGCAACTGCAGCATCTGGGTGGTCTTACGAGAAGACCCATCGGCATAGCGGCGCACAATCACCGCCGCAGAGGCCAGGTCGGCGCGTGCCGCGTCTTTTTGCCGTGCGAGCAAACCCAAGCGGGCGTTGAGCAGTTTCAGCTTGAGGTTTTCACGCAGGAAAAACCCCTGCTCGGGAGTCAGCAAGGCGGCCTCGGGTGACTCGATGCGGCTGACCCGCACCAAGCCCTTGAGCTGGTCCGCAAACTGGTTCAGGCCCGCCATCCACCAAGAAGGGGCCGGGCTCTGCCCTGGGGTCAAAGATCGGTTCATGGCCGCTGCCGGCAACTCCTGGTTGGCCAGCGTCAAACCGTCGACCAACGCCACGCCTTCGTCCAGCTTGATCAACAATCCTGGCAAATCGAAGGTCTGCACCGTGCTCAAACGCTCCAGATCTTTTTCAAGCGCCCGCAGCACCGGGGCCAGGCGCGGCTGAGCGGCCCGCTGCACGCGCGTCTGCGCCGATTTGAGGGCAGCGATCAACGGTTCGGCACTGCCCGTCAGTTGGGCCTGTTGCTGGGCCATGCGCAACGCCGCCTCAATGTCCACCACCAGGTTTTCGTCACGCGAACGGGACAGGCTTTGCATCAACTCTTCCAGCTGGCCCCGCTGCAAAGCCACCTCGCCCAGACGGGCCTCGACCAAGGCCAAGCGGGCGGCACTGTCCTTCACCGTTTCTTGCGCCTGCTTGGCCCAGGCTTTGGCTTCCAGAGATTGCTGGCCCGCATCGGCACTTTGGCGCGCCAGTTGTTCCTGAATGCGTGCCAACTTCTGCCACAGCAAGACAGACACCAGCAAAGCCAGACCCGCCAGCGCCACAGACAGCCAACGCAGCCAGGCGCGCGGCCCAGACGTGGGTTGGGCAGAAATGGCGTCGGTATCAGGCGTGGAAGTCATGCCAGCGATTTTATAGACTCGGCCTGCGCATCCACAGCCGCAGGCACCAGATCCACCCGCCCCCAGCCCGCCTGTCGCAAGCGCTGGGCAATGCGCGGGTGCGTGGCCAAGGCCCGCGCCTGCGCCAAAGGCAAGTCAGGACAGGCCTGCGCGAGGTGTTGCGCCGCCTCGGAACTGCTGAACAGCCACGCGCTGCCGTCGCGCACAGCCTGGCGGGCACGGATTTGCTGGGCAGGTGTCAACGCAGGGGCCTGGCGTACATAGGCCACGGCTTGCAACACCTGCAGGCCCGCGCTTTCGAGCTGCAGCGCCAGCCAATCGCGCCCCGCGAGCTGTCCTTGGGCATCCGCGCCGCGCACGATCAGCACCGAGGGCTTGGACGGGGAAGCCGCCACTGCCGCCTGCACCCACTGCGCCACCAAAGCCCACAAAGCTTCCGAATCGAACTGAGGCGCGTCCTCTTCGGGTGAATCAATCAACCCCTCAGGCCAGCCTGCCGCGAGCAATGCAGCCCGGGTGCCTGGGCCGGTCGACCAGGCGCGGCAGCTGGGCATCGGCAGGCCCGCAGGCCGGGCCGCCATGAAAAAACGCACCGCATTGGCGCTGACAAACATCACCGCCAAATGGCCAGGCACCGCCTGCCAGGCCGACTCTAGTGCCGAAGGCTCGGGCAAGGCCGCGATCTCGATCAGAGGAAACGTCTCGCAAGGCACACCCCGCGCCTGCAAGGCGTCGGCCCAAGTCTGGGCCTCACGCGCAGGACGCGTCACGATCACCCGCCAAGGGGATGCAGCAGCAGAAGTGGCAGATGCCAGCGCCATGTCAGCGCCAAACCTCAATGCGCTCCGCCGTCGCGCAAGGCCTGCGCCACACTCAGGCCCAGCGCTTCTGCGGCTTGCAAGCCTTCGGTGCTGGCCTGCGCATCGGCCGTGACCAGGGTGGTCACGCCTTCCGGGTCGCCCCAGGCCGCTTGCAACTTAAGCACACCCGCCTCGATGGTGGCGTGTGCGGCCAAAGGCATGGAGCAGCTGCCGCCCATGGCACGGCTCACCGCCCGCTCGGCCGCCACCCGGCGCCACGATGGCGCATCGGCCAAGGGGGCCAACAGGGCACGCAAATCGGCCCGGTCGCTGCGGATTTCGATGCCCAAAGCGCCCTGCCCTGCGGCCGGCAACATTTGGTCGGTTTCAAAAATGTGACGAATCCGCTCGGACAAGCCCAGACGCTTGAGGCCCGCTGCCGCCAGCACGATGCCAGCGTACTGGCCTTCGTCGAGTTTGCGCAGGCGCGTGTCCAGGTTGCCGCGCAGAGGCTCGATCTTCAAATCGGGGCGCAAGGCGCGCAGCAACACGGTGCGGCGCAGGCTCGATGTGCCGACCACCGCGCCTTGCGGCAAGTCTTCCAGACGGGCGTATTGCGGCGAGACCCAGGCGTCACGCGGGTCTTCGCGCTCCATCACGCAGGCCAGCTCAAAGCCCTCGGGCATGTCCATGGGTACATCCTTGAGCGAATGCACCGCGATGTCGGCATGGCCCTCTTGCAAGGCCACTTCGAGCTCCTTGACGAACAGGCCTTTGCCGCCCACTTTGGACAGGCTGCGGTCCAGAATCTGGTCGCCCTGGGTGGTCATGCCCAGCAGCCGAACCTCGCAACCACGGGCCTCGAGCAGGGACTTGACATGTTCGGCCTGCCACAGAGCCAGGCGGCTTTCTCGGGTGGCGATGACGATGGCGGGCTGGTGGGTCTCGGTCACGACGGGCTTTCTGAAAAATTTTTGATCCCATCAAAATGAAATCAATATGTCATTTTGTCTCTCCGGGCGATGCTAGCATGATGTCAAGGGAAATTGACACCCCCGCACAACCCCCTCCAGATCCCCGAGCACACGATGAAACAGGCCGCACCAGACAACGCCTTGCCCCCCAAAGCCGCTCCAAGCAGCACCCCCCGGGAAAAACGCGACAGCGAACGCCCCCTGGTCGAAGACATCCGCCTGCTGGGCCGCATCCTGGGCGACGTGATCCGTGTGCAGGAAGGCGCCGAGGCTTACGAGCTGGTCGAACAGATCCGTAAACTCTCGGTGGCCTTCCGGCGCGACGCCGACCACGAAGCCGACAAGGCCCTGAAAAAACTGCTCAAAAGCCTGCCGGGTGATCGCGCCGTGAGCGTGATCCGTGCCTTCACCTATTTCTCGCATCTGGCCAATCTGGCCGAAGACCGCCACCACATTCGCCGCCGCGCCATCCACGAGCGGGCGGGCCACACGCAAGAAGGCAGCATCGATGTGGCGCTGCAGCGCCTGCGCTGGGCGGGCATCACGCCGCGCAGCATCTCCGACATGCTGGCCACCAGCTATGTCTCGCCCGTGCTCACCGCCCACCCGACCGAAGTGCAGCGCCAAAGCATTCTGGACGCCGAGCGCGACATCGCTCACCTGCTGACCGAGCGCGACGCCATCAAGGCCCGTGCCGCCGCCGTGAATGCCGCCAAAGACGCGCTCAGCCCCAAAGAGCTGGCCGCCAACGAGCTGCAAATCCGCGCCCGGGTGATGCAGCTGTGGCAAACCCGCCTGCTGCGCTTCACCAAACTGACCGTGGCCGACGAGATCGAAAACGCGCTGAGCTACTACGAAGCCACTTTCCTGCGCGAGATCCCCAAGCTCTATGCCGAACTCGAACACGCCCTGCCCGGCCAGCCGATTGCCAGCTTTTTGCGCATGGGCCAGTGGATTGGCGGTGACCGTGACGGCAACCCCAACGTGACCGCCCAGACGCTGGAGCACGCCCTGACCCGCCAATGCGACGTGGCCCTGCGCCACTACCTGACCGAGGTGCATTACCTGGGCAGCGAGTTGTCGCTGTCGGCCATGCTGGTGCCCTTTGGCCCCGAGATGCTGGCGCTGGCCGCGCAGTCACCTGATACCAATGAGCATCGGCAGGACGAGCCCTACCGCCGCGCCCTCACGGGCATATACGCCCGGCTGGCGGCCACACTCAAGAACCTGACCGGTGGCGACGCCGCCCGCCACGCGGTGGCCCCACAAAACCCCTATGCCAGCGCCGAAGCGTTTCTGGCCGACCTGCGGGTGATCGAGGCGTCGCTGTGCAGCCACCACGCCGAAGCCCTGGCCGCCCAGCGTCTGCACCCGCTGATCCGCGCCGTCGAGGTGTTTGGCTTCCATCTGGCCACGGTGGACTTGCGCCAAAGCTCGGACCAGCACGAAGCCGTGGTGGCCGAGCTGCTGACGGCTGCCCGCATCGAGAAAAACTACCGCCAGCTCGACGAACACGCCAAACAAGCGCTGCTCCTGGGCTTGTTGAACGACGCCCGCCCACTGCGTGTGCCGGGGGCCGACTACAGCGCCCACACCGTGTCCGAGCTGGCCATCTTCGAGACCGCGCAACGCATGCTGCGCAGCTTCGGTCGGCAATCGATTCGCCACTACATCATCAGCCACACCGAAAGCGTGAGCGACCTGCTGGAAGTGCTGCTGCTGCAAAAAGAAGTGGGTCTGCTGCGCGGCACGCTGGACGCGCAAGCGCACAACGACCTGATCGTGGTGCCCCTGTTTGAAACCATCGAAGACCTGCGCAACGCCGCGCCCATCATGCGCGACTTCTACGCCCTGCCCGGCGTGGCCGCGCTGGTCGCACGCTCGGGCGGCGAGCAGGACATCATGCTGGGCTACTCCGACAGCAACAAGGACGGCGGCATCTTCACCAGCAATTGGGAGCTGTACCGCGCCGAGATCGCGCTGGTCGAGCTGTTTGACAAGCTGCAAGGCAGCCATGGCATCACCCTGCGCATGTTCCACGGCCGGGGCGGCACCGTGGGCCGGGGCGGCGGCCCGAGCTACCAGGCCATCCTGGCCCAACCGCCGGGCACCGTGCGCGGGCAAATCCGCCTGACCGAACAAGGCGAAGTGATTGGCTCTAAATACGCCAACCCCGAGATCGGCCGCCGCAACCTCGAAACCCTGGTCGCCGCCACGTTGGAAGCCACGCTGCTGCAACCGACCAAACCCGCCACGCGGGCGTTTCTGGATGCGGCGGCCGAGCTCTCCAAGGCCAGCATGGGTGCTTACCGCGCGCTGGTCTACGACACCCCCGGCTTCACCGACTACTTTTTTGGGGCCACCCCGCTCAAGGAACTGACCCAGCTGAACATCGGCTCGCGCCCCGCCTCGCGCAAGGCGCTGGAAAAGATTGAGGACCTGCGCGCCATCCCCTGGGGCTTCAGCTGGGGCCAATGCCGCCTGACTTTGCCCGGCTGGTTGGGCTTTGGCTCGGCGGTGGCCGCTTTTTTGGACAAGCCCGACGCCGCCGAGCGCAAAGCCGCGCTGGCCCTGCTGCAAAAGATGTACCGCCAGTGGCCGTTTTTCCGCACCCTGCTGTCCAACATGGACATGGTGCTGGCCAAGAGCGATTTGGCCCTGGCCTCGCGCTACGCCGAACTGGTGGGCGACGCCCGCCTGCGCAAAAAAATCTTCACCGCCATCGAAGCCGAATGGCACCGCACGGTCGATGCGCTCACGCAAATCACGGGCGAGAAAAACCGCCTGGCCAGCAACCCGGCACTTGACCGGTCCATCCGCCACCGCTTCCCCTACATCGACCCGCTGCACCACCTGCAAGTGGAGCTGATCCGCCGCTATCGGGAGGGCAAGGCCGACGAGCGCGTTCAGCGCGGCATCCACATCTCGATCAACGGGATTGCGGCGGGGCTGCGGAATACCGGTTAAGGGACAGGTTTCGGGCGACCATTGGCCGCCCGATAAAATCCGGGGCTATGACAAACCAACTCGACACAAAATCCCAAGCCTGGTCCGCGCTCTTTTCTGAACCCATGAGCGAGTTGGTCAAGCGCTACACCGCCAGCGTGTTCTTTGACAAGCGCCTGTGGCAAGCCGACATCCAAGGCTCACTGGCCCACGCCGAGATGCTGGCCGCGCAAAACATCATTGGCGCCAGCGACCTGGCCGACATCCAGCGCGGCATGGCGCAGATCACACAAGAGATCGAGTCTGGTGCTTTTGAATGGAAGCTGGACCTGGAAGACGTGCACCTCAACATCGAAGCGCGCCTGACCCAGCTGGTGGGCGACGCCGGCAAGCGCCTGCACACCGGCCGCAGCCGCAATGACCAAGTGGCCACCGACGTGCGCCTGTGGTTGCGCAGCGAGATGGATTTGATCATCGACCTGCTGGTAGACCTGCAAAAGTCGCTGGTCGATGTGGCCGAGCAAAACGTCGAAGTCATCCTGCCCGGCTTCACCCACCTGCAGGTGGCCCAGCCCGTGAGCTTTGCGCACCACCTGCTGGCCTATGTGGAAATGTTTGCCCGCGACGCTGAGCGCATGAGCGACGTGCGCCGCCGCACCAACCGCCTGCCCTTGGGCAGCGCCGCCTTGGCGGGCACCACCTACCCGCTGGACCGCGAACGAGTGGCCCGCACCCTGGGCATGGTCGATGAAGCCGGCCATCCACAGGTCAGCCAAAACAGCCTGGACGGCGTGAGCGACCGCGACTTTGCGATCGAGTTCACCGCCGCTGCCAGCCTGTGCATGGTGCACATCAGCCGCTTCTCGGAAGAGTTGATTTTGTGGATGAGCCAGAACTTTGGCTTTGTGCGCATTGCCGACCGTTTCACCACCGGATCGTCCATCATGCCGCAGAAGAAAAACCCCGACGTGCCCGAACTCGCACGCGGCAAGACCGGCCGCGTGGTCGGCCACCTGATGGGTCTGATCACCCTGATGAAAGGCCAGCCCCTGGCCTACAACAAGGACAACCAGGAAGACAAGGAGCCGCTGTTCGACACGGTAGACACCCTCAAAGACACGCTGCGCATCTTCTGCGAGATGGTGGGCGGCCAGGTCAACCCCGCCACGGGCGTCAAAGAAGGTGGCATCACCGTCAACGCCGAGGCCATGGAAGCGGCGGTGAAAAAAGGCTACGCCACGGCCACCGACTTGGCCGACTATTTGGTAAAAAAAGGCTTGCCCTTCCGCGACGCGCACGAAGTCGTGGCCCACGCGGTCAAGACCGCACAAGGCCTGGGTGTGGACTTGTCCGAGTTGCCACTTGAAACCCTGCAAAAGTTCGACAAGCGCATCGAAGCCGATGTGTTTGGACCGCTCAGCCTGCAAGGCTCGCTGAACGCCCGCAACACCCTGGGCGGCACAGCGCCCGCGCAAGTGCGTTTGCAGATCGCACGGCACCGCGCTCGCCTGGTCTGAACCACCAGCCGCTGCACGTCAGCGTGCATCAGCCGCCTGCCGACCCAGGGGGCGGCACATCCCGCCCCGACATGCGCTGCCCCAGCCATTGCAAGCCCTCGCCCACGTTCATGCGGCGGCTGCGTTGCTCGGCCACCGGGTGGGTTTGGCCCGCTTGCAGGGGTGGACCGATGTCAAAAGAAAACACATAGTCCGGCTCCTGGCCCATGCGCAGGTCGGTGACGACCAAGCGTGCACCCTCTTGCCGCACTTTGAAAAACCCGTCGGTGAAGCGGGCCAAACGCTGCAGCTGCGGGTGGTCCGCGTGTTGGGCGGCCAAGGCGCCGCCACGCGCGTGCGCTACAAAGCGAATGGGTCGACCGCCATCCATGAGCGCGTAAAAGCCTTCGTGCAAGCGCTCACCATCGAGGGCCACCACACGCCACACCAAAGTGCTCAAGGGTGCGGGCGTGACCAGCAACTGTTGGCTGGGCAGGCCTTGCGCTTCCAGAGATTGGCGGGCGTGTTGCGTCACACCCCATTGCGCCAGCGCACTCCAGGCCAGGTAAGCGGTGCTGAAGACCAAGGCCCAGCCGTTGATGGCCAAAGCCCGGCCCACGGTTTTGATGCGCAACGCCGCCACCACGCCCGCCAGCAAGGGCAGCGAATACACCGGGTCGATGATGAACATGCTGCCCAGGCCATAGGCTTCGTCGGTGAAGGGCTGAAACACCTGGGTGCCGTAAATCGTCATCAGATCCAGCAAGGGGTGCGTGACGAGGGCCAGCATGAGCGCCCACCACCAACGGCCATAGAGCTGCGGTTGACGGTGGATGCGGCTCACCCCCCAGGCCATGGGAAATGCAAAGAGGGTCAGCAGCAGCAAGGCGTGCGTCTCGGCGCGGTGTCGGATCATGTTCAGGATCGGATCACCATGGTCCAGCAGCACATCCAGATCGGGCAGGAGGCCCGCTACACCGCCCCACAGGGCCGACTTCCACAGCGCGGTGCGCCGCCCCATGACGGCCACGCCGATCGAGGCGCCCAAAAGAACTTGTGTAGCGGAATCCATGACGTTTGAGAGGCAGTTGAATACGGCGGTTTGAACCACCAGACCGGGTTGCAGACGCGCCCTTGATGCACATCAACAGCTTAGCGAGTTTTGCATGCCCTCTGGCATGGCAGGCCGTTTGAGGCCAGCACCAGGCCAACGCCCGGTGTGACCGCCCGCTGGGGCTTCATCCGGTGTACACCGACTCTTAAGACAGCGGCGTTTGATGCACATCAGATCCAGTCGTGCGCCTCACTTTTAAAAAGGAAAGTTACTCGGAAGGAGACCGCCATGCAGCCCCCCACAGAATCCAACGACATCGTAAAGTTGGATGCCGTGTCCACAACCTTGCTCATACCACTGGTGGCGCGAGCATGCGCTGGTTCGATGTACCCATGGCTGGATCCTGATGACACACAGGCCCAGCATGTGTTGAAAAAATTAGGCCATGACCTCGACCCTTTGCTGCAAGACCGGTCCGCCATGCTCAGTGTGCTGTGGCGGACCCAATTGCTCAAGCGTCTAGGAGAATCATTTTTCGAACACCACCCCGACTCGCAAGGCATCAACCTGGGGGCCGGTTTGTCGGATTATTTTCAATGGTTCAACAACGGTCACAACCGCTGGCTGGATGTGGATCTAGAGGGGGTGGTGTCGCTTCGGCATTTGTTGCTGCCAGCACATTCAACGACAGCCCATGACTGCTGCGTAGACCTGACGCAACCAGGCTGGTGGCAAGCCTTGGGGCTGAGCGAACGCGCATCGCGCCAACCTTTGCTGCTCATGTGTGAAGGCGTGTTGATGTACCTGACGCCCACACAAGTCAAAGCGGTTTTACAAGAGATCGGCAACAACGCGCCCGAAGGCTCGCAGCTGGTCTGCGACTTCATGACGCCCCTGGCTATTGGCCGCACCAACACCTTGCCCAGCGTGTCAGGCACAGGAGCAGAGTTTCGCTGGGGCGCTCACAACGCCATGGAAGTGGCGCACCTGCATCCCCGCATGGAAGTGATCGCCCAACACACTGTGGCCGAGCTCTATGGTTGGGCATTTTGTTGGGCCGAAATGTGCATGGCCCCCTGGACTGGTGGCCCCCTTTATGGGGTGGCGCATCTTCAAATCACCGAGCCGTGAAGCCAGCCCACCCGTCGCAACATGGGACAAACGGATAACGCCATAATGTGGCAACCCCATCTTTTGTTGTTTCTGCCATGTCCGCCACCGCTCATTCAGCCGCCCCGTCTGCCCCGTCCAGCATGGCCTGGACCGATTCGCTCCATACGGGTGACAGCCGAATGGACGAAACGCACCAGGAATTTGTGGACATGATCAATCAGATTCTGGCTGCGCCCGAAGACGAACAACTGCCCGTTTACAAGGCATTTCTGGACCACACGGTCGAGCATTTCGCGCAGGAAGAGCGCTGGATGCTGGCCACCGGATTCTCGGCCGACAATTGCCACGCTGAGCACCACGCCACCATTTTGGAAACCATGCGCGTGGTCGAAGCCCACTACCTGGACAGCGACAAAACCATCATCACGCGCATGGCCGAAGCTCTGGCCGAATGGTTTCCAGGCCACGCCAACAGCATGGACGCTGGACTGGCGGCACACCTCAAATCAGTGGGTTTTGACAGCGTGACCGAAACCCTGGCCGATCCCTCGGCCATCAAAAACGTGACGATGTCGGGCTGCGGCAGCGTCAGCTGCAGCAGTTAAGCCACCCTAAGGCGGCCGCTCCAAGAAATTTCAAAGCAGCTGTCCCAAGTTTCACAGCCCGAATGCCGCCTGGCGGCTAGGATGTCCGTTGAATTTTCAAACTGACACCCCATTCGGAGACTGCCTCATGCCCGTGATCACCAACATCGAAGACCTGCGCGTTTTGGCCGAAAAGCGCGTGCCGCGCATGTTTTATGACTACGCCGACAGCGGCTCCTGGACCGAGGGCACTTACCGCGCCAACGAAAGCGACTTCCACAAGATCAAGCTGCGCCAGCGCGTGGCCGTGAACATGGAAAATCGCACCACGGCCACCCAAATGGTCGGCATCGACACCAAAATGCCCGTGTGCATCGCCCCTGTGGGCCTGACCGGCATGCAGCATGCCGACGGCGAAATGCACGCCGCCATGGCGGCCAAGAAGTTCGGCATTCCCTTCACGCTGTCGACCATGAGCATCTGCTCGATTGAAGACATCGCCGCCCACACCCAAGCACCGTTTTGGTTTCAGCTTTACATGATGCGCGACCGCGAGGCCATGGCCCGCATGATCGACCGCTGCAAAGCTGCCAAGGTGAGCGCCATGGTGCTCACCCTCGACTTGCAGGTGATTGGCCAGCGCCACAAAGACCTGAAAAACGGGCTGACTGCGCCCCCCCGCCCGACGATTGCCAACATCATCAACCTGATGACCAAGCCGCGCTGGTGCCTGGGCATGGCTGGGACCAAACGCCACACCTTTGGCAACCTGGTCGGCCATGTGAAAGCCGTGACCAACATGAAGTCGCTGGCCTCGTGGACCAACGAGCAGTTTGATCCCACGCTCAACTGGGACGACATCGCCTGGGTCAAGAAGCAATGGGGCGGCAAGCTGATCTTGAAGGGCATCATGGACGTGGAAGACGCCAAGCTGGCCGTGGCCAGCGGCGCTGATGCGATTGTGGTGAGCAACCACGGCGGCCGCCAGCTCGACGGCGCACCCAGCAGCATCGAAGCCTTGCCCGCCATCGTGGCGGCCGTAGGTGACCAAATCGAAGTCTGGATGGACGGCGGCATCCGCAGCGGCCAAGACGTTTTGAAAGCCTGGGCGCTGGGCGCCAAGGGCGTGATGATTGGCCGCGCCATGGTCTATGGCCTGGGCGCCATGGGCGAAGAAGGCGTGACCAAGGCTCTGCAAATCATCCACAAAGAGCTGGACGTGACCATGGCCTTTTGCGGCCACACCAACATTCAGAACGTGGACCAAAATATCCTGTTACCCGGCACATTTCCAAAGGCATAAAAGCAGCGCTTGGGCCTCTCGCTGCGCGTGAGAGGCCTGCGGCTGGCGCTATGCTTCAAGGGTGACTGAAGCCGTTCCCCCCACCGCGCTGACCCGCCGCATCGCCCACCTCGATATGGACGCGTTTTACGCGTCCTGCGAGCTGCTGCGCTACCCTCAGCTCAAGGGCTTGCCCGTGGTCATTGGCGGCGGCCGCCGCAAGGAAGACGACTTGCTGGGCAAGCTGCAGGCGGCCTACCCCGATGGCGAGTGGACCGAAGAAACCTTTGCCGAGCGGCTGGACCGGATTCCGGTGGACTTTTTCCCGCGCATTGAAGGCTACACCGGGCGCGGCGTGATCACCACCGCCACCTATACGGCCAGGCAGTTTGGCATCGGCTCGGCCATGGGGCTGATGAAGGCGGCCAAGCTCTGCCCGCAAGCCATCCTGCTGCCCGTGGACTTTGACCGTTACCGGCATTACTCGCGCACCTTCAAAAGCATCATCACCGACATCGCCCCCGTCATGCAGGACCGGGGCGTGGACGAGGTCTACATCGACTTCACCGAGGTGCCCGGCGGCCAGCGCGAAGGCGGGCGCGTGCTGGCCCGGCTGATTCAGAAAAGCATTTTTGACGCGACGGGCCTGACCTGCTCGATTGGCGTGGCGCCCAACAAGCTGATCGCCAAGATGGCCAGCGAGTTCAACAAACCCAACGGCATCTCCATCGTGCACGAGGCCGATCTGCAAACCCTGATCTGGCCGCTGGCCTGCCGCAAGATCAACGGCGTGGGCCCCAAGGCCGATGAAAAGCTCAAGGGCTTTGGCATCCACACCATCGGCGATCTGGCCGCACGCGAGCTGCCTTGGCTGGTGGATAACTTTGGCAAAAGCTACGGCGCCTGGCTGCACGAGGCCGCCTGGGGCCGCGACGACCGCCCGGTCGAGACCGAGAGCGAACCCGTCAGCATGAGCCGCGAAACCACGTTTGAGCGCGACCTGCACGCTGTGCGCGACCGCGAAGAACTCGGGGCCGTTTTCACCCGGCTCTGCGAACAGGTAGCGGCCGATTTGCAGCGCAAAGGCTACGAAGGCAAAACCATCGGCATCAAGCTGCGCTATGACAACTTCCAGGCCGTGACGCGGGACCAAAGTCTGACGGAATACACGGCCGACGCCAAACGCATCCGGCAGGTGGCGGGCCAATGCCTCAAACGCGTGGACCTGTCACGCCGCCTGCGACTGCTGGGCGTGCGGGTGGGCTCACTGGTCAAGGCCGGGACAGTGCCCGCACCGGGGGCCTCTTACAGTGAAGCCATTGCCAACCCACCCCCCCAAGTGAATGACCATGGACAAACTCAACTGCTTTTCTTTGACGACTGAAGGCCACATTGCCCACCTGGTGATGAACCGCCCCGAGGCAATGAACACCATGCACCCGACCTTCTGGCGCGAGCTGCACGAGGTGCTGACCGACATCCACAAAGCAGGCACCGCCCGGGCGCTGGTGATCTCCAGTACGGGCAAACACTTCAGCGCGGGCATGGACCTGCAAACCTTTGGCAGCGCCATCCAGATGGACGACACCAGCGCCGAAGGCCGCTCGGCGGTGTACGACCTCCTGACCGACATGCAGCACACCTTCACCCTGCTAGAAGAACTGCGCATCCCGGTGATCGCAGCCATCCACGGCGGCTGCATTGGCGGCGCAGTGGACATGGTCACCGCCTGCTGCATGCGCTACGCCTCGGCCGATGCGTTCTTCTGCATCCAGGAAATCAACATCGGCATGGTGGCCGACGTGGGCACGCTGCAGCGCCTGCCCAAGCTGCTGCCCATGGCGCTGGTCAAAGAACTGGCCTACACAGGCAGGCGCCTGAGTGCCGACAAAGCGCTGGCCCACGGCCTGGTCAACGACGTGCTGCCCACCCACGAAGCCGCCGTGGCCGCCGCCCTGCAAGCGGCTAAAGAGATTGCCAGCAAACCACCCGTGGCCATCTGGGGCACCAAGCAAGTGCTGCACTACGCCCGCGACCACAGCACCGAAGACAGCCTGCGCCACATGGGCTGGCTGCAAGGCGCGATCTGGAGCAACGCCAATGTGCGCGAGGCCATCAGCGCGTTTCAGCAAAAACGCGAAGCCAACTTCGCGCCTTTGCCTGCGCTCAAGGGGTTTCGGGAATTTGGTTGAACATCCCCTATGAAAATCTTCCACAACACCCACCACGCCCAACACGCAGGCCGCCAGGAAATGTTCCGAGGCCGTCTGGTCGATTGCCACGAAGTGCCACAGCGCTTAGAGCATGTGCTCGATGAACTGTCGCGGCGCCCTGTCGGCACGTTGCTGCAGCCCGCAGCCGACCTGCCGCTGGATGCGGCCTTGCGCCGAGTGCACAGCGCCGACTATCTGGATTTTTTGGCCCATGCCTGGCGCGACTGGGCGGCGATGGACCCGGCCAATGCGGCGGTAGACGCCCTGCCCTCGGTCTGGCCGTTGGCGTCAAAGCACGGCTTTCGCACCGATGTGCCGCCGCACAACTTTGCGGCGCGGATGGGGCAATACGCTTTTGACTCTGGCACGCCCTTGATGGCGGGCAGCTGGGCCGCCGCTCGCGAAGGCGCGGCCTGTGCACTGGCGGCTGCGCAGGCGGTGCTGGCGGGCGAGCGCTTTGCCTTGGCCCTGACCCGCCCACCGGGCCACCATGCGGGCCCCAACTACATGGGCGGTTATTGCTTCATCAACAACGCCGCCGTGGCCGCGCAAGCCCTGCGTGACGGCGGGCTGCAGCGTGTGGCCGTGCTCGATGTGGACTACCACCACGGCAATGGCACACAAACCATCTTTTATGAGCGCAGCGATGTGTTCACCGCATCCATCCACGGCGATCCGCGCACCGAATACCCGTTCTTTTTAGGCCATGCGGACGAGCGCGGCGCGGGAGCTGGCGAGGGCTTCAACCTGAACCTGCCGCTGCCACGCGGCACCGGGTTTGAAGTTTGGTGGGCCGCGCTGCAAACCGCCATGCAGGCGGTGAGCGAGTTTGCACCGCAAGCGCTGGTGGTGCCGCTGGGGCTAGATACGTTTGAGGGCGACCCGATCTCGGGCTTCAAGTTGCGCAGTGCGGATTATTTGCAGCTAGGGCGAGCCATTGCGCAGTTGGGCTTGCCGACGGTGCTGACCTTTGAAGGCGGGTATGCGGCGGCAGAGGTTGGGGTGAACACCGTGAATGTATTAGAAGGTTTGCGCAGTTGACGAGCCCAAGCCGTTCAAGAAAAAATCGCGTGCCCTCA
Source organism: Limnohabitans sp. YIMB22184 (assembly GCF_048020265.1). GTDB lineage: Bacteria > Pseudomonadota > Gammaproteobacteria > Burkholderiales > Burkholderiaceae_C > Limnohabitans_A. The sequence continues at coordinate 2,153,446 of NZ_CP171843.1, forward strand.
TCGCTGCGATGGCCATCACCGATTCAGTTCTGTTTGGCCATCGCACCCGCCGTGCGGTAGCCCCCCACGCCCTTGACATAAGCCAGTAACTCCCCAAAAAACGGATGCCTGCAAAGCGTGGACGAGTCACCCACCAGCAGCAGCTTGCGCCGTGCGCGGGTCATACCCACGTTCATGCGGCGGATGTCAGACAGGAAGCCGATCTCGCCTTGGGGGTTGCTGCGTGTCAAGGTGATGGCAATGATGTCGCGCTCTTGGCCCTGAAACGAATCGACGGTGCCCACGCTGAGCCTGCGTTGCAGCAGCAAGTCGTTCAGCACAGCGCTGTCTTCGATGGCGTCTTTTAAATAGTTGATTTGGGCGCGGTATGGCGCAATCACGCCGATGGTCAGCGGGCGCTGGTCTGGGTCGGTGGGTTCGCCGGGTTCCGACAGTTGGGCCAGCAGCTGCGCCAGGCGCTCCAGCAGCAAGTGGGCTTCTTCGGGGTTGGCGGTTGAACGGCTCTCAGGAATGGCCAGTTCTTGATAAGCGCAGCCTGCCGTGTCGATGAATTCCACGGGCAGGTCGGGCGCAAAACGCGGAGCATTGAAGCGCGGGTCGTAAGCGGCTAGGTCAGCGTCGCGCACGCTGGGGTGCGGCACCAGTTGGCCGCCATAAAACTTCTCGGAGCTGAAGCCCATGATGTGCGCGTGCATGCGGTATTGCACCTTCAGCATGCGGGCCGTGTCCGGTTGGCGCTGGATGCACTTTTCAAACAGGGTTTCGCGCAGGCCTTCGCGGGCGGCTTTTTCGCTTTTCACGGTGGGCGGCAGCTGGTGGTGGTCGCCCGCCAAAACCAGTCGCTGGCCCTTGGTAATGGGAATCCAGCAACCCGGCTCCAGGGCCTGGGCCGCTTCGTCGATGAAGACAGTCTCAAAGCCCAGGTGGCGAATGGTGCGGTGGCTGGCGCCCACCAGCGTGCAGGTGATGACCTGCACCGATTCGAGCACGTCCTCGGTCATGAAGCGCTCCAAATCGTCGGCGGCTTGGCGCAACGTGCGGGCTTCTTCGCGCAGCCACTGACGGCGCTGTCGTTCTTCAAAGCCAAAGTTACGCACGCGTTCCCTAGCGGTCTCGCGATGCTGCTCGGCGGTTTGGCGCATCGCGTGCATCTTGGCGTAGCTGGCGTGGGCCATCACCCCGGCATCCAGCGTGTGCTTCAACAATAGGTCTGACACGCGGCTGGGGTTGCCCAAGCGAATCACATTCACACCGCGCTCGGCCAGCTTTTCGGTCAGCAGGTCCACGGCGGTATTCGAGGGGGCGCACACCAGCACGCGCCGCTCGCGCCGAATGGTTTCCAAAATGGCTTGCACCAGCGTGGTGGTTTTGCCGGTGCCGGGCGGGCCGTGGATGATGGCCACGTCTTGCGCCGTGACCACATGGCGCACCGCCGCCAGCTGCGAGTCGTTGAGCGCACTGGGGTAATACAGGTCGTCGGCTTGGGGCTCGCGAAAGCGGGCGGGCTGTACGCCCAGCAGCACGTCGCGCAGTTCGGCCAAGCGGTTGCCGTGTGCGGCCATGACCGCGCTCAGGGCCTGGTTCATCTCGCGGTAGCTGACCTCGTCAAAGGTCAGGTCAACACCCAGCGTGCTGCCGTCCAGCACCCAGTCGGGCAGCGCTTCTTTGGTGGTGGCCAGCAACAGCTTGTTGCGACGCACGCGGGTCACCACGCCACTCACCACGGGCCGATCAGGCCCCGAATAGCCGGGCGCACTGCTGAACAGCGCCGCAGCCGCCCCCACCTGAAACAAATGCAGGTCTTGCCGATGCGCCGGGCGCTCCAACTCCAGCAGCACCTTGCCGCCAAAACCAATCTCTTCCTGGGTGATGGTGACGGGGTACCAGGTCAGGCCACGCCGACGCCGCTCTTTGATGCTGGCACTGGCGTTTTTGAGCTTGAACTGCGCCTGGTCTTCCTGTTGCTCCAGCTGCATGAGCGCACGCACATGGCGTAACTCGTCTTGAACAGAAAGATGCACGGTGGAGGTGAAGTCTTGATAGGCCAAAAGAGATGGGAATGGGAGGGGACAGGGACTCAACCGCTGTCGGTATCAATCGCCCGCCTGGGCAGAAGCGGGCAATCCGAAGACCCGGTCGAAGCACCAGGTGAACGCGATGGCATAGAAGAAAAAGAAGGCCAGCAAGCCCAGGTTGGCCACCAAGGCAGCGGTGAGCGAAATGTCGAGCCACAGCGACATGACAGGCAAAAGAATGATCACCAAACCGCCTTCAAAACCGGCCCCGTGGGCCAGCCGTCTGACAAAAGAGCGGCCACGCACGGATTGGCGCGACTCCCAGCGCTCAAAGAGCCAGTTGAAGACGTAGTTCCACGTCAGTGCAATGCTCGACAACACGACCGCCAGGCCCAAGGTGGAGGCGGGCGACTTGTCAAAGGCCAGGCTCAACACGGGACCGACCACGGCGATGGCAATGGCCTCGTACAAAAGGGCCTGGAGCACGCGGCGGGTGGTGGGGGTCATCCTGGGAATCGCGGGGAATGCGTTCACTGCCGCGCCGTGCGCACATTGGCTGGCAATGCGCCCGGTGCGCTGGTGCGCCAGGGGTTGATGTCCAGCCCGCCGCGCCGGGTGTAGCGGGCGTACACCGTGAGCTTGGTGGGTTTGCAGCGTGTCCAGATGTCCATGAAGATGCGCTCGACGCATTGCTCATGGAACTCGTTGTGGTTTCTAAAGCTCACGATGTATTGCAGCAGCCCCGCCTGGTCGATCTGCGGGCCGCTGTAGCTGATCTGCACGCTGCCCCAGTCGGGCTGGCCTGTCACCAAACAATTGCTTTTGAGCAGGTGACTGACGAGGGTTTCACTGACAGGCTGCTCGTCTTGGTTGGCCGTGAGCAAGTCGGGCGCAGGCTGGTAGCGGCTGCATTCGATGTCCATGCGGTCCAGGTTCAGGCCGTCCAGCTCGTGCACGGGCTCGGCGTCAAATTGCTCCTGCAGCAGCAGCTTCACGCCCACGCTGGCTTGCACCGCGCCGCCGTGCCAGATGGCCGCGCTGATGTCGCGGCGGATCATGTCGCGCACCACATCGGCGCTCTCCAGCCGCGTGTTGTTGAAGCTGTTCAGGTACAGCTTGAAGGACTTGCTCTCCACAATGTGTGTGCTTTCAGCGGGCACCGTGATGTGCGCCAGCGCCACTTGCGGCTTGCCTTTGGGGTTGAGCCAGGACAGTTCGAACGCGGTCCACAGGTCGGCCCCAAAAAACACGGGCTGCCCGGTGACGCCGATCTCGGCCCGCTTGGTGGCGCGGGGGATGGGAAACAGCAGGCTCGCGTCGTACTGGTCCGCATAGGCGCTGGACTTGCCCAGCTGGGATTGTTCGGGGGTGTTCATGCTTGCACTTTTCTGCGAAAGACCAATCGGTCCGGCTCGGACACGGCCGGGTCGTAGGCATAGCCTTCCAGGTCAAAGCCCAGCAAGCCTTCGGGGTGGCTGATGCGGTTTTGAATCGCATACCGCGCCATCAAGCCACGCGCCCGCTTGGCGTTGAAGCTGATGATCTTGTATTTGCCGCCCTTGAAGTCCTCAAACACGCACTCGATCACCCGGGCTTTGAGGGTTTTGAGGTCCACCGACTTGAAGTATTCCTGCGAAGCCAGGTTCACGATGACCGGGGTTTTGTCCTTGGCCAGCTGCGCGTTCAGGTACTCGGCAATCTGCGGCCCCCAAAACTTGTAGAGGTTGCTGCCCTTGTCGGTCTGCAGCGTGGTGCCCATCTCCAGGCGGTAGGGTTGCATCCAGTCCAGCGGGCGCAGCACGCCGTACAAACCACTCAAAATGCCTACATGGGCCTGCGCCCAATCCAGGTCTTGCGGCGACAGTGTCTTGGCGTCCAGGCCCTCGTACACATCGCCATTGAAGGCCAGCACGGCCTGCTTGGAATTTTTGGCGGTGAACTTCGGGCTCCAGGCTTCGTAGCGGGCCACGTTCAGCGCCGACAGCGCGTCCGACAAGTCCATCAACTCGGCGATTTGCTGGGGCGACTTCTGGCGCAGCACCTCGATCAGGGCCTGCGATTGCGGCACGAACTGCGGCAGCGTGTGCGGCACGGCGTTGGCGGGGGTTTCGTAGTCCAGAGATTTGGCGGGTGACAATAAGAACAACATGCTCAACATCCTTTACCTGGACGATTATCTTGCAGCCGTGACCAAGCCGCCCGGCCTGCTGGTGCATCGCACCGGTTTGGACGCGGGTGAAACCCGGTTTGCCCTGCAAATGCTGCGCGACCAACTCGGCCGCCCGGTCTGGCCCGCGCACCGCCTGGACAAAGGCACCAGCGGCGTGCTGCTGTTTGCGCTAAACCCAGAAACCGCCCGCCTGCTGGGCCAGGCCTTTGAAGGCGGCGATGGCCTGCAAAAAACCTACCGCGCTGTGGTGCGTGGCTGGCCCCAGGCTGAAGACCTGATCGACCACCCTTTAAAGCGCATGCCCGACGACATGCGCACCGAGCGCCTGGAAGTGCAGCCCGCCCAAAGCCGCTTTGCCACCTTGCGCCGCTTCGAGCTGCCCCTGCCCCAGCAGGGCTTTGCCAGTACCCGCTGCGCCGAAGTGGCCCTGCAGCCCCTCACAGGCCGCCGCCACCAGTTGCGCCGCCACATGAAGCACATCGCCCACCCCATCATCGGCGACGCGACGCACGGCAAAGGGCCGCTCAACCGGGCGGTGGCGGGTTTGCTTGGGCTGCAGCGCTTGTGGCTGCATGCAGAAAGTCTGGAACTGCCCCACCCGGTGAGCGGGGAGTTGCTGCGTTTGGTGTCGCCGCTGCCCGAGGAATGGTCCCGATGGGGCGTTTTTTCTTGAAAAAAGCCCACACTGCCTCAGGGCCTGTTGTCGCACAGCGGATAAGGCCGCATCCAAGCCTTGCCTAAGATCGCGCCCTGTTTGACCCGTTTGGCCAATTCGGCCTGTTGGGCTCCCCGCCTTGGTCCTGACCCTTTCGACACCCCATGAGCCTGCTTTTCACGCCTTTCACCTTCAACGCCCCCTCCGGCCCGCTCACCTTGCCCAACCGCATCGTGGTCGCGCCCATGTGCCAGTACTCGGCCGACCACGGCCAGGCCACCGACTGGCACCTGACGCACTGGACCAACATGCTCAACAGCGGCGCGGGCCTGTTCACCATCGAGGCCACCGCCGTGTCGGCCGTGGGCCGCATCAGCCCCGGGTGTCTGGGCCTGTGGGACGACGCCACCCAAGCGGCGCTGGCCGACAAACTGCACCGTGCCCGCCGCCTGGCCCCCGCCATGCCCGTGTGCATCCAGATCAGCCACGCAGGCCGCAAGGCCTCGAGCGCCGCGCCTTGGGATGGCGGCATGCTGATCGCTCCACAAGACGGCGGCTGGCAGCCTGTGGCGCCCAGCGCCCTGCCCCACCTGCCGCAAGAAGCCGCGCCCACCGCACTGAGCTTGGCCGACATCTCGCAAATCAAGGCCGACTTTGTGAACACAGCCCGGCGCAGCCACGAACTGGGCGTCGAGGCGGTGGAGCTGCACGCCGCGCACGGCTATTTGCTGCACCAGTTTTTGTCGCCCCTTTCCAACCAGCGCACCGACGCGTATGGCGGCTCGTTTGAAAACCGCATCCGCTTTCCGCTGGAGGTGTTCAAAGCCGTGCGCGAGGCCTTTGGCGGCACACTGGGCATGCGCATCTCGGGCACAGACTGGGTCGATGGCGGCTGGACGGTGGAAGAAACCGCGCAGCTGTCCGCTCTGCTCAAGCAAGCCGGGGCGCAGTTTGTGCACATCTCGTCGGGCGGCGTCTCGCCCCTGCAAAAAATTGCCATTGGCCCCGAGTACCAGGTGCACCTGGCCAAAGCGGTCAAAGAAGCATCGGCCCTGACCACCATCGCGGTGGGCCTGATCACCGAGCCCGCCCAGGCCGAGGCCGTGCTGCAGCGCGGCGACGCTGACCTGGTGGCGCTGGCGCGCTCTTTCCTGTACAAGCCGCGCTGGGGCTGGGAAGCCGCTGTGGCCTTGGGCGGCACGGTCGACTCGCAACACCAGTACTGGCGCAGCTTGCCCCGCGAAGCCAAAAACATTTTCAACAACGCCCAAATTGGCATGCGCTGATTTCCACCCCCTCAAAAAAGAAAGAGACATATGAACACTCGCCGTCAATTTTCCAAACTGCTGGCCGTGGCCAGCTTGTGCGCCCCCATGGCCTTGATGGCCCAGGCCTTCCCCAGCAAACCCATCACCCTGGTCGTGCCCGTGCCGCCAGGCGGCTTGGTCGACACTTCGGCCCGCCTGATCTCCGAGCCGCTGGGCCGCCTGATCGGCCAGTCCATCGTGGTGGAAAACAAGGGCGGTGCCAGCGGCAACCTGGCTTATCAACAAGTGGCCCGCGCGCCCAAAGACGGCCACACTTTGTTGGTGTCTTACTCGGGCTACCACGTCGCCAACCCGATCCTGATGAGCAAACTGCCGTGGGAACTGAAAGACCTGACGCCCGTGGGCCTGATCACCGTGGCCACCAACGTGGTGGCGGTGCACCCCTCGGTGCCAGTGAACAACATGAAGGAGTTCATTGCTTACGCCAAACAAAACCCCGGCAAGCTGAACTACGCCTCGCAAGGCAACGGCTCGGTCTCGCACATCGGCACCGAAATCTTCAAGCAGCAAACCGGTGTGAACCTGGTGCATGTGCCTTACAAAGGCTCCGGACAGGCCATTGCTGACGTGCTGGGCGGCCAGGTGCAGGTCTTCATGACAACACCACCCTCCGTGATGCAACACATCCAGGGCGGCAAGCTCAAAGCGCTGGCCGTCACTGGTAAAAAACGCCACGCCGGTATGCCACAGGTGCCCACCATGGCGGAGGCCGGCTACCCCAACTTTGACCTCGAATCCTGGGTGGCCCTGTACGCCCCAGCGGGCACGCCTGCTGCGGCTGTGAACCAGTTGGCCGATGCTGTGAAACGGAGCCTGGACCTGCCCGAGAGCAAGCAACGCGCTGATGCAGCAGGCATCGAAGTGCGCTTTGTGGCCCCGGCCGACATGACCAAAATCCTGGACCGCGACATCGCCGACTGGACCCAAGCCATCAAGGCGGCCAACATCAAGCTGGACTGAGCGCCAGACATCAAAAATCCGGAGCAGGCCATGGGGCCTGCTCCGGCTTTTTTGTTGGCGGATCGGTGCGGCTTATTTCAGATCACCTGCCAAGCTGGCCAAGGTATCGGCAGCGATTTCGATGTGCGAGGGGTAGTGCGTGTGGTCGCAGCCGAGCTTGACACCCGCACCCGCTTTCACAGCAGCGCACATGACAGGCGTCAGCTCAAAACGCACAAAGTGCACGGCCGATGTTTTTTCATCGGTCTCGCGGTCCAAGTCTTCGTCGGCAATGGCGTACACCCGGCCATGGCCTTCGACCTCGACAAACATGCGATCTTCCACGCCGATCAGTTTGGCCAACTCGCGCTTGCGCTCGTTGATGTCGACGTACTCGATCATCATGGTCGCTTTCCAGTTGCTGCCGTCCGGCACCAGCGGGGCGTAGGCCTCGATCTCTTGCAGGATGCCTTCTTCTTCGAAGACTTTTTCGATGCGCAGCATCTCCTGAATCTGATAGCGGATGGTGGTCTCGCTCTCGAACTGCATGTTGATGTGCTCACCCAGCTGCACGCTGCGCAGTTTGCGGTGGGCGATCACCTCGGGCTTGTGGACCTTGCGCCACTTGGTGTAGGCCTCCAAAGACATCAGGGTCTCGGGCGTGATTTTTCCGGTCAGTTGCATGGCAGTGTTCCTTATTTGAGACCGTAGGCTTTGCGCACCAGGGTCAAGGGGTGGTTCAGTTCGGGCGCGCCCAGGCCATTGACCTCAAAGCCCTGAGCAATGTGGTGGCCGCCCAGCGGGCAGTCGGAGCTGATGAAGTCTGGCTTGGAGCCATCCTTCATGGTGGCCATGGCCTTGAACACCGGTTTGCCGATCTTCATCGCCATCTCGTGTGAGCCTTTTTTCACACCGTAGGTGCCGGCATGGCCCGAGCAGCGCTCGATGGTGTTGATCTCGGTGTCCGGGATCATCTTGAGCATTTCTTCGGTTTTGCGGCCGATGTTCTGCACCCGGCCATGGCAAGGGATCTGGTAGCTCACATTGCCCAGCTTTTGCGGGAATTCGGTCTTGAGCAAGCCATCGCGCTTGCGGGCCATGAAGTACTCAAACGGGTCCCACATCGCGTCCTTGACCAGCTGGGTGTCGGCGCAATCCGGGAACATCAGCGGGATTTCCTGCTTGAACATCAAGGCGCAACTGGGCACGGCCGCCATGATGGCGAAGCCGTCCTTGGCGTACTTGGCCAGCACCGGAATGTTGGCTTCCTTGGACGCCTTGACCGAGTCCAGATCACCCAGCTCCAGCTTGGGCATGCCGCAGCACTTTTCTTTCTCGACCAGCACGTACGGGATCTCGTTGTGGTCCAGGATTTTGAGCAAATCGTGGCCAATGCCGGGCTCGTTGTAGTTGATGTAGCAAGTCGAATAGATGGCGACCTTGCCGGGCGTCTTTTCGCCATCCACCACTTTGGACGCCTTGGCATCCGGGGCGCTGGAACGGAACTTTTTGGTGGCCAGCGAAGGCAGCCAGGCGTTCTTGTCCACGCCCGCCACGCTTTCCATCACGCTGCGGGCCGCTTCGGTCTTGTTGATGGCGTTGACCGCCTGCACCACGATCGGGATGCCTGCAAACGAGCCATGCGTGTCGGTCGAGGCCAAAAACTTTTCGGCCGCGCCCACTTCACCCTTCTTGAACTTGATGGCCTTGGCCCGCAGCATGGTGTGCGGGAAGTCCAGATTCCACTCGTGCGGCGGTGTGTAGGGGCACTTGGTCATGTAGCACAGGTCACACATGAAGCACTGGTCCACCACTTTCCAGTAGTCTTTTTTGTCGACGCCGTCGACTTCCATGGTGCTGCTTTCGTCCACCAGGTCGAACAAGGTGGGGAAAGAATTGCACAGGCTCACACAGCGGCGGCAACCGTGGCAGATGTCAAAAATGCGCTCGAGCTCATCGAAGCACTTTTCTTCGTTGTAGAAGTCAGGGTTCTCCCATCCGAGGGCATGTCGTGTGGGGGCTTCGAGGTTGCCTTCTTTGGCCATGTTGTGCTCCTTTGGGATTTTTTTAGGGTTTTTCTGAAGACTCTATAGCCGAGCCCTGAGAAAAACCCGCTGCACCTTGCGGGGCAGCGGGTGACGTCATGGGGGAATCAATCCACCAATTCGTTCAGGGCCTTCTGGTAACGGTTGGCGTGCGAACGCTCAGCCTTGGCCAGGGTCTCGAACCAGTCGGCGATTTCGTCAAAACCTTCTTCGCGTGCGGTCTTGGCCATGCCGGGGTACATGTCGGTGTACTCGTGGGTTTCACCCGCCACAGCCGAAGCCAGGTTCTGGCGTGTGGAGCCAATGGGCAGACCGGTTGCGGGGTCGCCGGATTGCTCCAGGAACTCCAGGTGACCATGGGCGTGACCTGTTTCACCTTCTGCGGTGGAACGGAACAGGGCTGCCACGTCGTTCTGACCTTCAACGTCAGCTTTGTTCGCGAAGTACAAATAGCGACGGTTGGCCTGGGATTCGCCTGCGAAAGCGTCCTTCAGGCATTGCTCCGTGCGCGAGCCTTTGAGTGCTGCCATGGATATCTCCTTGTGGGTTTTGTTGAATGGCTCTGGCAGGATCGCCAGAGACGGTAAAGGTTAACTCTGCACTGTCCAGTCTGCCCAATAGATTGATCCAATAGCTCCGATTAGCCAGCGCTATTGACTAAGGTGATGGATAAACATCAACAAAGCACCAGGCCCGCCAAAGCTCGTCTGTTGTACGAGTGCGCTCCATGAGAACGACGTGGCCTGACGGTTCGCGGATAGGACCTGAATGTGCTGGGTAAAATCAGATTTTTGGGACCGCACACGGTCCTGCATGGCATCTTCTGAGCTGCCGTTTTCTTTTGGAAAAAACCCCGCCATGAGCAACGCCCCCGCCACCCCGGTCCACCAGCCCGGGCTTGAGAGCCTGTCCAAATCGTTCGAACCTGCTGCCCTCGAAGCGCACTGGGGCCCCGAGTGGGAAAAGCGTGGCTATGGCGTTGCCGGCTTCCGTGGCACACGAGCGCCTAAGGAAGGCGCTCCGGCTTTTGCCATCCAGTTGCCCCCGCCCAACGTGACCGGCACATTGCACATGGGCCACGCGTTCAACCAGACCATCATGGACTCGCTGACCCGCTACCACCGCATGCTGGGCCACAACACCGCCTGGATTCCCGGCACCGACCATGCGGGCATTGCCACGCAAATCGTGGTCGAGCGCCAGCTGCAGGCCCAAGGCATCAGTCGCCACGACATGGGCCCCACGCCTGCCGAAGCACGCAAGAACTTTGTGAGCAAAGTCTGGGAATGGAAAGAAGAGTCGGGCAGCACCATCACCCGCCAGATGCGCCGCATGGGCGACAGCGTGGACTGGAGCCGCGAGTACTTCACGATGGACCCCAAGCTGTCCAAAACCGTGACCGAAACCTTTGTGCAGCTGTACGAGCAAGGCCTGATTTACCGTGGCAAGCGCTTGGTGAACTGGGACCCGGTGCTGCAAAGCGCGGTATCCGATCTGGAGGTGGAAAGCGCCGAAGAAGACGGCTCAATGTGGCACATCCGCTATGACTTGGCCGATGGAAGCGGCAGCTTGACCGTCGCCACCACCCGCCCCGAAACCTTGCTGGGTGACGTGGCCGTGATGGTGCATCCCGAAGACGAGCGCTACAGACACCTGATTGGCAAGCAAGTCAACCTGCCCCTGTGCGGCCGCACCATTCCCGTGATCGCCGACGAGTACGTGGACAAGGACTTTGGCACGGGCGTGGTCAAGGTCACCCCGGCGCACGACACCAACGACTACCAGGTCGGCCAGCGCCACAAGCTGGACATGATCTGCGTGCTGAACCTGGACGCGACGATCAACGCCAACGCGCCTGAGAAATACCGGGGCCTGGACCGCTTTGTGGCCCGCAAAGCCGTGGTGGCCGACCTCGAAGCCGCTGGCGCTTTGGTCGAGGTCAAAAAACACAAGCTCATGGTGCCCCGCTGCGCTCGCACCGGCCAAGTGATCGAGCCCATGCTGACCGACCAATGGTTTGTGGCGATGAACCAAGTCGCCCAAGGCGACGCCACCGGCAAGAGCATTGCTCAAAAAGCCATCGATGCGGTGCAGTCCGGCCAGGTGAGCTTTGTGCCCGAGAACTGGGTCAACACCTACAACCAGTGGATGAACAACATCCAGGACTGGTGCATCTCGCGCCAGCTGTGGTGGGGACACCAGATTCCCGCTTGGTACGACGAAGACGGCAACGTCTATGTGGCACGCAACGAAGCCGAAGCGCAGGCCAAGGCCCCCGGCAAAACGCTCAAGCGCGATGAAGACGTGCTGGACACTTGGTACTCCAGCGCACTGGTCCCCTTCTCAACCATGGGCTGGCCCAACGCCGCAGCTGGCGAGCGTGCCGGGCTCGGACGCAGCGACATTGCGAGCGAAGCGAGTGGGAGCAAGGCCGAGTCCGACACGCTCGCCAGCGGAACCAACGCCAACAACAGCCCAAGCGACTACGACCTCTACCTCCCCAGCAGCGTCCTGGTCACCGGCTACGACATCATCTTCTTCTGGGTCGCCCGGATGATCATGATGACCACCCACTTCACCGGCAAAGTCCCCTTCAAACACGTCTACATCCACGGCCTGGTGCTCGACGCCCAAGGCAAGAAGATGAGCAAATCCGAAGGCAACGTGCTCGACCCGGTCGACCTGATCGACGGCATCACGCTCGAACCCCTGCTAGAAAAACGCACCCAAGGCCTGCGCAAGCCCGAGACCGCGCCCAAGGTGCGCAAGCAGACCGAAAAAGAATTCCCTGAAGGCATCCCGGCCTACGGCGCGGACGCACTGCGCTTCACCTTTGCGGCACTGGCCAGCCTGGGCCGCAGCATCAACTTTGACAGCAAGCGCTGCGAGGGCTACCGCAACTTCTGCAACAAGTTGTGGAACGCCACCCGCTTTGTACTGATGAACTGCGAAGGCCAAGACTGCGGCCTGAAAGAACACACCAAAGCCGAATGCGAAGTGGGCGGCCCGGTGCACGGCTACCTGGCCTTCAGCCAGGCCGACCGCTGGATCAGCTCACAACTGCAGCGCGTGGAAGCCGACGTGGCTAAAGGCTTTGCCGAATACCGCCTCGACAACGTGGCCAACACGATCTATGACTTTGTGTGGAATGAGTTCTGCGACTGGTACCTGGAAATCGCCAAGGTGCAGATCAACACCGGAGACGACGCGCAAAAACGCGCAACGCGCCGCACCCTGATCCGCACACTCGAAACCATCATGCGCCTGGCGCACCCCATCATCCCCTTCATCACCGAAGAGCTTTGGCAAAAGGTGTCGGTGGTCGCAGGCCGTCCGGGCGACTCGGTCAGCATCGCGGCTTATCCCGTGAGCCAGCCCGAGCGCATCGACGAAGCCGCCGAGGCCCATGTGGCCAAACTCAAGACCCTGGTGGACGCCTGCCGGAACCTGCGCGGCGAGATGAACGTCTCGCCCGCCACCCGCATGCCCATGTATGTGCTGGGCGACACCGCCTTCATGCAAAGCGTGGCACCCGTGCTGCAGTCACTCGCCAAACTGAGCGAAGTCAAGGTGTTTGACACCGAGGCCGAATGGATCGCTGCCGCACAAGCGGCTCCCGTAGCCGTGGTGGGCGAAGCGCGTTTGTGCCTGTTCATTGAAGTGGATGTGGCTGCCGAAAAAATTCGCCTGACCAAAGAAGCCGCGCGTCTGGAAGGCGAAATCACCAAGGCCAACGCCAAACTGGGCAACGAGGCCTTTGTGGCCAAGGCACCGCCAGCGGTGCTGGACGAAACCAGAAAGCGCGTCGCCGACTTCGGGGCTACGCTCGATAAAATTCGTCAACAACTGCAGCGCTTGGGCTGATCGCCTGCGCACCAAGGACGCCACCATGAGCCACAACGTTATCCGCAAAGCCGTGTTCCCGGTGGCCGGCTTGGGCACACGCTTTTTGCCTGCCACCAAAGCCGCGCCCAAAGAAATGCTGCCGGTGGTCGACAAACCCTTGATCCAGTATGCGGTAGAGGAAGCTTACAGCGCGGGCGTGCGCCACATGATTTTCGTCACAGGCCGCAGCAAACGGGCCATCGAAGACCATTTCGACACCGCTTACGAACTTGAAAACGAACTTGAAGCCGCGCACAAGGACGAACTGCTGGCCTTGGTACGTTCCGTCCAGCCCGACGACATGGTCTGCGCCTACGTTCGCCAGCACCGCTCGCTGGGCTTGGGCCATGCGGTGTTGTGCGCCGAAGCCATGGTAGGTAACGAGCCCTTCGCCGTGCTGCTGGCCGATGACCTGATGGTGGGTTTGCACGGCGGCCCTTCGGTGCTGAGCCAAATGGTGGCCGCGCATGCGCAGCAGGGCCGCTCGATCTTGGCCGTGCAGGAGGTGCCTCTCGAACACGTCAAACGCTACGGTATTGTGGCAGGCGAGCCCGCAGGCAAACAACTGATCCGCGTTGAAAAAATCGTGGAAAAGCCCAACCCAGACATTGCCCCCTCGCGCATGGGCGTAGCAGGCCGCTACATCCTGACGCCGGGCATCTTCGAGGAAATTCGCAACCAACCTACCGGCGTAGGCGGCGAAATCCAGCTGACCGATGCAATCGCCCGACTGATGCAGCGCGAAGCCGTTTACGCATTTCAGTACCAAGGCAAGCGCTATGACTGCGGTAGCAAGGAAGGTTTTCTGGAAGCCACGGTGGAGCTGGCCATGCAACACCCGCAAGTGGGCGCATCGTTCCGCGACTACCTCAAAAGCTTGAGCCTCTGATCCGACAAGGGCGCATACCCTGAGGACAAGCTCGTCATCGCGAGCGCAGTGACAAATTGGATCAGCGCCGCTTGAGGCCGAACACAAAATGGGTTTCGGTCTTCTCTTGCATGACCAGCTCGTGGCCGGTCTGCCGGGCAAAGGCCTCAAAATCGCGGGCCGCACCCGGATCGGTCGCGATCACCTTGAGCACCTGACCGCTGCTCATGTCGTTCAGGGCTTTCTTCGCCTTCAAAATGGGCAGGGGGCAATTCAAGCCGCTGGTATCGATTTCCTTGTCGATCTGCATCATGTGTCCTGATTCTGTTCCTGGCTTTGCGCGGCACGCTCTTCCCATGTCATGAACTTCGGCTCGATACCGATGGTGCGCAACCAGTCGCCCAAGGCATAACCGGTGCCTGCTGGCCAGCAGATCAAATCATTGAAGTCAAACATCTTGTACTCGGCTAACTCGGGCGACAGACGCACTTCGCCTTCGGCCACCGCATGGTAGGCAATGATCACCTGGTTCATGCGCTGGAAGTCGTACACACCGATCAACTTGAGCGCCGACACCTTCAAGTTCGTTTCCTCGGCGATCTCGCGTTTGATGCCGTCCTCGGGTGTCTCGCCCGCTTCCATGAAGCCGGTGATCAGCGCAAAACGCCGCCCAGGCCATGCGGCATTGCGGGCCAGCAAAATCTGGTCCCCCACCTGCACGATGCCCGCCAGCACCGGAGTCGGGTTGTTCCAATGCGTGAAGTCACAGGCCGTGCAACGCAGGCGCATGGTCTCTCCCCCGTCCTCCATTTGCGACAGCCAAGCCAGGGGACTGGCGCACTGGGGGCAAAAACGGTATTCAGCCATGAAAACTCCGGTCAGGCGGGAAAAACGCCAGTGGACAAATAACGGTCACCGCGATCACACACGATGAACACGATGGTCGCGTCTTGCGCCGTCTTGGCCACCTGCTGGGCCACCCAGCAAGCACCCGCAGCGGAAATGCCGGCAAAAATGCCTTCGGTGCGGGCCATCTGGCGGCAAGTTTCCTCGGCGTCGCTCTGGCTCACATATATCAGCTCATCCACCTGACTGGGGTCATAAATTTTGGGCAGGTATTCCTGGGGCCACTTTCGGATGCCCGGAATGCGCGAGCCCTCGCTGGGCTGGGCACCGATGATGCGGATGGCCGGGTTTTTTTCTTTCAAAAACCGCGACACACCCGTGATGGTGCCGGTGGTGCCCATGGCACTGACAAAGTGGGTGACCTTGCCACCGGTTTGTTCCCAAATTTCGGGGCCAGTGGTTTCGTAATGGATGCGTGGGTTGTCGGCATTGGCAAACTGGTCCAGGATGCGGCCCTTGCCCTGTGCTGCCATGTTGTCAGCCAGATCGCGGGCGTATTCCATGCCGCCGCTTTTGGGTGTGAGGATCAGCTCGGCACCAAAGGCTTTCATGGTCTGGGCACGTTCAATCGACAGGTCCTCGGGCATGATCAAGACCATGCGGTAGCCCTTGATGGCCGCAGCCATCGCCAGCGCAATACCGGTGTTGCCGGACGTCGCCTCGATCAAGGTATCGCCCGGCTTGATTTCGCCCCGCTCTTCGGCCCGGCGGATCATCGACAAGGCAGGTCGGTCCTTCACCGAACCTGCCGGGTTGTTGCCCTCCAGCTTACCCAAGATCACGTTGCCACGCGCGGCCATGTCGGCAGCACCCAAACGCTGCAAAGCCACCAAAGGTGTTTTGCCAATCGCATCTTCAATGGTTGGATAAATCATCCCAATAATGTGCCATAATTCGGTTCTTCACAAATACCGCCCGGGTGGTGAAATTGGTAGACTCAGGGGACTCAAAATCCCCCGCCGCAAGGCGTGCCGGTTCGAGTCCGGCCCCGGGCACCATCAGCGGAAACCCAGCAACCATGCGGTTTTCAAGCGAACTAAGGCCAACCTTCACCGGTTGGCCTTTTTTCTTGTCTGTGGCTCTTACAGACTCTTTACAGACTGCCACGACAAGTTTCGCCCTGATAGGCGCTGCGATTTGAATCACCGCTCAGTCAGCGCGTTGGCGCATGGCCGCCCGAACAATCCCCAAAAGATTCATCTACACTGGCAAATCATCCAGGATGCATGATGAGCATAGAACAATACGAAGACGCTTGGAACGAGCATGACCTCAATGGTGATTTCATCGACTGGAATCACTGGCTGAGAAAAATGAAGACCTTGAACTCAGAACAAGCGTGTCTACTGAATCGCCCCGGGTTTCGTGGAGGCCAGTTGGTTTAAGTTGAGACCTCGGTCTCGTGCTTCCCGGCTAGCTGCCGGTAGTAGTTCACCTCAGCTTCAGCCGGTGGAATATACCCAATCGAGCTCAGCAGTCGGTGGTGGTTGAACCAAGCCACCCATTCCAGGGTTGCCAGTTCCAGTGCCTCCTTGGTTTTCCAGGGTGCACGGCGGTGTATCAATTCGGCCTTGTACAGCCCATTGATCGTCTCGGCCAGCGCGTTGTCGTAGCTGTCGCCACGGCTGCCCACCGATGGCTCTATCCCAGCTTGGGCCAGGCGTTCGGTGTAGAGAATGGAAACATATTGAGACCCCCTGTCCGAGTGATGTATCAATGCATCTGAGCGTTCAGGTTGTCTGTCGAACAAGGCTTGCTCCAGGGCATCCAACACAAAGTCAGTACGCATCGAACTGCTCACCCGCCAGCCCACGATGCGCCGTGCAAACACGTCGATCACAAAGGCCACGTATTGCCAGCCCTGCCAGGTGCTGACATAGGTGAAGTCCGACACCCACAGTTGGTTTGGACGCTCTGCTTTGAACTGGCGATTGACCCGGTCCAGCGGGCATGGCGCGGCTTTGTCCGAGACGGTGGTTTGCACGACCTTGCCCCGGCGAACGCCGTGCAATCCCATGCGCTTCATGAGCCGCTCGACCGTGCAGCGCGCCACCTTGGTTCCTTCACGATTCATCTGGTGCCAGACCTTGTCTGCGCCGTAGACCTGCATATTGGCCTGCCAGACGGCTTGGATTTGCGGGATCAGGGCTTCATCGCGTTTGGTCCGGGCGCAAAGCAGCTCGGGCTTGCGTTGGCGGGCAGCATGGCACCTGTAGCCAGAAGGGGCGATTTGCAGCACGTTGCAAATCGGCTCGACCCCGTAGGCGTGACGGTTTTGATCAACAAAGTCCCTTAAGACTTGAGTCGGCGGTCGAGCTCCGCCTGGGCAAAAAAAGCGCTCGCCAGTTTGAGGATTTCGTTGGCTTTGCGCAGTTCCTTGACTTCGCGTTCGAGGTCTTTGATGCGGGCGCGCTCATCAGAGCTGACGCCATCGCGCATGCCTTCGTCAACCTCGTGCTGGCGAACCCAGTCGTTGAGGGTTTGCGGCACACACCCGATCTTGGGGGCAATGGACTCAATGGTGGCCCAAAGGGATGGGTACTCGCCACGGTGCTCGAGCACCATGCGGACAGCGCGTTCGCGCACTTCGGGTGAAAAACGGTTCGATTTCTTGCTCATGGCTCCATCTTCTCAAAGTGTGGAGCCTCCTCAAAACCCGGGGCGATTCACTGTGTAGGACAACGAAATTTCGGTGCACCTTCTTCACCTAGAGCCACTGCATGAAGCGCGCCAATGACACCCGCGAACGCACATGCTCGATCTGCGGCAACCCATGCGGCGGTGTCAGCCACATCGAGAGCGCGCAAGTATGCGGGCCCTGCGCTGAAGTTACTCGCGAAGGCCGCGACAACACCTCACGCTCGCTCAAGGCCAAACGTCGCCGCGATCAACTACATTGCGATTTATTGACTGGTCAACGAGAAGTTCATCTCAGTCCAGATGAGCAACAGTACACCTTGGTCAGCGGCTCATTGATGTCAGAAGACTTGGCTGCACTGGTACCACACGTCAAACTCGGCAGCGGTCATGAAGCCATCGATCAAAAGCACGGGGGACTGGTCAACACCTTGACCGAGCCCACCGTTGCCGCTCTGGAAGCCTCAAGCCATCGAACTGAACTGCTAACCCAAATGGGCACAGACATCGCAGCCATGGCCTTGGATGCGGCCGACACCATCAACGCTGGCAACAGCCTCGAAAAGATGTTGGCACACCAGATGGCTGGCCTCCATCAGGCGAGCATGAAAATGCTACACCGCGCCAATCTGATGCAAGACACCGATCATTCGGTCAAATATGTGAATGCGGCAATCAAGGCCAGCTCCGCTTACCAAGGGGCCATGGCTGTGCTTCATCGTGTGCGGGACGAAAAACGCCAACACATTCTGGTTCAACACGTCAACGTGGGTGCCGGGGGGCAGGCTGTCGTCGGCACGGTTAACTCAGGGGGAGGACAACCCTCATGAGAGGAAACCCCATGCAAGACCGCTGCGGCGCACATTGCCGCACAACTGGCAATCCATGCCTGAACTTCCCTATGCAAAACGGCCGGTGTCGAATGCATGGTGGTAAGAGCACTGGGCGGCCCCAAAAGCATGGCTTTTACACCCAGAATGACATTGTTGATCGCATGAAACTTAGTCAACTCATCCGAGAAGTCAATCAGCTTGCAAGTAGCCTCACCGAAGGACGTGGCCACATGTAGCCCGGGAAACGCTACACGCTGAAGCCCGACTGGGGCGACATGGGCGACGCGAATATCGCTTGCAAACAAGCTCCTACAGGTAAAAATTCAAGACAAATTGATGATCACTTCGGTTTCGGCATCACGACCTGCCAAGTGGACTGCGACTTGCTGGCGTAGGTTCTCTGCGTAAGTGAACAACGACTGTGTATCGCCCGAGGAGATCGCCCATTGAAACGACTTCACCAAGGGTTCATTGAGCACCAACTCCAGCGACCGCCGGTGGGTGAACAAGGATAACGCTGCGGCATGGCGGGACTGAATTTTGAAGCGGTACTTGTCCACTCGCCGAATGCAGGCATCGGCTGGGCAAAACTCTCCCACTGCCGACAGCACAAAGTTCGGCACGTCACGCATTCACCATCTCATCAAACGCCCTTTCCATTGCGCGTGTGTGCGCCACCACGTCCCAGCCAAGCCGAGCTTTGAGCCGCTCGCGCAAGCCCAGTTTCAGCGCCAACAAGGCTGCCCTGTCTTGTGCCATCTGCAGCGCAACGCGCACATAACCTTCGTCGTCGCTGGCTACCCACTCGGGCAAGCCTGCAGCCGTCATGAAGCTCGCGCCCATGCGCGAGACAAAGTGCTCGCCCGCCAGCGTGATCACCGGCACCCCCATCCACATCGCCTGTAGGCTGGTCGTGCCGCCGTTGTAGGGTGTGGGGTCCAGCGCGATGTCCACGTCGGCGTATTCGGCCATCATGTCGCTCAAGCCCGTAGGCCCTCGAAACTCCACCCGCCCCAGGTCCACGCCCAAGGCCAACAACCGCTCGCTGAACGCGGCCACCGCGCTGGTGTCGCCAAAGCTGGGAGCCTTGAGCAACAGGCGTGCATCGGGCACCGCCGCCATCACCCGGGCCCACAAGCGCAAAGTGTGCGGGGTCAGCTTGGGCACATTGTTGAAGGACGCAAAAGTCAATGGTCGGCTGGCCCAGTCATCGGTCATGACCGGGAACGGGTAGTCGGCCTCGGGCGCATAACAAAACACCAGATGCGGCAAGCGCCAAACGCGCTCGGAGCACAGGGCATCGTCAGCCTCGGGCGTCACCACCGGGTCGCCCAAAATCCAGTCCACATTCGGCACCCCTGTGGAGCCGGGGTAACCCAGATAAGTCACCTGCACCGGTGCCGCCCTTTGGGCGAACAGGCGCATGCGCTGCTGGCCCGTGTGTCCGGCCAGGTCCAGCAACACATCGATCTCATCGGCATCGATGCGCTTGGCCAGCTGGGCGTCATTGAGCGTGGTCACCTCCACCCAGTGCGCCACGCGCTGCTGTGCCAGACGGGTCTGATCGTCGTAGCTCACGCCGTTGAAATAAACAAACACCTCAAAACGGCTGCGGTCCAGTTCACGCAACACCGGCTGCATGAAGATGTTGACCGGATGCTGGTGATGAAAATCTGCCGACACAATACCCAAGCGCAGCCGCCTGCCCGCCAGGGGGGTGCGCACAAAACTCTCGCGGGTGCGGGCGCCCACGCCCAGCGGCGCAAACAACTGCCGGTGCAAGTCGGCCACCGCCTGCGCACTCAAACTGTCACTGTAAAGCGAAGACATGGCCGCACTGGACGCATAGCTTGCTCCGCCTTCCTCTGCAGCCAGTTCACGGTAAATGGCCAGCGCTGTGTCAGCATCGCCACGTCGCCCGGCCATCGACGCACGCATGCTCCGGGCACCCGGCATAGGAGCCAGCGCCTCAGCCTGCTGCAACACACGCTCAGCTTCTTCCATCTGCCAGCACTCAGCCAGCAGATGGGCCAGGTTCCATTGCGCGATGGCACTTTGCGGGTGCATCTCGGCATTGCGGCGCAACACTGCCAACGCTTCCTGCCACAAATTGAAGCGAAAACTCAAGGCCCCCAAACGGGCCAAGGTGGTTTCTGATCGGGCGTGGGATGCCGCTGTCAACGCGGCCAGGGCTGCACCCTGCTGCCCCAGGCGCCACAAGGCTTCGCCCAAGTCCATTTGCACCTCTGCACGCAAGTCCAGCAGCGGCTCATCAGGCGCATCACCAGGCACCTCACCCAAGGCCAGCAAGCCACGTTGCAACGCACGCACCGCGCCCACGGCATCGCCTTGCTCCAGCCGGTACTGGCCCATGCGATGGGCAGCCTCGGCCAGCTTGACTGCGCGTTCGCTCTCGGGCTGGCTGTGAGCCAGTTGCTGCAGCGCATCGGCAAAAGCCTGCTCACCCAACTCGGCCTGCCCCAGCATGGGCAAAACCCGCGCCATGCCCAGATAAGCCTCATGGCGCATCGGCTCGGCATGGATCGCCCGCTGGTAAGCGCCTGCCGCCTGATGCAACTCGCCCATTTGGCGGCACAAATGCCCTGCCTCCAGCCAAGCGCTGTAATGGGCAGGCTCCAGCCGCAACACAGTGGCAAAAGCCTCGCGTGCGCTGCCCCAGTCCCCCAGCTTGACCAGGCAACGGGCACGCCCCAAATGGGCAACGGCCAGGGCTGGGGCTTGAGCCACCGCCTCGCCGTAAGCGGCCAGGGCTTGCGCCCAGTCCCCCTGCCGCCAAGCGGCATTGCCCGCGTTGAATGCCTGAACGCCGCTCAAACGACAAAGGCTCCCTGGCTCACGTACAGCGTGGCCAAACTGGTGTCGTGGTTCCACACGTCGTAGCTGACGCTGCTCAAACTCACCGCCGTACCCTGCGTCCAGCCCGCCGTACCGGCACCATCGCCGTTCAGGTCCACCGTGTCGCCGGCATTGCCCTTGACCATGAGTTGCTGACGCCCGGTCGCCTCGAAAATGTTGGCTGAACCCATGTCCAGCACATCAAACAGGTTGAGCTTGAGCGCGTTGTTGCCACTGCCGGTGATGTCGATCACCTCCACACTGTTGATGCGGCTGCTGCCCGTGGTGTTGCTGGCCGCCTGGCTGGCCACCTGGGTCAGGTCCAGTGTCAAGTCCGTGCCAGTCAAGGTGATGGTGTCCTTGCCTGTGCCGCCATCAATGCGCGCCAGCTGCGCCACATTGCCGCCGCTGCCCATGGCGCTTTGCAACGCGGTGATCATGGCCTGGTCAATGACAAAGCTGTCATCGCCCGCACCGCCATAAAGCACGCTGGCCGCTGTGGCGGTCAGCGTGTCGTTGCCCGCACCGGCCACCAGGGTCTTGGCCACGCCGCCATCGCTTTGCATTTCGTTGGCATCGGTGCCCAGCCAGTCCACGGCAGTCTGGCTGAAGGCGCCGCTGGTGCTGCCAAAAATCACGTAGCTGCGGCCCGCACCGGTCCCATACATCGGATCGCTTAGAGGAGCGCCTACGATCAGGTCGGCCAGACCGTCACCGTTGACATCTCCTGCACTGGCGACGCTTGAGCCACTCTCATCGCCGTCACTCTGACCGTTGATGACGAATCCGCCACGGCCTTCCGCCACAGCCGAAAGGTCTACCCCGACCGTGCCGGTTTTACCAAACACCACATAACTGCGGCCTGCATTGACGCCTGCAGTGGGGTCGCTTCGCCAGGCACCCACGATCAAGTCGGCCAAGCCGTCGCCGTTGACATCGCCCGCGCTGGCGACACTGTGACCACTCAAGTCGCTCGCACATTGCCCATTGATCACAAAGCCGCCGCTGCCTGCCGCCACGGCCGACAGGTCCACACCGCTCGTGCCCGTTTTGCCAAACACCACGTAACTGCGTCCAGCCGCTTGACCTGCAGCCGGGCTGCTCGTATTGGCTCCCACAATCAAATCGGCCAAGCCATCGCCGTTGACATCCCCTGCGTTGGCAACACTGAAACCGCTGTAGTCAGAATTGCACTGCCCTTGGATGACAAAACCACCATTGCCCGCCGCCACGGCCGACAGGTCCACGCTGGTCGTGCCCGTTTTACCGAACACCACATAACTACGGCCCGCCTGCAAACTTGAAACGGGGGCACCCACGACCAGATCCGCCAAGCCATCGCCATTGACATCCCCTGCACTTGCAAAGCCCCGGCCACTAGAATCGCCCGCACACTGCCCGTTGATGACAAAGCCGCCGCTGCCTGCCGCCACAGCCGACAAGTCCACCCCGGCCGTGCCGGTTTTGCCAAACACCACATAGCTGCGGAGGGGAGTGGTGCCTCCGGTCTCCGTAGTACTCACGATCATGTCAACCAGGCCGTCACCGTTGACATCGCCCGCGCTGGCAACAATCCGGCCACTGTAGTCGTATGCACACTGCCCGTTGATGACAAAGCCGCCATTGCCCGCCGCCACGGCCCCCAGGGAAACCCCAGCCGTGCTGGTTTTTCCAAACACCACGTAACTGCGACCTGCCACCAGCACACCACTTGGATAGTGATACATGGCACCGACAATCAGGTCGGCCAGGCCGTCCCCGTTGACATCACCCGCACTGGCGACACTGATGCCACTGCTATCCCCGGCGCTCTGCCCAGTAAGGGCAAAGCCACCCACGCCTGACGCCACGGCCGCCAGGTCCACACCGGAGTTGCCCGTTTTACCGAAGACCACATAGCTGCGGCCCGCAGCGTTGCCTGACCTCGGGGCCCCCACGATCAGGTCGGTCAGGCCGTCCCCGTTGACATCGCCCGCGCTGGCGACGCTGTAGCCGCTGTTGTCACCCGCAGCCTGCCCGTTGATCACAAAGCCGCCGTTGCCTGCGGCGATGGCACTCAACTCAACAGGCTCGTACAGACCCACCAAGCTGACGGCCGCGCTCACATACACCGTGGCCAGGCTGGTCTTGTGGTTGAGCACGGTGTAGTTGGCACCGCCCAGGTTGACCGTTGAAGCCTTCACCCACTCCAGCGCATCGCCAAATTGCATCTGGTCACCGGCATCGCCCTTGACCATGAGTTGCTGACGCCCGGTCGCCTCGAAAATGTTGGCTGAACCCATGTCCAGCACATCAAACAGGTTGAGCTTGAGCGCGTTGTTGCCACTGCCGGTGATGTCGATCACCTCCACACTGTTGATGCGGCTGCTGCCCGTGGTGTTGCTGGCCGCCTGGCTGGCCACCTGGGTCAGGTCCAGTGTCAAGCCCGTGCCAGTCAAGGTGATGGTGTCCTTGCCTGTGCCGCCATCAATGCGCGCCAGCTGCGCCACATTGCCGCCACTGCCCATGGTGCTTTGCAGCGCCGTGATCATGGCCTGGTCAATGACAAAGCTGTCATCGCCCGCACCGCCATACAACACACTGGCCGCTGTGGCGGTCAGCGTGTCGTTGCCCGCACCGGCCACCAGGGTCTTGGCCACGCCGCCATCGCTTTGCATTTCGTTGGCATCGGTGCCCAGCCAGTCCACTGTCGTCTCGCTGAACGAACCGCTGGTGCTGCCAAAGATGACGTAGCTGCGGCCTGCAAAGCCCCCTGCTGCCGTACGGCTGTTCATGGCTCCCACGATCAGGTCGGTCAGACCGTCACCGTTGACATCCCCTGCGCTCGCAACACTCACACCGCTGTAATCGTTACCACACTGCCCGTTGATGACAAAGCCGCCGTTGCCTGCAGCCACGGCCGACAGGTCTATGTCAGAAGTGCCCGTTTTGCCAAACACCACGTAGCTGCGCCCAGCAAACGCGCTGCCAAATCTGGCCCCCAAGAGCGTATCAGCGAGTCCATCGCCGTTGACATCACCCGCGCTCGTCACGCTGAAGCCGCTATAGTCGTTTGCACACTGCCCGTTGATGACAAAGCCGCCATTGCCAGCAGCTACGGCAGAGAGGTCCACACCGGACATGCTCGTTTTACCGAACACCACATAAGTGCGGCCCGCAGCGGCACCTGCAGTCGGGTCGCTTAGCGGAGCGCCCATGATGAGATCACTCAGCCCGTCGCCATTGACATCCCCCACACTCGCGACGCTGACGCCACTTTGATCGTTATCGCATTGCCCGTTGATGACAAAGCCGCCGCTGCCTGCCGCGACAGCCGAAAGGTCCACACCGGTTGTGCCCGTTTTACCGAAAATCACGTAAGTGCGGCCCGCATTGGCGCCCGCAACCGGGTCGCTTACCGTAGCGCCCACGATGAGATCGCTCAGCCCGTCGCCGTTGACATCCCCCGCGCTCGCAACGCTGTTGCCACTTTGATCGTAAAGACACTGCCCATTGATCACAAAGCCGCCATTGCCAGCCGCCACGGCCGACAGGTCTATACCGGAGGTGCTCGTTTTACCAAACACCACATAGCTGCGGCCCGCATTGAGGCCTGCAATCGGATCACTGAAATTAGCGCCTACGATGAGATCACTCAGTCCGTCACCATCGACATCCCCTGCATTCGCCACACTCCAGCCGCTGTTCTCGGCAATGGATTGGCCATTGATGACGAAGCCGCCGTTGCCTGCAGCCACGGCAGAGAGGTCCACACCGGTGGTGCCCGTTTTGCCGAACACCACGTAACTGCGGCCCGCATCGGCACCTGCAGTCGGGTCGCTGCTCCTGGCGCCCACAATCAGATCGCTCAGGCCGTCACCGTTGACATCCCCCGCGCTCGCAACGCTGTTGCCGCTGTTGTCACCCGCAGCCTGTCCGTTGATCACAAAGCCACCGTTACCTGCCGCGACGGCTGAGAGATCCACAGCGGTCATGCCCGTTTTGCCGAACACCACATAACTGCGGCCCGCATTGAGGCCTGCAATCGGATCACTGATAAAAGCTCCTACGATCAAATCAGTTAAGCCGTCGCCATTGACATCGCCCGCGCTCGCCACGCTGTTGCCGCTGTTGTCAGAAGCGCCCTGCCCATTGATCACAAAGCCGCCAATGCCTGCGGCGATATCCGACAAATTCAGTGGCACAGCGCTGGATTCGAGCGTGTAGTTTTGTGCGGTGGTGGCACCGACATTGCCCGCTGCATCGCGCACTTGCAGCTGGAGGCTGCTGATGCCCGACAAGGTGACACTGTCCCAGCTGAGCGCGGTGCCGGTCACTTTGTTGGTGATGTTGGCCCAGGTGGCACCACCGTCCACCGAGCCGTAAAGCGCTTCACCTGTGGCCAGAGCTGCACTCAGCGTGCCGGTGATGGTTTGCGCCGCAGTCTTGGTGATGAAGTCGCCCGGCGTGTCGGTGTCGGCACTCAGACCCAAGCCACTGACCGTTGTGGTGGGCGCTGTGCTGTCCAGCGTGTAGGCCTGGGTGGCAGTGGGCGCGGCGTTGCCGGCCGCATCGCGCACCTGCAGCTTCAGGCTGCTGGTGCCCGACAAGGTAGCGCCATCCCAGCTGAGGGCGGTGCCCGTCACTTTGCTGGTGATGTTGACCCAGGTGCTGCCGCCGTCCACCGAGCCGAACACGGCTTCGCCTGTGGCCAATGCCGCACTGAGGGTGGCGGTGACGGTTTGCGCCGCCGTCTGGGTCTCGAAGTCTGTGGCCGACGTACCGGTGTCAGCGCTGATGTCGATGGCGCTCAAGGTGATGCTGGGGCCTGTGGTGTCGAGCGTGTACGCCTGTGTGGCCGTGGTGCCCACGTTGCCTGCGGTATCGCGCACCTGCAGCTTGATGCTGTTGGTGCCCAACAAGGTGACGCCTGCCCAGCTGATCGCTGAGCCGTTGACTTGGCTGGTGATGTCCGTCCAGGTGCTGCCACCGTCCAGCGAGCCGTAAACCTTTTCGCCGGTGCCCAAGGTCGCGCCCAGCGTGGCTGTGATGGTTTGCGCAGCGACATTCGTCACCAAGTCGGTGGCGGAGATGCCAGTGTCGGCGCTGAGAGCAATGCCTTGAATCGACGTGGGGGCTGTGGTGTCAACGGTCAGGTTCAGTGCGGAGCTGGTGCCGCTCTGGTTGCCTGCGGCATCGGTGTAGCGGTAGCTGACGGTGTAGTCGCCATCCGCCAAGGTCTGCGTGGGATGCAGGGTTTCGGTTTGGCTGTCGTAACTGGCGGCCACCCGCTGGCCGTTGACCAAGAGTTCAACGCCCGTGACGCCTGCGGGCAGTGCCCCCACATCCAGCGCAGGACGGTTGGTTTGGGTGATGTTGTCGCTGGTGCTGGCACCGCTGTCTTCAATGGGTTTCAGATCTGGGGCGGCCGTGGGGGCGTCAGGGGCTGTTGTGTCCAGTGTCGCGTTAAAAGTACCCAGCGTTCCTTCGTTGCCTGCAGGATCGACGGCTTTGAACAACACACTGCCCGAACCCGCAGGTAAGTTCACCCCTGCCCAGGTGATGGCTGTGCCCGTGACGCTGGTGGTGATGTCGAGCCAAGAAACACCCCCATTGACGGAGGCCAGCAGTTTTTCTCCGCTGAACAAGGCATGGCTGAGTGTGCCGCTGATGGTTTGGCTGGCCACGTTGGTGATCCAGTCGGTGGCGCTGATGCCCGTGTCGGCACTCAGGCTGGCCGCCGTCACGCTGGCTTGCGGCGCCTGGGTGTCGATCAACAGAGTTTTGAAATCACCCGCTGGACTGCGGTTGCCTGCAGCGTCTTCCACATAGGCCAGGTATTTGTAGGTGTGCCCGTTGACCAGACCGCTGTCGGTCAGGCTCCAGGCGGTGTCCGCAGGCTTCAAGCCCTCGCTGCCTGTCACGCGCACCAGCGCACCAGGGGTGCCGGTGACGTCTTGGCGGTACACCACCACGCGGGCGTCGCCGCTGAGTGCGGCGCTGAGCGTGCCGCTCAGGGTGGGGCTGGTGTCGTCGCTGAGCGCCGTGTTGCTGCTGGCCCAGACGTTACCAATGATGCTGCCCACGTTGTCTTGCGCGCCTTGCACGCTGGCGGTCATGGTGGGGGCGGTCAGGTCCACGCCCAAGTCATTGAATTGGTAACTGGCGTTGATTGGAACACCGCCGCTGTTGCCTGCCAGGGTGACGGTGTAGTCGTAGGTGCCTTCGGCCCAGGCACTGGCGGGGACAGAGAAGACGAATTCACCGGTGGTGGTGTTGTAGCTGACCACCGTGGCAGTGACCGCAGTGTTGCCTACAGGGACTGATACAGACACTGTCAGATCGGTGGTGCGGATGTCTGCCAGGATGGCCGCGCTGCTGACCACTTTACCGGTGATGTTCACCGTTGCAGCATTTTCAGCGATGTTGATGAGGTCGTCACCGGCCACAAAGTTGGGCGCAATGGAGGCGGCAGCGGCAGTGAAGTCCCAGCCAGCTGTATCTGTCTGCACTCGGCCAACAAAGGCTTCGCCTGCCAAATCTACAAAGGTGCCTGCAGCCAACGTGACGTAATACTGCCGGCCGGTGGTCAGGCCTGGCAGTGTGATGTAGACGTCGCCGCCAGGTTGGATCACCACGCGAGGGTCTGTGACAGCGATGCTTTCAATCGCGTTGGCGTTGCCCACTTCAAACAATTGGATGTTGCCTGCGCCCTTGACCACATCTTTGGAGAACACCAGGTTCAGTGTGGCGGTGCCATTGACGGCATTGGCAAGCACGCCGCCATCGGCGGGAATGAATTCTTTGATGTAAGGCCCTGAGAAGTCGTCTGCAGTGACGGTTTTGCTGTCGCTGGCCATGTTGCCTGCGGTGTCGGTGGCCGTCAGCAGCAGTTCTTTGGTGCCCACGAGCCGCAAAGCCGTCAATTCGCTGGAGGTCGGCACATATTGCCAAGTGCCATTGCTGTTGGTAAGGATGGTGCCCGTGACGGCATGGCCCGCAATGGTGAGGGCCAAGGTGGTGCCCGGCTCGAACGTGCCACTGATGCCACCTGCGGCCGCCATGGTGATGGCCGCGTTGAGTGGGGCGATGGTGTCAACGGTCAAGCTGATGGGGTCGCTGGCATTGCTGGCGTTGCCTGCAAGGTCCAGGTAACGGTAGGTCACAGCGTGCACGCCATTGGTCAGCGCAGTGTCGGGGCGAATTTCTCCCGTTTGGCTGTCGTAAGTGGCAGCGACCTTTTGCCCATCGACCAGCAGTTCAATGCCTGTGACACCGCTGGGCAGCGCGCCCACTTGCAGTACCGGACGGTTGTTGCTGGTGTTGTTGTCGCTGTTGCTGACGCCACTGTCGTCGCTGGCCAGCAGGTCGGGGGCTGACGACGGTGTGCTCGGCGCCACAGTGTCAATGGTCAGGTTCAAGACGGGGCTGGTTCCGCTTTGGTTGCCTGCGGCGTCGGTGTACCGGTAGGTGATGGCATGGCTGCCATCGGTCAGTGGGGATGCCGGTTGTAACAACCCTGTTTGGGGGTCGTACACGGCGACAACCACTTGCCCATCAACCAAGAGGTCAATTTTGGTGACCCCCACTGGCAGTGGTGAGCCCACTTGCAAACCGGGGCGGTTGTTGTAGGTGATGTTGTCGCTGTTGCTCGCACCCGTATCGGTGCTGGCAGGCAGGTCTGGCGCAGCCGCAGGAGTACCGGGGGCCGAGGTATCAACAGTGACATTCAAAGCAGTACTTTGGGCACTTTCGTTACCAGCCACGTCGGTAAGGGTGTAGGTGAACTGGTGAACACCATCCGGCAAGGCGCTGTCAGGGGTGAGCGTGCCTGTGCTGGCGTTGTAGCTGGCAGCCGTGTACACACCGTTCACGTACAGCTTGGGCGTGTCGGTGAGGTTGGTGGGGATGCGGATGCCGGGGCGAACATCGTCGGTGATGGGCGCTGTGCTGGCGACGTTTTGAAGAATCCCCGCGTCGTCGGTGTAAGCCGCAGGCGCTGCCGGAGTAGAAGGTGCGGTGGTGTCCACGGTGAGGGACAGGGCCGCGCTTTGAGGGCTTTCGTTGCCCGCCGCGTCCGTCAAGCTGTAGGTCAGCAGGTGGGCGCCGTCGGGCAGCGGGTTGTTGGGGGTGAGCGTGCCCGTGCTGGCGTCATAGGTGGCGGCCGTGAACACACCGTTCACATACAGCTTTGGCGTGTCGGTGAGGTTGTCCCCCACACGAAGGCCAGGACGCGCGTCGTCACTGGTGGCCGCGGTGCTGGCCGCGTTTTGGATGGCGCCCACATTGTCTGTGTAGTCGCTGAGAGCTGCTGGGGTGGCGGGCGCGGTACGGTCGTACACAAAGCTTTGCGTGGCTTGCGTGGCCGCATTGCCCGCGGCATCGGTCACTTCAGCGGTCAAATTCACAGTGCCTTCGGTCAGTGCCTTGATGTCGGCACTGGACACAGAGGTGCTCCAAACACCCGAAGCCACCGTGGCGGTGTAAGTGCGGCCGCCCAGCGTGACGGTGACGACTTGACCGTCTTCGGCGTTGCTGGTGCCGCTGACCGAGAGGGGCGACTCGTCTTCAGCGTTGTTGATGTGACCGCCTGAAATGGCATTGATGGCCAGAGTGGGGGCGGTGGTGTCGATGCGCAGCTCGTTGCTGCTGGTGTCAGCGGTCTGGTTGCCAGCAGCATCGGTGACCGTGACCACGACCTGGTAGGTCTGTCCGTCTGTCAGGCTGCCCAACGCTCCGCCGATGGGCGTGGCGGTGCCCAAATCCAAACGCCACTGGCCCGTGTTGCTGTCAGGCACCACGGCGTAGGTGGCACCGTTGACCGTGACATTGAGCGTCTCACCCACCGCCAAAAAAGCGGTGCCCGTGAGGGTGGGGGTGGTGTCATTGCTGAGGAGAGCATCAACGGTGGGCGTTGCCGGGGCCTGGGTGTCGATGTAAATGCCCCGCGACGCAGTGCTGCTGGCCCCATTGAGCGTTGCGGAAACCCGCAAAGTGTCTGCGCCCTGCCCCATGGCGTCGATGTCTGACTGAGTAAGGATATAGCGCCAGGTAGTGCCATTGACCGTGGCCGTGCCGCTGTTGGACCCAAGGCCCAGGGTCACAACGGCGCCAGCGGCGCAGGTACCGGTGATGATTACACCCTCAGATTGCTCACTCAGGTTGACATAGTTGTCACCGCCCACGGTGTCGATGCTGACCGATGCCGAGATGAGCGTGGTGGCGTCGGACATTTTGTCGACCAAACCTAACGCGTTGTCGGGGTCAGCCGCTTGGGCGCCTTCAATCAGGATGTTCAGTGCGGCCGATTCAAGGGTGGCGGTGTTTCCGCTGATGGTGATGCCAGCAGCCAAATCTTCCAGGGTCTGCTGGATGTCACCGCCATTGTTTTGGTCAGCGCCCGACAACGCCGCCAGAATCTGGCCGTAGACGTTGGAGGTTTGACTTGTTTCGCCACCCGCTTGATCCACCGTGGTCTTGATTTCCTCGCCCGTGAGATCATCCAGACCAAAGGCCTGAGCAATCGCGGCGTTGACGTTCTTGACCGTTGCGGCATCCAGGCTATTGCCTGGTCCAACGATTTGGGTGGCCTTGAAGTGAGCAAGTGCCGTCAGGATGTTGACGTTGAGGTAAATCGTGCCACCTTCTTGAACCAGCACGCCAGTGCTGTAGAACGCAGCATCACCAAAGTCTTTGCCAGTACCTGTGGCTTCGTCCATGTAATCCGGGGTCTCGTCGGTATCGGTGGGGCCCCCGTCGTTTTGCACCTTTACAATGACGACACCGGTGTAGCTGCCCACCTTCACTCTGACTGTGCCATCGGACTGGATGGTGCCTTTACCCAAGACCGTTGTGCCATCAGCTTTGTAAATGGTGGCCTCCAGGTCATTACCGGCCAGAACAGGACCACCGACGATGTTGGCGATGACTTCGGCCACGGCCGGCGCAGCGGTGGTTTGCGCACCCAAAAGAGCAGCAAATCCACCAAAAGCCAACCCGCCCAACACAGAAGGTGCGGGTGCGGGTGCCGGTGCGGCGGCTACCGCTGCGGGCGCACATGCCACAGCAGGTTCTGCCGTCAACGCCTGCAAACTGGTTTCAGTCAAGACCAGGTTGGACATGACTTGGGCATTGCTGTCGTAAAAATCGACCACTTGGGTGATTTCACCTTCACCTTCGATTTCCAAAACCAACTTATTGCCCTGGCGCTTGTAAAGCAGCTTGGCAGGAGGCTTGCCCGTGGCAGTTTCGACCAAGGCCAACTGCGCACCCGGCGCCAGCTTGAGGTGCTGGGATGCCTGCACGTCGACAATTTTTTGCTTTTTGTCTGAAAAAGTAATGACGAGTTTGTAGTCGCTCAAGCAAATGGCCACAGTGGTTTCTCCAGAATCGAATGTTTTGATGGGTGCTCTTGCTTGTGTCAATTCGAGAGCACAGGCAAAGTGAAAAAGTTGCTTTTCTCAAGATAAACAATTCAATTTATAAATAACAACAAATCCCAACATCTAGAAAGCAGGTAAATTGCCGCACCATGCAAGCAATCCTTCGTTTCTTGGGGCTTTTAATATGGGTGATCGTCTGCAACTGGGGCGCCTGCCATGCCGCCCCGTCCATCGCGCCGGATAACCACAGCGCCCATGCCCCCTTTGCCAGCTGGCTGGATGCCAAAGGCACAGCCACGTTGGCCACAGTCCAAAAGCTGGACAACTGGGAGCCCTTCACGGACTGGAAAAGCTGGGCCTATGGGCCAGAGCCTGTTTGGCTTCGCGTGCAGATTCCAGGCACAACGGCTACAGATGCGCCACCTTGGATCTTGGTCGTTCGACCCGCTTTTTTGGACCGGGTGACGTTTTACGACCCGACCATGGGCGTGGAACGGTATTCCGGTGATTTTTTACCGCCCAACGCAGATGCGTTAGGCAGCGTGCTGTTCAGTTTTGAGGCAAAAGCACTGCCTGCAGCGCGACAGGTCTATGTGAAAGTGGAAAGCGCGAGCGCTCGAGTGGTTCATCTGTCACTCATGCCACGCGCACAGGCACAAGCCTATACACGCCATGTCGAATGGACGTTGGGCGCAAGTTTGCTGTTGTCTGTGGTGTTTTTAATTTGGGCCGTGACACGTTGGCTTCAGACGAACGACCGGATGATGGGTTTTTTTGCACTCAAACAGCTGATGATTTCGCTGTGGGGGTTTTTCTTTTTAGGCTTTGCGCGCATCACCATCGGAGACTGGTTCGCCGACGGCACCCTTTCCAAAATTTCTATTTTGG
Organism: Limnohabitans sp. YIMB22184; assembly: GCF_048020265.1. Lineage (GTDB taxonomy): Bacteria > Pseudomonadota > Gammaproteobacteria > Burkholderiales > Burkholderiaceae_C > Limnohabitans_A. The sequence goes on from NZ_CP171843.1 coordinate 2,185,832, forward strand.
TGGCCGTCAACGGAATGGTCAGCACCATCCTTTGGTTTTACGCGGCCCTGCTGGCGGAGTACAAGGCACGCGCGTGGATGCTGGCGGCCCTCAATGTTGCAGGGTGGACCATCCAGGCGTTGGGTTTGCTCAATTTCATGGGCCAGACACAGCTGTCGTTACAAATCGTCAACGCGACAGCCCCTTTGCTGTTGTTGTGGATTGTGCTGACGTTATGGCTTGCCAAACCAGAAGGAACACCGCCACCCATTCCCAAAGCGGCGCTTTTGGCTTACTTGATGATTTATGCAGTACTCAATTCGCTACCCAGTTTGATGTACCTAAAAATCATCCCAGAATCACCTTTTTTGTTCGTCGGCAACATGAGCTTGCTGGTGGCCGATGGGCTGGTGATGCTGGTGATTTTGAATATCCGCCAGCGCCGTTTCAAAGAGCAACACCAAGCCATCAGCACACAACTGATGCTGCAACAAGAGCAAGCCAGACTGGACCAGCAATACTTGGACGAACAGCGCAAGCTGCTGGCCATGCTGGCCCACGAAATGAAGACGCCTCTGGCCAATTTGCGCATCTGGATGGAGGCCGGCCCCAAAGGACGCCCGGTGATGGCGCGGGCCATTCACGACATGAATCGGGTGATTGAGCGCTGCGTGCATGCAGGTCAGCTGTCTGACCACAGCCTGCAGCCACGCAACGAGTGGCTGGATGCGGCCGAACTGACACAAAGTGTGCTGTCCAACAGCCGGCAACCGGGTCGGGTTCAGTTGAAGTTGCCAGCCGAGGTGTATGCGGTGTATACGGATGCACAGATGCTGTCCATCGTGTTGAGCAATGTGCTGGAAAACGCCTACAAATACAGTGCGCCCGAGACACCGATTGAGCTTGAACTGGCGACAAGCGCAGGACCAAACGGCATATCCGGCTGGTGCTGGCGGGTCGAAAACACCGTGGGCGCAGCGGGTTTCCCAGATGCCGATAAGGTGTTTGACAAGTACTACCGCAGCCCCCACGCGCAGCGGCAGTCCGGCTCAGGACTGGGCTTGTTTTTGGTCAAGTCACTGCTGGATCTGCTGCACGGGCAGGTGATTTACACCCCCCTGACCTATCGTGTCCGGTTTGAGGTGTGGCTTCCAGCTGAAACGACCGATTCACAGGCGAAGGCTTGAACCTTCAAACGTTGGCATTTGTTGGCTTTTTGATAGACTGCATCAGAACATGTCTCTGCATGAAAACAAACTTGGTGCAGTGATGGCGGCTTTTGCCTTGAAAATTTTGATCGTTGAAGACAACGACGACCTGCGCGAAGGTTTGATGGCGTTTTTTCAAAGCCAGGGGAACTATGTGCGCGGTGTGGCCCTGGCCGCAGAACTGCTGGACGAATCGGGGGACGTGACGCCGGACATCTATGTAATTGACCTGAACCTGCCGGATGCCAATGGGTTGGACTTGGTGAGCCAGTTGCGAAAAGTGCACCCCAACGTGGGCATTGTGATCACAACTGCCCGTAGCCAAATTGGCGACAAAATCATTGGCTATGAAAGCGGCGCAGACATTTACTTCACCAAGCCGGTCGATCCTACTGAATTAATGGCAGGCATCCGCTCGGTGGCCAAAAGACTGAAACCCACCCATGCCGATGCACAAACGCTGTATTTGCGCTCAGATCGCCAAGTTCTTGAAGGTCCTGCCGGATCGGCCGATTTGTCGCCCAACGAGTCCATTTTGCTAGCAGGCCTGATTCGGGCTGCAGGGCAGCCGCTGGCACGTTGGCAATTGGCCGAGTTGCTCGGTACGGGCGAGATGCTTCCTTCAGCCGCCACCATCGAGATGCGCATGGCCCGATTGCGCAAAAAGCTGGCTGTAGTTGGGGCCGATCCGCCTTACATCAGGGCCATTTATGGCCGCGGCTACATCCTCAACAGTACGGTATTGTTGGACTGATCGACACGGGCTGCAAACACAAAATACTGTCAAACGCCTGCACACCGGCTACAACCGCAACGACCAGGTGGCCACCGATGTGCGCCTTTGGCTGCGGGGCAAGATGGACCTGCTCATCGACCTGCTGGTGGACCTGCAGAAATCGCTGGTCGATGTATCCAAGCAAAACGTCGAAGTGATCCTGCACGGTTTCACCCACCTGCAACTGGCCCAGCCGGTGAGCTTTGCGCGTCACCTGCTGGCCTATGTGGAAATGTTTCCCCGCGACGCCGAACGCATGAGTGACGTGCGCCGACGCACCAATGTGGCGATCAAGGCGAGTACGCTGCTACCTCCTGTGTCCATTCTGACTCAGGCCTGTTTTGGTTAACGCTTGGCGGCCATCAAGGCTGTCCAGGATACTGGAGCTGACTTTGACTCGATGAACGGATTGCGTTAATGGCTAGTGTTAATTCAAGCAGCGACAAGCGCCAGCCCTTGCGTTCCTGGGTGTCGAAAACTCACGCCTTGTTCAGCCCATGTGCCACAGCTTCGCGCAGCGCGGCATTGATGCGGGTTTGCCAGCCTTGCCCGGTGGCCTTGAAGGCTTCGAGCACATCGGCATCCACACGCATATTCAGGGTTGGGCGCTTCATGGCGGCGACGGGCCTACCTCGGCCACGCTTGATGCTGGCCTGTTGCCAATATGCGGCAACGGCGGCGGCATCGTTAGGGTCATAGGGACCATCGGTGGAGGTGTGGGCAATCGGCGCATCTTGGTCGGCTTCGCGTTTGACGCGCTCCCAATCGGTCGCTTTGGGCTTAGTGGGTATTTTGGGCATACAGCGTCCTTTCCTGTTTCGATGCACGGCGCAGCGATATGGCCCGCACCTCGTTGGGTTCACGCTGCACATAGACCAGCACCAACACCACGCCAGCGACTTCCACCATGGCCACGTCCATCAGGCGGACTTCATCCCCCCGTGTGCTCTCTATCGTCAGCTTGTTGACCGCATTGAAAACCAGCTGCGCATCTGACAGTGAAAGCCCATGCTTGGCGATGTTAGCGGCGTCCTTGCGCGGGTCAAATGTGAATTGCATGAATGTATTTATTGTATGGGCATTAATTCAAAAAATCAAGCGGCCACTCTTGATGTAATGTGCACCACACTGGCGCTGGTCTCCGTCAGGAATCGGTGCAGCGTCTCCAAGGCTTCCAGCTTTTGTGGCGCGTAATCGTGCCCGTCATAACTGACCGCTTGCACACCAGTCACGCCATGGCTCAGCAAGTGCCCGCGGATCTCCTGACTGACGCGCAGGCTGGCCAGGGCGGTTTCCACGCCAGAACGAATCCGCTTTGCCTGAAACTGCCCCACTGGCTTATCGGCTGGCAACCAATCCACCCCGGCCGCGGCATCTTTGGCCCAGTCTGCAATCGCCTTGGCGCTTACAGGCGACTCGCCGCCATCCACGGACAAAGGGTACTCACCGGGATTCAGCTCCAGCAAGGTGTTCAAGGCTTCACGGGCGGCAGGCAGCAGCGGAATGGTGTGCAGCCTTGCCCCACGGCCTGTGCGCCCTTTGGCGTCCAGCAGAGTGATTGCGCCCTCCCCCACGTTGGACCTGACCAATTGGCGAAGCTGTTCGATGCGCTGGCCCCCCGTCAACAGGTGCAGGCGCAACACGGCACCCCGGACACCTTGCAGCGGCTCAATGGCCTGCCAATACTGGCGCAGGTGAACGGGCATCAAAGGATTTTTGTCGGGTGCCAACTTAACGGCCACCGTCTCGGCGGCCGGATTGTGCTGCACCCCGTAGCTCTTGAAGTGCACGGGCACCTGGAGGCTCAGCTTGGATGTTCGGGCCATCTCGAAGGCGGCGCGGCAGTAGCTTCGGACCTTGCCAGCGGTGCGCTCTTTCCCGGCTTCGCTTAGGCCACGCAACAGGTCCGCCACTTGCTCAGCAGTGACCAATGCCGCTGGTGTGGCTGCCAACTTTGGAGCGCCCTCGATCAAGTGCAGTTTGAAGATCCCTCGAACCTTGGCGTGTGACGTCTTGCCCTGGCGCTCCAGCTCGTTGGCGTAATCAGTCATCAAAGCCCCAAAGGTGAATTTGGCGGCTCGCTCCTTTTCGGCTTCGGCCTGTGCCTTGGCCGCTTTTTCCTTCGCCTCCTCGGCCCTTGGGTCAATGCCTTGCTCTGCCAAGCCCCGCAGGCGGTGGGCCTCTTTCCTTGCCACGTCCAGCCCCACAGCAGGCCACTCGCCCAGCGCACGGGTGAATAGTTTTCCCTTGACGCGCGTCTCAAACTGCCAGTACTTGCCCCCGGCCTTAGTCACCCGCAGACGAAGACCTTTTTTGACTGAGTCCCGCAACAAGACGAATGCAACGCCATCAGCACAAACAGCGCGTTCAAGCAGGCCATGCGTCAGGTCGTGGGGGACGGTGTAATCAATCGCAGCGGTCTTGCTCGGTCTAGCCATGTTGGTCTCGTTTGATTTACAGACTTTTTACAGACTGAACCCTTCTATTTAAGGGAATATTAATCAACAATTATGGCTGTTATTTTTAACAGTAAAACTCGCTAATCTGTTGATTTATATTGATTATATCCACATCAATCAACAAAGGCAAATGAATAAATCAGGGGACTCAAAATCCCCCGCCGCAAGGCGTGCCGGTTCGAGTCCGGCCCCGGGCACCAGAGCAAAGCCGCAAGTTCTCTTAACTTGCGGCTTTTTTTTGGGCGCTTCGATCGCCCGCCTCACCCTCAATCGATCCCCGCACTCCATCGGTCATTCCAGTTGCGCTCGATTTGCCTGCGGTCACGTTTGGTCGGGCGGCCTTGCTCGATGCTGAGTGCGGGTTCGCGGGCCAGACGGTGTTGCTCGGCGGCTTTTTGGCGGGCCGCGATGCTTTCCGGGGTTTCGGTGTACAGCAGCTGCGCCACTGGGGCTGGGCCGCGCACACCACTGAGGCCTTGCACCACCACCGTGCGCTCCACGGCCCCTTGGCGCAAACGCACCGTGTCGCCGGGTTTGACCTCCTTGGAGGGCTTGGCATCCTGGCCATTGACCTGCACTCGGTTATTGCCGATCTCATCACTGGCCAGGCTGCGGGTTTTGTAAAAACGGGCCGCCCACAACCATTTGTCGATGCGCAAGGAATTCATCGCGCCCCCGAAAACAAAGCCCCTTGCGGGCTCAAGCCGTCGCGCACGTGGGGGTAGTGCAAACGGATTTTCAACTCCCGTTTCATGCGGGTGTTGTCCAGACGCCGAGACTCGCTCATGAAGCTCAACAGCATCAAGGGCAGAGAAGTGTTGGCGTCGTGTCGCGATATGCGAGGCGGTTTGGGCAAACCATACAGGCTGGCGGCCAAGTCAAAGTAGTCGCCCATTTTCAGATCGGTGTCATCGGTCACGTTGACCACACGCTGCGGCTTGCCGCGCCACAAAGCCACAGCGCAGGCAAGGGCCAGATCGTTGGCATGGATGTGGTTGGTGTAGACGTCTTCCTTGGCCACCAGAACGGGCGTACCTTTGAGCAAGCGCTCACGCGGCGTGCCGCCTTCGCGGTCGGGGGCGTAAATGCCGGGGATGCGCAGCACACTCACCCGCACGCCGCTGCGCCCCAGAAAACGCATCAGGTTTTCGGCATCGACACGGCGCTGGGCGCGTGGCGTGTGCGGGTTCACGGTCCGGGTTTCATGGACCCGCTGCCCGGCGCAGTCGCCATAAACCCCGGTGGTCGATCCATAAACCAAAGCTTGCGGTGGCGTGCGCAAACGCAGGGCACGCACCAAGGCCAAACTGCGCGGATCGCGGTCCGAGCCGCCTTGGCGGTCGGTAGGCGGTGGTGCCAGATGGATCACCCGGTGCGCAATGCCCGCCAGGCGCTTCAGGCTGGCCGTATCGTCCAGATTGCCCTGCAAAGGGGTGATGCCGCAGGCCCGCAGCAACCGCACTCGCTCTGGGGATGACGTCAAGGCCATCAGGCGTACGCGCTGACTTTGCGGAGCCCCCAATTGGCCCGCCGTGCGCAGCCCCACATCGCCGCAGCCGACGATCAAAACACGCTGGCGGCGAAAGCGGGCAGGCAGTGCGCCCAAGGGGGTTTGGTTTGAAGGCAAAATCAGAGGTTCCGGGTCAGAAACAAGCCCTCAAGGATACCGAAAAGATGAGCTTTCAAATTTCCGTGCAGCCCAGCGGCCGCAGCTTCACCGCCGACGACAACGAAACCCTGCTGGCCGCCGGCATTCGCCAAGGCATTGGTTTGCCTTACGGCTGCAAAGACGGCGCTTGCGGTTCGTGCAAATGCAAAAAAATCTCGGGCACCGTGGTGCACGGCCCGCACCAGGCCAAAGCCCTGAGTGACGAGGAAGAAGCCCAAGGCCTGGTGCTGACCTGCTGCGCCACCGCCCAAAGCGATGTGGTGCTCGAATCGAAACAAGTCACGGCCGAAGGCGGCCTGCCCGTCAAGAAGATGCCGGTGCGCGTGGTCAGCCTGGAGAAAAAGTCGCACGACGTGATCGTGCTGAAACTTCAACTGCCCGCCAACGACGTGATGAAGTTCCACGCCGGTCAGTACATCGAGTTTTTGCTGCGCGACGGCTCGCGACGCAGCTACAGCATGGCCAACGCCCCGCACACACTCGAGGTGGCCCCGCCCACAGTGGAACTGCACATCCGCCACATGCCCGGCGGCAAGTTCACCGACCCGGTGTTCACCACCATGAAGGAAAAAGACATCCTGCGTGCCGAAGGCCCGTACGGCAGCTTTTACCTGCGCGAAGACAGCGACAAACCCATCGTGCTGCTGGCCTCGGGCACGGGCTTTGCGCCCATCAAGGCGCTGATCGAGCACATGCAGCACCGCGGCATCACCCGCCCCGCCACGCTCTATTGGGGCGGCCGCCGCCCGGCCGACCTGTACATGGCTGACTGGATCGAAGCGCGCCTGGCTGAGATGCCAAACCTGCGCTATGTGCCTGTGATCTCGAATGCCGAAGCCGAAGACCAGTGGAGCGGCCGCACCGGCTTTGTGCACCAGGCGGTGCTGCAGGACTTCCCGGATCTGTCGGGCCACCAGGTCTATGCCTGCGGCGCGCCCATCGTGGTGGACTCGGCCAAGCGCGACTATGTGGCCCAAGGCGGTTTGCCTGAAGAAGAGTTTTATGCCGACTCGTTCACGTCTGAGGCGGACAAGGCCAAGGGCTGACGTCCAGTCTGACTTGCAAATCAAATAGGACATACCATGCAACGCCGTGATTTTTGTCTGAGCGCTTTGGCCACCAGCTTGACTGCCCCAGCGTGGGCGCAAGGCAGGCCGATCCGCATCATCGTGCCTTACGCCGCCGGCGGTCCTATCGACGTCACCGCGCGGGCCTTGGCCGAGCGGGTCAAAGACAGCTTGGGCACCGTGATCATTGAAAACCGGCCTGGTGCGGGCGGCAATCTGGGTGCCGACCTGGTGGCCAAGGCTGCGCCCGATGGCCTGACGATCGGCATCGCGGCCACGGCCACGCACGCCATCAACCCCTGGCTGTTCGCCAAGATGCCCTACGACGCCAGCCGCGACTTTGCGCCCATCACGCAAATGCTGCGGGTGCCCAATGTGCTGTTGATGAACGCCGAGACCGCACAGCGCCTGAAGGTCAACACCTTGGCCGATCTGGTGGCGTATGCCAAAGCCAATCCGGCCAAGCTGAACTTTGGTTCAGGCGGCAACGGCAGTGCCGGCCACCTGGCGGGTGAGATGTTCAAGCGGGCCGCTGGCATTTTTGCGGTGCACATCCCCTACAACGGTGGCAACCCCGCGCAGCTGGCCTTGTTGTCGGGGCAAGTCGATTTCAACTTCGACAACCTGGCCACGGCCGCAGCCAACATCAAAGCCGGCAAACTCAAGGCGTTGGCGGTCACCACCGCTCAACGCAGCAGCGCCTTGTCCGACATCCCGGCGATGAGCGAGACGCTCAAGGATTTTGAGATCGACACCTGGTGGGGCCTGGTGGCCCCGGCAGCTACGCCGCGTGATGTGGTGGAGAGGCTGAAAAAGGCCTTTGTGGCAGCGTTGCAAACGCCCGAAACCAAAACCCGTTTCGCCCAACTGCTGGCAGAACCTGTCGGCAACACGCCTGAACAGTTTGGCGCCTTCATGAAGAAAGAGTTGGTACGCTACGAAAGCGTGGTCAAGGCCAGCGGCGCACGGGTGGACTGAGCGGGGTCTCACCCAAAGTGCAAAAAGCCCGGCACGCCGGGCTTTTTGCTGATTTGATGGTGACTCACTCGCCAAGATAAGCTGCACGCACCTTGGGGTCTTCCAGCATGTCCTTGCCCACGCCGGTCATGGTGATGAGACCGGAGTCCATCACATAACCGCGGTCTGCAATGGCCAGGGCGCGACTGGCGTTTTGCTCTACCAGCAGCACCGTGACCCCTTGGGCGTACACATCGCGCACCACCTCGAAGATCTTGTCGACCATGATGGGCGACAAGCCCATGGACGGCTCGTCGAGCAGCAAGACTTTGGGGCGGCTCATCAGGGCGCGTCCCATGGCCAGCATTTGCTGTTCGCCACCGGACATGGTGCCCGCCAGCTGGTCCTTGCGTTCGCGCAGGCGCGGGAAGATGGTGAACATCTTCTCGATGTCGTCGGCGATGCCTGCTGCGTCTGAGCGGATGTACGCGCCCATTTGCAGGTTTTCGGTGATGGTCATGCGGGTGAACACGCCACGGCCTTCCGGCACCATGGCCAGGCCTTGCTTGACCAGGTCCCAAGGGCCCTGACCTTGGATGCTCTTGCCCAGGTACTCGATGTCACCGGCTTGCAAAGGCAAGGTGCCGGTGATGGCTTTCATGGTGGTGGTTTTGCCTGCGCCGTTGGAGCCGATCAGCGACACCAATTCGCCCTCGCGCACCTCCAGGCTCACGCCCTTCACGGCCTGAATGCCGCCGTAGCCGACCTGCAGGTCTTTGACTTTCAAAAGAACATTGGCCATCTCAGTGCCCTCCTGTGCCCAGATAGGCTTCAATCACTTTTTCGTTTTTCTGCACTTCAGCAGGCGTGCCTTCGGCAATCTGTTTGCCATAGTCAAGCACCGTGACCCGGTCACACAAGCCCATGACCAACTTCACATCGTGCTCGATCAGCAAGATGGTGCGGTTGTCCTTGCGGATCTGATCGATCAACTCGCGCAGCTGCACTTTTTCGGTCGCGTTCATGCCGGCAGCGGGTTCGTCCAGCGCGATCAACTGCGGGTCGGTGGCCAAAGCACGGGCAATTTCCAGGCGACGCTGGTCTCCATACGAGAGCGTGCGGGCCTTGTAGTCGGCATATTTGCCAATGCCCACATAGTCGAGCAACTCTTGCGCACGCTTTGCAATCGCGGCTTCTTCGGCCTTGAAGCCGGGCGTGCGGAAAATCGCGCCCAGCAGACCCGAGTGGGTACGCACATGGCGGCCCACCATCACGTTTTCGAGCGCCGTCATTTCGGCGAACAAGCGGATGTTCTGGAAGGTGCGGGCAATGCCCGCCTTCGCGACTTCATGCACGGCCGTAGGCTGGTAGGGCTTGCCTGCCAGCTCGAAAGTGCCGCTGTCGGGCGTGTAAAGACCGGTGATCACGTTGAAGAACGTGGTCTTGCCAGCACCGTTGGGGCCAATCAGGCCATAGACCTGGCCACGTTGAATGGTCATGCCCACGTCGGTGAGGGCTTGCAGACCGCCAAATCGCTTGGAAATGCCCGAGACGTTGAGGACGGTGTCTTGGTTGGCTGTTGGATTCATGTTCTGCTCCTTCATTTCGTCTTGAGCGATTTGCCATGCTCAGGCGAAGGCCACAGCCCACGGGGACGCATCAACATGATCACGATCATGGCCAGCGCCACCAGCAACTGGCGCAAAATGGCTGAGTCCAGACGCCCGCCCGTCATCTCCTGCAAGGGGCCAGCGACATAGCGCAGTACTTCGGGCAAGGCCGACAGCAAGATGGCGCCCAGAATCACACCGGGCAAATAGCCGAGGCCACCCAGCACCACCATGGCCACGATCATCACCGACTCCATCAGGCTGAAGGACTCGGGCGAGATGAAGCCTTGGAAGCCGGCAAACATGGCACCCGAAACACCGCCGAAGGTAGCGCCCATGCCAAAGGCCAGCAGCTTGAGGTTGCGGGTGTTCAAGCCCATGGCTTTGGCCGCAATCTCGTCTTCGCGGATCGCCATCCAGGCGCGGCCAATGCGGGACACCTCCAGACGGTGCGAGATCAAAATCGTGACCAGCACCAAGCTGAGGAACAGGTAATAGTAAAGCGAGACCGAAGCGATTTCAAAATCACCAATCATCAGTTTCTTGCCCAGGTTCAGCCCGAAAATCGAAATCGGATCGATCTGGTCCAGGCCCTTGGGGCCGTTGGTGATGTTGACCGGGTGGTCCAGGTTGTTCATGAACACGCGGATGATTTCGCCAAAGCCCAGAGTCACGATGGCCAGGTAGTCACCGCGCAGCTTGAGCGTGGGCGCACCCAGCAACATGCCGAACAAACCGGCCAGCGCCGCCCCTACCGGCACGATCAGCCAGATGGGCATGTGCAAGCCGGTCGGATACGCCGCAGCGATCCATGCAAAGGTGTTGGTCAGGTGTGGCGATGACAGCAGGCCGTACATATAGGCCCCCACAGCGAAGAAGGCCACGTAACCCAGGTCCAGCAAACCGGCATAGCCCACCACAATGTTCAGGCCAATGGCCAACAAAATGTAGAGCAAGGCCATGTCGGCGATGCGCACCCAGGCGTTGCCGAACATCTGCAGGATCAGGGGCAAGGCGATGAGCGCTGCACCGATCAGGATGTATTGAAGTGTCTTGTTGTTTTTCATGTTCGACTCCATCAAGCGCGATCGGCCACACGTTCACCCATGAGGCCCGAAGGACGCAAGGTCAACACGATGATCAAGACAATGAACGCAAAGATGTCGGTGTAATGGCTGCCCAAAACACCGCCCGTGAGGTGGCCGATGTAACCCGAACCAATGGCTTCGATCAGGCCCAGCAAAATGCCGCCAATGACCGCGCCCGACAAATTGCCAATGCCGCCAAACACCGCCGCGGTGAAGGCCTTCAGGCCAGGCAAGAAGCCCATGGCGTGTTGCGCCGTGCCGTAGTTGGATGCGTACATCACACCCGCAATGGCCGCCAAAATGGCGCCAATCACGAAGGTGGCCGAAATCACCATGTCGGGCTTCACACCCATGAGACCCGCCACGCGCGGATTCTCGGCCGTGGCCCGCATGGCGCGGCCCAGACGTGTGTAATTGACCAGCCACATCAGGATCGCCAGCGACACGGCCGTGACGCCCAAAATCATGATTTGGGTGGGCGTGATCACCACGCCACCCATGTTGATGGGGGTGCTGGACAGGAGTGTCGGGTAAGCCTTGTAGTTGGGCTTCCAGATGATCATGGCCAGGGTCTGCAGCAAGATGCTCATGCCGATCGCGGTGATCAGGGGGGCCAGTTTGGGGCTGTTGCGCAAGGGCCGGTAAGCGATTTTTTCAATCGAATAGTTCAAAACCACGGCCACCACACACGCAATCAGCGTGGCCAGGATCAGGATGACCCATCCTGGTGCACCCGGCATGGCGTCACGCATCATGCCGATCGCGGACCAGCTCGTCAGAGCCCCCACCATCAGCACTTCACCGTGTGCAAAGTTGATCAGGTTGATGATGCCGTACACCATGGTGTAGCCCAAGGCCACCAAGGCGTACATGCTGCCCATGACCAGGCCGTTGATGACCTGCTGGAAGAAGACGTCCATATATTTCTCCGTGTTTGGACCTGCGCTTAGCGGGTCTACGCGTCGGTTGTTGTTCTCATGACAAGAATCACCTTTTGGGTGAGCCCTGACAACTAGCAAAAACCCCGCCAGATTTGCACAGCATCTGGCGGGGTGGCGGGATTGTAGTGAAAGAAAGTATCCCCTCAGTATTCAATCCTGTCAGGACTTACCCTGTGGCCGAATTTTTCTTTCGCAGTTCTTCCAGTTTGTCGGCAATTTTGATTTCCAGGCCCCTGCGCACGGGTTTATAAAAACCGGGTTCGGGCATGCCGTCGGGCAAATAGCGCTCGCCTGCGGCAAAACCGTCCTCTTCATCATGGGCGTAACGGTAGCCCTTGCCATAGTCCAGCTGCTTCATGAGCTGGGTGGGCGCATTGCGCAAATGCATGGGCACTGGGCGGGTGCCGTCTTTTTGGACCCAGGCCTTGGCCTCGTTGAAGGCTTTGTAAGCGGCATTGGATTTAGGGGCCACGGCCAGATAAATCACGCACTGCGCCAGCGTCAGCTCACCCTCGGGGCTGCCCAGGCGCTCATAAACCTCGGCGGCGTCCAGCGCCATGCGCAGCGCACGCGGGTCGGCCAAGCCGATGTCTTCGCTGGCCATGCGGATCAGCCGCCGGGCCATGTAGCGCGGGTCCGCACCGCCGTCGAGCATGCGCACGAACCAATACAGGGCGGCATCGGGGTCGGAGCCGCGCACCGATTTGTGCAAGGCGCTGATGGTGTCGTAGAACTGCTCGCCGCCTTTGTCGTAGCGACGCATGCGCTCGCCCAGCACACGCATCAACCAGGCGTCGGTCACCGGGTCGATGCTTTCCTGCTGGGCCGCCATGGCCAGGGTTTCCAGCGTGTTGAGCAAACGCCGGGCATCGCCATCGGCATAGGCCAGCAAGCGGGCCAACGCATCTGGCTCGATGGCGGGGATGGCTTGAATGGCCTGAGCCCTTAACACGATGCTTTGCAGGTCTTCCTCGGTCAGGGGCTGCAGCACATACACCGCCGCCCGAGACAGCAAAGCTGAATTCACCTCAAACGAAGGGTTCTCGGTGGTGGCCCCGATGAAGGTGAACAGGCCGCTTTCCACATGCGGCAAAAACGCGTCCTGCTGGCTTTTGTTGAAGCGATGCACCTCGTCCACAAACATGATGGTGCGCTGAGGGTGCAAGCCTGTGCGGGCGGCTTCGGCTTTTTCCACCGCTTCGCGGATGTCCTTGACGCCGCCGAGCACCGCGCTGATGCTCAAAAATTGCGCGTCAAACGCATCGGCCATCAAACGGGCGATGGTGGTTTTGCCCACGCCGGGCGGCCCCCACAAAATGCAGCTGTGCGGCTGGCCCGACTCGAACGCGAGACGCAATGCCATGCCCTCGCCCAACAAATGCTGCTGGCCAATCACCTCACCCAAATGGCGCGGGCGCAAGCGCTCGGCCAAAGGGGCATGGGGGGACAGACTGGCGGCTTTCATCGGCACCCGGGCAACATCAAGGCCGAATGACGTCCACGCCCGCCGGGGCCTTGAACACAAAAGTGCTGGCGGGCAAAACCGGGTTGAGCTCAAAGCCCGTAAACGTCAGCACCGACCGCTGGCCCAGACTGTCTTGCACATCGAGCACGGCCAGCTCGGGGCCAGATGGTGCTGCACGCAAACCCACCATCACCGAGCGGATTTGCCCGTCGGGCGATTGGGGCGTGGCCCGCACCCATTGCAGACCGTCACGGTCGGGCTCAGGCGTGAATTGAAAGTCGTTTTTCAGGGTCTGTAAATCCGAGGCCCCGGTGAGCAAGGCGGCCGGGGTCGAGCCCAGCACCTGCGACTGCGCACGGGCCGTGACCTGGTTCAGGTCCACATCGTGCAGCCACAAGGTCTGGCCATCGGCCACCAGGGTTTGCACAAAGGGCTTGCGGTAGTCAAAGCGGAATTTGCCTGGCCGCTGGAACTCAAAACGGCCACTCGATGTTTTGGCGCGCGGGGTCTGTCCTGCGCGGCTGGGCGAAGTGACCACCTGGGTGAAGTCGGCCCGGCCGCTGCGGGCCTGCTTCATGAACTGGGCCAGCAGGTCCACACTGTCGGCATGAGCAGGCAGGGCCAAGGACCACACTGCCGCAGCCAGCAGCAAGCTGACGCCCCAACCCAGCACAGATCGGCGCTGTTCAAAATTGTTTGTCATTCGGCTCACTCTGCCCGTGCGGGCACCAAAATTTCACGCTGACCACTGCCGCTCATGGCACTGACCAGACCGGCTTTTTCCATGTCTTCCACCAAGCGGGCGGCACGGTTGTAGCCGATCTTGAGGTGGCGCTGCACCAGCGAAATGCTGGCCTTGCGGTTTTTCAAGACCACTTCCACGGCCTGGTCGTACATCGGGTCTTTTTCGCCGTTGTCGCCCTCGCCCAGCATGCCGCCGTCATCGTCCACCGTGCCGCCTTCGAGCACGCCTTCGATGTAATCGGGCTCGCCCTGGCTTTTCAGGTAGCTCACCACCCGGTGCACTTCTTCGTCGCTCACAAAAGCGCCGTGCACCCGGATCGGGAAACCCGTGCCCGAGGGCATGTACAGCATGTCGCCCATGCCCAGCAGGGCTTCGGCCCCCATCTGGTCGAGGATGGTTCGGCTGTCGATCTTGCTCGAGACCTGAAAGGCGATGCGGGTCGGGATGTTGGCCTTGATCAGGCCTGTGATCACGTCCACGCTGGGGCGCTGGGTGGCCAAAATCAGATGGATGCCAGCAGCGCGTGCCTTCTGGGCCAAGCGGGCAATCAACTCTTCGATCTTCTTGCCCACCACCATCATCAAATCGGCCAACTCGTCGATCACCACCACAATGTGCGGCAAGCGCTTGAGCGGCTCCGGGTCATCGGGTGTGAGGCTGAAGGGGTTGTAGATGAACTCTTCGCGGGCAGTGGCTTCGTCGATCTTCTGGTTGTAACCGGCCAGGTTGCGCACGCCCATCTTGCTCATCAGCTTGTAGCGTTTCTCCATCTCGGCCACACACCAGTTCAGGCCATGCGCGGCCTGGCGCATGTCGGTGACCACCGGGGCCAGCAGGTGCGGAATGCCTTCATAAACCGACATTTCCAGCATCTTGGGGTCGATCATCAAGAGGCGCACATCGCGTGCTTCGGCTTTGTAAAGCAGCGACAAAATCATGGCGTTGATACCGACCGATTTGCCGGAGCCGGTGGTGCCGGCCACCAGCACATGCGGCATCTTGGCCAGATCGGCCACCACTGGGTTGCCAATGATGTCTTTGCCCAGACCCATGGTCAGCATCGACTTGGCTTCGTTGTAGACCTGCGAGCCCAAAATCTCGCTCAGCTTGATCGACTGGCGTTTGGCGTTGGGCAACTCCAGCGCCATGAAGTTTTTGCCGGGAATGGTCTCGATCACCCGGATGGACACCAGACTGAGCGAACGCGCCAGGTCTTTGGCCAGATTCACCACCTGCGAGCCTTTGACGCCCGTGGCCGGTTCGATCTCGTAACGGGTGATCACCGGGCCGGGGGCTGCGGCCACCACACGCACTTCCACACCAAAATCCTTGAGCTTTTTCTCGATCAGGCGGCTGGTCATTTCCAGCGTCTCGGGCGACACCGTTTCTTGCCGGATGGACAAGCTATCGAGCAAATCGACTTGCGGCAGCTTGCTGTCAGGCAACTCGGTGAACAGGGGTTTCTGGCGTTCCTTGACCACCCGATCGCTGCGCGGCACCTCCATGACGGTGGGCTCTATGACCCGGGGGGCAAGGGGCTGTGCGGGCATAGGCACGGGCTCCAAATCGAGTTGACCTTCGGCTGCAGTCGTCAAAGGACTGAGATCCCATTGCGGCTCGATGGCCTGCAAAGGTGTGGTTTGCTCACGTTCGCGCAATGCCTTCTGGCCCAAGGCCAGATCCTCTTCAATTTCACGCTTCACATGGCGCGACTGGATCAAACCGTCAATGCGGGCACCAATCGACTCGGCCAATTGACCCCACGAAAAGCGAAACACCATGGCCACGCCCGCCACCACCAGGGCAATACCCATCAAGGCGGCCCCGGTAAAACCCAACCAGCGTACGCTGGCGGTGCCCACCAAATAGCCCAGAACGCCGCCACTGTGGCCTGGCAGATGGGTCTCCAGCCGGTACAAACGGGCCCACTCCATGCTGGCACTCGCCGCCAACAACACCAACAGGCCGATCCAAAAAGACCAGCGACTGCTCAGGCCAAATCCCGCATGAACCGATCCTTCTTCGCCGGAAGGGCCTCGCAACCAGCGGGCCAAACCCACCAACCAAGCACGACTCGCTGCGGCCAAGCACCACCAGGCGGAATACCCCAAGCCGAAGTAAGCCAGATCGGCCAACCAAGCGCCCACCGGCCCCACCCAGTTGCGCACACCCTGGCCACTGCCCGAGGTGGACCAAGCCGGATCGGCGGGGTGGTAACTCAGCAAAGCCAGCAAGCAAAGCAATAACAAAGCGCCGCCCATCAACAGAACGATTTCCTGGGCGAATCGCGCCCAGAAAGTTTGCGGCGCCTCCTGCGCCTTGTCCCGGGCGGTCGGGTTGGTCAATGTATGCAGGGAATAAGTCATAAATTAAGCCGCAAGCTTACCCGATCAGGCCCCATCCGGGCCGCCCGCGCCCAAGGCGCAAGACCTCTTTACGCTTTGTCTTTGACGGTTTCTTACAATCAGATCATTCTTTGCATTGCACTGACTTTTCTTTCAACCGTCTGCTCAACCCGATCGCTCACCATGTCTGCCACTGCCAAACACGCCCAAGTCCTGATTCTCGGCTCCGGCCCTGCCGGCTACACCGCCGCCGTTTACGCCGCCCGCGCCAACCTCAAACCCCTGCTGATCACCGGCATGGCGCAAGGCGGCCAGCTTATGACCACCACCGAGGTGGACAACTGGCCCGCCGACGTGCATGGCGTGCAAGGCCCCGACTTGATGCAGCGCTTTCAGGCGCATGCCGAGCGCTTCAACACCGAAATCGTGTTTGACCACATCCACACCGTCAAGTTGGAGCAGCGCCCCTTCACTCTGATCGGCGACAGCGGCACCTACACCTGCGACAGCCTGATCATCGCCACCGGCGCGTCGGCCAAATACCTGGGCCTGCCCTCCGAAACTTCCTTCATGGGCCGCGGCGTGAGCGGATGCGCCACCTGCGACGGCTTCTTCTACCGCGACCAGGTCTGCTGCGTGGTGGGCGGCGGCAACACGGCCGTCGAAGAAGCCCTGTACCTGTCCAACATCGCCAGCAAGATCTATTTGATCCACCGCCGCGACAAATTCAAGGCCGAGCCCATCTTGGTCGACAAGCTCATGGACAAGGTGGCCGCAGGCAAGATCGAGCTGAAAACATTCCAGACCCTGGAAGAAGTGCTGGGCGACGCTTCGGGTGTGACCGGCGTGCGCCTGAAAAGCACCAAAGACGGCTCCCTGCACGACGTCGAACTCAAGGGCTGCTTCATCGCCATTGGCCACGCCCCCAACACCGACATCTTCCAGGGCCAGCTGGAACTCGAAAACGGTTACATCGTGACCCAAAGCGGCCTCAAAGGCTTTGCCACCCAGACCTCGGTGCCCGGCGTGTTCGCTGCGGGTGACGTGCAAGACCACGTCTACCGCCAGGCCATCACCAGCGCAGGCACGGGATGTATGGCGGCGCTGGATGCGCAGCGTTTTCTGGAACAGCACAACGGTTAACGCATCCGCGCCTTCGACATGAACGGGAACATCGGCAAGGCTGTGTTGAAAGTCCCGCGAACAGTCAATGGGAGATGGGGGTGCCTGCCGGGGTGATGTGGCAAAGCGAAGCGCCTCTGAACCCCGGCAGGCACCCCCACCTCCCAACCCACAAGGGGCAAACACCACCCTTCAAGCACTGAACCAACTGGCGCAACGATCCAAGCCATCACTTTGAAGCTATAATCTAAAGCCTTGCTGGAACTGCCCGGATTGCCATTCGGGATCACGGAGCCAGCGATCTGGGATACCGCCACCCATCTTGGCGAGGTGAGGCTGGAGCGCCAGGCCCTGTGCAAATCTGCATGAGACCCATCGGCACCGGCTGTTTAAAAGTATCGGAGTGTCCACATGGCACGCGTTTGCGACGTAACGGGCAAAGGCCCAATGACCGGGAACAACGTTTCCCACGCCAACAACAAAACCAAGCGCCGGTTCCTGCCGAACCTGCAATACCGTCGTTTCTGGGTTGAAACAGAAAACCGTTGGGTGCGTCTGCGCGTTTCCAGCGCCGCTCTGCGCCTGATCGACAAAAACGGCATCGATGCCGTGCTCGCAGACCTGCGCGCACGCGGTCAAGCCTAAACCCAGAACATTAGGAGTCATCTACCATGGCAACCAAAGGCGGACGCGAAAAAATCAAGCTGGAATCCACAGCTGGCACTGGTCACTTCTACACGACCAGCAAAAACAAGAAAACCATGCCCGAGAAAATGTCGATCATGAAGTTCGACCCCAAAGCTCGCAAGCACGTGGAATACAAGGAAATCAAGCTGAAGTGATTCGGCCTGAGCCTTGCAACAAAAAACCCGCTGTTGATACAGCGGGTTTTTTTATGCCTGAAACTGGGTTGCATCCGGCGGGCTGCACAGCTTCACCCTACCCGTCTCGATATGTCCTTGGACGTATCCTGCCATCGAAGGGAACTTCAACTGTCATCAATCCAGCAGGCGCGGGTAGCACGTCCTGCCAAGCCTGACGAATGGCTGTAGGCACAAGAAAAGGCACCCGCATCAGAAACCCCCTTCAAAGCAAACAGGGCCCGAAGGCCCTGTTGAGGTGGATGCTGAAAGAATCAGCTCGCGTGACGAACCGCGCGCAACTTGACCGAGAAGTCACGTAAAGCAGCAATACCGCTTTCTTCGGCGCGGCGGCACCAAGCCTGCAAATCAGCGGCCAGTTGCTCGCGTGAGTGCGAAGTGTTCAGCCAAATCTGGCTGAGCTCTTCACGCATTTGCACCATTTTGTCGAGCACGGGGCTCGCGGCGCGGGCTTGCTTGAGCTGGGCTTGAGCAGACGCGGGCACTTTGGCCGCATCGCGGTGCAACCAGCGTTGCGCCGTCTTCAGGGCATGGGCATCCAGTTTGATCTTGCTGGCTTCCTGCTGCATGACGGTTTTCACGTTACGGGCGTAACCGGCCATCACCTCGTAGCGGTTAGCGATCAGGGCTTCCAGCGTCTTCTCGTCGGCCACAGGGCGTATGTCACCATAAGCCAAGCGGGGCGGCGTCTTCTTGACGGTGGCCAGACCCAGGGTTTCCAGGGTGCGAATGTACAACCAGCCGATGTCGAACTCGTAAGGCTTGACCGACAACTTGGCCGATGTGGGGTAGGTGTGGTGGTTGTTGTGCAACTCTTCGCCACCAATCAGGATGCCCCAGGGCGAAATGTTGGTGCTGGCGTCGTGCGCCTCAAAGTTGCGGTAACCCCAGAAGTGGGCCGCACCGTTGATGATGCCCGCTGCCGTGATCGGGATCCAGGCCATTTGAACCGCCCAGACCGTCAGGCCCAAGAAACCGAACAAGGCCACGTCGATGATCAACATCAACGCCACACCTTGCCAGGAAAAGCGGGTGTACAAGTTGCGCTCGATCCAGTCGTCGGGTGTGCCGTGACCATAGCGCTGCAAGGTTTCCTTGTTCTTGGATTCCTTGCGGTACAGCTCGGCACCCGTCAACAACACGGTCTTGATGCCGTGCACATGGGGGCTGTGAGGGTCTTCGGCTTGCTCGCACTTGGCGTGGTGCTTGCGGTGGATGGCCGCCCACTCCTTGGTCACCTGGCCGGTAGTCAGCCACAGCCAGAAACGGAAAAAGTGCGAGGGAATGGCGTGCAGGTCCAAGGCGCGGTGCGCCTGGTGACGGTGCAGGAAAATCGTGACGCTGGCGATGGTGATGTGGGTCAGGACCAAGGTGATCAACACCATTTGCCACCAAGCCAAATCAAACAGACCGTGGCCCATCCAGTGAACCACCGCATCCAAAAAAGCCCAATCAGGCAACAACATGAGTCTGTCTTTCTACAGGCGCCTGAATTCAGGCAATTTCTCGATTTTAAGTTTGCCGGCCTAAAAAGGACAGCGTTTTCGACCGATGTCGGCTGTTACAAGTTAAAAAGTATTACTTTTTAACCCAGGCTGCGGCAAAAAACCCATCTGTGGCATGGCGATGGGGCCACAGCCTCAGGAATGTGCCGGCTGGCGGAGCATCGGGGTGGGCATCGCCCGATGGGGCCGGTGAGCACAGGCTGGCGGCGTGGGGCACTTTGAGCCTGTCGAGCTCTTGGGCCACATTCAAAGGGACAAAGTCCGGGTTGACGGCACTGAAAACTTGCGCGATCAACTCGTTTTCCTCGGGCAACACGCTGCAGGTGGCATACACCAAGCGGCCGCCCGACTTGACCATCCGGGAAGCACTTTGCAGGATGGCTTGCTGCTTTTCAGTCAGCTCTTGCACAGCTTGGGGCTTTTGCCGCCACTTCAAGTCGGGATTACGGCGCAAGGTGCCCAGACCCGAACACGGGGCATCGACCAGCACGCGGTCAATCTTGCCCGCCAGGCGTTTCACGCGTTCGTCGCGCTCGTGCGCAATGGCCGCCGGGTGCACATTCGACAAGCCGCTGCGGGCCATGCGGGGTTTGAGCGCGTCCAGGCGGTGGCCCGACACGTCAAAGGCATACAAGCGACCGGTGCTGCGCATGGCCGCGCCCAGCGCCAGCGTTTTGCCGCCCGCGCCGGCACAAAAGTCCACCACCATCTCGCCCCGGTGCGCGTCCACCAGCAAGGCCAGCAACTGCGATCCCTCGTCCTGCACTTCAATCGCGCCCCGAGTGAAGGCATCGGTTTTTTGCAAAGCAGGTTTGCCTTGCAGGCGCAGGCCCCAAGGCGAGTAAGGCGTGGGCTCGGAAGCGATGCCCGCTTGCGCCAGCTCTTTCTGGATGTCGCTGCGCTTGGCTTGGAGCGTGTTCACGCGCAGGTCCAGCGTGCCGGGCTGCTGCAAATGCTCAGCCAAGTCCCAAAAATCCTCGCCCAACTGGGCTTGCAGGGCTTGCGCCATCCAGTCGGGCAGGTTGTGACGGTGCGGGGCCATCAAGGCGTCCGCCGGGATGGCATCACAAGTGGCCAGCCATTTTTTCTCGGTGTCGTTCAGGGCTGAGGCCAAAAAATCACGCGGACCGAAAAAGCCCAAAATCGCCAGCTTGCGCTCTTTGGCGCCCGAGCCCGAGCGGGCCAGCTGCTCAAACAGCAGCTTTTTGCGCAGCACGGCAAAAGCGGTTTCGGCCAAAGTGGCACGTTCACGGGGGCCCAGCGAGCGGTGTTCGCGGAAATAGCGCGACACCACAGCGTCGGCGGGATGTTCAAATTGGAGGACCAGCCTGACCAGATCGGCGCAGGCGTCTAAAAGGGCTTTTGGATGCATAGGGGCGTATTGTCCCATTCCGCTGGCCCGTCTCAAACCTCAAGCACAAAGCCATGACCGAAGATTTGCCACCCCTGATCGAAACGCCCCAAGGTCTGTACCGCCATTACAAAGGCGGCCAATACCGCGTGCTGGGCACCGTGCGCCACAGCGAAGACCTGCAGCCCATGACGCTGTACCAGGCGCTCTATGGCAAGCAAGGCCTGTGGGTCAGGCCTGCGGCCATGTTTACCGAAGTTGCCGAGTTCAATGGAAAAGTGCAACCGCGCTTTGAACGCATCGGCGATTAAGCCAAAAACTGAGCAATCGCCTGCGGATAAATCAGGTGCTCTTGGCTGAGCACACGCGCCGCCAAAGTATCAGGGGTGTCGTCCGGTAGCACTGGCACCACCGCCTGCGCCAGGATGCTGCCATGGTCCAGCTCGGCTGTGACCTGGTGCACCGTGGCCCCGGCAAAGCGGCAGCCGGCGTCGATCGCCCTCTGATGCGTGTTCAGGCCCGGGAAGGCGGGCAACAAGGACGGGTGGATGTTGAGCAAGCGCCCGGCATAGTGCGCCACAAAACCGGGGGTCACGATGCGCATGAAGCCCGCCAGCACCACCAAAGCGGGCGCGTGCCGGTCGATCTCGGCCATGAGCGCCGCATCAAAGTCTTCGCGGCTGGCAAAGGCCTTGTGGTCGAGCACCTGGGTCGCGATGCCGTGGTCTTGGGCGAAAGCCAGGCCCGGGGCATCGGCCCGGTTGCTGAGCACGGCAGCCACCCGGGCGTTCAAGCGTTGGGCCCAGCGGCCCTGCTCTGAGGCACGCACGATCGCAGCCATGTTGGAGCCCGAGCCCGAAATCAGAATGACGATGTTTCTCATGAAGGGTTGGATTATCCCTGCAGGCCCCGGGTCTGCCGACATTTGTCGCACCAAGGACATGCCGGATCGGCCTGCGCGTGATAAAAAGCACGGTCGTTTGATTTTGAGAGAAAACCCCATGGATTTGGCATTCACCCCCGAAGAGCTCGCTTTCCGCGACGAGATCCGCACCTGGGTCAAGGCAAATTTGCCCACTGACATTTCGCACAAAGTGCACAATGCCATGCGCCTGACGCGTGACGACATGCAGCGCTGGGCCAAGATTTTGGGCAAAAAAGGCTGGCTGGGTTGGGGCTGGCCCACGCAGTTTGGCGGCCCGGGCTGGACCGCCGTGCAAAAACATTTGTTCGAAGAAGAATGCGCCCTGGCGGGTGCCCCCCGCGTCGTGCCTTTTGGCCCGGTGATGGTGGCCCCCGTGATCATGGCTTTTGGCAACGCCGAGCAGCAAAAGCGGTTTTTGCCCGGCATCGCCAGCGGCGAAGTGTGGTGGAGCCAGGGCTACAGCGAGCCGGGCTCCGGCTCGGACCTGGCGTCGCTCAAAACCCGCGCCGAGCGCGTGGGCGACAAATACATCGTCAACGGCCAGAAAACCTGGACCACCCTGGGCCAATACGGCGAGTGGATCTTCTGCCTGGTGCGCACCAGCACCGAAGGTAAACCCCAGACCGGCATCTCGTTCTTGCTGATCGACATGAAGTCGCCCGGCATCACCGTGCGCCCCATCAAGCTGCTGGATGGCGAGTGCGAAGTCAACGAAGTCTGGTTTGACAACGTCGAAGTGCCCGCCGAAAACCTGATCGGCGAAGAAAACAAAGGCTGGAACTACGCCAAACACCTGCTGGCCCACGAGCGCACCAACATCGCCGACGTGAACCGCGCCAAGCGTGAGCTCGAGCGCTTGAAGCGCATCGCCAAAACCGAAGGCGTGTACGACGACATGCGTTTCCGTGACGAGATCGCCAAGCTCGAAGTCGACATCGTGGCGCTGGAGATGCTGGTGCTGCGCGTCTTGTCGGCCGAAAAATCCGGCAAAAACTCGCTCGACATCGCAGGCCTCTTGAAGATCAAGGGCAGCGAGATCCAGCAACGCTACACCGAGCTGATGATGCAAGCCGCAGGCCCCTTTGCCCTGCCCTTCATCTTCGAAGCCATGGACGCAGGCTGGCAGGGCAACTTCCCCGGCGGCACGCTGGCCAACGCCCCTCTAGCCGCCAACTACTTCAACATGCGCAAGACCACCATTTACGGCGGCAGCAACGAAGTGCAACGCAACATCGTCGCCCAGACAGTTCTGGGTTAAGGAGACACACATGGATTTCGATTTTTCTGACGACCAGGAACAACTGCGCGATGCGGTACGCAAATGGGTGGACAAGGGCTATGACTTTGACCGCCGCCGCGCCATCGTCGCTGCAGGCGGTTTTTACCGGGCTGCCTACGGCGAAATGGCCGAGCTGGGCCTGACGGGTCTGTACGTGAGCGAGGAGCACGGCGGGATGGGCATGGGCCCGACCGAAGCCATGGTCGCCATGGAAGAGCTCGGCCGTGGCATCGTGCTCGAACCCCTGACCCAAACCCTGATCTGCAGCGCCACACTGCAAACCCACGCCCCTGCAGCCCTGCAAGCCGCTTGGTTGCCGCGTATCGCGGCAGGCGAGGCCATCGTGGTGCTGGCACAGCTAGAACGCGGTGCCCGTTATCAGCTGGGCCGCTGCGCGGCGCAAGCCACCGAATCGAACGGTGCATGGTCGGTGACCGGCACCAAGAGCGTGGTGGCTGTGGGTGACCAGGCCGATGCCTTCGTGGTGCCCGCCACCGTGAACGGCCAGATCGCCCTGTTTTTGGTGGAGCGCAGCGCCAGCGGTGTGAGCACCCAGGCCTACGGCACGCAAGACGGCACACGCGCTGCCGAAGTGGTGATGAGCCAAGCCCCCGCGCAGCTGATCACCCTGAACGGCCTGAGCGCTTTGGAAGAAGCCGTGGACATCGGCATCGCCTGCACCTGCGCCGAAGCCGTGGGCGTGATGGACAAAACCATGGCCATCACCGTGGACTACATGAACACGCGCAAGCAGTTTGGTGTGGCGATTGCCAGCTTCCAGGCCCTGCGCCACCGCGTGGCCGACATGAAGATGCAGCTGGAGCTGGGCCGCTCGATGAGCTACTACGCCAGCCTCAAGCTGCACGCGCCTGCTGACGAACGCCGCCGAGCCTTGGCCCGTGCCAAGTATCAGCTGGGCGTGTCCATGCGCTTCATCGGTCAGCAAGCGGTGCAGCTGCACGGCGGCATTGCCGTCACCGACGAGTACATCGTGAGCCATTACTTCAAGAAATTGACGCAGCTGGACATGACCTTTGGTGACACCCTGCACCAGCTGGGCGAAGTGTCTGCCCGCATGCAGGAGACGGCAGGCGTGTTCGCCTGAAACTAAAGGCCTGTGAACCTGAGCAAGATGGGAGGGCAGCGCGGGTCAGGCGATGTGGCAAAGCGAAGCGCCTCTGAGCCCGAAACGCGCTGCCCTCCTACCTAGCGGCCCAACACCAGAATCGTCTGGATGAGCCACCCATCAACAAGGCACCGAGAGGGGCCATTTTGATGCTCACTCCGCCTCCCGCACCCGCAAAAAAGAAGCAAATCGCGGCAAGCCCGAGGGCGTGCGCTCGCGGTAGCGGTAAGTGACCCAAGCCCCCAGGGGCGGCGGTTTGCGACGCAGCGCGTCGCTCAGGCCCGCGCCCAATGCAAAGCGCTGACCCGAGGGCATCTGCAGCAGCAAAGCCCCCGTCATGCCCGCCAAACGCCCTTTGCCCTGCTGATGGCCCACCACCAAAGCTTCTTCGTCAGGCTCGGGTTTGAGCTTGTACAACGCGTCTGTTCGGCCTGGCCGCCATAAGGCATCGGCGCGGTGCAGCATCAAGCCCTCGCCACCTTGGCGTACCGTCTCCTGCAAAAACGCTTGCAAAGCACGGGCGTCTTTCACTTCGCGCTGCGCCACCGGCATCAGCCAGGGCTGTTGCACCTGCGCCAAGATCGACTGCACAAAAGCCACCCGCTGCGCAAACGGGGCGGCATGGCCAGGGGCATCAAACACCAGGTATTTCACGGTCCGCCAGGCCTCGTCATCGGGCTCGATCTGGCGCACCACGCCCGAGAGCCGGTCAAAGGCCCCGCGGCCCATCCACAACTCGCCGTCGAGTGGAATCCGAGGTAACGCCGACAAGAACCAGGCAGGAGCTGCAATCACCCGGCCGCTGCGAAAGCGCAAGACCTGCCCATCCCAGACGGCACGAACGCCATCGAATTTTTCACTCACCCAAAAGCCTTGCGGGGAATGTGCAAGGGGCCAGGGCAATGCCAGCTGAACTTGGATGGAGATGGGGGTCAGCGGATCGCCACGCACGGCAGCGGCGAACCAGGGACCGATGAACATCACCACCCAACTCTGGCGCCGCGATAAGCCGCGCACCGTGTTCAAGACTTGTGCTTGCATGCTGTGTCTCCCTGAGGGCTCCAGGCGCTTGCGCCTTGGGCCTTTTGTTTTCAGGAGTTCATGATGCGTCGCTTTGGCAAGCTGCGCAAGCGAAAAACCAACGAGTTCAGGCCATCAAGCGCGAATTCTTGGGGACATGTGCCATCAAAAACGCCATCTGGTCACTCAGAATGCGGCGGTTGCGTAGGATGAAGTCTTCCCACAGGCTGGGCACATAGGGCGCGTACAGCAAAGGCATCTTGGCTTGTTCGGGCGTGCGGCTGCTTTTGCGGTGGTTGCAGGAGCGGCAAGCCGTGACCACGTTCATCCAGTGGTCAGGCCCGTTTTGGCACAGGGGCACGATGTGCTCGCGGGTCAACACCGACTCGTGGAAATGCCCGCCGCAATACGCGCACAGATTGCGGTCGCGCACAAACAGTTTGGTGTTGGTGAGGCCCGGGCGCATGTCAAACGGGTTGATGCGGGGCACGCCCTGGGTGCCGATGATGCTGTTGACGGTGATGATGGATTGCTGCCCGGTGAGCGCGTTGTGTCCGCCATGAAAAACGGCCACTTGCTGACCCGCTTCCCAACGCACCTCGTCTGCCGCGTAGTGCGTGACCGCCTGCTCCAGCGTGATCCACGATTGCGGCAAGCCTTGGGCCGAGAGTTTCAAAACCTTCACAGACGCCTCCATCCAACAGTTCAAAAAAACCACTGACACGAAAAGTTCCGTCTCGATTGGGCCCCGAGCGCTAGGGTGCCACCGCTGGGGAATCGGGCTCAGTCACAATATACCCTCTTACATTGACAAATCCGTGAAAGCTGGCGCTTGCCCAGCGCACAGGCAGGACATGAGCAGCGACATGAAGGTTTTCCGAGGCTTCCACCACCCCGACTTGGCCCCCGCTTGCGCTCTGACCATTGGCAACTTCGATGGCGTGCACCGCGGCCACCAGGCCATGCTGGCGCTCTTGCGCAGCGAAGCCGCTCACCGGGGTGTGCCCAGCTGCGTGATGACCTTCGAGCCCCACCCGCGCGACTACTTTGCCAAAGCGCTGAACAAGCCCGAGCTGGCCCCTGCCCGCATCGCCACGCTGCGCGACAAACTGCAGGAGCTCGAGCGCTGCGGCGTCGACCAGGTGGTGGTGGTGCCTTTTGATGCCCGGCTGGCCAGCCAATCGCCCCAACACTTCATCGAACAGGTGCTGGTGCAGGGCCTGGGTGTGCGCTATGTGCTGGTGGGCGACGATTTCCGCTTTGGAGCGCAACGCGCGGGTGACTACGCGATGCTCGACGCTGCAGGCCAGCGCCTGGGCTTTGACGTGGCCCGCATGAACAGCTACGAGGTGCATGGCCTGCGCGTGTCCAGCTCAGCCGTGCGTGAAGCACTGAACCGGGGCGACCTGCCAGCTGTACAGGCACTGCTCGGTCGCCCCTACAGCATCAGCGGCCATGTGGTGCATGGGCGCAAGCTGGGCCGCGAATTGGCCGCCACCGCCGAAGGCGCAGGCGACGGCTTTCGCACCCTGAATTTGCGTTTCTCGCACTGGAAGCCTGCCGCCAGCGGCATCTTTGTGGTGCAGGTGCATGGCCTGGCCGATCAGCCCTTACGAGGCGTGGCCAATCTGGGCATCCGCCCTTCGCTGGATCCGAATGATGTGAATGGCGGCCGCGTGCTGCTCGAGACCCACGCCTTCGACTGGCCCGCCCATCTGGGGGCCGAGGGGGGCTACGGTAAAATCATCCGCGTGGACTTGCTGCATAAATTACACGACGAGCTCAAATACGACGGTCTGGACGCCCTGACACAGGGCATTGCCAAAGACTGCGACGATGCACAAGCGTGGTTTGCCTCCCGCCATGGTGAAACCAGCCGCCAAACCACCCGCGACCGAATTTGACGCTCCGGCCCTCGTTTGCTGCCCTTCGACAGGCTCAGGGCGAACGACCTCCACGGCCCACCCCCTCTTGATCTCTCCGAACGGCCCGCCGCTCGGGCTGAGCTTGTCGAAGCCCTCTCGACCAGACGCACCATGACCGACAAAACCCAGAACCCCGACACCCGCATCAACATGATGGACACCGCCTTCCCGATGCGCGGCGACCTGCCCAAGCGCGAGCCGGGCTGGGTGAAAGACTGGAACGACGGCGGTCTGTACAAAAAACTGCGCGCTGCCCGCCAGGGTGCGCCTTTGTTCGTGCTGCACGATGGCCCACCCTACGCCAACGGCAAGCTGCACATCGGCCACGCGCTCAACAAAGTGCTCAAGGACATGATCGTCAAGTCCAAGCAACTCGCTGGCTTTGACGCGCAATACATCCCCGGCTGGGACTGCCATGGCTTGCCGATCGAAAACGCCATCGAAAAACTGCACGGCCGCAACCTGAGCCGTGACGACATGCAGGCCAAGAGCCGCGCTTTTGCCACCGAGCAGATCGGCCAGCAGCGCGAAGACTTCAAGCGCCTGGGCGTGCTGGGCGACTGGGAGCGCCCCTACCGCACCATGGATCCGGCCAACGAAGCCGGAGAGATCCGCGCCTTCAAGCGCGTGATCGAGCGCGGCTTTGTGTACCGGGGCCTCAAGCCCGTTTACTGGTGTTTTGACTGCGGCTCGTCGCTGGCCGAGTTCGAGATCGAATACGCGGACAAAAAGAGCGACACGCTGGACGTGGCCTTTGAAGCCGACAACAACGCCGCTCTGGCTACCGCCTTTGGCCTGCCCCAACTGCCTGGCGAGGGCAGCAAAAAAGCCTTTGCCGTCATCTGGACCACCACCGCCTGGACCATCCCTGCCAACCAGGCCCTCAATGCCCACCCCGAGCTGGAGTACGCCTTGGTCGACACGCCACGTGGCGTGCTGCTGCTGGCCGCCAGCCTGGTCGACAAATGCCTTGAGCGCTATCAACTGCAAGGCACCGTGATCGCCACCGCTGTAGGCGAGAAACTGCGGGGCTTGGTTTTCCGCCACCCGCTGCACGACACCGTGACGGCCGAAGAAGGCGGCAAATACAGCTACCGCCGCACATCGCCGCTGTACCTGGCCGAGTACGTGACCGCCACCGATGGCACCGGCATCGTGCACTCTTCCCCCGCTTATGGTGTGGACGACTTCAACTCCTGCGTGGCCAACGGCCTGGCCTACGACGACATCCTCAACCCCGTGCAAGGCAACGGGGTGTACGCCGAAGAACTGCCCTTCTTTGGTGGCCAGCACATCTGGAAAGCCTGCGCTCGCGTGATCGAGGTGCTGGGCCAAAGCGACCGCCTCATGGCCACCATGGAAATCACCCACAGCTACCCGCACTGCTGGCGTCACAAAACCCCCGTCATCTACCGCGCTGCCGCCCAGTGGTTTGTGCGCATGGACGAGGGCGAAGGTGTGTTCACGAAGGACAAAGCACCCAAGACCCTGCGCCAGCTGGCCCTGGACGCCATCGAGCAAACCCAGTTCTACCCCGAAAACGGCAAATCGCGTCTGCGCGACATGATCGCCAACCGCCCGGATTGGTGCATCTCGCGCCAGCGCAGCTGGGGCGTGCCCGTGCCGTTTTTCCTGCACAAGGACAGTGGCGAGCTGCACCCGCGCACCATGGAGATCCTTGACCAAGCGGCCGACATTGTGGAAAAAGGCGGCATCGAAGCCTGGAGCCGGGTGACGGTGGAAGAGATGCTGGGCGCACAAGACGCGCCCCACTACACCAAGAGCACCGACATCCTGGAAGTCTGGTTCGACTCGGGCTCCACCTTCCAGCATGTGCTGCGCGGCAGCCACAAAGACGCTTACGGCGTGCCACCCTTCCACAACGAAGGTCCTGAGGCCGACCTGTACCTGGAAGGCCACGACCAGCACCGCGGCTGGTTCCACTCTTCGCTCTTGCTGGGTTGCGCCCTGTACGACCGCGCGCCTTACCGGGGCCTCTTGACCCACGGCTTTGCCACCGACGGCCAGGGCCGCAAGATGAGCAAGAGTTTGGGCAACACGGTGGACCCGCAAACCGTGACCAGCAAAATGGGCGCTGAAATCGTGCGCCTGTGGGTGGCGTCCACCGATTACTCGGGCGACCTGAACATCGACGACAAAATCCTGGCCCGCGTGGTCGACGCCTACCGCCGCATCCGCAACACGCTGCGCTTCCTGCTGGCCAACGTGAGCGACTTCGATCCGGCGCTTGATGCCGTGCCCGATGACCAGCTGCTGGAAATCGACCGCTTTGCCTTGGCCCGCGCTGCCCAGTTGCAAGCCGACATCCGCGCCCACTTCGACATGTACGAGTTCCACCCCGTGGTCTCCAAGCTGCAGATTTACTGTTCGGAAGACCTGGGTGCGTTCTATCTGGATGTGCTCAAGGACCGCCTGTACACCACCGCGCCCAAGTCGCTGGCCCGCCGCAGTGCGCAAACGGCGCTCTACCGCATCACCCACGGCATGCTGCGCTGGATGGCGCCCTTCCTGTCCTTCACCGCCGAAGAAGCCTGGAGCACCTTTGGCAAGTCGGAGTCCATCTTCCTGGAAACCTTCAGCGACTTCGGTGCGGCCAATGCCGCGTTGCTCACCAAATGGGCCCGCATCCGCGAAATCCGCGACCTAGTAAACAAAGACATCGAAAACCTGCGCTCTGCTGGCCAGGTGGGGGCCTCGCTGCAAGCCGAGATCACACTCACCGCGCCTGCCGCTGACCACGCCCTGCTGGCCAGCCTGGGCGCGGACATCAAGTTCGTGTTCATCACCTCCAAAGTCAATTTGCAGGCGGGCGATGCATTGGCCGTGCAAGTGACACCCAGCCAAGCCACTAAATGCGAGCGCTGCTGGCACTACGCGGACGATGTGGGCGCTGATGCGGCGCACCCCACAATCTGCGGCCGCTGCATCAGCAACCTGCACGGCGCGGGCGAAACCCGCAGCGTGGCCTGACCTTCAAGCACCCACCAGACAAGGCAAACCCATGGCCAGCTCCAGAAAATTCGGCAAAGGCGGCTCCGGCAAAAGCCAGGGCATGGCGCTCTGGCTGGGCATCGCCCTCTTGGTGCTGTTGATCGACCAGTTCACCAAGGTGCTGGTGCTGGGCGCCTTTCAGCTGGGCGACAGCACGCCCATTACCTCGTTTTTTAACCTGGTGCGGGTGCACAACCACGGCGCGGCATTTTCGTTTCTGGCGGGCGCTGGCGGCTGGCAGCGCTGGTTTTTCACAGGCATCGGCGTGGTGGCGGCCATCTTCATGGTCTGGATGCTGCGCTCCCACGCAGGCCAAAAACTCTTTTGCCTGGCCATTGCGCTCATCCTGGGCGGGGCCATTGGCAACGTGATCGACCGCCTGCTGCACGGCTACGTGGTCGACTTTCTGGACTTTTATTGGGGAGCCTGGCACTTCCCGGCCTTCAATTTGGCCGACAGCGGCATCAGCGTGGGTGCGGCCTTGCTGATCCTGGACGAGATTTTGCGGGTCCGGCGCGGACGCTGAAACCTTTCAACACCACTACAAAGGGGCATGGGACGGGTGCGGATGGCCGATTTTCTGGCGCGAAGCGACTGATGAGGCCATCCGCACCCGCCCCATGCCCCTGCCCCACACAAGCGCTAACTCGGTTAAGCTGTTTCCCCTGATTGAAAAACGGAGATCCCCATGCCCGGATTGCTGCCCCACATCGACCCCGATGGTCTGCTCGAATTCTCGGTGGTCTACACCGACCGCGCCCTGAACCACATGTCCAAGCGCTTTGGTGGCGTGATGACCGATATCTCGCGCATGCTCAAGACCGTCTACGGCGCCCACTCGGTCGCACTGGTCCCCGGCAGCGGCACCTTTGGCATGGAATCGGTGGCTCGCCAATTTGCCACCCACCAGCACGTCATGGTGATCCGCAACGGCTGGTTCAGCTTCCGCTGGACGCAGATTTTTGACATGGGCCAGATCCCCAAAAGCCACAGCGTACTCAAGGCCCGCCGCATCGCAGAGGGCACACAAGCGGCCTGGGCCCCGGCCCCGATCGCCGAAGTGACCGCCGCCATTGCCGCTGAAAAACCCGCTCTGGTGTTCGCGCCACATGTGGAGACGGCCGCCGGCATGATGCTGCCCGATGGCTACCTGAAAGCCGTGGCCGATGCGGTGCATGCCGTGGGTGGACTATTCGTGCTGGACTGCATCGCCTCGGGCGCGATGTGGGTGGACATGAAGGCCACGGGTGTGGATGTGTTGATCAGCGCGCCGCAAAAAGGCTGGAGCAGCTCACCTTGCTGTGCCATGGTCATGCTGAGCGAACGCGCTCGCCAGGCGATTGACGGCACGACCAGCACCACCTTTGCGATGGACCTGAAAAAATGGCTGCAGGTGATGGAAACCTATGAGGGCGGCGCTCACATGTACCACACCACCTTGCCCACCGACGCGCTGCTGCGCCTGCAAGAAGCCATGCTGGAGACCGAAGCCTACGGTTTTGCTAAGGTGCGCGAAGAGCAAATGGCATTGGGCCGGGCCGTACGCCAATTGCTGGCCGAGCGTGGCTTCCCCAGCGTGGCCGCGCCAGGCTTCGAAGCCCCCGGTGTGGTGGTCAGCTACACCACCGACCCCGAGATCCAGAGCAGCAAGAAGTTTTTGGCCGAAGGTCTGCAAACGGCGGCGGGCGTGCCGCTGCAGTGCGACGAACCCGCCGATTTCCGCACCTTCCGGATGGGCCTGTTTGGCCTGGAAAAGTGGCACAACGTGCAGCGCACGCTGCAGCAGTTGCGCACCGCCTTGGACGCAGTGGCTCCAGCGCCAGCTGAAAAGCTGGCCGCCTGAGGCACTTTACAGCGTGATGATCGTGCAGCCCGTGGTCTTGCGGGCCTCCAGGGCGATGTGTGCGTCCTGGATTTGCGCCAAGGGATAAGTCTGCTCAATGTGGATCTTGACCTTACCGCTGGTCACCGCTTCGAACAAGTCGTCAGCCATGGCCTGCGTGTTTTCGCGGGTGGTGATGTGGCTGAACAGGGTCTGGCGCGTCACATAAATCGAGCCCTTGGGGCCCAAAATGCCAGGCGCAAACGGAGCCACCGGACCTGAGGCATTGCCAAAACTGGCCATCAAACCAAAGGGCGCCAAGCAGTCCAGCGATTTGTCCCAGGTGTCCTTGCCCACCGAGTCGTACACCACCTTCACGCCTGCGCCGCCCGTGATCTCTTTGACCTTGGCCTGGAAGTCTTCGCTCGAGTAGTTGATGCAAAACTCGGCGCCGTTGGCCAAAGCCAGGGCGCACTTGGCGTCACTGCCCGCCGTGCCAATCAGGCGCAGGCCCAAAGCCTTAGCCCACTGGCAGGCGATCAGGCCCACGCCGCCCGCTGCCGCGTGGAAGAGCACGAAATCTCCAGCTTTCAGGCCGCCCTGGGGCAGCGTGCGTTTGAGCAAATATTGGGCTGTCAAACCCTTGAGCATCATGGCGGCGCCCGTCTCGAACGAGATCGCATCGGGCAGTTTGCACACGCACTTGGCGGGCATGACGCGCACTTCGCAGTAGCTGCCCGGCGGCTGGCTGGCGTACGCGGCGCGGTCGCCCACTTTCAGGTGCGTGACGCCCTCGCCCACGGCTTCGACCACGCCCGAAGCTTCCATGCCCAGCTTGAACGGCATGGGCAGCTGGTACAAGCCGCTGCGCTGGTAAACGTCGATGAAGTTCAGGCCGATGGCCTTGTGGCGAATGCGGATCTCACCCGGACCGGGTTCGCCCACGGTCACATCAACCAATTTCATGACTTCGGGACCACCGTGTTGATCGATCTGGACTGCAAGGGTCATGGGAAATTCTCCTGAAAGTGTGAAAGCAAACGATGCGTGACTTTGCCACGAATCACGAGCGGGCGTTCGGGGTGGGGACAGATCGGCGACAGCGGGAAAACCCGAATGCCGATACAGTGCCGCATGTCCCAAAAACTCTCTCTCGGCACGGCCTTGATGCTGACCGTGCCCCCACTGCTGTGGGCAGGCAATGCGGTCATCGGCCGCTTGGTCAACACCCTGGTGCCGCCGATCACGCTCAACTTCTTGCGCTGGGCCGTGGCCTTGTTCATCTTGCTGCCCTTGGCCACCTGGGTTTTGAAGCGCAACAGTGGCCTGTGGCAACACTGGCGGCGTTTTGCCTTGCTCAGCTTGCTGGGGGTGGGTTGCTACAACGCGCTGCAATACCTGGCCCTGCAAACCTCCACCCCACTGAATGTGACCTTGGTGGCCGCCAGTGGACCGGTCTGGATGCTGGCCATCGGGGCGCTGTTTTTTCAGGCTCCGGTGCGCCGCGCCCAGGTGTATGGCGCTGCGCTGTCCATTGTGGGCGTGCTGGTGGTGCTGTCGCGGGGTGACTGGGCGCAGCTCTTGGCCGTGCGCCTGGTAGTTGGTGATTTGTTCATCTTGCTGGCCACGGCCTGCTGGTCCTGGTACAGCTGGCTGCTCAGCCGCAGGGACGAGCCCGAAGCAATTCGACAGGACTGGGCGGCCTTCTTGCTCGCGCAGGTGGTGTTTGGCTTGGCCTGGTCTGGCTTGTTTGCGGGCATGGAATGGGGGCTGACGGATGCCCACATCACCTGGGGCTGGCCCCTGATCAGCGCCTTAGCTTTTGTGGCGGTGGGACCGGCCGTGCTGGCCTACCGCTGCTGGGGCCTCGGCATCCAGCGGGCAGGCCCCGCGGTGGCCGGCTTTTTTGCCAACCTCACACCGCTGTTTGCGGCCATCTTTTCGGCTGCATTTTTAGGCGAGTTACCACACCTGTACCACGCGCTAGCATTTGCGTTGATCATCGGCGGGATCTGGGTGTCATCCCGGCATTGAAAGCGCGGCGTCAGCTGAGATTCGCGAGCAGGGGCTCGCTCCACCATGAACAAAGACTTGACTGTGTGCAGCTTCTGCACCTCAGCGGAGGTTTTTCATGGGAGGCTGCCCCTGCAGCCGAATGCCTGAGCCCGGACAAGGCACCAGGGCTTAAAACGTCCCGGCGTAAGACCCACCATCGGCGAGCACGTTTTGCCCCGTCATGTAAGCGGCATGCTGGCTGCACAGGAAGGCACAAATCGCACCGAACTCCTGGGGGTTGCCATAACGGCCCGCCGGAATTTGGGCTTGCTGAATCACACGCAACTCTTCCACCGTCTTGCCCGCCTTCTGGGCCATGGCGGGCAAAGTCGAGCGGATGCGGTCGGTGTCGAACTTACCGGGCAACAGGTTGTTGATGGTCACGCCCTGAGCGGCGATTTTGCTGCGCGATGCCCCGGCTACAAAACCCGTGAGGCCACTGCGGGCACCGTTGGACAGGCCCAGCACGTCGATGGGTGCTTTCACCGCACTCGATGTGATGTTGATGATGCGGCCAAAACCACGGGCAGCCATGCGGTCCACCGTGGCTTTGATGAGTTCGATGGGGGTGAGCATGTTGGCATCGATGGCCTTGACCCAGGCCTCGCGGTCCCAGTCGCGGAAGTCGCCGGGCGGTGGGCCGCCAGCGTTGGTGACCACGATGTCGTAGTCCTTGCCGGGGCCGCCGGGTACATTCCAGATGGTTTCGCGGCCGGCTTCGGTGGTGATGTCCACCGCCACGGCGATCAGCTGAACCTTGCCGCCAGTTTCGGCACGCAAGTCATCCACGGTCTTGTTCAGCACCTCGGCACCACGTGCCACCATGACCACATTCACGCCTTCCAGGGCCAAAGCCCGTGCGCAACCCCAGCCCAAGCCTTTGCTTGCGCCACCGACCAAAGCCCATTTGCCTGCAATACCCAAATCCACGGTGATCTCCTCTTAGTTTCAAACTTTGGGTGCACGCGTCACCCAAAACACACCGGACAGCACCAGCGCGGTGCCGCCCACAATCCACACATTGAACGGTTCGCCCAAAATCACCACACCCATCAGAAGGGTGGACATCGGGCCGATCATGCCGGTCTGCGCCGTCAAGCCCGAGCCGATTCGCTCAATCGCCATCATCACCAACAGCACGGGCACCGCGGTGCAGGCCGTTGCATTCAGCAGCGACAACCAAAGCACGGGCTCGGCCACCTCGGCTGCACTCAGCGGTCGCAGCAACAAGAATTGACCAATGCACAACACACATGCCACCGACGTGGCCCAGCCGGCCAAACGCAAAGACCCCAAACGCTGAACCAACTGTCCGCTGTAACTCAAGTACAGCGCATAGCTGATGGCACTGGCCAACACCAGCGCAGCGCCCAGCAAAGCGTTTTTGCCATCCAGGGCCGCTTCGTGACCAAACACCAGCAACACGCCGGCATAACTGATGAGCATGCCAACACCCTGGCGGTGGCTGATCTTGCGTCCATAAAGCAGCCAGCCCAGCACCAAAACCAAAGTGGGGTTGAGGTAAAGAATCAGGCGCTCCAACGAAGCGCTGATGTACTCCAGACCCCAAAAATCCAGAAACGAGGCGAGGTAATAACCGCAGACACCCAAACCCAGGATGCCCCACCAGTCACGCGCAGCGATCGGACCTTTACCACGCCCGGCCCACCAAGCCATGAGCAAGAACAAAGGCAAGGCAAACAACATGCGGAACATGAGCAAAGTGACCGCATCCACCCCGTGGCGGTAAGCCAATTTGACGATGATGGCCTTGCCGCTGAATGCGATGGAGCCGGCGGCTGCCATGAGCAGACCGGCGGTCATCTGCGTGGTTCTGGGCAACTGCATGCTGGCGGCAATCAGAAGCCCACAGCTTGACCGTCACGGCGCGGATCGCTGGCAACCTGATAGCCGTGCACTGCCGGATCGCCCATGCGCCAGATGAACTGGCCAGCGCCAAAGTCCTGGTAGGAGTCGTTGATGATGTCGAGCTGGTGACCGCGTGCGATCAGCTCTTGCACGGTGGCGCCATTCATCGCCGCTTCGACGTTGATGTTCAGGCCCGTGTTGAAGCGCCAGCGCGGTGCGTCGCACGCCGCTTGCGGGTTCTGGCCGTAGTCGAGCATGCGCACCAGGGTTTGCATGTGGCCTTGGGGCTGCATGTTGCCGCCCATCACGCCGTAACTCATGACCGGCTGGCCGTCTTTGGTGAGGAAGGCCGGGATGATGGTCTGGAACGGCCGCTTGCCGGGCAGGACCAAGTTGGCAGGGTTTTGGCCCTGTAGATCGGTGCTGAAACCATGGCCCCGGTTTTGCAGGCTGATGCCGTAAGTGGGCTCGACCACACCCGAACCAAAGCCCATGAAGTTGCTCTGGATGAAGCTGATCATCATGCCGTTTTCATCGGCGGCCGTGAGGTAAATGGTGCCGCCCTTGACCGGGTTGCCCGCCTTGAAGTCTTGCGCCTTTTTCATGTCGATCAGCTTAGCTCGGCTGGCCAGATAAGCGGGGTCGAGCATTTGCTCAGGCGGCAACTCCATGAAGCGCGGGTCGGCCACATAGCGGTACACGTCGGCAAAGGCCAGCTTCATGGCTTCGATTTGCAGGTGCTGCGAATCGGCGCTGTCCACCTTGTGGCTCGCCAGGTCGAAGTTGGACAAGATGCCCAAAGCGATCAGCGCAGCAATGCCTTGACCGTTGGGCGGAATCTCGTGCAGGGTGTAGCCCCGGTAGTCTTGCGCCATGGGCTTGACCCATTCGGGCTTGAAGTCGGCCAGGTCTTTGGCGGTGATGCTGCCGCCGTTGTCCTTGGCAAATTTTTCAATGGCTTCGGCGATCTCGCCGCCATAGAGCGCCTGGCCCTTGGTGGCGGCAATGGCCTTGAGGCCCCGCGCCGCGTTCTTGAACTGGAACAATTCGCCCACCTGCGGGGCACGGCCCCAGGGCAAAAAGCTTTGCGCAAAGCCGGGCTGCGACTGCAGCTCGGGTGTGGCGGCGGCCCACTTTTGCTGCACCACCACGGGAATCAAATAACCGCGCTCGGCCACCTCGATGGCGGGCTCCAGAAGGTCGGCAAAAGGCAGTTTGCCAAAGCGGTCGCTGAGCGCCACCCAACCGGCCACGGCACCCGGTACGGTGACCGAGTCAAAGCCGCGCTTGGGCGGTGTTTTGGTCTCGGCACCGTATTTGCGGTGGAAGTACTCGGGCGTCCAAGCCGCGGGGGCCGGGCCGGAGGAGTTGAGGCCGTGCAACTCTTGGCCGTCCCACAAAATCGCGAACGCGTCCGAGCCCAAGCCGCAGCTGACAGGCTCGGTCAGGGTGATCACAGCGGCAGCGGCAATGGCGGCATCGACCGCGTTACCGCCCTTGAGCATCATGCGCAGACCGGCCTGAGCAGCCAGGGGGTGCGAGGTAGAAACCACATTGCGCGCAAACAGCGGCAAGCGGGTGCTGGTGTAAGGAAACTGGTAATCGAAGTTCATGTCATTCCAAGGTGATCTTGCGTTCGGTGATGATCTTTTTCCACTTGGCCGATTCCTTGGCCAGCATGGCTGTGAACTGAGCGGGCGTACCGCCTACGGCCTCAATGCCCAGACGTTGCAACTTGTCGATGACTTCAGGGTCTTGCAGCACTTGGTTGGCCGCCGTATTCACACGGCTCACCACTTCGGGTGGCAAGCCTTTGGGGCCAAACAGGCCAAACCAGGTGTTGGACTCGTAACCCGGCAGGACATCGGCAATAGGGGGGACGCCAGGCGCCAAAGCAGTGGGTTTGAGGGTGGTCACACCCAAAGCACGCAAACGGCCATCACGCACATGCGGCAGTCCGGTGGGCAAGCTGTCAAACAAGACATCGACCTTGCCGCTCACCAAATCGGGAATGGCCAAGGCTGTGCCCTTGTAAGGAATATGCACCACAAACAGATCCGCCTGCGCCTTGAACAGCTCCGCCGACAACTGCACGATGGTGCCGTTGCCACTCGATGCGTAGTTCAGGCGACCAGGGTTCTTTTTGGCGTAGTCGATCCATTCCTTGACCGTTTTGGCCGGCGAGCTGTTGGGCACCAGCATGATGCTGGGCGCATTGCCCACCTGGCTGATGGGGGTGAAATCCTTGACCGCGTCGTAGGGCATGCGCGGGTTCAAATTGGGGCCAATCGAGTGGGTGCTGGAGGTGGACAGCAGCAAGGTGTAGCCATCGGGGCTGGCCTTGGCCGCCAGGTCGGAGCCCAGTGTGCCGCCAGCACCCGGGCGGTTTTCCACCACCAGGGAAGCCCCCATTTTTTCGCTCAGTTTTTGGGACAGCGTACGGGCAAACAAATCGGTGGCCCCGCCCGCCGGGAACGGCACGATCAAGCGCACAGGTTTGGTCGGGTAATTCTGGGCGTGAGCGCCGCCGCAAACCAACAGCAAAGCCGCTGCAGCACACAGGCTGCGAAGCCAATTTCTTTTTTCCACGGGAACACTCCTCTACAGAACCAATTTGCCAAACATTGAACAACCGATTTTCGCAGACGCCACGCACCAGCGCTGCCCCCAAGTGACAAGACCACGCCGCAAGCGAACGATCAGCACCCACCAAAGACAACGGCCTCCAAGGAGGCCGTTGTCTGCGTTCAAACCAGTGTCGTCACTCTTCGACGAAAGCCTCTTCGCGTTTGGACTTGATGGACGGCAGCGTCACGATGATCAGCAGCAGCACAGCCGCCGCCAGCAAACTTGCCGACAAGGGGCGCGTGACGAACACACTCCAGTCGCCACGCGACAAGAGCATGGCACGGCGCAGGTTTTCTTCCATCATCGGGCCCAGAATGAAGCCCAACAGCAAAGGCGCGGGCTCCATGCCGAGTTTAATGAAGGTGTAGCCCACCACACCGAACATGGCCACCATCCAGATGTCCCA
Organism: Limnohabitans sp. YIMB22184; assembly: GCF_048020265.1. Classification (GTDB taxonomy): domain Bacteria; phylum Pseudomonadota; class Gammaproteobacteria; order Burkholderiales; family Burkholderiaceae_C; genus Limnohabitans_A. The sequence goes on from NZ_CP171843.1 coordinate 2,225,066, forward strand.
GGTGTTATTGTTGGTCGAGTACACACCGATCGCGCAGAACAGCACGATGGCCGGGAACAACCAGCGGTAAGGCACCGTCAGCAGCTTGATCCAGATGCCGATCAGCGGCAGGTTCAAAATGATCAGCATGGCGTTGCCGATCCACATCGAGGCGATCAGACCCCAGAACAGCTCGGGGTTGCTGGTCATCACCTGAGGGCCAGGCTGGATGTTGTGGATGGTCATCGCACCCACCATCAAGGCCATCACGGCGTTGGGCGGGATGCCCAAGGTCAGCAAGGGGATGAAGGAGGTTTGCGAAGCCGAGTTGTTGGCCGACTCGGGCGAAGCCACACCACGGATGTTGCCTTGACCGAAAGGCACTTCGCCTGGACGGAGTTTGGTTTTCTTCTCGATGGTGTAGGCCGCAAAAGCTGCCAGCAAGGCACCGCCACCAGGCAGGATACCCAGGGCCGAACCCAGGGCGGTACCGCGCAACACGGCAGGCACCATGTTCTTGAAGTCTTGGGCGTTGGGCATCAGGCCCGTCACTTTGGCGGTGAAGACTTCGCGGTCTTCTTCAGGCTTGGACAGATTGGAGATGATCTCGCCATAACCGAACACGCCCATGGCGATGGTGATGAAGCCCACACCGTCGGTCAGCTCAGGAATGTCGAAGCTGAAACGGGCCACACCCGAGTTCACGTCGGTACCGATCAGACCCATCAACAGGCCGAGCACGATCATGCCAACGGCCTTGATCAGGGAGCCCGAAGCCAGCACCACGGCACCGATCAGGCCCAAAACCATCAACGAGAAGTATTCGGCAGGACCGAACTTGAAAGCCACTTCGGTCAGGGGGCCAGCGAAGGCCGCCAAAATCAAGGTGCCCACGCAACCGGCAAAGAAAGAACCCAGACCCGCCGCTGCCAAAGCAGGACCGGCCCGGCCTTTGCGAGCCATCTGGTAACCGTCGATCATGGTCACGACCGAGGAGGCTTCACCCGGCAAGTTCACCAAAATCGCAGTGGTGGAGCCGCCGTACTGAGCGCCGTAGTAAATACCGGCCAGCATGATCAGCGCGGCCACGGGGGGCAGCGCGTAGGTGGCGGGCAGCAGCATCGCGATGGTCGCCACAGGGCCCACACCGGGCAACACACCGATCAGGGTGCCCAGCAAACAGCCAATGAACGCGTAAATCAGGTTTTGAAAGGTGAAAGCCACCCCAAAACCGAGGGCGAGGTTGTCAAACAGTTCCATGAATTATTTCTCCTCAACCGGTGATGAATGTGGGCCAGACGGGGAACTGCAGTTTGAGCAGCAGCACGAAAGCGCCATAACTGCCAGCCGACAGGACCGCGGCCAGGATCAATACTTCTTTGAGCTTGAAGGTGTCACCCGCCAAGCTGACCACCAAGGTGGTGCCAAAAATCGCCACGATCAGGCCCATGGCCGGCACACCCAAACTGGGCAAGCCACCCAGCAAAATGCCAAACAACACGTTGCCCGCGATGATGAAGAACAGCGGCTTCCAGGCCCAGGAGCCGATCTTGTCACCGTCCTGTGTCTCCACCGTCAAGGCTTTGAACATGACGAAGGCCCCAATCAGGGCCAGCATGATGCCCAAGAGCAGCGGGAAGTAACCAGGCCCCATGCGTGCACCTGTGCCCACGGTGTAGTTGGTGGCACCGTAAGCGAAAGCCGAGCCTGCGACGGTGTAGAACAGGCCGGAAAAAAAGTCTTTTTGACTCTTGATGTTCACGAGATATCTCCTCTGATTTGAGTTGGGGTGATTCTGCGCGAACAAGCCCTCAGGCTGGATGTGGGTTACACCTATGCAGGCAGGCCTCGGACCTCATGGTTTACCCTTGCTTTCAAGTCCCCGCACCCCACGTGGGGCCGACATGCACTCATTTGGTGAGGGGTTTGAACACCTTGAGCCATTTGCTGGCAGGCAGGCCCCATTTTTCTTCGATCACACTGGCGGCTTCCAGCAGCGCTTCGCGCGACGGACGACTGGCGGTGCGCTGCGCCAGAACGATGGCGTTGCCCTCGCGGGTGGGTTTGAAGGCCCAAACCGCGTCTTCGCCAAAGGCGGCGCAAATTTTCTCCACACTCTCGGCATAGCTCGATGAGCGGCCAAACAGGTTCACCGTCATGCAGCCTTGCTGGGTGAGCAGCTCGCGGCAATGGCGGTAAAAGTCGGGCGTGTCCAGCACCGGGGCCGCGGCCTCTTCGTCGTACAGGTCCACCTGCAGCGCATCCACGGTGCCGCGCCATTCGTCTTTCTGGATTTCGAGCGACGCATCGGCCAGCACCACGCGCAGGCGTTCGTCGTCAGGGGGCAATCGGAACCAGCCCCGACAAGCGTGCAGCACGCCGGGATTCAACTCCACCGCGGTGCAGGTCATCTTGAGTTTCTTGTAGCAAAACTTGGTGATGGTGCCCGCCCCCAAGCCCAGCTGCATGGCGTGTGCGCCCTTGACTTCGGCATGCGGGAAAAACAGCAACCAGCCGAACATGCGCTGTACATATTCGAGCTCGATGTCGAAGGGTCGGTCCAGAAACATCGAGCCCTGAATCCACTCGGTGCCCAAGTGCAGATAGCGGATCTTGCCGTCTTCGGAAAAATTGACTTCGGGCAGTTCGAGGCTGGGGACAGAGGATTTTTTTCGGCTCATGGGGTCAGCACCGCCCGCCAGGCGGTGAGTTTTTGTTCAAAGGTCCACGACGCATTCGCGGGACTGGTCGATGGTAGGCGATGCAGCGAGACACGCCCGGCCAAACCGGCTTGCGCCAGTGATTTTTCGACCACTTTGGCATGGCGGAAACTCTCGCCGCCGTTGTGGGCGATGGCGCTCAAGTGCGGGCAGCGCTGCAACAAGGCCGGAAAGTCGTTCAGCTGCGCATGGCGGATGGCGCTGTCGAGGCTGCCTTCGCGCTCGCACTCGGCGTAGACATCCCAAACCCCCACGCCCTGGGCCAGCAGGCACTGACAGCGGCGGGCGTAGTCCCTGTCTGCAGGCCATGGGGCATCGGGCCAAAGCGCCTGCACGATGCGCCAGAAATGGTTTTGGGGGTGGGCGTAATACTGCTGCAACTGCAAAGACTTGACGCTGGGGAAACTGCCCAGCACCAGCACACGCGTGCCCGGCCCCACCAAGGGCGGCAAACCCTGCAAACGGGGGCTGGCCGATGACACGGTTGGCGCAGAGCTGCTCATGCGGCCGCCAGTTGGGGCAAGGCCCGCTGCGCGTTGGCGCGGGTTGCGGCTGCCAGATCGGCCAGGCTCAAGCCCCGCAACCCAGCCAGCACCTGTGCGATGCGCGGCAGCTCGGCCGGGCTGTTGCGGCCCTGCGGCACACCCAGCGCCCGCTGCTCGGCGGTCTGGTAGAGCCATTGCGGCGGGATGTCGGGCGCGTCGGTCTCCAGCACCAGGGCGCTCAGGGGCACTTCGCTGGCCAGGCGGCGCAGCTGCAATGAGCGCTCGTAGGTCAGCGTGCCGCCAAAACCCAGCACAAACCCCAGGTCCACAAAAGCCTCGGCCTGTTGGGTGCTGCCATTGAAGGCGTGCGCGATGCCGGAGACCACCGGGCACTGGCGCAGGCCTTTGAGCAGCAGATCGGCAGAGCGCCGCACATGCAGGATGACGGGCAGGCCGTGCTTTTGGGCAAGTTTGAGTTGCGCGGTGTAAAAAAACCATTGCCGCTCGCGCATGGGGGGCGTGCACAGTTCGGGCACAAAAAAGTCCAGCCCGATCTCGCCCACGGCCACCAGGCGCGGGTCATCGCGGCGTTCGGTCAATGCGCGGTCCAGCGCCAGCACATCGGCTTGTTGCGCTTGTGGCACATACAAAGGGTGGATGCCCAAGGCGTAGGCGTCGCCATGCCGCTCGGCCAATTGGGCCACCTGGGGCCAGTGCGCTGCGTGCACCGCCGGGATCACGCAGCGCGTCACACCTGCAACGCGAGCCGCTTGGCGCACCGCGTCGCGGTCGGCGTCAAATTCGGCCGCGTCCAGGTGGCAGTGCGTGTCGATCCACATCCTGTCAAACAGGCGCTTGCAACACGCCCTTGACCAGATGCAGCTGCCGGTCGCAACGCGCGGCCAAGGCCTGGTCGTGCGTGACCACCACAAAAGCGGTACCCCGCTCGCGGGCCAGTTGCAGCATCAGCGCAAACACGCCATCCGCCGTTTCGCGGTCCAGATTGCCCGTGGGCTCGTCGGCCAGCACGCAGGCCGGGTCGTTGACCAAGGCGCGGGCCAGGGCCACACGCTGGCGCTCGCCGCCCGACAACTCAGAAGGCCTGTGGTGCAAGCGCTCGCCCAAGCCCACGCGCTGCAACCAGCCCGTGGCCACGGCTGCGGCTTGGACGCGGTCCTGCCTGCGAATCCACAGCGGCATGGCCACGTTGTCCAGGGCGCTGAATTCGGGCAGCAAATGGTGGAACTGGTAGACAAAGCCCAAATAACGGTTGCGCCACTGGCCTTGTTCGGCCGCGCTCAAAGCAGAGAGCAACTGGCCCTTCAATTGCACCGCGCCTTGGGTTGGAGCGTCCAGGCCGCCGAGCAAATGCAGCAAGGTGCTCTTGCCCGAGCCAGAAGCGCCCACGATGGCCAGCGTCTCGCCCGCGTGCACGGCCAAATCCACGCCTTGCAACACCGTCACGTCCAAACGCCCTTCGGTGAAGCGCTTGGTCAGGCCCTGGGCCTGCAGCACCACCGGGTTTTGCATCTCATTCATAGCGCAGCGCCTCCGCAGGGTTGACCTGGCTGGCACGCCAGCTGGGGTAGAGCGTGGCCACAAAAGCCAGAACCAAAGAAATGATGGCCACAGGCAGGATGTCACTGGCCAGGGGCTCGCTGGGCATGCGGCTGATCAGGTAAATGTCACGCGGCAAAAAGCTGGCGTTGAACAGCGTCTCCAGCGCAGGCACGATCACATCGATGTTGAAAGCCACCAGCAGCCCCAGTGCCAGGCCGCTCATCGTGCCAATCACCCCCACGGTGGCGCCCTGCACCACAAAAATACCCATGATGCTACGGGGGCTGGCGCCCAGGGTGCGCAAGATCGCGATGTCGGCGCGCTTGTCGGTCACCGTCATCACCAGCGTGCTGACCAAATTGAAAGCCGCCACCGCCACGATGAGCGTGAGGATGATGAACATCATGCGTTTTTCGACCTGCACGGCAGCGAACCAGGTTTTGTTTTGCTGCGTCCAGTCGCGCACAAAAAACTGCGGCCCCAAGTCCAGTTGCAGGTCGCGCGCCACCTCTCGCGCCTGGTGCAGGTCGCGCAACTTCAAGCGCACGCCGCTCGGGCCTTCCAGCCGGAACATGCGGGCAGCATCCTCGACGTGCATGAGTACCAGCGCCGAGTCGTATTCGTAGTGGCCCGACGAGAAGGTGCCCACCACACCCATCTGCTTCATGCGCGGCACCACGCCTGCGGGCGTGACCTGGCCAGACGGCGAGACCAGGGTCACCGGGTCGCCGTTTTGCAAACCCAGGTTGTTGGCCAGATCGCGGCCCAGCACCAAATTGAACTCGCCCGGCTGCAGGCGCTGCAGCACCCCGGCTTGGGTGTCGTTCGACAAATCGCTGACTTCGGGCTCCAGCGCCGGGTCGATGCCCCGCACCAGCACGCCCTTCATGTCCTCGCCCCGCGCCAGCAAAGCCTGCGCAGTGATGAAGGGGGCCGCGCCCAGCACCTGCGGGTGGGCCTTCAGGCGGGCCAGCAAGGCGGGCAAATCGGCCACGGCCGCACCGTCGGCGGCATAGACCTCGATGTGCGAGACCACGCCCAGCATGCGGTCGCGCACCTCTTTCTGGAAGCCATTCATCACGCTCAGCACGATGATGAGCGCCGCCACCCCCAGGCCAATGCCCATCATGGACACCCCCGAGATGAAGGAAATGAAGCCGTTGCGCCGGGTGGCACGGCCTGCGCGCGTGTAGCGCCAGCCCAGCACCAGCTCATAGGGGATGTTCTTGAAAAAAGCCATAAGCCACTATTGTGCAATGCCCGCCCGACAAGCCCCCACCGGGGGGCCGTGAAATCTGAACGGGCAGCCACCGTTGAGCACAATGGCCCGATGACAACCCCTCCAAACTCCGCTGTTGCACGCTTTTTTGCCCAAGAGTCCGCCCCAGGCATTGTCCTGGCCTTGGCTGCCTTGGCGGCTTTGCTGGTCAGCAATTCGCCCTGGGGGGCCTGGTACCAGTTTTTTCTGAGCATCCCCGGCCAGGTGCTCATTGGCGATCAGGCCTTGGTGCTGTCCAAGCCTCTGGTTGTGTGGGTCAATGACCTTTGGATGGCGGTCTTCTTCTTTTTGGTGGGGCTGGAGATCAAACGGGAGTTCCTGGAAGGCGAGCTCTCAGGGCCAGGCCAGCTGTTGCTGCCCGCTGTGGCGGCACTGGGGGGCATGCTCATGCCCGCACTGATTTACACCGCCATCAATTGGGGGGACAGCACGGCTTTGCGCGGCTGGGCCATTCCGGCGGCCACCGACATTGCTTTTGCTTTGGGCATCGTCGCCTTGCTGGGCTCGCGGGTGCCCTTGTCGCTCAAGGTGTTTCTGACCGCCGTGGCCATCATCGACGACCTGGGCGCGATCGTTGTCATTGCGCTGTTCTACACCGCCAACTTGTCCTGGCCCATGCTGGCGGGCGCACTGATGTCTGGCGCAGTGCTCTTCGTGCTAAACCGCCTGCGCATCACCCGGGTCGATGTTTACATCGTGGTGGGCCTGTTGATGTGGGTGTGCGTGCTCAAGTCCGGGGTCCACGCCACGCTGGCCGGGGTCATCACGGCGCTGGCCATCCCCATGCGCGATGCGCGTGGCCAATCACCTCTGGCCAGCATCGAACACGGCCTGCACCCTTGGGTGGCCTTTGGGGTCTTGCCGATGTTTGCTTTCACCAATGCGGGCGTGGTGCTGGACGGAGTCAGCTTCAGCACCTTGATGTCACCTGTGCCACTGGGCATCGGCCTGGGTCTGATAGCCGGCAAGGCCATCGGGGTGTTTGGTGTGGCCCACCTGATGATCCGCAGCGGCCTGACCCAAGCGCCGGCCGATGCGTCAACCCTGCAACTGTTGGGGGTGAGCGTGTTGTGCGGCATCGGTTTCACCATGAGTTTGTTCATTGGCGGTTTGGCTTTTGCCGGGCTCGGGCCACAGTTTGAACTCCAGCTCAAACTGGGGGTGTTGGGTGGCTCGGTTGTTGCAGGCTTGCTGGGTACTCTGCTGCTGTGGATGGCCTCACGTTCACACTGCGGGCCCAAGGCCTGAAATCAGACCGGTCACTTAAACAAGGCCTGTGGTTTTCGCAGATCAGCAGCTTCAGCCCCGACATGGACTTTCAGCGGCTGGCCTTGTCCAGCGCCTGGTCGATGTCCCACAGGATGTCGTCCAGATTTTCCAGGCCCACCGAAATGCGCACCATGTCGGGCGGCACGCCTGCGGCCAGTTGCTGGGCTTCGTCGAGCTGGCGGTGCGTGGTGCTGGCCGGGTGGCTGATCAGGGTGCGGGTGTCGCCGATGTTGACCAGGTGGCTCATGAACTGCGCCGACTCGATGAATTTCACGCCCTGCGCCAAGCCGCCTTTCACGCCGAACGACAACAGGCCCGAAGCGCCGCGCATCTGCCGCTGCATCAGGGCGTGCTGTGGGTGGTCACTCAAGCCGGGGTAGTTGACCCAGGCCACGCGCGGGTCGGCCTGCAAAAACTTCGCCACACCCAAAGCGTTGTCGCAGTGCTTGCTCATGCGCAGCGGCAGGGTCTCAACGCCTTGCAAAATTTGCCAGGCACTCATCGGGCTGAGCGATGCGCCAAACACGCGCAGGCTTTCCATGCGGCAGCGCATGGTGAAACCGAAGTCGCCAAAGGTCTCGTAAAACTTAACGCCGTGGTAACCCTGCGAGGGCTCGGTCATGCCCGGAAATTTGCCGTTGTCCCAGGGAAATTTGCCGCCCTCGACCACCACGCCGCCCAGCGTGGTGCCGTGGCCCGCCAGGTATTTGGTGGCCGAATGCACCACGATGTCCGCGCCCAGCGCCAGCGGGTTGCACAGCAGCGGGCTGGGCACGGTGTTGTCGATGATGAGCGGCACGCCGTGCGCATGGGCCACCTCGGCCACGGCCGCAATGTCCAGCACCACCATGCTTGGGTTGCCCAGACTCTCGGCATACACCGCCCGGGTGTTGGGGCGCATGGCGGCGGCAAAGGCTTCGGGCTTTGTCGCGTCCACAAAGGTGGTTTCGATGCCGAACTTGGCCAGGCTGGTGGCCAGCAGGGTCACCGAGCCACCGTACAAGGCCCCGGCCGCGACCACATGGTCGCCTGACTGCAAGATGGTCATCAGCGCCATGGTTTCGGCCGCCATGCCCGAGGCACTGGCCACCGCCGCACGCCCGCCCTCGAGCGCGGCCACACGTTCTTCGAGCACCGCCACCGTGGGGTTGCTCAAGCGCGAGTACACATTGCCAAAGGTCTGCAGATTGAAGAGCGATGCGGCATGCTCGGCGCTGTCAAACACAAAGCTGCTGGTTTGGTAGATCGGGAGGGCGCGTGCGCCCGTGGTGGCATCGGGGATTTGCCCGGCGTGGATGGCCAGGGTCTCGGGGTGGAATTGGCGGTCGGTCATGGTGTTCGGTCTGAAAAGTTGGCTTGAATGGTTAGGCGCCCACCCCCGTGGGCGATGGCTGGCCTCACACCAGACGCCGCGCCGAGATGATGCCGGTGTTCACGCCCACCCAGTTCAGGCCGCCAAACAGCCGGGAGTGCTCGATCTTGACGCAGCGGTTGGTCACCGAATCCATACCCACCTGCCGGGCCAGGGTGTCAGCCTGCGCGTTCGCCACGCCCAGCTGCTGCCAAAGACACTTGGCGCCGATCTGCACCGCTTGCTCGGCAATGGGCAGCACGTCGTCGCTGCGGCGAAACACTTCAACCATGTCCACCTGGAAGGGGATGTCGGCCAGGCTGGCGTAACAGGTCTCGCCCAAGACTTTCTGGCCCGCATAGCGCGGATTCACCGGCACGATCTTGAAGCCGTGCGACTGCATGTACTTGGCCGCGAAATAGCTGGGTCGATGCCATTCGGCCGACAGGCCCACCACCGCGATGGTGGGGCAACTTTTGAGGATGCGCCGCAGCGCGTGCAAATCGTTGTGCATCAGGTGCTTCTTTCTCAAAAATCAATACCGCGCTTGGCCGCAGCGTTTCATTTGCCGTGAGGCCCAGGTGGCCATCAGCGACAGCACGCCGCACACGGCCATCACGCCCAGGTAGTGCCCACTGAAATCAAAGGCTGCCCCGGCCAACACAGGGCCCAGCAAATTGCCCAGGGCCGCGCCGCTGTAGAGCGTGCCCACCACGCTGGCCACCGAACGGCCGCCAAAATAATCCATGCAAATAGCAGGCAAGAGCGACACGATGGAGCCATAACTCAGGCCAAACCACAGGGCAAACAACACCAGCATGGCCTGCCCGCCCGCCGCGCCCCACAGCAGATATGACGCGCCCATGGACAGTTGCATCAACACCAGCGTTTGCGCCCGGCCCAGCCGGTCAGCCAGCAGGCCAATGGCAAAGCGCCCGACCAGACTGCCCACGCCAATCAAACCCACCAAGCCCACCGCAAAGGCTTCGCCCAGTCCCAGATCCCGCGCCGAGGCGGACACATGCGCAAAAGGAATGAACATCACGGGCGAGGCCAGTACGGTGGCCAGGTACAGCCAGCGGAAGGTGGGGCTGCGCAAAGTCTCGCGCAAAGACAGACCGGAGGCCGGGCCCCCCGCACTGGGCATACCGGGGGCGGCTTGCGTGGCAGGGGCGCGGCGCAGCAAACCCGCCGCCAACAAGCCCAGCACCAACACGGCCAAGGCCAGCAGCTGCATGGCCTCGCGCCAGGGCATGGGGCCAATCGCCATGGCCACCAGCACCGGCACCAGCAAGGTGCCCGCGCCCACGCCCGAGCTGGCGATGCCCCCGGCCAAGCCGCGCCGGGTGGTGAACCAGGGCTGCACGCTGGCAATCGACGGCGTGTACACCAGCGCAATGCCCAGGCCCACCAGCAAGCCGTAGCTGACATACACCGCCAGCAAGGACGAGGCCCAGCTGGTGGCCAGCAGGCCCAGCGCGATGAGTGCCATGCCCGCCGAGCAGACGATGCGCGGCCCGAAGCGGTCGGCCAGCATGCCGCCGCCCGCGCCCAGCACAAAGTACACAAAGCCCGACAGGCCAAAAATCCAGGACACATCGGCCCGCTGCGCCGAGAACTCGGCCGCAAACGACTCAAAAAACGCCGCAAACGAGTACGACACCCCAAAGATCAGCGCCAGGCAAGCAAAAGTGGCCCAAACCACCACCCAGGCATAGGGGGTCTCTTTCATGCGGTCTCCGTACTTTTCAAAGGTGTTGGCCATTGTGCCTTCAAGAGATCGGCCGGTCTGTCCATAATGGCTCACCCCAACGCTGGAGCGCGCAGCCATGACACAGGACCCTCGCCCCCCGCACGAATCCAAAAGCCTGGAAGACGTGGTGCTCAAATTCATCGAAAAGCACAACCGCCCGATCTGGGCCGCCATTTTCGCCATCGCTTTGGCCGTGGTCTACGGCATGAACGTCCACTGAAGCCACCCCAGGTTTGGGGGCCTGCGACAATCCCACCCCATGCACCTGATCATTCCTTATGCGGCCAGCCAGGCCTTCACCGGCCCCGAGGTCTGGGCCGGTTTGCAGTTGCCCAAGCTGCAAACCCTGCTGGGCCAACTGCAGCGCCAGCAGGTGTTGCAAGACCGCCGCCCCACCCCCTGGCACCTGCCGCACGAACGCCTGCAAGCCCAAGCCCTGGGCTGGTCACCGGATGCCGACACCTTGCCCTGGGCCGCTTGGCACCAGGCGCAGCAAGGCACGCACAGCACCGCCCCCCAAGCCTGGATGACGCCCTGCCATTGGCAAATCGGCATGGACGAGGTGGTCATGGCCGACCCGGCGCATTTGCACCTGTCTGACGATGAATCGCAGCAACTGCTGCAAGCCATGCAACCGTTCTTGCAGGAAGACGGCCTGCACGTCACCTGGCACAGCGCCTTGCTCTGGCATGTCCAAGGGGCGCTGCTGGCCGACGTGCCCACCGCCTCGCTGGACCGGGTGATTGGTCAGAACGTGAAGCCCTGGATGCCAGATCATCCGACAGCCCGCCCCTTGCAGCGCCTGCAAAGCGAGATGCAAATGCTGCTCTACAACCATCCGGTCAACGATGCCCGAGAAGCCAAGCGGCAGTACACCGTGAACGCCTTCTGGCTGCACGGCGCGGGCATGCTGCCCGAGCACACAGCCGCCGCTGGACAGGCCGTGACTTTGTCGCACGCCTTGCGCAGCAGTGCTTTGCATGGCGACGTGCAGGCTTGGCAGCAAGCCTGGCAGCAACTCGATGCCACGGCCGTGGCCGACCTGTTGCAACACGTCAAGGCCACGGGCCAAGGCACGCTCAGCCTGTGCAGTGAGCACACAGCCCACACATACACCGCTGCACCTGCCGCTTGGTACCAGCGCACCACTCGCACATTAACCCGGCTGTTCAACAAACCCTCTCCTGCAGCGGCACTCCAAGCCCTCATCACCTCCTGAACATCCCTGAATCGCCCCATGAATTTGCTCACCCGAGATGTGCCCCCCCGCAGCGCCTGGGCGCTGGAACAAGCGGGCATCCACCCCCTGCTGGCCCGCCTGTACGCCGCCCGTGGCGTGCAGTCCAAAGACGAACTCGACGACGCGCTGAACCTGTTGCTGCCCCCGGCGGGCATGCTGGGCACCACGGAAGCGGCCAAGCTGCTGGCCGACGCCATCGCGCAAAACAAGCGCCTGTGCATCGTGGCCGATTACGACTGCGACGGCGCGACCGCCTGCGCCGTGGGCGTACGTGGCCTGCGCATGCTGGGGGCGCGCAACGTGAGCTATCTGGTGCCCGACCGCGTGGTCGACGGCTACGGCCTGACCCCACCCATTGCCGAGCGTGTGCACGCGCAAGGCGCGGATGTGCTGATCACCGTGGACAACGGCATCGCCAGCGTGGCGGGCGTGCAGGCGGCGCAAGCGCTGGGCCTGCAGGTGCTGGTGACCGACCACCATTTGCCCGGCAGCGAACTGCCCAGCGCCGAAGTCATCGTCAACCCCAACCAGCCCGGTTGCGGCTTTGCCAGCAAGTCCATCGCAGGCGTGGGCGTGATGTTTTACGTGCTGCTGGCCCTGCGGGCCGAGCTGCGCCAGCGCGGCGTGTTTGATGCAACCGAGCCAGCGCCGGGCCGCCCCAAGCTGGCGAGCACCCCCTCGGGGGGCAGCGAACCACACGAAGTGGGGAGCGTGGGGGCACGTCCTCAGCCGCGCCTCGACGCCCTGCTGCCCTTGGTGGCTTTGGGCACCGTGGCCGACGTGGTCAAGCTCGACGCCAACAACCGTCGCCTGGTGGCGCAAGGCCTGCGCCGCGTGCGTGCGGGTGCCCTGCCCCCAGGCATGGCCGCGCTCATGCGGGCGGCCAGCCGCGAAACCGCCAGGGCCACGACCTTTGACTTTGGCTTTGCCCTGGGGCCGCGCATCAACGCGGCAGGCCGCTTGGCCGACATGACACTCGGCATCGAGTGCCTGCTGACCGACGACGCAGGCCGCGCCGACGAGCTGGCCAAACAGCTGGACGCGATCAACCGCGAACGCCGCGTGATCGAAGGCGACATGCGCGAGATGGCGATGGAAATGGCCGAGTCCTTGTTTGACGAGGGCGACGAGCCGCCGCCTGCCATTTGCGTGTTCGATCCGGACTTTCACGAAGGCGTGGTGGGCATCGTGGCCTCGCGCATCAAGGACAAGCTGCACCGCCCCACCTTTGTGTTTGCGGCCAGCAGCGCCCCGGGCAAAGAGCACGAACTCAAAGGCTCAGGCCGCTCGATTGCGGGCTTTCATTTGCGCGACGCGCTCGACCTGGTGGCCAAACGCGCCCCGGGCGTGCTGCTGCGCTTCGGCGGCCACGCCATGGCGGCGGGCTGCACTATTGCCGAAGAGCATCTGGATGTGTTCGAGGAAACGCTGAACCAGGTGGCCATGGAATGGCTGGACGCGGCCACGCTGCAACGCCGCCTGGAAACCGACGGCCCGCTGCCCGCCGAATACCACCGGGTGGATTTGGTGGACATGCTGCACCACGAGGTCTGGGGCCAGGGCTTTGCGCCACCCGTGTTCTGCGAAGAGATCGAGATCTTGTCGCAACGCTTGGTGGGCGAAAAACACCTGTCGCTCAAGATGAAGCACCAGGGCCAGCCGGTCGACGGCATCTGGTTTGGCCGCACCGAGCCTTTGCCCTCAAAAGTGAAACTGGCCTATCGGCTCGACGCCGACGAGTGGCAGGGCCAAAAGCGGGTGCGCTTTTTGGTGGAAGGTGCGGAGCTTTGAGTTTCAGTGCTTGGTCGCGACTTTGCCCTGCAAGGCGTTGAGCACGGGGCCAGACACCAGGCCCGAAACATCACCGCCGAGCTTGGCGATTTCGCGCACCAAGGTGCTGCTGATGTGCTGCACGCCCGCGCTGGTATGCAAAAACACCGTGTCCACCTCGGGAGCCAAGTGGCGGTTCATGCCCGACATTTGCGTTTCGTAGTCGTAGTCGGTCACCGAGCGCAGGCCGCGCACGATGACCTGGGCGTTTTGCGCCCGCACAAATTCCACAATCAGACCGTCAAAGGGCAGCACCTTCACGTTGGGGCAATCGGCCAAGGCGGCTTGCGCCAAGGCCACGCGCTCGTCCAGGCTGAACAGGGTTTTTTTGTGGTGCGCCACCGCCACCGCAATGATGACCTGGTCGAACAATTTGGCGGCACGGCGGATTGCGTCTTCGTGCCCCAGGGTGAGCGGATCAAAGGTGCCGGAGTACACGGCGGTGACAGCAGCGTTGGCAGATCGGCTCATGGTGGGGTCCTTGAAAAGCGGGGGCGGGCTTGAATGGCTTGTCCGACAAATTATGCGGTGCGTTGCAACAAATGGGCATGCACGGCCCCTGCTTTGAGGTGGCGCTCACAGTGCAACCCCCAAGCGTCCAAGGCCTCAGCGCTCCAGGCCACAGGCGCTTCCAGATAAATCCAGCCACCCACAGGCACCGCTTTGGCCGCTGCTTTGAGCGCAGGTTCAAACCAGGGTCCGTCAAAAGGCGGGTCCAGAAACACCAGGTCCACGCTGCCCGCAGGCAAACGGCCCAAGGCGGTCACAGCGTCACCGCGCTGCACGCTGACCATGCTGGCTTTGAGCCGCGTGGCGTTGTCCTGCAAGTCGCGCACCAGCACAGCATCTTGCTCGACCATCAACACATGGGCTGCGCCACGCGAGGCGGCTTCGAGACCCAACACGCCTGTGCCTGCAAACGCATCCACACAGCGCCAACCGCTCAGGTCCTGGCCCAGCCAGTTGAACAAGGTTTCGCGCACACGGTCGGGTGTGGGGCGCAGGCCGGGTTTGTCGATCACCTTCAGCCGGGTGCGGCGCCATTGCCCGCCAATGATGCGGATCTCTTGCGAAGGCGGGCCTTTGGGCGCTCGGTACTGAGGCTTTTTGGCGTCGGCTTGGCGGGAACTGCCGCTGGCCGACTGGCGTGAAGAAGAGGGTGAAGGCATAGCCCGCAAGTGTAAAGGCCAAGACGACGAGCCCCGGGACATGCGACCCCTGCTCGGGCTTGAGGCGCCGACAGAAAAAAACCAGCGAAGCGCTGGTTTTTTTCATCTACGCTGGCCAGGCCAGAAGCCTGGCCATGGCGCTCACTTGGGCTGAGCGACTTTGGCGTCCACTTTGGCTTCCGCCTTCACCACCGACGCATCGGCTTTGGCTGCAGCTTGGGCCGCTTTCTTGTCTGCCTTGGAGGTGGCCTTTTTCTCGGCTTTGGCATCGGCTTTCAAAGCGGCCTTGGCATCTTTGGCCTCTGTTTTGGCGGTGGCCACTGCCACGGCAGGGGCAGCCACAGCTGCAGCGGGCGCCGCAGCAGGGGCTTGGGCGAATGCGCCAACAGCAAAGAAACCGGCGACGAGGGTGGCGAGCAGCTTGTTCATTTGAAAGATCCTTGGTTCAGGTTGCAAGTCCAACACCTTGCTGGACTTGCAACTTCAACGCGGCCGCACAGGGTTCTGATGACCCATGCAGCACCGCAGTTGTAACGCCATGTGTTTGCCTGCGCAGCCTGACAAGTCATCCCCAGGAATTTCGCAACCGCCGTTCAACAGATCAAGACGACGGGGCACCGACCACCACCGTGACCATGCGCTCGGGCTGCAAGACCCGCGACATGGCGCGGCGCACATCACTCAGGCTCACACGCTCGACTTGCTGGGTCCAGGTGTCCAGGTAAGTGAGCGGCAAACGGTTCCAGGCGATGTTGGCCACGTTGTCCAGCAGCTTGCGGTTGCTGTCAATGCGCAGTGCAAAGCCACCCACCAGATTGGATTTGGCAGCCTGCAACTCGGCCTCGGTGGGGCCTTCGCGCACAAAGGTTTGCACCACCTCCTGTGCCACCGCGACCGCTTGAGCGGCTTGATCCGGGCGGGTTTGCAGACCCACGGTGAAAGCCCCCGCATGCAAACCGGGTGAAAAGTAGCTGTACACGCTGTAGGACAGACCCCGCTTTTCGCGCACTTGCTCGGTCAGGCGCGACACAAAGCCCCCACCGCCCAGAATGTGGTTGCCCACCAGCAGTGCAAAGAAGTCGGGGTCGCTGCGTGGGTAGCCGGGCTGCCCGATCAGGACATGGGCCTGGGCCGAATCAAAGGGCACGGTCAGGCTTTGCGCCTGGGTCAAAGCCGCCACTTCGGGCACAGCGGGCAAGGGCTTGCACGCCGCCTTGTTCGGCCACAAGGCCAGCAAACGGGTGACCAGCACATCGGTCTGCGCCCGGGTGAGTGCGCCCACCACGCTCACCGATGCACGGCAGGTCTGCAGCGACTGGGCATGCAGCTTTTGCATGTCCTGCACACCGATGCGCGACAGGGTCTCGGGGGTGGTGCGGTAACCGTAAGGGTGCGTGCCGTAGACGGCCGAGGCAAAGCGGTGCTGCACCAGCGTGGCCGGTTTGGTCAGCGACTCGCGGATGGCCGCGCTCATGCGCTCGCGGTCGCGCACCCACATGGCCTCGGGGAAAGCCGGATGCGCCATTTGCCGCGCCGCCAAGGCCACGGCCTTATCGAGCAGGTCGGGGTAGCTCAGGCTGCGCAGGGCAAAGCTCATGCGGTCTGCACCCGCACTGCCGCCAAAGCTGGCGCCCAGGTCGGCCCAGGCTTCACCGATCTGGTTTTCATCCATGGCCTGCGGATACGGCCCCTGGCCCTGGGGATGGGCCCGCATGCCACTGGCCATTTGCCCGGCCATGACCGAGGCCAGCCCGGCTTGCGCAGCAGGATCACGGCGGCTGCCCGCATCCAGATCGATCTGCACATCGACCATGGGGATGGCGTGGCTCTCGACCAGGTACACGCGTGCACCGCTGGGCTGGGTCCAGTGCTGGATGGGCAAGGCCGCTTGCGCCCAGCAGGACGCGCCCCAGCAGGTCAGCGCCAAGGCAGACCGCAGCAAAGCCTTGGGGGTCCTGAACAGGGAGGGCATCGGGGACATGGGGTGAGGAACTTTCATGACTGGAACGCGTCTCAATGCCGGGCACCCGGCAAGGCACGGCGTGCCCGGGGCTGGCCCGAGAGGGGTTGGGGCCGCAAGGTGGCAACGGTGAGGCTGTCATCGCCAAAATATTTTTGCGCCACAGCCTGCACCTGGGCGGGGGTGACTTGCCGCAAACGCGCGATCAACTGCGCGCCGTAGTCGGGGGGCAGGCCCAGTGTCCAGGCCACGCCCAATTCCCGGGCCTGGTTGAACACCGAGTCAAGCTTGTAGATTTCACTGGCTACCCATTGGGTCTTGACGCGCTGCAACTCGGCCTCGGTCACGCCTTCTGTGGCCACGCGCTGCACCTGGGCACGCAAGGCCGCTTCCAGGGCTTCGGGGCTTTGGCCTTCGGCGGGCACGCCGTCCAGGTAAAAGAACTGCGGGCCACGACCCATCAAACCGTTGTGCGCCCCCACACTGTCGGCCAGGCGGTTCTCGCCTTGCGTCAAGGCACGTTCCAGCCGGGCGCCACTGTAGCCATCGAGCACAGCGGCCAGCACCGTCAAGGCCAGGGCATCGTCATGCTCGGGTGAAGCTGCAAGACTCACCAAGCTCGGCACCTTGAAGGCCAGCGCCACATACGACTGCTCGGCAGGCGCTTTGAATTCGAAACGGCGCAGGCCTTGCTGCGCGGGCTCATCCCGGGGTTTGCGCTCGGGCACGGCGCGGGGCGGGATAAGGCCATAGGTTTTCTCGGCCAAGGCCTTGACCTGCAGCGGGTCGACATCGCCCGCGACCACAACCACCGCGTTGGCTGGCGTGTACCACTTGCGGTAGAAGTCGCGAGCGTCCTGCGCCGTCATGGCTTCCAGATCGCTCATCCAGCCCACGATGGGGCGGCGGTAGGGCGAGGCGGTCAAGGCGGTCGCGGACAACATTTCGTGCAACTGGGCACGCGGGTTGTCCTCGGTGCGCAGCCGGCGCTCTTCTTTCACCACTTCCAGTTCTTTGGCGAATTCGGCGTCGGGCCATTGGTTGTTGGCAAAGCGGTCGGCTTCCAGACGCATCACTGCTTCGAGCTGGTTCGACGGAATTTGCTGGAAGTAGCCGGTGTAGTCCTTGGACGTGAACGCGTTGTCACGCCCACCCAAAGCGGCCACGCGGCGCGAGAATTCCCCCACAGCCAGGGTGGGCGTGCCTTTGAACAGCATGTGCTCCAGCACATGGGCCACGCCGCTGGTGCCGTCCACCTCGTCCATCGAACCCGCACGCAACCAGACCATGTGCACCGCGGTGGGCGCGCGCCGGTCGGGCTTGACCCACAACGCCATGCCATTGGCCAAAGTGAAGGTGTGGGCCTGGGCCGCTGCAGCCCGGCCGGGCGCGGCATGGGTCTGCTTCAAGCCTTGAGGTGTCTGCGCCCAGACACTGCCGCTGCTGGCCAAGCAGGCGGTAGCCAGCGAAAGTCCCAAGAGAAAGTTCAGTTTCATAGAATGCATGATCCTTGAAATCCACACCATGTTCAGTTTCTTCAAAAAAAAATCCCCGCCCACCGAGGTCCAATCGGCCGCTGCGCCTGTCGCGGCGGCTCCTGTTGATGCCCCTGTCACGGCTGTTGAGCCCACCGCCGCCCCGGCCGCTCGCCAGGGCTGGCTGGACCGCCTGAAGGCCGGGCTGCGCAAGACCGGCTCCAGCATCACCACCGTCTTCACCGGCACGCGCATCGACGACGAACTCTACGAAGAGCTGGAAACCGCCCTGCTGATGGCCGATAGCGGGGTCAAAGCGACCGAGCATTTGCTGCAAGACCTCAAGCACCGCGTGAAAGACAGCAAGGCCACCGACCCTTCGCAGGTCAAAACCTTGCTGGCCGATGCCATCACCGACCTGCTGCAGCCCTTGCAAAAGCCCCTGACCATTGGCGATCACCACCCAACGGTGATCATGGTGGCGGGGGTCAACGGCGCGGGTAAAACCACATCGATTGGCAAACTGACCAAGCACCTGGCCGACGAAGGCCTGAGCGTGCTGCTGGCTGCCGCCGACACCTTCCGCGCCGCCGCCAAAGAGCAGCTGGCCGTCTGGGCCACCCGCAACACGGTGGAGATCGTCAGCCAACAAGGGGGCGATCCGGCCGCCGTGAGCTTTGACGCGGTGAGCGCTGGCCGCGCCCGGGGGCGCGACGTGGTGCTGGTGGACACCGCCGGGCGTCTGCCGACGCAACTGCACCTGATGGAAGAGCTGAAAAAGATCAAGCGCGTGGTGCAAAAGGCCGATGGCACCGCCCCACACGAGGTGCTGCTGGTGATCGATGGCAACACCGGACAAAACGCCCTGGCCCAGGTCAAGGCCTTTGACGAGACCCTGGGCCTGACGGGCCTGATCGTGACCAAGCTGGACGGCACGGCCAAAGGCGGCGTGTTGTGCGCCATCGCCCGGGAAAAGCCGATTCCGGTGTATTTCATCGGCGTGGGCGAAAAACTGGAAGACCTGGAAACCTTCAACGCCCGCGAGTTTGCCCAGGCGCTCTTGAGCTGAAGCGTTCTGCAACGCACTGACGCAGCCCCGCCTTGAGCGCATCATTGCCTTGATATTAAGGGAAAACCCTGATACCCATGTGGTGTCGGGCTCGCTTTAGCACTCACAGCTAGAGAGTGCTAATATTGCAGTATTCTGAAAGGAGTTCTGGTATGAACATTCAAACTGGTTCCCCCGCCACAGCCATCACGCTGAGCAACCCCTGGGCGGTCGTGCCCTCGCTTGGCCACCTCGACGCCTACATCTCTGCGGTCAACCGCATGCCCATGCTCACCCTCGAGGAAGAGCAGGAAGCCGCCCGCCAACTCAAAGCCAACGACGACCTCGAAGCCGCCCGCAAGCTGGTGCTCTCGCACCTGCGCCTGGTGGTGTCGGTGTCTCGCCAATACCTGGGCTACGGCCTGCCGCATGGCGACCTGATCCAGGAAGGCAATGTGGGTTTGATGAAGGCGGTCAAGCGCTTTGACCCCGAGCAAGGCGTGCGCTTGGTCAGCTACGCGCTGCACTGGATCAAGGCCGAAATCCACGAGTACATCCTCAAAAACTGGCGCATGGTCAAGGTGGCCACCACCAAGGCCCAGCGCAAGCTGTTTTTCAACCTGCGCTCGATGAAGCAGGGCTACAAAGCCGATGCCGACGAAGGCACGCACCGCGACACCCTGACGCCCGACCAGGTGGATTCGATGGCGCACAGCCTGAACGTCAAGCGCGAGGAGGTGCTGGAGATGGAAATGCGCCTGTCTGGCGGCGACGTGTTGCTGGACCCGGCCCCCTCGGATGACGGCGAACAGGCTTTTGGCCCGATTGCCTACCTGGCCGATGTGAACCACGAGCCCACCGCCATGATCGAAGCGCACCAGCGCGATGTGATGGCCAGCGATGGATTGGCGACCGCGCTGAATGTGCTGGACGAGCGCAGCCGCCGCATCGTGGAAGAACGCTGGCTCAAGGTGAACGACAACGGCTCGGGCGGTATGACGCTGCACGACCTGGCCGATGAGTACGGCGTGAGCGCCGAGCGCATCCGCCAGATCGAGGTGGCGGCCATGAAGAAAATGAAAAAGGCGCTGGTCGAGTTCGCTTGACCGCTATGCTTGTGGGCCGCCTGATTCGGATACCCGGTTTTGACCGGGTATTTTCGACTGCTCTGCGCTAAAGTTGCTGCAGTTTTTGTTTTCAAGGAATCTGCCATGCCCGTTCACACCCCCTTTGGTTTTTCTCGCCGCCATTTGGCGCAAGCGCTTGGCGCTGCTTTGGCATTGGGGCTGACGCCCACTTGGGCAAGCCCATCGGCCACCGCATCGACAGCAACTTGGCCCACGCAAACCGTGCGCCTGGTGGTCGGCTTCCCGGCCGGCTCCAGCCCCGACCTGACAGCCCGCGCCTTGGCCGAACCGCTGGCCAAAGCCCTGGGCCAAAACGTGATCGTCGAGAACAAAGTGGGCGCGGGCGGCAACATCGCGGCTGACTTCGTCGCCAAATCCACCGACGGCCACACCCTGGGCCTGATGATCAACGGCAACATGACGATTGCCCGCATCCTGAACCCCAAGGTGCCTTATGACCCGCTCAAAGACTTGGCGCCCATCAGCCTGATCGGCAAAGCGCCGCTGGTGCTCGCAGTACCGGCCAACGCGCCGGGCCAAACCGCCGCCGAGTGGCTGAGCCAAGCCCAAAAAGCCGGCAACCAACTCAGCTATGCCTCGCCAGGCGTGGGCACGGTGGCACACCTGGGCATGGAGCTGCTCAAAACCAAAGCCGGCATTGCGCCCGTGCATGTGCCCTACCCCGGCAACCCGCAAATCATCACCGCCATGATCGGTGGCCAGGTGCAACTGGCCTTGCTGCCGCCCGCGATGGCAGCCGCCCAGGTGCGTGGCGGCAAATTGCGGGCTATCGGAACGTCAAGCACCGGGCGCAGCCCCTTGGCTGCTGATGTGCCCAGTCTGAGTGAAATCGGCGTGAAGGATTACCAGCTGGAAATCTGGAACGCGGTGGCCGCTCCAGCCTCGATGCCCGCGGCTATGGCCAGCAAGCTGTCGGCCGTGGTCAGTGAGATCGTGCGTGCGCCCGAGATGCGTGCGCGGCTGTTCCAGCAAGGTTGGCAGGTGGTGGGTTCGTCGCCCGAAGGTTTGCGCAACCGCATTCAGTCCGACACGAAAGCCCTGGGCGACATCATCCGCAGCCAGAAAATCGAGTTGAATTGAAGGGCCTGAAGCGGGACCTGAAGCTGTGTGATCAGCTCCGGGCCCTGCAGCCTGGGCTCATTTGCCGCTGAGCAAGATCTTCACATCGGCCGCCAGCGCTTCGGCGCCGCTGGCATGGCGGTTGTACAGGCGAATGCGCCCTTGTGGGTCAAAGGTGAAGCTGCCCGCCGAGTGGTCCATGGTGTAGCTGGTGGGGGTTTTGCCTTCGACCTTTTTGTAATAGATCTTGAAGTCCTTGGTCACCTGGGGCAGCTGCTCCAGCGTGGGGCGCAAGGCCACAAAATCCGACCCGAAATTGGCCATGTAGGCCTTGAGCAACTCCGGTGTGTCGCGCTCAGGGTCCACCGTGATGAAGATGCCCTGCAGCTTGGCCCCATCGGCCCCCAGCAACTGTTTGGCCTGCGCCATTTCCTGCAAGGCGGTGGGGCAGACATCTGGGCATTGGGTGAAACCAAAAAACACCACCACGGCTTTGCCAGCAAAATCCTTGAGGGTGCGCACCTGACCGTCTTGGTCACTCAACTCCCAGCCTTGGGCGTAGTCGGCCCCGGTGATGTCCACCGCGCGAAAGGCTGGTTTGTCCTGACCGCAACCCATCAGGCCACCGACCACGGCAGCCAGCCCCAAAGCCAAGGCGGCGCGTGAAAAAACTCTGCGTTGCAACATGCTGGGGTCTCAAAAAATGTAGTGATCGATCAACAAAGCGGCAAACAAGGCGCTCAGGTGGATCAGCGAAAAACGGAAAGTCTTGCGAGCCAGCTCGTCCGAATATTCGCGGTACAAAGCCACCGCATAGCCGATGAAGCCGATGCTCAGCACCACCGCGGCGGCCAGGTACAGCCAGGAGCTCATGCCGTACACAAAGGGCATCAGGCAGGACGCCATCAGCACGATGGTGTACAGCAGAATCTGCAGACGGGTGAATTCGTTGCCGTGCGTCACCGGCAGCATGGGCAGGCCCGACTTGCGGTAGTCCTCTACCCGGTACAGCGCCAGCGCCCAGAAGTGTGGGGGTGTCCACAGGAAGATGATGAGGAACAGGATCAGCGCCTCGGGCCCGACCTGGCCCGTCATGGCCGCCCAGCCCAGCACGGGCGGCATGGCCCCGCTGGCCCCGCCGATCACGATGTTTTGCGGCGTGAGCGGTTTCAGGATCACCGTGTAAATGATGGCGTAGCCCACAAAGGTGGCAAAGGTGAGCCACATGGTCAGCGGGTTGACCAGCACGTACAGCACGGCCGAGCCCACCGCGCAGAGCACGGCCGAGAACAGCAAGGCCTGCCGATCACTCAATTCGCCCTTGGCAGTGGGTCGCCAGGCGGTGCGCTTCATTTTGGCGTCGATGGTTTTTTCCACCAGGCAGTTGAAGGCCGCAGCCGCGCCCGCCACCAGCCAAATCCCCATACAAGCCCACAGGCCGAGCTTCAATTCGGCGAAACTGGGCAGACCAGGCACAGCCAGTACCATGCCGATCAAGGCACAAAAGACGATCAGCTGGACCACGCGGGGCTTGGTCAACGCGTAATACTGTTGCCAGGCGGACAGGGGCAAACGGGCAGTGGCGGCGGTCATTCGGCAGGCCTAGATGGGTTGGAAAAACGCAAGGCATTATCGGCCCGACTGATGGAGAGCACCCAAGTCAGCGTGACGACCATCGCCGCAGCGCCCCCGGTGTGCAGCACAGCGGCCAGCAGGGGCCAGTCAAACACCACATTGCTCAAGCCAGTGAAGAACTGCAGGGCCGACAGGCCGAGCAAAACCCGGCCTGCTGTCTGCAAATTCGTTTGCTGACGCAAGCGCCAGCCACACCACAGCAACAGCGCCAACACCAGCCAGGCCGCCGAGCGGTGCACAAAATGAATGGTTGACAGGGCCACAAAAGGCAGGACCTGACCCTCGGGCGTGAGCCCCAGCTCACGCCAGATGCTGAAGCCCTGCCAGTTCATGTCAGGCACCCACTGGCCGTTGCAGGTCGGAAAGTCAGGACAGGCCAGCACCGCATAGTTGGTGCTGACCCAGCCGCCCAGAGCGATTTGTAGCCACAGCAAGCCAAAGCCCCACCACAAACCGGTGCGCAAGGCCGACGGGATGGGTCGGGATGCGGCACCTTCATAACGCACTGCCTGCGCCATCAGCAAGGCTAGCAAGCCGATGCCGAACATCAGGTGCAATGTCACGATGGCGGGAAACAGCTTCATGGTCACCGTGAGCGCCCCGAACGCCCCTTGCAAACACACCCAGACCAGTGTGAAAGTGGGCCACCAGGGGCTGAGCACGCGGCTGTGGCGGCGCTGCCACCATGTCATGGCTGCCAGGCTCATGATCAACACCCCCACGCCTGTGGCGAGGTAGCGGTGCACCATCTCGATCCAGGCCTTGCCGTGCGTCACGGGCCCGGTGGGCATGGCGGTCTGCGCAGCCGTGATTTCGGTTTTGGCCCCGAGGGGTGTGGCGCTGCCATAGCAGCCTGGCCAATCGGGGCATCCCAGGCCGGAATCGGTCAAGCGCGTGAAAGCACCAAACAGCACCAAATCGAAGGTCAGGAACAAGGTGATCAGGGTCAAGGCCTTCAAACGACTGGCTGGCGTGGCGCTGCGCTGTCGCCAGAACCACCAGGCCAGGGGCAAGGCTGCCACGGCCAGGCCCACGGCCATCAACTGAAAAACAGGTGCCAGGTTGTACAGGTCCACTTCGGTCATGTGTCAGCGCCCCGCCTGGTCCCAAGACGATGAAGCTTTGAGCAGCCGCTCCAGATCACGCTTGGCTTTCGAGGCACTGGGCACATCCATGTTGGCGGGGAAACGCATCATGAAATTGCCCATTGGGTCGATCACGTACAAGTGGTCCTGCAGTTGCTGATCCTTGGCCGGGCTGACCCAGCTTTGTACTGTGGCTGCATCCAGGCGCAGCACATGCGCCATGTTCAAGGCCGGCAACAAGCTCTCGGCCACCGGGGCATCGTCGGTGATCAACCAGACACGATCCAGGCGGTCCTTGTCACGGCCCAAAATTTCGCGCAGCTGGCGCTGAAAATACAGGTTTTGCTGGCAACGCTCGGCGCACGCACCCGAGCCCACATTCACCAGCAGCCACTGGCCTTTCAGGCTGGCCAGGGGCACCGCCTCGCCTTGCAGATTTTGGGCCGAAGCCTGTGGCATGTCTTTTTGTGGCTGGATCAGTTCGCCATAGTTGCGGCGTCCCTCCGGGCGCACCACGTAGTAGGTGAAGTACGAAGCGATGACCGGAGAAGCGCAGATCAGCAGCATGGCGATCATCTTCCAGCGGCCCATGCGCGTGCGTTGCGCATCGGCCTGCACCACTTCGCCCGGGCGCGGCATATCGTGCACGGTCATGGCCAGTGGGCTATCAGGCAGGTCGTTTTGTGCGGCGGGGTTGGACAATTTGGAACCAGACATAAAGTAGAGCGATCAGGCCACTCAGGCCAAACCATTGAAAAGCGTATCCGTGGTGCTTTTCAACACCACTGGCGACCACAGGCCACTCGCGCAGCAAGCCTTCAGACGCTGCACCTGATTGCAGCAAGGTGACTTCGAGCAAAGGCAGCGCCGTCTCACGCCGAAAAGCTTGCTGGTCTAGATTTTGCCGTATCGGGCCTTGCTCGGCCCCGCCAAAGTCATAGAGCCTTGATGGCCATGGGGCCAAATGCCCTGGTACCTCCACCTGCCCGGGTGGGGTCTCAATGCGAGGCAATGCCGTGCGGTCGGTGAATGAGCGTTGCGCCCAGCCGCGCTGCACCAGCACCACCGCGCCCGTGTCCTCGATTTGCAGTGGGGTCAGCACAAAGAAGCCAGGCTTGCCGTTCATTTGCCGGTTCTCCAGGTACACCGTGTGCTGGGGCAGCCAACTCCCTGTCAGCACCATGCGCCTGTGGATCAGCGCAGCAAGTGAGGCTGCGTCGCCCGATGCCGAGCCCAGGCTGCGGCCGTCCAGCGCGGCCATGGCCGATTGCTGCGTTCTGGCGTCTTGCAGCGCGGTTTTCTCGGCTGCCCGACCCAGCTGCCACAGACCCAAAGAAAAAGTCACGGCCACGCCCAGCACCGCCATGCCAAGCACCAGCCATCTTTGCCAGCCCGGGGTTTTCTCAGTCATTGGATAATGCGTTCATGAAAATTCTGGTCGTCATTGCGTTTATTGCCATTTTGTTGAGTTTGGGCTCTGCCCTGATGTACATGATGCGGGGCAGCGCTCCGCCATCCGATGGACAAACACCCAAAAAAGGCAGCATGGCCACTGCACTGGCTTTTCGAGTCGGCTTTTCGATTGTCCTCTTCATTTGCGTGTTGGTGTCCTGGAAGATGGGTTGGATCCAACCCACAGGCATACCGGCTGGTGCCTGATCCATTTAGCCTGGCTTTTCCACCTGAAGGTTTAAGCCGAATTTGAAGCAAATTCGGCCTCAAGCCAGTCGACAACAAAAAAGCGCCCTTGGGCGCTTTTTTGTTGTGCCATCGGCAAGATCACATCCAGTACACCAAGATGTACAAGCCCAACCAGACCACGTCGACGAAGTGCCAGTACCAAGCCGCACCCTCGAAGCCGAAGTGACGATCTTTGGTGAAGTGGCCTTTTTGCAAACGCAAAGTGATGAACAACAGCATCAACATGCCGACAAGCACGTGGAAGCCGTGGAAACCAGTCAACATGTAAAAAGTGGAGCCGTAAATACCAGAGGACAGTTTCAGGTTCAAGTCGCTCCAGGCGTGGGCGTATTCATAGCCCTGAACAAACAAGAACGTCACACCCAACAACACCGTCAACCACATGAATTTAATGGTCTTGCTGCGATCACCCACCTGAATGGCGTGGTGGGCAATGGTCAGGGTCACACCCGATGTCAGCAGCAAAGCCGTGTTGATCGTGGGCAGCCAGAAAGGACCCATGGTCTGGAAGGGCTCAACAATACCAGCCGGCGAGGTGGTGGCGCCTGCCACCAGGCTTGGCCAGGCGGCTTTGAAATCTGGCCAAAGCAGGGCGTTTTCGAGACTGCCCAGAGCAGGCACCGAGTGCGAACGCGCCCACCACAGCGCCGTGAAGAACGCACCGAAGAACATGACTTCCGAGAAAATGAACCAGGTCATGCTCCAGCGGTAAGACAAGTCGATTTTGTGCCCATACATGCCGCCTTCGCTCTCACGAACAGCTTCCGAAAACCACTGGTACAAAACGATGAGCCACCAAGCCATGCCAAAAAACAGGCAATACATGCCCCACTCGGAGCCGTTGATCCACTGCCCTGCACCCAGAATCAGGAAGAACAGGCCAATGGCCGCCATCACCGGGTGGCGTGACTCGTGGGGAACGTAGTAATAAGGCGTGCTGCCGTGTGCTGCTGAACTCATGGGGACTCCTGCTCTCTCTTCTTTCGAAATCTAATTTTGGTTGGTTAAAGGCCCGTTGGCTGGACCACAACCCAATTGACCAGGGCGATCAACCCCAGGACAAACAACAATGCTGCGCCGATAGCCACACCGATGATGTGGAACGGGTTGAGTTTTTCAATGTCTTGCTGGTATTCGGAATTCTTGCGAAGACCGACAAAGGACCACAACACGGCCTGAACAGTCCGCAACCAGGAAGCTTTGCGCTTGGCAGACGGTTGAGGCGTGTTCATGAACCCGATCCTGTTTTGACCGGCAACACCAGTTCGGCAGCGGCCAAAGGGGCTGTCGGTGCGGCAGGTGTCTTACCGCCCACCTCAAAGAAGGTGTAGGACAGTGTGATGGTGGTCACGTCTTTGGACAACTTGGGATCGATCACAAACGCAACGGGCCAAGACTTCTTCTCACCAGGCTCCAGGGTGTACTGGTTAAAACAGAAACACTCGAGCTTGTTGAAATGGTTAGCCGCCTGGCGTGGTGCATAGCTAGGAATGGCTTGCGCTGCCATACGGCGGTTTTGCACATTCTGGAACTCGTACATCACGGTGCTCAGTTCACCGGGGTGAACCTGCATGGAACGCTTTTCAGGTTTGAACTGCCAAGGACCACGCACATTGGCGTCGAATTCGACGGTGATGGTGCGCGTGGTGTCGACTTGGCTGTTGCGCAAGACCTCGGCCGCTTTACCCGCCTTGGCATTGCCAGGGATCTGGGTTTCGGAAATCGACAGGATGTTGATGCCCGTGATCTCACAAATGGCCTTGTAGATGGGCACCAGCGCATAACCGAAGCAGAACATGCCCGCGGTCACAACCGCCAGCTTGCCCACCATCTTCAGATTTTCACCGCGCAGGTTCATCTTGGGTCTTTCAAGGGTTCAACAACAGCAACTTGGCCACAAAACCCAGCAGGACCGCCAGTGCGACCGAAGCCAGGATCAGGCCCAGGCGCACATTGCTTTTTCTTTGCTCGGGTGTCATCGCCATGTCGATCAACCGATCACGCGGGTCGCAGTAGCGTCCAGCTTGGGTGGATTTTCAAAGGTGTGGAAGGGTGCTGGCGAAGGCACTTCCCATTCCAGACCTTCGGCCGCTTCCCAAGGCTTCTGAGGCGCTTTGTCGCCCTTGCCCATCATGGCAGGCAACACAATGAACAGGAAGAAGTAAACCTGTGCAAAGCCGAAGAAGAAGGCACCCACAGAGGCAATCATGTTGAAGTCGGTGAACTGCATGGGGTAGTCGGCATAGCGTCGGGGCATACCGGCCAGACCCAAGAAGTGCATCGGGAAGAAGGTTACGTTGAAGGAGATCAACGACCACCAGAAATGGATCTTGCCGCGCGTTTCGTTGTACATCACACCGGTCCACTTGGGAATCCAGTAGTAAACGCCTGCGAACAGTGCAAACAGGGAACCCGCCACCAGCACATAGTGGAAGTGGGCCACCACGTAATAGGTATCTTGCAACTGGATATCTATAGGAGCCATAGCCAGAATCAGACCCGTGAAACCACCCATGGTGAACACGAAGATGAAGCCCACTGCGAACAGCATGGGGGTTTCAAACGTCATGGAACCGCGCCACATGGTGGCGATCCAGTTGAAGATCTTCACAGCGGTCGGCACGGCAATCAACATCGTGGCGTACATGAAGAACAGCTGGCCGGTCACAGGCATGCCGGTCGTGAACATGTGGTGCGCCCACACAATGAACGACAGGATGGCGATCGACGATGTGGCGTACACCATGGAGGCGTAGCCGAAGAGTTTCTTGCGCGAGAACGCGGGCACGATCTGGCTGATGATGCCGAAGGCCGGCAAGATCATGATGTACACCTCAGGGTGACCGAAGAACCAGAAGATGTGCTGGTACATGACCGGGTCACCACCACCGGCGGGGTTGAAGAAGCTGGTGCCAAAGTGACGGTCAGTCAAGGTCATGGTGATCGCGCCAGCCAAAACGGGCATCACGGCAATCAGCAAGTAGGCGGTGATGAGCCAGGTCCAAGCGAACATGGGCATCTTCATCAAGGTCATGCCGGGGGCGCGCATGTTCAAGATGGTCACGATGATGTTGATCGAGCCCATGATGGACGAAGCACCCAGGATGTGCATGGCAAAAATACCCGCGTCCATGGAGGGACCCATTTGCAGGGTCAGGGGTGCGTAAAGGGTCCAGCCGGCAGCAGGTGCGCCGCCAGGCATGAAGAACGAACCCACCAGCATGGCGCCCGCTGGCACCATCAGCCAGAAGCTGAAGTTGTTCATGCGGGCAAAGGCCATGTCAGAGGCGCCAATTTGCAAAGGCAACATCCAGTTCGCAAAGCCCACAAAGGCAGGCATGATCGCACCGAACACCATGATGATGCCGTGCATGGTGGTGAACTGGTTGAACAACTCTGGGTTGACCACTTGCAGGCCGGGCTGGAACAGCTCGGCGCGGATACCCAGCGCCAGCACGCCACCGATCATCAGCATGGCAAAACTGAACAACAGGTACAAGGTACCGATGTCTTTGTGGTTGGTGGCATACACCCAGCGACGCCAGCCCGCAGGCGCGTGACCGTGATCGTCATGGGCGTGATCGTGATGGTCTAGAACGGCACTCATCTTGATTTCCTTTGATTTGAATACGGTACTGCTTACTTGCGAGCGGCCAGGACTTCAGCCGGTTGCACGATTTGACCGGTCTTGTTGGACCAGCTGTTTTTGGTGTAGGTGATCACAGCGGCGATCTCGGTGTCCGACAACTGCTTCCATGCGGGCATGGCACCATTGTTTTGGCCGTTGAGCAAAATCGCAATTTGCTTGGATTTATCGGCATCCAGCACCACAGCAGAGCCGTCGATGGCCTTGATGGCACCGGCACCTTTGCCTGTGGCTTGGTGGCAAGCAGCGCAATTGGCGGCATACACTTTTTCGCCACGCTTGGACAAGTCGTCCAAAGCCCAAACTTTGGCTGGATCGTCGGCTTTGGCCGCTTGCTTTTTCTTCTCGGTGTCAACCCAGGCCGCGTAGTCGGCAGCGGACAGCACCTTCACGTGGATGGGCATATAAGCGTGTTCCTTACCGCACAGTTCCTGGCACTGACCGTAGAAATCGCCGGTTTTTTCAGCACGGAACCAGGTATCACGCACGAAACCTGGGATAGCGTCTTGCTTGATGCCGAAAGCAGGCACAGCAAAGGCATGAATCACGTCGTTGGCGGTGGTGATCACGCGCACTTTCTGGCCCACGGGCACCACCAAAGGATTGTCCACTTTGAGGAGGTAGTTGTCGCCTTCTGGCTTGCCGGCATCGGACATGGCGCGCTGAGTGGAATCCAGCGTGGAGATGTAGCTCAGGCCTTCGCCCTCGCCCTTGATGTAGTCATAGCCCCATTTCCACTGGTAGCCAGTGACTTTCACGGTCAGATCGGCGTTGGTGGTGTCTTTTTGGGCCACCAGCACCTTGGTGGCGGGCAGCGCCATCAGGATCACGATCAGGAAAGGCACTGCGGTCCAAACAACCTCCACCGTGATGGATTCGGTAAAGGTCGCAGGCTTGTGACCCACCGACTTGCGGTGCTTCCAGATGGAATAGAACATGACCGCAAAAACGGCAATAAAGATCACCGTGCAGATGATCAACATGAACCAGTGCAGCCAGTGCTGCTCTTCCGCGATTTTCGTCGCTGCAGGTGCGAAGTTGAGCTGGTTGACCGCAGGGCCGCCCGGCAAATCATTGACGGCATGGGCTGCCGTAGCCACCCAAGCGCCTGCAAAAATGCCCGCGCGGGATAGCAGCGAAGCCAATTGGTTGGAAATATTCTTCATGGTTCTCACTAACTTCCAAGACTCTGTTGAACTCACACCTTTGACAAACCAGGCCAACCCTGTTCATCGCCAGACATCACGCGGAACGCAATGCCCTTCTGATTTCTCGCGCCAAGACTTGACGCAACTCGGGGCGCACAAAGCGCCCCACCTCGATCGAGCGACCCTGACCTGACAACTCGATCAGACTGTGATCACCCGACTTAGGCTCAACCCTCACCCATTGACGCGCAAACTCTGCACGCTCACGGCGTCCGGCAGACTCTTTTTCCACCACCAGACTGGTGCCCTGCAATGAAATCCATTCGCCATCTGTCGCATGCCGTGCATAGGCCAGAAAAGCTAAGCCCACCAAGGTGATCTCCAAGCCTGCGAAGGCCAGAACCAAGGTGGCACCTTGCAACCAGAAGAACACCCCAATGCCCAGCGACAAGACACACAAAGACAGGTAAAGCCAACCCAGCTGGGCGGGCGTCACAGAGCAATTGCGCCGAAGCTGCCATTGAATGGCCGGTCCGGACTCTTGTGCAAACTGGTAAGTTGGATTTGACACCTGTCAACTTTCAATAACCTAACATGCTGGCGGCACGCAATCTGGCCAAAACCGGGCGGATTTTACCCGAGTTAACTCGGGGTTTTGATTCAACTCAAACTTTGTCGGATATCCGGCTGCCACTGCGCAGCATTTGCCGCATCTGATCCAAGCCGATCTCAGTTTGGGCACTCACTGACGCACGTGGCCTGGGTTTCAGCGCATGGCCATAAACGATCTCGAAACTGAGTGACAAACGTCCCCCTTCCTCCGGTCTGGCCAGTGTCATCAGCACCTGATCCAGCTGCGCTCGCCAGCGACGCCCTCGCAGACCCGCAAAACGCTGGACGTGCAGATTACGGCCCCAAGCACGCAAATCGGCCAGCATGCGCTGTGGTGATTCGTAGGTCAGAGTGATGCGCTCCATGTCCATGACCGGCTCAGCGAAGCCAGCCTCCACCAACATATCACCCCAGTCGTGCATGTCGGTGAATTCATGGGCAGGCGCGGGCCAGCCTTGGCGGGCATAAGCCTCGCGCAATTCCCGCAGACTGTCTGGCCCTAAACATGAAAACATCAAAAAGCCATCCACTGCCAGGGTGTTGTGCCAGATTTTCAGAATTTGTTGAGGTTGGGCACAAGTGTGCAGCAGCATGTTGGCCCACAGCATCTGGGCCTGGCCTGCTGGCGGCAAGCCCAGCGCGATGCGGGGCCCGAACCAGCGCTCGGCCTGCCACCAACGGGCCTGCGCCACCTCTCGCGCGGCCATGGCTTCAGCCGGCTGTGCGCTGTTCAACCAGACTTCGGCTTTCGGGTAACGCTTTTGCAAAGCCCGCTGCGCCTGCAGCCCACCGCGACCAGGCTCCCAATGGACCCAGCGCTCGGGCTGCAACTTGATGAAATCCAGTCGCTCCTGCATGCGGAAAGCCACTTCTTCGTGCAGCCAAGGCGAGGCCTCGCCCACCGGATGCGCCGACCAGCGGGCAGCGGCAACAGGATCCAGCGAGGGGGGGCGTTCAGGTGCAGACATGGCCAAGGCTCAAAAGATGAGGTCCTGCTTCAGGCGAACGACAGGTTCGCCTTGTGGTCAGGGCTTGGCGGCAGTATATTGATTTCATGTGGCCCAAATGGTTCCAAGGGATAGGCTCAAGGCTCTGGTCGCCGCACCTCGACCCTGTTTGGGGCTGGCTACCCAGCCGCTGCGCCATTTGCCAAGGCTGGCCCCAGTCACCGCTGTGCGAAACTTGCATCAGCCGCTTTGCCCAGCCACAACACCGCTGCCAAACTTGCGCCCTGCCCTTGCCCCACCCCAGCCGGCGCTGCGGCGCTTGCCTGAAAACACCTCCACCGCTGGACCTGTGCGTGACAGCCACCACCTATGCCTGGCCTTGGGTGGACCTGATCGCCCGCTACAAATTTCAGCAGCAACCTGGCTGGGCCGGACCTTTGGCCACCCTGATGTTAAGCACCCCTTGGGCCGAAGACACGCTGGACGCGGCCGACTGGGTGCTGCCGATTCCGCTGTCAGCCCAGCGCCTGGCCGAACGCGGTTACAACCAGTCCTGGCTGCTGGCACGCCAATTGAGTCCAAACAAAGCCGACGCCCAATTGCTGCTGCGCACCCGCGATACACCTTCGCAGCGCACCCTGCCCCGAGCCGAGCGTCTGGCCAATCTGGTGGGCGCTTTCGCGGTAGAGCCCTTGCGGGCCTCGCAGTTGCACGGCAAAAAGGTGGTCTTGGTCGACGATGTGATGACCAGCGGTGCGTCGCTACACACCGCAGCCCGGGTGCTGCGCGAGGCGGGGGCTGCGCAGGTCAGCGCCCTGGTGCTGGCGCGCACCGAAGCTGGGGGCGACGCCTGAATGCCGAGGCACAATACCGGACATGTTCCATATCGTCCTGGTTGAGCCCGAAATCCCGCCGAACACCGGCAACGTCATCCGCTTGGCCGCCAACACCGGCTGCACACTGCACCTGATCGAGCCCCTGGGTTTTTCGATGGACGACAAGCACATGCGCCGTGCGGGTCTGGACTACCACGAGTACGCCGACTTGCGCCACCACGCCGACTGGGCCAGTTTTCTGGCACACGAACAACCCGACCCCAAGCGCATGTTTGCCCTGACCACACGCGGCAGCCGCGCTGCGCACGGCGTGGCTTTTGCACCTGGCGACTGGCTGGTATTTGGCTCTGAAACCCGGGGCCTGTCGCCCGAGTTGCGTGAACAGTTCGCCACAGCCCAGCGCATCAAACTGCCCATGCGCGAGGGCCAGCGCAGCCTGAACCTGTCGAACGCGGTGGCGGTGACCGTGTTCGAAGCCTGGCGGCAAAACGGCTTTACCGAGGCCAGCCCGGCACCGGGCCTGCCGACTCAGGCGTAAATGCGCACCAGCGACTCGGCCGCACACACCGGTTTGTCGCTGCCTTCGCGCTCCACCGTTACGTTCCACTGCAGCTGCAAGCCGTTGCCTTCAATGGGCGTGGCCGAGTGCAAATGCAGGTGCGCGCGCAAACGGCTGCCCACCGGCACCGGCGCCATGAAACGCACCTTGTTCAGGCCATAGTTGACCCCCATGCGGGCCGACGAAACCACAATGGTTTTGTCAAAGAACTGCGACAACAGGGACAAGGTCAGGAAGCCGTGCGCAATGGGCGCGCCAAATGGGCCCTGCTTGGACCGCTCCACATCGACGTGGATCCACTGGTGGTCGCCCGTGGCCTCGGCGAACTGGTTAACCTGTTGCTGGGTGATGGTCACCCACTCGGTTGCGGCCACATCCTGGCCGACGCAAGCGGCCAAATCGGCCAATGTTTGAAATGTTTTCATTCGGTGACTTTATTCACCTTGCAAAAGCCGGGCTGTCGACGAAGAGACACCACTTTGCGGTATGGTGAAAAACGACAACCACCACCCCTCTACCGCATGCCCTCTCCACCGACCCTGCTGAGCCTTACACAACAACTGATGCAACTGCCCCACAGGGTCGACCGTCACCTGTGGCTCAACGATGTGATCCAGTGGGTGCGTGGTGACCAGCAATCGCCCGGGGAAGCGGCGGCCCGGCTGGGCCTGCTGGTCGACGCCTTGCTAGCCCGCCCCGACTTGACGGCCGCCTGGCAAAGCTGGTGGCAGGCGTTTTTGGACGACACCGATCCCACGCCTTTGCTGGCCGACTTGGGTTTTGCACCGCGCACGGCGTTCATCAGCGACCTGGGCCAGCGCCTGCGCATGAAGCTGTTGCCCGCCACCCCCGACACAGGCGATCTGGGTGCACTGTTTCTGTTTCTGCAGCCAGAACCCTTTGATGTGCAATGGTTGCAAGCTCTGGACGAGCACACGCTGGGCGGTTTGACGCGGCTGATGCTGCCCCAGGCCCCTGCGCAAGCCCCGCCGGCGTTGCAAGAGAATCTGATGGACGCGCTGACCTATTGCGTGGGCCAGATCAATGCCACCGGTCACTCGGCCGAAATCCGCACCCGAATGAGCAGTCGGGACGAAAACACCCGGCCGTTTCACGATTTACCAATGGCGCTGGAAGTGTTTCGCCAGGCCTTGCAGCAACATGGCCCGCACAGTCAAGCCTGCCAAACGGCCGCACAAGCCCTCAAGCTGCAACTCGACCATTGCAGGCATGCGGCCTACACCGTGTATGCCCACCTGCAGGAACACGGCATTTCGGTGGGCATCGTGTTCCGGCTGCGGCAGTTGCGGCATCTGGTGATCCGCTGCAAATACCTGATGGAAGCCTTGCTCACGCACGAGCCCATCCCGGCCATGCTGGCTTTGCTGGCGCACCTGGCGCAGGTCTGCCACGACAGCCGCAGCATCCGCAGCCTGTGGGCAGCCAACAGCCACATGCTGGCCGAAAAAGTGGCGCAGCGCAGCGCTGAAAACGGTGAACACTACATCACCCGCAACGCTGTGGAATACCGGCGCATGCTGGGCAAGGCCTTGGGCGGTGGCGCGGTCATCGGCCTGACCACCTGGGCCAAATTCGCGATCGTGGGTCTGGCCCTCTCCCCTTTCTGGGCGGGCCTGGCCGCAGGCACCAACTACGCGGTGTCGTTTGTGCTGGTCATGCTGCTGCACTGGACAGTGGCCACCAAACAACCGGCCGTGACAGCGCCTGCCATGGCCGCCAAACTCAAATCCATCGACAACGACGAGGGCGTGCAAGGCTTTGTAGACGAAGTGGCCCACCTGTTCAGGTCCCAGATCGCGGCCATTTTGGGCAACCTGCTGGCCGTGGTGCCCATGGTGTTGCTGATTTGCCTGGCGCTGACCCAGCTCGGACTGGCCCCCATGGCCAACGAGGCCGAAGCCCGGTATGTGTTGTCTTCGGTCAGTTTGCTGGGCCCCACGGCCTTGTTCGCCGCCTTCACAGGCGTGCTGCTGTTTGCCTCCAGCATCGTCGCAGGCTGGGTGGAAAACGCTTTTGTGCTGCACCAGCTGGGCTCGGCTTTGCGCTACCACCCGCGTCTGCGCCGCTGGATCGGGGTGCAGCGGGCAGAGCGCTTGGGTCTGTATCTGCAAAGCCATGTTTCAGGCCTGGCCGCCAACATCTCGCTGGGCTTGATGCTCGGGCTGGTGCCAGTCATTGCCCAATTTTTTGGACTGGGTCTGGACGTCCGGCACGTGACCCTCTCGGCCGGTCAAATCGCCGCGGCAGCGTTCACGCTGGGTCTGCCCGCGCTCGGCACACCGGCTTTCAGCTGGGCCTTGGCGGGTTTGCTGGTGATTGGCCCACTCAACCTGGGCGTGAGTTTTTACCTGGCCTTCCGCGTGGCCTTGACCTCACAAAGTGTCAGCATGGCCAACCGGGGGCGCATCCGCCAAGCCATTGTGCAACGCATCCGCACACAACCGATGTCGTTCCTGCGGCCACCCGCACCTGCCGCGGCATCAGAGGTCTGAGTTCGAGGCGTCCGTGCGCATCTGCATCAGTTCGGCCCGCAAACGGGCCAATTCGGCGCGGTAGTTTTCAGCATCGCCGTAATCGGCAAAGCCGTGGTAGTGCGCATGCGTTTGCATCATGCGGCGTGCGTGCTTGATCGGGCACCAGTATTTTTCGGTCAATCCCACCACCTCACGGCCATAAGCCATCAAGCCATTGCCATACGAGCAGTAGGCGCAGTTGATTTTTTCCAGCCAGTTCAAATAGGCCAGGTGTGTGCGGTCGTACACAAAGTAATCCGAGCGCTTGACACGGGGAATGCCGCACAGGGGAAAGCACACCCATTGGTAGAGCGTGACAAAGGCGTCAAGCAGCAGCATGGGCAAGAGGACCGGATAAATGAAGGGCACACACAGCACATGCCGCCACTCGGCCGTGAGCACATAACCGAGCAAGCCCTCCTTGAAGCGCTTTTGCTGCGCCAGCACCTCTTTTTCAAAGCGCACCTTGTGTTCTTCAAAATCGGCCTGCCACTGTTGTCGACGACTCTTGGCTTCTTGCTCAATGGCCGCTTCCAGCTGCTGAATGCGGTCCAGAAATTCCTGAATTTTGGGGTTCATGGGGCCTCCTAGGGCGAACGCAGATGGACAAAGGGCGAGGCCATCGGCTTCACTTGACTTGCGTCAAAACGCGCCCGCATGAGCACCCGCAAACTGAGCGATGACCATGGCAATCGATCATCCACCCGATCACCTTAACACCGCACAAGGCTTGACCACAGCCCAAGCCCAAGTGCGGCTGGCCGCGGATGGCCCCAACGAAGTGGCGCAGGGCACGCGTCGCTCCGTTTGGCGACGCCTGGCCGACATGCTGCGCCAACCCATGTTCGCCTTGCTGGTTGCGGCAGCACTGCTGTACATGCTGCTGGGCGACCTGACCGAAGGTCTGACGCTGTCGGTCTTTGTCTTGGCCGTGCTGGTGCTGAGTTTTTACCAGGAGGGGAAATCCGAAGCTGCCATTGAGGCCCTGCGCCAGCTCACACAAGCCCAGGCCCGTGTGCTGCGGGACGGCCAAACACAGCTGATTCCCGCCAGCGACGTCGTGGCAGGCGACTGTTTGCTGCTGTCAGAAGGCGACCGGGTGGCCGCAGACGGCTGGCTGCTGCAGGCCAGCAACCTGCAAATGGACGAATCCCTGTTGACGGGCGAATCGGTGGCCGTGGACAAAAGCCCGCTGGAGCCACAGCCAGGCGGCTCAGGGTCGCCAATGCCCAAGCCGCCACCCCACGCCTGCGTGCATGGCGGCACGTTTGTTGTGCGCGGCAGCGGCCAGGTGCGGGTCACGGCCACCGGCATGCGCAGCCAGATCGGACAAATTGGTCTGTCATTGGGCCAGGTACAAGAAGCCGACACCCCCTTGCAACAACAGACCGCCCGATTGGTCCAGGTGCTGGCCAGTCTGGTGGCGGTGCTCTGCGTGGTGATGGTGCTGACCCTGGTCTGGCGCACCGGTCAATGGGTGCCCGCTTTGCTGTCGGGCATCGCGCTGGCCATGGCCATCCTGCCCGAAGAGTATTCCGTGGTCCTCACGCTGTTTCCGGCCATGGGTGCGCGTCGCCTGACGCGTGAGGGCGTGCTCACCCGGCACATCAACGCCATCGAAACCCTGGGGGCCATCAGCGTTTTGTGCACCGACAAAACCGGCACCCTGACGCAAAACCGCATGACCGTGACCGCACTGGCCGTGCCCCGGGAGGCTGGCAGTTCAGAGCCTGGCGAGGTGCTGCAATGGCGCACACCCGCACTGGGCCAGGCGTCGTCCACGCCGGCCGCAACCGCTGCACCACTCTCAACGGCTTTTCACCCCTTGATCGAGCACGCCATTCTGGCCAGTGCCCCCACACCTTTCGACCCAATGGAGACCGCCTTCCATGCGATGGGCAAAGACCATCTGAGCGAGACCGATCGGACTTTTGGCGAGGGCCAGCTGGTGCAAACCTACGCCCTCAGCCCCAGGCTCAAAGCCATGTCGCATGTCTGGCGGTTCGACCCGGATGACCCGCATGTGGTCTCGGTCAAAGGGGCCCCCGAAGCCGTCATGGACCTGTGCCACCTGAGCTCGGGTGCACGCGCGCACTGGCTGGCCTGCGTGGCAGACATGGCCGCACAGGGCTTGCGCGTACTGGCGGTGGCACACAGCCGATTTGAAGGCCAAAGCTACCCCGACACCCCGCACGACTTTGACTTTGAATGGCTGGGCCTGATCGGGCTGACCGACCCCTTGCGCCCCGAAATCCCTCAGGCCATGGCCGACTGCCAGTCGGCCGGCATTCAGGTCATTGTGATCACGGGCGACTTCCCGGCCACAGCGCGCGAAATCGCCCGGCAAGCCGGACTGCCCGAGGGTGAAACCCTGACCGGTGATGTTCTGGAAGGCCTGGATGAAGCCGCTTTGCGCGAGCGGCTGCGCCACGTCACCGTCTGCGCACGCATCTCGCCGCACCAGAAACTGCGCATCGTGCAGGCGCTGCAGGCGCAGGGTCAGGTGGTGGCCATGACGGGCGATGGTGTGAACGACGCCCCGGCCCTGAAGGCCGCCCACGTGGGCATCGCCATGGGCGCACGGGGCACCGACGTAGCCCGCGAAGCCGCCGACCTGGTGCTGGTGGACGACAACTTCGCCTCGATCGTTCGGGGCATCCGTTTGGGCCGACGCATTTTTGGCAACCTGCAAAAGTCGATGCAGTACATCTTTGCCATCCACATCCCGATCGCGGGCATGGCCTTGGTGCCCATGCTGATGGGCTGGCCACCGCTGATGCTGCCCTTGCATGTGGCCTTGCTGGAGCTGGTGATTGACCCGGCCTGCTCGCTGGCCTTCGAGAACGAGCCCGCCCCGGCCAACGTGATGCAGCAAGCACCCCGCGATACCCGCGCGGCCCTGTTTGGCGCTCGAACCATCGGCCTGGCCTTGGGACAAGGACTGGCCGTGCTGGCCTGTGTGGCCCTGACGTACGCCATCGCCAAGCTCTGGCCTGACGCAGGCGAGGCGTTCCTCATGCCGTGGGCACCTGCGCTGGATGCGGTGCCATTGAGTGTGGTTTTGAGCGAAGCGCAAATCCGCGCCATGCTGTTCATCACGCTGATCACTGGCAATGCCGCCTTGATCCTGTCCAACCGTGCGGGCGGTGGTCAGTTCTGGCGCAGCTTGCGCACACCCAACGCCGTGGCCTACGGGGTGATCGCCCTGGCCGGTTTTTTTCTGGCATTGGCCATCCATTGGCCCTGGCTCTCTGGCCCGCTTCAGTTTGAGCCCCTGCCGCTGTGGCCGCTGCTGATCGCAGTCGCTTCAGGTGTGCTCAGCGGTGTCGGCGTCTCCGTTTTGCACTGGACCCTGAACGCAGGGCAGCGGCCAGCCCTGGTTCCTCGCTGAGCCGCTGCGCAAACGAGGTCTGGCATTTCGGCTAGGTAGCAGGCCAGCGCACGACGACGCTCAACCCACCCAAATCTGTGCTGTGCCCCAACGTCACCTGCAAGTGGTAGCGCTGGGCCAAGCGCCGAACAATCGACCACCCCAACCCACTGCCATCTGCGCCGTTGCCGGGGACCCGAAAGAAACGGTCCCCCAGTCGGTCCAGATCGGCAGGACTCAAACCCGGACCACTGTCTTCGACACTGAGGCATGGAACAGGCAATGCTTCCCAACGCACACGCACCTGTGCACCCACCGGGCTGTAGCGCTGGGCGTTGTCCACCAGGTTGCCCACCAGCACACCCACCAGGCCTGGCGGCATGGGCACAAGCAAGGAAGCGGGTGCGTCAAAACTCAAGATTTGCTGTTTGGCCCGTGCCTGCGGACCCAGGTCCGCCAACAGGGCCTGGGTGTCAGCGACGGCATCGCTGACCTCTGCGCCCTGCGCGGCATCGTCAGCATCGAGTCGGGCCAACTGCAAGAGCTGGGTCACCAGCCGTGTGGCACGGTCACACCCCCGCAACACGGCATCCAGGGCCATCTGGCGATCGCTGTCGGAATCGGTTCCACGCGCCACTTGTGCCTGCATGCGAATGGCCGCAATCGGTGTTCGCAACTCATGCGCAGCATCGGCCGTGAAACGGCGCTCGCCATCCATTTGCTGGGCCGTCTGCTCGAACCAACGGTTCAGGGACTTGACCAGCGGTTGCACCTCGGCCGACACCTCTTCACTCAGAGGCTGGCGAGCATCGGCTGGGCGCTGCGAAACCGATTGGCTCAGCTGCCGAAGCGGCGCGAAGGACTTGAATATCGCACCCCAAATCAGGAAAGCCAAAACAGGCAAGGCCAGCAGCATGGGCACGATGGCCGACTTCAGCCCAGCTTTCAGGATGTCGTTGCGGGCCGATTGCAACTCAGCCACCATGACCTGGACATCATGCTCGCGCCCCGGCGTGGCAAAGACGCGCCAGGCTTGGTCACCGAGCCGTTGGTCGGAGATGCCGGTTTGGTCCCAAGGTGCCAAGGGGGACACGGGGGCATCAGCCGAGCGAAAAATCAGCTCTTGTTCGTGCCAGACCTGAAAAGCGACTCGGGGCTGGTACTTGTGCAGCACGGGTGCCGTGGTGAAGTCGTCGTCGTGCTCATCGCTGGTCTGCACCGCCAGCACCGCTGCGGTTTGCGCCAGATGGGCGTCCAGCAACTCGCTGAGCTCGTGCTCGGTTTTGAGCCATGTCATGACCAGCACCAAAGTCCAGACCAGCCCGGTGACCACCAACAGGCTGAGCGTCAGCCGCCACTGAAGGGAAGAAGGTCGCCAGATTTTCATGCCTTGACTTGCTGGGGCAGCATGTAGCCCACGCCTCGCAGGGTTTCGATCACGTCCGCATGCAGCTTCTTACGCAGGTTGTAAATGTGAACCTCGACCGTATTGCTGCTCACCTCGGTGCCCCATTGGTACAGGTGCTGCTCGATCTGTCCACGGGTGAGCACACGGCCCGCGTGCAGCATGAAAATATGCAGCACCTCGTACTCACGCAAGGACAATTCGACCGCCCGCTCGCCAAGCCATACCTGGCGCGAGGCCGGGTCCAGGCGCAAAGCCCCGGCCTCCAGAGTGGACTCTGCGACGCCGTGGGCACGGCGCACCAGTGCCCGCAAGCGCGCGGCCAGCTCCATCAAATCCACCGGTTTGACCAGGTAGTCATCGGCACCGGCATCCAGTCCGGCGATGCGCTCGGGCACGCCGTCCCGCGCCGTCAAAATCAACACCGGGGTGGTGACTTTTTGGCGGCGCACCGCCGCCAGGCATTGCATGCCATCTTGGCGAGGCAAGCCCAGGTCGAGCACGCAGGCTTCGTACACCCCGGCCAACAGCTCACGCTCAGCCGCCACGCCGTCACGTACCCAATCCACCAAAAAGCCTTGCTGCTGCAAACCGGCTTTCAGACCGGAGCCCAGCAACTCGTCATCTTCCGCCAATAAAACGCGCATGTGTCCAGCCTGAATAGGGGTCTGAAAAATCAATCATCATCGTCATGATCGTCGCTCTGTATCGATTGTGCCTTGCCAGGTGCAGGGTGCAACCAGACGGCCACGCCTTCGCCTGGCCCCTGCTGCTGCGGTGCATCCTGCCATTGCCAGACCCAGAAAGACACGACAGCAGCCAGCAGCAAGATGGCCAACAACCCGTGGTTGGATTTGACCAAGTCAGGCCCTGCACCCTCGACACGCCCGGTCAACATGGGTATGGCCAGATTGCGCCGACGTAACAGGCTAAGGACCACCACCCCGGCGATGTGCGCCAGCACGGCCACCAACATGAAGTTGCCGAAAAACTCGTGCACTTCTTCCATCCACTCACCCGTCCACTCTTGGTAGGTGACGAAGCCTGACAACACCACCGGGGCAATGGCGAGCAACACCGCCGCAATCGTCAAAGCCATGTACAGGTTTTGACTCTGACGCCATGAGGCCTGCACGCCACCAAGCCCATTACCAAGCCCCTGCAGCCAGGCACCCCAGCCGCGCAACTTGCCCAGCAGCGCAGACAGTCGCGCATGGCGCGGCCCCAGCAAACCCCAGACCACACGCACCAAGAGCAAACCGCCCAGCGTGTAGCCCAGGGTCACGTGCACCAACCTGAAAATTTCGCTCTCGGCTGTGATGTAGGCCCCCAAAAAACTCATGGCCAACAAACCGTGCAGTGTGCGCGTGAACGCATCCACCGTGCGACGGGTCGGTGTGGGTGCCTCACTGCGGGCAGCGGTACCGGGAGAAGCATGGGTCATCATTTCCAATTCCTTGTATTCAAAACACCCTGCCGTTTGCACGGCCGGTTGGTGCCCAGGTCAACGGGGAATTCGCACCTGGTGTTCGTCAAACTGGCCTTGCTCCGCCTGGGTGTGGCAGGCACTGCACTGGGCCGCACTTTGGATGCTGGCGCGTTGCCAGACGGCGGGCGCGATTTCGCGGTGCTTGCGCACAAACCAGGCAGAACGCGTGATGCGGTCTTGTGGCGGCTCTTCGCGCACACGCTTGTAGGTGCCAGCATGGGCCAAGAGCCATGCAGACACTTGTTGCACCTGGGCGGGCTCCAAAGAGGCGTCACTGCCGTAATGCCGCTCCAGCCCACCCATGATGCGACGCCAAGATGCTGCGGGCAACAAGCCCGGCAGGTAGGCCGTGTGGCAGGCCGCACACTCCTGTTTGTAAACAGACGGCACCTGCGCGGGCATCAGTGGCCCATCGGCCATGGCAGGTGCAGACAACGCAGCCCACAACACACACCAAGCCGCCGATTTGGCGAACGTCAGCCTGCTCATTTCAAACCCACCAGATAAGCCAGCACATCGGCTTTTTCAGCGGGCGTGCATTCACGCGATAAAACGTCTTTGCAATTGCGCTTGAACCACTTGTCGACCTTGACGCTATCGGTCAAACGTTCGGCATTGAAGGCCGGGGCCAAAGCAGCGATCTTTTTGCCGGTGGCCGCATGCTTGGCTTCGCGGGTCGGTGGCTGCCCATGGCAGGACGCACAAGACCACTCGCCGCCATGGCGCTGCTGAAAGAAGGCCTGGCCTTTGGCCGCATCGCCCGCTTGCCCTGCGGCTTGCTGCCAGCGCTGAAGTTCCGACTCTGGCGTGGCCGCCAGTGCCTGCGAGCCTGAACCCCAGATCCACAGAGCACCCATCAGGGCAGCCAAGTGGCTAAATTTTTTGAAATTCAACACGGCATCAACCTTTCATCACATTTCAAGCTGCAGATTAAAGGTCTCACCTGAAGCGACTCTTAAGCCGAGTCAATCCTTTGTTTCAAACATCCAACAGACATGCGCTCATGTCATCAAGCTTTCACGCAATGAGAAGAAATTCACACCTTGATCTAATTGATTGAGACGTCATGACCACCACCGCCATCAACGAAGACCAACTGCGGCAATTGCGTGAAGACCTGCTGGACAGTCTGGACGAGGAACTCGAACTGGAGTTGGATGACCGTTGGGGCAACGCAAACGCCGCCAACGAAGCGTCGGTGGGCGAGAGAACGCATTACTTCCGCGAACTCTTGCGGCTGCAATCCGAACTGGTGATGTTGCAAGACTGGGTGGTCAAAACCGGGCACCGCATGGTCATTCTGTTTGAAGGTCGGGATGCTGCTGGCAAAGGTGGCGTGATCAAACGCATCACGCAGCGTCTGAACCCCCGCGTGTGCCGCGTTGCAGCCTTGCCCGCACCCAACGACCGCGAAAAAACACAGTGGTATTTTCAGCGTTATATCTCTCACTTGCCTGCTGCCGGTGAGATCGTGCTGTTTGACCGC
Source organism: Limnohabitans sp. YIMB22184 (assembly GCF_048020265.1). Lineage (GTDB taxonomy): Bacteria > Pseudomonadota > Gammaproteobacteria > Burkholderiales > Burkholderiaceae_C > Limnohabitans_A. The sequence continues at coordinate 2,268,844 of NZ_CP171843.1, forward strand.
AGCTGGTACAACCGAGCAGGCGTTGAAAAAGTCATGGGCTTTTGCACTGACGAAGAGTACGAAGAATTTTTCCGATCGGTGCCTGAGTTCGAAAAGATGCTGGTGCGCAGCGGCATCCAACTGGTCAAGTACTGGTTTTCCATCACCGATGACGAACAGCACGCCCGATTTTTAGGCCGCATCCATGACCCCCTCAAGCAGTGGAAACTCAGCCCCATGGATCTCGAAAGCCGCAGGCGCTGGGAAGACTACACACAGGCCAAGGAAACCATGATCGAACGCACGCACATTCCTGAAGCGCCTTGGTGGGTGGTACAAGCTGTGAACAAGAAAAAAGCACGGCTCAATTGCATGGATCACCTGCTGAGCCTGGTGCCTTACCATGAGATCGAGCATCCAGAAATCAATTTGCCAGGGCGCGTGCGCAATCCCGACTACATCCGGCATCCCGTGCCTGCGGACATGATCGTCCCGGAAAAATACTGAATGTTGGCCACCAGGGCACTGCACATGCCTGAAGGCATGGCTGTGCTAGCGGTCACATTCAATCTATCAGGGGCACCACACGGCTGGCCGGGAAAGTCAGCATGAAGGTGGAGCCTTTGCCCACTTGGCTTTCAATGCGCAACTCACCGCCATGGCGTTGCACCACATGCTTGGCAATGGCCAAGCCCAAACCTGTGCCGCCCGTCTCGCGCGAGCGGCTTCGGTCCACCCTGTAAAAACGCTCGGACAAACGCGGCAGATGCTCGGGCGCAATGCCCGGACCGGTATCGGTCACAGAGAATGTCGCGCCCTCCGCCGTCCTGACCCAAGCGGCACGCACCGTGCCGCCAGCTGGGGTGTACCGCACGGCATTGCTCACCAGGTTCGATATGGCGCTGAGCAACTCGGAGCGCACACCCAGCAAAGCACAATCGGCCCAGGTATCGAAATCCAGCACATGGACGGGACCACGACCCTCCCCCTCTTGACCCGAGAGAACCGCCGACAACGCCGCTGCATCGGCTGCGACTTGCGTCATCAATTCTGGCAAAGGCACCTGTTCATGGTTGCCTGGCGGCGAGCTGCCCTCCAGTTGCGAGAGGGTCAACAAATCCGCCACCAGGCTTTGCATGCGCTCAGCCTGTACCGACATCAATTGCAAATAATTCTGACGCTCTTGCTCGTTCAACGGAATGGTTTGCAGGGTTTCCACAAATCCGCTCAGCACCGTCAAGGGCGTACGGATTTCATGGGAAACGTTGGCCACAAAATCGCGGCGCATGGCATCGGCCAAGGTCACCGAGGTGATGTCACGACTCAGTAACAGAAACTGAGACTCCCCATAGGCATGCAGCTGAACCGAGAGCTTCGGTGTCTGAATCAGCGAGTTGGACCGACCATCGATGATGACTTCTGCGTCGTGCTGGCCTTGCGCAAAATACCGGGAAAAGACCGGGTCACGCAGCAAATGGACGATGTGCTGTTTGACATCGCGTTTGGCATCCAGCCCGAGGTGGTTGCTGGCCGTGGCATTGCACCACTCAATGCGGCCCTCGGCGTCCAACAAGGTCACGCCGTTGGGAGAGGCCTGAATCGCTTGAAGAAAATACTGCAGGCGCTGTTCGCTGGTGAGCAACAGTTTGTCGTTCTGGCGCAATTGACGCTGGATACGCTGGGCAATCTCGGCCCACACGCCCTTCCAAGGCAGCTCTGTGCGCCAGTCGGGCTGCGACAACCACAACTCCAAACGCCTGGTTTTCCAGATCTGAAGAAACAACGCCCCAGTCAACAAGGCGCACACCGCAAGCGCCGCTGCAAGCACGCCCCCCCAAAACCAAGCAGGCACTGCCACGAGCAGAACCAGCCCCAGGATTTCAAGAACCATGACCCACATGTCTTACACCGCAGGTGCCGCCGTCAAACGGTAGCCTGCGCCCCGCACGGTTTCGATCATGGTGCCCGCATCGCCCAACGATTCGCGCAGACGCTTGACATGCACATCCACAGTGCGCTCTTCGATATAGACATGATCGCCCCACACCTTGTCGAGCAACATGCCCCGGGTGTGCACACGCTCCGGATGCCGCATCAGGTATTGCAGCAATTTGAACTCCGTCGGCCCGACCTTCAGGGGCTTGTCCTGCCAGCTCACCCGGTAGGTGTCGGCATCGAGTTGCAAATCGCCGATCTTCACGGCACCTCCTGCAGACTCGGGCACACGCCGACGCAAGACCGCACGGATGCGCGCCAGCAATTCACGCGGCGAAAACGGCTTGACGATGTAATCGTCCGCACCCGCGTCCAGGCCGGCCACGCGATCGGCCTCATCGCCACGGGCTGTGAGCATGAGGATGGGCACGGTCTTGGTTCGTGCAGAGGCTCTCCAGCGGCGCGCCAGGGTCAGGCCGCTTTCGCCGGGCAGCATCCAATCGAGCAAGATGACATCCGGCAGGATCTCGTCGAGCTCACGTTGCGCCGATTCCGCATCCATCGCCCAGACTGGCTGGAAACCGTTGTGTCGCAAATTCACCGAAATCAATTCGGCAATCGGCGCTTCATCCTCAACGATCAGAATTCTCGGCAAGCTTCTCATTGGACCGCTTTTTCGATGTCCGTCAGGGCCGTGTGGCGCACGTCGGCACCCTTGACCACGTAAATCACAAACTCGGCGATGTTTTTGGCATGGTCGCCGATGCGCTCAATGGCCTTGGCCACAAACAGCAAGTCCAGGCTGGCCGAAATGGTGCGCGGGTCTTCCATCATGTAGGTGACGAGCTTGCGCACAAAACCGTTGAACTCAGCATCGATCAGGTCGTCCTCTTTCAGGATGACCAAAGCCGTGTTCACGTCCAAGCGTGCAAACGCATCCAGGGCCTTGCGCAGCAGCCCGGAGGCCAGGTCGGAGGCCACGCGCAGCTCCGACGATGGCAAATTACGGGGGCTGCCCTGCTCCAGGATCAGTTTGACCATGCGGGCAATGCGCTCGGCTTCATCGCCGGCACGTTCCAGATTGGCCGTGATTTTGGAGATCGCCATCAGCAAGCGCAGATCGCGTGCCGTGGGCTGGCGACGGGCAATGATAGAAGCCAGTTCGGCGTCGATCTCCACCTCCAAGCTGTTGACTTGTTTTTCGGTGGCAATGACCTGGTTGGCCACTTCCAGACTGAACTGGGCCAAGGCATAGACCGCGTGGCGGGTCTGCGACTCCACCAGTCCACCCAGCTCCAGAACGCGGGAAGAGACGCTGGTCAGGTCCGCATCGAACTGACTTGAAATATGTTTTTCCATGGTGTGCTCCTGATCAGCCGAAACGGCCAGTGATGTAGTCTTCGGTCTCTTGGCGGGCGGGTTTCATGAAGATCTGTTCGGTCTGCCCGAACTCGACCAACTCGCCCAGGTACATGTAAGCCGTGAAGTCGGACACACGGGCCGCTTGCTGCATGTTGTGCGTGACGATGGCCACGGTGTAGTCCTTCTTCAACTCGCTGACCAGCTCTTCGACCTTGGCAGTCGAGATCGGATCGAGCGCCGAGGTGGGCTCGTCCAGCAAAATGACTTTGGGCTTAACCGCCACGGTGCGGGCAATGCACAAACGTTGCTGCTGACCACCCGAGAGTGACAGGCCGCTTTGGCCCAGTTTGTCTTTGACTTCGTTCCAGATGGCGGCCTTGGTCAAGGCCGATTCGACGCGCTCGTCCATGTCAGCGCGGCTAAGGTTTTCGTACAAACGCACACCAAAAGCGATGTTGTCGTAAATCGACATGGGGAACGGTGTCGGCTTCTGAAACACCATGCCAATTTGGGCACGCAACAAGTTCAGGTCCTGGCCTTTGTCCAGGATGTTCTGACCATAAAACTTGATTTCGCCCTCCGCACGTTGGCCGGGGTACAGGCTGTACATGCGGTTGAGTGTGCGCAGCAAGGTGGATTTGCCGCAACCCGATGGTCCAATGAAGGCCGTCACACGGTGCTCGGCGATGTCGAGGTTGACGTTTTTCAGGCCTTTGAATTTACCGTAATAAAAATCCAGATTGCGCACTTCAATCGCGTTTTGGGTGGGTGTCTTGTCAGGCATGTGGATTCCTGTGAATACAAATTAAATAAACGGGGGTGTTCAGGTCAGCGGACATCAAGCCGACTGTTTGTCCCTGAAAAACACTCGGGCCAAAATATTGAGCACCAACACAGCCAAGGTGACCAACAAGGCACCCGCCCAAGCCAGACGAATCCAGTTCTCATAGGGGCTCATGGCGAATTGGAAAATCACCACCGGCAAATTGGCCATGGGCTTGCTCATGTCGGCATTGAAGAACTGGTTGTTCAGAGCGGTGAACAGCAAAGGCGCTGTCTCACCGCTGATGCGGGCCACCGCCAGCAACAGGCCGGTGATCACACCGCTCTTGGCTGCGCGCAAAGTGACCGACAAGGAGACTTTCCAGCGCGGTGCACCCAGCGCGAACGCGGCTTCGCGCAAGCTACCGGGCACCAAGCGCAGCATGTTTTCAGTGGTGCGCATGATCACCGGCACAGCGATCAGGGCCAGCGCCAAGCTGCCTGCATAGCCCGAAAATGTGCCCAAAGTCGCCACAGCAATCGCGTACACAAACAAGCCGATCACGATAGACGGGGCCGACAACATGATGTCGGTGACAAAACGGGTGAGCTCAGCGGTCTTGCTCTGGTCCCCGTATTCGGTCAAATAAATACCTGCCAAGATGCCCACGGGTGTGGCCACCAACACGGTAAGCCCCACCATCAGCAAGCTGCCCACAATCGCATTGCGCAAGCCACCGCCTTCGGTGCCCGGGGCTGGCGTGTCTTGGGTCAACAGGTTCAAGTCGAGTGCCGCGAATCCGTTGGAAAACAGCACCACCAAAATCCACAACAACACCGTCAAGCCCAAACCCATGGCGACCATGGAGGTGACCATGCCCCAGGCATTGGCCAAACGACGACGGCGGTACAAACCTTGATTCATGTTCACGGCCATGTCAGAACCCTTTGGCTTTTTCAGCCCGGTTGATCATGATCTTGGCGGCGGCCAACACCACGAAAGTGATCACAAACAACAAAAAGCCGAGTGCGAACAAAGAAGAAATATGGAAGTCATCGGCCTCGCCAAACTCGTTGGCCAAGGTAGACGCAATCGACGTGCCGGGCGAAAACAGCGAGGTGGGCATGCGGTTGGCATTGCCAATCACAAAAGTCACCGCCATGGTTTCACCCAAGGCGCGACCCAGGCCCAGCATGATGCCGCCGATCACCCCTTTTTGGGTGTAGGGCAGTACGATCTTGCGCACTACTTCCCAAGTGGTGCAACCCAGGCCATAAGCCGACTCGCGCAAGATGGGCGGGGTGATTTCGAACACGTCACGCATCACCGCGGCCACAAAGGGCAAAACCATAAAGGCCAGCACAATGCCGGCCGCCAAGATGCCCATGCCGTTGGGCGCACCGCCGAACAGGAAGCCGATTAAGGGCATACCGCCCAACACATCGCGCAAAGGCACCTGGATGTAATCGGCAAACAAGGGCGCAAAGACAAAAAGACCAAACATGCCGTAGATGATGGACGGCACCGCCGCCAACAACTCAATGGCCGTACCCAATGGACGACGCAACCACGCAGGGCAGGTTTCGGTCAGGAACACCGCAATGCCAAAGGCCAGGGGCACAGCCACCAGCATGGCGATGCCGGCGCTGGCCAAGGTGCCGACGATCGCAATCGCAGCACCGAACTCTTCGTTGATGATGTCCCATTCCACATACCAAATGAAACGGGCACCAAACTTGGCAAACGTCGGCCAGGCGTTGATGAACAAGGACACGATGATTCCGGCCAAAGCCACCAGAACCAAGAGAGAAAACAGTTGCGTCAGGCGGTGAAACAACTGGTCTTGGAGACGCTGTCGCTTGACCACGGCCAGCATATGGCTGGTGCTGTCGGCATTGGAGAGGGGGGTTTGCATGTCTTGACCCATCGAACAAAAAACATCTAACTCAACAAAAATCCGTCGGTCGTACAGTGACAACCGACGGACAGCAGGTCATGGCCTGTTTGGTTGCAGATTACTTCTGAATCTGTGACCAGACTTTGGAACGGATCTGATCGGTCAAGCTGTCAGGCAGTGGCACGTAATCCAGGTCAGCTGCCATTTTCTTGCCGTTCTTGAAAGCGTAATCAAAGAACTTCAAGGCTTCGGCAGAAGCGGCTTTGTCGGCAGGGTTCTTGTACATCAAGATGAAAGAAGCCGTGCTGACGGGCCAGCTGTTGGCGCCCTTGGCATTGACCATCGAGATGCCCATACCGGGAACGCTGAACCAGTCGGCACTGGCAGCAGCTGCCGCGAACGTTGTGTCGTCAGGGCTGACGTACTTGCCGTCGGCGTTCTGGATTTGCATGAAGTTCATGTTGTTCTTTTTGACGTAGGCGTATTCCACGTAACCCAAAGAACCCTTGACGCGGTTCACGTTGGCAGCGACGCCTTCGTTGCCCTTACCGCCTACAGAAGTGGGTGCTGGCCACTTGACGGCAGCGCCTTTGCCCACACTGTCGGCCCACTCTTTGCTGACCGCGCTCAGGTAATCGGTCCAGTTGAAGGTGGTGCCGGAACCGTCAGCACGGTGCACGATGGTGATGGTTTCGCTGGGCAATTTTTTGCCTGGGTTCAAGGCAGCGAACTTGGGGTCATTCCACTTGCTGATCTTGCCCATGAACATTTCGGCCATCACGGGGCCTGTCACGCGCAATTCACCGGGCTTGAAGCCGTCCAGGTTGATCACAGGCACAGTGCCGCCGATGATGGCGGGGAACTGGACCATGCCGTCTTTGTCAAGCTCTTCACCTTTGACGGGTGCATCGGTCGCACCGAAAGTGACGGTTTTGGCGCGAATCTGCTTGATGCCGCCGGAAGAACCGATGGACTGGTAGTTCATGCCGGTGCCGCTGGCTGCTTTGTAGCCTTCAGCCCACTTGGCATAAATAGGGAATGGAAAGGTAGCGCCTGCGCCGGTGATGTCGGCAGCAAAGCTGGCCGCTGCAACAGCGCTCAGGCCAATGGCGACCACAAAGGATTTCAATTTCAACATGTCAACTCCTGGTTCAGGGTGATAAAAATTCTGCTGTTCGAAAGGTGCTCAAGAACAGTTTCCTGGCCCTTGTTTGGACTTTATCCACCAATTGTGACAACTGCGTGTCAATTTTGCGCTTGTTTGCATGACACGTTCCACATCCATTCGCCAAAGACTGGCCCAGATCAATCCGACAACCCGCTTGGCCACTAGGATTTTGTGAACTTCTGCGCTTTAAAGTCTCCAAATGTTGCGTTTTCCATCAAATTTCATCCTTTTCGAGCTCTCCGTCGCACTGGGCCTGGGTTTGCTGGTGGGGGCTGAGCGTGAACGTCGAAAAGGCGAGGGGCCACTGCGCCGCTCGGCCGGCCTGCGCACATTTGCCATGGTGTCTTTGTGCGGTTTTGTCGCACAAAGTCTGGGCTCGTCGATGCTGCTGGGTATTGCGTTGCTGGTGGTGGGCGCTTTGGCTTTTGCCTCGTACCAGCAATCACGCAGCCACGACCCCGGTCTGACCTCAGAAATGGCCCTGGTGCTCACCTTCTTGCTGGGCGCTTTGGCTGCCGACAACGCCGCCTTGGCTGCGGTCATGGGCGTCCTGCAAACGGCCCTGCTGGCCGAGCGCGAGCGGCTTCACAGCTTTGTGCGCCAAGCCATGACGCCGCAGGAACTCGAAGATCTGATCGTATTTTTGGCTTTGGGCCTGATCGTTTTGCCCTTGGCGCCAGATCGGTTCATGGGGCCCTACGAGTCTGTCAATTGGCACCGCCTCACTCAGTTTGTGATGATGGTGATGACCATCGGCGCCTTGGGTCATGTGTTCAAACGGCTGCTGGGCAACCGGGCGGGCCTGGCTTGGGCCGGTTTTCTGGGCGGCTTTGCTTCCAGTACAGCCACGGTCGCCAACATGGCGAAATGGGCCCAATCACAACCGCAACAGTTGTCGATGGCTGTCGCGGGTGCCTTGCTCTCGACCGTGTCCACCTTCATTCAATTGGGTTTGCTGGTGGGCATCACCCTGCCTGGCTTGTTGGCCCAAATGCTATTGCCCTTGATCTTGGGAGGCGGCACAGCGCTCGCTTTTGCTGGATGGAAATTACGCACATCTCCTCAGCTGCCCAGCGATTCAGCGAACGTGGCCATGCAGGGGCACGCCTTTGAGTTGAAGACTTGTTTGCTGCTGGCCTTGGCCGTGCTCGCCGTGACCGTCATGACCGCGGGGCTGAGCCACGCTTGGGGAACGCCGGGCATTTGGCTGTCGGCCGGACTGGCGGGCCTGATCGACGCCCACGCGACGGTTGCCACCATGAACGGACTGCTGGAGCAGTCACAAATTTCGCAAAATCAAGCACACGCCTGCATTTGGTTGGCCGTGACCACCAACAGCGTGAGCAAAGCGGTGATGGCGGTAATGGTCGGTGGCAAGTCCTTCGCGATGCAATTTTTACCCGGCTTGTTCACCGCCATCACGGCTGTGTGGGTTGGCTTGGGGCTGTTGCAACACCTCAATTGAAAAGGCCACGCATCAGAGCGTGGCCTTGGACTCACCCGACAAGCGGGCAGAGGTGGTCGCCGCGAAGGTTTACAAACCGATCACACCGCCATCTTTGCGCGTGATGACGATGGTGGCCGAGCGTGGGCGACCGGCCACACCGTAACCTTGGTTACCAGGCCAGACGCTTTGAGGAGCCGCGCCAGAGGACAGTGGCTTGGACAGCTCGCCGGGGTGCTGAATGTTGACGAACAAGGTTCGACCATCGGCTGTTTCGGTGAGGCCTGTGACTTCGGCACCGGCAGGCGCCACCAGGAATCGGCGCAGCTTGGCCTCACCCAAGGCCGCACCCAGAAAGGTTTCTTGTGTAGCCGTTTGCTCGGTACCACCCACCACCATTTTGTTTTTCACAGTCACTTTGCCGCCGTCACCCACTTGGCCGGGAATGGCAGCCAGCATCATGCAATTGGTTTCGTCGGTGAAGGCGCCGTCATCGGTCTGAATCCAGCAGATGCCGGTGGCCTTGCTGAACCACAAGCCGTCGGGCGACGAGAACGAATTCTTGGCGGTCAGGCCTGACAGATTGGCATCACCCGAGTCTTCCTCGGCGCCGAACAAGAAGATGTCCCAGGCGAAGTGCTTGGCCGAGGCCTGGTGGCCTGTTTCTTTGAAGCGAATGATGTGCCCATGCGGGTTGCCGGTGCCTTTTTTGCCATCCATGTCCATGTAGGCACGCGGGTTGCCTGCGTCGGTTTTGCCGGGTGTGCGGTTGGCTGCGCTGTTGTTGGTGAGGGCAAAGTAGACCTCGCCATTGCGGTAGTTAACAGCGCCCCACTCCGGACGGTCCATCTTGGTTGCGCCCACGGCATCGGCTGCAAAGCGTGCATTGACGAACACATCGGCCTGGTTGGCAAATTTGTAAGCGCTGTGGTTGGCGATGCGTGGATCGGCGATTGTCAACTCCAGCCACTCGCCCTGGCCTGTGGCATCAAAGCGAGCCGCATACAGCTTGCCTTCGCTCAGGTACTTGTCACCGGCCACCAGACCGCCGCCGACATCGCGTGGGTCCCACACGGCGGTGGTCACAAATTTGTAGATGTATTCGTTGCGTGAATCGCAACCCATGTAGAACGCCAGAGGCTGGCCCGCCTGGGGCAAGCTGCAAACCGCAGCCTCGTGGGCAAAACGGCCCATGGCCACGCGCTTGGCGGGCGTGGAATTGGGCGCCAGCGGGTCGATCTCTACGTTAAAGCCAAAGGTATTGGCTTCGTTGCGGAAGTCTTTTTCAGCACTGGCACCGGTCGCGGCCAAGTTCCAGCGTGCAAAGCGGTCGTCGGTGGACGACACGGTGTGCCAGCCTTGGCTGACGGATTGTTTGGCACCCGCCGCAGGTGCTGCTGCAGCCACGCCATAGCGTTTGCGCGAAGCCGCTTCTTTGGCTGGCAGAGCGGCCCCTTCGCCGGTGGTCTGGAAGTAATAGGCCCAGTTTTCTTCGCAACCCAAGTAGGTGCCCCAAGGCGTTTTGCCGTGGCCGCAGTTGTTGAGCGTGCCACGGGCCATGGCACCAGCCGTATCCCAGCGGGTGGTCATGAAAGCGCGAATGTGTTCGATGTGCTCGCGTGGGCCACTGATGCGCACAGGCGTTTGCGCCGTGATGCGGCGGTTCAGAGGCGAGTCTTGCTGGATACGCCAGCCTTGCGGCGTCTTGACGATTTCGACCACCGACACGCCGTGGTGGTTGATCTCTTTGAGCACTTCAAGCTCTGGACGCGTGCCCAGATCCCAGTCCCCAAACTGTGTGAATTTTTTGCCCCCAACGTTGTTGGATGTCTGCCCATTGGGGTGCATGAAATGCGCATCGGCCGAACTTTCATGGTTCACGCACAGCACAGCGCGACCCGTTTCTTTCTCGGAGTAACGGCCGTTAGTGTCGATGTAATAAATGTCCATACCATCGTGGTGGTCACCGATGCGACGCGACCAGTCGTCAGACTCAAGACCGCGGTTGGAATAGGCAGCCAAGGCCGAGTCGAGCGCATCACCTGTAGCGTGCAGCACACTGTATTGGTAACCCGGTGGCAACATCACGTTGTCGAGCAAGCTTTTTTCAACCGAGGCAAAGCCCAAAGACTTCGGCGCAGCGGCCATGCCTGAAGTCAGGGTGGCGCAACCGGGCAACATGGCCAAGCCCGCCAAGCCCAAACCACCGCGCAGCAAACCCCGGCGTGCAGGGTTTTGCAGAGACTGGCTCAAGACGTCCTGAAAATGAGGGTTGTCAGAAGTGTTACAGATGGGGTCGAGATCGTGGTGTGACATGTGATGGCTCCTTGGCAAAAGGCCTATTGGAGGACTTTCACATGACAGTTTGATGGCAAAAACCTGAAGCTTCAATGACACAACAGCTACCCCGCGCTTCTTCGGTCATGTCATGAATGCGTCACAAAGTCATGGCAAAGTTGCGATATCACATTTCCAGAATCATTGAAAGATTAGCCATGAAAGTCGGAATCAACGGTATGGGCCGCATTGGCCGATTGGCCTTGCGAGCAGCCATGGGCGCTGCAGAGCGCCAATCTGACGACCCCCGCGCAGGCAACCGCCTGGAGGTAGTGCATGTCAATGAACTCAAAGGCGGCGCAGCGGCCACCGCGCATTTGCTGGCCTTTGACTCGGTGCAGGGCAAGTGGCGTGAACAGATTGAAGCCGTGGGCGAAAGCCAAATCCGCATTGGCGAGCAAACCTTGGGCTTTTCGTCGCACGCCAACCCGGCCGACATCCATTGGGACGAGATGGGGGTGGACCTGGTGCTCGAATGCACGGGCAAGTTCCTCACCCCTGAAACCATTCAAGGCCACCTGGACCGCGGCGCCAAGCGCGTGATCGTGGCTGCGCCCGTCAAGGTGGGCGATGTGCTGAACATCGTGGTCGGTATCAACCACACGCTCTACAACCCGGCCAAAGACCGCATCGTCACGGCCGCGTCTTGCACCACCAACTGCCTGGCTCCGGTCGTCAAAGTCGTGCACGAAGCCATTGGCATTCGGCACGGTCAGATCACCACCATCCACGACCCGACCAACACCAACTTGGTGGTGGACGCGCCGCACAAAGACCTGCGCCGCGCCCGCAGCGCCATGATGAGCCTGGCCCCCACCACGACGGGCAGCGCCACGGCGATCGCTCTGATTTACCCCGAACTCAAGGGCAAACTCAACGGCCACGCGGTGCGTGCCCCGGTGCTCAATGCGTCGCTGACAGACTGCGTGTTCGAGATGAAGCGCGAGACCAGCGCCGAAGAGGTCAACGCCTTGTTTGCCTCTGCGGCGCAAGGCCCACTGGCCGGCATCCTGGGTTACGAGACGCGCCCCTTGGTCAGCGTCGACTATGCTCGCGACACGCGCAGCGCCATCGTGGACGCGCTGTCCACGCTGGTGACCGACGGCACCTTGCTCAAGGTCTACGCTTGGTACGACAACGAAATGGGCTACGCCTGCCGCATGGTGGACCTGGCCTGCCACATGCAGGAAGTCGGCATCTGAGATGAACGCCGCTGAACGAAACTACGGCATCGTGACCGCCGCCTATTGGGGCTTCACCCTGACCGATGGCGCTTTGCGCATGTTGGTGCTGCTGCACTTTTACAAGCTCGGCTACTCGCCTTTCACGCTGGCCTTTTTGTTCTTGCTGTACGAAGCAGCAGGCGTGTTGGCCAACCTGATCGGCGGCTGGCTGGCCACGCGCTTTGGCATCGCCCGCATGCTCACCGTGGGTCTGGTCACGCAGATCATTGGCTTTGGCTTGCTGTCGGCACTTCAGCCCGATTGGACAGCGGCCATGTCGGTGGCCTGGGTGGTGCTATCGCAAGGCGTCTGTGGTGTAGCCAAAGACCTGACCAAAACCGCCAGCAAATCGGCCATCAAGATCACGCAGGCGCAAGCCAAAGACCAAGGCAATGGTCAGTTGTTCAAGTGGGTGGCCTGGTTCACCGGCAGCAAAAACGCCATGAAAGGCTTTGGCTTTTTTCTGGGCGGTTTGCTGCTGGAGACGCTGGGTTTTCAGGGATCGCTGTGGGCCATGTCAGGCCTCTTGGCGCTGGTGCTGATCGGGGTGGTGACGAGCTTGCCACCCATGATGGGCAAGAGCAAAGCCTCGGGCTCGGCGCGTGAGCTGTTTTCCAAGAGTGAAGGCATCAACGCGCTGGCCGCCGCCCGCGTGGCCTTGTTTGGCGCACGCGATGTGTGGTTTGTGGTGGGTGTGCCGGTGTTTTTGTACTCGGTGGGCTGGACCTTCACCATGGTCGGCGGCTTTTTGGCGGCCTGGACGATTGGCTATGGCCTGGTGCAAGCGATGGCCCCCCAGCTGGTGCGCCGCAGCGCCGACGGCCTGAGCCGTGAGGTGCCCGCTGCTCGGTGGTGGTCGGCGGTGCTCACGCTCATTCCATTGGGCATCGCCGCCGCTGTTTGGCTGCAAGCGCCGCAGCTGCAGTGGTGGGTGGTGGTGGGCTTGAGCCTGTTCGGATTTGCCTTTGCCATCAACTCGTCGGTCCACAGTTATTTGGTGCTGGCCTATGCAGGCTCTGAAAAAGCGGCCGAAGACGTGGGCTTTTATTACGCAGCCAACGCGCTGGGCCGCTTCATGGGCACGCTGCTGTCGGGTCTGCTGTACCAGCGGGGCGGGCTGCTGTATGCCTTGCTGGGCTCAGCGCTCATGTTGCTGTTGTGCTGGCTGACAACCCTGCGCCTGCCCGTGGGCTTGCTTGGGCATTCGACCCCCTCAGAAAAGGCAGCCACACCATGAACCCCATTTCTCTCTTCAGTGTCATGGACGAAGACGTGGCCGTCAAAGCCCTGGCGGCTTTGGCTCAAAGCTCACGGCTCAAAGTGTTTCGCGCCATCGTGGGCACGGGGCCCGAGGGCATTCAGCCGGGGCAGCTGTCTGCGGCGCTCGATATTCCCGCCAACACGCTGTCGTTCCACCTCAAAGAACTGCACCACGCGGCTTTGGTCAGCGTGCAGCGCGAAGGCCGTTTTTTGCGCTACCGCGCCGACCTGGGCGCCATGCAAAGCCTGATGGACTTTTTGACGGCGCATTGCTGCCAAGGCGTGCCCTGCGGCGACGCGCTCAATCTGGCTTGCACGCCAGGCAGCTGCTGAATCCATTTTTAAACAGAGAAACACCCGTGGCGACACACAACATTCTTTTTATTTGCACTGGCAACTCCGCACGCAGCATCATGGCCGAAGCCATCATGAACCACCTGGGGCCTCACCGGTTTACGGCGTACAGCGCTGGCAGCCAACCCAAAGGCCGTGTGAAGGAAGAAGCCCTGCGTTGCCTCACGCGGCACCAGCTGGACACCCAGGAGCTGCGCAGCAAGAGCTGGTCAGAATTTGCCACACCCGATGCCCCGGTCATGGACTTCGTGATCACCGTTTGCGACAACGCTGCCGGTGAAGTCTGCCCGGTCTGGCCCGGCCAGCCCATGAGCGCGCATTGGGGCGTGGAAGACCCCTCGAACGCCACCGGCAGTGAGGCTGACAAGGACAAAGCCTTCTGGGATGCGTTCATCCAATTGCACCGCCGGATATCGATCTTGCTGAGCCTGCCCATCGACAAGCTGGACCGCTTGTCACTGAAAAAAGAGCTGGATCGAATCGGCCAATCCTGAACAGCACTGAAAACAACATGGGCATTTTTGAACGTTTCTTGTCGATCTGGGTGGCCTTGGGCATCCTCGCTGGGGTGGGCCTGGGTCTGATCGCACCCGGTATTTTTCAGGCCGTGGCCAGCCTGGAATGGGCGCACGTCAATCTGGTGGTCGCGCTGTGCATCTGGGTCATGATCTTTCCCATGATGGTGCAAATCGACTGGCATGCTGTGAAAGACGTGGGCAAAAAACCGCAGGGCCTGCTGCTGACTCTGGTGGTCAACTGGCTCATCAAGCCCTTCACCATGGCCGCTTTGGGCGTGCTGTTTTTCAAATACCTGTTTGCCCCCTGGGTCGATCCGCAGTCGGCCAACGACTACATCGCAGGCATGATTTTGTTGGGGGTAGCCCCTTGCACGGCCATGGTGTTCGTGTGGAGCCAGCTGGTCAAGGGGGACGCCAATTACACCCTGGTTCAGGTGTCGGTGAACGATCTGGTCATGGTGGTGGCCTTTGCCCCCATCGCCGCTTTTTTACTGGGTGTGACCGATGTCACCGTGCCCTGGGAGACCTTGGTGCTGTCCACCGTGTTGTATGTGGTCTTGCCGCTGGCAGCGGGCATGTTGTGCCGCCGTCTGTGCCTATCGCATGGCGCCCAACACCTGCAGCAACGCGTGGCCCAGCTCAAACCCTGGTCGGTCACGGGCTTGATCGCCACCGTGGTGTTGCTATTTGGTTTTCAAGCGCACACGATTGTCGACCAGCCGCTCGTCATCGCCTTGATTGCCGTGCCCCTGGTGCTGCAGACCTATGGGATTTTTTTCATCGCCTGGTGGGGCGCACGCTGGCTCAAGCTGCCACACAACGTGGCAGGACCGGCCTGCCTGATCGGCACATCCAATTTTTTTGAACTTGCCGTCGCAGTGGCCATCTCGCTGTTTGGTCTGCAATCGGGCGCAGCCTTGGCCACGGTGGTGGGCGTACTGGTTGAGGTGCCGGTGATGTTGACGCTGGTGGCACTGATCAACGCATGGGCACCCCGTTCAACGCCACAGACCGTGCTCTGAAACAAGGCCACCGCGCTGGCGTGTTTGGTCGGCGCACTGGTCTTGTCATTCAAAATTCATACATCCGTCACATAATCTGAGGCTTCTTTGCCGTACCCGCCTTCTTCATGCAAACCAAGTCCCTCTATGCTGCCATTGACCTGGGCTCCAACAGCTTTCGCCTCGAAATCGGTCAAATGGACACGGGACAATTGCGCCGGGTCGAATACATCAAAGAAACCGTGCGGCAAGGCAATGGGCTGGACGCCGAGCGCAACCTGACAGAAGACGCCATGGCCAGGGGTTGGGAATGCCTGGCCAGGTTTGGCGAACGCATCGCAGGCTTTCGCCCCAGCCAAGTGCGTGCGGTGGCCACGCAGACCCTGCGCGAAGCACGCAACCGCGATGTTTTCCTGAGCAAGGCCAAACGCATACTGGGCTTCCCGATCGAGGTGATCGCGGGCAAAGAAGAAGCCCGGCTCATCTATTTGGGCGTATCGCATCTGCTGCCGCAATCCGATGAACGTCGACTGGTGGTGGACATCGGGGGACGCTCGACCGAGATGATTTTGGGTCAGCGTGAACAGGCCAGCACCCTGGAGTCTTACCGCGTGGGCAGCGTGGCCTGGTCGATGAAGTTTTTCCCAGATGGTCTGTGGACACCGTCCGCCTTCAAATCTGCTGAAATTGCGGCCAAAGCCGTGCTGGACGAAGCGCAGATCCTGTTCAACCGCAACCACTGGGACAAATGCTATGGCTCATCCGGTACGGTCGGTGCCGTGGCCGATGTCCTGACCGCTTCCGGCTGGCCAGAAGGCCAGATCACACGCGAAGGTCTGGCCTGGCTCAAGGACCGCCTGCTCAAAGCCCAGAAACCCGACAACCTGCGGATCGAGGGCGTCAAGGAAGACCGCAAGCCCGTCATCGGCGGGGGCCTGGCCGTTTTGCAAGCGGTGTTCGACCTGCTGCACATCGACGAGATGCAAGCGGCCCAAGGTGCGCTCCGGCACGGTGCGCTTTACGATCTGATCGATCGGGAAAGCACACAGGATGTCCGTTCATCCATGGTGGACTGGCTGGCCCAACGCTTTGGCACCGACAAGCTGCAGGCCGAGCGGGTTTCTCGCACCGCTCAGAGCCTGCTGCAGTCGCTCATGCCAGAAAGTGCCGCCACACCGGCCAACGAACGTCTGCGCTATTTGCAAAAACTGCACTGGGCCTGCCAGCTGCACGAAACGGGCATGCGCATCTCGCACAGCGATTACCACAAGCATGGCGCTTACATCCTGGACAACACCGACCTGCCCGGCTTCACGCTTGATGAGTTGCACCGCCTGAGTCAATTGGTACTGGGCCACCGCGGCAAATTGCGCAAACTCGAAATCGAGATGGATGACGCCAGCTTTGTCCAGCAGCTCATGGCGCTTCGATTGGCGGTCATCTTGTGCCATGCCCGGCGCGATCCGGACCTGTCGGGTGTGACCATTGGCTGCGATGCCTTGCAGCGCACGGCGCGTCTGACACTGTGCAGCGACTGGGCAGAACTTTGGCCGCAGTCGGCCCATCTCTTGCGTGAAGAGAAAACTGCTTGGCAAAAAACCGAATGGAAGTTCGAAGTCCATACGGACTGACCACCACCTGCACACGGTCGGCCAGGGTACACACCCTGCACATACAGGGCATCACCCGCCAAAACCCCAGTAATCCGGTGGCATCGCCCAGACTTGTCATAGCCCAATTAACTGTATAAACTATATACACTGTTAAATTCAACTTTTATTTTCAACACCCATGACACAAACGACAACACCCCCCGCCAAAGAAAGCAGACAAGTCGCGAAAACACCAACGCCCCGCAAAGCCAAGGTCGCGGCGCCTCAAAAATCGACAGCCACGTCAACTGTGGCGCCCGTCCAGGCAACCCCCAAAAGTCCACGCGCCAAACCTGTCACAGCCAAACCTGTGGCAAAGCAAGCAACCGCTGCCCCCGCCAAACCCCTGAAAGACAAAAAAGTCAAAGTGGTGCGCGACAGCTTCACCATCCCCAAAGCCGAACTGCTGCAAATTGCAGACATGAAAAAACGCGCTTTGGGTCTGGGTGTCGAAATAAAAAAGAGCGAGCTGATCCGAGCAGGCTTGCAAACGCTTTTGAGCCTGACCGACGCCAACTTCAAAAAGGCCCTGAGCAGCGTGCCGACCATCAAAACCGGTCGACCCGCCAAGGACTGAGCCTTTTCACAGACGCTCTGGGGAGGTCACGGTCAACAAAACGGTTTGATCCTGACCTTCGCGGCTGCGTCTGCGCAGCCACCAGACAGCCCCTTTGCGAACCGCGCAAGCTGCATCGGGCATGTGCAGCAACTGCGAAATCACTGCGCCCAACGCAGGCTGGTGTCCGACCAGCAAGACCGGATACTTGGCATCGGGCCAACCCGCTGTTTCCAGAATATCCTGCACCGAAGCGCCAGGCGACAGCGCGTCACGAACCTTGTATTTGCGTCCCAGGGCGCGCACCGTCTGCTCTGTCCTGACCGCAGGACTGCTCAGGATGCGCGTGCCTTCTGGAAGCTGACTTTCAAGCCAGACCGACATGCGCTCGGCCTGCTTGCGGCCACGCGGCGTCAGCGCCCTTTGCAGGTCATCTTGACCGGGCTCGGCCTCATGGGCTTCGGCATGGCGCCACAAAATCAAGTCCATCGCCTTCAATCCCCTTGAGTTGCCGACCCATAGCGCTGCATCAAGGCGTTTTGAGCACCATGCCCTGGTGCCGTCAAGCCAACCCGATGGTACTGGCCGTCTGCCGCCAAGTCCCAGGCATCGCGGCCATCGTGCAAGTAAGCGATCAGGCATTCATCGATGATGCGCTGGCGCAAAGCCGGATCCGTCACAGGCCAGGCCAACTCGATCCGCCGTGTCATGTTGCGGCTCATCCAGTCGGCACTGGACAAATACAGCGACTCCTCCTGATCGGCGCAAAAATAAAACACACGGGAATGCTCAAGAAAGCGGCCAATGACCGAACGCACGCGGATGTTTTCACTCAAACCCGCCACACGCGCAGGCAACATGCAAGCGCCGCGCACGATCAAGTCAATCTTCGCGCCCTTTTGCCCTGCTTCCAACAAGGCCTCGATCAAGGGCAGGTCAGTCAAGGCGTTCATCTTGATCACGATGCGTGCAAAGTCACCACGCGCCGCCGCCTCGCCCACTGCGGCAATGCGTGCTTGCAAGTCGCTGTGCAGCTGAAAAGGCGCGACCAACAGCCGCTTCATTTTCGGCAAGCGGCTCTGGCTGGCCAAGTGTCCGAACAGCTGGTCCATGTCCGATGTGATGTCAGCGTCTGCCGTGAGGTAGCTAATGTCGGTGTAAAGCGCTGCTGTACGGCGGTTGTAATTGCCGGTCGACAAATGTCCGTAACGCCTGAGTGAGCGGCCTTCGCGGCGAGTCACCAAGAGCATCTTGGCATGCGTCTTGAGGCCGACAATGCCGTACACCACCTGCACGCCAATCGATTCGAGCTGTTCCGCCCAGTTGATGTTGGCCTCTTCGTCAAATCGGGCTTTGAGTTCCACCACGGCCGTAACTTCTTTGCCTCGGCGCACCGCCTCGCGCAGCAAATCCATCATCGTGGGATCGCTGCCTGCGCGGTAAATCGTTTGTTTGATGGCCAGCACGCTGGGGTCCATCACCGCTTCGCGCAAAAAGGCCAATACACCGTCAAAGCTCTCAAAAGGCTGGTGGATCATCACATCACCGGCTTTGAGACGCGCAAAAATTGAACTGTGTTGCGGCACTTGCGCAGGAAAACTGGCTTTGTAAGGCGGGAACAACAACTCGGGGGCATCGATCAGATCGATCAACTGCATCAGGCGCACCAGATTGACCGGCCCATTGACCCGGAACACCGAGGCTTCGGGCAGTTGGAATTCTTTGCGCAAGAATTCCGCCAAGCGCGACGAACAGTTGGCCGAAACCTCCAGCCGGACCGCCTGACCGTAATGGCGGTGCTGCAAACCTTGCCGCAAGGCCATGCGCAAATTCGCAATCTCATCTTCGTCAACCGCCAATTCGGAATTGCGCGTGACTCGAAACTGCGAGAACTGTCCCACTTCACGGCCCGGAAACAACTCGGCCAGGTGGGAACGGATCACACTGGACAGCATGACAAAAGCGGTGGTGCCGTCACACACCCGCTCAGGCAGCGGAATCAGGCGAGGCAAGACGCGGGGCACTTTGACAATCGCGATCTCGTTGGAACGACCAAACGCGTCTTTGCCCGAGAGCTGCACGATGAAATTCAAGGACTTGTTGGCCACCTGCGGGAACGGGTGCGCCGGGTCCAAACCCACTGGCACCAGCAAGGGCTGGACTTCACGTTGAAAGTAACTGCGCACCCATTGGCGTTGGGCCGCATTGCGTTCGCCGTGCGACAAGATCCGGTAACCCTTGCGCTGCAAAGTGGGCAACAAATCCTCGTTGTACAGGGCGTATTGACGCGCCACCATGGCGCTGGTTTTTTCAGCCAAGGCGGCAAGACTGGCTTCGGTGTATTCCCCCGACTTCAGGCCTTGCAGGCTGCCCATCACATGGGGCTCTGCCCGCACCTCAAAAAACTCGTCCAGGTTGGAAGACACGATACACAAATAGCGCAAACGCTCGAGCACTGGCACTTCCGGGCGGTGCGCCCAATCCAGCACCCGCTCATTGAAAGACAAGATGCTCAGATCGCGGTCCAGCAAGGCTTGCCGCTCGTCTGCAGATGAAGTCTCGACTTTTGAATGAACCATGGCCATGCCTGAATGAATTGAAAAATCATTCTAAGAATCCGCCGTGTCAATTTGATGACAAGGCCGTGAATCAGCCGCCCATGCGCGCAGCACCCGATACCGGCACCAGATGGGACACGAACAACTCGACCGTCTTCGGCCAAGCAAACGCCTCGGCCCGCTGCCTGCACTCGGTCCTGGGGATGGTCAGAGATTGCCGAACAGCCGCTGCCAGATCTTCCGACAGAACACCGCCCAGGGTCTGGCCCTCGGCATGGCCCAGCACTTGCAGGGGGCCATCGACCGGGTACGCCGCCACGGGCGTGCCGCAAGCCATGGCTTCAAGCATGACCAAACCAAAGGTTTCATTGCGGGAGGGAAAAACAAACACATCGGCTGCGGCATAGACCTTGGCCAACTGCTGGCGGGGCAACACCCCCATCCAGACCACATTCGGGTAACGCGCTTTGAGCTGCGCTTCCAAAGGCCCTACGCCACACACGATGCGAGTGCCCTCCAGTTCCAAGTCCAGAAAAGCATCGATGTTTTTCTCGTAAGAAACTCGCCCTACAAACAAGGCGTAAGGGCGTGAATGCCCTTCTAACTCCGGAATGTCCAGGGGCTCGGCGTGCTGGTCAAACAAATCCAGGTCTACCCCATGGGTCCACGGTTTGAGCGACTTGAAGCCACGCCCATGCAACATGTTCAGCACGCCCTGGGTGGGCACCATCACCCCCGAAGATGGTCGATGAAAATGACGAAACAAGCCGTAGCCCAGAAACAAAGGCACGCGCAATGCTGCCTTCAGGATTTCCGGAAACTTGGTGTGGAAGGCGGTGGTGAATTGCCAGCCTTTTTTCAGGCAATGCTTGCGCGCCGCCCAGCCCAAGGGGCCCTCGGTGGCGATGTGGACCGCATCGGGTTGCAACGCGTCCAGCATGGCGGCCAGTGCTTTGTAAGGGCGCACCGCCAGGTCAATGCCCGCATAGCCCGGGCAGGCGCGGTTGGGGAACTGTCCGGGGTGGATCACCGTCACCGCAACATCCCCCGTTCTCAGGGCTTGCACCAGCTCGTGCAGCGTGGTCACCACGCCATTGACCTGGGGATGCCAGGCATCGGTGATGAGGGCGAGCTTCATGCGGCCACCGCCTGGGCTGCAGGTACCCGTTGGCGCACCACCGCGTGCGAGCCCCAGTGGATGATTTCCAAGCGACCATCCGCATGCTCTACCAAAGCGGTTCGGCTTTCCACCCAATCGCCATCGTTGCAGTACAAGGTGCCATTCACATCCCGAATTTCCGCATGGTGGATGTGCCCGCACACCACGCCATCAAAGCCTCGGCGCTTGGCTTCGTGCGCCACGGCCACTTCGAAATCACTGATGAAGTTCACCGCTTTCTTGACCTTGAGCTTGAGGTACGCCGACAAAGACCAGTAGGCCAGCCCCACACGGGCCCTGAAGCTGTTCAGGTGCCGGTTGATTCGGAGGGTCAACTCGTACAACCAATCACCCACATACGCGAGCCACTTGGCGCACTGGATCACGCCATCAAAATGGTCACCATGCACCACCCACAATTTGAGCCCCTGGGCCGTGGTGTGGGTCGTTTCATGCACCACCTCCACACCCCCAAAAGCATGGCCCACAAAATGCCGGGCAAACTCGTCGTGGTTGCCGGGCACATAGACCACGCGGCAACCCTTGCGCGCCCTGCGCAACAGTTTCTGCACCACATCGTTGTGACTTTGCGGCCAGAACCAGCGCCTGCGCAGCTGCCAGCCGTCGACAATGTCCCCCACCAAATACAGCACATCACTCGGGTGGTGCTTCAAAAAGTCGAGCAAGGCCTCGGCCTGAAAACCCGGTGTGCCGATGTGCAGGTCCGAAATGAAAATCGCCCTCAAACGAGGGCGATCTGCGGCGTCGTCGTCCTCATCTTGTGCGGACGGGGTCGATACATGGGCAGGTGAACCCTGCACCCCATCCTGCGCCAGACTGGCGTCAAAGGTTTTCAGGAGCAGCGCGTGCTGCAAGGAGGTTGACGACACAGTCATCTGACAGCCGCTGAAAAATGCTTGCGGTAACGCGCTGGCAAGTCTGCGGTGCGCATCATCATCGGCAAATCGGCGGTGTTGAAGTCCGGGTCCCAAGCCGGCGCACCCAGCACCTTGGCCCCCAGCCGCAGATAGCCCTTGATGAGCGCGGGTGGCTCGATCGGCAAGTTGCTGTCGAGCTCATCGATGGGCAATGGCAAACGCGGCCGGACATGGTATTGGATATCGGCCAGATGGCTCTGACGCAACTGGTTCCAGATGCTGGCTGCGGCATCACCCGTCACCACGCCGTTGTGCAGCATGGGGATGCTGGCGCAACCGATCATGGTGTCCAGGCGGTTGCGGTCCATGAATTCAAACAAAGCCCCCCACAAGGCCATGATGACGCCACCCTGGCGGTGCTCTGCATGCACGCAACTGCGGCCCAACTCCACCATGCGCTGACGCATGTCGCGCAGACGGGTCAGGTCAAATTCAGTATCGCTGTAGGTGCTGCCTACGCGTTTGGCCTGCGCCGGCGTGAGCACACGGTATGTGCCAATCACCAAGCCCGACACGCCGTGTCGGACCAGCAAATGCTCGCAGTAATCGTCGAACAGATCGATGTCATGGCCGGGCACCTGGGTCGACAAGCGTGCGCCCATTTCTGTGCCGAAAACATCAAACCTCAGTTTTTGTGCTTCGCGCACTTCGTCTTGATGTTTTGCCCAAGTGACGTGAATAGCATTTTGGGCACGCCGAGGCAGGAAATCCACAGGGGTTTGGACCTGCGCCGGATGAAGTAACCCCCTGGGCAAACTCACCGGGGACAACGCGAACGTGGGGTTCGGCAACTCTTTCATGACCAGTTCTCCTTTGGATCAATGCAGCCATGATCCAAAAGCGAAATGACATGAAAAAGTCGATGGCGTGAATTCTTCGTGACGCGGAACGTGCAAAGGGCCGGTCGAGACCGAGGGTCAATGCGCTCGCAAGGCCTTGTTGAGCTGATCGACCTGGTTCGTCCAGTCGGCGTCCTGTTGCCAGGTTTCCCGCAAAAAATTGGCTTGCGCCGCTGTCCAAAAAGCGGCATCGGCCAAAGCAACGTGACCCGGCAAAGGACTGTGCGCTCGGATGAACTGCGCGATGCTTGGCGGATCGCAGGGCAAGCCCAGCTGCGCAAACAACTCGTGAAAAGGATGGTGAGCGGAGTCCATAGTCATTGCCTCCTTGTGGTTTCAAAACACTGTCAGGGTGCGTCGAAACGTCATGCCTGGCATTGTGCTCTCCAGCCATGCTAGCGGGCAACTCTGGACTTGAACACTCACCTTTCGGTGTAGCGCCTCAGCCTGTGGGCACAAGCCCACAGCACGGGCTCAAAGCATCATGCTCAACTGAAACACAGAGTTGGGCGCGCGGGGCATGACCGGCGCAGGCAGGGGTTTGAGTCGGAATTGACCGAGCATGGAGGTCACACGGGCATCGCGCGGCATGAACGGCACAGCCACGTCGTCCAGGGTCTGCGAGGCCAGTGTCTCTTGCAGATGGCGTTGGATGTCGGCCTCCAAGGTCTTCATCGGATGGCCATCGTCGGGGTACAGCTCGTCAAAGCTGTGCACCACTTCAAAGTGCTTGACCACATCCCACAAGCTGATGTCTTCGGGGTTGCCACGAATTTGGTAACCGCCGCCAGGGCCACGATGCGCTCGGATCAATCCGGCTTCGCGCAGCTCTTTGAGTATCGACTCCGTGTAAGAGGACGACAGCCCCAAGCCCGAAGCAATCTCTTCGGTTGTGACGGGCTCCACGGCTGAACGAGAAGTGATGAAAACCGCGATGTCGACGGCTTTGGCTGTTTTCTTCAGGATCATAATGTGCACCTCATTTGAGTGGATATTGTATTGTTTAAACCATAAAAATCCACTCATATCGTTATTTTTTTAGCCTTGAATCGATTTACACCTTAAAATATCTACTCAATACATATACAAAACAATGTCCAACACCCTAGTCTCACGCTCGGCGCTCTACCGCATCGGCGCCGTGTCCAAGCTCAGCGGCGTGCCTGTGCCGACCTTGCGCATCTGGCAAACGCGTTACAACGCGTTCTCGCCCGCCACCACCCAGGGGCAGCACCGGCTCTACGATGAAGAAGACCTGCGCAAGGCCGCGCTGCTCAAATCATTGACCAGCCAAGGGCACGGCATCAGCTTGATTGCAGGACTGAGCACCACACAACTGCAGCAGTTGTTGCAAACCAGCACCGACATGGCGCGTGACCCTGCGCCAACGCCTCGATCCGGTGACAGCCACCCCGGCGCTTGGGTGCTGATCGGCCGCCCGCTGGCCGAGCGCTTGCAATCCGAACGCTTTCGGTCAGCGCACCCCGGGCCGGCGTTTCATATTCAAGCGGTGTGCAATGATTTGAACGAAGCTCGCCACACCCCTGAAGCAGCCGCTACCGATGTGCTCATGGTCTCGGTGAACAACCTGAGCGACGGCAACGCCCAACAAATTCTGGACTTGTCCTCGCAACTGAGCGCACGCCAAACCGTAGTGCTGTACGGTTTTGGACAGATGAAAGCCATCGCCCACCTGGTTCGCGCAGGCTGCCTGGTGCACCGTGAACCTCTGAACGATGCGGCCTTGGCTGACATCGTGCGCAGTACGCGCCCAGCGCTGTCTGAGGCTTCTTGGGGCCTGCCCCGTCTGAACGACCCGGTGCCGCCACGCCGGTTCTCTGATGCGGTGCTGCAGCGTGTGGCCAATATTCCAAGCCAGGTGCTGTGTGAATGTCCTCGGCATGTGGCCGAACTGATTGGCCAGTTGGGCCGGTTCGAAGACTACAGCCTTGACTGCCTGAATCAAAGTCCCAAAGACAGTGAACTGCACACAGAACTCAACAAGATGGCCGCAACCGCCCGCGCCTTGTTTGAAAAAGCACTGCAAATGGTGGCTGACCATGAAGGCATCTCTTTGCAAGACCGTACCTGAGCGGCACACGCGTGTGAACTGCTCATGAAACGACACGTGGCCGCCACCTTGCTGGGCGTCATCGGCCTTTTGGTCATGGACAGCCACATCGACTGGGTTCGCCAGGACCACGGCACGCTGCTGGAGATCAACGGCCAAAAATTTGATCCCCAAGGCTGGATGGCCGAGCACTGGCGCTCATGGCGTCGAGACTGCCAGCGCGTTCGCGCCGAAGCCCCCGACACGGCCACGGCCCAGGCCGTGCTGCAAACCATCCAGCAGCACAGCCTGCCGGACTCGTTGGAGGCACAGCTGTTGCAACTGCAGCTGCAGGCCGACTGGGCGATTGCCGAGGTGGCATTCGAAACCCTGAACCCCAGCATCGTGGTGTTGCGTCGGCACGGTGGCGTTTGGCGCATCCAGGACACTGCAGTCTGGAGCGGCTCCACAGCGCCCTGGCAAACGGCCAATTTTGTACGCCGCTATTTGCAACAGCAAGCCCCTGAGCTACCACCCGCACTGATCGACTGCGTGCCCATTGAGGCCCGCCGCTATGCAGCGCTATCAAACGGGTTATGACCATGACTTACCGTGTCGTCTGGTTCAAACGTGACCTGCGGCTGCAGGACCATGCCGCGCTCGTGCACGCTGCAACCCTTGGCCCGGTGCTGTGCCTCTACATAGTGGAGCCCGGTTTGTGGGCCCAACCGGATGCCGCCTTGCAACACTTCGAGTTCGTGCGCGAATCGCTGAATGAACTGCACGACGAGCTGCAGGCGCTGGGCGGCAGCCTGCAGGTGCGCGTGGGGCCTGCGGTGCAGGTGCTGGCCGCACTGCATGCACAAGCGCCTTTTGCCGAATTGGTCTCGCACCAAGAAACCGGCAACGCCTTCACCTACGAGCGCGACCTGCAGGTCGGCGCGTGGTGCCGCAGCGCGGGGGTGGGCTGGACCGAGCTGCCCCAGTTTGGCGTGGTGCGGCGTCTGAAAAGCCGCAACACCTGGCAAGCCCGCTGGGAGGCGCACATGGCCGCGCCGCAAGCGGTCTTGCCCCCGTTGAACTTTTTTCACGCGCCGGACCCTTCAGGCCCCGAGGTGATGACACCGCCACCTGGCCTGCAACACAACCCCGCCCAGCGCCAGCACGGTGGGCGTCGCCTGGGTTTGGAGACCTTGCACAGCTTTCTAGACGCGCGGGCGCTGAGCTACCGGGGCGGCATCTCCTCGCCGCTGACCTCGCCCACCGCCTGTTCACGCATCTCGGCCTATTTGGCCTGGGGCTGCATCAGCATGCGCGAGGTGGTGCAGACCACCCGCGCTGCGCTCGATGCCTTGCCGCCACAAGCGGGCAGGCACAAGGCCGGACTCATCGGCTTCATCAGCCGCTTGTATTGGCACTGCCACTTCATCCAGAAGCTCGAGAGCGAACCCGAAATCGAGTGGCGCAACATGCACCGGGGCTACGACGGCCTGCGCGAAGACGGCTGGAACGACGCCCACTTTGCAGCATTGACCTCTGCACGCACCGGCTGGCCCATGGTGGACGCGTGTGTGGTCATGCTGCACCAGACCGGCTGGCTGAACTTTCGCATGCGAGCCATGCTGGTGTCGGTGGCGGCTTACCCCCTGTGGCTCGACTGGCGGCCCGTGGGCCAATGGCTGGCCACCCAATTCTTGGACTACGAGCCCGGCATCCACTGGAGCCAGCTACAAATGCAGTCGGGCACCACCGGCATCAACACCACACGGGTCTACAACCCGATCAAACAAGCGCAAGACCACGACCCCAAAGGCATTTTTGTGCGCCGCTGGCTGCCGCACATGCGCCGCGTGCCCGACACCTGGTTGTTCGAGCCCTGGCTCATGCCGCCCGAGGTGCAGCGCCACTGCGGCTTGACGGTGGGCAGCGGGCCGGATGCCGACATTCCCCTGCCCGTGGTGGATTTGGCCGAAGCCACGCGCACCGCCAAAGCCGCGCTGCACGCACGACGGGCTGAGCCCGGTGTGAAGGCGGGCAAAAAAGCCATCGTGGAGAAACACGCCTCGCGCAAACACGGCAGCGGCGCGCAGCGTGATGTGTTCGCCCGCGACTCGGACAGCCCGAAAACCAGTCGCCGAAAAACGCGTCCGTCTTCCGATGCCATCACCCCACCCAGCGCCCAGCTGGGCTTTGATTTTTAAACCATGCGCACCACCCTCTTCTGGTTTCGAAACGACTTGCGCCTGCACGACCAGCGCGCCTTGATGCAAGCTGTTGAGCACGCCCAAACCCATGGCCAAGCCCTGCTGCTGGTCTATGTGCACGAACCGGTGCAAGACGCGCCCACCGCCTGGGGCTTTCGCCGCATGGGCGCGCACCGCAGGCGCTTTCTTGCCGACACGCTGCAAGACCTGCAAAACTCATTGCAGGCACTGGGCCAGCGCTTGGTATTGCTGCACGGCCCCGTAGCCGAGGTGCTGCCCGCTTGCGCGAGCCATGTTGACGCAGATACCGTGTTTTGCGAAGACATCGCCGCGCCCGAAGAAGAAGCGCAGGTGCAGGCCCTGATCAACGCGGGGCTCACGGTCAAAACCCTGTGGCAGTCCAGCCTGATCGAACCCGACGCCCTGCCCTTTGCGGCCGAAGACATGCCGCAGGTGTTCACGGTGTTTCGCCAGCGCATCGAATCGGCGCGGCTCCAACCCCTGGCACCGCTGCACGCGCCCAGTGAGCTACCAGCGCCGCCAAATGATCACCTGACCACCCTGCCCGGCTGCACGGACAAGCCCTTCGCGCTGCTGCAAGCCCACACCGAGGCAGATGCGCACCCGCGCTCAAACTTTCCGTACACCCAGGCCGCCTGCCGGGGCGGTGAAACCAGCGCCTTGGCCCACCTGCACAGCTACCTCACGCCGCCCTGGCCCGACCGCTACAAACAAACCCGCAACGCCCTGCAAGGCCAGCACACCAGCAGCCACTGGTCGCCCTGGCTGGCCACGGGATCGCTATCGGCCCGCCGCATTTGGGCCCAGTTGCAGGCCTACGAGCAACAACACGGCAGCAACGACGGCACGTATTGGCTGTGGTTTGAGCTGCTGTGGCGCGACAACTTCCGCATGCTGCATCTGCAGCACGGTCCGCAGCTCTATGCGGCGCGGGGTTTGTCGAACCTGCCCAAGCCCTCGCACTTTCCGAAAGACTTTGCACGCTGGTGCAGCGGCCAAACGGGCGAGCCCATCGTGGACGCGGGCATGCGCGAGCTGGCCGCCACCGGCTTCACCTCCAACCGCATGCGCCAGATCGTGGCCAGCTTTCTGGTGCACGACCTGTCTTGCGACTGGCGCGCGGGTGCCGCCTGGTTCGAGTCGCAGCTGGTGGACTTTGATGTCCAAAGCAACCAGGGCAACTGGCTGTACGTGAGCGGCCGCGGCACCGACCCGCGTGTGGGCCGACGCTTCAACCCCGCCAAACAAACGCAAGACCACGACCCGCAGGGCCGCTACCGACAGGTCTGGCTGGCCTGATAATCGGGTGCATGTATGCCATTCAATCCTGGGGTGACACCCTGCGCCTGCTGGTCGAGTTGTCGGCCACCGCCGCCTTTGCGCTGTCGGGCCTGATGGAAGCGGCCCGCAAGCGGCTCGACGCGGTGGGCGTGTGCGTGGTGGCGTTTCTGGCGGCCTTTGGCGGTGGCACGCTGCGCGACTTGCTGCTGGACTACCGGCCTTTTTTCTGGGTGCAACACACCGAAATGCTCTGGGGCGTGCTGGCCCTGTGCGTGGCGGCCATGCTGTTCATGCGCCAGCGCCATTTTGAAGTCACCGAAAAAGCCATCCTCTGGCCTGACGCCCTGGGGCTGGGCCTGTTCACCGCAACGGGTGTGCACCACGCGCTCCTGTCCACCATGCCCCCGGTAGTGGCCGTGCTCATGGGCCTGATCACGGGCGTGTTTGGCGGCGTGTTGCGCGACATGGTGTGCAACGAAATCCCCACCGCCTTCAAGGACCACCGTCCTTACGCGGTCTGCGCCTTTGCGGGCGGCTGGACTTATGTGGGCCTGTGGTCCACCGATGCCCCCGGCTGGGTGGCGCTGCTGGGTTGCGTGGTGGTCACGGTCGGGCTGCGTGGCCTGGCCCTGTGGCGCAACTGGCAGCTGCCCGCGTGGCGGGCCTGACAAGACTTTTCTGCAAACCATGCCTCAAAACCCTACCGCCTTCTGGGGCGGCATCTTCTTTTCTTTGGCTGCCGGCATGATGTGGGGCCTGGTGTTTGTGGGCCCGCTGATGCTGCCCGACTACCCCGCCGCGCTGCACACCTTTGGCCGCTATCTGGCCTTCGGTCTCATCGCGCTGCCCCTGGCCTTTGTGGACCGCGCCGAGATGCGACGGCTCTCCCGGGCCGATTGGGTGGCCGCGCTCAAGCTGGCGGCCATCGGCAACGTGCTGTATTACCTGTTTCTGGCCAGCGCCATCCAGCGCGCAGGCGGGGCGCTGCCCACCATGATCATCGGCACACTGCCGGTGGTCATCGCCATCTCGGCCAACCTGCTCAACCACCAGCGCGACGGGCGTTTTCCGTGGCTCAAACTCGCACCGCCTCTGGTGCTGATCCTGCTGGGCATCGCCTGCGTCAACCATGTGGAGTGGACAGCCCTGGTACAAAACCCGGCGGCCGACACCACCCGTTACATCACGGGTGCCGTGCTGGCCGTGGGCGCCGTGGTGTGCTGGACCTGGTACCCGCTGAAAAACGCCGACTGGCTGCGCGGCCACCCCGACCGCAACCCCCGCGTGTGGGCCACAGCACAAGGCATCGCCACCTTGCCACTGGCCCTGCTGGGCTATGCCGCCTTTTGGCTCTGGGCCATCGCCACGCACAACCCGATGCCCATGCCGCTCGGTCCGCGCCCGCTCGAATTCATCGGCCTCATGATGGCCATTGGCTTGTTTGCCTCCTGGCTGGGCACCCTGTGCTGGAACGCCGCGAGCCAACGCCTGCCCACCGCCCTGGCCGGACAGCTCATCGTGTTTGAAACGCTGGCAGCGCTGGCCTACGCCTTCTGGCTGCGCGGCCAGTGGCCCGAACCGCTCACGCTGGCGGGCATTGCATTGTTGGTGGCGGGGGTGATTGGCGGGGTGCGGGTCAAGGCGGTTTGATTCGTTATCCGAATATTTGGCATTTATTCGTTTTGCGGGTATATTGCATTTATTCGTTTTACGGATAAAACGCCATGCCGCACACGCTCGTCACCCCCACACAAATGGGGCAAATTCTCAAAACAGCCCGCAAAAACAACCAGCTCAGCCAAACCGAACTGGCGTCCCGGGTGGGTCTCAGCCAAAGCCGCATCTCGGCTTTTGAACAACAGCCCGAGAACATTGGTCTGGGCCAGTTGCTGTCCGTGCTCAATGCGCTGGGTCTGGAACTCACCGTTCAACCACGTCAGACCACCGCGCCGCAAGCCCTGCTGGCGCGGGACAGCGACGCGCCGGAGTGGTGACATGGGCCGCCCAGCACAAACCCAGGCACTGTCCATCTGGACGAACGGTGAGCGCGTAGGCACCTGGCGCATGGGTGGCCGCAGCGGCATGTCGCTGCAATACGACCCCACCTGGATGCGCGCCCCTGCAGGCAGACCACTTTCACTGTCGCTGCCCTTTGGCCTGTATGACAGCCCGCTCAAGGGTCCAGCGGTCGCACATTTTTTTGACAACTTGCTGCCCGACAACGAGACCATCCGCCGTCGGCTGGCGACACGGTTCAAAACCGGCTCAACCGATGCATTCGATTTACTGCGTGCCATCGGCCGGGACTGTGTCGGGGCTGTGCAATTGCTGGGCGAAGACGAAGCGCCGCACAACGTGACCCAAATCGAAGGCACCCGCATGAGCGAGTCCGATGTCGAACAACACCTGCTGCGTGTGGTCAACCCCACCAGCGCCTTGGGCAGCCCCAACACCGATGACGATCTGCGGATCTCTTTGGCAGGCGCACAGGAAAAAACAGCGCTGCTCTGGCATCAAGGCCAATGGATGCGACCCCAAGGCACCACGCCCACCACCCACATCCTCAAAATGCCGCTGGGCCTGGTGGGCAACCAGAAAGTGGACCTGAGCAGCTCAGTCGACAACGAATGGCTGTGCCTGACGCTGCTGCGTGAATTCGGTCTGCCGGTAGCGCGATGCGCTGTGCTCACCTTTGGTACACAACGCGTGTTGGCTGTCGAGCGCTTTGACCGCCAACTGCATTCCTCCGGCCAATGGTGGATGCGGCTGCCGCAGGAAGATTTTTGTCAGGTCCTGGGCCTGCCATCGCACCTGAAGTACGAAGCCGATGGTGGCCCCGGCGTGCGCGACATTGCCCAAGTCCTGATGCGCTCAACCCAGGCACAGACCGATCTGCGTCACTTCATGAAAAGCCAGATTTTGTTCTGGCTGCTGGCCGCACCCGATGGCCACGCCAAAAACTTCAGCATTCAGATCTTGCCGCAAGGCCAATTCAAGCTCGCCCCGCTGTACGACGTCATGTCGATCTGGCCGATTGAAGGACCTGGCCCCAACCAGTGGTCCATTCACAAGCTCAAATTGGCCATGGCTTTTTGGGGCAAGAACAAGCATTACCAGCACAAAGAAGTGCTGCAACGGCATCTGGTCAGCACCGCAAAAATCTGCGGCCTCAAAGCCGATGTGGCATCCATGATCGAAGAAATCGTGACCCAAACACCGCAAGCCATCGCCAACACCCAAGCCCAACTGCCACACGGGTTCAAGGCAGCCGTACTCGACAAAACCCTGGCGGGCTTGCAAGCCACATTGGGCAGGCTCAGCTAAAAGCGAGACACTGCGGCTCATGCGCACCGCTCGCTCCAAAGCAACCCTTACTTCTTCTTGGCCGGTGTATCTGACACCCCATTGGCCTTGGCAAACGTCAGGATCACTTCGCGAATGATCTTGCGCTGCGCAGCAGGGAGCTGCAAAAAGGTGTCGAAGGTTTCGCGCTCCAGATAGCCCATACCGTCATCCCAACGCTTTTGGCGTTGCTCAATGGACTGGCGCACCGCGTTGCCAAATCGCAAGACTTCTGGCTCCACATTGAGCGCAGAGGCCAACACCAGCAACTTGTCCTGCGCGGGGATGGATTCACCCTTAAGCCAACGGGACACCGCCTGGAAGGTCACAGAGCGGCCCCAGTAGTTGGTGTTGAACAAATTCAACAACACCGCTGGGCGCGGTTCCAGTCCTGCGGACCGCATGGCGGCCTGCAAGCGCTCTGAGAATTCCAGCTTTTGATCCATGCAGGAACACTAAATTTCTGTTCCATATCCATTTAACTTTGTGTTGTACTATTGGTTGAATTTTCTATTCAACTTTCGATTGAACAGGCATTCAAGGATGTGGTGCCTGTGCCGACAACATGCCCAAGTCCCTGCTCGAACAACTCCCCGACATCGTGGCCAATGGCCGCAAGCAAGCCGAAAAAATCCTGGAAGGCATCGAGAGCCGCCACCGTGTGGGGCTGCAAACCCGTGAAGTGGTGCTGCCAGCCCGGGACACCGCTGCGAAAGACTGGGTCACCCAGCAAAACCGGGCCAGCCAGCGAGAGGTGTTTGCACCAGGGCAAGCCAGCCTGATCGATGACCCGCAAGCCACGCTGGGCGCTGCGCCCGAAGCACCCTGGGTTAATCGGCTGATTTATGGCGACAACCTGCTGGCCATGGCAGCCTTGTTGGCGGGTGACGAGAACACGCCCAGCCTGCGCGGCAAGGTGGACCTGATCTACATCGACCCGCCTTTTGACTCCAAGGCCGACTACCGCACCAAAGTCACGCTGCCGGGTGTAGAGATCGAACAAAAACCCACAGTCATCGAGCAGTTCGCTTATTCAGACACCTGGAGCGACGGCACTGCTTCATACCTGGCGATGATCACGCCGCGTTTGATCCTGATGCGTGAACTGCTGGCCGATACCGGGTCCATCTACGTGCATCTGGATTGGCATGTGGGGCATTACGTGAAGCTAGTAATGGACGAGGTGTTTGGTCGCAACAACTTTAACAATGAAATTATTTGGTGTTATTCAGGTCCAACACCTATCAAAACAGCCTTCGCTAGAAAACACGATGTAATTTATTTCTTCACGAAGAGCGACGATCATTTTTTTGTGGGGGACTACATTGAACATAAAAGCGGTGTGCACAACACTGGTTGAATCGCCCCGGGTTTCGTGGAGGCCAGTTGGTTTAAGTTGAGACCTCGGTCTCGTGCTTCCCGGCTAGCTGCCGGTAGTAGTTCACCTCAGCTTCAGCCGGTGGAATATACCCAATCGAGCTCAGCAGTCGGTGGTGGTTGAACCAAGCCACCCATTCCAGGGTTGCCAGTTCCAGTGCCTCCTTGGTTTTCCAGGGTGCACGGCGGTGTATCAATTCGGCCTTGTACAGCCCATTGATCGTCTCGGCCAGCGCGTTGTCGTAGCTGTCGCCACGGCTGCCCACCGATGGCTCTATCCCAGCTTGGGCCAGGCGTTCGGTGTAGAGAATGGAAACATATTGAGACCCCCTGTCCGAGTGATGTATCAATGCATCTGAGCGTTCAGGTTGTCTGTCGAACAAGGCTTGCTCCAGGGCATCCAACACAAAGTCAGTACGCATCGAACTGCTCACCCGCCAGCCCACGATGCGCCGTGCAAACACGTCGATCACAAAGGCCACGTATTGCCAGCCCTGCCAGGTGCTGACATAGGTGAAGTCCGACACCCACAGTTGGTTTGGACGCTCTGCTTTGAACTGGCGATTGACCCGGTCCAGCGGGCATGGCGCGGCTTTGTCCGAGACGGTGGTTTGCACGACCTTGCCCCGGCGAACGCCGTGCAATCCCATGCGCTTCATGAGCCGCTCGACCGTGCAGCGCGCCACCTTGGTTCCTTCACGATTCATCTGGTGCCAGACCTTGTCTGCGCCGTAGACCTGCATATTGGCCTGCCAGACGGCTTGGATTTGCGGGATCAGGGCTTCATCGCGTTTGGTCCGGGCGCAAAGCAGCTCGGGCTTGCGTTGGCGGGCAGCATGGCACCTGTAGCCAGAAGGGGCGATTTGCAGCACGTTGCAAATCGGCTCGACCCCGTAGGCGTGACGGTTTTGATCAACAAAGTCCCTTAAGACTTGAGTCGGCGGTCGAGCTCCGCCTGGGCAAAAAAAGCGCTCGCCAGTTTGAGGATTTCGTTGGCTTTGCGCAGTTCCTTGACTTCGCGTTCGAGGTCTTTGATGCGGGCGCGCTCATCAGAGCTGACGCCATCGCGCATGCCTTCGTCAACCTCGTGCTGGCGAACCCAGTCGTTGAGGGTTTGCGGCACACACCCGATCTTGGGGGCAATGGACTCAATGGTGGCCCAAAGGGATGGGTACTCGCCACGGTGCTCGAGCACCATGCGGACAGCGCGTTCGCGCACTTCGGGTGAAAAACGGTTCGATTTCTTGCTCATGGCTCCATCTTCTCAAAGTGTGGAGCCTCCTCAAAACCCGGGGCGATTCACTACTGACTCAAAACGGTCGTGCCACCATCCTAAATGCCTCGCGAGTTGCAGTGTCGGGGATTTTCTTGTGGCACCATATTGATTATGACCAGTCGACCTCGCGCACTCTCGAAATCGCCTACTCCTAGCCAGGTTCCGCCCTCACTCAACGAGGAAGCTTATCGCCTCATTGAGGAGATGATCGTGACTCTTGAACTCGCGCCGGGCAGCGTGGTGTCTGAGGCCATGCTCAGCGAACGCATCGGCATTGGGCATACGCCGATCCGTGAAGCCTTGCAGCGTCTGGCGCGCGAACATCTTGTTCAGATCTTGCCCCGTCGCGGTGTGGTGGTCACCGCCATCGACGTGGGTCATCAACTCCAAATCCTAGAGACACGGCGCGAACTCGACCGCCTTATTGCTCGATCTGCAGCTACGCGTGCCACTCTGGCAGAGCGCGAGACCATGGCCGCCATTGCTCAGAACATGGAGACTGCTGTGAAGTCTGGCGACCTTGTAGCATTCCTGAAATGGGACAACGAAATGAACAGGCAGTCAGCACACAGCGCTCGGAACATTGTGGCTGCTGCGGCCGTGTCCGCTCTGCACTCGGCCTCACGGCGTTTCTGGTTCTACCATCACCATGATCAAGTCAACGCGACACTGCGTCTGCACGTGGCCCTTGCACGTGCGATGGCCTCCGGCAAATCTGACAAGGCTGCCGAGGCAAGTGATCGGTTGATTGATGATCTTTTCGATTTCGCCCACAGGACCCTGATTACCCGTACTTGACAACTGGCATACCAGTCACATACCATAAACTCCTGTTTAAGGAGTTTGCCAGTGCGCCTCACCCATCTGCAGATCGAAACCTACCGCCGTGATGGATTTCTCACCCTTGATTGCCTTTTTTCCGCCCCTGAAGTAGCGGCCATGAGGACCGAGCTTGAGCGAATTCAAGAGATTGACACCGATCACTTGGTACGGGAAAAGGGAAGCAATATTGCCAAAACTATCTATCGGGTCCACGAGCAGGACGGCCCCACAGGTTCACCTGTATTTCATGCCGTCTCGCGTACTTCACGCATGCTCGAACCCGCACAGGATCTGCTTTCCGAGCAGGAGCTCTACATCCATCACACCAAATGCAATCTGAAGACTGCCATTGACGGTTCGGTGTGGGCGTGGCACCAGGACTACGGAACTTGGAAGCGAGATGGCATGCCTGAGGCACGTCCAACTACAGCGTTGGTCATGCTGGACGAGCCAACAGAAATGAACGGGTGCTTGTACTTCATTCCGGGCAGCCACAAAGAGGGCAATCTAGAGCCAGAATTCAACGACGCTACGGGCTACAAGTTTTATGTGACGCCGAAGGACAAGCTGCTAGAAATCATGGCTCGCAGCCCCGCACCGGTGGCGATCACTGGCAAGCCCGGCACCGTGGTGTTCTTTGACTGCAATATCCTGCACGCCTCGGGACATAACTTGTCCCAGCACAATCGTTGGGCGATTTATGTGGTTTACAACCCGGTATCAAACCGGTGTAACGACGTTCCCAACCCACGTCCTGATTACGTACGGTCGACCAACACAAAACCACTCATCAAGGGAAGCGACCATATTTTCCCGCTTGCAAGCTCGACGCAGGAGGCCTGATGAATACCAGTCATCAACGCATCCTTTCCCCTGAGCAGATCAGAGACTACCGCGATACGGGTTATCTCAATCTCCGTCAGGTACTTGATCCTAAATTGCTTGCGAGGCTGATCGCGACCACCGAGCGACTGTACGATGAGGGCCGATCACTCCAGCAAAAGTCAAAACATTACGACCTAGAACCTGCGCATACCGCCCTTGCGCCACGTATCAGGCGTATCTCCAGCCCGACCGAACTAGATTCAGTGTATGTTGAAGCCGCTTTCGATTCGATCCTGGGTGACATCGCCGCAGACCTGCTTGGTGGAGCAGTCAAGTTTTACCATTCGAAGATCAATTTCAAACTGCCCCATGGAGGTGCAGAGATTGGCTGGCATCAGGACTGGCCGGTTTTTCCTCACACCAACACCAATCTTGTCGCTCTGAGCGTACCTTTGAATGCGTCCCGCGCCATCAATGGCTGCCTTCAGACGATCCCCGGCAGCCACAAGTTGGGGCCGCGCAGTCATTGGGAAAACGGCATCTATAAACTCAATTGCAACCACACGATGACGCCGGAAGACTTTGAGAACGTAGTCGACAACGAGTTGGATGTGGGAGATGTAGTTGCACATCACGGCCTCGCAGTGCACGGCTCTAGTCAAAACCGCTCGGACACCTTGCGCACGACCTACATCATCCAGTACGCCGCTGCTGACTCATTCGCCTATACCGCACCCGTTGTAGACAGCATCCATCGCAACCAGATGGTCAGGGGCGAGCCGGCTACTCATGCACGCGTGGAAACTGGAATCATTGAATTACCGCCGGATTTCTCGGCGGGATATTCAGGCATATACGCTTTGCAGACGGCCGGGAAGAACTAGGGCTTTTAGATGAGTACATCGGTGGAGCCACTTCCAGCAATGATATGAAGAACCCGACCCATTCCGGCCATCAACTCTAGGTGCCATAGCGGCATCATTGCAGCGGTTGCTGTCAGTCGTTGCTGCGAGATCAACTGACGGTGACTACCACAAAGCCGCCGTTCCAGGCTGGCTTGAGCAGAATACCATTCGCGCTTCATTATGATGACCGCCACACCGTAAAACTTAGGCTTACGCCAATACGGGAGAAGACATGAAGGTTGTCCGGCTGACCATCTCGAACTTTCGGGGCATCAAGTCGGCGGAGCTCCTGTTCGACGGGCACACCCTGATGGTGGGCTCCAACAATGTCGGCAAGAGTACGCTCTGCGAAGCCCTCGACCTGGTCTTGGGCCCCGACCGGCTCAACCGCTTCCCTCCGGTCGATGAGTTCGACTTCTACAACACTGAATACCTGGCCCCCGCCACCGAAGAAGGCGCGGAGCGGGCGCCGATTCCGCTTCGGATCGAGGCCGTCCTCATCGAACCCGGCGCCGAGATCGGAGCCAAGTGCGGCGGCAACATCGAGTTCTGGCATATGGCCGAGCAAAGGCTGCTCGGGCCGGGAGAAGCCGACGCCGCCAATCCGCCCGATGCCGTACCCTGCCTTCGGATCGAGACCATCGGCCAATACAACCCCGAGGAAGATGAGTTCGAGGCCCGGACCTACTTCTCGCACAGCCCCGATGCCCCTCCTGGCGAGCTGACCAAGGTCCCCAAGGGGATCAAGAGGCTGTTTGGTTTCCTCTACCTGCGCGCGCTTCGGACCGGCTCGCGGGCGCTGAGCTTGGAGCGTGGGTCGCTTCTCGACATCATCCTGCGGACCAAGGGCGTGCGCACCAGCCTGTGGGAGAAGACCATCGAGCGCCTGCGCGGCCTCGACATCGAAGCCGACGCGGTCGAGATCGCGCCGGTTCTGCGATCCGTGGAGAGGCGACTGGCCCGCTACATCGCATTGGAGTCGCCCGGCAACGCCACCAAGCTGCATGTCTCGGAGCTCACGCGTGAGCATCTGCGCAAGACGATGACGTTCTTCTTGGCGCTGTCGGCGGACCAAGGACACGTCCCATTCCCCCACGCCGGCACGGGCACCATCAACACGCTGGTGCTCGCGCTGCTCTCCTTCATCGCCGACCTCAAGCCCGACACGGTCATCTTCGCCATGGAGGAGCCCGAGATCGCGGTGCCGCCGCACACCCAGCGACGCATCGCCCAATACCTTCTGACCAAGACGACGCAGGCCTTCGTGACCTCCCATTCGCCATTCGTGATCGAGAAGTTCGAGCCATCCAAGACACTGCTGCTAGCTCGCAATGCCGGCGTGGTCACGGCGCGAAAGGTCTCCGACGCCACGGGCCTCAAAGACAACGACTACAAGCGCTTCTCTCGCTCCGGCCTGTCTGAATGCATGCTGGGACGTGCAGCCATCGTCGTCGAAGGCGTTACCGAGTTGCATGCGATGCCCGTAGTCGCGCGGCGAATGGAAGAGAGCAATCCCAATTTGCAGCCGCTGGACATCGCGGGTGTGGCCTTCTTCGACGCTGATGGCGAGTCGAACATGCCCAAGTTCGGAAAGTTCTTTAAGACGCTGGGGTTACGCACCTTCGCCTTCTACGACCTTGACTACAAGAAGAAGCGCAAAGCCGAGCAGGCGCAGGCTCTGGCGGACAACTTCGAAATCAATGTCGAGCACGCCTACAAGGGCTTCGAAGACCTCGTCGTTGCGGAAGTGCCCGTGGATCGTCTGTGGTCCTTCCTGTCCGGCCTAAAAGCCAATGATGAGAACGGCAACGTCGCCATCCCCGATGCGCGCCCGAACGACGACGCGGTCAAGGCCATCGCCAAAGAAGCCCTCGGCGGCAACAAGGGCGCCGGCTGGTCGGCGCGCCTGTTCGAAGAGTGCGAGCTCCACGAGCTGCCGACCACGGTGACGAAGTTTCTGTCGTCAGTGTTCGCACTGTTCCCACCTCCACCCCCGATCGACGACGGCGATGGAGCACCACCCGAACCGGCCGCCGCTGCAGCCGCTCCATGAACGAGCCTTGCAAGCTGCGCGAAAGCGTCATGGCTTGCGAGGGCCATGCCTTGGTCATCGGCGGCCCCGGCAGCGGTAAGACGACGCTCGCGCTGCGCAAGGCGGTCAAGCGGATTCGCGACGGCATGCTTCCGGGTCAGTCGGCCTTGTTCCTGAGCTTCTCGCGGGCGGCAGTGGCGCGCATCTTGGATGCCGCCAAGCTCGAGTCCACCAAAGCCGAACAGGAGCTGCTCTCCATCCAGACGTTCCATTCGTTCTTCTGGGACATCCTCAAAGCCCACGCCTATCTGCTTGGGGCACCGCATAGGCTCTCGATCTTGCTGCCACACGACGAGAAAGCCCTGTCGGGCGGCCTCGGCGACGAAGACGAAGGCTGGGACGAGTGGCTCGTCGAGCGTGAGCGGCTGTTTCGCGAAGAGGGGCGGATCGCGTTTGATCTGTTCGCGCCCAATGCGACAGCTCTGTTGGCTCGCAGCTCGCATCTTTTGGCGTCGATCGCCCATCGGCATCCCATCGTCATCGTGGACGAGGCCCAGGACACCGGCCAGTACGCGTGGCAGTGCATCCAGATGCTCGCACCACACACGCAGGTGCTGTGCCTGGCAGACCTCGAGCAGCAAATCTTCGACTACCTGCCAGGCGTCGGCCCGGAGCGCGTGATCGCCATCCGGGAAGCGTTGAAGCCGCATGAGATCGACCTTGGGACGCAGAACCACCGCAGCCCGGACTCCGAACTCTTGGCGTTCGGCAATGACATCCTGACGGCCAAGCCACGCGGCGCGCCCTACAAGGGCGTATCCGCCCTTGCCTACCGCCCTGAGAAGCCACCGCCGAACTGGAATCATCTGCTGCGCCGAGCCCTCGGGGAGCTCTTGAATTCAATTCGGGCTCAGAGCGACAAGAAGGTGGAGACGATCGCGATACTGGTCACCAACAACCGCAGTGCGCTGAAGATGTCCAACGCCCTCAACGCGTTGGGGGCCAATGTCGGGAAGCCGGTTCGGCACAAGCTGCTGTTCGACGAGGCAGAAGCGCTGCTGTCAGCCCGTTTCGCGGCCTTTCTGCTGGAGCCCAAGGACCTCGCCCAACTGGAGGCCGATGTCGCCACCAGCATAGAAATGATCGCCGCCGCGAGGCGCGCGACGGGACAGGGCCGGAAGGAAGTCGCCAAACTCTTGGAGCAGGCCAACAAAATCAAGGGTGGCAAGGCCCTGAACATTAACATTGCCAACGCGCTGCGCGGCCTGATTTCAGGCTTGGCCGTCAACGATTTCAGCGGCGATCCCGCTGAGGACTGGCTCGCAGTCAAGCATCAGCTGAGGGCGGCCAATCAAGACGAGCTCACGCGGGTCGCTGCGCAGTTGGACTTCTTGGTGGCGTTCCGTCGAGGACATCGCATCTCGGTCGCCCTCTCTGATGAATGGCTTCGCGACGGTGCCTACACCAATGCCCGCGCCGCCCTTGACCTGGCTCTCGCACAGGAGCAAATCCTCGATGGCGTGGAGCCGCCGATGGGCTTGCAAGTCATGAATTTCCACAAGGCCAAGGGCAAGCAGTTCGACGGAGTCATCCTCGTCCGGGAAGCTCGTCGGACCGGCCCCGCCGTCGAATCATCTTTCGTTTGGCGCGGCGACACTGCCCCGTATCCCAAAAGCCGACGTGTGCTTCGAGTCGGCATCACTCGAGCAAAAGTCCACACGCTCATCCTCGATCCGCTTTGGCCGCAATGCCCTCTGCTCCAGGGGCACAAGCTCTAAGGAAAACTCCTCGTCAGTCGGACTGGCGCGTGGCCTTATGGCTGAGGACGATTGGTGAAGGAGTTTTGCACGAAGATCAAGGTCATTCCCTCTTGAGCCGACCTGGCTGGCTACAGATTCCGACTGAGAGTTGTCGGCAGCGAGGGGAATCGCTTCGCACGAGGAAGGTCAATGACCGGTTCCGGCAGCCGCTGACATTCACTTTAGAACGGCGAACTACCGTACCCAGCCTAAACACGACAGAGCACCTAACTCTTGAAAGGCGGACTCTCTTAGCCCAAAGCAGCCTCAACCGCCTTCACCGCCCCCATCAAAAAACGCAGCCACCTGGTCACCCAAGCGCTGCGTTTTATTTTGCAAGCCCTCTCGGGCCTGTCCGTCAATACACCGGCTGATGCTGCTTCAAGCTGGCGATGACCGCATCGGTGAGTACAAACCCCGCGCCGTACAACCCTGCCAATTCAGCACACCGCTTGGCAAACGCATCCACGCCCTGGCCATAGATGAACTGCAGCGCCCCACCCGTCCAGGCCGGAAAGCCGATGCCGAAGATCGAGCCGATGTTGCCGTCATGCACCGAAGTCAGCACGCCTTCTTGCAGGCAACGGGCGGTCTCCACAGCTTGTCGGTACAGCAGGCGATCTTTGATGTCTTGCTGGTTGTAGGCCACATCTGCTTTTTCAAAGCGGGTTTTGAGTTCGGGCCACAGCACTTTTTTCTGGCCAGCGGGGTAGTCGTAAAAACCACCACCTGCGGCGCGGCCGGGGCGTTGGAGTTCCTTGACCATGCGCTCGACCAGCAGCTCGCCGGGGGAGGCCTGGTAAGTCTTGCCCTCTTTGGCGAAGTCTTCGCGGGTTTGGTCCAGCACATGCACCGACAGCGACAGCGCGGTTTCGTCCAGCACGGCCAGCGGGCCGACTGGCATGCCCACTTGCATGGCCAGGTTCTCGATCACGGGGGCGGGGATGCCCTCGCCCAGCATGGCCGCGCCTTCCATCACAAAGGTGCCAAAGGTACGGCTGGTGTAAAAGCCGCGCGAGTCGTTCACCACGATCGGCAGCTTGCCCAGTGCCTGCACGTAGTCATACGCACGGGCAATCGTCTCGTCGTCGGTCTGTGCACCGCGAATGATCTCCACCAGCTTCATCTTGTCCACGGGGCTGAAGAAGTGGATGCCCACGAATTTGTTGGCATTGGCGCTGGCCGTGGCCAGGCCGCTGATGGGCAAGGTGGAGGTGTTGCTGGCAAAGAAGCCGCCTTCGGCGAGCATCGGCTCGGCCTCTTGCGTGACACGGGCTTTGAGTTCGCGGTTTTCAAACACGGCCTCAATGATCAGGTCGCAGCCCTTGAGGTCTGCGGCGCTGGCTGTGGGGTGAATCAGTGACAACAAGGCCGCTTGTTTGTCAGCCGCCATGCGACCTTTGTCCACGCGTTTTTGCGTGAGCTTGTGGCTGTAGGCCTTGCCTTTTTCTGCGGCTTCCAAGCTCACGTCTTTGAGCACCGTGGCGATGCCCCGGCTGGCTTGTGAATACGCGATGCCCGAACCCATCATGCCTGCGCCCAAGATGCCCACTTTTTGGGGCTTGTAGCGCGGTGCAGCCTTGGGGCGGCTTTGGCCGCCCTTGATGCTGTTCATGTTGAAGAAGAAGGTGTTGATCATGTTGCGCGCCACCTGGCTGGTCATGAGACCTGCCAGGTAACGGC
This sequence comes from Limnohabitans sp. YIMB22184, assembly GCF_048020265.1. GTDB lineage: Bacteria > Pseudomonadota > Gammaproteobacteria > Burkholderiales > Burkholderiaceae_C > Limnohabitans_A. The sequence continues at coordinate 2,311,404 of NZ_CP171843.1, forward strand.
TTTCGATGCGCATGGCGGTGTCAAAGTCCACCATCGCGCCTTCGACCATGGCAGCCAGCGCCGCTTCGGGTGCGGGGTACAGGCCGCGTGTTTTTTGCTTGAGCACGGCGGGGGCCACGCTCAGCATGCCCGCGATCTTGGGGTTGCTGGGCGTGCCGCCGGGCATTTTGTAGTCTTTGCGGTCCCACAGGTGTTGGGCGGCTTCGGGCTGGCCTTGCGCTGCAGCGATGAAAGCCAATGCGCGGGGACGCAACTGATCGTCACTGTCCACCAGCTCATGCACCAGGCCCAGCTTGACGGCTTCGTCGGGGCCAAAGAGTTGGCTTTCCAGCACATAGGGCTGCGCGGCCAGCAAACCCAGCACGCGGGTCATCTTGGTGATGCCACCACCACCGGGGATCAAGCCCAGCGTGACTTCGGGCAGTCCGAACTGGGTTTTGGGGTTGCGGGTGGCGATGCGGTGGTGGCCGATCAACGCCACTTCCCAGCCACCGCCCAGCGCAGTGCCATTCAGGCAGCTGACCACGGGCACGCCCAGCGTCTCGATGGTGCGGAAACTTTTCTTGATGCCTTCGATCTCGGCAAAAACACGCGGGCCGTCCGAGGCTTGCGAGCGCATCACGCCCTTGAGGTCTGCCCCCGCAAAAAACGACGTCTTGGCCGAAGCCAGGATGACGCCCTTGAGTTGGGCCTTGTCTTTGGCCACCTGCTCGGCCGCCTGGGCCAAGTCGGCCTGCCATTGCAGGCACATGGTGTTGACCGGCGAGCCTTGCTCGTCAAAGGTGATGGTGGCGATGCCGTCCGCCAATTCGTAGCGCAGTGTTTTCAAAATCATGGTGCTGTCTCCCCGGTCAAACGCGTTCAACGATGGTGGCAATGCCCATGCCGCCGCCCACACACAAAGTGGCCAAGCCGTAGCGCAACTTGCGGCGGTGCAGTTCGTCGATCAGGATGCCCAAAATCATCGCGCCTGTGGCCCCCAGCGGGTGGCCCATGGCAATCGCGCCACCGTTCACGTTGACCTTATCGTGCGACACACCCATCTCTTGCATGAACTTCATGGGCACGGCGGCAAAGGCTTCGTTCACCTCGAACAAATCGATCTGGTCAATCGTGAGGCCCGCCTTGGCCAGCGCCTTGCGCGCGGCGGGCATGGGGCCTGTGAGCATGATGGTCGGGTCGGCCCCGGACAGGGCCACCGACACGATGCGCGCACGCGGCGTGAGGCCGTGGGTTTTGCCTGCGGCTTCCGAGCCGATGAGCACTGCCGCTGCGCCGTCCACAATGCCAGACGAGTTGCCCGCGTGGTGCACATGGTGGATGCGCTCGACCTGCGGGTAGCGCTGCAAGGCCACGGCGTCAAAACCCATGGCCCCCAGCTGTTCAAAGGAGGCTTTGAGGCCACCCAATGTTTCCACCGTGGTGCCGGGTTTGATGAATTCGTCTTGCGCGAGGATGACTTGGCCCAGCTTATCTTTGACCGGCACGACGGAGCCATCGAAGTAACCGGCAGCACGCGCTGCCGTGGCGCGCTTTTGCGACTCGACCGCATAGGCGTCCACATCGTGGCGTGTGAAGCCGCTCAGGGTGGCGATCAAGTCGGCACCAATGCCTTGCGGCACAAACAGCGTCACGCTGTTGGTTTCGGGGTCTTGCGCCCAAGCGCCGCCGTCCGCACCAATCGGCACGCGGCTCATGCTTTCAACGCCGCCAGCGACGACCAGGTCTTCCCAGCCGCTGCGCACTTTCATGGCAGCCATGTTGACCGCTTCCAGGCCCGAGGCGCAAAAGCGGTTGATCTGCACGCCTGAGCAGCGCCAGTCCCAACCGGCCGCCAAGGCCGCCACTTTGGGGATCACCGAGCCCTGCTCGCCAATGGGCGAGACCACGCCCATGACCACGTCGTCCACCGCAGCGGTGTCGAACTGGTTGCGGCTTTGCAGCTCGCGCAACACGCCGCTCAAAAGACTGATGGGCTTGACCTCGTGCAGGCTGCCGTCTTTTTTGCCCTTGCCACGCGGTGTGCGTATGGCGTCGTAAACAAATGCTTCGCTCATGAATGTCTCCTGGGTGTCATCAGGGGTTTGCCCTGTGTTGTGGATTTTCGCATTCAGTATAGACTTTTACCAAGCAAACGCTTTGTATAAATAGCAAACCTCAAGTCCTAAAGGTGACACCATGATCGAACGCACCCTTTTTACCGCCGACCACGAAGCTTTTCGCGACAGCTTTCGCCGCTTCATGGACAAGGAAATCGCCCCTCACCACGAAGCCTGGGAAGAACAAGGCTATGTGGACCGCGCCGTGTGGGACAAGGCCGGCGAAAACGGCTTTTTGTGCATGACCCTGCCCGAGACCTATGGCGGCTCGGACGCCGACAAGCTGTATTCGGTGGTGCAGATGGAAGAACTGGCACGCGCAGGTTTCAGCGGCATTGGCTACGGCTTGCACAGCGAGATCGTCGCCCCTTACATCCTGCATTACGGCACCGAAGCCCAAAAGCAAAAGTACCTGCCCAAGCTGGCCAGCGGTGAGATGGTGGGCGCGATTGCCATGAGCGAACCGGCTGCGGGCTCAGACCTGCAGGGCGTGAAAACCACGGCGCTGCTGCAAGCAGATGGCACCTACCTGATCAACGGCAGCAAGACCTTCATCACCAACGGCTGGCACGCCGATTTGGTGATCCTGGTCGCCAAAACCGACCCGGCAGCAGGCGCCAAGGGCACCAGCTTGTTCTTGATCGAACGCGGCATGCCCGGCTTTGAAAAGGGCAAGCGCTTGAAGAAGTTGGGCCTCAAGGCGCAAGACACGTCAGAACTGTTTTTTGACAATGTGAAGGTCAGCGCAGACCAGCTGTTGGGCGGGACGGCCATGCAGGGCAAGGGATTCATTTGTCTGATGGAACAGCTGCCCTGGGAACGCCTGCAAATCGCGATTGGCGGCATCGCGGCGGCGCAAGCGGCCATCGACTGGACGGTGCAGTACGTGAAAGACCGCAAGGTGTTTGGCCAGGCTGTGGGCAACTACCAGAACACCCGCTACACCCTGGCCGAGTTGCAAACCGAGGTGCAGGTGGCCCGCGTGTTTGTGGACAAATGCTGCGAGCTGATCGTGCAAGACAAACTCGACACCGCCACCGCCAGCATGGCCAAGTACTGGTGCTCGGATTTGCAGTGCAAGGTGATGGACGAGTGTGTGCAGCTGCACGGCGGCTACGGCTACATGTGGGAATACCCCATCACCCGCGCCTATGCCGACGCGCGTGTGCAACGCATCTACGGCGGCACCAACGAGATCATGAAAGAAGTGATCTCGCGCAGCATGGGTCTGGCGGGGCGCTGAACGCATGACCGAACTGGCTGAACCCAAACGCACACGCGGCCGCCCCCGCAAAACCGAGGGCGAACGCGACGATGGCAATCGGCGGCAAGCCCTGATTGCGGCGGCAGCGCAGCTGTTTCACCGCCAAGGCTATGACGCCACCAGCACGCGCGAAATCGCCGCGCAGGTCGGCATGCAACCGGGCTCGCCCTTCTACCACTTTGGCAACAAGCAAGACCTGTTGCTGGCCGTGATGGTGGAGGGCATGAAGCAGGCCAGTGAGCGCCAACGCGCCGCCTGTGCCGGTTTGAGCGGACAAGAAAGCGCACGCGACCGACTGCGCGTGCTGATCCGCAACCAGTTCGATGTGCTGCTCGGGCCTGACAGCGACTTCATCCCGGTGATGCTTTACGAATGGCGCTCGCTGAGCGCCGAACAACGCCAAACCATCACGCAGATCAAGGACGAGTACGAAGCGGCCTGGATACCGGTGCTGCAAGCGCTGCACGACAGCGGGGAGCTACAAGCCCCGGTCGGTCTGGCGCGGCTGATGATTTTTGGCGCGCTCAATTGGTCGGTGCAGTGGTACGAGCACCCGGCCCGTAAGGCGGGCAAGAAAAACCCGCCGCGCGCCTCGCTCGACGGATTGACCGAGACCGCTTTGGCTTTGTTTTTACGGGCCCGCACCTGCGCCGTGCCGCCAACACCGCTGTAAGGTGTAGAGGCTACTCAGTCAAAAATTTCATGCAACCAGGACTTCTTGCGTTTGTAGTGGTCCCGGTCGCCGTAGCCATAACGCCCATCGTCATGCCCCTGTGGGCGCTGCATGCTCGGCGCTGGCTGGGCAGCCTGCTGCGGCAGTGCCGCTGGCACAGAAGCAGCCGCCGCAGCGCGGTCCAGCAGTTTGTCCAGCTCGCCGCGGTCCAGCCAGATGCCCCGGCAGGATGGGCAGTAATCGATTTCGACGCCCTGGCGCTCGGCCATGACGAGGGGGGTATCGGCACAAGTGGGGCATTTCATGGTGATTCCTTTGAATTTGGACAAGCGCAACATGTGAATCAAACCTTCATCCATTCCACCGCACCGTCTGGCAACGCACGCCCTTCGGCCGCAGAGAGCAGGCAGACGCTGCAGCCCACGGAATGCAAGTGAAATGTGAACTGAATTTACGGCCGCCATGAGTCTTGTAAAAGCAGATAATCGCTGATCAACCCTCTCAAAAATTCTGTCCATGCGCACCACCTTCAACTACAAGCACCTGTACTACTTCTGGGTTGTGGCCAAGGAAGGCGGCATCACCCGTGCGGCCGACAAGCTCGACATGGCGGTACAAACCGTGAGCGCCCAGGTGCGGGAGCTGGAGCGCTCGCTGGGCTATGCCCTGCTCAAACCCGCAGGGCGCGGCCTGGCCTTGACCGATGCAGGACTGGCGGCCATGCAGCAGGCTGATCAGATTTTTCAGTTGGGCGAAAACCTGCCGGCCAAGGTGCGCGATGCGGTGAGCTCGCCCACCGTGCGGCTGGCCGCAGGCATCTCGGACGGTTTGCCCAAACTGGTGGTGCGCCGCCTGATGCAGCCCGTGATGGGCGAGCCGCATTTGCGTTTGCTCTGCCACGAGGGGGAGTTCGACGACCTGCTGGGTGACCTGGCCCTGCACCGCCTGGACGTGGTGCTGTCGGACCGGCCTGCACCGGGCAACGCCAATATCAAGCTCTACAACCATGCGTTGGGCTCATCTGCCGTATCCTGGTACGGCAGCGCGGCGCTGGTCAAATCGGCCAAGAAGAAATTTCCGGCCAGCCTGGCCGAGGTGCCGGTGCTGCTGCCCACCGGCCACACTGCCGTCCGCACCCGGCTGGACCATTGGTTTGAACACCACGCCATCCAGCCACGCATCGTGGGCGAATTCGAAGACAGCGCCTTGCTCAAGACTTTTGGCGAAAGCGGCATGGGCGTGTTCCCTGCTGCCGAATGGGTGCATGACGAACTGCTGGCGCACTACGATGTGCAACGCCTCGGACCTTGTGAAGGGGTCAAGGAAAACTTTTTTGCCATCGGCACCGAAAAGAAAGTGCAGCACCCGCTGGTGCAGCGGCTCTTGCAGGCCAGCGACGCGGCCACCTAAGGCAGCACAGCTCCAGATGTGAAAAGCCCCCAGGGCTTGGAGCCCTGGAGGCTGGATCACGAATGCCGCGCGTCAGGCTTTGGCTGAACGCACACTGAGCAGCATGGTCGTGGCCAGGATGCCGACCACCACGCCCAACGAGATGCCCACCGGGATCTTGAACACATCGATCAGGCACATCTTGGTGCCGATGAACACCAGGATCACGGCCAGGCCGTAGTTGAGCAGGTGGAACTTGTTGGCCACCGCCGCCAGCAGGAAGTACATGGCACGCAAACCCAGGATCGCGAACACGTTGCTGGTCAAGACAATAAAAGGGTCCGAGGTGATCGCGAAAATCGCCGGGATCGAGTCTACCGCAAAGATCACATCGGTCAGTGCGATCAGGCAGATCACCATGAACAACGGGGTCGCGATTTTCTTGCCGTTCTCCACCGTCCAGAAGTTTTCACCGTCGTAGTTCTTGCTCACCGGCAGCACCTTGCGCAGCAGCTTCAGAGCCGGGTTGTCTTCGAGGTCAGGTTCTTTGCCCGCCGCCCACCACATCTTCACACCCGTGAGGATCAGGAAGGCACCAAACACATAGAGCACCCAGTGGAATTCGGCCAGCAGCCAGCCACCGACCAAGATCATCACGGTGCGCAGCACGATCGCGCCGATGATGCCGATCATGAGCACACGCTTCTGGAAATTCGTGGGCACCGCAAAGTAGGTGAAGATCATCAGGAAGACAAAGATGTTGTCCACCGCCAATGATTTTTCGATCAGGTAGCCGGTCAGGAACTCCAGCGACTTGGTGTTGGCCAGTTCCACCGATCCGGTCGTGTCCTTGATGGCCCACCAGAACAAGCCGTTGAACAGAAAACTCAGCGCGATCCAGATCAGGGACCAGTTGAGCGCTTCCTTGACACCGATATCGTGGGCGCCCTGCTTTTTGAGCACGACAAAGTCCACGAACAGCGACACCAGCACGATGGCCACAAATGTGGCCCAGAGCCACAGGGGGGCAATGGTTTCCATGAAATACCTCTTTGTTATTGAAGACACTGTTCAGCAGGATCGCACTGTCAAGGATTGCCAGGATGAATCCCGAAACCGGATCTGTGCGCCTGCATGAAGGCCTTTATTTTTACTGAATAAAAAGCTTATTCATTCTTTAAAAACAAGAGTGTCAGACTGAATTTTCTTGCTGTTTTCTAAAGCCTTGCCTGGGCAACATGCCAGCATCGACACACTGGACGCGTCATGCCTGACTTCCACAACATGCGAGCCTCACTCAAAAAGGCATTGCCCACCCGCGAATCCCTGGCGCAACACGCTTGGCTGCGCCCGGTGGCACACCACCTGCTGCATCCCCAGCTGTGGCGCCTGCAACACGAATCGGTGGCAAGGGGCGTGGCCATTGGCACCTTCTGGGCCTTTGTGATCCCCTTGGGTCAAACTTTTGTGGCCGCTGCGCACTGCACCTGGTGGCGCGGCAACATTCCGGCAGCCGCCGTCATGACCATGTTGACCAACCCATTGACTTTCGGGTTCTGGCTCTGGCTGGCCTACCCGGTGGGCCAGCTGTTTCTGGGCTCGTCCACGCACACACAAGCATTGCCCGACGCGAGTTGGGCGAGTGGCTTACAAGAAGTGGGGGGCCCAGTACTTCTGGGCATGGGCATTTTCGGTGTGGGCGGTGCCGCTCTCGCCTATTTGCTGGTCAAACTCGGCTGGCGCCTGCGTGTGGCATTCAGGCGCCACCGCTCCAACACGAAAAGATGAGTGCCCCCGAAGCGGTTAGAGGCCGGGTGCGTCACCCCGGTTTTGATCCGGGGTTCACGCGTCACACCCGCTCGATGATGAGCGCAATGCCCTGGCCCACGCCAATGCACATGGTGCACAGCGCATAACGACCCGCGGTTTGTTGCAAGCGGTTGATGGCGGTGGTGGCCAAACGGGCACCCGACGCACCCAGCGGGTGACCCAAAGCAATAGCGCCGCCCCACGCGTTCACGCGGGCGTCGTCGTCTTTCAGGCCCAGCATGCGCAACACGGCCAAGCCCTGCGCGGCAAAAGCTTCGTTGAGTTCTATCACGTCCATGTGGTCGATGGTCAAGCCGGTTTGTGCCAGCACTTTCAGCGTGGCAGGTGCAGGGCCAATGCCCATGATGCGCGGTGCCACGCCCGCAGTCGCCATGCCCACGATGCGGGCCTTCGGAGTCAAGCCGTTTTTGGCGGCCGTGGCTTCGTCGGCCAATAGCAAGGCGCAAGCACCGTCGTTCACACCCGAGGCGTTGCCTGCGGTCACGGTGCCGTCCGGGCGCACCACGCCTTTGAGCTTGGCCAACGCTTCCAGGCTGGTTTCACGCGGGTGCTCGTCGGTGTCGACAATGATCGCATCGCCCTTTTTCTGGGGGATGCTCACGCCCACAATTTCGCGGGCCAGGTGCCCGGCCTTGATGGCAGCGACCGCACGCAGCTGGCTGTTGTAGGCCATCAGGTCTTGCGCTTCGCGTTCGATCTTGAAGTCGGTGGCCACGTTTTCGGCGGTCTCGGGCATGGAGTCAACGCCGTATTGGGCTTTCATCAGTTTGTTGACAAAGCGCCAACCGATGGTGGTGTCGTACACGGCGTTGGCGCGGCTGAAGGCGCTTTCGGCTTTGGGCATCACAAACGGGGCGCGGCTCATGCTTTCCACACCACCGGCAATCATCAAGCTGGCTTCGCCCGCCTTGATGGCGCGGGCGGCGGTGCCAATGGCGTCCAGACCCGAGCCGCACAGGCGATTGATGGTGGCGCCGGGCACATCAATGGGCAGACCGGCCAGCAAGCTGCTCATGTGGGCCACGTTGCGGTTGTCTTCACCGGCCTGGTTGGCGCAGCCGTACAGCACGTCGGTCACCGCCGCCCAGTCCACGTTGGGGTTGCGGGCTATCAGGGCACGCAGGGGCACCGCACCCAAGTCGTCGGTGCGCACGCTGCTCAAAGCACCGCCGTAACGGCCAAAGGGGGTACGGATCGCGTCGCAAATGTAGGCTTGGTTCATGTGTTAGAGCTCCAGATGAAAATTTTATGCATTTTATTGCATGTTTTGTGCGGTGATTGAAATCATTCTAGGGGTTTAACCCGTCTGTAGAGGGCATGGCCCTGTCCGCACTCAGAGGCGCTTCGCTTTGCCACATCGTGCGAACAGGGCCATGCCCTCTAAAGACTCGGTGCTCGCTGACCCGTGCCATCATGCCTGCGATGGGGCCATGGGGATGGGGCGATGTGGCAAAGCGAAGCGCCTCTGAGCCCGAGCCCCATGGCCCCATCGCAGGCTACCCCATGCAGACATGAAGGACAATTGCTGCCATGCTGATCCAACCTTCACAAGCCGATGTCCGGCGCTTTTTTTGCGGCGTTTACGCCAAGGCCAAAACCTCAGCTCCCCTCGAACCCATGGAAATGCTGGTGAGCCAATGGATTGAGGAACACCCCGAATACCACGCCGAACTGGCCGATGTGGACGCGGCACTGGCCAACATGCACACGGCCGACCCGAACCGGGAAAACCCTTTTTTGCACTTGTCAATGCACCTGTCGATCAGCGAGCAATGCAGCATTGACCAACCCCGTGGCATCCGCCAGGCGGTGGAGTTGCTGACCCACAGACTCAACTCCCTGCACGATGCCCACCACCAGGCCATGGAATGCCTGGGTCGCATGGTGCATGAAAGCCAGCGCTCAGGCCGCATGCCCGATGGCGAGTCCTACATCGCCTGCGTGCAACGCCACGCCACGCAAGACTGATCAGTCCACCGCCTGCAACCAGCGCCGCTGGGCCGTCTGCACCGCATCGGGATAGGCCGCTTGCCCTCGGGAGCCGTTGTAACGTCCCAAACCCATGAACAGATCACCGCCCTCGCGGTCGAGGTAATGCCGCAAGATCACGCAGCCAAATCTCAAGTTGGTTTGCATGTGGAACAAGCGGCTCGCATCGCCATCGCCGATCGAGCGGGTCCAAAAAGGCATGACCTGCATGTAACCCCGAGCACCCGCAGGGGAAACCGCGTGCTTGCGAAAAGCGCTCTCCACCTGGATCAGACCCAGTACCAATGACAGTGACAAACCGGCTCGGCGGGCTTCGTACCACAGCGTTTGCAAAAACTCTTGCCGCTCTGTGGGGTGGCTTTGGAAACGAGCGAGGAGACGGCCCGTGGCGGCCAGCCAGTCGGCGTAAGCTTGCTGGTCAGCCGTCGTGACCAGCACTGGATCGGGCGGCGCGGCATGGGCCACGGCAGCGCTCAGGGCCGTGCGCACGGCATGCGACAAACGCTCCTCCACCTGTGCCCCCGCAAGCGCTGGCTGCGCGGTCAAAAGTCCAAGACCACTGCCCATGACGGCCACCTTCGCCAAGCGCCTCAGAGCTTGACGCCGAGAACACCATTCAAGCGGCAGGGGGATGGCGGACGGCATGGCCCGAACGCATCAGACTGTCATGCGAGAGCGGATATGCGCCAAGATGTCCGATACCGCCACCTTGCTGGCTTCGGCATCGCGGCGGTGCTGGTATTCGACCAGGCCATCCTTGAGGCCTTTGTCGCCGATGGTGACGCGGTGCGGCACACCGATCAATTCCCAGTCGGCGAACATGGCACCGGGGCGCTCGCCCCGGTCGTCCAGGATCACGTCCACACCCTCGGCCAACAAGGCGGCGTAGATGCGCTCGGCTTCAAGCTTGACGGCTTCGCTGCGGTCCATGCCGATGGGGCAAACCACCACGGTGAAGGGGGCAATGGCGTCGGGCCAGATGATGCCCCGCTCGTCGTGGTTTTGCTCGATGGCGGCGGCGGGCAAGCGTGTGATGCCAATGCCGTAGCAGCCCATTTCCAAAAATTGCGGTTTGCCGGTTTCGTCCAGGAAGGTGGCGTTCATGGCCTTGGAGTATTTGGTGCCCAAATAGAACACATGGCCCACTTCGATGCCACGCTCAATGGCCAGCTCGCCTTGGCCGTCGGGCGACTTGTCGCCCGCCACCACGTTGCGGATGTCGGCCACCAGGGCAGGCTCGGGCAGGTCACGGACCCAGTTGACGCCGGTGATGTGGAAGTCTGGTTCATTGGCACCGCAAATCCAGTCGGCCATCACGGCCACTTCGCGGTCGGCCACCAAGTGCACGGGCTTCTTCAGGTTCAGGGGGCCGAGGTAACCCGGCTTGCAACCAAAGTGGTCTTCGATCTCGCTCAAGGTGGCAAAGCGGAAGCCGCCTTCCATGCCGGGCAGCTTGCCGACTTTGACTTCGTTCATATCGTGGTCGCCGCGCAGCAACAGCAGCCAAACTTGCGATTTGACGATCTCACCCTGCTCATTGAGCGTGTCGGTGGCCAGCACCAGCGACTTGACGGTGGTGGACAGCGGCACGTTCAGCAAGGCGGCGACGTCTTCGCAGGTGCTCTTGCCTGGCGTGGGGGTTTTGGTCAGGGCCTGTGTGGCTGCAGCGCGGGGCTGGCTCGGGGCCAGGGCCTCGGCTTTTTCCATGTTGGCGGCGTAGCTGCTGGTGGGGCAATACACGATGGCGTCTTCCCCCGTGGCGGCAATCACCTGGAACTCTTCGCTCAAATCGCCCCCGATGGCGCCGCTGTCTGCGGCGACGGCGCGGTAGGTCAAACCAAAACGGTCGAAAATCTTGCGGTAGGCCCCGGCCATGACCTGGTAGCTGGCCTTGGCGCTGGCCATGTCGCGGTCAAAGCTGTAGGCGTCTTTCATGGTGAATTCGCGCCCGCGCATCAGGCCAAAACGGGGACGGCGCTCGTCGCGGAATTTGGTCTGGATCTGGTAAAAGTTTTTGGGCAGCTGCTTGTAGCTGCGCACTTCCTGGCGCACCACGTCGGTCACCACCTCTTCGCTGGTGGGCTGGATGACGAAATCACGGCCGTGGCGGTCCTTGATGCGCAAAAGCTCTGGGCCCATCTTGTCAAAACGACCCGTTTCCTGCCACAGCTCGGCGGGCTGCACCACGGGCATGGTCATCTCGATGGCCCCTGCGCGGTTCATCTCTTCGCGCACGATGGCCTCCACCTTGCGGATCACGCGCAGGCCCATGGGCATGTAGTTGTAGATGCCTGCACCCAGTTTCTTGATCAGACCCGCCCGGGTCATCAGCTTGTGGCTGACCACCTCGGCATCGGCGGGGGCTTCTTTGAGGGTGGAAATGAGGAACTGGGAGGCTTTCATCGCAACAGGCTAACTCAGACAAGGGCATCAGGGAAACATCCAACAGCCAGCGGCGGTGCGCCGTGCATAATGGACACAATTTAAAAATTTGAGGTTGATTATGCTTGACCGTGAAGGCTTTAGGCCGAACGTCGGCATCATTCTGCTCAACCAGAAAAACCAGGTTTTCTGGGGCAAGCGCATCCGCACCCACAGCTGGCAGTTTCCGCAGGGTGGCATTGACCGGGGCGAAAGCCCTGAACAGGCCATGTTCCGCGAACTCCATGAAGAAGTGGGGCTCCACCCGGAGCATGTGCGCATCGTGGCCCGGACCCGTGACTGGTTGCGCTATGAGGTGCCAGACCGCTTCATCCGCAGGGATGCACGCGGTTTTTACAAGGGCCAGAAACAAATCTGGTACCTGCTGCAGTTGGTCACCCACGACCACCATCTGAACCTGCGCGCCACTGACCACCCCGAGTTCGACGCCTGGCGTTGGAACGATTACTGGGTACCGCTCGATGTGGTGGTGGAGTTCAAGCGCGGTGTATACGAGATGGCGCTGACCGAGTTGGCGCGCTTTCTGCCGCGCCAGGACCGCCAAAACCGCTATCTGCGCAGTGGCAACCGCTCGCCTCGCGAAGGCAGCGAGCAAGAAGGTCCGCGACCCGACATGCAGCACCCCATGCACATGGAGTTACCGCCAGGGGCCAGCTTTGACCCCAATCCGCAAGGCTGACACCTCAGGCGGGTGCGCCCGGCAACACCTGCGGTGTCAGCGGCTCAGTATCAAGTTGTCGCGGTGCACCATCTCGGGCTCGGCGGTGTACCCCAGCAAGGCCTCGTACTCGTGCGAAGGCTTTCGGCACAGCAAACGGGCCTCGGCACTGGCGTAATTGGCCAGGCCCCGGGCGATTTCGGCACCTTGTTCATCCCGGATCGCGATCACATCGCCGCGTGAAAAATCACCCGCTACGCCCGTCATGCCAATGGGCAACAAGCTTTTGCCTTCGGTCAGCACTTTGTGGGCTGCACCCGCATCCACCGTGACCGAGCCGCGCAGCTGCAGATGGTCGGCCATCCACTGTTTGCGGGCCTGCTGCTTGGCCGTTTGCGCCACCAGCAAGGTGCCCATGTTGTCACCCTGCGCCAGGCGCAGCAGGGCATCGGGCTCGCGCCCCCAGGCGATCACGGTGGACGCGCCCGAACCGGCTGCACGCTTGGCCGCCAGGATTTTGGTGATCATGCCGCCCTTGCCGATGCTCGAACCTGCACCGCCCGCCATGGTTTCCAGGGCCGGATCACCGGCTCGGGCCTCGTGCACAAAAGTAGCTGCGGGGTCTTTGCGGGGGTCGGCGGTGTACAAGCCTTTTTGGTCGGTCAGAATGACCAGCAAGTCGGCTTCGATCAGGTTGGCCACCAAAGCGCCCAAGGTGTCGTTGTCACCAAACTTGATCTCGTCGTTGACCACCGTGTCGTTCTCGTTGATCACAGGCAGCACGCGGTGCTGCAGAAGTGTCAGCAAAGTGGAGCGGGCATTGAGGTAGCGCTCGCGGTCGGCCAGGTCGGCGTGCGTGAGCAGCACCTGGGCGCTGCCCATGCCGTTTTCCCGCAGCTTGGTTTCGTACATCTGCGCCAAGCCCATCTGGCCCACCGCAGCAGCCGCTTGCAGGGCTGGCACTTCGCTCGGGCGGGTGGTCCAGCCCAGGCGCTTCATGCCTTCGGCGATCGCGCCGCTGGAGACCATGACCACTTCCTTGCCCTGGGCGCTGAGCAGCGCCATCTGGCGGCACCACTCGCCAATCGCCCCCTCATCCAGCCCCCGGCCTTCGTTGGTCACCAGACTGGAGCCAACTTTGACAACGATGCGGCGCGCATCGCGCAAGAGGGTGGAAACGGCGGCAGAGGTCATGCTTCGGGATATGCTGGGCGTGAGAGGCAAAGAATCTTCGGCGCAGGCCGCGAGTCAATCGGCGTCAGGGGACAGTGGCTTGAAACGCGGGTCATCGGCATCGGGCTCCAGCGGCTTGTCCTGCTCCTTGAAGCGGGGGTCGATGTCCACCACGCCTTGTTCGATGATTTGCTGAGCCCGGATGTGCTTGTAAATCTCTTTGATCAGCGGCTCGCAGCCTTCGCGGGTCAGGGCCGAGATCTGGAAAACCGGGCCTTTGTAGCGCATGCGCTTGATGAAATCTTTCACACGGGCTTCGCGCTCATCAGCAGGCACCATGTCCAGCTTGTTGAGCACTAGCCAGCGCGGCTTGTCGTAGAGCTTGGCATCGTATTTTTTGAGCTCGGCCACGATGGCCTTGGCTTGTTGCACCGGGTCAACGTTCTCGTCGAACGGGGCAAAGTCGACCACATGCAGCAGCAAGCGCGTGCGCTGCAAATGGCGCAAAAACAAATGGCCCAGGCCGGCGCCCTCAGAGGCCCCCTCGATCAAGCCCGGCACATCAGCCACCACAAAGCTTTGCTCCGGACCCACGCGCACCACACCCAGGTTGGGGTGCAAGGTGGTGAAGGGGTAATCGGCAATTTTAGGCCGGGCGTTCGACACGGCCGCAATGAAGGTGGATTTGCCTGCGTTGGGCATACCCAACAGCCCCACGTCGGCCAGCACCTTCAGCTCCAGCTTGAGTTCTTTCTTTTCACCGAGCCAGCCGGGTGTTTTTTGGCGCGGGGCGCGGTTGATCGCGCTTTTGAAGCGCATGTTGCCAAAACCACCGTCACCGCCCTTGGCAATCATGATGGTTTCACCGGGCACCAGCAGTTCATACAGCACTTCGCCGGTTTCGGCGTCGCTGATGATGGTGCCCACGGGCATTTTGAGGATGACGTCGTCACCCGCTGCACCAAACATGTCGGAACCCATGCCGTGCTGACCGCGTTTGGCCTCGTGGCGGCGTGAATAACGGTAGTCGACCAGGGTGTTCAGGTTGATGTCGGCATAGGCGTACACATGGCCGCCCCGACCGCCATCGCCCCCGTTGGGACCACCGAATTCCTTGTACTTTTCATGACGGAACGAGACGCAGCCGTTCCCGCCGTCACCTGCGGCGATGTCAATATAGGCTTCGTCAACGAACTTCATGAGATTTCCAGTTTAGCTTGGGGATCGCTGCCAAAAGACCAGCGGTCCAGAATGCGAAAAGCCCCGGCTTGCGGGGCTCCTCTTTGCCATGGGCGAGACAGGCTTAAACAGCCGGTGTCACGTTGACCATGTGCTTGCTGAGCTCACCTTTGGTAGAAAACGACACGTGACCGTCAACCAGGGCAAACAAAGTGTGGTCTTTGCCAATGCCGACATTGTTGCCAGCATGGAATTTGGTACCACGTTGACGAACGATGATCGAGCCTGCGCTGATCAGTTCACCACCGAAAGCCTTGACGCCGAGCATTTTTGGCTTGGAATCACGACCGTTGCGCGTAGAGCCGCCGCCTTTTTTCTGTGCCATGACCTATTCTCCTCAGGCAGCGATCGCACCGATTTGCAGTTCGGTGAACTGCTGACGGTGACCCTGACGTTTCTGATAGTGCTTGCGACGGCGCATCTTGAAGATGTGCACTTTGTCGTGCTTGCCATGAGCCACCACAGTGGCTTTGACTGTGGCGCCGGACACCAGGGGCGTGCCGATTTTCAAGTCTGCGCCGTTGCCGACTGCGAGAACTTGATCGATCACGATTTCCTGGCCAACGTCCGCAGCAATCTGTTCTACTTTAATTTTTTCGCCAGCGACAACACGATACTGTTTGCCACCGGTTTTTATGACCGCGTACATAAATGACCTCTTTGAATGGAAGTTTCCAAGGGCTAATCCCCAAGGAACCGGTAATTTTAGCACGATACCGCCTTGCCAGGCAAATGTTCAGGCAGCCACAGGCCTCGAAGGGGCCGAACCGCGCAGTGCGGTCCCTATAATGCGTGCAGTTACAAAACCTCACCGTTCACCGCCCTCGCCGCCCCGGTCATGCCGGGACACCCAGCCGGAACCTCCATTTGTCTGCCTCAGAACACAGCACAGCCGCCGTCCTTGAACTGGTGGCCCCCGACATGGCCAAAGTCGATCGGGTGATCGCTCAACGACTCGACTCCGGCGTGCCTTTGGTGGGTGAGGTGGCGCGCTACATCATTTCGGCTGGCGGCAAACGCTTGCGTCCGGTGCTCTTGCTCTTGACTTGCGGCGCCTTGGGTTACTCCGGTAGCCAGCGCCACAATCTGGCCGCTGTTGTCGAATTCATCCACACTGCCACCCTGCTGCACGACGACGTGGTGGACGAATCGACCCTGCGCCGGGGCAGGCCCACGGCCAACGAAAACTTCGGCAACCCAGCCAGTGTGCTGGTGGGCGATTTTTTGTATTCCCGCGCCTTCCAGATGATGGTGGACGCGGACAGCATGCGGGTGATGCAAACCCTAGCCGACGCCACCAATGTGATCGCCGAAGGCGAAGTACTGCAATTGATGAACATGCACGACGCCTCGCTCGACGAAGAAGGCTATTTGCGCGTGATCCGGTCCAAAACGGCCAAACTGTTTGAAGCCAGCGCACGCCTTGGGGCCATCCTGGCGGGCAGCCCCGCCGCCACCGAGGCCGCTTGCGCCCAGTACGGTCAGGCTTTGGGCACGGCATTCCAGGTGATCGACGATGTGCTGGATTACGACGGCAACACCGCAGAAATGGGCAAAAACCTGGGTGATGACCTGCGCGAGGGCAAGGCGACCTTGCCTTTGATTTTGGCCATGCAATTGGGTAGCGACAGCCAAAGACAAACCGTGCGCGAAGCGATCGAGACGGGCAGCGTGGAGCGCTTGGCCGACATCGTGGCCATCGTGCGCGAAACCGGGGCACTGGAAGCCACGCGCAACGCAGCGGCCTCCGAGGCACAGCGCGCCATCGATGCGGCCATGCAGCTGCCTGACAATGCCCATCGCCAAGCCATGGTGGTGTTGGCATCACAATTGCTGAACCGCAGAACCTGACCGGGCGGATCGGCCATGAAACTGCCCAGCCACTTTGTTCGTGCCCTCGCCGCCTTGGCCTGTTGCATGTGCCTCGGCGCGCAAGCCAGCCCCAAATGGGAAGCGGTCATGCTCAACGACCAAGGCTTGTTCTACATCGACCCGAAGTCCATCACCGAAGAAGACGGCCGGAAAAAGGTGTGGAGCGCTCTGGATTACAAAAAACCGCAAAGCACAGGTGACGGCAAGCCTTATCTGTCCGTCCATTCACAGATCCAACTCAATTGCAAATTGAAAATGGCCCGGGTGTTGCATGTGACGTATTACACCGGTCCGATGCTCACAGGCCAAGTGGTGAGCCGCCAAGGCATGTTGCACGAATGGCTGGACATCGACCCCACATCACCGATTCAAAAAATCGCCCGACGCGTTTGTTGATGCAAGCCGCAGCCCATCAGGCTGTGATCTTCAATGGACGGCATCCCTCAGCCGGATCACCTCTTCACGCAAATCATGGGCCCATGCGCGGCGGTCGCGGCCTTGGGCCCATTGCAAGGCACCGAAATGGACCACCGCCGTGATCCGTGGCGCTGTCAGTGTGCGCCACATTGACCCCAGCAGGGTGTCATCGCCAATATAACAAGGCGCAAAACTCGGCTCACCGCTGTGTGCATCCAGAAACTGAAGGGACATGGGTTGCACCGGGGCGTCGGCCTGAATGGCCGACTGGATCAGGTTGGCATGGAAAGGTAACAAATCACGCCCATCACTGGTTGTGCCCTCCGGGAAAACCGCCACCACATCGCCGTCCTTCATGGCATCGACCATGTCCTTGACCATGCGCAAGGCATCTTTTCGGCTGGTGCGTTCGATGTAGAGCGTGCCAGCCCCCGTGGCGAGCATGCCCACCAAGGGCCAGTCGCGGATGTCGGATTTGGACACAAAACGGCAATGCCGGGCCGCATGGATGACCGAAATGTCCAACCAGGAAATGTGGTTGGCCACGATCAAGGCCGGTCCGTTGGACACAGGCTGCCCCAGCACCTTGAGGTGAATGTCCCACAAGGCGAGAAACTGCAGTGCCCACGCCTGCACACGCATTTCCCGCTGCTCGGCATTGAGCTGGGGAAAGCGGACATAAATCGTCCACATGCCGACCAACACGTGCCATAGACCACGCAGCAACTTCCAAATCGCACGCAAGGTCCGCATCACGCACTCATGCCCTGGTCATCCACGGCTTGGAACAAGGCATCCTCAACGCCCGATCCGCTCGGGCATGACAGCGCCCGCTCGGGTGACCACATGACGCAACACCCCTCAAGCCTCGAACGCCACATGCCCGCCAACCACAGTGGCCAACACGCGACCAGGCAGCTCGTAGCCGGAAAACGGCGTGCTCTTGCCTTGGCTGCGCAGCGAAGCTTCGGTCACAAGCCAATGGCCCTCGGTCGACAGCACGCAGACATCGGCCACGCCGCCCACCGCCAGATGACCCACCGAGTCCTGCAGGCTGCCCAGCGTCGACCCCAGCACACGGGCCGGGTCGGCCGTGATGCGCGACAACACTTGCGATAAAGGCAGCCCGGACTCTTGTCCCCACTTGAGCGCCAGGCTCCACAGCAGCTCCATGCCCGTGGCGCCGGGCTCGGCCTCGGCAAACGGCAGCGCCTTGGCGTCGGCATCCACCGGGGTATGGTCGGACACCAGCACATCCAGGGTGCCGTCAACCAAACCTGCGCGCAGGGCATCGCGGTCGCGCTGCTGGCGCAACACGGGCACCAGGCGCGCACGGCTGTCGAAGTAGCCCATGTCGGCATCGGTCAGGTGCAGCGAGTTGATGCTCACGTCGGCTGTGACCGGCAGGCCCTCGGCCTTGGCCTGGCGGATCAGCTCAACACCCTGGGCGCTGCTGATGCGGCACAGGTGCACGCGAGCACGCGTGCTGCGCACCAGCTCAAAAATCGTGTGCAGGGCAATGGTTTCGGCCGCCAC
Organism: Limnohabitans sp. YIMB22184; assembly: GCF_048020265.1. Taxonomy (GTDB): domain Bacteria; phylum Pseudomonadota; class Gammaproteobacteria; order Burkholderiales; family Burkholderiaceae_C; genus Limnohabitans_A. The sequence goes on from NZ_CP171843.1 coordinate 2,329,985, forward strand.
CGACACGCCCGACAGGCCCATGCGTGTGGCCAAAGCGCCACTGGCGGCCACGCCCTTGCCCAGGTGCAACTCTTGTGGACGAAGCCAGACGGTGAAGCCAAAGGTGCTGGCGTATTGCAAGGCGCGTTGCAGCACCTGCGTACTGGGGATCGGCACCTCGGCCTGAGAAAAACCCACACAACCCGCAGCCGTGAGCTGGCCCATTTCGGTCAGCACCTCGCCTTTGAGGCCCACGGTCAATGCGCCCAAGGGCAAAACGCGGGCCTGGTGCAGTTTTTCGGCGCGGTAGCGCAGCATCTCGACCAGACCGGGTTCGTCCAGCACGGGATCGGTGTCGGGTGAGCAAACCAGGCTGGTCACGCCTCCGGCCACGGCGGCGGCCATTTCGCTCTCCAGCATGCCTGCGTGCTCCTGGCCGGGTTCGCGCAAGCGCGCCGCCAGGTCCACCAGGCCTGGGGCCACGATGCAGCCCTTGGCGTCGATCACGCGGTTGGGGTTGAAGTCGGCGGGCGCCTGACCCATGGCCACGATGCGACCGGCAGCGATCGCCAGATCGGCGATTTGGTCAAAGCCGCTGGCGGGGTCGATCACGCGGCCGTTTTGGATGAGTAGTTTCATGGTGTCAGTCCTCACGCCTCATTGCCGGCCACGATGCTCATCACCGCCATGCGCACGGCGATGCCAAAGGTCACCTGCGGCAGGATCACGCTTTGTTGCCCATCGACCACGGCGGAATCAATCTCCACACCCCGGTTGATCGGCCCCGGGTGCATGACGATGGCGTCGGGCTTGGCCAGTTGGAGTTTTTCGGGGGTTAGGCCAAAGCTCTCGAAGTATTCCTGACTGGATGGCAATAGCGCACCGCTCATGCGCTCGTTTTGCAGGCGCAGCATGATGACCACATCGCAGCCCTTAATACCCTCTTCGAGGTTGTTGAACACGCGCACACCCATTTGCGCCATGTCGGCGGGCACCAGGGTTTTAGGGCCGACCACACGCACTTCGGCGCAGCCCAAGGTAGTGAGCGCATGGATGTCGGAGCGCGCCACGCGCGAATGCAGCACGTCGCCCACGATGGCCACGGTCAGGTTGGAAAAATCCTTCTTGTAGTGCCGGATGGTGTACATGTCCAGCAGGCCCTGGGTGGGGTGGGCGTGGCGACCGTCACCCGCGTTGACCACGTGCACATGGGGCGCGACATGCTGGGCAATCAGGTACGGCGCGCCCGATTCGCTGTGCCGCACTACAAAGATGTCGGCGGCCATGGCGCTCAGGTTGGCGATGGTGTCGAGCAGCGACTCGCCCTTGCTGGCCGACGAACGCGCAATGTCGAGCGTGTAGACATCGGCCGACAGGCGGGTGGCCGCGATGTCGAAGGTGGTGCGGGTGCGGGTGCTGTTTTCAAAAAACAGGTTGAACACGCTCTTGCCGCGCAAAAGGGGTACCTTTTTTACCTCGCGGTCACTCACGCTGACGAAGCTGGCCGCCGTGTCGAGGATGTGCGTCAGGATGTCCTTGGACAGGCCCTCGGTGGAGAGCAGGTGGATCAGCTCGCCGTTCTTGTTGAGTTGGGGGTTGTTGCGTTTGTAGAGCATGTTGTTTTCACCTCAATCAGGCTTTGTTCTCCACTTCAAAACTGAAACGGCCTGCCGCGTCGCGGGCCAGCGCCAGCGATTGCGTCTCCGGCAGGGCCACTCGGGCGGCGGCAAAGTCGGCCTGGATGGGCAGCTGGCGACCACCCCGGTCCACCAACACGGCCAGCTGCACCCGGGCCGGTCGGCCGTAGTCAAAAATTTCATTCAGCACGGCACGGATGGTGCGGCCCGTGTACAGCACATCGTCGAGCACCAGAATATCGGCCCCATCGACCTCAAAAGGCAGGCTGGTCTGGCCGCCTGCAGACAGGCCGCGCTGGGCGAAGTCGTCACGGTGCATGACCGAAGAGACCTGCCCTGACTCGCCGCTCAGACCCAGGTCGCGCTGCAGGCGCTCGGCCAGCCAGGCCCCGCCCGAGGTGATGCCCACTAGGCGGGTATGGGCCGTGCAAAGGCTGCGCACACCGCGCAGCAGCTCCAAATAAAGGGCCTCGGCGTTCAGAGCCAGTGCGCTCATGGGATGTTCCTTAAAAATTGGTCCAGGATGATCGCCGCCGCCGCCGCATCGGCATCTTTGGCGCCATATGAATGCGCTTCGGTGGTGGTGTAACGCTCATCCACCTCGTACACCACCAAGCCAAAACGGCCGCGCAACTGGCGACCGAACTTGCGGGCACGCAGGGTGTTTTCGTGCTCCCCGCCATCGGGGTGGGTGGGCACACCGATCACCAGCGCGTCGGGCTGCCACTCTTTGATGCGTTTGGCGATGTGCTCAAACCGGGCGTCGCCCTCTGCCGCGATGGTGCCTTGCGGGGTGGCGGTTTTCATCAGCCGGTTGCCTACAGCCACGCCAGTACGCTTGAGGCCGTAGTCAAAGGCCAAAAAACTCTGGTGGTTGGCGGGAACGGTGTTCTCGGGAGTGCTGCTCATGCGTGCCCCGCGTCAGGCGAGAGCATCCAGCTTTTGAGCCCCAACAGGTCCAGGGCGCGGTCGTAGCGCTCGGCCATGGGCACCTCAAACACCACATCGGCCGAAGCGGGCACGGTGAGCCAGGTGTTTTCGCCCAGCTCGGACTCCAGCTGCCCCTCGCCCCAGGCCGCATAACCCAGCGTGACCAGCACACGGCGTGGCCCAGCGCCCGAAGAAAGGGCTTCGAGCACATCCCGCGACGTGGTCATCTCCAGCCCGCCAGGCACAGTGAGGGTGGAGGCGTAAATGGAGCCGCCATCCAGTTCAGGCTTGTCCATGCGCACCGGGTCGTGCAGCACAAAACCGCGCTCGGTCTGCACCGGGCCGCCGTGGCCCACCGGCTTGTCCACCAAGTCTTCACGACGCAGGGGCAAATCCACCTTGTCGAACAACAAGCGCATGCTGATGTCGGCCGGTTTGTTGATGATCAGACCCATGGCCCCACGGTGGCTGTGCTCGCACATGTAAACGACACTGCGGGCAAATGTCTCGTCCTCCAACCCGGGCATGGCGATCAGGAAATGATGCTTGAGGTCAATGGAGGCAGAATCGGCGGTCATGCGCCGATTTTAGCGGCCCCGTTTTTGCCAACGGAGCCACAGGTGCATTGTTTGACCCCAACCGGTATACCCCGATGGAAACCCCTTTTTCTTGTGGCCTGGTCTGGCTGCGGCGCGACCTGCGCGTCAGTGACCATGCGGCCCTGCACCAAGCCCTCAAGCACTGCCAACGCGTGCATGTGGCCTTCGTCTTTGACACCGAGATTCTGGACGCCCTGCCCCGCGCGGACAGGCGGGTCGAATTCATCCGCGAATCGCTGGTCGAAGTTGATGAGCGTTTGCGCGAACTGGCGAGCGACCCGAAGGCGGGCCTGATCGTGCGTCACGGCGTGGCCAAGGACAAAATCGTCAAACTGGCCCAGCACCTGCAAGCGCAGGCCGTGTTTGCCAACCACGACGACGAGCCGCTGGCACTGGCCCGCGACATCCAGGTGCGTGGCCACCTGGCCGACCACGGCATCGTGCTGCACACCTTCAAGGACCATGTGGTTTTTGAGCGTAACGAGGTGCTGACCCAGTCGGCCAAGCCCTTCAGCGTGTTCACACCCTACAAAAACGCCTGGCTGAAGAAAGTCACACCCGAAGACCTGCAGGCTTTCGAGGTGGCAGCGCTGGCCAAACGCCTGGCACCACGCCCCGACGATCTGGCGCACCCTGTGCCCAGCCTGGCCGACATCGGCTTTGAGCCCACCAATTTGCAAGCGCTGAAAATCCCCACGGGTGAGTCGGGCGCGCAGGCCTTGCTGCAGGACTTTCTGACCCGCATCGACCATTACGAAGACACGCGCAACTTCCCAGCCGTCAAAGGCCCCAGTTATTTGAGCGTACATTTGCGCTTTGGCACTGTGTCGATCCGCGAGCTGGCACGCAAGGCGCATGCCCGCATGCAGGCGGGCAGCACGGGGGCGAGTGTGTGGCTGTCGGAGTTGATCTGGCGGGACTTTTATGTGCAGGTGCTGCACAACTTTGCGCATGTGGGCCAAGGCCAAAGCTTCAAACACGACTACGACGCCATCCGCTGGGAACACGGCCCGCACGCCCACAAGCTGTTTGACGCTTGGTGCGAAGCGCGCACCGGCTACCCGTTGGTGGACGCGGCCATGCGCCAGATCAACCAGACAGGCTACATGCACAACCGCCTGCGCATGGTGGTGGCGAGCTTTTTGGTGAAGGATTTAGGCATTGACTGGCGTTGGGGCGAAAAGTACTTCGCTACGCACCTGAACGACTTTGATTTGTCGGCCAACAACGGCGGCTGGCAATGGGCCAGCTCCAGCGGGTGCGATGCACAGCCCTACTTTCGCATCTTCAACCCGATCAACCAAAGCGAAAAGTTCGACCCCGAAGGCAAGTTCATCCGCCGATATCTGCCTGAACTGGCAGACTTGCCGACGGCCGCACTGCACGCACCCTGGCTGGCCAAGCCCATGGAGTTGCAAGCGGCGGGGGTGGTGATTGGCAAGACCTACCCAGCACCCATCGTGGACCACGCCGAAGCGCGAGAGAAAACGCTGGCGCGGTATGCGGTGGTCAAGAAAAGCGCGGACTGATCAGATGGCGACCATCTCGAAGTCTTCCTTGCGGGCTGCGCATTCGGGGCAGGTCCAGTTCATGGGCACATCCTCCCATTTGGTGCCGGGGGCAATGCCGTGCTCGGGGTCGCCTGCGGCTTCGTCGTAGATCCAGCCGCAAATCAGGCACATCCAGGTTTTGTGTTCCATCACAGTGTCGCAATCAGAGAGTCGAATAGAATGATTTGATTGTATCGGGCGAGCCCGGTGCCCGGCTGAAGACCTTCTGAAGCACACTGCAATTCGCCTTTCATGACCGATCACAAGCCCGAATTCCCAACCGAGACCGACGTGCTGGATGCCGAGGACGCTGCGGGCTTGGCCTGCGTCCTCTCCTTCAATGCCAACGACCCCAGCGGCGCAGGAGGCCTGACCTGCGACGCGACCGCCATGGCTTCGGTCGGGGCACATTGCATGCCGGTATGTACCGGTGCTTATGTGCGGGACACCACCAGCATCACCGACTTTTACCCCCTTGACGAAGAAGCCGTACACGACCAGGCCCGCGCCGTGGCCGAAGACGTACCCGTGCAAGTCATCAAAGTCGGCTTTGTGGGCACACCGGAGAGCCTGGCAGTGATTGCTGAACTCTCGGACGACTACGACGGCGTGCCGGTGGTGGCTTACATGCCCAATTTGTCCTGGTGGGAAGACGACAAGATCGACGCTTATCTGGACGCTTTTCGCGAATTGCTGCTGCCGCAGACCAGTGTGCTGGTCGGCCACCACAGCACCCTGCGCCGCTGGCTGCTGCCGGAATGGTCGGGCGAGCGCAACCCCGGGCCACGCGACATTGCCAAAGCTGCCGCTGAGTTGGGCGTGCCCTACACCCTGGTGACCGGCCTGCCCTTGCCCGACCAGCACATTGACAACGCCTTGGCCTCGCCCGAAACCGTCTTGGCCCACGAAAAGTTTGAGCGCATCGAGGCCGTATTTGCCGGCGCAGGTGACACCCTGACCGCGGCCCTTGCCGCTTTGCTGGCCACCGGCATGGATCTGCCCGAAGCCACCAGCGAAGCCCTGCATTACCTCGACCGCTGTCTGGATGAGGGTTTTCGGCCCGGTATGGGCCAGGTCATTCCAGACCGCCTGTTTTGGGCACTGCCTGAAGGCGAAGAAAGCGACGGCGAAGAAGGCCCCGAAGTTCATCCCGGCGCCGATTACTTTGAAGTGCCATTCAACGAAACCAAACATTGAAGCCAGAGACAAGCCCCATGACTGACCGCAACCAAACCCTTTTTGACCGCGCCGCCCAAGTGATCCCCGGTGGGGTCAACTCGCCTGTGCGCGCCTTCCGCGCCGTGGGGGGCACCCCCCGTTTTGTGCAGCGTGCCCAAGGCGCTTATTTCTGGGACGCCAACGGCCAAAAATACATTGACTACATCGGCTCCTGGGGCCCGATGATCCTGGGCCACGGCCACCCTGCCGTGCTCGAAGCTGTGCAAAAAGCAGCCCTCGACGGTTTCTCCTTTGGTGCCCCCACCGAGCGCGAAATCGAGCTGGCCGAAGAAATCATCAAGCACGTGCCGTCCATGGAAATGGTGCGCCTGGTCAGCTCGGGCACCGAGGCGGGCATGAGCGCACTGCGCTTGGCTCGTGGGGCCACCGGCCGCACCAAGTTCATCAAGTTCGAAGGCTGCTACCACGGCCACTGCGATGCGCTGCTGGTCAAGGCCGGCTCGGGTCTGGCCACCTTTGGCAACCCCACCAGCGCAGGCGTGCCGCCCGAAGTGGTGCGCGACACCCTGGTGCTGGAATACAACAACATCGCGCAACTCGAAGAAGCATTTCAGCTGCACGGCCAAGAATTGGCCTGCGTGATGATCGAGCCGATTGCGGGCAACATGAACTTTGTGCGCGCCAGCGTGCCCTTCATGAAACGCTGCCGCGAGCTGTGCAGCGAACACGGCGCGCTGCTGGTGTTTGACGAAGTGATGTCAGGTTTCCGCGTGGCTCTGGGAAGTGCGCAAAGCGTCTACGCCCAAGCCATCCCCGGATTCAAGCCCGACATGACGGTGCTGGGCAAAGTGATCGGCGGCGGCATGCCGCTGGCGGCCTTTGGTGGCCCGCGCGAGATCATGCGCCAATTGGCGCCCACCGGCCCGGTCTACCAGGCCGGCACGCTCAGCGGCAACCCGGTGGCCACCGCCTGTGGCCTGGCCACGCTGCGCGAGATTGCCAAACCCGGCTTTTTTGATGCCCTGGGCGCTCGCACCAAAAGCCTCGTGGACGGGCTGACGGGCGCTGCCGCTGCGGCGGGTGTGCCCTTTGTGGGCGATTGCCAAGGTGGCATGTTCGGCTTTTTCCTGCTGCCCGAGTTGCCACAAAACTATGCCAAAGTGATGACCAGCGACAGCCCCAAGTTCAACAAACTGTTCCATGGCTTGCTCGATGGTGGCGTGTACATCGCGCCTGCGCTGTACGAAGCCGGTTTTGTGAGCGCAGCGCACACCGAAGCCGACATCGCCGAGACCGTGCGTGTGGCCTCTGACGTGTTCAAAACACTCTGAGCTGAGCCATGAAGCAAGTGGCAGGCCTGATCTGTGCTGTCCTTGCAGGGCTGGCCACGCCAGCGCATGCCGACTTTGAAGTCAATCGGCTGTGGGTCAATGCCGGTTTTTATTCAGCGCACTTTGACACGGACAAAGGCCTGCGTAACGCCAATCCGGGCGTTGGGTTTGAATACACGCTGAACGAGCATTGGAGCGCCACCGCAGGGCGCTTCATCAACAGCAACGACGCCAACTCCAGTTACATTGGGGCTTATTACCAGCCTTGGCGCGTGGGCTCAGTCAAGCTGGGCGTGGTTGCTGGCGCTTTCAATGGTTACCCCAAAGCCTTTGACGGCGGCTGGTTTCCAGCCGTGATCCCGACCGCCAGCCTCGAAAGCGGCCGCTGGGGCCTGAATGTGGCGCTGGTGCCGCCGCTCAAAGACCGGCTATACGGCGCTTTGAGCTTTCAGCTCAAGTACCGATTTCAGTCGGAGGACTGATTCGGAAAATCAGGCAACCCGCTCACCCGAATCGCCCGGAATACCTGCCGAAACTGACCCTACGCAAGCAAGTCGATCTGGCAGTGCCCGGTAGCTGAACAAACCGGCGATAATCCGCGCCTGCATTCACGTCCGGACCGGGCGCCTGCCTACTCCCTTGGACTCACCATGAAAAAAAATTTCTCCCTGCAAGCCGAAGGCAAACACCCCGACCGCGTGCTCGAAGCCGTCAAACACGACATTCGCAAATACTTCAAGCGCGAGCGCAACCGCGATGTGCCCAAAGGCGTGGACTTTTGGGACTTTGACTGCAAAGTGGGACTGACGGCCGACAACGCCGAAGTGGTGCGTGTGAGCGGGGTGATCGACGCGGTGGATGCGGCAGCCAAGTCAGGCGCGACGTCGGTGTACGTGGAGATTTTGAGCAAGCACGGCATGCGTGTGCTCAAGGCGCAAGACCCAAGCGGTGTTGAAGACCACTTTGACAATCTGAACAAGGCCTGATTTTTCAGGCCCTCGTCGCAAAAACCGGCACCAATGAATGCCCGATCGGGTCGGGCATGAGACAACCCGGGGCCAGATTGATCGGGCTACTCTGGCGTCTTCGAAGCCGCAGCTTCAGCGGCAGCCGCCCGCAACTTGTCTTTCTTGCTGGGCCTTGAACCTTTGACACCGCCATTGCCGGGTGAAGGCAGTGGCGGGGTTTCGGTGGGCTCAAAGCCTGGGATTTGCTCCAAAGCGAGTTCCAGGCTTTCGCGTTTCTGGATCAACTGCCAGTGCGCCAGCGCAGCGGCGGTGACAAAGCTCACCGCGTCTCCGTGCGCCCCGGCCCGACCAGTGCGGCCAATGCGGTGGGTGTAATCGGTGGCCGAGCGCGGCAGGTCGTAGTTGACGACCACGGGCAGCATGGCGATGTCGATGCCGCGTGAGGCCAGGTCGGTGGTGACCACCACGTCCCAGCGGCCGGCTTTGAATTCGCTCAACACTTCTTGCCGTGCACCTTGGCTCATCTCGCCATGGAAAGGCGTGGCGTAAATACCCGCTTTGTAGAGCTTGCCCGCCACATGCTCACAGGCATAGCGCGTGGCCACAAACACCAGCACCTGCTTCCAGCCGTTTTCTTGGATGAGGTGGCGCAGCAAGGCGGTGCGGCTTTTCTCATCCACGCGGATAGCGCGTTGGGTGATGTCGGGTTGATGACCTTCAAAAGCCTCCACCGTGATGCGCACAGGCTGGTGCAGCAACTTAGCGGCCAAAGTTTCCACCTCGGGCGCAAATGTGGCTGAAAACAAGAGCGTCTGACGCCGAGCAGGCAGCAGTCCCAACACACGTTGCAGCTCGTCAGCAAAACCCAGGTCCAGCAGGCGGTCGGCTTCGTCCAGCACAAGGTGCTGCACATCGGCCAGGCGCACAGCGTTTTGGTCGATCAGGTCGAGCAAGCGGCCAGGTGTGGCCACCACGATGTCTGCCCCGCCGCGCAGCGCCATCATTTGCGGATTGGCCGAAACACCGCCAAACACGGTGTTCACCTTGAGTGACTGCGGCAGTTTGTACGCCAAATTGGTCAGCACGTCACCCACTTGCACCGCCAGCTCGCGCGTAGGCACCAGCACCAACACACGCACCGGGCGGCGAAAGTTGGTCTGGCGCGGCGAAGCCAACAAGTGCTGCAACAGCGGCAGCGCAAAAGCAAGGGTCTTGCCAGAGCCGGTGGGCGCAGTGGCCCACACGTCGGACGACTTCAAAACCGCCGGAATCGCCTCGACCTGGATAGGTGTGGGGGCGTACAAGCCCATGTCACCCACAGCGCGCAAAAGCGCGGGGGTCAGGCCAAGTTGATCAAAATTCACTCAGTGGTTTCTGTGTTGGTTGAAAAAGTTGCTCACTGTCCGCTGCATGGCAGTTCCATCATTGGACTGCCACGCTTCGCTCGCAGTGACGGGAAGCACTCAATGGCGGAAGTGACGCACACCCGTGAAGACCATCGCCACGCCGCGCTCGTTGGCGGCGTCGATGACCTCTTGGTCGCGCATCGAACCGCCGGGCTGGGCCACGCAAGTCGCACCGGCGTCCACCACCACGTCGAGACCATCGCGGAAGGGGAAGAAGGCATCGCTCGCCACAACGGTGTTTTGCAGGCTCAACTTCGCGGCCTCGGCCTTGATGCTGGCGATGCGGGCGGAATCGAGGCGGCTCATTTGGCCTGCGCCCACACCCATGGTCATGCCATTTTTGCAGAACACGATGGCGTTGGATTTGACGAACTTGGCCACTTTCCAGGCGAACAGCAGGTCATGAAGCTCTTCAGGCGTGGGTTGCTTGACGGTGACGATCTTCATGTCGGCCAAGGCCAGCTCGTGGTTGTCGGCACTTTGCAGCAACAGACCCGAGCCCACGCGCTTGGTCTCCAAAGCGTTGCGCACATCGCCGTAATTGGCGGGCAAAGCGATTTTCATCAGGCGCACATTGACTTTGCTCTTGAACACTTCCAGCGCTTCGGCGCTGAAGTCGGGGGCCATCAGCACTTCGACGAATTGCTTGCTCACGGCTTCGGCAGCGGCCTTATCCACCGGGCGGTTGAAGGCGATGATGCCGCCGAACGCGCTGGTGGGGTCGGTCTGGAAAGCTTTGCTGTAAGCCTCGAACGCCGTGGTACCCACGGCAACGCCGCAGGGGTTGGCGTGTTTGACGATCACACACGCAGAGGTCTCGAAGCTCTTGACGCATTCCCACGCCGCATCGGCGTCGGCGATGTTGTTGTAGCTCAGTTCTTTGCCCTGGAGTTGCACGCCGGTGGCGAGCGATCCCGCAGCCGGGACCAGGTCGCGGTACCACGCAGCTTGCTGGTGGCTGTTTTCGCCGTAGCGCAGGTCTTGCACCTTGACGTATTGCTCGTTGAACTGGCCTGAGAACTGGGCGCGCTCGGGCACGTAGGTTTCGCTCAGCTTTTCGGCTTCAAAGTTCACGCTCGACAAGTAATTGCTGATCGCGCCGTCGTATTGGCTGATGCGGTTGAACGCGGCCACGGACAAAGAAAAGCGCAGTTTATCGCTGAGTTTGCCGTTGGCCTTGAGTTCAGTAATCACGTCCGCGTATTGGCTGGCATCGGTCACGATGCCCACGTCTTTCCAGTTTTTGGCGGCAGAGCGGACCATGGCGGGCCCGCCAATGTCGATGTTCTCGATGGCGTCGGCCAGTGTGCAGCCGGGCTTGGCCACGGTGGCTTCAAAGGGGTAGAGGTTGACGATGAGCAAATCAATCGTGTCGATGTTGTGCGCCTTGAGGGCCGCCATGTGCTCGGGGGTGTCGCGACGCGCCAACAAACCGCCGTGCACTTTGGGGTGCAGTGTTTTCACACGGCCATCGAGCATTTCGGGGAAGCCGGTGACCTCTGCCACCTCGGTCACGGGCAAGCCTTGCTCGGCCAGGAGTTTGGCGGTGCCGCCAGTGGAGATCAGGCCCACACCCAAAGCGTGCAGTTCTTTCGCCAGATCAACGATGCCGGTTTTGTCAGAGACAGAGATGAGGGCTCTCATGGGGACTTTCTTTCTTATTTATTTCAACAAATCGTGCTCGAGCAATTTCTTGCGCAAGGTGTTACGGTTCAGACCCAGCCATTCCGCAGCGCGCGACTGGTTCTGGCCAGACTGGGTCATCACCACGTCCAGCAGCGGCTTTTCGACCAGCTTGACCAGCATGTCGTAAAGACCTGTGGGATCGGTACCGTCCAGGTCACGGAAGTAAATATCCAGGTTGTCCCGGATGCAGTTTTCAATCGATTGGGGTTCGCTCATGGCGTGGTCTCTAAATCGGTGCAGGCCTCAGGGCGCAAGGGCTGGTGCCGGGGCAGGCGCTCCATCTGCTCGGCCAGGCCGTCCAGATAGGCGGCCACGGCAGCCAGTTGCGTGGCTGCAGTCTCCAAGGTGTTCATGTGTTCACGAAAAGCATCACCACCGGGCAGTGTGCGCACATACCAGCCGATGTGTTTGCGGGCCGAGCGCACGCCGGTGTATTCGCCATACAGACCATAGTGGTCTTCAAGGTGTTCCAGCAGGGCGCGGCGCACCTCAGCGACCAAGGGCGGGGCGAGGTGTTCGCCCGTGGCCAGAAAGTGGCCTATTTCGCGAAAAATCCAGGGGCTGCCTTGCGCGGCGCGGCCAATCATCACGGCGTCGGCGCCCGTGAACTTGAGCACATCGCGGGCCTTTTCGGGCGAGTCGATGTCACCATTGGCCACCACCGGGATCTTGAGCGCGGCTTTGACGGCGGCCACGGTGTCGTATTCGGCCAGGCCCTTATAGCCCTGCTCACGGGTGCGGCCGTGCACGGTGACCATCTGAACCCCAGCGCTTTCAGCGGCACGGGCCAGGCTCAGGGCGTTCTTTTCGGCATCGCACCAACCGGTGCGCATCTTCAGGGTCACGGGCACGCCGTGGGGCAAAGCCGCTTCGACCACCGCACTGATGATCTCCAGCGCCAGCGGCTCGTCTTGCATCAGGGCCGATCCGGCCCATTTGTTGCAAACCTTTTTGGCTGGGCAGCCCATGTTGATGTCGATGATCTGCGCGCCCCGGTCGATGTTGTAGCGCGTGGCGTCGGCCATCATCTGCGCTTCGGTACCCGCGATCTGCACAGCGATCGGGCCGGGCTCACCGTCGTGGTTGGCGCGGCGCGAGGTTTTGAGCGAAGCCCACAAATCTGGCCGGGAAGTCACCATTTCACTCACGGCATAGCCCGCACCGAACTGCTTGCACAGCTGGCGAAACGGCCGGTCCGTCACCCCCGCCATGGGGGCCACGAACAAGTTGTTCGGCAATGGGTAAGGGCCAATCTGCATGACAGGGGTGCGTTGCGAAAAGGGGGAATGCCTAAAAAGGAGGCACTATTGTAGTTGCTTAATATTTCAGCAACCGAAAGGAAACTGTGCTAAGCGCTGGGGCCATGCCTGCGCGCCATCGCTTGCGGCATGGCCCATCCCGCTACACTGAGTCAGATGGAAATCTGGCTCACTCAATTGCTGCAATGGCTGGCCCTGCCACAACACGGCCTGAGCACCGTGTTCGTCGTGTCGTTCATCTCGGCCACCTTGCTGCCCATGGGCTCCGAGCCCGCCGTGTTTGGCCTGGTCAAACTCAACCCCGAACTGTTTTGGCCCGCCATCGTGGTGGCTACCACCGGCAACACCCTGGGCGGCATGCTGAGCTGGTGGATGGGCTGGGGCACGCACCAGGCGGTGGACCGCTGGCGCCATTCCAGCACAGACCAACGCGCCTTGAAATGGCTGAAAGCCCTCGGCCCCAAAGCCTGCCTGCTGTCGTGGCTGCCCGTGGTGGGCGACCCCATTTGCGCTGTGGCCGGCTGGCTCAGGATGCCATTTTGGTCGTGCACGCTGTACATGGCCCTGGGCAAATTCGGGCGTTACGTGGTGATGACGGGCGGGCTGCTTTGGTTTTTTCCTTAGCAATGGGCATGGACTTATGTCACAGCAAGCCGCCGTGGGCCTGAATCCATCCACCGTTTCAGATTGTCTAAAAACATCTGCCACACCCGTGGCTCATGGCGATCCGAATGACCCGCAGCGTGCGGCATCACCATCACCTGAAGCGTGGCCCACAAAGCGGAGGACATCTGCAAGGTTCGCAGGCAAAAACATCCAAAAATGCCCCCTAAATGACCACGCTGCAAGGCCGCAATCAAACCAGGCTCATCGACGACCTAACCCCGTTCGACATTGATCAGGTGGGTGCCCTGGGGCAAGCAAGACAGCGCATTGGCATTCACCAGATACCGCATTGTGTCGGTCAATGGGCAGACCGATACCATACAGTCAGTGTGCAGCAAAACCTCCCGCCAATTAACGAAACTGACCATTTGCACAGGCTGCTGATGCTGCGCGCCATAGACCGTCATATTCTGTCTGAAGGCCATCACATGCAACGCCAAGCCCTGAAGCAACATCGACAGTGACTGTCCGCTGGCAGTGCTGTGCTGTCAAGATCGCCCGTGCACTGCGCCATTCTGTCACTGCTGACGGTTGATCAAGGGCGGCCAGTCAAAGCCATCGCACAGGCCGACAAATTTGGAAACGCACCGTCAACGGGCACACGTGCATCTGGCACCCACTGCCCCCCCTCTTGCACAATGAGGTAAGCGGCTTGCAACTTAGCAGCCCGCGCAGCTTGAATGTCCGATAGGCGATCACCGATCAACATCGAATCAGACAAAGAGATGCCTAGCTCGGTGGCGGCTTGGATGATCAGCCCAGGCAAAGGTTTGCGACATACACACGCGACCGCCCACTTGCCAATGATCCCCTCTGGGTGATGAGGGCAGTGATAAATGCCATCCAACTCCACACCGTGTGTCCGGAGCACCGCCATCATTTGTACGTTCAAATCCAAGTGATCATTTTCATCGAAATAACCCCGCGCCAAACCGGACTGATTGGTCACGATGACCAGTGCATAGCCTGCATCTTGGAATCTCTTCAATCCTTCAACGGCACCGGGTAGAAATTCAAAATCCGACCATCGCCCCACATAACCAGCATCCAGGTTGATGACGCCATCACGGTCAAGGAAAATAGCCCGGCGCGCAGAGCGGGCATTGAAGCGTGTCCCACGAACCCGCTTCAGCAGCGAGCTCGTCGAGTAACCAGGGGTAAATTCAATCGCCAAGGCTTGTCCACCCGATTCACGAACCCATCGAGCTTCAGGCAGAACTTCCATGTCGTAGTCACCACCTTTGACATAAATATCAGGGCTAATTTCACGAATCAACTCAAGTGGTGTCTTGTCATCAAAAAAAGTGACCAAAGAGACCGACGATAACGCCGCCAACAGCACCGCCCTGTCTACTTCTGTGTTGAGCGGCCGGTCATCTCCTTTGCCGAGCATTCGGACGGAAGCGTCTGTATTAAGTCCGACCACCAACGAAGCCCCTAAGCTTCGGGCCCGTTCCAAATAGTGAACATGACCCTTGTGCACGATATCAAACACCCCATTGGTGAACACCCATGGGCGTGGCAACCCTGCCAACCGATTCATCAACTCGCTACGCGGGCATATTTTGTCGTCCAGCATCATGCCCCCAACAACTCCGTTGCGCTCAATGTGGCAGTCCCAAATTTAGCGACCACCAAGCCTCCCGCTCGATTGGCCAACGTCATCGCATGCACCAATGGGACACCCGAAGCCACCAACATAGCCAACACAGCAATCACGGTATCGCCAGCACCTGTGACATCCGCGATCTCGACCTGTTGTGCAGGCAAATGCACCCGACGCTCGGGCTCAAAAAGAGTCATCCCCTCTTCAGCCCGGGTCAATACAAGCGATCGGATATCCAACGAATCGCACAGCTGAGTGACTTTCATTCGAAGTTGATCTTCGTCCTGCCAAGGGCCAATGATGTGCATCAACTCCTGGCGATTAGGGGTAATGAGGTCCGCTCCTTTATATTTCGAAAAATCATGCCCTTTGGGATCCACCAAGACCTTCAAGCCATTTTGCTTAGCCAACGCGATCATCTGTTGGACGTCCACCAGCGCACCTTTGGCATAGTCAGAAATCAACACCGCATGGTGATCCAGAAGGTCGTTTGAAAAATGTTCGAACAAGGTAGCCAACGCCTTTTCACCAGGTCGATCTTCAAAATCAGCACGCATCATTTGTTGTGACCTGGCAACGAGACGCCATTTCATGGTCGTGCGCAAGCCTTCGTCACCCACCAATCGGGCCGAGATACCCGAGCGCTTCAACAGACGGCTGAGTTCATCGCCTGCAGCATCGCAACCCACAATACTTTGTAAACCGACTTGCCCCCCGAGGGCCTTGATGTTCATAGCCACATTGGCTGCGCCACCAAGCCGGGTCTCCTCCTCCATCACTTGCAAAATAGGAACAGGTGCTTCCGGCGAAATCCGAAAAACATCACCCATCAAATACCTGTCCAGCATCACATCGCCAACAACCAGCACTTTGCTGCTTGCCATGACAGCCGCCATGTCCATGGGGGTAAGTTCAGTGGGGTTCATAGCGCTAACAGTTCGGTAGAGAGGCCTTGCTCAACCAACTCACACAGGGTGTGGATCAGCAAAATATGGGCTTCTTGAATCCTGGCAGTGTTGGCAGATTCGACCACCAAACACAAATCACAATGTGACTTTAAAGCCCCACCGCCTTTACCCGTCAAGCCCAAGACAAAAACACCAGATTGCCGGGCCTGGATGGCCGCACGAATCACGTTGGCCGAATGCCCCGACGTTGACAACGCAATCAGCACATCCCCAGACCGACCAAGACCTTGAACTTGGCGCGCGAAAATTTGGTCAAACGCGTAATCGTTGGCGATACACGTCAAGATTGAGGTGTCACTGGTCAAAGCAATTGCAGCGTAAGGTTGTCTGGATTTCTGGAAGCGACCCATCATCTCTGCTGCAAAATGTTGGGCATCCGAGGCGGACCCCCCGTTACCGCAGAGCATCAGTTTCCCACCGCTCTTCAAACTAGAAGCCAATATCCGCGATGCCTCCAGCACCAGATCTGAGAGTAGCGTGAGCGAGTGAATCGTCACCTCATGCTCCGCCATGTTTTTGGCCAACAACTCTGGGTTCATGGGGTAACCTCATCAAGACCTTTGACGCTGGGGTGGAGGCCATGCACCATCTCAATCACCGCCGCTTTCACTCTGGACAGGACGCCTGACCAATCATTTTTGCGCTCTTGTCGCCACTGTAGAACAGACGCGTACCACACACTGTCTTGACGACCGTGCATCCATCGCCATTCGCTTTGAAAACGATTGAGCAGCCAACAAGGCGTACCCAAAGCCCCGGCTAGATGGACCACCACGGTGTCCACAGAAATCACCAGATCCATCTGCTGGATCACTGCAGCAGTATCGGCAAAATTTTTCAAACTCTCCGACATGTCCATAACCCCCCATGACTGCAACAACTGCGCATCCTCCAAACTGCGTTCGCGTTGCAAGCTCACCCACACCACACCGGGTATGGACACCAGTTCGCTGAGCATGGACAACTTCAAACTGCGGGTCTTGTTGTGCGCCAAACCAGGATTCCCTGCCCAACACAGTCCAATGACTGTCTTTTGCTCCTGTTTGGCGTGTCGTACCAAATTGTCAAACTTCTGAGAAACTGGATACGCGGCCATGGGCTTCAAATAACCCAAAACGCCAGGGATTTGTTGGCCACGTCTCAACCCCAGTGCGAGAGGCAGACTGCCCATGGGGCAATGCCAATCAAACATGCGCGCGCGCACAACAGATTGCCCCTGCGCAGAGGTCAGCAACTGAATTTGCGGTGGGAGGTCATGGGCCAACAGCTCAAATAACTCCGGTTGTATGACCCAAGTGATTCGTGCGAACTTCCCCAGAAGTTGGGGCAAAAATCGCGCAAATTGGAGCGTGTCGCCAAAGCCTTGTTCATGGTAAACGACGATGGAATCGGTCTGCGGGCGCGTGGGCTGCCCCATCCATTGCGGGCATGAAAAACGGGGCGCCTCCTGCGGCTTGGCTTGACTCGCACCCAACCATCGCCATTCATAAAGTGGCCAGCCCCTGGTGAAATCACCTTGCATCAAATAACTCAAGGCGAGACCGAACTGCGCGGCAGCCAATTGAGGGTCTCGCGCCACGGCTTGTGCGTAGGCCTTTTGGGCGTTCCAAGGCCTTGCACAATCTAACTCCATCGCCCCCAGGTTGTTCCAAGCATCAACGAAGTCTGGGGCCAGCGTGATGGCCTTGTTCAAGCTGTCAAAGGCCAAGCTCTCTTCGCCCTGAGCCATCAAAATACTCGCGAGATTGACGTAGGCCTCCGATCTGTCGGGCTTCAATCGAACGGCCACTTCCAAGGCCTGTCTGGCCTCCCTCAAACGCTCGTGCTTTTGCAAGACATTGCCGTAATTGAGCCATCCTGCATAAAGTTTTGGGTTTGAATCGACGACTGTTTGGTGCAATGCAAGTGCTCTCTGATGATCACCTTGGTCGTACAACAAATTTCCCAAATTGCTGCACGCAGGCAAGAAGGGCTTGGGCAAACCCGCCAAGGCTTCCAATCTGGCGATGGCCTCTTGTGTGCGACCCAATTGCACCAACAGCATCGCATAGTCATTGGATAAGGCTTCATCGTTTTTCGACTTGGCCAACCAATGCGCAAAGCATAGACCCGCTTCGTCGAATCGCTTCAAGGCCACCAAGCATGCCGTTTCAATGCGCCCCATTTCAAGAGAATCGGCCTGTATGGCAAGGCATGCGCGCGCACTCTCCAAAGCCGCATCAAATTGATTGAGCTTGCGCAACGTTCGCGCCTGGGTGGCCAGCGCCTCGGCGTGCTGCGGCTCCATGCGCAACACCACATCACAAGCCCCCACCGCCTCGCGCAGACGATGGGTGGAACTCAAGGTCTTGGCAAGATTCAACCACGCATCGGAAAACTCGGGTTTAGCTGCGATCGCTTTCAACAACCATGACAATGCCTTGGCATAGTCTTTTCTTTGGGAGCATAGAACGCCTAGCAAATTCAGCGCATCTGGGTGCTCAGGCTGTTGCTTCAAGATTTCTTGATAACCTTGCGCTGCAGCATCCAAACGTCCGGCCTGGTGATGACCAAAAGCCAATTGCAGAGTGGACTGCAAATTCGTCATCACAACCCCAATTGCGTCAATTCAGCGCTGACTCGCAACAAGGCTTGCGACCAGTCACCATAACTGGTCTGCCGAACAATCCGCATGGTTTGGTACCAAGGCGTATGGGCATGCTTGAGGCCCCAACGCCAGCAGGCATCAAAGCGCGACAACATGATGGTGGGCCGGCCGATGCTGGCACTCAGGTGGGCCACCGATGTATCGACGGTCACCACGGCGTTCAGTGCCTGGCACAGCGCCGCCGTGTCCGCGAAGTCCTGCAAAGACGAGGCTGCACTCTTGATGTCAGGCAGCGCATTTTCCTGCTCTCCCTTTTGCAAGCTGACCCAGTCGATCTCAGGATGCGCTTGGATCAACTGGCGGGCTTGATCGCTGGACAAACTGCGACGACGGTCCACCAAACTGGCCAGGGGCATTTCTCGCCGCGGATTGCCAGCCCAAACGATACCAATTCGTGGCCGAACGCGACCAGTTGATGCCGGAAACCAAGCATCGAGTCGCGCCTGCCAAACCGACACAGCATCCAATTCAGGCTTCAAGTAAGGCGTTGGGTGGAACTGACTCGGGGAGAAAATACCCAAATTAAGCGGCAGGCTCATCAAGGAGACTTGATAATCCAAACCACTGGGCACCGGGTCCCCGCTTGAGAGAACATCGGCACGCATATCCAGCGTCCGAAACAAGCGCTTCAAATTCGCATCGGTCAACAAAAAGACCTGCGCACCCATTTTTTCCAGCAAGGGCACAAAGCGACAAAACTGCAGCATGTCGCCCAAGCCTTGTTCACCATGAACCAAGATGCGCTTGCCCTGGATGGCTTGGCCGGTCCAACGGGTCATGTGTTGATACGGTCCCGCCGTGAGCACTTGCAAACGTGGATCAAGTCGTGCTTCATAGAGCCGCCAACCCGGCTCCCACTGACCATCAGCCAATAAGGCCATGGCGTAATTCATCTGTCCTTCAGGGTAATCTGGTTTGAGTTCTATGGCCTTGCGGTAACAAGCCAAGGACCGTGGCAAATCACCCAACTCGCGCCATGCAGAGCCAAGATTATTTTGTACACGCGCACTGTTAGGGTCTTCCTCGGCCAGTCCCTCCAACAGCTCTTTGGCTTGTTGCGGCTGGCCTAAATCACGCAGCAAATTGGCCATGTTGTTACGGGCACCCACGTGCTGTGGATCCGCAGCCAAAATTTGTTTGAAAACTTTGAGCGCACCGTCAAAGTCACTGGTGCGCGACAGTGAACTGGCCAAATTGACCATCGCCTTCAGATAGGAAGGGTCCGCCATCAAGGCTCGCTTGTAAGCATCAACCGCTTGTCCATGCTGCTGCTGATCACTGAGCAAATTGGCCAAATTGAACCAGGCTTGTGCATGCCCTGGCGCCAAACTGAGTAACTTTCGATAGGTGGTCACCGCCAATGCCAGTTGGCCATCACTTCGCAAAATATTACCCAGATTAAAAAGCCAATCGGGTTGAAAATCACTCAAGGCAATGGCCAAGCTCAAATGGTTGATCGCTTCGCTGTGCCGACCTTGCATGCTGTGACAAACACCCAGCAACTGTCGCGCTTCGTGATCCTCTGGTTGTGCCGAGAGCACTTGCTCCAGCAGTCGTTGCAATTCGGGCAACTTGCGCGCCGACAACAATTGGCTCGCGCGGCGATTCCAGTCAAGATGACCCGGAGATATTTCTGGAGCTTTCACTTCAATTTCCTGCCTCAATGCTCTGTCAAGGCACCACCAAAACGACCCAACATCGGGCCAAAGACATACTGCAAAACACTGCGGTGTCCGGTCACGATGGATGCGCTGACTTGCACGCCAGGGCTGAGTTTGTAATTCGTCACCCCATCCGTGAAATTGAGTTGCGAGGGCGCAATACGGACCAAAAAATAAGGCGGCTTCTGCGGCTCGGTGATGGCATCTGAGCTGATGTGCAGCACTTTCCCATCGACAGGTCTGAAGCGCTGCGTGCTGCCACCTTCAAGGCGTAACCGGGCCAATTGACCCACACTGACCAAACCCACCTCACCCGCATTCAATTTGGTTTCAATCACAATACGCTCGTCCCCAGGCACCAGACTGACCACCAAACCACCAGGACTGACCACCCCTCCACGCGTCACGGTATAGAGCGTGAAGACCGTGCCATCTACAGGTGAGCGGATGATGGTTCTGGCCGTGCTGTCTTGAAATTTACCCAATCGTTTCTGCAACTCAGCCAATTGCTTACGGGACTCTTCCAAGTCTTTGCGAAGGTCTTCTGTGTTACCAGACGTGATCGAAGTCAGTCCGGACTGTTCTTGTTTTTGTCCCGCTTCAACACGCCTCAATGCGGCTTGTGATTCGAGAATTTGTCCCGACAGGCTTGAATCTTCTCGGGTCCGTTGCAAAAATTCGTATTGGTTGCCGATGCCTTTGTCCAGCAACTCTTTATCGATTCGCAACTGCTCACGCAAAATTTTGCGCTGTTCAGACAAGTGCGCGATCCGCGCCTTAAGCTCTTGAAACTCTTCCTGTCGCTGCACAATTTTCCATGTCTGTGCATCTCGTGTGGAGCTTGAACGCTCAAGTTGCGTGCGATAAAGCTCTTTCGCTTCATCAATTTCCTTGGGGTAATTATTCAAAAGATCAGCAGGAAATTCAATGGCACCCTTTCGACCAATCACCGCTTCAAGTCGGATGATTTTGATCCTCAAAGCCCCTATGCGGCTGTCGATTTCTTGCTTGTCCGCCTGCGCAGCAATCCCCTCAAGCTCGACCAGCGGATCGCCCTTTTTAACTTTTTGCCCTTCTTTGACATGGATTTCGCGAACGATGCCACCTTCAAGGTGCTGTACTTTTTGAACCTGATCAGCAGGCGCGACTTCACCATAGGCTTGCGTCGCGATATCGAGTTGAAAAAACGCAGCCCAAATCAAAAGGAAAACCACACCGATAGAAAGGTAACGGATAAAACGTCGCTCACTCTTGAGCAAGTGCAAGTCATGGTCGGTCAATTCGCCGAGCGAAGCATTCACTTCACGCGCATCTTCAATGGTTGTGTCTATCGCATTCATCTGGTACCGATCCCCTTATTGAGGTGCCGTTTGGTTCACCACCCGCGGTACGGGTTTAGACGAGAGATCCAGCACAATCGTTGCGGACTTGATGATGAATTCGTCGCGCGTGGCCATGATCACGCTGCATCCTCGGCCCACCAATTCATTGAGGACGGCGGTGATGGCTTGGGCCCCCTTGGTGTCCACACCCTCAAAAGGTTCATCCAGAACCACTACCCGGCCCTCAGTCAGCAAAGCCCGAACCAAAGCCAGTCGTCGGCGAACACCAACAGGCAGGTGAGTGCCAGAGTTGCGTATGGGCGTCTCCAACCCTCTGGGCTGCGCATCCAAGTAACCACCCAAGTCGAGTTTGCGGCACCACCCGAGCAAAACGTCATCAGGCGTATCGGGACGCATGACGGTGAGGTTTTCACGCAAAGTCCCGTCAAAAAATTGTGGCTCCTGCGGCAGATAAACCAACTGCTGACGCCACCATTCCGGAACCAACTGGCGCAAATCCATGCCGTCATACTTGACGTGACCTCGGTCAGGCTCCAGCAAACCCACCAGCAGTTTCAGCATGCTGCTTTTGCCTGCGGCATTGCCACCCACCACAGCCATCACCGCCCCAGCAGGCATTTTCAAGGACAAGGATTCAAACAAGGGCATGGGTTGGCCAGGCCAGGTCAAGGACACATCGACCAACTCTAGAGCGCCCTTCAGCTCGCGAGGGACATGTCCTTGTTGACGCTCAACAGGAATTTTGGCTAACGCATCCAAGCGAGAAAATGCTTGAACAGCGCGCTCAAAAAGTTCTTGGGACTGAGTCAAGCGTGAGAAAGAAGACAAAGAACGACTGGCCAAAATACTCACGCCAATCAAGCTACCGACATCCAATTTTCCAGTCACCACATAGATGGCGCCCACCGCATACACCACAATGGTCATCAAATTGCTGCCAACCACCGTGTAATGTTGTTGCTCGCCTTGTAACGCTTGCAGTTGCGTACGCAAACCCATCATTTGGTCTTGTGCCGCAGCCCAATCGCGCCGAACAATGGGCACGCAGTTGAACATGCGGAGCGTTTCTGCAGCCGATACCAAAAAATGGCTGACGCCGCCCACACGCGCCGAAGCCTCTGTCATCGCCTCGGTCGGTGCACGCATTTGGTTTTGCGCCCTCACGGCCAGCCACCAATAGACGGCAATCACCAGAACCATCACGCCCGCCAACATCGGGCTCAACAAAAATACGGCCACCACATAAAGAACGGCAAAGGGTGCATCCATCACGCCACTAAAGTTCATGGGCGATATGGCTTGCGAGATCGGCCCCAATCCAGCAATCAGTTCTCGCCTCTGCGTGATAGGAATCTGCTCCAGCAACTGGTAATTGGACCCCGCATACGCCACCAAGGCTTTGTCCTGTGCCTTTTCTAGGGCACGGTTACAAACCACTTGCTCGATCTGGCTGCGGGCTTTGCGCAGCATGAACTCCAGCACCAAGGCAATCAATGCGCCTGTGGTCAATGTCACCAAAGTGGCATCGATACCGAAGGAAACGTACCGGTTCATCACCTGCATGCTGTAGAGCGATGACACCAACCCCAAAAAATTGATGAGCAATGTGGCCAAAAATAGCTCGCGCACCAACTTGGCTGGCAAGCCAAGCTTGCCAGCCAATACTTTCAAATTGTCAAACATGGACCCGATTTCCTGATTGGATTACGCGCCCGGAGCGAGTTGAACATGGTGCGCGTTGTCAATGCCTTGCAGCACAGCAATTTCTTGCAAGCCCGTCCCATTGGTGCCGGACGACATGTCCGCATCATAGTAAAGATGGACTTGATTCGAATTGTTCGCTGCAATGGCCACAAAGCCTGCCCCCGTAGCTTGACCCGCTGAAATCGCTGTCTCAATTTCATCGAGATGCCCTGCTACACCGCTTGCAAACTGGAACTCCCCCGTCACGTTGATGCGCACAAAGTCAGGGTCACCATTGGCCGTGCTCAAGCTGGCCAAAATGGCGTCCAGCGTTCCAGACAGATCGCTGATCGTGTCAACGGCCAAGTTGCCAAATGCCGTTGACTTGAAGACCACGGTGTCATTGGCACTGAAGTCCATGACCGTATCCATGCCGTAGCTTGGGGCATCGAAGACAAACCTGTCAGCGCCGCCTTGACCAAACATGACATCGTTGCCGGCACCACCTCGCAGCACATCGTCTCCAGCACTGCCATAGAGCACATCAGCGCCAGAGGTTCCGTCATCGTTGATGACCGTGCCATAGACCGGCTCTCCAATCACTGTGAACCCCGCCCCTTGGTCAATGCGAACCACAAAGGATTCGTCAGCTTCAAAGGCGGCGTCATGCTGGATGTTCAGAGTCACCAACTGCGAAGTAACGTTGGCGGCAAAAGTGACGGCCATGCTGCTGACGGCAAAATCGTCGCCCGAAACGGGGTCAGTCGCACCACCACTGACCGACAGGTTCAAGCTGGTCACCTGATCGAGTCGACCGGTCCTGAAAACCTCAACCACGAAAGGCGTCTGACCGTTGATCTGACTGCCCTCCAGTGCTTGCGATCGCGCCGCGCTCACCCACACACCCACGTCTTCGTCGGTGACAGCGGCATGTGCCACAAACGCGGTCGGATTGAACGAGGCGTTGCCCGAGGTGACTTCAGTCAAGGTCATGCGGAACTGCTCGTCACGCTCAACCAAGGTATCAGCCAGCGCCTGCAAGGTGATCACAGCAGCCGTCGCGTTGGGCGCAAAGGTCACCAGCCCCGACGTGCTCGACAGATCGTCAGAAGATGCAGCACTCTCGCCGTAGCCCGTAGCGACCCAACGCACCACCACCTCGCTGGACAGCGACAAGCCGCTGCCCGTGCGCGTGAGCGCAAACTGCAGGGTGCCACCTTCGGAAGCCAGTTGGGGCGTGGTGTCGATGCCAATGAGCGCATCGTCGTTGACCACGGTCATGGTGGCCGAGCCGTTGCGAATACCGCCCACCGAAGGCTGCGACAGATTCACGCGGAAGGTCTCGTCCGGACCGTACTGCCCATCGCCGTCGACCTGGATCAAGACGGTAGTCGTGGTCTGTCCAGCCGAGAAAGACACTGTGCCACTAGGCAACCCGCCATTGCCCAGGGCATCGGCAGTAGAGAAGTCCTCGGCCATCACTTGAGAAGTGCCCACACCTTCAACGCGCCATTGCACGGTGGAGGCCTGGGCCACATCGCCTTCGCGGGTCAACACGAAACGTGTGGTTGCAGAACTTCCTTCATCGCCCTCGATCACCGAAGCCGCCATGGCTTGGACGGAGACCAAGGTGTCGTCATTGAGGATGACCATGGTGGCCAGGCGTTCATCGAGCAGGTCCGCGCCCGTGGGCTCGGACAAGGTCACGATGAAGCCCTCGTCCATCTCGCCCGCCCGGTCGGCCAGCACCATGACGGTGAGCGTCTGCGTGACCTGGCCGGCGGTGAAGACCACCATGCCGGACGGCATGTAGCCGCCGAAATCCACCGGGTTGACGGACTCTCCGCTGCCCACGCCCGAGACGTCCCAGCGCGCCGTGCTGGCGTCACTGGTGTTGCCCGTGCGGGTGACGGTGAACACGAACGGCGTGTCCGGCCCCTCGGTGTTGCCCTCCAGGGCGCTGGACTGGTTGGCAGTGATGGAAAGCACCGGGTCGTCGTTGACCACCGTGCCTTGGGCAGGACCACCGATCAGCGTGGAACCGAAGGACGGATTGGACAACGTGACACGGAAGTTCTCGGCATATTCACCCACGGCGTCGGCCAGCACACCCACGGTGATGAAGGCCTGCGACTGTCCGTCGGTGAAGCTCACCGTGCCGGTGAGCGCCTGCACCTCAGAGGCCACAGAAAGCGCACGGCCAGGGCCCGGCGAGACTGTCCAGGTCGCGCTGGCGTCACCGATGGCCGAGCCCGTGCGGTCCACGAGGAACACAAAGTCGGTGTAGGCCGTGGCCTGGGCGTTGGTGCCTTCCTGAACCACCGAACCGGCGGTGGCCCAAGCCTCGAGCTGGTCGTCGTCGTTGATGATCAGGCCTGTGGCGGCCGCCACCTCAATCTGGGCATTGCCCGAGGGACTGGATAGCAGCACCTGGAAGGACTCGGACGCCTCAAAGTCACCGTCTGGCCGGGTCACCACCGTGATCCAGGCCACCGATTCGCCGGCGCCGAAGGTGAGCGTGCCAGAGGGCGGCACACCGTCCTGGAAATCGGCGGCATCGGCGGCGCTGCCGCCTGTGCCTGAGACGGCGAAGTCCACCGTGGTCGAGCCTGTGAGCAGGCCCGTGCGCTCCACGCGGAAGGTCATCACGCCGGCAACCGAGTCGCCCTCGTTGGCCTGCGCCGTGACCGCCGCAATGCGCAGATCGATGTCGTTGTTGGCGATGCTGCCGTTGGCGCTTTCCGCACCCGTCTTGACCTGGCTGCCCGCACCGGGGGTGTGAAGCTCGACGACGAAGGCTTCGTCGGGCTCCACGTCCAGATCACCCTGCACCTGCAGGGTCAGCGTCATCTCGAACTGGCCATGGGCGAAGGTCACCACGCCGCTGTCAACCACGAAGTCATCCGGGCCAGCGTCGGCTGCCGAAGCCGCCGCACGAACGCGCCAACCCATGGTCGAGGTGCCGTCCAAACTGCCTTCACGGGTTAGCGTGAAGGTCACCGCCGCTGTGCTGCCAACATCTCCTTCGGCCACCTGGGTGGAGAGGGCGGCGATGCCGATCACATCATCGTCGTTGACGATGGTCGAGGTCACCGTCGGGTCGGTCAGCAGTTCGATGCGTGGCTGACCGTCACCGGCAGGCGCCGCCAGCGTCACGGTGAATCCTTCCTCGTACTCCAGCAGGCTGTCGCCTGCGACCAGGAGGGTGAAGAGCTCGGACGTGGCCTGCCCCTGGGCAAAGGTCACCAGCCCAGTGGGCAAGGTGCCGCCCACGAAGTCGGCACCATCGGCGGCATGCGCGCCCTCACCCGCAACGCTGTAGCCAATCGTGGTGGCATACAGGCTGCCGGTGCGCACCACACGGTAGACATGGCCGGACGAGGTGTCCGACTCCGTGACCGGGGCCGAGACGGCTTCCAGGGACCAGGAAGTCTCGTCCGAGAGGATGGTGTAAGTGGCTTGCGCACGTGCGTCGACCACATCGGCGTCAGCCGAGGGATCGCTCAGCGTGAGCACCAGGTTCTCGTCCAGCTCCAGGGTGGCATCCCCCTGGATCTGCAACGTGATGGTTTGCAAGGTCTCGCCGGGCGAGAAGGTCAGGCGTCCAGACGGCAGCACGCCGCCGAAGTCGGCCGCCTCCAGTCCACCGCCCGCGCTCCAGGACACGCTGCTGGTGGCGCCGGCCACATTGCCCGAACGGATCACGTCGAACACCACGGAGACCAGGCCGGACTGGCCCTCGTACGGGTCGGCCGCGGTCTGGCCGATCTGCGGACCGCTGTCGAACACATGGCGGACCACCAAGAAGGAGGCCTCGTCATCGACGATCAGGCCCGTGGTCACGCTGCTGGCGCCGAACTGCAGGCCGTCGCCAGAGATCGTCACCTGGAAGCCCTCGTTGGCCTCGCCCTCAAGGTCGCCCTTGACGTAAACCGTGAACAGCTGGGAACCCGCGGCGTTGGCAGCAAAGGTGACAGTGCCCGTGGTGGTCACAAAGTCGTTGCCCGAGGCCGCGTCTTCGCCCCTGCCCTCGACCGTCCAGGTCACCACCTGCTGGGCCGAAAGCCGGCCGCTGCGGTCCACCCGGAACACCACGGGCACGTCGGCCGGGGTACTGGACGGGTCGGCTTCGGTGACCGTGGTGCTGCCCACAGCACTCAGGTCAAAGCGGGTGTCGTCGTTGCGCAGCACCAGGTTCTGGGCCGAGCCGGCATTCACCGCAAAGTTAGACGAACTGGTGGACAACGCAACGGTGAAGGTCTCGTCGGCCTCTTGCGTGGCGTCGCCCGCGATGGTGAGCGTGAACTCACGCACGGTCTCACCCGCCGAGAACAGCAAGGTGCCGCTCAGGCCAGTTACGAAGTCGGCCTCCGCGTTCGTGGCCGAGGTCGGTGAGACGGTGTAGTCCACCGAACCGGAGCTGTCGGTGTAGCCGGTGCGCGTGATGCGCAACACCACATCACGGTTGGCACCCGACCCTTCGTCGGCGTCGAGGGCACCGGAGACGCTGCTGAGCGTGAAGAGCGCGTCGTCGTTGACGAGCGTCACGGTCGAGGTGCTTTGGGAACCGATCAAGACCGCACCGCTGGGGCTGGACAACACGGCCGTCAGCGTTTCATCGGCTTCAAGGTTGTTGTCACCGTTCACCTGGATGGTGAAAGTCTGCGCCGTCACATTGGGCGCAAAGGTCAGCATCTGGTTGGGCGGCAGCGTTCCCGAGTAATCGGAGGCATTGAAGCCAGAGCCTCCATTGAGTGCGAACTGCACGGTCGAGGTGCCGGAGAGGTCGCCCACGCGGGTGACGGTGAAGACCACCTCGCCCTCCCCCTCGAGGCGGGACGTCTGATTGACCGCAATGCGGAAGGCCGTGTCGTCATTGATGATCTTGCCCTGTGCCGAACCGACCGCCAGAGTGTCATTGTCGGTGCCTGCGCCCAGGGACAGCTCCACCGAGTAGTCCTCGTCGAACTCATAGCCGCTGTCGTTGACCACTGGCACGGTGACGGTCACCGAGAGCGTGCCCGGTGTGAACGTCACAAAGCCCGAAGGCAGGACACCTCCCGTGAAATCGCTCCCAGTGACCGTGTCGCCCGAGGTGGCAGCTACTTGCCAGCCCACCACCTGGTTCTGATCCGTGGACTGGTTGCGGGTGATGGTGAACGTGTGGACCGCGGACTCCAGGGCTCCTTGGGCCTGGTTCGCCGCAATGGAGAAGGCGGCATCGTCGTTGAGGATGACGCCCGTGCCCGGGTTGGTGACGTACGACTGGTCCTCAATGTTTTGCGCCTGGGTGATCTTGAAGCGGAAGGGCTCACTGGCTTCCGGGTCATTGTCTCCGCGCACTTGCACAGTCACCTGAGCCGAGGACTGGCCAGGTGCGAAGCTGACCGTACCCGTCGTGGCCACGAAATCCTGCAGGCCGGCAAAGCCCGCGCCACCGGCGGTGTCGGCCACCCAGGTGAGCGTGTCAGATTCGTTGGTGTAGCCGGTGCGCGTCACCGTGAAGACGATGTGGGAAGTCGAACCTGCATCGCCCTCGATGACGGTCGCGTTACCGATCACCAGACCGGTGTCATCGTTCACGATGGACACCGTCGGGCTGGCCACGTTGTAGGTGTTCGTCATGGAGCCAGCACCGGTGAGCACATCACCCGTCACGCGCAAGGCAAACGATTCGTCGGCCTCGACCAGCCTGTCCTGCCTGATCAGCAGGGTGATCTGGGCTGCCGTTTGCCCTGAAGTGAAAGTGATTTCCCCCGAGGGAAGCGCATCACCGAGGAAGTCCTGCGCATTGACCGCATGGCCTGGCGCCAGGCCCCAGGTCACCGTGGCCGCCCCACGGTAGCCCGCCGCCCGGACCAAAGAGGCCACGAAGGTCGAATAGATGGTGTTTCCATCGCTGCCTTCCTGAGCAGGCGTCTCCAGCCAATTCCACTGGTAATCGGTGTCGTTGTCGTACACCACACCACTCTCGGAGATGCTGGTCGTCAAGTCCCACTGCCCATTTCGGCGCAGGCGGATGTGCTGGCCCACAGCGTCGGTGGTGCTCTGGATGCTCAAGTTGAAGTTAAACGTCTCGGTAGAGCTTTCCGCCACGAAGTCATCGCTAAAGAAATTGTTCAGTGTGAAAGTGTAGGTCGCCGTGCCATAGTGCTCCGCCTGCGCCGCCAGGGTCAGCGTGCCCGAGGCCCCGGCCCCGAAATCTGCCGAGGAGGTCGTCCCATGGCCAACGGAATAGGACAAAACCACGTTGGTGTCCAAGATGCCGGTACGGGTCAGCGTGATGACCGGTGACTGTTCAGACTCGTAGCGGGCAAACTGGTTGTCGGCATTGACACCCAGGACGACGACGATGTCGTCGTTGAGCACCGTCACCGTGGCCCGGGACGACGACGAGTTCATATCGACATTGGATGGACCGTAGTTGTCGTTTTGGTCCCAAAGATAATCCGTTACCCAGACGCCTGGTGTCAGGTACTGGTGGTAATAAGTGGATGCGTATTTGGCCGTATTGGCGTCGACCAGGCTCATGACCAGCGATGTATCGGCTTCGACCGACAGATCGGCAAGCACACTGAAAGTCACGTTCGCTGTCGTCTGGCCAGCAGAAAAATTGGTGATACCGTACAAGTAATCACGAATGTAATAGGTGTTCGTGACCGTCAGTGCTCCTCCGCCTACAGCGGTCGATAGCACACCATCCTGGCCAGACACTTTCCAACCTACAGTGCTGGCGTAATTGAGGGAGCCCGTGGCCGCGTTGTCTGTCCGTGTGAGCGTGAAGACGATCTTCTGGTCGTTGTTGGTTCCATCCTCATATACCGAGGTCACAGCCGCAGACACGGTCACCAGATCAGACTCGTTATCCAGAATCCATTGATCACCCGTGTAGCCGGGCTGCGCCAGTTCTTGGTCCGGACGCACTTCCGCAACGACCTGGGCCGCGCCCGCGGTGGAGGTGGCGCCGCCCACCACGGAGAAGCTGGCGGTCGCAAACGGCGTGTCGTCCTCGATCAGCAGGAGCGGCAAACCGTTTTCACGGTAGAAGCTGGCGGACGAGGAAGCCGCCACCGTGGCGTTGGCATCCATCGCCTGTTTCAGGCCCGTCAGGATGTTTTCATAGGCGGCGGCCGTGTTTCCGCCCGACAACACGTCGTTGGCGGTCACGGTGTAGGACACCGCCGTCCCATCGACCGTGACATCCACCTGATCGCCGACTGCAAAGCTTCCCGTCAGCTTGTAGAGGGAACCCGTGACGTTGCGGCTGGAGGTGCTGATGTAGGTCGGCAAGACCTCGCGCCAGGTTTCCGTCCAGCTGTCGTCGATGGTCGAGATGGTGATGGTCTTGGTGGTTTCGCCATCCTTGAAGAAAATTTCGCCACTGAGCAGCTTGGTGGCGGCGTCGTAGTTGAAATTCATGCCGTCGGACAGCACGGCCGACTGGATCGCCGAGGCCGAGGAACCGATATCAGAAGAATCCAACTTGTACCAAGTCGCAGAGCTGCTGCTCGAC
Organism: Limnohabitans sp. YIMB22184; assembly: GCF_048020265.1. Classification (GTDB taxonomy): domain Bacteria; phylum Pseudomonadota; class Gammaproteobacteria; order Burkholderiales; family Burkholderiaceae_C; genus Limnohabitans_A. The sequence goes on from NZ_CP171843.1 coordinate 2,360,596, forward strand.
TCGTTGGTGGTCTCGCCACCAGGGTTCATGTTGATGACCCACTGGGCCAGGTCGCTGCCGCGGGCATCACCGGCCCGGGTCACAGTCAGAACGAAGTTGCTGCCCTCCGTGACCGCCGCGCCGGCGGCGATGTCGAAGCGGGTGTCATCGTTCTTGAGAACGACATAGTTGGAGTAGTAGCCGTAGCCTTCATTGACATTGAAGTCACTGCCGGGTGACACCGACGAGAGGTACAGGCGGAACGCCTCGTCGAATTCGCCGACGTCATCGGCCACGGTCAGCACAGTGACGTAAGCCACCGACTGCGTGTCCGTGAAAGTCAGAGTACCCGACAGGAACTGGCCCCCAACGAAATCGGACGGATCCACGTTCTTGTAGCCATTGGCGCCGGCCCCGTTCACCACCCAGTTGACGACCGCCTCGCCACTGGTGCTGATGGTTCGGTTGATTTTGAAGACATGCGCCAGCTGGTTGTTGGGCATCGCCTGGTTGGCGGCCGCGCTGGCCCCGTCGGTGACGCTATCACCCTCATAGACCTCCACCGAGGAGCGGCCCACGGGAAGGTTGTCTACGGAGAAGGTGGCCTCATCACGGCGGATTTCCTGGGCGGACGAACCCACCACTTCGTCCACGCCGGAGACGGCGGTGAGGTTCACCGTGAACCATTCGTCGTCTTCCACGGTGTTGTCCCCGTTGACGACCACGGTGATCTGAATCGCCGTCTCGTTCACGCCGAAGGTCAGGCGCCCACCGAGGGTGCCGGCCACGAAGTCAGCGTCGTTGGCCGGGTCTTCGGATGCACCGGCCTGGTCGTACCCCACCACCGCGTAGTCCACCACGGACACCCGGTCCAAATAACCGGTCCGGGTGACGGTGTAGACGAAGTCTGTCGTGTTCCCGGCAGTTTTTTCTGGCAGGGACAGGTTGCCGACGACGGACACGCGGGTGTCGTCGTCCACGATGGTGCTGGTGGCGGATCCGGCAGCGCCGATGGAGGTGCCATCGGTAGAGCCAGTCAGCCTGAAGGTGAAGCTCTCGTTGCCTTCCAGGCCGTTGTCACCGAACGAGTAAATCGTGAGGGACGCGACGGACTGCCCGGACGCAAAGGACATGGAACCCGAAGGCAGCACGACCTGGGAATTGATGTTCAGGTAGTGATTCGTGCCGTTGCTGAAATCGACACCCGTCAGGTTGGTGTTGCCGGTCTCCGCCTGCCAGTGGACCACCTCGGAGGAATTGAGCGCCCCCGTGCGCGTGATGGTATAGACCAGGGGCGCACCCGTGCCATGCCCTGCATCGCCTTCCAGCACGGTTTCCGTGGCAGTCGAGATGTTGAACTCGGAATCGTCATTGCGCACCAGCACGGTGGCCGAACCGGCATCGGATGACACCTCGGTTCCCAGGCTGGGTGAGCTCAGCTGGATGACGAGGTTTTCATCGGCCTCCTTGATGCTGTCCTGCTTGAGGTTCAGGGTCAGGGTCAGCGAAGATTGTCCAGACGTGAACGTCAGGTTGCCCGAAGGAACGATGCCGTTGTAGAAGTCGTCGGCACCGACGCCGGTGACCGCGTACGAGAACACCGAGTTCTGCAGGTAGTAGCCGACCCGGTCGATCCTGAAGGTGACGGGGTGGCTTTGAATGGCCTGGTTGAGCGTGTCGCCCTCGGTCACATCAGAGTCATCGGCATAGATGGACAGCTGGGCGTCGTCGTTGTCCACCGTCACCTGGGCTTGCGACGCCGCCACATTGAGCGTGGCACCGCCGGTCGGGTTGTTCAGAGAGACCTGAATGACTTCCTGGTCTTCATAGACGGATTCACCCTTGAGCAGCAAGGTGATGTTCTGCGAGGTCTGGCCTTCGGCAAAGGTCACCGCCGCCGTCAGGGGCGAGCCATCAAAGTCGGAGGCATCGACGCCGCTTCCGCTGACGGCATAGGACACCACGCGTTCGCCGCGCAAGGCGCCCGTGCGGGTGAGGGTGAACTCGATATTCTTATTGCCGGAGTTGCCCTCATAAAGGGTCGCCACCTGCCCGGCACCACGGGCGATGGAGAACTGGTCGTCATCGCTCAAGATGACGGCTGTGGCCTGGGTCAAGGTTCCAGTTTCAAGCGTGCCTTGGTTGGGATTAGTCAAGGTGATGACCATGCCCTCGTCCGACTCCATGGTGCTGTCCTGGCTGATGGGCAAGGTCACGACCACGGAAGTCTGGTTGGGCGCGAAGCTGGCCCGGCCGGACGGCATGGCGCTGGTCGAAACAAAGTCGCCGGCGGTGAGCGCATCACTGCCACGGGCCGTGACGGCCCAGTCCACTGCACCCGCGGCGTCCACCTTGCCCACCCGCTGGATGGTGAAGGTGAAGTTGTTCGCGCCTGCAGCTGTGCCTTCGACAACGTCAGAGACCGGAGCCAGCAGGTAATTGGTGTCGTCGTTGGCCACCGTGAAGGTGGCGCTGGCATTGCTCACACCGCCGCTAGAAGGGGTGCCCAAAGTCAGGGTGTAGGGTTCGTCGGCTTCGCCCAGGCGGTCGCCCTGGACCACCAAAGTCACCAGCTGGCTGGTCTGGCCGGCAGTAAAGGTCAGCATGCCCACAGGCAGACTGCCCACGTAGTCGTCTGGCGTCACACCCGCGCCGCCGGTCACGGCGTACGAAATCTCGGTCGTGCCGGACGATGCGCCTGTGCGGAGCACCTGGAACACCAGGGGCACGGTGCTGGACGCACCGCCCTCCTGGACCGTAGCCGAGGTTGCACCGCCGTTGACACGGGCTTCGAACAGCTGGTCGTCGTTGAGCACCACGATGGTGGCCGCCGCATCCACGATGTTGACGGCCCCGCCCTGGGTGACGTTGCGGGCATCCGAGAGGGTCATCACCAGGGCCTCATCAGGCTCCATTGTGGTATCGCCCTGCACAGCGATGGTGATCAGCTTGATGGCCTCGCCGCTGCTGAAAGTCACCTCGGTGGTGCTGCCCAGGCCGCTCACCAGGTCGTCGGCTGTCATGCCCGACGCAGCGCTGAGCGTCCACTTCACCGTGGCCACCTGGTCTGTGGCACCGGCGCGGGTGATGGAGAACACCAGGTCATTGCCCGAGCCCGCGGCCGTGCCATTGAGCAGGGTGCGACCTTCTTCTACGGCCGCAGTCACGGCTTCGACGGAGAAGCCGAAGTCGTCGTTGGTGACCACCCCGCTGACCGTTGTGTTGGCAAACTCGGTGTTGGGCGTGGTGGTGGAGATGGCGATGCTGAAGGTCTCGTCCCGCTCCACGCCGGCGTCGCCGCGCACCAGCACGGTCACCTCGAGGGCGGTTTGGCTGACACCGAAAGTAACACTACCGCTGGGCAGGCCCCCGTTGCCGCCCAGGCGGTCCTGACTCTGCCCGCTTACCAGTTCGAAGTCATTGGGCTTGAGCATCAGGGAGTTCAGGGTCCAGTTCACCACCGTGCCGTCACGCAAGGCGCCCTGGGGATCGCGGGTGACCGTGAAGGTCAGCGGCGTGGTCGTGCCCAAGCCGCCCTCCACCTCTGACAACGAAGTCGCCACAAGGGTCAGGCGGTCGTCGTCGTTGGTGACCAAGGTGCTGGCCGTGGCTTGGCCGGGCAGGATGAAGGAGCCGGCGCTGGCCTGAGACAGGGTGACTGTCATCACCTCATCGGTCTCTAGGCCGGTGTCACCCTTGAGCGGAATGTGGATGTAGGCGCTGGTCGCGTTAACAGCAAACGTCACCGTGCCCGAGGTCGGGGCATTGGCTGTCAGGTCGGCCGCATCCAGCCCGCCGGAGAGCGTCCAGTCCACTGTGCTGACCTTGGAAAGGTCCCCGGTACGCGTAACGGTGAAGCGCACCGCCTGCGATCCCTGGCTGCCCTCGGCGACCGTGGCCGAGTCGGCAGAAAGCGCCAGGCCGCTGTCATCGGACAGCAACTGGACATCGGCCGTGGCCTGCTGGATGTCGGCGTGGCCCGAGGCGTCAAACAGGCGAAGCTGCAGGCCTTCATCGTTTTCAACCGCCTCGTCTTGCACGGACCAAACCGTGATGACCATAGAGGTCTGGTTGGCCGTAAAGGTCAGCTCGCTCGTAGGCAGGACGCCACCGCTGAAGTCACTGGCGTCGGCTGCCAGGCCGGTGCCGCCCAAGCCCAGCACCTCGTACTTGAAGGTGGTTTGCCCGGTCACAATGCCGCTGCGGGTGACCGTGAACTCGTGCGCGACCAGGCCACCAGGCGTGGAGCCTTCCACCTGCGAGGCCCGATTGGCGGCCACAGACAGGCCAGTGTCGTCATTGACGATCACACCCGTGTAGGAGGCAGTACCGACCAAGGTCTGGCCGGGGCCAGCGCCCGTGAGACTGACGTTCAAGTTTTCGTCGGACTCGTTGGAGTAGTCGCCTTCGATGGCAATCGTTAGGAGGTGGCTGCTCTGGCCCTGGGTGAGGGAGACCGTGCCCGACGGCAGGGCTACACCCGGGAAGTCGCCGCCCGCCACGGTCGGACTCTGACCTGCACTGACAGCGTAATCGACCGTGCCCGCACGCAGCGCGCCGCTTCGGCTGATCTCATAGACCAGCGCCCCGCCCTGCCCTGGGCTGCCTTCGTTGACCGAGGCCGTGACCGGCGTGAAGGACACCGCGCTGTCGTCGTTGGTGAGCGTGATCTCATGGCTGACCAGCCCACCCGACTTGAGCACGGAGCCCAGGCTGGTGGCACCCAGGGTCAGGGTGAAGGTTTCGTCGGCTTCCAGCAATCCATCGGCCACCACGTTGAGGGTCAGTAAGGCCACAGAGCTGCCATCGGCGAAGGTGAGTGTCCCAGTCGCTGCGCTTGACAGGTCAGTCGCCAGGTCCACCGGCTGGGTGCCGGTGGCCGTGAGCGACCAAGCCACGGTGTCCGTGCCCACGGTGCTGCCATCGCGCAGCACACGCAGCACCAACGGCTGAGTGCCGCCGTTGCCCTCATCGACCGCGGTCGGCGTTGTCAGCGGATCCAGGTGAATCTCGGAATCGTCGTTGGTCACCGTGCCTGCCTGACTGGCGGTCAGGATCTGCGAGCCCCGGCTGGGGTTGAAGATTTCAAACTGAAAGCCTTCATGGCCCTCAAGCGCCGTGTCGGGCGCCACCTGCAGCGTGATCAGGCGGGTGGCTTCACCGGCGCTGAAGCTGATGGTGCCCGACGGCAACACGGAACCGGTCAAGGCGTTCTGACCGGCGACGAAGTCGTCGCCGGTCAGGGCGTTGGCATCGTCCGCGACAAGACGCCAGTCCACCGTAGACGCGGCCTGGGTCACGCCCTGGCGCTCGACGGCGAACACCAGCTGTGCGCCCTGGGCGTCGCCCTCGGGCAGGCTGGGCGTGACGGCGCGCACCGACAGGCCTATCTCGTCATTGAAGATCAGGCCCTGGGCGGTGCGCTGGGTAAAGTGCATGCCCGCTTCGTTGGCAGCGCTGATGGCCACCTGGAAGAACTCATTGGGCTCATAGTCGGGGTCGGCTGCCACCAGCACGGTGAGCATGGCCGTCGCCTGACCGGCGGTGAACACCAACTCGCCGGCCGGAAAACCCGCGCCGTTGGTGGTCTGACCGATAGCGAAGTCGATGGCATTGGCCGAGGCCGAGCCACCACTCACGCCTTGCACATCCCATTTCACCGTGGCCGCGCGGTCCAGGTACCCCTCGCGGCTGACCTGGAACACAAAGGCATGGCTGCCGCCCTGCACAGAGCCTTCCAGGAAGATGGCATCGACCGCATCGATGCGGTAGGCTGCATCGTCGTCCTGGATCTCGACCGCCTGCGACAAAGGAACCGCAATGGTGGTATTGCGGGTCTCCGCCGTATCGGCAATAGCCAGCCTGAAGAATTCACTGCCCTCAACAAGGCTGTCAGGATCAATGGAAATGGTCACCTGGGCCGAGGTCTCACCTTGGGCAAATGACACCACACCCGAAGGCAACTGCGCGCCACCAGACGCAAAATCACTGGCCGAGGCGGCTGGGTCCAACGTACCAACCGCCTGCACCGACCACAGCAACTCGCGCGCATCCAACGCGCTGTTGGCAGGGCGTGTGACCTGGAACACAAATTGAGCCGCCGAAGCCGAATCGCTGCCTTCGAACTTGAGCGCATCGCCCACAACGGCCACGGAATACGGGGCATCGTCGTTCAAGATCAAACTGCTCGCCTGGCCCTGAGTGTCTTTGATCGCACCGCGTGAAGGATTGGACAGCTCCACCTTCACCGATTCATTGGCACCAAACCAATCATCTCCAGCCACCACCAAGGTGATCTTGGCCGTGGTTTGGCTTCCCGTGAAACTGACAGTGCCGCTGGGCAGTCCAGCATTGGCGAGGGCGTCTTGGCCAGCACCAAAGTCGGCCAGATTGACGTCACTGGAGGGTGAAACACGCCACTGAACTGTGTCACTGCCGGCGCTGGCGGTGTCCCGAGTGACGGTGAAAACCAATGTCTGATGGCTTGTTTCGCCCGCATAACCCTCTGTCGTCGAGGCCTGATCTGCGGCAATCGAAAAATAGACATCGTTGTCCACCACGGTGATGTTCTGCGACGCCTGTCCCAGCTGCATTCCGTGATTGGGGTTGCTGAGCGTCATGGTCGCTTGGGGCGACACGCCTGACGTGTTGACTTGGTTGTTGCCAGGCAACCTCAAGGTGATGTAAACCTCCGTTTGACCGGGGGCGAACTCCACCGTTCCAGCCAAAGGCGGATTGCCCAGATCAACAGCCTCAACACCCGCAAGAGAAATCGTCCAATCGACCGTGCGTGCATTCAAACCTTCGGACCGCACGACACGGAACACCATCAAGGTCTCTTGACCTTGGTCTGTTTCTTGGACACTGGACTCCACGGCACTCACAGACACCGTCATGTCGTCGTTGTAAACCAGCGTGTCATCGCTGGATTTCGTGATCAACGCACCATGAGAAGCGTTGCTCAGCGAAAAAGTCAACGTTTCATCGCCTTCGCTCACATGGTTGTCTGGGTTGACCAGGATTGTGACGTTTCGGCTGGTCTCGCCGGCCGCAAATGTGAGGGTTTGTGCGGGCACTTGTCCACCCACAAAATCATCGGCTGACAGGCCTGTGACCGCAAAGTCAACCGTGCGTGCGGAATTGACGTCACCTGTTTTCGTGACTGTGAAAACAACCGGTGTCGAACCAGCCTGGCTTGTGCCTTCCAGCACAGAAACAGACTGACGATCTACCGCCCAACTGACGTCGTCGTTTTCAATGGTGACCGTGGCTTGGCTGCTGCCCAAAGTAGCACCATGACTTTGTTGACTCAGACTCACAACGAGGTTTTCATGGCCCTCAACCACTGCGTCTCTGGCAATCGTCAGCGTGATCAGCTTGGACGTTTCATTGGCTGCAAATGTCAGATCAAACTCTGGCAGGCTGGACAGATCACCAACAAAATCATTCGTGAGCAATCCACCAGCACTGACTTTGACCGTGCGCTCTGAAGACACGGAACCTGTCTTGGTCACCTCAAAGACAACCGCTGTGTTTCCTGCCGACGTGCCTTCCAACACTTGCGCCAACTGCCCAGTGGCAAGGGCAATATCAAACTGCACATCGTCGTTTTCGATGACGACAGTGGCCGTACGCGTGCCGACCGTCGAGGAATCACTCTCATCACTCAATGACAAGACCAAGGATTCATGGGCCTCAACTGTGTCATCTTGTTTGACCCACACCGTGACTTGTTGCTCGCTCTGTCCGGGACTGAAAGTCAAGACCACATCGGGAATGACATTGCCATCAAAATCCGTCGCATCCAGCCCACTGGCCGTGACCCGCACCGTCCGGTCGGTCGTCACGTCACCATGTTTGGACACCGAAAAGACCACTGGCGTCAAACCTACGTTGTCCGTGCCTTCAAGCAATGGTGCGCTGGATCCGGTGACAGGCGCAATATCGAAACGCACGTCGTCGTTCTCAATGACCACGGTCGCTTGCGCATTGACAATCAATGCAGGATAAGGCGCGTCTGTCAGCTTCAAAATCAGATTTTCATTGGCCTCTATCGTTTGATCAGGCTGCACTGCCAAAGTGACCCATGCCTGACTCTGACCTGCTGAAAAGCTGACACGTCCAGATGGCAAGCCACCCACGAAATCATTGGCCTGCAAGGCCGAGGCTGAGCTTGTCGCGTAATCCACCCAAGATGCGGCGTCGAGATGACCGGTGCGTGTGATCAAAAATACCACGGGTACGCCACCACCCGCACTGGTCTCGGCCACCACGGGGGCCTGATCGAGCGCACGGGACACGTCGTACTGGTAGTCATCGTTCAAGACGGTTGTGGTGGCTGCGGTCACCAAACCCAGACGGGCATTGACGGCATCCTTGATTTCTACCTCAATGGGACGGTCCGCACCCACGACACGGTTGGATGCAATGCGGATCACGATTTCTATCGAGTCCACCCGAGGTTGAAATACCAACTCACCATTCGAGAAAGCATCCACCAATGCCATGTCGTCATCATTGAGACCTGTCGCGGTCCATTTGACTCGGTCAATTTCGGACAAATCACCGGTGCGGGTGACTTTGTACCGGAGCTCGATAAAGCCTTCATGGCCTTCAGACACGGAGGGGGCCAAAGCCTCGATGTCCAGAAACGGCGGAACGCGGATGGGTGCCGGCTCCGACTTGGGCCCAGTGCCTGCTGCTTCCAGCGGTGGCTTGTTTTCAGCAACCGGCAAGGGCACAGAGCCTCCACCGACTTGGTTACCACTGGCCTTGACCGTACCAATCTGATTGACCGCAGACTGAACCGTGCCAGGATCACCACCACCTGCAGAAGTGGGACGAAGATCGAAACGGTCCATCATGGCGGTGACCAAGCCGCCACCCGAGGCCACTTTTTGCTCAAGATAAGGCGCAATCATCCCTGTCAGGTTGATCGAGCCACCTGAGTCAACCCCCACGTTTGAACTGATCACCCGGCTGAAACCACCCAAAGCAGAGGAACCGACACCCGCTCCAGCATCCACTGTCGAAGGCCCCTGGGCAAGTGTCTCCTGGGGCACGCCTACAACGGACGAACCAGCTGTCGCGACCGAGTTGGCTTGCACCAGTTGTGTTGGCGCTGCCAATGGATCTAATGGGGCCAACGGGTTGACACCAGGCGCCGCCAGAGCAGCCGCAGTCGCATTCGCAGCAGGGGTGGGCTGAACCGCTGACGGATTGGTACCAGATGCTTGCGCCGCTCCCGCTTGTGCAGCCGTTGCAGAGGCAGTGCCCGCCAACGTCGATGGCACAGTCGGCAAATTTTGAACACGCGCACCCAACTCTTCACGCACCTGCACGGCCAACGCATCGGCCTGCTGTTCACTCATGCCCTTATTGATAGCGTCTTGCCTGGCTTGCTCCACGGCCTCTTTGACAGCATCCTGAACCGACTTGCCCATACTCAGCGCCGAAGTGAACGACGCTTGCGCCGCTTTTGCCGCTTCGCTGGACACACTGCTGGAAGAGGTCTCCGCGGAGGGCGGCACATTGGCCTGGGCCAGGACAACAGGTTCTGCCGACAAACTGGAATTGGACGCTTGATTGAATTCAGACATTGGGAACTCCCAAGAGGGGCGCAAAAGGCCCGCCTCGTGCTATCACATTAGAAAAACATGGCGCAGCAAACAGCAGGCCAATGGAAAAATCAGGAACGTTTGGCGGCCAGTTGTGACAAAACTGTTGCCGAATCCAATCGCCCCATCGCCTGCATCAAGGTATAACTTGCAGAGATCACATCAAAGTCGGTGGATACCAGATCACTCTGCGCATTGAGCAAGTTCGTCTCTGCAGACAACACATCCAACAAAGATCGCTTGCCCACAGCACGCTCTTGTCGTGCGATATTCAAAAACTCCTGCGCCAAGCGCACTTGGTTTTGCAAATTCACTTGGTTGTCTTGGGCTGTTTGCAAATTGCGCCAGGCGATGGCCACCTGCTCTTTGACCAAATTGCGCGTCTCTTCTTCACGGGCAAGACTTGCAGCAATATCGTGTTGCGCACCACTGACGGCCGATGAGCCAGCCAACCCCAAATTGATGGGGTAATTCAACTGAAACTGCGCCCTGTCGTCTTTGACTGTGCCATTCACACCATCGAACGCTGTGGCGCGACGAGCCTCAGCCAAAAACTGCAACCTGGGCGCGTATTCTCTCGCGCGAATAGACGCCATCCGTTCGGCCAGGGCCTCTGAGCGGAACTTGCCCAAACGGATTTGCAAGCTGTTGGCATCCGCTTCATCCAAGGCATCTTTCAGTGAACGAGGCAAATTTGTGGCCTTGGGGATTTGCTCTTCGTAGCGCAAATTAGCCGCCAAGTTGCCAAAAACGGCTTGCACACGGTACATCGCTACACTCTGCGCACCCTCAGCGCGAACACGCCGAGCCTGGGCTCCTGCCAGCTGGGCTTTAGCTTGCAACACGTTCGACACGTAGCCGCGGCCAGCCTCGACCATGGCATCTTCAATGCGCGCTTGCTCGACGATATTTTTCTCAGAAAGGCGAGCAAAGGCCAACACCTTCTCTGCCCGCTGTACAGACAAGTAAGCCTGCAAGGCATCCAGTACAACACCTTGCTTCATGGCCTCCAGACCCGCTTCAGCCTGCGATTTAACCATTTCGTTTTCACGAATGCTCTTGGTACTGCGACCAAAATCCGAAATCAACTGTGTCAATCGCAACGTGTGGGTTTTGGCATTGCCCACCTCATGCAACTCCGCGTTGGGTTTTTCAAAACGCTGATAACCAGCGGACGCGTTCAGTTCAAATTGTGGCGCCCAAGCGCGCCGCCTGACCTCGTCCACACGCGCGCCTGCTGCACGCACATCCGCATCGGCAGCCTGGGTGCGCGGCGCGATCTCTAACAAGGGCTTCAGTGCCTGGGAAAAGTTGACCGTTTGAGCCGAAGCAGAATGCGCCATCAGAAGGGCCACCGTCAGCAATGAAAAAGCTGCCCGACTCTGAAACTTAGAGGTAACTTTTTTCGACATTTTCAATTCCTTGTGACTAATTACCAAAAAATAGCAAAAATGCTAATACTCATTGGGATTTTAGAATTACCAAAGGGGCAGTAAATGACAAAATCTGTCATTAAACATAAAAATCAATAATTTAGTAACAGATCGAATATCTCGAACATTCAACAAAAAAGCCCATCTGATGATGGGCTTTTTTGCTTTTCGAAGTCAGTAAAACTTTGAAGTGAGCTTTCAGGAAATCAGAACTGCACACCCACCTTTCGCACAGAACCATCGGCCTGAGGAACACCCACGACAATGCTCACACTGCCAGAGAAGTCAGCAGGCGGCGTGCCAGAGATGGCACCAGTTGCGGCATCGAACTTGACCCAATCTGGCAATGGCTTGCCATCGGGCTGTGTGGCGGCGACCTCTTTGCCTGCAGGCAAATTACCCGGAATCGGCACCAAGGCCTTCAAGGAGCCATCGGCCTGAACAGAACCACGCAAAGTCATCGTCACACCAGGGATAGGTCCTGATGGCACGATGCCCGACCGCACGGTGCTGCCGCCTGCGGCATTGATGGTGGTAGCAGACACGTCGCGGCTGGCCGTCAAAGTCAAACTACCCAGCTTGGCTCCACGCTCCTTTTCAACCTCAGGCTCATCGTCCTTCTTGTCGTCAGCGGCCGCGTCTTTCTTGTCTTCTTCACCATTGGCATCTGCCTTAGCGTCGTCCTTGGCATCCGCCTTAGCGTCATCCTTGGCATCCGCCTTAGCGTCGTCCTTGGCATCTGCCTTAGCGTCGTCCTTGGCATCTGCCTTAGCGTCGTCCTTGGCATCTGCCTTAGCGTCATCCTTGGCGTCTGCTTTAGCGTCGTCGTTTTTCTCGGTGTCTTTCTTTTCGTCTGCAGCATCAGGTACAGAACCCGTGGTTTCTTCGTTCTTCATGCTGCCACTGACGCTGATACCAAAGCCAACCGATGAGCTGACAGCCGCCGTCTGAGTGACTTGGCCTGCAGCTGTGATGTCTGCTGCTCCATCGGTTTGCATTTGCGTGCCTTGCAAATTCACATTGCGTCCAGAAGACACCTGAATACCGCCAGCACCTGCCGAGATGTTGGACCCTTTTTGCTCTGTGGCGCTGTTCACACCAAAGCTGGCGCTTCCTTCGGCTTCTTGGGTTTTCTTGGTCTCCACATCCCCTGTGTTGTCTTCGTCACTCAGGCGACGTTTTTCTTCGGTACTGGCCGATGCTTTGGCTTCCACACCGACAGAAAAACCACTGCTGGAACTTTCGGCAGCCTTGAAGTTCACATCACCACCGGCAGCCACTTGCGCACTGTTGCCCGCAGCCAAATCGGTACCCACAAAGGTCGCATTGCCTCCGGCGGCGACAGTCAAGTTATTGCCTGCCTTGATGCTGCCTGTCACAGCTTGTGAGGATCGGGAATTCTCCACACCCAAGCCCAAGGAACCCTCAACTTTGCTGGTATCGGTCTTGGTTTGCTTGCTGGCAAGCTGGTTTTCTTCGTCATCACTTTCAGTGCCGATACCGACACTCACAGACAACGAACTCGAAGAGGACTCATTTCTGGCCTCCTTGAATGTGATGTCGCCACCGGCAGCCAATTGCGCATCACCACCAGCTTCAATGTTGGCACCTTCAAGCGTCATGTTACGACCCGCAGAGATGTTCAAAGAACCTCCCGTGCTGATGTTCGAAACCACCGCCTCGGAGCTGCTTTCGTTGGCTTTTTCCACACCGACATTCAGGTTTGCAGCGCTTTTATCTTTGTCAAAGCCAGCAGACACACTCACAGACAATGAACTGGCCTCGAACGTGTTTCGGGCAGCTTCAATCTTGACATCTCCGCCTGCTGCCACGTTGGTGTCACCAGCCACATTGATTTGAGTACCCTCAAGACGCGTATCACCCCGAGTGGTAATGGTCAATCCACCTTCGGAATTGAGAGAACCGACCACCGCATTCGAGCCAGAACTGCTGGAGTTCGACACATCCGTGCTGGCGTTGGCCTTGACGTCCGTGTTGGCACCAGCACCAGCCGTCACTTGCACCTTCAAAGAAGCCTCGACAGACAAAGAGCTGCTGGAGCTTTCAAACGTGTCGCGTGCTGCCTTGAAATCAAGACTTTCTGCTGCCACTTCAATACCGCCGGCACCGGCATTCAAATTGGTGCCTTCCATCGTGGTTTTACCGGTCGTGTTGATGTTGATCTTGCCACCAGAAATATTTGCAACCACAGCAGAAGTTGATGCATCACGGCTGTCTTCCTTGCTGTAGCCCATCTGTGCTTCAACACCCGCCCGAACACCCGCACCTGCTTCGGCGTTAGCGCTGGCGCCATCTTCACTGGATGCCTTGGCCGATGCCTCACCCTTAGCGCCCAGACCCACTTTCATCGCCATGCGCGCGGTGATGGTCTCGCTGGAAGAGGTTGTTTCTTCGGTATTGCGAGCAGCTTGAATCTCCAGCTCCGCGGCACTCAGATTGACTGCACCGCCTGCTTCAATATTGGTGCCTTGCAAGACAGTGGCTTCTTTGGATGCACTGTTGACATTGCCTCCAACTTTGATATTGGAGGTAACGGCCTGGGTGCTGCGCGATGAAGTGCTATCCACCTTGCGCTCAAGAGACGTTTCCAATCCAACCACGGCCTCGGCATCAGCTTCTGCGCTGGCACCAGCCTCAGCTTTTGCTTCACCTTTGGGTGTACCTGTGCCTGCACTGGCTTCTGCGCTGGCGCTGGCATTGGCTTGAGCTTCTCCGCTGGCACCAGCACCTGCATAGACGCCAATACGTGCAGTCGTTTCTTCGTTGGTTGTTTTTGTGAACTGGCTATTTTCTGCAGCAAGACTCTCAATGCGTTTGGCACTCTGATTGAAGTCGGTGGCGGCTTCAATGGTGGTCCCCACATCGCGAATGAGACCCTCTGCAGTGCGAGAAACGCTGCCACTGCGCGAGATGATGGCTGATGTCACTGCCGTTGAGGAACCTGACTCTGTTGTGCTGCGGGTATCTTTAACCTGGATACCTGCCCCCACTTTGGCACCGGCTTCGGCTTTGGCTTCAGCTTTCGCTTCCGCACTGGCACTGGCCCCCGCTTCAGCACCCAAACCGCTGTTGCCTGCATTTGCCCCAGCCTTGGCTCCAGCGTTGGCTTCTGCCTTGGCTTCGGCGTTAGCACCAGCATCCAAATACAAACCCGCACGGGTCGTACTCGTGCTTTCACGAGAGTAGTCTGTATCTTGTGCAGCCTCGAACTTCATGTCCTTGGCCTTCAGGTCCACATTGCCTTCGGCTTCGATGGTGGAACCCACTGTACGCAAAGTTTCAGCCACATTGATGTTCATGTTGCCGCCCGAACGGATGGCTGAACCGGTATTGGTGACCTTGCGAGACTCGCTTTCTTTGGTGTCCACACGCAGCACATCCACAGTATTGTTGCTGCTGGCACCTGCTTGTGCACCGGCTTGTGCGCTGGCGCTGCCTTCCACCGATGCACCCACATTGGCCGACTGCCCGGACTTGGATGCAGATGCGCTGGCTTGTGCTGAACCACTGGCTTCAGCAGATGCGTCCGCACTGGCACTGGCCTGATTTTCTGTAGAAGCATACAAGCCCAGGCGCGCTGTCACCTCTTTGAAGGAACGTTCCTCAATGTTTTGAGCCGCCAACATTTGAACGTTTTTGGCATTCAGATCTACATTGCCCGCAGCATTGATGTCCGAACCTTGCAAGGTAACTGTGTTTTTGGCGTTGATCTTGACATTGCCGCCCAGGTTCAACTCAGAACCCACACTGCGTTGTGACAAACTCGACTCTGTGGTGGTTTTGGTTTTGGCCAAAGTCACACCTGCAGAATTGGCATAGCTGGCGCCAGCCCCAGCTGAGGCACCAGCACTGGCTGATCCCGATGCAGAGGCGGACGCAGAAGCTTCACCATTGCCTGCAGAAGCTTGGGCACCAGCCTCGCTGCTGGAACCACTTTGTGATTCAGCACCAGAATAGGACCCGCTCGCTTCCCCACCACCCACGTTTTCAATTTGCAAGAACGATGTGGTTTTAGTGACTGTCGTGCTGCGGTCTAAATCTTTACCTGCCAGCACCTGCACGTCAGCGGCACTGATGGACGTGTCCCCTGTCACATTAAGCTTGGAACCTTGAACAGTCAGCGTCTTCTCTGCTTCCAAATTGGCATTACCACCAATGTTCAATGTGCTGCCCACGTTGCGGCTGGAGAATGAGTTGGTTTCCGTCTCTGTCATGCCGTAAACACCACCGCCCACACCCATGCCCGCCATTTGCGATTTGGTTTGGGTGGTCACCGTGTTTTCACGCGCAACGATGTTCAAGTTACCACCAGCTTTGATGTCGGCATCACCAGCGATATTGGCGTCGGTGCCAGCAAGCGTGATGTCGTTCGCTGCCTTGGCTTGAAGGTTACCCCCCACGGTCAAGCCCGATTTGACTTGGTTAACCGTACTTTGTGTGGTGGTCTCTGAACCTGCCAAACCTCCGCCGCCAAAAGACCTGCTGGTTGTGGTCGTTGTCTTGTTTTCGATGGTGTCAAACGTGATGGCATCACCCGCATTGAGTGAGGCGTTGCCACCGGCCGACATTTGCGCACCCAGGTTGGTGATGTTCTTGGCCGCATTCAGACTCAAGTCACCAGTCGATTGAATCGATGCGGTCTTGCCGATGGTGGTCTGGTAGCCAGCGTCATTGCCTGAACCTTCAGAGAAGGTCTTGTTGACAATGCTGCCCGTGGTCGAAGTCAAGCTAACGTTGCCGCCCTTGATCGTGCCCGACGTGTTGGTGATGTCACCCTCGGACGTGACGGCCAGCGTGTTTTTGCCCTCCAGCGTACCGCCCATATTGGTCAAAGCTGTCACTTGCAGAGTCATGTCATCGGCCACGACGTTGGCACCGCGCTCGATCGATGCCACAGTGGCCGGGGCCAGGAACACCACGGGTGCCAACACTTTTTGGCCATCCACAATGGTTTCCACCATCCACACAATGTTCTCAGTCAACTTGCCCAATTGCTCGGGCGTAGGTGCTTGACCGTAAGTCAGGCCCAACTCTCCCGCTTGTTTGACAGCGCCGTCCATCAGGTCAGACATCACTTCTGCCAAATTGGCGGCACCGTCCAACAAGCCCTGACCAGTTTGCGCGATCAATTGCTGCTGAACCAGGAATGCCTCATAGCTGTCGTCACCCAGGCGTTTAAGCGTTTCTTCAGGCTTCAATCCCAACTTTTCAGTCAAGTAATCTGACCCCAAAGTCGACCCCCCCGGATTGAAATTGGGATTGACTTCCACCAAATAACGCGATGCCGGGTTCCGGTTCGGTACAAAGTAACCGTTCGGGTTAGATGGCAAAGTCAAAATCAAACCTGGGAAAGGCACTGTGGCTTCGTTGCTTACAGCGGTACCGGGGCCTTCTGCAGTCACGGCAGGTGCCACGGGAGAGCCTTGGTTGGTCAGCGCAAAACCAGATGCGTTAAGGGTGTTGGCCTTGATGGATGCACCGTAAATTGGGTCTGCGCTTCGTGTAGCCCCCACCCAACCACTGCTCCAGCTGGGCGCACCAAAAGCAAAGGAATCACGTCCGGCTGTGGTAAAGGTTTGCGACCAATTACGCAGTGGGTTGTCCTCGTAAGTCGCAGGGCCCAATGCAATGTAATGGGTGTAGTGCTCCCAATATTCTCTGTACGATTTTTTTTGTAAAGACAAATCGTCATTGAGGAAACTGGCTCCCAACTGAGACGTCGAGATGTCAATTTGTTTGGCTTGCAGCACACCACCCAAGTTTTTGGCATCGGCAAAATTGGAAATGGCCAAAATGCCATTAGCGGTCATTTGCGGCTTATTGAGCACGTCATACAGTGGGTTACCAGCAGAAAAGTACTGATCTACATGCCAGGTCATGTTGTAAACATCCAGTCGGTAGTCGTCTGGAAACGAGTAATAACTATTGTCTTGTTTTGTTTTCAGCAAATCCAAGCGACCAGACCAACTGCGCGAATCACCGCCTTGAACCTGGTTCAAGAAAGTGCCGGCATTGACAGAGATGTTCCCTGCGGCGTTGACTTGACTGCTGTTGATGACTGTTTTGGCTGTAAAAACAATCGATTCACCCGAATCAATCGTGCCGTAACTGGTCACGTCACGTCCTGTTTCGACCATATCGCTGGCGATATTCCAACCCACCGAATAGCCACCGTTCCAGTTCTTGCCCAGCAAACGGTAGTTCACCAAGGTGTAATCCAGCAAGTTTTGAATGGTCCCGTTCGAACCATCACCTGCTGTACCTTGGGCTGTCAAGTTCATGTTGCGGCCCGCATACAGCGCGCCTTTGTTGACCAGATCGCCGCGTTCTGCCACCAAAGCCATGTTGCCTTGGGCTGCCATGGCCGCCACATTGGTGTTGTTGATGCTGGCCGCATTGAAATTCAAATCACCACCGGAGTACACCGTGGCCGTATTGATAAAGTCTGAACTCAGGTCGATATCAACCGATCCAGAACCCGCCAAATTGCCTCGGATGATGGCCGCAGTGTTGTCAAACACCAAGGTTTGACCGGTCAGACTGAAATCACCCTGCGTCTGAATGACGCTGTTTGCATTCGTCAAACGTGTGTTGGCCACATCAAAATCACCCGACTGAAGGACGATTTTGCTGTTGTTGACCAAGTCGTTGCCCACCAAGCTGACATGACCTGTGGACTGGATCGTGTCGTTGTTGGTGACGCTGCCAATGTTGAGTGCGCTCGTCGACGTTGCACCCGCAGCCGTGGCAAGACTGATGACGTTGTCGTTGACCAGCGTGTTGGCGGTCATCGATGTCGATTGAGTGCTCTGAATCACACCGGTGCTGGTGTTGCGTACATCGCTGGCCACATAACTGCTGTTGCCTGCGCTGAGGATGGTGCCGTCGTTGGTGAGCGTGCCGCGCACGGAAACGGTGTCGGCATCCAGACGCTGGGGACTGACCGACAACACCAGCTTTCCTGAACCAGCATTGTTCAAAGTGCCCACATTGATGCTCGTGGCACGCTGAGCCTGGATCTGACCGGCGTTGTTGAGTGTTCCGGCTTTCAAATCGATCATGCCCGAAACGCTCTGGATACCTTGGCCACCACCTGAGCTCACAGACATGACGCCTGTGCCCTGTGCTTCAAGCGACAGATCGCCCTGGGCTTTGATCTGACCCTGACCCAATGACATATTGCCTTCGGTCAGCAAGCTCATGCTGTTGTCAGAACCCAGCTGGGTCTGAGGCGCCAAAGCCAACGAACCGGCATCGATGGACAGGTGCTCCTGCGCGCGCCAGATTGTCTCGCTCAGGGACGCATCCCGCGTTGCGTTGATGGTCAGGGCATTGCCTGCAAACCGCTCGTTGTTGCTGACTTGCGGATGATTCGTCGCTGTGTCTGTCAGGTCTCGCGCTGAAATATCCAGGTTATTGCGAGCAAACAGTTGACCGCCAGAAATCGTGGCATCCCCTTGTGTGGCAGACACTTGGATATTGCGTTCTGCGCTGATGGCCGCATTGGTCAATTCGACGGCGCTGCCTGCCACAGTGGAAGTCACCGCGACGTCGCGTTTGGCGGACACTTTGCCACCCATCTCCACTTTGCCAGCCGCTGTCAGCGTGAAGTCTGCTGCCGTAGCCGCCACTTCACCCAACATCCGCACACCCACGCCGGCATCGGTAGCCACCAAGCGGATCGAGTCAGCGTACATACCGCCCAAAACAGAGGAGTCAATCGCGTAAGTACCACCCAATGCAGATGGATTCGAATCGGCAGAAGTGCTTGCGATTTCAGTATTCGCAGGTGTGTCTTGTTCGCCCGAGCTGGCAAAGCTGTGCGTTGCAGCACCTGCATACACGCGCAGGTCGTTGGCGTTCACTGCGCCATCGAGCTTGATGGTCCGGGCCACCAGATTGAGCAACTCCACACCGCTCACGTTCAGACCGGTACCAGTGACCAGAATGTCACCGTTTTGCACCGTCACACTCATCAGACCACCAGCGTTGCCAAAATTTGGCGTACCAGTCGTCATGGTCAGGCGATCGGTGTTGATGAAGCCGCACCCGGCGCAAGTGATACCGTTCAAGTTGGCCACCAGCACATCGGCTTTGGCACCTGCAACTTCCATGAAGCCTGCCAGGCTCGAACGCTCACCCCCTGCCATCACCTGGTTCAAGATCACGCGCGCGGAGTGAACCAGGTTGGGGTTGGCCAAAATTTGACCCGCCAATTGCGTCTGCGTCGTCACGCCCGCATTGACGGCCGCGTTGTTCAACACCATGCCGCCAGCATCCACATTGAATTTGCTGTACTGGTTGGTTGACAGCCCGGTCGCATTCGGTGCCGCAATGTTGACGATGGTCGTTTTTTGGTTGGGGGCCACATACACGTTGGCCGCTGGTGCGTTGGTCAGCACCGCAGAAGGGACGGGCGGGTCAGCCGCCTGCACGCCTGTGGCACCCGACAGCATCAAGCCCACCGCGCCCACCACCAATGTGGAAGACGCAGCTGAACCTGCCGAACGTGCGATTTCAGAAGCGACCATCCAAAGGCCGGTTTTGTGATTTTTGACAATGCGGTAAATATGGTTCACGGTACAACTCTCACAGGGAATACGAAACACGGACCCAGGTTTGTGGGGCCTCAAGGGTCATGGAAGCAGGCAACGAGCGCGCCTTTGTGCGGGAAATGTCCACCGTCAATTTGTCAAACTGAGACACCAAGCCCAAGGCATAGCCGGTCATGGCGCCGCGTGCCAATGAGGCGTCATGGTTGCTGACGCGGCCCATGTCAAAACCCACAAACAGTTTGTTCTTGACAGACACATTGGCCACACTGGTCTCGGTGTGCCACGCCAATTCGTTGCGCCAGTAGTAGCCCGAATCACCACTCATGGCGTTGTTGATAAACCCGCGCACGGAGGAAATGCTGCCCACCAAAATTTGCTGAGAACTCAACAAGGTGTCACGGCTGTATTGGCCCTTGAAATTGCTGGTCCAGCCGAATTTCTGGCCCAGACCGTCAAAACGCTTGTCATAGTTGACGTCCAGGCTGACCTTGGTGAACTCGCCTTGAGGACCATCACTGACCGTGTTGGGAATAGGCGCCAAGCCGAAAACCAGTTCAGGCTTGATGTAAAAACTGCCCCCACCCACCGATGTGCTGGTTTTCACGCCGATGCCCATCGTCTTGGCCACACGGCCTGTTTTTTGAATCACATCACCCGCATCGTTCAGAGTGCGGGTTCCGCCTTCAACTTGGCTCAGCGCTGCCACCACCGAATGACGGCTGTCCTGGTCACGTGCCACCACGCGCTCGGCTGTCAAGGCATAAGTGGTGGAATCACCATAAGTGACCATGTGGTTACCGATGTTGGTCGTGAAGCCAGTCGAAAAATTCGACTTGGCCACGGACACGCCGTAAGTGGCAAAGCCATCGGGCAAATTCAAGGCCACAGAGCTGCTGTCCGAAGACGCGTCGGCCGTATGGGGCGACGACTGGCGGGCCGTCACGGTCAACGTCTCATTCAACCCGAGCAAACTGCCCACTGCCAAAGTCGCGGAAGTGCCATTCACCCCGGTAGGCTCACTGCCCTGGTTGTCTGCTGAAATTTGCAGATTCACAGGTGCGCTGGCGGTGTTGCGAAACACCACCACACTTTGACCCGGTTGAGCGCCAGGGACAACGTCCATCTTCACTTTGTTGCCGGGAACCGCGTTCAATTGATCGACCGCCTGCTCCAATTGGCGGATATTGAGCAGATCACCGACCACCGCAGGCACAGCCCAGCGCAAATTCAAGCGGCGCGATGAATCACCTTCCACCACAAAGCGTTCAATCCGACCCTCTTGAACCAAGATCTGCAACACCCCTGAACTCAGGTCCTGCGCGGGCAAATAGGCGCGCGTGGTCGTGAAGCCACGCTCAATGTATTGCTGCGTTACCGCACCCATGAGCCGCTGAATATCTGCAGCCTGCATGCACTTGCCTGCAAATGGCACAACCAATGAAGCACGGTCTTCCTCGTCCAGCACGCTGGCGCCAGGGAAGTTGATGGTTTTGATGTTGTGGCAAATGCCACCTGCAGCCACAGGGGCTTGCTCGGGCTGGATCGACTTGAGGTCCACACCACTGGGCGCACGCTCACGCGAAGTGCGCTCTTGTTCTTGACGCAAACGCTCTTGCTCTTGGCGCAACAGTAACTCGCGGGCAGCATCTGTCGCCTGCGCCCAAGCGCCGCTTGATGCAACCACCACACCCATCGCAGCCAACACCATGGCCAATGGTTTCATTTGAAATTTCATTTGATGTACCTGATTGTTTGTCTAAGGATGGGCCGGGTTCAGAACAACCACAGGCCTTTGATCTGCACGCCTTGGGCGTTGTAGGTGCGACGATGCTCCAGATCAAATTTGAGTTGCAGGCTCGACGATTTGCCCATGGCCATCGACGTGGTGACACCGAAATGGAAGGCTGTGCGGTCCACAGGTGCTGCTGGTGTCACAAATGCCAGGTCGGTGGTTTGGCCGGTGTAGCTGGCCTGCACATCCATGTTGTCCAAACCGCTATCACGCGAGACAGCGCCTTGCAAGCTCAAGAAAGTGGGCTTGCCAAGCAACCGGCTTTCTGTGCTGTAACGCAGACCCAGCTGAGTGCGTGAGCGGTTGTAGGTTTTTTCTGCAATTTGCAAACTCAGGTCGCCCGCACCAGTTTCAGTGCGCTGCGGCTGCTTCAGACGCGCCGATTGCAAGCTGGCATAAGGCGTCAGCATGGACTTGCCGTCTTTGAACTTGATGCGATAACCCACACCCACACGTGCATCAGAGGTTTGCAGCTTGAATGCATCGTGGGCGGTTCGGCCCACCGCCGTGGCACGCGTTGCAGTCAGATCACTTTGGCCCCACGCCAGACTCATTTGCGCATAAGCCGCACCAAACTCTTGCGTGCCATACAGGCTGAACTGCGTGTTGTTGCTGTTGGCGGAATCACCCGATCGGAAATCGTTTTGCTCGATGTTGCCGCTGGCCAAGCTCAAAGCCCCGCCCAACCAACCGGTGGCGACAGGGCTGTCAAAACCGACTGTCAAGCCCATCAGCCGCGTGTCAAAGCTGTCGTACGCATTCAACTCAGCCTGGTGAACAAAGCCCGACTGTTTGCCCAACTGTGAAAAGCCTTGGACCCACAACGCTTTTTTAGCCGACTTCGCCGTACCCACCACACCGCCACGCAAGGTGTTGAGCCGATCGTCAGATGTTGACAACATGACATCGTTGGCAGACAACGCCGAAAGAACATAGGCATTGTTGGCAATAGGCGCCAGGCGCTTGCTCTGCGCAGCTAGATTGGCCGCTGTGTTACCAAATCCGTAGTCATTGATGTCGAGTCGATCGATCACCGTGGCCAAATCGCCCTGCTGGCGACCTTCGTAAGCCACATCGCTGAGGGTCAGGGCTGCGCTGTTGGAAAAATGTCCGCCGACATAAGCCAACGCTTTAGACACATAAGCGTCTTGAGCACGGGTCGCGGTGTACACCATGTTGTTGCCCACCCTGCGGACGCGCGAAGTGATGACATAGCTGTTGTCGTTGACCCGGTCTTCCCCGGGCAACTCGGCTGTGGTCAACATCGCCGGCGTGAAAGGCTCTGTGTAATCAATTGTGGCTGGGGTATTGGCATCCACACTGGTGGCTTGAATCAAATTGACGGTAGAACCGTCTTTCAAGCTGCCGCCCAACTGAATACCGTAGTTTTCAAAGCCATTAAGAATCAAGGAGCCCACGCTCAATTGACCCGAACCTAGTGTCGAGATCCCGGAAGTTCCTGCTGGCGCAATGACAAATCCCATGCGCGCACCATCTGCCCTGAACACATTGGTGACACTGTTCGCTTGGGCCCCCACCTGCAAGGTCACCAAAGAATCTGTGGCCAACGAATCAAAGCTTGCACCACCCAGTACCGCCGTCACGGATTGGTTGTTCCCGCCAATCGTGGTGGCCCCATAACTGCCTGAGTACTCGACTTCTGTTGCAGAAGCACCAACCGAAGCACACAGAGCGGCGATCGCCAGCATGCAAAGGCTCAGTGGGTGACTGGCGTGGTGAAAACGGCTCATCTCATTCTCCTGAAGTCGCAAAGATACAAAAATAACTTTTTTGAGTCTATCGGTCACAAACATGACAAATATGACAATTTCAAACAAAAAAAGAGGCCTCGCAGGGCCTCATTTTTTGGAACCAGCAGGCAAGGGGACCGCCCTCGCCGGCTGCAGCGTGGTTCAAGACCTTAGAAAGACCATGCACCGCGCACTTGGGCAGAACTGCCCGACAAACCGTTACCACCTTCATAGCGGTAGCCGATTTGCACTTCAGACGTCTTGGACGTTGCAAAACGCAAGCCTGCACCCACGGTGTAGGACGACTTGGGCAGTACCGCACCGGTGGTGGTGAACGGTGTGGCCGTGGTGTCGCCCACATAGTTGGCCACCACATCGGTGTTGCGCATGCCATTGTTGCGGTTAAAAGCCACCATCAGTTCAGGATAGAACGTGGTGCTGGCGCCTTCGATCACGGTGTTAAAGCGCAAACCCAGGCTGGCGCGGGTGCGCGAAACGGTCTTGCTGTCCACGTTCAGCGACAAGGCATCTGCACCGGTTTCGGTGTAGGCCTTTTGCTTCAGGCTGGCGGCCTCGACAGACACCATGGGGGTCAAGACATTGACCTTACTGTCGTCGATACCAATGCGGTAACCGGCAGACAGCTTCAGGGTGGTCTGGTTCATGTCCACATCGGACTGGGCTGTGCGGGCAATCGCCGTGGCACGGCTGCTGGACAGGCTGTGCTGGCTGAAGGCCAGAGCGCCGTCCACGAACACGTCGCCGTATTCCTGGGTACCGTAAACAGCCAAGGTGCCTGAATTCAGCTTGCCGCTGTCACCCAGACGGAAGTCCTGCTGCGAAATGTTGGATGTCACGTAGCTGAAAGAGCCACCCACCACACCGTTGCCCACTTTGGCATCGGCACCTGCCAACAAACCAGAGCTGGTGACTTTGTAGCCGTCGTAATCACCAATGGCTTTGGCCTTGCTGCTAGAGCCCAACACCTTGACCCAACCGGTGTTGTCAGTGCCCATCTGACGGCCGTTGCCGTTCAGACCGGCCATGGCCACATCGCCGCGCAACACCGCCAGGCGCTCACCCACAGAGTTCAAGACCGAAGTGGTGGAAGCCAAAGCAGCCTGCGCACCAGAGGCGTTGGCAACCGGGGCCAAACGCTTGACCTGTGTGGCCAGATTGGCTTGTGTGTTGCCAAAGCCCCACTGGTCAATGTCCAGCTTGTTGAACACGGTTTGCATGTCGCTGGAGTAGTCTGCGCCCGCAGCAGCCAATGCACCCAAACGGTCAGCAGCCTCGTTGGAAAAATGCCCAACTGTTCCAGAACTTTCCTTGTAAATGGCAGCGGTACGGTTCACGACCAGTTCCAAGTCATCTGTCGCAGTGTTTTGACGCAAAGTCAAAGCATTGGCTTCACGCAACACAAAACTGTTGTGTGACAGAGTGACGTTTTCAGAAGTACCTGGAACAAGATTCGCTGTGCCTTTGATGAGTTTGGCCACTTGCCCATGAGCCACGCTGCCCATCAAAGCCACATCCACTTGGGCACCGCCAGACAAATCCACAGCGCCGCCGTTCGTGAACAACAGACTTGAAGTGCTCTCCTGAACTGCACCATTGGCCGCAGTCACATCACCGGCATCCACCGCAAATTTCAGCGTTGCGCCATTGGTGGTGATGTTTCCACCTTGAACCTCGACTTGATTGAAGCCGGCACTGGACAACTTGTTGTTGTCAGCGTTAGGGCCAAATTCTGAATTGAAAGCACCGTGAAGGTTCAACACGGTGTTGACACCGGCCAAAGTCAAATGGTCACCCAGAATGTGCGCGCCGGGCGTCAAAGTGGCGATGGTGTAAGCAGAGCCATTGCCAATCGTCACCTGGTTCGCATAGACGTTGCCAGCAATCGTGGAAACCACTGGCGCCTCGTCAATATCTGGGGTTGCGGCATTGAAGATCACGCTGGCCAACTTGGCGTTGGAGGCACCAATGCTGCTCGAATAAGCACTGCGACCCATGAACTTCATGTTGCCTGCATTGGCAACGCTGGTCGTGATGCTGCCTGTGATGGTTTGGTTGTCTGCCAATTCCACGGTACCGGCACCGTTCCAATCTTGACCGACCAAACCGCCATCACCGTAAGTGGTGTAAGCATCACCCTGAACACTGACCGGTGTACCGGCACCAAAGACCAGATCGCCAGTCAGGCCAGCATTCAACTCCACTGTTGTATTGCTGGGGCCGACGTTCAAATCACCAGCACCCACATAAACACGTCCGTTAAATGTGACGGTGGATGTGCCAGCGCCCGCATAAATTTTGTACGGCGTTTTGGATGCATCTGATGCAGCGCCAACCTCACCGCTCACATTCGATGTACCTGCAAACAACAAAGTCGAATTGGCGGCATTGGCCAGTTGAATGCCATTGGCACCGAAAGTCGCATTGACAAGATTGCCAATTTCCAAGGTACCACGGCCTTGAGTCTCGGTATTGACAACCTTGCCAAAGTCAACCGTACCCACCATACCTTGACCACCGCGGTCGTTCAACTCCAACTTGCTGGTGTGACCGCCCAAGTTGACATTACCAGTCAACTTGCCGCCCACTTCCACCACAGCTTTGTCAGCCGAGATGGTCAAGGTGTTGACGTTGGTGTTGCCAGAAACGGTGTTCAGTTGCACGCGCGAAGTGGCGCCAGTCACATTGGCTGCATTGACGGTGCCCACAGCCCCGGTCACCACGCTGCTGCCCTCGAAGTTCAAAGTGCCGTTGTCGGTAGCGCTATTAATCACACTGCCTGTGATGTTGCTGCCATTCGACAAAGTCAAAGTGGCGTTATGGCCCTGGAAGTCAACGCTGCCTTGGATATCACCACCACCATTGACGCTGGCCGCGCCAGCGGCACTGAAATAAATGGGCGCAGTGATCGAGCCATTGAAGTTGATATTC
This sequence comes from Limnohabitans sp. YIMB22184, assembly GCF_048020265.1. GTDB lineage: Bacteria > Pseudomonadota > Gammaproteobacteria > Burkholderiales > Burkholderiaceae_C > Limnohabitans_A. The sequence continues at coordinate 2,386,693 of NZ_CP171843.1, forward strand.
GAACCACGGATATAAACACCCCCGTCTGCGATGACAGAGCCATTGATCTGGTTATCACCATCAAATGTGGCTGCACCCCTTATGTCAACAGCATTTCCGGATAAATTCTGGGCAGAGGCACTTCCGGTGTAATAAGTAAAGTTATAACCACCATCCCAAGCACTGCCGTCCCATCCTCTCCATGCATTCACAGTGGCATATGCCTTGGCACCCCGGTCAATATCACTGACAACAGAACCGCTGCCAAAGAAATAATTATTTCCAACGGTATAGTCAACAATTGAGCCAAAATAATTGGCTTGGTATGCACTTTCCCTGATGGCAATTGCACTCCAAGATGGGTAGTTATCTGCACCATTATCGACAAAACCATCATTAGTTGTATAACCAGAATACAGAAAATAAGTGGCACCGCCATTGTAAGAATGAAGTACCTGAGCACCATAAAACACTTCTCCGGCCCGAGTCACTGCTGTACCGTAGGAATTCGTTGGGTTAACCACTGACCAGGTGTCATTGGCATTCCAAGTCGCACCAGCAGCAGTTGTACCGTCATTCGGCACATTCGCGCCACCATATGACGTACCCAAGTAAACATCCGCTGCTTGAGCATTACCCATCAATGCCAAACCCGTCAACGCACACATGGCCACAGCCACTGCACGGCCCGCAATTTTGGTGATGCGGTAAGAAAATTGTTTTTCCATTTTGAAGTCCTTTTAAAAAATCAATCTTGAATTGAATCAATCACTTCACTTGCGCTTGATCGCGCAGGCGTTTGATGTGGGCATCGACAGCCTGGGTTTCCAGGTTCTGTTGAATTTGGGTTTGCAGCTGCGCCAGGGGCGGCAATGCGAATGGGCGACGGCCCTCCAGGCGGATCACATGAAAACCGTTGGGCGTTCGCACCGGCGCTGCAGTGGTTTGGCCGGGCGTCAATTTGCTGACCACCTGGGCAATGGCGGGCACCAAGGTGCCTTCGGGCACCCAGGGCAACAGGCCTCCGCTGGCTTTGGTGCTGGCGTCTTTGGTGGCCAGTTGGGCCAGGTCTTCAAACTTGCCACCGGCGGCCAATTGCGCCAACAGCTTGCGGGCGTCGTCCTCGTTGCCCAGCAAAACCTGGCGCATTTGCACTTCTTGCTGACCCATACGGGCTTTCAGCGCCTCGTACTCTTTGGCCACGGCGTCTGCGGACACCGGGTTTTGCTTCAACCACTCTTGCAAGTAACGGCGTACTTTCACCGTTTCACCCGCATATTGCGCCTGGGCCTGCAAGACGGGGGTGTCCACACCCGATTTGAGAGCCGCTTGCAGCAGCGCTTCGTGACGAATCAATTCTTCGCGTGCCTGAGCACGGGTTTGCGCGTCGTCTTTTTGCCCGGCCGACAACCGCGCAGCCACCAAAGCCTCTAGCTTGACTGGCGCAATGCTCTGGCCGTTGACCGACAAATTCTCTGCCGCACCGACCCCCACAGACCACAAAACGCCCAGCACGGCCAGGCACGCATGCCAAGCCCAGCCACACCCCAACGCCGCGCGGAGATTACCGCAAAAAACCGGCATTTTGGAGACTTTTATACTAGAATTCACGTTTTAATCATTTGTAAAGAGATTTTTCCACTTTAATGGTGTATCAAACCGTAAATATGACAATTTATGACATAAATAACAATTTGACCACCTGCCGTAGTGACACCGCAAGGCGGGGAGAGCTCCTGACGAGCCTTGTGGCCTGGGCTTCCCGATCAGTCACCACGTTGTTCGCAGCGATGGCTTTGCTTGCGGTCTTGTGGACAAGCGTGGCTGCCGCACCGCTGCCCCCCCAAGCCCAGGTGAGCAGCGTCAACCTGGAGCCTCACGCCGCCTTGCTGGTGGACACGAACGGCACTTTGTCGGTCGAGGAGGTGGCGCAGCCCAACCAAGCGCCAGGCTTCAAGCCACTCACCGGTCCCTTGAGTCTGGGGTTCACCCGCACGGTGGTGTGGGTCAAGATCGATGTGACGGCGATGGAGTCATCGCTGTGGCTGCTGGAATTGGGGCAGCCCATCTTGGAAGATGTGCGGCTTTACCAACGCCAGCCCGACGGGCAGTTTCAGGTGCGCCAAGGCACACAGAACCACGCACAGCCCCCCAAAGAAACAAATTACCGCCGGCCGGTCTTTCAAATCCATCTGACAGCGAACGAACCCACCACGCTGTATCTGCGCATGGCCACGCGGACATCAATGGTGACCACCCTGAAACTGTGGTCACCCATGGCGCTGTTTGAAGACAGCAACCTGGAAACCTTCATCTGGGGTCTGGTGTTCGGTTCGTACTGCCTGGTGGTGTTTTTCTACAGTGCATTCTGGCTTTGGACGCGAGAGAAGGTGCATTTGTATTACGTGTTGTACGTGGCCACCAACCTGGTGGCTGCGTTTTTGACGGGCCGCTGGAACGACATGCTGGGCCTGGACATCGACAGCAACACACACACGCTGGCCTTGGGGGTTGCGGTGTCTTTGTCACTGTGGATTGCCCCGGTCTTCACCAACGCCTACCTCGGCATGCACCGCATTTGGCCCAGGGCTTCGCGCAGCGTTTTGCACGCCTGTGCGAGCATTTCTGTGGCGGGAGTGATTTTGGTGCTGGCAGGCCAATACAGCCTGGGTGTGCTGTCGATTCAAATCGCCAGCATTTTTCTGATTTTCCTGAACCTCACGGTATTCAGCTACCTGGCCCACAAGGGTGACAAAAAAGGACAGCTGCTGTTGCTGGCCTTCAGCCTGTTCTACATCGGGGTGATGTGGCGCTACATGCGCAACATCGGGATGATTGAACCCAGCGCCTGGAACGAGAACGTTTACCAGGTCGGGGCCTTCGTGCACATGATGGTGATGAGCACCGGCATTTTTTCAAGCTACAACGCCTTGCGCAGAAAGTCAGAACACGAACGCGCCCGCGCCAACGCACAAGAAAAGCAGCGCGAGCGGCAGTATGAATTTTTGGGCATGGTGTCGCACGAAGTCAGAACACCGCTGACGGTGATTTCAGCCAGCGCAGACAACCTGCTGATGGACCCGGCTTTGACGATCAACGCCAAAAATCGCGCCAGCAAAATCATTCGCCACAGCCAAAAGCTGCAAACCCTGTTTGACACTTATTTGAACAACGAACGGCTGCTCAATGGCGACAACGCCATGCAAATGTCAAGCGTCAATTTGCTCAGCCTGTGCGAATCTTTGGTTCAGGACATGAAAGACGCCCATGGTATCGAGGTGAGGTTTGACACCCCCGTGCAATTGCACCTGATCTGTGATCCCGATTTGCTGCGGGTGGCCATCTCCAACCTGCTGGAAAACGCCCGCAAGCATGCGCCCAACAACACGAACATCACACTCTCATTGAGCCAGCGCCAGAACACGGCGTACATCACCGTGACGGATGAAGGCCCCGGCGTGGACGACAGGGACATGCCGTACATCTTTGACGCCTATTTCAGAGGGCAAGGCGCTTACACCTCGGTGGGTTCGGGCTTGGGCCTGCACCTGGTTCAGTTCATTGCTAAGCAACACCAGGGCCGGGTTCATGCACAAAAATTAAAACCCCATGGCATGCAATTCGTGGTTGAAATACCGATCCAGCCGCCGCAGGCTTCAAGCGTCTGAAATCACACAGTCTTCTTCAATGACATAGCCAGCGCCATGCACGGTTTTCACCGGAAAAACCGCCGGCGTCAGGCTGGCGACTTTCTTTCGAAGCCGCAACACCAACACATCCAGATTGCGGGGGTCGTAATCTGCAAAGTTTTTACCCAGTGACTGCACCACTTTCTTGCGGCTCACGGTCTGCCCCATCTGCTCCACCAGCACTTGCAAGAAAGCACTTTCCTGCGCGGTCAACCGAATCACCACGCCACCGGGGGCACGTAGCTCCCAGGTGGACAAAATCAAACGCCAGTTGGCTGTGGCTTTGAGCCGCCAACTCAAGGACTCCACCACAGCCCCCAGCTCCTGCAGCCTGACGGGCTTGGTCAGGTAATGGTCCACGCCGGATTTGAAACCATCAATGCGGTCTTGCGTGGCGTCTTTGGCGGTGAACATGATCACACCGCAACGCACGCCCTGTTCGCGCAACTCACGAACCAGGTCCAGGCCGTCGCCATCTGGCAAGCTGCGGTCCACCACCGCAATGTCGGGTTTATGTGTTAAAAACAAAGAAGAGAACTGCTTCATGGTGCCAACGGTCTGAACACCGTGCCCCAAACCCTGGAGGTAGGCCGCAAACTCTTCACGGATGTCATCTTCGTCGTCCAACAAGATCACTGTCGCCATTTTCATACCCCTCAACCATCAGCGCTTGATTAAGACATTTCCGCCAAGCGCTAATCTGTTGATTTCTGACATACCGATTTACCCGGCTGCACCTTGGGGCCCTCAACCAGCATCACAATGCCTGCCCCGCAGGCTCAGGAGCTGAACAGGAAGTTCATCACATCGCCATCCTTGACGACGTACTCCTTGCCTTCGGCGCGCATCTTGCCCGCGTCCTTGGCGCCTTGTTCGCCCTTGAAGGCGATGAAGTCGTCAAACGCGATGGTCTGGGCGCGGATGTAGCCTTTTTCAAAGTCGCTGTGGATCACGCCAGCGGCTTGCGGGCCGGTGTCGCCTTTGTGGATGGTCCAGGCGCGCACTTCCTTCACGCCAGCGGTGAAGTAGGTTTGCAGGCCCAGCAAGTCATAGGCCGAGCGGATCAGGCGGTTCAAGCCAGGCTCGTCCTGACCCAGCTCCTTCAGGAATTCCAGGCGGTCAGCGTCGTCCATCTCGGACAACTCGGCTTCGATCTTGGCGCAAATGGCCACCACGGGCGCGTTTTGCTTGGCGGCAAAGGCCTTGAGGCGATCCAAGAAGGGGTTGTTCTCGAAGCCGTCTTCCGACACGTTGGCCACGAACATGGCGGGCTTGGCCGTGATGAAGAAGAACTGCTTGAGTTCGGCGCGCTCTTCCTTGCTGAAGTCGATGGTGCGCACCGGCTGGGTGTCGTTCAGGGCGGCTTGGCACTTTTCCAAAATCGCCATTTGCTTGACGGCGTCTTTGTCACCGGAGCGGGCAATTTTGCTCACACGGTGAATGGCTTTTTCGACCGCAGCCAGGTCGGCCAGGCACAGCTCGGTCTGAATCACCTCGATGTCGGCAATCGGGTCCACTTTGTTGGCTACGTGGATCACGTTGAGGTCTTCAAAGCAGCGCACCACATTGACGATGGCATCGGTCTCGCGGATGTGGGCCAAAAACTTGTTGCCCAGGCCTTCGCCTGTGCTGGCCCCGGCCACCAGACCGGCAATGTCTACAAACTCGACAATCGCCGGCACGATGCGCTCAGGCGAGATGATGTCGGCCAACTGCTGCAGGCGCGGATCGGGCACCTCCACCACGCCGGTGTTGGGCTCGATGGTGCAAAAGGGGTAATTTTCAGCCGCGATACCGGCTTTGGTCAGGGCGTTGAAAAGGGTGGATTTGCCAACGTTGGGCAAACCCACGATGCCGCATTTGAGGCTCATGGAAGGCTTTCGGTGATTCGGGAGACAACGCATGATTTTAGCGGGTGGCCTCAGGTCGCCCGTCTGCACAGGTATCGGCTTGCAGCCCGCCTGTCATTTGGGTGCCGCCTACAATGCAATCCATGGCAAACCCTCCCGATATTTGCATCCGTGGCGCTGGCATCGTCGGCCGCACTTTGGCCTTGTTGCTGGCCCGCGAGCGCCTGAACGTGGCCTTGGTCGAGTCGCCCGTGGCCACCGCCATGCCCGACGTGCGTGCCTACTCGCTCAACGGCGCGGCCATGGCCTTGCTGCAAGACCTGCGCTGCTGGCCCGAGCACCCTGCCGTGACCCCGGTGCACCAGATGCAGGTCTGGGGTGACCACGGCGGCCACCTGAACTTTGGTGCCCAAGAGCAAGGCGTGGCTGAGCTCAACTGGATGGTCGATGTTCCCGTGCTGCAAGAGCGACTGGCCCAGGCCGTGCAGTTTCAGCCCCAGATTCAAGTGGTGAACGCTCCGGTGGCCGCCCCCCTCACCGTGGTGTGCGAAGGCCGCGCGAGCCAGACACGCGCCGAGCTGGGTGTGGGCTTTGACACCACAAACTACGAACAACATGCCGTGGCCACACGCCTGCAGTGCGAACGCCCGCACGAAGGCATCGCCCGGCAATGGTTTGGCTGGAGCCACGCCCCCGGCCTGTCGCAGCCGCAAGCCGAAGTGCTGGCTTTGTTGCCTTTGGGCGGCGAAGGCGCACGCGAAGTCGCGCTGGTCTGGTCGGTCCACCCACTGCGGGCGCAAGAGCTCATGGCCCTGAACGCCGAAGACTTTGCCGCCGCGCTGACCGAGGCCTGCAGCCACGCGCTGGGCAGCATGCAGCTGTCGGCCGAGCGCGCGGTGTGGCCGCTGCAGCTGGCCCGTGCCGAGCGCTGGATCGGCCCTATGCCGGGCGCTGCCAAGCAATCGTTCGCCCTGGCCGGCGATGCGGCCCACGCGATGCACCCCCTGGCAGGCCAGGGCCTGAACGTGGGCCTGGCCGATGTGGCCGAGCTGGTGCAAGTCATCCGCACCAAAGAATTCTGGCGTCCCTTGCACGACCTGAAACTGTTGCGCCGCTACGAACGCGCCCGCCAGGCCGATGTGCAGGCCATGGGCTGGGTCACCGATGGCCTGCAACGCCTGTTTGCCCAGCCTGGTCCGGTCTGGCAAAACCTGCGCAACTGGGGCATGCGCGGCTTTGACCGCAGCGGTCCGCTGAAACACTGGATGACGCAACGCGCCATGGGCCAAAGTGCGGACAAAGCCCACCTCACCGGTTGACCCCAAACCCTTCACTTTTCCCGAACCCGAAAGCCTCTGCGATGAAGTTTGTTTTTTCCAAGTGGGCCCTGATCGTAGCCACCACCGTCCTGTCGCTGGGCAGCGCGGTGGCCCAGGAAGCGGCCATTCGCAAAAACCTGAGCGAACGCCTGCCCAATTTGCCCAAGATCGACGAGGTGAGCAAAACCCCGATGAGTGGCCTGTTCGAAATCCGCATGGGCAACGAGGTGATGTACAGCGATGCCGACGGCAGCTTCCTGATCCAAGGCGCCTTGATTGACGTCAAGCAAAAGCGCAACCTGACCGAAGAACGCATGGAGAAACTGTCGGCGATTGCCTTTGACCAATTACCGATGAAAAGTGCCTTCACCCAGGTGCGCGGCAACGGCAAGCGCAAGCTCGCCGTGTTTGCCGACCCCAATTGCGGCTACTGCAAGCGCTTTGAAAAAGACCTGCAAAAACTGGACAACGTGACCATTCACCACTTCCTCTACCCCATCCTGGGCGAAGACTCGAAGACCAAGTCGCGCAACATCTGGTGCGCCAAAGACAAGGCCAAAGTCTGGAACGACTGGATGATCAACGGCACCACGCCCCCCACAGCCAACTGCGATGCATCCGCCGTGGACACCGTTGTCGAATTTGGCAAAAAGAACCGGATCACGGGCACGCCCATGCTGCTGTTCGCCGATGGCACCCGCGTGCCCGGCGCGGTGCCCATGGCCCAAGTCGAAAAAATGCTGGCTGACCTCAAATGAACCCACCACTGACCGAAGACCCGACCTGGCGGCTGATCCGTCGCCTGGGCTATGCCGGACTGATCCCCTTTGTGTTCCTGGCTCTGTGCCTGTGGCTGGTCGGCCCCGACCTGCACCCGTATGTGGCGCTGTCCATGCAAGGCTATGGCGCGGTGATCGTGTCGTTTTTGGGGGGCATCCATTGGGGCGTGGGCTTTCGCAATGCCCTGATCACCCCCAACGCGCCGCGCATCCACTTCACCTGGGGGGTCGTGCCTTCGCTGCTCGCCTGGGTGGGCGTGATGATGCCCGCCTTTGCCGGTTTGCCCCTGCTGGGCTTTGTGCTGATCGGCTGCTACCTGATGGACCGCCGCACCTGGCCAGCTGCGGGCCTGGCCCCCTGGCTGCCCATGCGCCTGCAGCTGACCACCGTGGCCAGCCTGAGCTGCTTTTTGGCGGCGGGCGCAACCTGACCATTCACACGCATGACCGCCATCCTCTACACCGTTGAAGCCGCCGACCTGCATGCCCACCTGTTTCGGGTGACCTTGACGGTGCCTGAACCTGCGGCGCAGCAAACCGTGTCGCTGCCGGTCTGGATTCCGGGCAGCTATCTGGTGCGCGAGTTTTCCAAAAACCTGCAAAACCTGAGCGCCAAACAAGGCCGCCGCAGCCTGCCCATCACCCAGCAAGACAAGTGCAGCTGGGCCATGGCCTGCAAGAGCGGGCAGCCCCTGGTGCTGAGCTACGAGGTCTATGCCTTTGACCACTCGGTGCGCACCGCCTGGCTGGACAGCCAGCGCGGTTTTTTCAATGGCACCAGCTTGTGCCTGCGGGTGCATGGGCAAGAATATGCGCCGCACCAGCTGCAGTTGCAAGCCGTCAAAACCCAGCCCGACTGGCAGGCCGCCACAGGCCTGGCGCCTGTTAAAACCGACAAGAAAGGCTTTGGCCTTTACCAGGCCGCCCACTACGACGAGCTGGTGGACTGTCCCGTGGAGCTGGGCACGTTTTGGAGCGGCAGCTTCACAGCCTGTGGCATCCCCCACCACTTTGTGGTGGCCGGTGCCCTGCCCTCCTTTGACGGTGACCGCCTGCTGGCCGACACGCAAAAAATTTGCGAAGCGGCCATCCGGTTTTGGCATGGTTCGGGCAAGGCAGCAGGCCAAAAGGCGCCACACAAGAACTACCTGTTCATGCTCAACGCCGTGCACGACGGCTATGGCGGCCTGGAGCACAAAAACAGCACCGCGCTGATCTGCAACCGCAGCGATCTGCCGCGCCAGACCTCTCCCCGCACCAACGAGGGCTACACCACGCTGCTGGGCCTGATCAGCCACGAGTACTTTCACACCTGGAACGTCAAACAGCTGCGCCCCGATGCTTTGGCCCGCTACGACTACAGCCAGGAAAACTACACCCAGTTGCTGTGGTTTTTCGAGGGCTTCACCAGCTATTACGACGACATCCTGCTGCGCCGCGCGGGCCTCATCGATGACGCCTCCTACCTCAAGCTGCTGGGCAAAACCATCGCCCAGGTGCAACAAACCCCGGGCCGCCACGTGCAGACGGTGGCGCAGGCCAGCTTTGACGCCTGGGTCAAGTACTACCGACAAGACGAGAACACGCCCAACGCCACCGTGAGCTACTACACCAAGGGCGCGCTCGTGGCCCTGTGCTTGGACCTGGCGCTGCGCAAAGAAGGCCAGACGCTGGATGCCGTGATGCGCGGCCTCTGGAAGCGCTGCAAGGCCGGGCCCATGCGCGAACAAGACCTGCTGGACGAGCTGCAGGCCTACACGGGCCGCAGCTGGCAGGCAGAAATTCAGGCCTGGGTGCACAGCACCACCGACTTGCCCCTGCGCGAGCTGCTGACCGCACAAGGCGTCGTCCTGGATGCCGAAACGTCGACCATGGCCCAACGCCTCGGTCTGCGTGTGAGCGAAGCCGGTGGCAGCGTGCAGATCAAGGGCGTGCTGCGCGGCAGTGCCGCCGAAACGGCGGGGCTGGCCGCTGGCGACGAATGGCTGGGGCTGGAGGTGGGGGCCAAAGGACAAGGCGGCAGCTGGCGCCTGCACAAACTCGACGACCTGCCCGCCCTGCTGGGGCGCGAACAGAAACTGATGGCGCTGGTCTCACGCGACAAACGCCTGCTGCGCCTGCTCCTGAAAGTGCCAGCACAGGCCAGCGGCTGGAAACTGTCGGCGCCAACCGACCGCACCCCAGGCTGGCCCTCGGTCTGATCACTTCTTTCGCAAATCCACCACGCGTTTGGCCTTGCCCTGGCTGCGCTCGACGCCGCCTTCGGCCTTCAGCTCGATCGCCACACTGGAGCCGATGAACACCTTGATCTCGTGCTGCAGCATCTTGGCGGCAGCGCGGGCTTCGATGCTGTCGGGTGACACGCCGGGTTTGGTCTCGATGACGACCTTCAAATCGTCCATCGGGCCTTCACGGGTCAACACGCACTGGTAATGCGGGGCCAGTTCGGGGCGCTTCAAGATCAGCTCTTCGATCTGGCTGGGGAACACATTCACGCCGCGGATGATCATCATGTCGTCGCTGCGGCCGGTGATTTTTTCCATGCGGCGCATATTGCGGGCGGTGCCGGGCAACAGGCGCGTGAGGTCACGAGTGCGGTAGCGGATGATGGGTAAAGCTTCCTTGGTCAGGCTGGTAAAGACCAGCTCGCCCATCTCGCCGTCGGCCACAGGCTCACCTGTGTCGGGGTTGATGATCTCGGGGTAGAAATGGTCTTCCCAGATGGTCGGGCCGTCCTTGGTTTCGATGCACTCGCTGGCCACACCCGGGCCCATCACTTCAGACAAACCGTAAATGTCCACCGCGTCGATGGCCATGCGTTTTTCAATCGCCGCGCGCATGTCGTTGGTCCAGGGCTCGGCGCCAAAGATGCCGATGCGCAGCGAGCTGGTCTTGGGGTCGATGCCCTGACGTTCGAACTCGTCGGCAATCGCCAACATGTAGCTGGGCGTGACCATGATGATGTTGGACTTGAAGTCCTGGATCAGCTGAACCTGGCGCTCGGTCTGCCCCCCACCAAAAGGCACCACGGTGAGGCCGAGTTTTTCGGCACCGTAGTGCGCGCCCATGCCGCCCGTGAACAGGCCATAGCCGTAGCTGATGTGCACCATGTCACCGGGTTTTGCACCGCCCGCGCGGATGCTGCGGGCCACCACATTCGACCAGGTGTCGATGTCTTTGAGGGTGTAGCCCACCACCGTGGGTTTGCCGGTGGTGCCGCTCGACGCGTGAATGCGGGCGCAGTTTTCACGCGGCACAGCAAACATGCCAAACGGGTAACTGTCGCGCAGGTCCGCTTTGGTGGTGAAGGGGAACTTGGCGATGTCGGCCAGGCTCTTGCAGTCATCGGGGTGCACGCCCGCCGCATCGAACTTGGCGCGGTACACAGGCGAGTTGGCATAGGCGTGCTGCAGCGTCTGCTGCAGGCGCTTGAGCTGCAGGCTGCGCAGCTCGTCGATGCTGGCCTTTTCAATCGGCTCCAGGGGGAAGGCTTTTTGGCTCATTCAAAACTCCATTTGATCTGCTGTGGGCAAGGCTGAAGGCCTGCCCGCCATTTTTTGATTTATTCCGGCACCACAGAGCCAGGGATCTGCGCACTTTTGCCACGGAACATCGCGATCACCTCGCCATTCTGGTTCGTGACTTTCATGTCGTAGATGCCATGACGGCCGCTGAGCGTTTGCTCCAGGCCTTCACAGGTCAGCACATCGCCGAGCTTGCCGGGCTTGAGAAACTCAATGCTGCAGCCCGCCGCCACCGCATTCTTGTTGTAGCTGTTGCAGGCGAAGGCAAAGGTCGAATCGGCCAGCGTGAAAATGAAGCCGCCGTGGCAAATCTGGTGACCGTTCAGGTGCAAGGCTTTCACCACCATGCGCATGACGGCGCGGCCGGGTTCGCAGGCCAACAGCTCCATGCCCATGGTGTCTTTGGACGCCACGTCCACCGCGAACATGGTCTCGCCCACCAAACGGGCCAAGGCTTTGGGATCGTTCATCATTTGCCTTTTGTCATTCGCCCGTAAATTGCGGTGCGCGTTTTTGCAAAAAGGCATTCACGCCTTCCATATAGTCGTGCGTTTTGCCCAGGGCAGATTGCGTGTCGCGCTCCACATTCAGGTGGGCGTCCAGCGAACGGGTGCCCGCATCGCGCAGCAGGTGGCGGGTGGCCACCAGCGCCTTGGTCGGCATCACGGACAGCTTGTCGGCCAACGCCAAAGCAGCGGCCACGCAGTCTTCGGCCACGTCCCAGATCAGGCCCCACTCTTTGGCCTTGTCTGCCATCAATTTTTCGCCGGTCATCGCCAGCGCCATGGCGCGTGGCAGGCCCAGGCGCTCGACCAAGAGCCAGCTGCCACCGGCGTCCGGGATCAGGCCGATCTTGCTGAAAGCCTGAACGAAACTGGCCGAGGGTGCCGCAATCGCAATGTCGCAGGCCATGGCCACCGAAGCCCCGGCTCCCGCAGCCACGCCATTGACCGCGCAAATGATCGGCATGCGCAGCGACTGCAAACGGCGTGTAGTGGGGTTGAAAGCGTCGTGGATGACCGGGCCGGGGTCGGCACGTTCCAGCAGACCGGGGCCGGGCGTGAAATCCAGCTCGGACAAGTCCAGACCAGCACAAAAACCACGACCGGCCCCCGTCAGCACCAGGGTACGCACGACTGGATTGGCCTCGGCCTGGTCCAGGGCAGCCCACAGGGCCTGGTGCATTTCCCGGGTGAAACTGTTGAGGGCTTGCGGGCGGTTAAGGGTGACCAGCGCCACGGCGCCTCGCACTTCGTACAACACCGATGGGATGGATTCGGTCATGGGATGTCTCCTTAATCCGAGAATGTACCATTACCCGACCGATCGGTTGGTTAATGTTTTCCCGCATACCCGTGCCTGAGTTGACAGCCAGCGCTCAGCCCCCTTGGTTATAGTGAACCGGTCCATCCACACCTTTTTGGAGAAGTTCTTGAGCTACGAAAACATCGAAGTCCGCACAGAAGGCGGCAAAGTCGGCATCATCACCCTGAACCGCCCCAAGGCGCTTAACGCCCTGAACGGCCCGCTCATGGACGAGCTGGGCTCGGCCCTCAAGACTTTTGACGCCGACGAGGCCATTGGCTGTATCGTCATCACCGGCAGTGAAAAAGCCTTTGCCGCGGGCGCCGACATCGCCGCCATGGCCAAATACAACTTCCATGAGGTTTACAAAAACGACTTCATCACGCGCAACTGGGAAACCATTCGCGCCATTCGCAAGCCCGTGATCGCAGCGGTGGCCGGCTTTGCCCTGGGTGGAGGCTGCGAACTGGCCATGATGTGCGACTTCATCATCGCCGCCGACAATGCCAAGTTTGGCCAGCCCGAAATCAAGATCGGCATCATTCCTGGTGCAGGTGGGACGCAGCGCCTGCCCCGTGCCATGGGCAAATCCAAGGCCATGGACCTGGTGCTCACAGGCCGCATGATGGACGCCGCCGAGGCCGAGCGCGGTGGCCTGGTCAGCCGCGTGGTGCCGCTGGACAAATTGATGGACGAAACACTGGGCGCAGCCTTGATGATCTGCGGCTACGGCCAACTCGCCACCATGGCCGCCAAGGAAAGTGTCAACCGCGCCTTTGAGAGCGGTCTGAGCGACGGCGTGATGTTCGAGCGCCGCCTGTTCCATGGCCTGTTTGCCACCGCCGACCAAAAAGAAGGCATGG